>CAWGWV010000024.1:0-106613 GCA_963826385.1 uncultured Chitinophagaceae bacterium | reverse complement strand
AATACCCAACCATCGGCAATACCTGTTCGTTAGCGGTAATTAAATTGACACTTTATGAATGTAGGCTCATTTGACCCAGTTGACTTTATTTGGAGTTTGTTGAAAACTGCACTTTGGGGTATTGTAGCGATTGCGATAATTGCAGTTGTTTATACAATTTTTGCAAGTCTATTTTCTTACATCAAAAAGAAATCTTTTAAGAATGGACGATAAAACTCTTGAACATTTAATAAAGGGGTTAATAAGCAGAGGCGATAGTTTTAGCCTACTTTATATGTATGGTGCAGGAGTTGCACTTTCGTTTCAACCCTCAAGTTTCAAGGAGAAAAAAAGAGTTTGATTTTAAAGGAATAACTTTTAAGTTAACACAATATTGGATTGTTGCTCTTGCTTTCACATTAGTTCATATTTATTTCTCATTTCTCTTTATTAATGCCTCACATAAGTTTAACCAACTTGCCACGACAAGTAAACAGACGGCTTTAAATACTCTAACTTATTCAGAAGCACCGTTCATTTTCCAGGACATGACACTTGTGACACCTACTTCAACAAAGTATAAATATAACTTAGACACTACAAGTCCTGCTGCAATTTTATTACTGGGCATTTTAATATTGTTCATCATTACGATTATAAAAATTGAGAAAACAACTTGGAGAGAGAAAATATTTTATTGGTTAATGGCTTACATAGTATTGGTGGCGAATTTTTTCACAGGAGGTTGGTGGATGATTGAATTATCAAAGTCATTAGGCAACGTACCATGACCATAACTACCGCTAACAGGCGGTTTGGCAATATGGCGGGGCGACGAATATATGCTCAACTTTTTGTTCGCTATTCGGCTTCAGTTCCAGCCGACGAATAACGCCGAGCAATAGAATAAACAATGAACTTTTATTTATAAATTTAGCAGCGGTTACGGGCTGACGATTTTCAAATACCGCCACATCGCCAAGCCGTGTCCGTTAGCGGTTATTTTATTTCAAACCTCAATTACTTGTTACTATGACTATTTATAACAGCAATTTTCATCTACTTATAATCTTGATTTTAACAGTACTGTACTAAAAAAAGTACGCTTTCATGAGATTAGCGTCAATTTATTGCGGGCTGTAAATACAAAAAATGAAACGTTTTTTTGGTTTTTTTCTTTTGTTGCTTTCTGTTGTAAGCAATGCACAGAAATTTAAAAGACTACACAAAAAAGCCATTGTTGTAGATACTCATAATGATGTATTGGGAGCAGCCGTGATGAGGGGAATGCATATGGAAGATAATTTGTCAGGAAGGGTGCATTCCGATTTTAGGCGTTTCAAAGAAGGTGGTGTAGATGTTCAGGTGTTTTCAGTATTCTGCGGTGAAACTTTTGGAAAAGACACGGCTTTTAAGTTTGCAAATATCGAAATCGATTCATTGTACGCTATTGCCGGGCGCAATTCAGATAAATTCGTAATCGTACGAAACCCTCAAGAGCTTATGCAAGCAGTGAAACTGAATCAACTTGCAGGTATCATAGGCGTAGAAGGTGGTCACATGATAGAAGATAGCCTCTATTATCTGGATAGTTTGTTTCTACGGGGAACCCGTTATGTAAGCTTAACATGGAATAACTCTACTTCCTGGGCTACATCAGCTGCTGATGAAGCTGACAGCAACATACACCGGAAAAAAGGACTTACTGACTTTGGAAAACGAGTGGTAAAGCTTATGAATGAACTGGGCATGATGATAGACGTAAGTCATTCGGGTGAACAAACGTTTTGGGATGTAATGGCAACAACCACAAAGCCGGTAATTGCTTCGCACAGTAGTGTGTATACCATTAGTCCACATTTCAGGAATTTAAAAGATGAACAAATAAAGGCAATTGCAAAAAACGGTGGGGTTATTCAAATAAACTTTCTCCCTTTGTTGTTGGACAGCGCTTACATTAGAAAGTTTGAACCTTTTAGAGTAAAACACAAAGATGAAGTCGACTCTCTGCGAAAACTAAATTGGAGCAGTTCTTCAATCGGTTCCTTGTTTAGAGCAAAGTATGCTAACGAATTAAAGGATATACTGCCACCATTATCTGTGATGCTAAACCATATTGACTATATTGTTAAACTTGTAGGGGTAGACTATGTGGGATTGGGTTCTGATTTTGACGGCATTCCCTATTCGCCACATGAGTTGGAAGATGTTTCAAAGTTTCCAAACATTACAAAGGGTCTGATTAAAAGAGGGTATAATAAAAGTGAAATTGAAAAAATCCTTGGAGGAAATTTTATCAGGGTATTTAAAGCTAATATTGATTAGTCCTTAATCAATTTATTGATTTTCCGATGCCTTACAAAACTACCGCTAACAGGGGTATTGCCAATAGTTGGGCGGGACGTTGGAGCAATCGGCAGCAAATCATTATCAGCATCATCCCGGCTTGACGGAATTCTGTTGAGCACAAGAACAAACTTTAAACAATTGTATTAAATTGAGCTTCAGTTGCCAGGCGGGACGTTCAATGAATACCTAACCATCGGCAATATTTGTACACTGTGCGTCACCTTTTTTAACATCTCTTACCTTGTAAAAGCAGGACAGAAGTGATCAACTTTTGCAAAAACAATCAAATGTTAGTCAAAAGAACAAATAAAGAAGAAATCATCCGACTTCCTGCTACTGTTGACACTGAAGATTTGCAGGATTTTTTGAACTATGCACGCTACAAGGAATTGACGTCTAAATTTAATGTTGACCAAACCGAAGTTGATAAACTTGCTACTCAAGTGAATTCTAAATGGTGGACTAAAAACAGAAAGAAACTTATACAGTGAAAATCATTGTTGATACAAACATAGTTTTTAGCGCCATTTTAAATTCAAGTAGTAGAATTGGCAAAATCCTTCTTAACGGAAAAGAACATTTTCAATTGTATACCTGCGATTATCTACGTGTAGAAATTCAAAGACATCGTAACAAACTTTTAAAGCTGACTAAACTGACAAACGTTGAGCTGACAGAGCTTGCAGGCTTTGTAACAACCAATCTTATTTTCATTGACGAAAGGTTATTACCGCAAGAACTTTTGCTAAAAACTGAAACTATTTTAAAATCAATTGACCCAAATGATACACCTTTTGTTACATTGGCAACACATTTACAAGGCAAACTTTGGACAGTAGATATGCAATTATATAAAGGACTTAAATTGAATGCGGCCCATAGCAGCAAGCCGTGTTCGTTGGATGTAACGTTTGGAAAAATGACCAAAACAATAACATGAAACGATACAGTTTTAATTATAACAATTTAGGGTATTGGTTCTTGTTGTTGATTGTATTTGCCTTTGCCGGATTTTATACAACGTACTTCTCAAAGCTGTTTGCACCAACATCAAACATCATTCACATTCATTTTGTGTTTTTGGCATTATGGATTTTAATGCTGATTGCACAGCCTTTTTTGATAAAGTATAAGAAGCTATCTGTCCATAAACTATTGGGCAAAGCAAGTTATATCCTGGTTCCATTGGTCTTGATAACTTCTTGGTTGTTGGCAAGGAATGAATATTATCGAAAAATAGAGAATTTGCGAAGCGAGGTTGCTGGCGGTATGCAAAATATCAGTCACTTTGTTATTTTAAAAAAGGCATCCCAGAATCCAGCTGCATTTATCGCTATCATCTGGTTTATCATTTTCTATTCATTGGCCATAAAGTATCGAAAGAAAGCAACCAAACATGCAAGGTATATGCTTGCAACTGCATTGATACTCCTAAGTCCAACATTAGACCGGTTCATTGCAATCAATTTAGGAATAAGAAGCGTAGGCGGAATTTCGTCCTACATCATTTCATTTCTGCTTATCGATTTGATACTGTTGTATTTGCTCTTTGTCGATTACAGGAACAAAAAAGAGACAACAACATTGTCAACCTGTTTGGTCATTTTTATAGTAGGTCAGTTATCGTTTTATATACTTCCAAACTTCAACAGTTGGGCAAATTTTATGGCATTAGCAATGAAGCCGATGCCTCCAATCTGACAGTCTTAAATGGAAATGGACAAATACTACCGCCGACCAGGAGATTGCCCGTAGTTGCGCGTGACGAAGTAGTACAGCTTTGGTTTATAACGTACAATAGAAACTTGAATCCGCCTGGATGCACTGCAACAGTTTCTTTTAAGATCAGGGGAAGTATGAATCAAAATTCGCACAACATGCTGTCAACTTATCATATCTTACGAAACATCAACTATTTTTTTCTTAAACAACTATATGAAAAAACTCCTTCTATTCAGTCTGCAAATATTAAGCGTTGGAATTCTGCTGGCACAGGAAACGGGCATCAATACAACGTATAACCCTAAAGATTTCTTCTTACCTGCTTTTAACCCGCCGGCTTCAAATGTCTTTCGATCTGCCAACGGTACACCCGGCCCGATGTATTGGCAAAACAAAGCAGATTATGTAATTCATGCCACCTTAAGTGAAAAAGATACCAGCATAACCGGCGATGTAACGATCACCTACACCAATAACAGCCCGGATGAACTGGACTATGTATGGTTACAGTTAGAACAAAATCTATTCACCACTACTTCGAGAGGTACGTCGATGGCAACTACGTCCGACAGCAGGTTTGTAACAAAAGACTTTACCAGCGGCATGGAGGTCTCAGGTGTAAGCCTCACCTATCTTGGCAAAACATATAACGGTGCAACCTGAGATCGACGATACCCGTATGCAACTCCGGCTGACCAAGCCGTTGGCTGCAAATGGCGGGAAATTATCCATCAAAATCAACTATCGTTTTATCATTCCCCACTATGGCTCCGACCGTATGGGAAGAATGCATACCGACAAAGGTGAGATATATGAAATAGCGCAATGGTACCCACGCATGAGTGTGTACGATGATCTTGAAGGATGGAATACGTTGCCCTATACAGGCAAGGGCGAGTTTTATTGTGAATATGGAGATTTCGACTATTACATTACCGCTCCCGCAGGAATGATTGTTTATGGATCGGGAGATTTGCAAAACCCAACGGAAGTATTAACGGGAGAACAAATAAAACGGCTTGCACTGGCTGCCAACAGCGATAAACCTGTGTATATCATCAAGGCGAATGAAATAGGAACACCGGGAGCAAGACCAACTGCTAAAAATGATCTCACCTGGCATTTTACCATGAAGAACACCAGAGATGTAGCATTTGCCGCTTCCAAAGGAATGGTTTGGGATGCTGCCAAGATCAATTTGCCCAGCGGTAGAAAAGCAATGGCCATGTCGGCTTACCCGCCTGAAAGCGATGTAATTGATGGGTTTAAAAGATCAACCGAATACCTGAAAAGCAGCGTAGAACTATACTCAAAAAAATATTTTGAGTTTCCCTGGAACACTGCATACAGTATAGGCGGGCCCATTTCAGGAATGGAGTACCCGGGTTTAACTTTTAATGGTTACCAGGAAAAGAATGCCTACTTATGGTTTGTGATCGCCCACGAAATCGGCCATAGCTGGTATCCTATGATTGTAGGTTCAAATGAACGGAAATATCCCTGGCAGGATGAAGGGGTAAACACCTTTATTAATCACGATGCAAAGGAGTTTTTTAACGGGGGCGAATACGAACATGATCCATATTTCACCAATAAAATCTCCTGGGCGAATCTTGATATCGACAGCCTCCCGTTTCACCGGCAACCTTTAATGATGGGGCCAGTGGCTATGACTGAGAGTTTGGTTACAGGCTTCGGCGCCTACTACAATAAAACCGCATATGGCTTAAAATTGTTACGGTACCATATTGTAGGAAAAGATCGTTTTGATTTTGCCTTTAAAAAATATACGGAAGCCTGGGCATTTAAGCATCCTTCTCCGTACGACTTTTTTAAATGCATCAACAATGCCGCAGGCGAAGATCTAAATTGGTTTTGGAAAGAATGGTTCTTTACCAATTGGACGCTCGACCAGGCCTTACCAAGGTGGCGTATGTTGACAATGATCCCGCAAAAGGGGCTTTGATAAGCATCGAAAACAAAGGAAAAATGATCATGCCTGTATTTGTAAAAGTGCAGCAAAGTAATGGGGAAACCGGAATTCTTAAATTGCCGGTAGAAATCTGGCAGCAGGGAGAAACCTGGATGTTCAAATATCCTTCTACAAGTAAAATTAATAGAGTAACACTTGACCCGGAGAATATATTGCCAGATGTAAATAAAGAAAATAATGAATGGGTTGATGGAAAGTAGAAAATAAGTTGTAGCAGATGACGCAATAGCCGGGCAGCGGTTTAGGGTAGACAGAATGCTGATTTCACACCTTCACAAAGCCCCGCCTGCTATTCAAATCTTGACATTTACAACCAAGGTTAACTTGAAAAAGCGCATTGTTGCGGCAATTCTTGATTATGATTTGTTTGGACTTGTAACTTATCTGTATTTCATGCTTGTTGAACACGAATCTTTTCTTTCGCCACCATTCGTTCATACAGCTGTTTGCGGGCGGCGGTTGTTTCGATGGCATTGAGGGAACAGGGGTACAGGATATTACTCAATGTTTGACCGTCTTGTTTGTAACTTTTGGATCTGCCCTTTTCTTCGGGATATTAGCGCAGCGCACCTCGAAGAAAAGGTACAACAGGTCACAGACCGGATTTTTCATCTGTTCAAAATGTGCCAAGGCTAACGTTTCGACCAACAGGGATCGTCATTGAAGAACACCAACAGCGGAAAGTTTGAAAACAGGTCTGCTACCCGCAAACCACATTGACGTTACCGCCCAACGTCCCCAACAACCGATATAAGCCAACTCAACGTTCTGCAATTTTCTTACTCCTTCTGCTTGTTCTGTTTTCTTTTCCAAAACATCCATTTGGGCGTATTCTTTGGTGCTTTGATAAACACATACCGGAATGAAACACCCGTCTGTGTTTCCAATATCCGGTTGGCACCAGAAAGATTGATCACCGGTTTGATGTCGGCAGACAGGATGGTTCTTCCCAGGGTAAACTCCATACCACCAATGCCTGACAATCCAAAGACTGTAGCGCCTGCCTTTTCTTTCCCAACAGCGTCATCGCTACCGGCATGCGCACCGATGCCGAGATAAAAGTTTGTCCCTTTTGAAAGAATGCCGTGGTGCTGCTCAAGCAGGGCAGTGATGATTGTGCGGTTGTTGGTAAACCCTTTTTGCCATTGCACTTCCGCCGTGTAATGACCCCACAATGCCTGCTGTGCCGTAATGCCAATGCCACCGCCGAGCCGCAAACCAGCGGCGGTCCTATATTTCTGCGAAAAAAGCGGAAGGGAAAGCGGTAGCAATAGCAAAGCAAAAATGGTTTTCAGCATGATGTGGTGCCCTTTAGTTGGTACTTCTTTACAACGAAAGAAGGCTGATAATCTTGCGATAAGGACATTTAAATATTGGTTTGAAATACGAAGCCTGGTGTGTTTTCATTCTTCAGTTCTTCAACAGGTCGCTGCCGGGTTAACGAATCAGGATTTCTTCAGTCGGCCGGTCACATGCCGGCATTAACCGATGTTCAAAGTGCGCGACCGCTAACACGGGGAAAAACAGGATGAATTCTTAATTATTGTATAAACAAAGATTGGCGTGGATCCAATTCTCGTATATGAATTACCTTTTCAATTATGAAAACCATTCTCAGGAAGCATCCGCTGGCAATCCGCTGGTTTCACTGGATTCATTTTCCGCTGCTCACCATCATGATCTGGAGCGGGCTGCTCATTTACTGGGCTTACGATCCATATCACATTTCGGTTGGCAGCACAAGGGTATTTTCGTTTTTCCCCGATGCGTTTTACAAAGCCCTGCACATTCCGTATCACCTGGCAACGGGCATGAGTTTTCATTTTGCATTCATGTGGCTGTTCCTCATTAATGGACTCCTGTATGTGTTGTATACAGCATTGTCAGGCGAGTGGCGCTACCTGCTGCCCAATAAACATTCTTACAAAGAAGCATGGCAGGTGCTGCTCTTCGATCTTCACATCCGGAAAACACAACCGCCGCAGGCAAAATACAATGCGGCGCAACGCATCGCCTATACATTGATCGTTGTCATGGGCGCCGGCTCGTTACTAACGGGGCTTGCCATTTATAAACCGGTGCAAATGGGCTGGCTCACCGCTTTGTTTGGCGGCTACCAATCGGCGCGCACCGTGCATTTTATCCTGACCATTGGTTTTGTACTCTTTTTTGTGGTTCACATCCTGCAAGTAATAAAAGCGGGCTGGCGCAATTTTGCGGCGATGATTACCGGTTTTGAAATCATTCCCAACAAGATCTATCCCGATGTTTCCGCATCGCAAACTCCCCAAATCGAAACCGATGAAACCAACTGATTTTTTCAACCGCACGCAACAGGAACCGGAACACAAGATTCGCCGGCGCACGTTTTTTTCTTTTTTTGTTTTTGTGTTGGCAAATGCCGGCGGCATCGCTGCCTGGAAATGGCTGAACCGGCAGCCGTTGGAGAAAGGCGCGTTGCAACCGCTGCGCAATACCTTGCAAACAAACGAGCAGATTTTTTCCGGTGCTTTTTCGCCACATCGCCTCGCAAAGACCTACTCCCCTGCCGATGCGGCGAAGCACGTGCGCGTGAATGGAAAAACCGGCCTGCACCACAACATCAACGGCGACGAGTGGCAGCTCAACGTGATGAAACCGGATGGCAGCCGGCAACCTGTGAGCCTTGCCGACATCCGGGCATTGCCCAAGCAAGACATCGTATTCGATTTCAAATGCATTGAAGGCTGGAGCCAGGTGCAACATTGGAGCGGCGTGCCGCTGGCAACTTTCCTCAGTGCCTTTCACCTGCAGGAATACACGCAGAAAAAATTCATCGGTTTGCTAACGCCCGACAAGAAATATTATGTGGGAATCGACATGCAGAGTGCGCTGCATCCGCAAACGATGCTGTGCTACGAAATGAACGGCGCGCCCCTGACGCCCGAACATGGCTTCCCGCTGCGCCTCATCATCCCCGTAAAATATGGGATCAAAAACCTCAAGTGCATTGGCTTTTTATATTTCAGCGACCGGAAACCACCAGACTATTGGGCTGAAAGAGGGTACGATTATTACGCCGGGTTGTAAAAGCGGCAGCAGATATTTCCCCGAAAAAAAACAACCGGGAAGTTACCGGAACAGGGGTAAAATGATGAATTTGACCAGCAAAAAGAGAAGTGATGCCAGAAATACGAGGATTGAAATGCGGTTCATGCCGTGCATTAATTTGATGTTGGTATCGCGGGGTGCATCCGGATCGCGCTTTTTCAAATAAAGATATTCTGCTACCTGCCTTAAAAAACCCATGATTTTTTTATATCAAATTTATAGCCATCCGGGCAAACAAAATGTTATGACAGATTGTCCATGGCACAAAAATGGATAACTTAGATTCTTAAAAAGCTGTAAATCATGGAGAAAAAATATAAGGTTCTTTTGTGTGAAGATGATACAAACTTAGGAATGGTGACAAAAAATGTATTGGAACTGCACGATTACGATGTAACGCTGGAGCGTGACGGACGTTTGGGACTTGCTGCCTTTCAGCGTGAGCGTTATGATATTTGCCTGCTCGACATCATGATGCCCAACATGGATGGTTTTGCTCTGGCAGAAGAAATCCGCGACATTGATCCGGACGTTCCCTTGTTTTTCCTGAGCGCCAAAACCATGAAAAGCGACATTTTGGATGGTTATAAACTGGGTGCCGATGATTACCTCACCAAACCGGTGGATACCGATGTGCTGCTGGCAAAAATCAAAGCCATCCTGAAGCGCAACGAAGAAATCAACAAAGAAAGCGAGAACATAGAGTTTGACCTTGGCTCCTATCATTTTAACCCGAAGCTCCGCCAACTGGGCATCGACGGAAAAATGCAAACGTTATCGCCCAAAGAAAACGAACTGCTGAAAATGCTGGCCGAGCATAAAAACGACTTGTTGCCCCGCGAGCGCGCCCTCAAAAAAATATGGGGCAGCGACACCTACTTCAACGGCAGAAGTATGGATGTATACATAGCCAAGCTTCGCAAATACCTCAAAGAAGACAGCAATATTGAAATTGTCAATATACATGGCAATGGCTTCCGGCTGGTGGCACCTTAATTTAAATTATCATACAAAGAACCAACGCCGCTGACTTTAACAGCGGCGTTTCTATTTGTTGGCACCTAGCAGTGCCTTGTTGGTCACCGGTTTCCGTACACCGCGCTGCGATCGCCTTTCATAACAATATTGTGATAAAAGTTTCCCAACACAATGCTACTTTTGCTGTGATATTGATCAATTAGTGTAGTTTCGTACATAACCTGTAGTAGAATAATGGCAATTTTTGATTTTTCTCTGCCCCAACGTATTGCCAAAGCATTGCACTTGCCACTCAACAATCCGCGGAACCAGCAATTGCGTGTCTTGAAAAAATTATTGCGCAAAGCCCGCTTTACCGAGTTTGGTCAACATTTTGGTTTTGATGAAATCGCATTGAGCAAACACGCCGGTAAAAAGTTTCAGGAAAAAGTCCCGGTTTACAATTACAATTCCATCTACAACGAGTGGTGGTACAAGACGCTGGAAGGCAAATCGGATGTCTGCTGGCCAGGCAAGGTGAAGTACTATGCCCTGAGCAGCGGCACGAGCGAAGCGGCAAGCAAATACATTCCCATTACCAACGACCTGCTGAAAGGCAACAAGGTAGCCATGATCAAGCAACTGCTGAGCCTGCGCACCTATTCTGATATTCCCGTAAAATCGCTTGGCAAAGGCTGGCTGGCGCTCGGCGGCAGCACCGACCTTGAAAAAGGACCGGGCTATTATGCCGGCGACCTCAGCGGTATTACCGCCAAAAAATCGCCCATCTGGTGGCAGCCTTTTTACAAACCCGGCAAGAAAATCGCCAAAGAGCGCGACTGGAACAAAAAGCTGGAAGACATTGTGGCCAAAGCGCCCGAATGGGACATTGGCTTTATTGTGGGCGTACCGGCATGGATACAGATGTGCATGGAAATGATCGTAGAGCGGTACAAACTCAACACCATCCACGACATCTGGCCCAACCTCGCATTTTTTGTACACGGTGGCGTTAGTTTTGAACCATATAAAAAAGGATTCAAAAAACTGCTGGGTAAGCCCATCATCTATATCGAAACCTACCTGGCCAGTGAAGGCTTTATCGCCTACCAGGACCGGCAATATTCGCAAGGCATGCGGCTGGTCACCAACGAACACATCTTTTTTGAATTCATCCCGTTTGATGAGCATCATTTTGACGCCGAAGGCAATGTGTTGCCCGATGCGCGTGCACTCATGATCCACGAAGTGGAGCTGAAGAAAGACTATGCCCTGCTCATCAGCACCAGCGGCGGCGCCTGGCGTTACCTGCTGGGCGACACCATCCGGTTTACCAACAAAGACCTCTGCGAAATTGTTATTACCGGTCGCACCCGCCATTTTTTAAGTTTGGTAGGCGAGCACCTGAGCGTAGAGAATATGAACACTGCCATCAGGCAGGTAGCCGAAGAACTCAACATCAGCATACCGGAATACACGGTGGCCGGGGAACCATACCGTTCCTTTTTTGCCCATCACTGGTATGTAGGCTGCGACGATGTGGTGAATACCGAAGTGCTGCGCACCAAAATAGACGAAAAGCTGAAAGAACTAAACGACGACTACCGCGTAGAACGCAAAAGCGCGCTGAAAGAAGTGTTTCTCGACATTCTGCCCGAAGAGCATTTCATGAAATTTATGAAGTCGAAAGGCAAAGTTGGCGGACAGCATAAATTTCCGCGGGTATTAAAAGGCAAAATACTCGAAGACTGGAAACAGTTCCTCGTGGGCGAAATGGTGTAACACCTTTTTGCCCTTACATTATTGTATAGCCGGTGCTGCCTGCCGGTTCGTTCATTTTCCCTTTTCTTATTTTCAATTCCCATTCTTCCCCGGCATACGCATTTCGGATTTTATACCCTGTCGATACGGCGGTGCTATTGCCTAAACCATTATATTCGTTTCTTATTTTTTTATTTTAAACAGGTGTGATGATTGCAGCCCTGATAAAAGGATTGGCATTAGGATTATTGCTTAGTATTTCTGTAGGGCCTGTTATTTTTTCCATCATCCGGCAAAGCCTGAACAATGGTTTGAAAGGCGGTTTTGTATTTGTGGCGGGCGTATCGGCCAGCGATGTGTTGCTGGTAGCCGTTTGTAACATTTTCTCACAGCTGTTCAAGCAGGCCATGAGTCTTGAAAAAGTGATTGGCATTGCCGGCAGTGTGTTTTTGATTTTGCTGGGCGTGTACAATATTTTTTTTAAAAAAGTACCCCAGTCCGGGTGAAGTTGAAATTGATGACCGATTACTCGCCGGCGCGATATGATAGCCGGTTTTTTTTCCGGTTTTTTCATGAACCTGCTCAATCCCGGGGTATCCTTGTTTTGGTTTGCCGCTTCGGCCACCATACCTGGAAGATGCCGAAACCACGGCAGCCATGCCGGCGCAATACCGGCTCATTGTATTCTCCACCTGCTTGTTGTTTGTTTTGGCGGCCGACATCAGCAAGGTAATTTTAGCCGGCAAAATCCGCACCCGGCTCACCCCGCACAACATTCACATTATCGACCGCGTTTCAGGAATCATTTTAATGATTTTTGGACTTGTGCTCATGTACGGTATTTTTACAGGCCGCATGGTGCAAGCAACTCAACTAATTTTATTTTTTCATGGCAAAAAAGTCCAAAGCGAGGCGGTTTTCTATTCCGGCGATGGTTTATGCGCACATTCCTGTTCCTGTTCCTGTCTTCATTTTTGTATTTGCTGGCTTTGCAAATGGGTCATGCCGCCCGATCACCATCACCCAGCTGTCTGCCTGGATAGGTGGCGACGGGTTACAGCGCGATTATGTTAGCGGCGACCAGATTTCGTCCAATGTAAAACTTGCCGCGATAGCCGGCGAAGACCAATTGTTTCCCCTGCATGGCGGGTTTGACTGGAAATCGCTGGAAAAAAGCCTTTCTGCCGATCCGCGAAAAAAAAGCCGGGTGCGGGGCAGCGCTGCCAGCACCATTAGCCAGCAGGTAGCCAAAAATGTGTTTTTATGGCAGGGTGATGGCGTAATGCGCTACGTGCGGAAAGTGCCGGAGTTTTATTTTACCAAAATGATCGAATGGATCTGGGGAAAGCAGCGCATCCTGGAAGTATACCTGAACGTCATTGAAATGGGCAAAGGCATTTATGGTACAGAAGCCGCCGCCCGCGCCTACTTTGGAAAATCTGCCAAAACCCTGACGCGCAAAGAAGCCGCGATGATCATTGCTTGTCTTCCCAACCCAAAAAGATACACAGTACAACCCCTTAGCCGGTTTGTAAGCTGGAAAAGCAGCTGGATACAGCGGCAAATGATCAACCTGCAGGACGACGATGACATCAGGGCGATGTTAAAGTGAGGCTAATGTCCCCATTCAGCTTATGCTCTGCCAAGTTTTCTAAAAGTTTCAGTGCCAAATCAGTTTCCCAGTTTTCAATCTCCCTATTTGGTAACAACCCTGGCTGATAGGCGGCATTTGCAGCAAACGCAGATGCAAAATTGTCTATACTTTCTTAATAAATGAGGTTATACTATTTTAACTGTTTGTTAATATTTTTTCTAAAATATAAATTAACTCCTCTTTGTAGTTTACATTTTACTTAAACTCAATACTGATGAAAATTTATACGTAAATATTGTTCAGGAATAAGTGTAAATAATAACATATTTTAACAAATAATTTTAAATGCTATTTTAGCGGTCTAAAATTTTTTAATACGATTGCTTATGCCAAAAAAAATAGAGCGTTGCTGTAAGGCTATGTGCAGCATTTCTGCTTCTCATTGTTTCTTCCAGCTCTTTTTCACAAAAAAAAGTTAACGGGACTGTTTACAGTGCTAAAGACAATACACCGATTAATGGTGCATCTGTTGTTGTGAAGGGAACATCCATAGGCGTAACTACAAGTATAAACGGCGCATTTTCTATCAATGTACCTGCCGGAAGTCAAACACTTGTTTTTTCTTATGTTGGATTTGCTGATTATGAAGCTGATATTTCAACAACCTCTACCGTTAGTGTCTCTCTTGAAAGAAAATTCAAAAGATCTGAACGAAATCGTGGTTACCGGTTATACCTCTCAGAAAAAGAAAGATATAACCGGTTCGGTTGCCGTAGTTAACGTTACTTCTTTGAAACAAATTCCTACCGGCTCGCCAGAAACAGGCTTTGCAGGGACAGGCTTCCGGTGTTAACATTATACATCAGGCTCACCAGGTGGCGGTACACAACATCCGCATTCGTGGTATTACATCGATCGGTTCTACCGCGCCGTTGGTTATCATTGATGGCACACAGGGCAGCATGTCGAATTTGAATGTGAACGACATCGAATCTATCCAGGTATTGAAAGATGCCGGTGCTGCTGCTATTTATGGTGTGCGTGGTTCCAATGGTGTTGTTGTTGTGACTACAAAAAGTGGTAGATCGGGCAAGGTTAAACTGAATTACGATTCTTACTACGGTGCTCAGGTACCATTTAAAAACGGATTTAATATTGCCAACACGCAGGAAACTGCCAATGCCATTCAGCAGTCCTACATCAACAGCGGTCTTACACCGGTCATAAACAATTGGGTACCGGCACAACGCCTGTTATTCCTGATTACATTACTCCTACAGCTGCTATGGAAGGCGATCCAAGAACCGATCCTTCTCACTTACAAACTGTACGATAACCAAATTACAAGAACCAACAAGCAAGGTACTGTTTGGTTTGACGAAATTTTTTCGCCAGCCCCTATCCAAAGCCACAACATCAGCGCCAGCACCGGGAGATGAAAGATCTACCTTCTTTATTGGGTTGAATTATTTTGACCAGCAGGGAACGCTTTTGAATACGTACTTGAAAACGTTATTCAGCCAGAATTAATACCACTTTTAATGTGGCAAACAAATTCAGAATTGGCGAAAATTTATATGCTTTTTACAGGCAAAGCCCTGGTTTCACCAACCAGAATGAAGGTAATGCCATCTCTCACAGCTATCGCGAAAGCCCGCTGATCCCGGTTTATGACATCATGGGAAATTTTGCCGGTACGGGTTCTCAGGGATTGGGTAATGCACAAAATCCATATGCAAATCTTGCCCGTATGAAAAATAATAAGGGTAACGACTGGCAGGTAATTGGTAACGCGTTTGCCGAATTAGACATTCTGAAACACTTCACTGCGCACACCCAGTTTGGTGGAACTATCGATAACTATTATTACAACGCTTTTAGTTTTACACAGTATGAAAACCAGGAAAATAATAGAAACCCGAATTCGTTCACTGAATCGTTTGGTTATAACAGCAGCTGGACGTGGACTAACACTTTAAACTACAGCAACACCTTTGGTCAGCACCAGTTAAAAGTATTGGTTGGTACAGAAGCCATTAATAATTACGGCAGAGCTATTGAAGGCAGAAGAGGTAATTATTACATTACCAATCCAAGCAATCTAGGATGTTGATCCTGCCTTGTGGACTTTAAGTTTTGGACCTCCCAACGGACAAACCACGCAGAACATTAATGGTACACCATACCAAAGTTCATTGTTCTCTCTGTTTGGTCGCGCAGATTATAATTTCGCAGACAAATATTTATCAGCGGAACAGTCAGAAGAGATGGATCTTCTGTATTTGCTGCCGGATAATCGCTATGGTGTGTTCCCGTCTGTAACAGGTGGCTGGAGAATTTCCAAGGAATGCTTTATGAAAGAACGTGAACTGGTTATCTGATCTGAAATTGCGTGGTGGCTGGGGCAAACTGGGTTCTATCAGCAACATCGATCCTAACAATGCCTACAACCTCTACTCACAAAGTCGGCTGCCAGTTCTTATTACGATATCAATGGTACAAACACAAGTTCTGTGCTTGGTTTTTATGCCAGTGCTTTGGGAATACACAGCTACCACCTGGGAAGAAGATATCATTACCAACATTGGTTTCGACGCCTCTATGCTGAAAAACAAACTGGATTTCTCTTTTGAATGTATAACAAAAATCAATCAGTGGCTTGTTGTTCCGCCCAAGTGCGCCACCTGTAATCCAGGGACCCTCACAGCCATTTGTAAACTCCGGCAATATTTCGAACAAAGGTATCGACGCCTCTGTTACCTACCATGGCAATTCAGGTTAGGAATTGAACATTCGATATTACGGCAACCTTTACGTCGTACAATAACAATGTAAAGTCACTGCCTGCTGGTATTAAATATTACGATCAAACCAGTGCAGGTTCTACCCGCTTGGGTGCTTTCTCCCGTTTACAGCCAGGACATCCATTAGGCGCATTCTTTGGTTATGATGTTGTTGGTTTGTTCAGAGATGATGCCGATGTTTCTAAATCACCAACTCAGGAAGCTGCTGCTCCCGGTCGGTTTCAAATACAGAGATGTAAATGGCGACGGTAAAATCAATTCAGATGACAGAACTTTCTTCGGTAGATCCAAACCCGGATTTTACAAGTGGTTTAAACCTTTCTCTATCTATAAAGGCATCGATTTCTCTACATTCTTCTATGGTTCAGTTGGTAACGATGTAATTAACTATGTACGGTACTGGACAGATTTTCCGCAGGTGTTTGATGGTGCCATCAGCAAAGATGCTGTGTACAATTCATGGACGCCGCAGAATCCTGAATGCTAAAGTTCCACGGCTGGAAAGAAGCGCTAACTTCAGCAATGCAAGCCAGTTTAATTCTTACTATCTGGAAGATGGATCTTTCCTGAAAATGAAGTCGTTGATTGTAGGTTATACATTCCCAATTGCAAATTGAAAAACTTCGGTATCCAAAGTTTACGTGTGTATTTGCAGGCTGCTAATTTGTTTACCATCACCAAGTACACCGGTATAGATCCTGAATTGCAAGGTGCTCGGATATTAATAACAGCACCAACTTTGGTATTGATTTGGGTAACTATCCGGCCAACCAAAAGAACTATAACATTGGTGTAAATCTATCTTTCTAATTATTAATTATCATATGAAACATATGAAAAATAAATATATTATCGGTCTTTCCATTTTTATCGGTTGTTGGGATATATGCCTGCAACAAAGATTTTCTGACAAAAAGCCATTGGGTACCTTAAACCAGGCAGTACTGGCTAACCAGAGCGGTGTTGAAGGTTTGTTAATAGGCGCCTATCACCAATTGGGTGGTAACAACAACTGGGGTTCTGCTCCCTTCCAACTGGTCATTTGGCAGTGTGGGTGCTGATGAAGCTTATAAAGGTTCTACACCGGCTGACCAAACTGCAGAAGGTCTATTGGCTATCGCTATTTGGAGCGTTCCTGCAAACGATGGTTATGCGAACGACAAATGGGTATGCAACTACAATGGCATTCAAAGAGCCAATGAAGTATTGCGTGTCATGGCCTTGGCCACTGATATTTCTGCTGATGATCAAAAAGCATTGCCGGCGAAGCGCGTTTTCTAAGAGGTCATTTTCATTTTGACCTGAAAATATCTTCAATAATGTTCCGTATGTAGATGAAACCATCACTGTGAGCAATGGCAATACCAATGTATCCAATATTGATGATTCAAGTAACTACATTGACATCTGGCCAAATATTGAAGAAGACTTCAAATTTGCCATGGACAATTTGCCGGAAACGCAAGCGCAGATTGGACGTGTCAACAAATGGGCTGCCATGAGCTACCTCGCAAAAGTGCTACATGCATGAACATAAATATGCGGAAGCCAAAGCATTGCTCGACCAGATCATCGCCAATGGAAAAACCACCAAAGGCGATAAATATGAGTTGGTTAACTTCTTCAGCAACTTTAACCCGGCACAGGACAACAACGCTGAATCTATTTTTGCATACCAGGCATCTGTCAATGATGGTTCAGGTACCAACGGTAACTACGGCGATAACCTGAACTATCCTAATGGGTTAGGTTTTGGCTGCTGCGGTTTCTTCAATCCCTCTATTTCAGCCAGGCCAATGCTTATAAAACCGATGCTAACGGGTTGCCATTGTTTGAAAACAATGCGTTTAATTCAGGCGACGTTGTAAGTGCCCTACTAATCCTTATTCCGGTACGCTTGACCCACGTATTGATCTGACTATGGGCAGAGATGGTGTTCCTTATTTGATTGGGGTATCCCAGCTTTAAAGACTGGATTCGTGACCCAGGATCCAATGGCTATTTCCGTCCACGTAAAAATGTATATGCCAAAAGCCAGCAAGGCACTTTGTCTTCTACCGAAACCTCTTTTTGGGGTCCTACCCAAATGGATGCCGGCAACGTAAACATCATCCGTTTTGCCGATGTGGTTTTATGGGCTGCTGAAGCTGAAATGGAAGTAGGCTCACCCGACAAAGCGCTCGAATATGTAAACATGGTGCGTGCAAGAGCTGCCCGACCCGAAAGGTTGGGTGTATAAAAACAGTGGTTACGACGCAGCAAACGCAAAATACACCGACGAAACCACACCTGCCGCCAACTATAAAATTGGGTTATACCCGGCTGGTGCCTTTGCCAATAAAGATTATGCACTGCAGGCAATTCATTTTGAAAGAAGACTGGAACTGGCTGAAGAAGGTTTACCGTTTCTTTGATTTGCGTCGTTGGGACAATGGTACCGGCTCTATGGCGGCTACCATCAATGCTTACAAAGAAGCAGAAGTAAACCGTCCAAGCTTGTACGCTCTCAACCCTACAGCTACTTTTGACAAAGGAAAAGATGAATACTATCCATTGCCACAAGTCGCAGATTGACGCTGCCAACTCGACCGGCGAAGTAATTTTGAAACAAAATCCATAGCGGATCTTTACCCTATTTTGTAAGAGGTAGAAACAATCTTCTACCTCTTTTTTTATGATCAATAGGTAATGAAAGATGTGTAAAAAGGGATGGCAATGAAATGGCGGGTTACAGGTATTCTTCTATGTGCAATGTGGTGTGGGTTGGCTTGCCAAAGCAATAGCTATCGCAAAAATGCTACCTTCGGGCAGGTTACAGATGCTTCTATTGCAAAAGGAGAAGTGTTGGCCAAAACCTATTGCCAGTCTTGTCACCAGCTTCCTGATCCGTCATTACTGTCAGCTGGCAAGTGGAACAACGGCGTATTGCCACAAATGGGACCACGGCTGGGCATTTTTTATTATGGTTATGCACAATATCCTTCGGCAGTGGACGATCCCAACATCGGTTCCTCGTTTTATCCTTCCCAACAGGTGCTCTCCTTTGTAGATTGGCAACACATCATTGACTACTACACTGCGCTTTCCCCCGATTCGTTACAGGCTGCAGCCAGCGATGTGCCCATCCAGGCAAACGACCAGTTGTTTACCCCGCTGCCGGCGGGCAGGGATTTCGCGTACGACAATCCCATGACGGGTTGCGTGTATGCACCTGTATCGGCGGGTACATATCATTTGTTTGTCACGGATATGAGCCGGAAAAACATCGTGTCTGTCAACCAGCAATTGCAGCAGTTCGATTCTGTATCCTTTCGTTACCCGGTCGTTGACGTGGTGCAAACTGCAGATACGCTGTATGTTGCCAGCATTGGTGTGCTGACTCCGAATGACGGGCAAACCGGCACCATTCAGCAGCTGATGGTGCAGAATGGACGCTTTGCTTCGCTACCGGTGGTGCTTGCCGACAGTCTGCGACGCCCGGTACACATTGATGTAGTGGATATGGATAAAGATGGACGAAAAGATCTTCTGGTTTGTGAATTCGGCAATTTAAAAGGCGCATTGTCGTGGCTGCAAAACAAAGGAAACAACACTTATGAGCGAAAAGTATTGCGCAACGCGCCGGGTGCCATTGCAACTGTTGTCCGTGACGACAATGGCGACGGGCTTCCCGATTTGTATGTCTTGTTTGCGCAGGGCGACGAGCAGATTGTGCATTTCATCAATATGGGCAGTGGCCGGTTTTCGCAGGAGCCATTGCTTCACTTTCCGCCGGCATACGGGTCTTCTTATTTTGAAATGATAGACATGAACAACGATGGTTTTGAAGACATCCTTTATACCTGTGGCGACAATGCCGATTATTCCATTGAACTGAAACCCTATCATGGCGTATACCTGTTTACCAACGACGGGCACAATCATTTTTCGCAATCTTTTTTCTTCCACATCAATGGTTGTTTTAAAGCAATGGCAACGATTTCGACCATGATGGCGATCCGGATATAGCGGCCATTTCATTTTTTGCCGACTATCAACACCGGCCGGAAGAGGGATTTGTGTACCTGCAAAACAAGGGCAACAGCCAATTTGCACCATTTTCCGTACCGGCCGCTACTAACGGGCGATGGCTTACCATGGACATTGCAGATGTGGATGGTGATGGCAAAGAGGACATTGTGTTGGGAAATTTTTCAGCACCGTCGTTTACCCGGCCGGCAACAGACTCGAAGCACCAACCTGCTTTTTTGTTGTTGAAAAACAAGATGCAGTAAGTTCGTCGCTGCATCTTGTTTCCTGGAAAGAAGAGAAAACCTGCATTCACGACGGTTTCGCCACATGAACCGGGCAGGCATACAATGCAATTTGAAGTTGGTCAGCTACTGGCTGCAGAACCATGACTTTAGCACAATGGAAAGGAATCAAACCCGGTTTTTTGTGCATCTTTAATATTTCGATACCATGCGTTTTAGATTACACATAACGATGAAAATACAACTGCTTGCTGTTTTGGGAACGCTGCTGCTGCTTTCCTGTCAAAACCATTCTACTTTGTTTCAACCGCTTTCCCCGGCAGAAACCGGCATCCACTTCAAAAATGTGGTGACCGAAAACGATTCCATCAATCCCATTGACCTTGAGTTTTTGTACAATGGCGGTGGCGTGGCTGTTGGCGATTTCAACAAGGATGGCTTGCCCGATTTATACTTTACGGCCAGCGGCACCGGCAACCAGCTGTACATCAACAAAGGCAAACTACAGTTTGAAGACGTTACCAGCAAAGCAGGCGTAAGCGCGGATGCCATGTGGTGCAATGCGGCGTCGGTCATAGACATCAACAACGATGGCTACGAGGATCTTTATGTGTGCACCACCATCAAATCTGACCCGCAGCAGCGCCGCAACCTGTTGTATATCAACAAAGGAAAACAACCCGACAACATTCCCCGCTTTATAGAAATGGCAGCCGGATACGGGCTGGCCGATACGAGCTATTCGGTGCACGCCGCTTTTCTCGACTACGACCACGATGGCGACCTCGATATGTACCTGCTCACTACCAAGCTGGCGCGCCGGTCGTCGGCTACCTTCAACCAGAAAGATACTTCTACCGCCGATATGGACAAACTGTTTCGCAACGACTGGAATGCCCAGCTGAACCACCCGGTCTTTACCGATGTATCGAAAGCGGCCGGCATTCAACACCATGGCTTCGGGCTGGGGTTGGCCATCGCCGACATCAACAAAGACGGCTGGAAAGACATTTATGTGACCAATGATTTTTTTGGCAGTGACCATTTGTACATCAATAACCAAGATGGAACATTTCGCGAACAAGTAAGGGATTATTTCAAACATACGTCGCGCAACGCCATGGGCAACGACGTGTCGGACATCAACAACGATGGCCTGGCCGACATCATTTCCGTGGACATGAACCCGGAAGACAACTACCGGAAAAAGAAGAACATGGGCGGCAATAATTATTACGAATACCAAAGCATGCTGTACGAAAACCTGATGCTGCAGTATGTGCGCAATACGTTGCAACTGAACATGGGACCGCGGGTCAACGGCAACGATTCCATCGGTCAACCCATTTTTTCCGACATCAGCTTTTATACCGGCACGGCAGAAACCGACTGGAGCTGGAACCCCTCCGTCGCCGATTTTGACAACGATGGCAACCGCGACATCATCATTACCAACGGCTATCCGCGCGATGTGACCGATCACGACTTCATCGCTTTCCGGGGCATGTCGTCCGGACTGGCGAGTAAAGACCAGCTGATCAACGAAATGCCGGTGATCAAAGTATCGAATTATGCATTTAAAAATAGGGGCAACCTGAAATTTGAAAACAACACGGCTGCCTGGGGATTGACGCAGCCATCGTTTTCAAATGGCGCAGCTGCTGTGGACCTGGACAATGACGGCGACCTCGATTACGTGATCAACAACATCAACGAAGAGGCGTTTGTGTATGAAAATACGCTGAACAGCAAGGACAACATTGCTAAGAACTACCTGGTGGTCAATTTCAATGGCGACGGGCAAAACAAGAAAGGCATTGGCGCGTTTGTGGAAATCTACAACGGCAAACAACAGCAGGTGTATGAAAATGAGCCTTGCCGCGGCTATCTTTCCTGCCTCGATACCAAAGCTTTTTTCGGGCTCGATACTGTAAAAACCATTGATTCTGTCATCATCCGCTGGCCGAATGGCAGCAAACAGGTATTGACAAATGTAACCGCCAATCAACAACTGACGGTGGACATCAAAAACGCAACGATTCCCGATCAGTGGAGCACGCCTGCACTCGACAACGATGCATTGTTTACCAATGTGACTACCGGCATGGGTACCAGGTACATCCAGTGGAATACCGATTTCATCGACTTTGACAACGAACGGCTGCTGCCGCACAAGCTGTCGCAATACAGCCCGGGCATGGCGGTGGCAGATGTTGATGGCAACGGGCTCGATGACATTTATGTAGGTGGCTGCATCGTGCAGCCGGGGGTTTTCCTGTTGCAACAACCCAACGGGCAGTTCATACAAAAATACCTGCCTGAAACTTCCAGCGAAGGCAAACCGGAGAACCTTGGCGTATTGTTGTTTGATGCCGATGGCGATGGCGACAATGATTTGTGGTGTGCCAATGGCAGCAACAAATTTGCTGCACAATCCAACCGGTATGCCGACCAGTTTTTTGTCAATGATGGCAAAGGAAATTTTACCTTGGACAGTACTGTTTTTCCGCCCAATGTAACGAGTAAAAGCTGCATCAAAGCGGCAGACTACGATGGCGATGGCGACCTCGATGTGTTTATCGGCGGCAGGTGTTTGCCCGGCAATTACCCGATGCCCGTCAGCTCTTTTATTTACCGCAACGATACCCAAAACGGCGTTATTCGTTTTACCGATGTATCGGCGACCGTGTGCAAAGACCTGCACAACATCGGG
The DNA here is from genome assembly GCA_963826385.1 of uncultured Chitinophagaceae bacterium. GTDB lineage: Bacteria > Bacteroidota > Bacteroidia > Chitinophagales > Chitinophagaceae > Ilyomonas. The sequence continues at coordinate 83,398 of CAWGWV010000024.1, read as the reverse complement.
ATGGTGTGCGATGCGCTCTGGACCGATTTTGACAACGACGGCGCTCTGGACCTCATCCTTGCGGGTGAATGGATGCCCGTTACGTTTTTCAAAAACAAAAAGGGCACATTTGAAAACATCACGCAGCAAACCGGCACCGGCAGCCAGACGGGATGGTGGAACAGCATTGCCGGCGGCGACTTCGACAACGACGGCGACATTGACTACATTGCCGGTAATCTTGGGCTCAACGCGTTTATCCGGGGCAATGAACAGGAACCGGTAAGGATATATGCAAAAGATTTTGACAACAATGGAAATACCGATGCCATCCTTACGCTGTATCTTAAAGATGAGCAGGGTGTGAAACACGAATATCCTGCCATGAACCGCGATGACATTGTGAGCCAGTTGCCGGGATTGAAAAAACAGTTCAATGCCTACAAAGACTTTGCGGCCGCCGACATCAACAGGATTTTTACAGCAGAACAACTGAAAGATGCTTACCGGCTGGAAGCTGTGAATTTTACCAGCTGCTATTTTCAAAACGAAGGCAACGGGACATTTACCATCCAGCCTTTACCAACGCTGGCACAAATGGCGCCGCTGAACGGTATGCAAACCGGCGACTTTAATGCCGATGGCAACCTTGACGTGGCACTGCTGGGAAACGATTATGGAAATGAAGTAACTGCCGGCAGGTACGATGCCTTCAACGGATTGGTGTTGCTGGGTGACGGCGCGGGCCATTTTGCTGCGCAAAGCCTTTTGCAAAGTGGTTTTTACGTGCCCGGAGATGCGAAAGCATTGACTGCCCTGCGCGGCAAAGATGGAGCGGTATGGATGGCGGCTACGCAGAACCGCGGCGCTCTGCAGCTGTTTGCCAATAAAAAAAGTAGCAGCCAGGGGATTGCTGCGCAACCAGCCGATCAATATGCGGTGATCACATTGGCCAACGGCAAACAAAGAAAACAGGAATTCTATTACGGCAGTTCTTTTCTGTCGCAATCGGCAAGGTTTATCGAGCAAAACAGGCAGGTAAAACGGGTGGATGTCATCAATACCCGCAAAGAAAAAAGAAGCCTTCCGGGCTTACATTAAAATGGCTATAGCCGCTATTTATACGCTTATGAGTGCGTTATAGCGGCTTAAAATGGGCTTAACTGCCTTAAAATATGTTAAACCCGTTTGCCGGATATACTCCTGATTTTGGTCTCTGTTTCTGCCATCAAGCAGCCATTGGAATAACACGCAACCATGGCAATGTTGCAGCCTGAAAGCGTGTAGTATCAAATCTACACGTTGCAACGGCCGATGTACCGCAAGAAAAAAAATGACTGTAAATCTCTTCCAAAACAAATACTAAAATGACATTTATCTCTTATTAAGATCTACTTAAAGCGGATTGCGGGAACAAAACGTAGTGCAAAAATTAAAGAAATTTGAAGCCTGGAATTCAATTAACAGGCAACTGTTCTTATCCAAAATCAACGTTTATCCAATTCCGCTATTTTTATGATCAAAAGTTACCAGCCAACAATTTTACCAGGAAGAATTGTCCCCGCAATTATCCTGGCCGCCAGTTTTCTTTTTTCGTACAGCGCTGCTACAGCGCAGGTAAAAGACTCCACCATTACGGGTATTTATACCAATTTTAAAACGTACTGGGCTACCTCTACTGCCTCCAACAGCCTCATTTATCCCGATACCAGCCACAACCTGCTGGGATTTGTGTTCCGGGGTAAAACTTATTCAACCGGTGTTAATGATGCCACGCTGAACACGAAACTGGGCAGCGGCAGTTATTCTCCACAGGTTTTCAAGGCGCTCCCGGTTAGAAGCATTGCCGGCAATGTAACGAGCGGTACTTCTACTTACATCGCCACTGCCATCAAAAATGACGGCGACTCCACCAAGCTCAATTACGCCAGTCCCTATCCAAACATCCGCATCGCCGATGTATTGACCGATGGCAAAAATGGTCTTGACCTTGGCACCGGCGTTACCAATTTGCCGAAGGGCGCACACATATCTTTTTCCATTAAATCGCTGAGTACCAAAGCCTCGACCGATTCGGTTCCCGACCTGGTTTTTACCCAAATCGCAGATCCATCAACCAACAATGCAGATACCATTTTCTTTTATGATGCAAATGGAAACATCGTCGGGAATAAAAAGCTGGTATATTGGAATGCAGTTACCAGATTGGGAACGTACAAGCTTGACTTGTATACTTTGTCCACCGTGAGTTGCAATACCTCTTCCATCAACGGTGGTTTTCAGGGTAATGGCACGCGCGACATCCGGATGGTTGCCTTTCTGCTTACCGAATTTGGCATTACCAACGCCGATAGCGCTGCCAAGGTTAAAGGCATCCAGATCAATCCAAACGGCACAAGCGACCAGGCGTTCATTGCCTACAATACCGCCATCATGACGATTGATGTGCCAGTAATCAATACGCAGCCACAAATGCAAACGGTGTGCAGCCCCACTACTTCGTCGGTTACGTTTAGCGTAAGTGCCACCAGCAGCTCGAACATGGTGTACCAGTGGAAGAAAAATGGCGCCTCCATTACAGGTGCCAATGCAGCTTCCTATACCGCCACCGGGCTAACCCTTGCCGACACGGTCAATAGCTATACCGTAACCATCGGCAACAATGTGGGCACCGTCACCAGCGATCCGGCTTCTGTAAAATATGTAATTGTAACGCAGCCGGCCAGCCTGTATCTTGCCACCGGCGCAGCAGCCACCTTCACAGTGAAAGCTTCCGGCGCCACCGCCTTTCAATGGCAAAAAGATGGTGTCAACATCAGCGGTGCCACCAGTCCGTCCATTTCGCGCAGCGCGGTGTCATTTACCGATTCCGGCACTTACCGTGCCCTTGTCAGTTATGCCGGCGGAACCTGTACCTCGAATGATGCGGTATTGAGAGTGGAAAGCCTGCCAGCAATTGTCACGCAGCCACAGGCGCAGGTGCTCTGTACATCGGATGCTACGACGGCTACGTTCAGTGTAGCGGCTACCAGTATATCGGCACTCAGCTACCAGTGGTACAAAAACGGAATTGTGATACCAGGCGCTACCGCCAGTAGCTATTCCCCAGCTGGTTTAATACCTGCTGATACCTCCAATGTTTACCGTGTAGTGGTCACCAACGGTATAGGATCTGTACCCAGCAGCACAACAGGATTCAAATACCTCCTGCTGGCGCAACCTTCACCTGCATCTGCCTATCTTGCTACCGGCAATACCATCACCTTTACATCGGCTGTTTCATCAGTGGCTACCGGTTTTCAGTGGAAAAAAAATGGAGCCGACATTACAGGCGCTCATAATTTATCTTATAAAATAGACACCGTCACCACTGCCTCGGCCGGTACTTATACACTATCCGTGTTGCATGCGGGCGGCGCCTGCCTTAGCAATGAGGCTGTATTAAGCACTTCGGTTGTGTTGTATTCCAAACCTGCCGGCAACATCAGCGATGCCGCCACCTGGGGTGTACAGCTCAATGGAACCGGCAGCACCCCGGTAAACTTTGACCGGGCAGAACACACTTTTGTAGTTGCCAACCGCGATACGGCTGTTACTGGAACCAATCTCAACATTGCCGGTACTTATGATGTAGCCAACGGCACAACGCTCATTACCGGCGGTACCCGCCTGGAAGCAGGACGCATTATCCGGTCACTTGCCCGTGGCACTTTGGCCGGCAATGGAACCGCTGCCCTTACCGTGCATGGAAAATCAGACCTTTATTTCGCTGCTGCCTACGATACCTTGCAAATGCTTACCGTTGGTACAACTGATACGGTTGTCCTGCACACTGCCCTCAACATTACCGGCGGCAGCGGTCATGGCACTGTAACGGTAACGGCGGGCGTATTGGCCACTGGTGACTCACTTACCTTAAAAAGCGATAGCATCGGAACCGCCGCCATTGGAAACTCTGCCGGAACCATTGTGGGCAAAGTCACCGTGGAAAGATTCATCCCGGCGCGCCGTGCCTGGCGGCTTTTTTCTTCGCCCGTATCGGCTAATGGCGCACCAGCCATTCATGATGCCTGGCAGGAAGGCGCCCTTCATTCTACAGATAATCCGCATCCCGGTTTTGGCACCCACATTACTTATGGCGCAACGGAAAACGGCTTTGACCAAAACCCGCAGAAAAGCTTTAGCATGAAAGTGCTTAGCAGCAGCAAAGGCTCGTGGATTGGTGTTCCGACTACCCGCACCACCCGGGTGACTGATTACCCGGCATTCATGTTCTTTATCCGTGGCAACCGTTCATACGACATTACCAGTACGGCTACCAACGTGACGCCGCTCTCCACCATCCTGCGCACCACCGGTTACCTTAACCAGGGAACACAGGCAAATGTGGCAGTGGCCGACACCGGTTTTACCTTGGTTGGCAATCCATTTGCCAGCCCGATTGATTTTGCCAGCCTGTACCAGCATTCACAAAACATCGCCAACCGCATCCGGATCTGGAATCCCAATCTCGGAGGTTCGTATGGTACCGGTGCTTATGTGCTGGTGTATTGGAACGGCAGTTCATACAGCACCGTTCCCAATCTGCCCGGTAAAGAAAACCTGCGTTTTATTCAGGCCAATCAGGGATTTTTTGTAGAAAGCAATGACGCCAACGCATTCGTTTCCATCCGGGAAGCCGATAAAGATTCGGTGAATACCATCATCCCGTTTGGGCGCTTGACGGAACAAGATGCAGAATCGAAGCTGGAAGTGAACCTGAAAGTGTTCAATACCGATCAGACCACCGGCATAGCTGACGGAGTGGCTTACCTGTTTGGGAACTCGTTCAACAAGGAAGTAGATGAAGACGACATTGTAAAAATGACCAATACCAGTGAAAACCTGGGTATTTTGTCCAACAACCACCTGCTCACCATCGAACAGCGGCCCATGGCTGTTAAAGCAGACTCGCTGTACCTGAACATGAGCGGTGTTAAAACTGCCAGTTATCAATTGGAACTGATTCCCGCCGGTATCAACAGCAGCCTGTATTTGTTTGACAAATACCTCAATACCCTGACGCCAGTTAGCGCGACCGATACCAGCCGGTTTACCATCAGTGTCAATACGGCGGAAGCCGCGTCCAAAGCAGGCGACCGGTTTACCATTGTACTCAAGCCGCTGGCTCTATTGCCGGTGACTGTAACGCGCATTGCTGCAACGGTAGCGGACCAGGTAGTACAGGTGGAGTGGAGCACTGCTAACGAATCCGGCATTCGCACGTACGATGTTGAAAAGTCAACAAACGGCAACCTGTTCAGTACCATCGGTCAGGTTACTGCCAATAGCAGCAGCAATTACCGATTGATTGATCAGCAGCCGGCAGCAGGCACCAACTATTACCGCGTAAAAATCACCAGTGTTACAGGCGCCATTTCTTACACCAGTATTGCAAACGCCGTGTACAACGTTGCAGAACATGAAACCATGTCTGTGTATCCCAACCCGCTGACGAGCCAACATGGCCGGATTGAATTGCACAACAAAACAGCAGGTAAATACACACTGACACTCATCAACAGTGCCGGTCACATCCTATATACAATCCAACTTTCCATAGCGGAAGGCAACAGCATTGTGCCGTTAACATTACCGGCTTCGCTGGCAAAAGGAACTTACCAGCTCCAGCTTTCCGGCAACGGAAAAACAGAAACTACCCGGCTGATTACGTTGTATTAGCAGAAAGCAACAATTTTTTACAAGGTTCATTTCGCCAAAGCCCAGCCGTCATTGACGGCTGGGCTTTGGCGTTGAATCTGTTATTGCAAACAGCTTAACTGTGTACGTTGCAATCAAAGGGGTAAGCCATCATAACATGTTTACCTTTTTTCATTTCATACTGATCAACTGGCATGCAAGGATTTTCTTCGCAACACATTGAGATTCCCTGGTAAAGGGAGAAGCACATCACCGTGGCAAATTATCCGATTCGTTCATATAAATATTGGCAGCGCAGGAGCATTTCCTGATAATTGTGTAGCTAATCAATGGTGCTGCCATCGTTCAACCGATAGAAGTAGGGTAATCCCGCTATGGCGGTGGTTTGATTGTCAGAAGAATCGCGTTCTTTGCCTGAGAAAATCCTGCAAGCGATGAACGCAGCTTATTTTATTCGTCAACTTGGTCTGCAGCCGCATCCGGAAGGAGGATATTACAAAGAAACGTACCGTGCCACCGGTACAATTGGAGCAGATGCACTGCCGGCACGGTTTGGTGGCGACAGGCATTTTTCAACAGCCATTTATTACCTGTTGCAAAATGGCGATTTCTCTGCTTTTCACCGCATCAAAAGCGATGAATGCTGGCATTTTTATGCCGGGGATCCATTGTTGATACACGTCATTGAACCTGACGGAACTTATACCTGCGCAAAGATTGGCAAGGAGATAGCCAGTGGCGAAACGTTTCAATGGGTTGTGCCGGCTACCGCCTGGTTTGCGGCCGAATTGTCGCCTGGTGGTTCATTTGCCCTGGCTGGCTGCACGGTGTCGCCGGGATTTGCATATGCCGACTTTGAAATGGCTGTTGAAAGCAGCCTGGCAGCTGAATTTCCAGCAACATGCCACGCTCATTCACCGTCTCTGCCGGTAAAAAAGTGTTTTGGTAACAGTGATATAATTTTTGGTGAACATTTTGTTATGCCAGCAAAATGGGCAATGGAAAACAGGTAGTTGAGGTAAATATTACCCTAAAAAGGGCAGTTTGTTTCCTGTAATCAACAAAAGGTTAGACATTGTAGGAAAATATATTTGAGTGCCAGTTTGTAAGAATCAAAAAATAAATTACATTCGCACCTGGAAACACCGATTTCGCCGTTTTTTTCGCACAAGGGGGCCGTGACCGAACTAACTCAATATGTGACTATTAGATCGCCGGTTAGCTGCCATTAATTACCAATACTATACTGATACCAAAATTATTTCTCCATCAAGTCATTCTCTTGTCATGTCTTCAGGCAAGAGAGTGACTTTTTGTTTATAGAAAAGCGTTGCTGTAAAACCATATTGAAATTACATGCCAAACAAATCGGGTTGGCTATTGCCTTTGTTGTAGCCTTCTTTTTTTAAATGGCTGTAGGCTTTGTATGTTACTTCTCTTCCGCGTGGGGTGCGCTGGATAAAGCCTTCCTGTATGAGAAAGGGTTCATACACTTCTTCAAGCGTTCCGGGTTCTTCGCCTACGGCGGTGGCAATGGTGGTGATGCCCACCGGCCCGCCTTTAAATTTTTCAATGATGGTGCTCAGGATGCGGTTGTCCATTTCGTCGAGCCCGTATTCGTCCACATTCAGGGCGCGCAGGGCATGGCGGGTAATGCCGATGTCTATTTGTCCATCGTTCAATACCTGTGCAAAATCCCTCACACGGCGCAGCAAGCCATTGGCAATCCGTGGCGTGCCACGGCTGCGGCGGCAATTTCCATAGCAGCTTCCTGCGTTATGGGAGTGCCGAGGATGCCCGCGCTGCGGATGATGATTTTCTGAAGTACTTCTGCTGTATAATATTGCAACCTTGATTTGATGCCAAAGCGCGACAGCAACGGCGCCGTGAGCAGCCCGCTGCGCGTGGTGGCGCCAATGAGCGTAAAGGGTTGCAGCGCCAATTGAATGCTGCGTGCATTGGGACCACTGTCGATCATGATGTCTATGTGAAAATCTTCCATCGCCGCATAGAGGTATTCTTCCACCACGGTACTCAGCCGGTGAATTTCATCAATGAACAACACATCGCCTTTCTCAAGATTGGTTAGCAACCCCGCAAGGTCACCCGGTTTTTCGATCACCGGACCTGAGGTTTCCCTGATGTTCACGCCCAGTTCATTGGCCACAATGCGGCTCAGCGTGGTTTTGCCCAAACCCGGCGGGCCGTGAAACAAAACATGGTCTAACGCATCGCCACGCATTTTGGCAGCTTTGATGAAGATGCGCAGGTTTTCAATAATGGTAGGCTGCCCCGAAAAGTCGTCAATTTCCGTAGGGCGGATGGTATTTTCATACTCTTTCTCTGCCGGAGAAAGGATTTCTTTATCTGTCTGTAAATTCGGATTTGCCATAGTGTTCGCTATCTGTAAAAATACAAAAATGATGGGAGGTGATCTAAAGAAGGATCGTTAAAAAACGATTCCGTTTGTACTGCCCGCACTCACAAAAAATGAGGATGCAGCCAGCGAAGAAATGCTGTTTTTCCGATAGCATAAGTATGCAGCAATTGCAGGTGTTTACGGGCTACTTGCCTGCCGCCTGTAAGTATCAGATCGCTGCATTATCTCGATATTCATTACTTCGCCAAATGGGGTGCGAGTACGTTTTTCCAGATGGCGTAGCCTGCGGGCTTCATGTGCAGCATGTCTTCTTTGTACAGTTCGGGGCGCAGGTTGCCATTGGCATCAAGCATCGGGTGAAACACATCGGCAAAGGCAGCATTTTTTTCTTTCGACAAAAATTCTTTGATCAACGTATTGGTGGCTTCCATTTGTGGCAACAACTGCTTGCGGCTCGGGCTCGGTTTGATGGAAACATACAACACCTTCACTTTTTCTCCAAGGTTTTGCCGGATCATTCCATACAAGGTTTTGAACCGTTCCAAAACGGTTTGCGCCGTTACAGAAGCATCTGCAGCCAAATCGTTGTCGCCGCAATAAATGACTACTTGCCTGGGCCGGTACGGGTAAATGATGTCGGGCGCAAACCGAATGACATCGGTCAAAGTGCTGCCGCCAAATCCCCGGTTGATGATGGTGTAGCCGGGAAAATAGTCCTGCACATCGCTCCACATCCGGAACGAAGAACTGCCGACAAACAAGATGGCATATTTCGGTGGAAAATGTGCACTGTCTTGTTTGTGAAACGCGTCAATTTCGTCTTGAAACGGCGCTTGCTGGGCAACACAGGGCTGGACAAGTAACAAACTGAACAGGAATACTAAGAAACAAATTATTTTAATCATCGGAATAATGTTTTCAAATTATTTGGTGAGATATGGACTTTCGAAGCCTAGCTTGGTTAAACCTGTCTTGATTTCCGGGCAACTCATGAACAATTTCCACAACAAACCGGTTCGGTAGTTTTCGATCATCGCCACTTCTGGTCCCTGGTCAATGGCAAGGTACGAATCGGCGTACCAGTTTTTGCTTTCGTTAAACGCGTCTTTAAATCCGTATTCGCCCCAGGTTTTATCGCCCAGGTCGTAGTAAAAATGCTTCAAGGCTTTCATCGAATATTCCGGCGTATATGGAAATGCCGACAAGGCCGCCGTTGGCGAAATGGTTCCAAGGTCGTTATCCGGCGAATGCGCATTGTAACCGTTGTATGTATCGCTGGCTGTCAGTCCCCAGCAGTCTTCGCCATATCCCTCAAAATGGTTGGGGTTAATGACGCAGTGTTTGTAATTGATCAGTGTATGGTTGTAGTTCTGCTGCCAGTAGTCGGCATACTGGTCTTTAAGCCCGTGCGGGTCCAATCCTAAAAAAGAATAATGGGAAAAAAACAGCGGTCCGCCATAATCAAAACCCAGCGGCAGCTTTACGCCGTAAAATTCTTTGCCATTGATAAAGTGGTTGCTTTGTGCCCAGCAGTTGGTATACACCCTCCGGTCGATGGGATAACGGGGTGCTGAAGCCGCGAGAACATAAGTAATGAGGGTTTCGTTCCAGCCGCGCAGTTCAAAGTTCATCGCCCAGCCGTTGTTGGGGCTCCAGTGCCAATAGAGCAAATCGAGCCCGCCGCGGGTGTGCCAGTCCCATTCCACTTCGCCCCATAGCCAGTTGATGCGGTTGCGCAGTTCGCTTTCGAGCGGTGAGGCGGCGTCAAAATATTGACGGGCGCACAGCAAGCCTTCAAACAAAAAAGAGGTTTCCACGAGGTCACCGCCATCGTCTTTGCGCCCGAAGGGGATGGTTTTGCCGGTAGCGCCATCAAGCCAGTGCGGAAATACACCGTGGTAAGCATTGGCTTTTGCCAAAAATTTCACCATCTTCAGCAGGTGTTTGGCGGCGGTGTCGCGGGCAATCCATTTGCGGTCGGCAGCTACAATAATGGACAGGATGCCAAAACCGCTGCCGCCGGTCGTCACCACTTCATGGCCATAATCGTAGGCGACATTGCTGCGTTCGCGCGCCAATCCACTCACCGGGTGGGCAAAATCCCAGAAATACCGGAAGGTTTGCTGCTGCACCAAATCCAGTAATGCCGAATCGGACAAATTTTTGGGACGGTCGGCAGGGCGGAAAACGGTTGTTTTTTTCTGGGCATCGGCCAGGAACACGCCAAACAACAGCAGGAGCAGGAATGCTTTTTTCATATCGCTTGTATTACAGTCGTTTTGCAAATGTATAACTCTGCATTTGTTATTACCTTTCAACCTGTATGACGGTATTGATCCGGGAAAACAGCCGGTTGGCAAAAATTGCCGCGACACAACTGCGGTCGCAGCGGGTTGCCATGGTGATTGGCAGCACCATCCACCTTTGGGGCGCTACCCGGCAGGAATTTCTGCAAACGCCATCGTGGGTGCGGCACGAGGTGGTACACGTTTTTCAATATAAAAAATACGGGGTATTCCGGTTTTTGTGCCTGTACCTGTGGCAGTCGGCACGGCATGGCTATTATCGCAACCGGTTTGAGCTGGAGGCGAGAGCCCGGGAGCAGGAACCTGGATTATTGGACGATTTATTGTTCCGCTAACACCCATTCTATTTCGCCAAAGGCAAAAGAAGACTGCCCTGCGCCTTCCACCTGCAGGTGCCCATCGGCAGTAACCTGTCGAATAATACAATTGAAGACGATGTTTCCTTTTTTGAGCTTTGCGGGTTGGTCTTTCCGGTACAATACTGTGTTGTAGTCGGCAAGAATGCTGTGCTTGTCGAGTAGCAACTGTTGGTAGCGGGCATCCAGCCGTTCGCACAGTTCTTTTGCCAGGGCAATGGTGTCGAAGGTTTTGCCGGTAACCTGCTTCAGCGAAACGGGGTTGGGCAGTGCCGGGTCAAATGTAGTTTGGTTGATGTTGATCCCGATGCCGGCGATGCTCCACTGCCATTCGGCTCCGCGTAGGCTGTTTTCGAGCAAGATGCCGGCTGCCTTTCTGTCACGCCAGTAAATGTCGTTGGGCCATTTGATGGAAACGCTGTCGGCTGCGTACCGAACAAAAAAATCGTGAGCCGATAAGGCTACGGCAGCCGTCAGGAAAAAGCTTTGCGACAGCAGCAGGGGCTTGGGACGGAGCAATACCGACATCATAACGTTTTCGCCGGCAGTGGTTTTCCAGCTTTTTCCCCGGCTGCCTTTGCCTGCCGTTTGCTGGTGCGCGAACCAGGTATGACCATGTTTGGCAGTCCCTTTTTGCACCTGTGCCATGGCATAGTTGTTGGTGCTGTCCACCTCAATAAGTTCTGTGAAAGGTTTACCAATACTTTGCATCGTTGGAGATTCAGGTAAATTATTTACATACATTTGCTAAGATAGTTGATCAGCACACAGCTTGCGATTGTAATCTATTGAATGATAACAATATGTTACAGCTACAGGGCGGCGGGAGAAAAGGTGGATCTGCTGTTGTTTTATCTGCTATTGAATCAAAATGAAAGCAACTGACAATCGCCTTATGTTAGATTACTAGCCTAAGAAACACAAATCATTACATATTTAAACCTCATAGTTTATTGGCACCATTATCCGCTTTAGCATCACGCACCACCCAAAGAACAGGGAAGCTTACCACAAATTCAAGACTATTTAAAACCATTGTGAAAGCCATCCAGGCTAAGAAGGGAGAAAATATCATCTCTCTTGACCTGAGAAAAATACCGGAAGCGGTATCCGATTTCTTCATTGTATGTGAAGCCACCAGCACCACCCAGATCAAAGCCATCGCAGATAACGTGATGGACGAAGTAAAACAGGAATGCGGTGAAAACCCGTACAAGCAGGAAGGATACGGAGCCTTGCAGTGGGTATTGATTGATTATGTCAACATCGTTGTGCACGTGATGCACCCGGAAACCCGCAAGTTTTACAAACTGGAAGACATGTGGAGCGACGCTTCTCTCAAAGGTCACGAAGAGGCGTAATAGTTTTGTATATTTATTTAACACTTTCGGAATAAAACAATATGTCACAAGAAGAGAAGAAAAACAGGCCAACTTTTTCGACAAAAATGGCGGCAGCGGCGGATCGCCCGATGACCGCAACCTGAAAAAGGGACCTAAATTGAGTATATACTGGATTTATGCAATCATTGCTGCCATTATACTTGGATATGGTTATTTAAAACAAAATACACCCGACCTGTCGCCGACTACCGTTCAGGAATTTCAGCAAAATATGCTGGCACAGGGCGATGTGCAACAGATTTATCTCATCCGCAACAAAGACGTGGTGCGGGTCTATATTAAAAAAGACAGCCTGCAGAAGGCGTTTTACGTCAGCAAATTCAATCACCAGGTTGATCCCGATAAGGCGAGCAATCCCCTGTTCGAATTCAAGGTAACCGATTGGGAAAGCTTTAATGCTTCCATGGCCAATTTTTACAACGAACACCCGCAGGTGCCACAAGTGTCGCAGGCGGTTGATGACGAAATACAGTGGTTTGGTCCTGTGGCAAACATCCTATTTACCTTTTTGCTGATGGCAGGTCTGTGGATTCTGCTGATGCGCAAAGTGGGCGGCGGTGGTCCCGGCGGCGGTGGTCCCGGCGGCATTTTCAACATCGGCAAATCGAAAGCCCAGTTGTTTGAAAAAGGCACCAAGGTAAACATCACATTTGCCGACGTAGCTGGTCTCGATGAAGCCAAAGTGGAAGTAATGGAAATCGTGGATTTTCTGAAACAACCTAAAAAATACACCGCTTTGGGCGGTAAAATTCCCAAAGGCGCGCTGCTCATCGGACCTCCCGGTACGGGCAAAACCCTGCTGGCAAAAGCCATGGCCGGCGAAGCGCAGGTTCCTTTTTTCAGCATGAGCGGTTCCGATTTTGTGGAGCTGTTTGTGGGTGTAGGTGCCAGCCGCGTGAGAGATTTGTTCAAGCAAGCCCGCGAAAAATCGCCCTGTATTATCTTTATTGATGAAATAGACGCCATTGGGCGTGCCCGTGGCCGCAATGCTGTCATGAGCAACGATGAACGTGAAAATACGTTGAACCAGTTGCTGGTAGAAATGGATGGTTTCAGCGGCGAAAGCGGCATCATCATTCTCGCAGCGACCAACCGTCCTGATGTATTGGATACAGCCTTATTGCGTCCCGGACGTTTTGACCGGCAGATCTCCATTGACCGCCCGGATGTGAAAGGCAGGGAAGCAGATTTTCAAGGTGCACCTGAAACCCATTAAGGTTTCACAGACACTTGACATCGACAAACTGGCCGAACAAACCCCGGGATTTGCCGGCGCAGATATCGCCAACGTTTGTAACGAAGCTGCCCTCATTGCTGCCCGCAAAGGCAAAACAGCAGTGGACATGAGCGATTTCCAGGATGCCATTGACCGCGTGATTGGTGGACTGGAGAAAAAGAACAAAATCATTTCTCCCGAAGAAAAAGAAATCATTGCCTACCACGAAGCCGGTCATGCCATTTGTGGCTGGTATCTCGAGCATGCGTACCCATTGTTGAAAGTGACCATTGTTCCACGTGGCACAGCAGCACTCGGATATGCACAATACACGCCTAAAGAACAATACCTCTACAATACTGATCAGCTCAACGACCAGATTTGTATGACGCTTGGCGGACGTGCGGCAGAAGAAATTTTCTTTGGTAAAATTTCCACCGGCGCCAGCAACGACCTGCAACAGATTACCAAAACAGCGTATTCGATGATTACGGTGTATGGTATGAACAGCAAAGTAGGCAACATCAGTTACTACGATCCGCAGGCAGAAAACACGTTTACCAAACCCTTCAGTGAAGAAACCGGTAAAATCATAGACGAAGAAGCCCGCAAGATGATCGACATCGCCTACGAAAGAACGAAAGCATTGCTCATCGACAAGCGTGAACAACTGGAAAAGCTGGCAAAAGAACTGCTCCACAAAGAAGTGCTGTTCAAAAGCGACGTGGAAGAACTGATCGGCAAACGTCCGTACGAAGAAAAGAAACTTCTCGACGTTAATGGCGATGGAGAAGGACTTGAAAAAGGAACCATTGACGAAGGTGTTCCACCTTACGACAGCAGTTTAAAAGCTCCGAATCTGGCATAAATGAACAATCAGACAAGAAGAGAAAATATTCTCAACAAAATACGGCAGGCACTGACAGAATCAGTGCCTGTTCCGTTTCCGCAAAGTGAAGGCGTACCGCAAATTTTCCAGCCATTGAAACAGGAAATCGAAATCGAGTTTGCCGAAAACTTTACCAAACTGCTCGGTCGCTTTTCCTTTTGCGACCACCATGAAGAATTGGTTGCACAATTGCAGGAACTGATTCAGGCGCGCAACTGGACAAACCTTTTTTGCCGTGAAGAACAGTTGAAAAGCGTATTGGCAGAAGCTGGATTTTCGCCCGCCTATTCCAACGACCTTGCCAATTGCGACGCGTCGTTCACCACCTGCGAGCACCTCATTGCCCGCACCGGCAGCATCGTGATGAGCGCAGCGCAACAAAGCGGCCGCACCGTTAGCATATATGCACCGGTTCACATCTGCATCGCCTACACCAGCCAATTGGTGTACGACATCAAAGACGCGCTGCAAGGCGTTCAGCAGAAATATCCGAAGCTGCCATCGCTCATCACGCTGGCCACCGGGCCAAGCCGCACTGCCGACATCGAAAAAACACTCGTCGTAGGCATTCACGGTCCCAAAGAAGTGTTTTGCTTTTTGGTGCAGGATTAACCCTGCTGCACCGCCGGGTGTAGCAGCGCAAAGGCATCACTCGTTGCCGGTATGTTGGCACAGGCGGCAATCTCTCCGGTCGGGCATCGTTGCGTCGCACTCTTGTACGCCTGTAGCGCTGGCCGGGGCTAGGTCGCAAGCCTGCACAGAGCGGCAAACAACCTGCAGTCAGACTTCACCCAAAATAGCCCGCACTATTGCAACTTTCTACGAGGCATGGCAAAAGCGTTGCTGAATCGGCACCAAACATTCCCATACTCAACCCGTCAAACACACTAATTTTACGACCCATTCATCGCCTGCAACAGAACCATCAACAAAATGGCAGACAGCAACCGTACACACATTTACTTTCTTTCCGACTTTCATTTGGGCACACCTTCCTATGAGGCTAGCCTTGTGCGCGAAAAAAAAATCGTCGCTTTTCTAGACAGTATCAAGCACAAAGCCTCAGAAATATTCATCGTCGGCGATATGTTCGACTTCTGGTTCGAGTACAAAACCACGGTGCCCAAAGGCTACGTGCGCCTGCTGGGCAAGCCTGCCGAGCTTACGGACAGCGGTATTAAAATTCACTTTTTTGTGGGCAACCACGACATGTGGATGAGTGGTTATTTTGAAGAAGAACTGAACATCCCCGTATATTATCATCCAAAGGAATTTACGTTCAGCGGCAAATCGTTTTATGTAGGTCATGGTGACGGGCTCGGTCCCGGCGATCACAAGTACAAATTTCTCAAATCGGTGTTCCGCAACCCGCTGGCACAATGGATGTTTGGCGCCGTACACCCATCGTGGGGCATCGGGCTGGCCAATTTCTTCAGCCGCCGCAGCCGCGCCAAAACCGGGCACAAAGACGTGAAGTTTTTGGGCGAGGAAGGCGAGTGGCTCATCATCTTTTGCCGGCAAATGCTGGCCAAACAGCACTACGATTTTTTTGTCTTCGGGCATCGCCACTACCCGATAGATTATACCCTCACCGACAGCAGCCGCTACATCAATCTCGGCGACTGGCTGCGCAGCTTTACTTACGCCGTTTTTGACGGCAACGATATGCAACTGAAAACATGGGAAGATTAATTACTTGTCTTTTGCTACTGGTTTGCCTGCACGCCCGCGCAGCCGATACCACCATCACCTTACAGCCGGTGAAAACCATTTCCGGCAGTTTCAGCAACATGTTTACCGACAACCTGCAAAACATTTACCTGCTGTCAGCAACCGGCAGCCAGTTGAAAAAACTGGATAGCAACGGCGATTCGGTAGCAGTGTTCAACAATGTGGTGCGGTATGGAAAAATTTATGATGCTGATGTAAGTAACCCGCTGAAAGTGCTGGTGTACTACAAAGATTTTTCCACCATCCTCATCCTCGACCGTTTTCTGGCATTGCGGACCAGCATAGATTTGCGAAAGTTGGGTATTACGCAGGTAAAAGCAGTGTCGCTTAGCTACGACAGCAACATTTGGCTGTACGACGAAGGCGATGGCAGAATCAAAAAAATAGATGACCACAACAACGTGTTGTTTCAATCTGCCGACCTGCGGCTGGCACTGAACGAATCGCTGAGCCCTGATAATATCATTGACCACAACGGGCAGTTGTATCTCTACGACCGCAACGAGGGCTGGCTGCTCTTTGACCTGTACGGCACCTTTATCCGGAAACTTCCCTTTACCGGCTGGCAAGACGTGCGTGTGAATGACAAACAGCTCATGGGCAGAATCCATAACGACTGGGTGTTTGCTTCGCCAAACGATGTTGAGTACCATACTTTGCGCAGCCAATTTTCCCTAGCTGGTGCCATCAAAACCGAATGGCAACGGCAATATCTGTATGTACTCACCAATGAAGGATTGACCCAATATCAACCTAAGCCATAACGGAATATCCATTGGTCCATTGTCCATAACGGACGTTCCTTTTACGCTGCAAACAAAGAATGTCCGCAAACCATAGCGCCATTTTAAGAGAATCGTTTTTATAAAATACGTGATATTGCACTCCGTTCAGCGAAGGGCGGTTAGCAAGTCTCTATGTTCAGCATCAAACTTTGTAATTCTGCCGGCTAATTCACAAAAATCAACACATCTATGCTTAAAGAAACTCCGTTTTACAGGATGCACCTGGCACTTCGCGCTAAGATGGCGCCATTTGCCGGCTACAATATGCCTATCAGCTACACCGGTATCAAAGACGAACACACAGCGGTACGCACCAGTGCCGGTGTGTTTGATGTAAGCCACATGGGTGAGTTCATTGTAAAAGGAGAAGAAGCGCTCGACCTGATTCAGCGGGTTACCACCAACGACGCTGCCAAAGCTGACAACAGGCAAAGCGCAATATAGTTGCCTGACCAATGATAATGGCGGCATTGTAGACGACCTGCTGGTGTATTGCCTCGAAGAAAACAAAACGTACATGCTGGTGGTAAATGCCATCAACATTGAAAAAGACTTGGAACTGGATGCAGCAAGACAATAACACATGGCGCCGAGATGCACAACATCAGCGAGAAAACCTGCCTGCTGGCAATGCAAGGACCCAACGCTACCAAAATTCTGCAGCCGCTTACAGATATGGACATCATGAACCTGAAGTACTACACGTTTGTAAGAGGCACTTTGCCGGTGTAGAGAACGTCATCGTCAGCGCCACAGGGTACACCGGCGCGGGCGGCGTAGAAATTTATTTTGAAGACAAAGACAACAATGCCGAAAAAATATGGAATGCCATTTTTGAACTGGGCGAAAGCCACAGGGCATTCAACCCATTGGCCTGGCGCAAGCGATACGCTTCGCCTGGAAATGGGCTATTGCCTGTATGGGAATGACATTGACGATACCACTTCGCCACTGGAAGCCGGCCTGGGCTGGATCACCAAACTTGGCAAAGAACTTTACCGCCAAAGACATTTTACAACGCAAAAAGAAGACGGTGTTCACGCGAAAGCTGGTGGGTTTTGAAATGATAGACAAAGGCATTCCGCGCAGCCATTACCCGATCAAAGACAAGGCAGGGAATACCATCGGCATGGTCACCAGCGGAACGCAGTCGCCCACGCTCGACAAAGCCATTGGGCTTGGTTATGTGGACACGGCACATGCGCCGGTAGACAACGATATTTACATTGAAGTCCGCAACCAGTTGCTGAAAGCCAAAGTGGTAAAAGTGCCGTTTAAGTAACCTCCCAATGACACAGATTCTTCTGTCCACGCGAATCAATGCGCCGGTTGAACGGGTTTATGACCTCAGCCGCAGCATTGACCTTCATACACGCAGTATGAAGCATACAGGCGAAAAAGCCGTTGCCGGTAAAACGAAAGGAC
Organism: uncultured Chitinophagaceae bacterium; assembly: GCA_963826385.1. GTDB lineage: Bacteria > Bacteroidota > Bacteroidia > Chitinophagales > Chitinophagaceae > Ilyomonas. The sequence goes on along the minus strand of CAWGWV010000024.1, from coordinate 65,228 downwards.
TGCTGGACATTCATGAAACCGTGACCTGGCAAGCCCGTCATTTGGGGAAAGTCCGTTATCTTACTATTGCCATCACCAGCCTGCAACCACTTTCTTATTTCCGTGACGAAATGTTAAAAGGCGACTTTAGCGCTATGATTCACCATCATCATTTCCGGGAAGTAAACGGTAAAACGTTGATGACAGACGACTTTCGGTTTGCCTCACCATTTGGCTGGCTCGGGCGACTGGTGAACTACCTGTTTTTATCCAATTACATGAAAAAGCTGTTGGAAAAACGAAACAGCATTATTAAACAATATGCCGAAACAAACGAGTGGAAAACGATTCTATCTGACCAGTAAAACCGTTCTTTTTTTACTAACTTCCCTTGTGGTCATCAGCCTGTTGCCGTCTTGCGTCACCACGAAGCAAGAAGGCAAAGCTTCCTATTATGCCGATAAATTCAACGGGCGAAAAACCGCGAGCGGCGCCACCTTCCGGCAACGAAAACGCACCGCAGCGCACCGTACATTGCCGTTTGGCACAAAGCTGAAAGTAAAAAACCTCGACAACGGGAGAACGGTAAGAGTAAAGGTAAACGACCGCGGACCATTTGTGCAGGGCAGGATGTTAGACCTGAGCAGGAAAGCCGCCCGCAAACTTGGCATGATTCAGCAGGGTGTTGCCAACGTGGAAATCCGCTACCGTCCGAAAAAATAAAGTTGTAAGACACAACAGTTTTCAACCGCGTAGTTGGTGAAGTAAAAGGGTAAAAAGGAAAATCTGTGAACCCTTTTAGGATGCATGTTCCTTTCGGTTTTGTGGTTCTTCATGTATAAAATTATTCGTTCCTTCATTAGCGTCCCTGCCGTACATTTATCATACTCCAGATTCCATTCATTTTTAGATACAGACTATGAAAACACTCATTGCAGCAGCGGTATTGTGTTGTGGCAGCATCCTCTCTTTTGCGCAGCCAAAAAGCACTACCAAATACCCGGACATTGACATTCCCTACAAAAAATTTGTGCTCGACAACGGGCTTACACTCATCGTATCAGAGGACCACAGCATTCCCATGGCTTCGTTCGACATCTGGTATCATGTCGGCTCCAAAAACGAAAAGCGTGGCAAAACCGGCTTCGCGCACCTGTTCGAGCATCTCATGTTCACGAGTACCGAGCACTGGAACAATTTTGATGAAATCATGCAAACCGTAGGCGGCGCCAGTAGCAACGGCACCACTAATAACGACCGTACCAATTATTTCGAAACCTTTAGTACGGCAGGTTTAGACCGCGTGCTTTGGCTCGAAAGCGATCGCATGGGATTTCTTGCCAACGGATTGGACACTACGAAAATCAATGTGCAGCGCGGCGTGGTGCAAAACGAAAAACGACAAGGACAAAATCAACCTTATTCCATCGAGTGGGATTTGACGCCGGCGGCAACGTATCCTGCCGGGCATCCGTATTCATGGTCGGTAATTGGAGAAATGGAAGACCTGGAAGCCGCTTCCGTAGCGGATGTGAAAGAATGGTTCAGAACCTATTATGGACCCAACAATGCCATTGTTTCCATTGCCGGCGATGTGAATACCGATACCGTGCTGGCAAAAGTGAAACAATATTTTGCCGACATACCGGCGGGTCCGCCCATTGCGAAGTTTACCACCAACATTGCCAAACTGGAAGGCACCAAACAACAGGTGGCGCAGGATAGAGTGCCGCAACCGCGGTTGCAAAAAACCTGGAATGTGCCGGGCTGGGGAACAAAAGACCTGACGTACTTAAGCCTGCTTGGCGATGTGCTTACCAACGGCAAATCTTCGCGCCTGTACAAACTGCTGGTGTATGACCGGCAACTGGCTACAGACGTAAGTTTTTTTGCAGATGACAAAGAAATCGGCGGGCAGTTTTACCTCATCATTGATGCGAAGCCCGGCGCCGACCTTGACTCTATCAATCGGCTCACCGATGCCGAACTGCAAAAAGTAATGACCGGCGGCGTTACTACTGCCGAACTCGAACGTGCCAAAATCAATTATTTTTCCCGCTTCCTGAGAGGCATGGAACGCCTAGGTGGGTTTGGCGGCAAAGCCGATATTCTTGCCGAAAACGAAACCTTGGGCGGCAGTCCCGATTATTACAAAACCGTGCAAAGCTGGATACGGGCAGCCACGCCAGCCGATCTGAAAAGCAGTGCAAAGCAATGGCTGAGCGATGGCGAATATGTATTGCACATTGTGCCCTATGGAAGTTTTTCCAACACGGCATCCAACTTAGACCGCAGCAAAGTGCCGGCACTTGGCAAGGCTTCGCCGGCTATATTTCCGCCGGTAAAACAGTTTGCGCTCAGCAACGGCTTACAGGTGTCACTGGCAGAACGGCACAACGTTCCGTTGGTGTCCTTGTCGGCAGTGGTGAACAACGCCGGTTATGCCGCCGATAAACTGGCGCAACCGGGCACGGCCACATGACGGGAACCATGCTGACGGAAGGCACACAATCGAAAACAGCACTGCAATTGAGCGATGCGTTGCAAAATGCAGGTGCTACGTTGCGGGCAGATGCCGACCTGGATAATTTTTACGTAACGATGAATACACTGCGGGCACGGTTTGATAGTTCGCTCGCTATTTTTTCCGATGTGTTGCAGCATCCTGCTTTCCCCGCGTCCAACTTTAGCAGGGTAAAAAATGAACAGGCAATCGCCATACAGCAGGAAGAAGTAAACCCACGTACGGCAGCCATGCGCGTTATCAGTGGACTGGTGTTCCCGGCAGGGCATCCGTACAGCAACCCGCTCACCGGAACGGGAACGCAGACTTCATTGCAACAAATTTCTAAACAAACCTTGCAGCAGTTTCACGATACCTGGTTTGTGCCCAACAACACAATGCTCGTTGTGGTGGGCGATATCACGGAAGCAGAACTAAAAGCAAAACTGAATACTTATTTTGCTGCGTGGAAAGCGCATGAAGTACCCAAAAATGTGATTTCGCCTGTACCGGCAATGTCAGCGGCATCTGTGTACCTGATAGACAAACCCGAAGCAGAACAATCTTACATCTTTGCCGCCGAAACTGCACCGCCGGCAAGCGATAAAAATTTTGACAAGCTAACCATGATGAACCGCATATTGGGTGGCGATTTCACATCGCGCATCAACATGAACCTGCGCGAAGACAAACATTGGTCTTATGGTGCCGGCACGCGGATATCCGATGCGGCAGGACCTTCTTTGTTCCTCATTTCGGCACCGGTGCAGACCGATAAGACGAAGGAAAGCCTGGCAGAATTGAAAAAAGAACTGAGCGATGTACAGAGCGGCAAACCCATTGGTGAAAAAGAGTTTTCGCAAACGCAAATGAGCGCCCTTTCTGAACTTGGGGGTTTGTGGGAAACCAATGGTGCCGTGCGCAATTTTCTGATTAATGTACTGAAATACAACCGGGGAACCGATTACCTGCAAAATTATTATGCAATGCTGCAAAATATGTCGCTAGCAGATATGAAAGAAGCTGTTTCTACACTGGTAAAACCACAGCAATTAACCTGGGTGATCGTGGGCGACAAAGCGAAGATTGCCAAAGACGTGGAAGCCGCGGGGCTCGGAACTGTTCATTACATTAATGCGGAAGGTAAAGAAATAAAATAAAAGATCTATCGCTAATCATCAGGCGGATGTAAAAGCCTGCGTGAACGAGAAATACACGGTAATATAAGAGAACCGGCTTGCTGGTTATGAGCCAGCAAACCGGTTCTCTTATTCACTGCATGGAAAGTATTTCGTGCAAATCATTTTGAAGCCTGCAGAACATTTTACATGCTAAACATTACTACTCACAGGTGTATTCAATATCAATAGAAATGAGTTGCTGTCAGATTTTATTTTTAAAAAAATCATAGTTGCCAGCCGCAAATAGGATGATGAGTTGAGAGACTGTTTTTGCATGGTAAAAAGATTGTTTTACAGCTGCGTTGGCGATAGCGTCTCTTTCTCCTCCTCGCTTTCGCTGATGTTGCGGGCTTCAATATAAATCTGCTTTACATCGGGCAGGCGTTCTTTGATGTTTTGTTCCAGCCGGCAGATCGCTTTTACCAGTTGCTTGCTGTTGAGGTCAGATTTAAATTCAACGTCCAGCGCCAGCAAGATTTCGTCGGGCGATAGCTGCATTGTCAGCGGGCGGCGCAGTTGCACAATCTCTTTGTCGTTTCTGATGATGTTGTAAATGGTATCTACCGTTTCTCTGTGCGCACTTTCGCCAATGAGCAAATTGCGGCTTTCGATGATGAGCACAACCGCCACCAGCGCCAGCACCGCACCAATAATGATGGAAGCAAGGCCATCGAGTTCCGGCATATTGAAATAATGACTGAAAAACACACCGCTGAATGCAATGAGCAAGCCTGCCAGCGCGGCGGCATCTTCAAAGATCACCACGAACAAAGAAGGGTCTTTGCTCAGCAGCAACTTGTGCAGAAAACGCCCGCTGCCCTTTTTTTTGCGGAAACTCCGTACGGCGATAAAAAACGAAATGCCTTCAAAAACCATGGCGGCACCCAGCACCGCATAATTCCAAGTCGGGTCGCTCAATTCTTCTGGATGTTGTATGTGCAGAATGCCTTCATAAACCGACATGCCGCCACCCAATCCAAAGATGAGCACCGATACAATGAGTGCCCAGAAGTACAATTCCTGTCCATGACCAAAGGGATGTGTTTCGTCGGCCTGCCGCTTGCTGCGGTTAATGCCCAGCAGCAACAGCATTTGGTTGGCAGAATCTACTGTACTGTGAATGCCTTCGGACAACATAGACGAACTGCCCGTAACCGATGCGGCGATAAATTTAATAACAGCGATAGCCGCGTTGGCACCCAGTGCCGCATAAATGGATATTTTAGAATGTGCCATAAAATTTCGAAATCAATAAATGGTTACGTGAATTGTATCACCAACACAGAACACCACCACAACCGGAAACCGATTTGCCGGCAGCTCGTGAGTTTGTTTCGTAAGGTAAGCAAAAGCAAAGCCATCTCCATATTTGAGCAACTGTGAAAACATAAACGAAACCAATGAACCTGTGCAAACACGAAAGAAAATCCAATGTTGGTTGTGCATTGATGTAGCATCAAATATGCCTGCCGTCCAGCTTCTACATGAGCGTAACGCACGAATGAAATTTTATAAGAAATATTACAAAAAAGGCTGGTAAATGGCGATGAGTTTTGCCGCTTCGTTTTCCCAGCACAATTCTTTGGAAGCCTTTGCAGCGTTGGCTTTCAGCATTGGATACAATGCTTCATTGCTGAACAGTGATCCAATCGTAGCTGCAATGTGTTGCGGTGATGTATCGGTAATGCAAATGCCACAGTTATACTCATCAACAATGCGTTTGATTTCGGGAATGGCGGTGGCTAATATGGGTACGCCTGCCTGTAGATAATCGAATATTTTATTGGGCAAATTGAAGAGGCAGTTTTTATCGGTAAACGAATCGAGGCTGATGCCCAACTGCGCCAGCGGTGTAAAGGTGCGCAACTGCGAAGGCAACATTTTTTCGAACAGATCAAAACGCGATTCGAGCGCCAGTTCTGTTCTTCGTTTTTTCAATACGTCCCACTGGTTGCCGCCGCCGATAAACACGAGTTGAAACCGCTCGTCGAGCAAAGGCAATGCTTCCACCATTTCGACGCAACTGCGTCCTTCATTGAAGCCTGCGCCTTGCGCCAACAGCACGATTTTGCCCACCCAATGCGCAGGCATAGGCGCTTTAATTATTGGCTTTGATACGGGCACATTCCTGACTACGGCAATGGGAATGTTGTATTCTTTTTGATACTCATTTTTTACCGATTCATTCACGGTATAAACAGTTGACAGCTTTGGAAAAATCAGGTCTTCCAGCTTCTTCCAAACCTTGCGCTTGGTGTGCGAATGTGACAGTTCGGGCACGCCGGTAAAGTACTCATGTGTATCGTAAAACAGACGTTTGTTTCTGAGTTTTGAAATAAGGTAATTGGGCAATAACGTATCAAGATCGTTGGAGAGCAGGTAATCGGTTTTGATGAATAATAACCTGGTGAACAGCTTTGTCATAAACTCGGCATATTGCAGGATGCCTTTGTTGAAATAACAGCGAATGCGGGTAGCTGAAAAAGCATACGATTCAAGCGGTAAGCTATTGGTAAAACAACGCGCAATTACGTGCACCTCAAAGCCCATTTGCTGCAAGGTATGGCTGATGCGGATGACCCGCTGATCGGTGGCCAAATCGGAGATAACAGATACCGTAATGCGTTTCTTTTTGTTCATGTGTTCAACCCATTTGTTACACCAGCGAATTCAGATGTCGGGCAATGTTAATGGCTGCATTTCCATTGCCAAAAATACCTGTTTCAAAAGAAGGTTGCAGGCGGTGCAAGTTGTGGAAGGCTGCTACCAGTTCATCTTTGTTTGCGCTGCAATGCAGGGCTGCACGCGCTTCTACAATCTCTGGCCAAAAAGGATGTTGCATGACAATCAATGATTTTTTTTGTGCAAAAAATGCTTCGCGGCTTGCACCACCACTATCGGTGATAACAACATCTGCATCGAGTATAAAGCGTTTCATTTGACCATAACCCAATGGCTCAATCATGGTAAATTTTGTTTCGATGGCATATTCGTGCAACCGCTTTTTCGTATGCGGATGCAGGGGCACAATTACTTCTGTTTGTTGATGAATTTCGTTCAGCGCGCTCACAATTTGAAACAGGTTTTCGCGGTTGGTAATGTTGGCCGCGCGGTGAATGGTACAGGCGATATAATGGGTTGCATGGGTAACCCTTTTCTCTGCAGGTAATATTTGTAAAAATGCATCGAGCATCAGGTCGCCGGTGTGCATCAATTGCGAGGGAATGGATGTGCCAAAACCTTCTGCCCGCAAGCTGTTGAGGTTTTGTTGCGTACAGCAATAATGCACCTGCGACAGCCTGTCGGTGAGGATGCGGTTGATCTCCTCTGGCATTGAACCATCTGCTGTGCGCACGCCGGCTTCAAAGTGCAGCAGCATTCGGTTTGTCCGCCGTGCTGCCAGCGCCGCTGCCAGCGTGGTATTGGTATCACCATACACAAATACTATGTCGTTACCGGCTGCTTGTTGTTCGAGCAATTGTTGAATTTGCAAAGACGCATTCCCGATAAACACATCTGCTGTTGTGCCTTCTACATGCAGTTGTACATCGGGCAACGCGATAGACAACTGATCGAAGAAAATGCCACTCATTTCAGTCGAGGAATGCTGACCGGTATGTATGATTTGTTGCCTGTAGTCTGTATGATTGGCAATGACATGATGCAATACCGCAAGCTTGATAAACTGCGGTCGGTTGCCTACAACATGTATGATGTTTTTCATGCGATTGCTTTCATGTTTTTTGCTACGCAGATCAGGCGGATGCACGCAGATTTTTTTTGATGAAAAAACGTTGTGTCCAACGCAATCAAACCGGTGATGATCAACAGCCCGTATGCATTGAAAAAACTGTGCTGGTGAATGCCGTTTTACACACAACATTCCCTGCGGCTGTTTCTGAAATCTGCGGTTGCCACTGTTCTCATCGGGTGCGGCTGCGAATGTATTGAAGTATCTGCTGATGCAGCCAGCGAAAGTTGAGCTTGTTGTTGGCAGCCAGCGTATCGTTGTGCCAGATAGAGATGAAATGCCCCTTCACTTTATTTACCGCTTCAAAGTATTGGATATACAGTGGCAACGCTTCCTGCACGGGAATGATGATGTCGTCGCGAAAGGTGCTTTCCATAATGCAGGCGGGAAACAGCAGCAGCGAAGTCGCTTCGTTTGTTTCTACATCAAAAAAATAAAAGGGCGTGCAGGTGCCCGCTCTGAAGCCCGGTGTTTCGGCGTATGCCATCGAGTAATCTTCGCTGATGCCATTGGCAAGCAACTGCCTGAATGTATGCGGCACGCTGAACCTTAAATAATGCTGCCGGCTGATGGATACGGGACGTTGCAACAGTTCGCTCAGCGTGCTGATTTCTGCTTTCAATAATTGCGGATGTTGCGAGGTAAAATAAGACGGATGAATGCCCACAGGACACCAGGCAGCTACGCTTTTCACAAGGCTTTGCAACACCGTTTGCTGCGGGTGAATGTTGCGGTCGTATTTCGTTTTTTTATGGCTGAGCAAAAAGAAAACAAGGGGAGCGATGCTTTCATTCCTGATGTAGTCGTATGTGTCGAAAGGATCGTCGAGATAACCGGCGAGCACGGCGGTGCGTTGTGCAAGATTGTAGGGATTGATGCGCAGCACATCTTTCATAGCCGATCCTGCCTGTCGCACCATTTCCCTGCCTTTGTAAGCATAGGCAACATCAACATCGTAGGTAAACCGAACGGTGGTTTGTCGCCGGCATTGTATGTCTGGGTGAAGGGTTTGCAGGGCTTCAAACCATTGCAGCAGCCAGTGATCTACAATGGGCAAATGGAGAAATTGGTGTTTGTGTGCGAGGCTTTGTTGGGCAGGAAACCGGCCATACTTGTCTTTTGGATGGCTGCCATATTCTTCGTAGCGGCTGATGAGGTAAAACACGGCAGCAAAAAGGTCGAAATGCCAGGTATTGGCAGCCTTTTTTTCTGTTGGAAACAATGTTGTCATCCCGTTCGCAACAGCAACCGGCGGCGTAAAAGGACGATGGTGTTTCTCCCACAAAAATCCGGATGGGCAAATGTGCAAGTCATCTTCGCGCAGCGGTTGATCGGTGTAGTTGATTTTTGGACCGCGATGCGCTTTGTAAGCTGTTTCACTGTCAGTTGTTTCAAAAGACAGGTTGCCGGATTGCCGGAACACAAAGTGCAGCACGTAGGACAGGCGGTTGCTTTGTTGCGTGGTAAAAACGATCATTGGTCACAAGATAATCATCTTCTAAAAATGATGAATTTGATTGATGATAGTATAGAGCTAAAACCCATGCTCTGTAGCTCCGATCTAAAGACCAGGGCATTGAATGTTGCTTATTCATCTATTGTTTCCTGATTCATCCTGGATATTGGAGGTTGGCATCAAATCATTTCAAACACTATAAAAGGTGCGCGGTGTTTGGTTGACCACACAAAATGTATTTATACTTTGAAAACGGCACAATGGTACTTTTGGTGCTGTAGAATTAAGGAAAACAATACATTTACCTGCCTTGTCCCGCCTGCCCAATCGCCTGTTGTTATTAAGAAAAGAAAAACACAACTGCTATAAACCACTTGCCAACCGGGCGTGTTTCATGGCAGTTGGCAAGTGGTTGAAAGGACTGCGCTGCTTTACAGGTAATCAAAAAAAGTTCTGCCAATGCCGCAGGATTTTGTCACTTGTATATTCCCGAATCTCAACACCTTTTTAACACGACAAACTGGCAAAAAACAGGTGCCGGAACAGCCTTTGCACCAGTAGGGAACAATGATGCAAAACAGCCTTCCCGCTCTGCAAACAGCTACCAGTTCACCACGCAAAATATGGATGCCCAAACGTGTGCTCTTCACCCCCGATGCACTTGAAGAGCCTTTTGGCCGGCAGATATTTGAACGGGTATCAAACCTTGATTTGCCGGTAGAAATATTGAAAAGCAACCGCCTTACCAACCTGCGCGGCGCCGATGAAAAGGAAACCTACCGGCTCGCCAAAAGCACGATGGCGGTGGTGAAAGCGCCACCCGGCGCGTTTCGCCTGCAGCCCATTCCGCCATCGGCAGACTGGCAGTTTCATCTTGCCGAAGGCTGTCCCGCGCATTGCCAGTATTGCTATCTTGCCGGCAGCCTTTCGGGACCGCCCGTGGTGCGTGTGTTTGCCAATTTGCCTTCTATTTTAGAGAATACATTGTCGTATATCAACCCGGCAAAAGACACATCGTTCGAAGCCAGTTGTTATACCGATCCATTGAGTATCGAGCACCTCACCGGCAGCCTTGCCGAGTGCATTCGTTTCTTTGGCGGGCAGGCGAACGGCAAGTTGCGCTTCGTTACCAAGTTCGACAATATAGACCCCTTGCTGTCGCTACCGCACAACGGGCATACGCGCTGGCGTTTCAGCCTCAATGCTGCGTCTGTAAGCAGCCGCCTCGAAGGAGGAACGGCGCCGCTACCGCAACGGTTGGCAGCAATGCGGAGAGCAGCGCTGCCCACAAGCGAAGGGGGTGGCGGGTATCCTGTTGGTGCTGTGATTGCGCCCATTATGCCCATCGAAGGTTGGGAGGAAGCCTACACCGCTTTGCTCGACAACATGGAACAGCAACTCGATTTTGAGCCCGATCTTACGTTTGAGCTGATCAGCCACCGCTTTACACCTGGTTCCAAAGATGTGTTAACTGCCTGGTACCCCAATACCAGCCTTGACATGAACGAAGACAACCGCGCCATCAAGCGCAACAAATTTGGTGGGGTAAAGTATGTGTATGCGAAAGACGTGATGCAGCAACTGCGCAGCTTTTTTGACAGCGAAATCAGCCGCCGTTTTCCGCAGGCGAAGATTTTGTATTGGACATAGATGAGGAGTTGTGATTGATGATTGGTGATGTTTGATTGTCCCGCAGATAACGCAAATTTTCGCAGATTTTTTAAACACATTACAGATGATGCTTGTATTTACAACAGATTTTTTTTATGTATTCATCCACGGTTATCTGCGCCAGTCTGCATTGTCTGCGGGAAAGTAATCACAAATCCAAAATCACAAATCATCAATTCTTCACCGGTTTGTTCAATACCTGCCACAGCAAATCTTTGAGTTCAACGATGCCTGTGTTGGTAACAGAAGAAATAAACAAGTGCGGGATATGGGGCGGCAATTCTTTTACTATCGCTGCCTTCAGTTCGTCATCGAGCATGTCACTTTTGCTCACGGCAATAATGAAATCTTTCTGCAGCAGTTCCGGGTTGTATTGTTCCAGTTCGTTTAGCAAAATATCAAACTCTTTGCGATGGTTGTCGCTGTCGGCAGGAATCAAAAACAGGAGTGCCGCATTTCGTTCAATGTGGCGCAAAAAGCGATGACCCAAACCTTTGCCTTCTGCCGCACCTTCTATGATGCCCGGCAAATCTGCCATGCAAAAGCTTCTGCCATCGCGGTATTCCACCATGCCCAGCTGCGGTGTAAGGGTGGTAAAGGCGTAATTGGCAATCTTGGGTTTGGCAGCGCTCACCACCGATAGCAGGGTAGATTTGCCGGCATTGGGGAAACCCACCAATCCTACGTCTGCCAATACTTTCAGTTCCAGAATTTTCCAGCCTTCGCTGCCTTCTTCGCCAGGCTGCGCATGATCGGGTGCCTGGTTGGTAGCCGTTGCAAAATGGCTGTTGCCCTGCCCGCCGCGCCCGCCCGCCAGCCAGATGTGTTCCTGACCATCTTCGAGTATTTCGGCTTCCAGTTGCCCGGTTTCTTCATCGCGTGCTACGGTGCCCAGCGGTACATCAATGTATATGTCTTCGCCATCGTGGCCGGTGCTGTTGTTTTTGCTGCCGCTTTCCCCGTCTTCTGCCAGTACGTTTTTGTAATAACGAAGGTGCAGCAGCGTCCACAACTGCTTGTTGCCCCGCAGAATGATGTGCCCGCCACGTCCGCCGTCGCCGCCATCCGGGCCGCCTTTTGCCGTTAGTTTGTTGCGCATAAAATGCCGGCTGCCCGCGCCACCATGACCACTGCGGCAAAATACACGGATATAATCAATGAAATTACTCTTCTCCATAAGCGTGCAAATATCGCTATTCTTTGTGGTAACGCTAAATGCTGACAGCACCGCCCGGATCGGTCACGGTTTCTGCGCGCTGTTTGTTCTTTGCGAGCCGCTGCGCCATCATGCTCACGACAATGAGTTGCAACGCGTGATACAACATCAGCGGCAATAACAAAATGCCCGCAATGCTGCTGTTGGCATACAACACCTTCAACATCACCGTGCCATGCACGAGCGATTTTTTAGAGCCGCAAAATGTGGCGGTAATGGTATCCTCGCGGGTAAACGACAACAGCCGGGCAATACCGGAAATAAGGAAGTATACCAGGAAAAAAAGAGCCAGCATGCCGGCACCAAGCAGACACAACTGAACTAAGCCGATGTTGCTGAACAGGTGCCTGGCAAACGATTCTGAAAAAGCGGTATAAACGATGGTAAGAATCACTGCCTGGTCAAAATATTTCAATTTCTGCTTGTAGGTATCGGCCCAGTTACCCCAATATTTATTTAGCAGAAGACCCAACGCTACCGGTAACAAAATCTGCAACATGAGCTTGCTGATGATGCCCGACATATCGGCATTTCCGCTGCTGCCGGTATGCACAAGACTCATCCACAGCGGAGTGATCAATACACCCAACAGGCTGGAAAGACTGGCATTGAAAATGGCTGCCGGTATGTTGCCTTCGGCAATGGACACCATCACGACAGATGAAGATACGGTAGAAGGCAGGCTGGCGACAAAAAAAGCGCCGAGCCATAAGCTATACGAAGATGTATCTTCAAAAAAACCTTTGCCACACCACACAATGACAGGAAACAAAACAAAGGTGCTGAGATGCACCAGTAAGTGCAGCTTCCAGTTGCGCAAGCCGGCTTTGATTTTGGTGAAATTGAGTTTTAAGCCGTAAAAAAAGAAGATGAGCGAAATGCCATAGCCAGCCAAAGAAGATAGTGACCATGGACCGCGGCCTACACCGCCCTGCGGATACCAGCTTGCCAACACCATCATGCCAAGGAGCAGCAGGATAAAAGTATCCAATCCGAATCGGGAGAGCAGGGTAAATGCGCGTGAGATGTAAGCGTAGTTGTGCCGGTTTGCCATTCGGGACAAAGATAGAGAAGCAGCGCCAAAACGGGGAGAAGCTGCAAAAGGGTGCAGCACTTGGGAGGAGAAAACAAGGAAGTGTTTTCAACGAATGAAGTACACAGCCTACACAATACTTACTACCAAATACAAATCTTCAATCACCAATCCGAAATCACCATTCACCAATCTTACAACACATCCGCCGTTCCTTTTTTACCCATTTCGATGATCCAGTCTTTACGGCGCAGCTCGAAGTTGGTGCCGAGGTACAATTTGCGCACGGTTTCGTTGCCCGCCAGTTCTTCCGCCGTGCCGTGTTGAAAGATTTTGCCTTCAATGAGGAGGTAAGCACGGTCGCAGATCGAGAGCGTTTCGTTGACGTTGTGGTCGGTAATGAGGATGCCGATGTTCTTGTATTTGAGCCGTGCCACTACGCTTTGAATGTCTTCCACCGCAATGGGGTCAACGCCCGCAAAGGGCTCGTCGAGCAAAATGAATTTCGGGTCAACTGCCAGTGCGCGGGCAATCTCGGTACGGCGGCGTTCGCCACCGCTGAGGCTGTCGCCATTGTTTTTGCGCACGTGGTGCAGGTTAAATTCGTCCAGCAGTTCGTCGAGTTTGTGGTGACGCTCGGCTTTGGTCATGTTCGTCATTTCAAGCACCGCCAGGATGTTGTCTTCCACGCTCAGTTTTCTAAATACCGACGCTTCCTGTGGCAGGTAACCAATGCCCATCTGCGCGCGCTTGTACATGGGCAGTTTGGTAATGTCTATGTCGTTCAGGAATACCGAACCCTGTTCCGGTTTGATGAGCCCCACCACCATGTAAAACGTTGTGGTTTTGCCGGCGCCGTTGGGACCCAGCAAGCCCACAATCTCGCCCTGTTTCACATTCACCGACACATGGTTGACCACGGTACGGCTTTTATAAATTTTGACCAGGTCATTCGTTTGGATGGTAAGACTCACGCGAAACAATTTTGCGCAAAAATAAAGCAAAGCTACACGGGCAGCGGTGATTTGGGGAGATTTTAGGGATTGATTCCTCAAATTGAATTTCCCATTAAAACAAATGCAAATCTGCCCGGATTCTTGAACTCATCCCCATTCCAGCCTTATCTTGCACCAATTTCTGCAACATGAAGATTACCGAGCACATACAAGGCGCTACCGATACGCTGATTTCTTTCGAAGTATTGCCGCCCCTGAAAGGAAAAAGCATCTCTTCCATATACGACCATCTCGATCCGCTGATGGAGTTCAATCCTTCATGGATCAACGTCACGTATCACCGAAGCGAAAGCATGTTTAAAAAGCGCAAAGACGGCACGTTTGAAAAAGTGGAAGTGCGCAAGCGCCCCGGTACCGTCGGCATTTGCGCCGCCATCATGAACCATTACCAGGTAGATGCCGTGCCGCACATCATCTGTGGCGGCTTTACACGCCGCGAAACGGAAGACGCGCTCATCGACCTCAACTTTCTCGGCGTGGACAACGTCCTCGTCCTGCGCGGTGACGCGCCCAAAAACGAAGCGTTTTTTGAACCGGAGCCAGATGGACACCGCTATGGAAAAGAATTGCTGAAGCAGATTGTGGATCTGAACAATGGCATCTACCTCGACGAAGACATTCTGAACGGTGGCAAAACAAAATTCTGCATCGGCGTGGCCGGCTATCCCGAAAAACATTTTGAAGCGCCCAACCTCGAAGTGGACATGAAACACCTTGTGGAAAAAATAGAACTCGGCGCCGACTATATCATGACGCAGATGTTTTTTGACAACCGCAAGTTCTTCGAATTTGTCAAAACCTGCCGCGATCTCGGCATTACTGCTCCCATCATCCCGGGATTGAAGCCCATTACTTCCAAAAAGCAACTGAGTGTATTGCCGCGCATATTTCATGTGGACATCCCCGCCGATTTATCGGAAGAAATTGTGCGCTGCAAAACCGATGAAGACTGCGAAAAAGTGGGCGTGGAATGGCTGGTGCAGCAAAGCAAGGAACTGAAGGAATTTGGCGTGCCGGTACTGCATTATTATACCCTTGGAAAATCCAAAACCATTTATGACGTAGTAAAAGAATTGGTGTAGCAGGTATCAGGTAAAAAGTATTGGGTAGTAAATCAACAGCCGGGCGATGCATCATCCTCCGGCTGTTGGCATTTGTAACCTGTTCAATGAAACCGTTCGCGGCATGGTTTACAATAATGCCGTTCTGCGCCACCGCGAACCTCCGGTAATAAGCACCTTGCTGCGGTGGCGCACATCAGGTAGCCGGTACCCAAAAGAGTGGTCAATTGTCTTCGGTTTTATTGTACAGGGTGGCAATGTTTTACAACAAACTGATTAACGAGTTGTCCAATAACAATGATTCTTTTCAACCCAACAACAGCATTTGTAGCCCCGATCTGTTTCCCGCTATTTGGTGTAATCATGATTGCCCGAAGGGAAGATTTAATGCCGTTGTAGCTGCATTATCAGACAGCGCGCTTTATATTTGAAGCTGATGAAAGTACACAGATACAGCGAGCACCAGCGGCGGATGTGGGTTCATGAAATGGTGCACAAAACCAAAACCATTAAAGCCATCTGCGGGGAAGCCGCCATTTCGCGCGCCACTTTGTACAATTGGCTCAGCGAATACCAAAAAGCAGAAAGCGAACAAAAACAGGCAGCCGGCAACGGTGAATCAGCCGGTGCCCCGCCCCGCTGGGAACCCAACGACAAATACAAAATGCTGCTGTCGGCACTCGTAAAAACAGACAGCGACAAAACCATATCGCGGCAACTGGCCAAAGAACTGGTGAAGCGCTACAACCTTACCATTGCACAAGCCTGCTCGTTGGTGGACATGCCCGAAGAGCACTATGGCTACCGCCCGCGAAAACCCGAAGCTGATGACAAAGATGTATATGCTGCCCTCGTAAACCTGCTGGCTGAAGACAGCAGCCGCAGCCTTGAAGATTGCGTCTCGCTTTTGCAAAACGCGCAGCCCAACTGGGCCATCAAGCAGGTGAAGCGCATTTACCGGCAGGGACGGCTGTACCTGAAACGTACCCGCATGCGCCGCATTGCCCGGCTACCCGAAGAAACGGCACTATCAGAAACGGCGACAACGGGTGTGTTCAAACGCATTACCCGCGAAGCCGCCTTCTGGCACATCGGGTTGGTGGAGCAAAACACTGCGGAGGGCAATGCCTGGCTGTTGTTTGTGCTGGACTTCCACGACGGCATCCCACTCAACGCGCTGACGGGCAACGGGCAGGTGACGGAAACCGACATCCTGCAACTGGTAACGAAAGCTGCCGCCGAAAACGGAACACCCAAAAAAATAAGGATTCCTGCACAAGCGCCATTCATGAGCCGCGACCTAACCAGGTGGAGCTGGGACAACCGTGTCGCCATTTACCAATTGTCAATGGCAAAACCCGAAAACCTGCTGGAAGCAGAATTTATCCAGGACGATATCAAAAAACAATTGGCGGTGAACGAACATACATCGGTGGCTTCGCTGTCGGCAACTACCGAACAATGGCTGTCTGGCTTTGCCGGTAACCGCGCTGCCAACAGCCATTATTTCGAAAAAGAACCGGTTGCCTGAATTTCGTTTTACACCAGGCAAGTGCCGCCACACGGGGAGCGGTTTAATTTTTTTCCGGTTAAAAAATCCTTTACAGCAATATGCAGTTACCACTTTTTTACGAACCAACGACGGCGCCAGCCAATGAAACCCTGCTGCTGGGTGAAGAAACGAGCCGGCATTGTGTGCAGGTATTGCGGATGCGCGAAGGCGAACAACTGCAGTTGACCGATGGCAACGGCAACCTGCTGACCGCCACCATCATCGGCGCCAACAAACGGCACTGCACCATCAGGATAGATCGTGCAGCACACCGGGAACGCGAGAACCGCAATGTATGCATTGCCATCTCATTGCTCAAAAACGCCAATCGTTTTGAATGGTTTTTGGAAAAAGCGGTGGAAATGGGCGTGCAGGAAATCATTCCCCTGCTGTGCGAGCGCACCGAAAAGCAGCACTACAAAGCCGACCGTTTTCACAACATCGTTGTGTCTGCCATGCTGCAAAGCCGGCAGTTGTGGTTGCCCCTGCTGCACCCGCCAACGCCTTTTGGCGAGGCAATCGCCGGCAGCAGCCATTTTGCCCAAAAACTGGTTGCCCACTGTCTTGACGACGATCAAAAAACAGGCTTGCCAGCCATTGCCATAGCGAATGCTGTGCAAATGCTCATTGGCCCGGAAGGCGATTTTTCAGAAATGGAAATTGCCGGTGCACTACAGCATGGCTACCGCCCGGTAAGCCTTGGCAATACCCGCCTACGTACCGAAACGGCAGGTGTTGTGGCATCCGCTTTGCTCATTCACAGTCCGAAAAGAGGAGATATATCGTAATGAAGTCTGTTTGTATCATTGCCACACTGCTGTTGTCGGCGTGTTTATTTGGCTGCCAAAACAAAAAGAAAAAAGAAGTTCAGATTGACCAGTCTATTACCCGGAAAAATGCATTTAACAACCTGTTTTTAGACAGCAACCAGGTGAATCGTTTTTTGGCTGCCAATCCCGATTATGTTACCTACGAGCAGCAGCTCAAAGATTTTTACAAACGAAGGAATTACGAATATGCGTGGTTCGACACCAGCGGGCTTGCCGAGCAGGCCACCAACTTCGTGAACCTGCTGAGCACCACCATTGCCGACCTGAACGACAGCAGCCTCTACAGCAAAAAAATGATGACGCAGTACAACGCGTTCTTTACCGACAGCACCGAGCACCTCGAGCGGTCGCCGCTGCAAACAGAACTGTTCCTCACGGGGCAATTTTTCAAATATGCATCGCGGGTATACAAAGGCAGCGATATTGATACGGATGAGCTGGGCTGGTTTATCCCACGAAAAAAAGTGGATCTGACCACTGTGCTCGATTCGGTAATCGCTAACAAAGGCAAGGAAGAAGACAAATACCTGCCGCTGAACCGGCAATACTTCAAACTGCAAAACGCGCTGGCCAAATACCATCAGCTACAGCAAAAAAACCGCTGGGATTCAATTGCCCTGCCATCAAAGTCTTACAAAAAGGGCGATTCATCAGCTGCAATTGCGCAAATCAAACAGCGCCTGTTCCTGCTTGGCGATCTGCCGCGGCAAGACACATCGGGATTGTTTGATGATGAAACCGTGGCAGCGGTAAAATCGTTTCAGCGGCGCATGGGATTAACGGTGGATGGTGCTGCCGGCAAATCGTTTCTAAACGAATTGAACACCCCGCTCAGCGAGCGCATCAAAACCATGCTCATCAACCTCGAACGCGACCGGTGGATGGCGAAGGAAAGCGACAGCAACTATATATTGGTCAACATACCCGACTACAAACTGTATGTGTACGACGACGGCAAACTGCAATTTGACATGAATGTGATTGTGGGCAAAGAAGGCACGAGCACCGTTATTTTTACCGGCAACATCAAGTACATCGTATTCAGCCCCTATTGGAACCTTCCATCAAGCATAGTGCGGAAAGAAGTAGTGCCCGGCATGCAACACAATCCCAATTACCTGGCATCGCACAACATGGAAATCACCGGCTATAACGGCAGCCTGCCCATTGTACGGCAGTTGCCGGGCAAAAACAATTCTTTGGGCAATGTGAAATTTCTCTTTCCCAACAGCTACGACATCTACCTGCACGATACACCCAACCGCAGCCTGTTTTCGGCCACCAACCGCAACTTCAGCCATGGCTGCATCCGCATTCAGGATCCCAAAAAGATGGCGGCATACCTGCTGCGGAACAATGGCGACTGGGATGAAGAACGCATAGACAGCGCCATGCACCAGCAGGAAGAAAAATGGGTGACACTCGACAAGCCGGTTCGGGTGATGCTCGGGTATTTTACCGCCTGGGTTGACAAAGACGACAAGCTGAACATCCGCCACGACATTTATGGTCATGATCAAAAAATGGCGGAAAAATTATTTGTAAAAAAAGAAGACAATACCGCACAGGCATATTAGCGGAAACAGGCAAAATAGTGAACATGAACAAGTCCATTGAACAGTTGCAGGAAACCATTGCGCCATTGCGCAGGCAAATCATTCAGCATCCCGTTTATGCCAGCATCGGCAATATGGAAGACCTTGCCATTTTTATGCAATATCATGTATATGCCGTGTGGGATTTTATGTCATTGCTCAAAAGCCTGCAAGCACGGCTTACCTGTACAAGTGTGCCCTGGTTCCCTGTAGGATCGGGAGAAACGAGATACCTCATCAACGAAATAGTCGCCGGTGAAGAATCGGATGTAAATGCATTCGGCGTGAGAAAAAGCCATTTCGAACTATACCTTGATGCCATGCAACAATGTGACGCAGATACCACGGGCATTACAACATTCATCGCTGCCCTGCAAAACGGCGACAGCTTTGCCGGTGCTTACGAAAAAGCCGCTACACCGGCAGCAGCCCGCCATTTTGTGAACAATACATTTTCCGTTATCCACAGCGGCAAAGATTACCTGGCATCTGCCGTGTTTACGTTTGGCAGAGAAGACCTGATTCCCAATATGTTTCATGCCATCATCAATGACCTCAACGACACCACGGCGGAAGGCATTTCCATTTTTAAATATTATCTTGACCGGCACATAGAAGTAGATGGCGACCACCACAGTCCTCTTGCCCTGCAGATGACCGCCAATCTTTGCGGCACCGATGAGCAGAAATGGAAAGAAGTGGTGGACGCAACGTTGGTTGCCCTGCAATCACGCATTGCCCTGTGGGATGGCGCCTGCAACGACATCCGAAGCCGGCAACAGGCAAAACAGGCTTTAGTGCCTGCTTCTCTCGTCTTGTAGCAACAGGCAATTTTTACGGCATTCATCGCTGTTGGCAATGACTCCGTTTCAACATCCGTCACTATCCTGCTTTCCGGGTGCAGCACCACACATCCTGCAGCCGGTTGGCACGGGCAAATCAATGAATGGCTTATGCAAAAAATCAATTTACCCAAGGCAACTCAGATCTTGTTTTTCAGCGGGCTGTTTTTTACAGCGCTGTATTTTGCAAAGCCTTTCCTGGTACCATTTACGTTTGCCGCCGTTGTGAGCATGCTGCTGCTGCCGGTAACTGCCTGGCTGCAGAAAAAAGGCGTTCCCGACTGGCTTGCCGTTACCTTGTCGTTGTTGTTGTTCATCGTAGTGATCGGCGGCATCATCTGGGTGCTGGCCTGGCAGATATCTGACCTGATGAATGACCTGGACAACATTGAGCAGCAGGCATCTAAAAAAATCAGCCAGTTTCAGCAATACATCCAGAACCATTTGGGCATTTCTGTCAGAAAGCAGAACAAAATTGCCAGCGGGGAAACCAGCGACAAAGCCGGTAGTTACCTGGCGGGTTCTGTTGCTGCTTTGCTGGCAGGCATCGGCAGTTTCATCACCGATTTCATCCTGTTCGTGGTGTATATTTTCCTCCTCATGTATTACCGCTCGCACCTGAAAGAGTTTATCCTGCGCATGTTTTTTTCTCATTACCGCAGCCACGCTTCCGCCGTGATGGAAAAATGCCGGCAGGTATCGCAGCAGTATGTATCGGGGCTGGCGTTGATGATCGCCTGCCTCACCATTATGTACAGCGTTGGCTTTGGTTTGGTGGGTGTCAAAAGCGCGGTGCTGTTTGCCATGATCGCCGCCGTGCTGGAGACCGTACCGTTTATCGGCAACATCACCGGCACTTTGCTCACCATCCTCATGACCGTTGCGCAGGGCGGCAGCAACATGATGGTACTGGGCGTATTTGTCACGTATGTCACGGTTCAGTTTATCCAAACCTATTTCCTGGAACCGCTGGTAGTGGGTAAAAATGTAAACCTCAACCCGCTGGTAACCATTGCCGGGCTGGTGGTGGGCGAACTGGTGTGGGGCATCGCCGGCCTGGTACTCGTCATCCCGATTCTGGGCATGGCAAAAATCATTTTCGACAACGTGGAACCATTGCACCCGTTGGGTTTTTTGCTGGGCAAAGTAAAGTCCTGACAAACGGGTTCCCTTTTGTGTTGCGGGTTTGATGAGATTGGACACGAACGTACAAGGCTGAACGAGTGCGGAACATCTTTTTCAGGAACCCATCAACCGGCGTTACCGGCTGTTGTTACTTTCAAAAGAAAAAAATAAACGGTCCGATAGTGAACAAGTAAGCAGGAAACAGGCAGGTTGCCGTAAAAAGATTTACCTGTAACAGACAAGGCTCCGCAAACCGCTCTTCACATTCTGCTAACCCGCCGCTTGCTTAAATTTTCCTACTTTGCCGGGGGTAATTTTACAAACCATGATGATACACACCAACGAATCGGCCGGTGCACGCTTTCGCACAGCGATGCAGGCAGAACAGCCATTACAGATCGTCGGCGCCATCAATGCCAACCATGCGTTGCTGGCCACGCAGGCAGGCTACCGCGCCATCTACCTTTCGGGAGGCGGCGTGGCAGCAGGCTCGCTCGGTATTCCCGACCTCGGCATCACCACGCTCGAAGACGTACTGATTGATATTCAGCGCATTACCAATGTAACCGATACGCCACTGCTGGTAGATGTCGACACCGGTTTTGGACCCTCGGCATTCAATGTTGCCCGCACGGTGAAGTCGCTCATCAAAGCCGGCGCCGCTGCCTTGCACATCGAAGACCAGGCAGGTGCCAAACGCTGCGGCCATCGTCCCAACAAGGAAGTGGTAACACCCGGCGAAATGACCGACCGCATTAAAGCCGCGGTGGATGCCCGCACCGATGCGCAGTTTGTGATTGGTGCGCGCACCGATGCGCTGGCGGTGGAAGGGCTTGACAAAACCCTTGAACGCGCCCACCAATATGCAACTGCGGGCGCCGACTTTCTCTTTGCCGAAGCCGTTACCGACCTTTCCCTTTATAAACGTTTTGCTGATGCTGCCGGCATTCCCATTCTGGCCAACATCACCGAATTTGGCATGACGCCCCTGTGGACGGTGGACCAACTGCGCGATGCCGGTGTGCAACTTGTATTGTACCCGCTGTCGGCGTTTCGGGCCGCCAACAAAGCTGCTCAACGGGTGTATGAACACATCCGGAAAGACGGTACGCAGCAGGAAGTGCTTTCAACCATGCAAACCCGCGCCGAACTGTACGATAGCATTGGCTACTACGATTATGAACAAAAGCTTGATGCCTTGTATCAAAAAAAATAACGACAATGAACGATGTATTGCCTGTTGAATTCAAACCGAAAAAATCAGTAGCCTTGTCGGGCGTGGTGGCGGGCAACACTGCCATCTGCACCGTAGGAAAAAGCGGCAACGACCTGCATTACCGCGGCTACGACATTCTCGACCTTGCCGAAGGCGCTTCTTTTGAAGAAGTGGCTTACCTGCTGTTGTACGGTTCGCTGCCCGGCAAGGATACATTGACCCGGTACCAGCAACAACTCGTGTCGCTGCGCGGCCTGCCGGAGGTAGCAAAAAAGGTATTGGAGCAAATTCCCGCCACGGCGCACCCGATGGATGTGCTCCGCACCTATGTGAGTGTACTGGGAACCGTAAGCCCCGAAGACAATGAACACCCGGACGACGGTGCCCGGCAGATTGCCGACCGGCTCATTGCTTCTTCCACTTCGGCGTTGCTATACTGGTATCATTTTTCCCAATCGGGAAAACAAATTGACGTAGAAACGGATGATGATACGACCGGCGCGCATTTTTTACACCTGTTACACGGCAAAGCACCATCGGCATCGTGGTCGAAAGCGATGGAGATTTCGCTGAATCTGTATGCCGAGCATGAGTTCAATGCTTCTACGTTTACGGCGAGGGTAATTGCCGGTACGGGTTCCGATTTGTATTCGGCGGTGACGGGCGCCATCGGGGCGCTGCGCGGACCCAAACACGGCGGTGCCAATGAAGTAGCGTTCGACATTCAAAGCCGTTATGCATCGGCCGATGAAGCGGAAGCCGACATCAAGGCACGGCTGGCGCGCAAGGAAGTAATCATTGGATTTGGTCACCCGGTGTATACCGTTTCTGACCCGCGCAACGAAGTGATCAAACAGGTAGCGCAACAACTATCGGAAGAAGCCGGCGACACGCATTTGTACCACATTGCCGAACGGCTGGAATCGGTGATGTGGGACGAAAAGAAAATGTTTCCCAACCTCGACTGGTTTTCTGCTGTTTCGTATCACCTGCTAGGCGTGCCCACCTTGTTTTTTACACCCCTGTTTGTCATTGCCCGGCTTACAGGCTGGTGCGCACACATCATTGAGCAGCGGCAGGATGGCAAAATCATTCGTCCCGGTGCGCATTACACAGGTCCCGATAACCGCGCATTTGTACCACTGGCAGCGCGTTAGTTTTCCGGCTTACATGGTGCTCTTTTTTTCCCAAAAACTGGTTCCGGCGGCTTTGTTTTCGCAACCGGCCGGTTTGTTGTGCATTTATCCCTAATCATTTGTTATGGAATGAAGGTTGATTTTTCATTCTGGGAATAAAAGACGACCTTTATACATCAACAAATGACATTAAAATACGATGGGTAAATCTCAGGAAACATTTAAGAAGAAAGAATTAGAGAAACAGAGAATGCGTGCGCGCCAGGACAAGGCTGAAAAAATGCAGGAACGCCGGGCAAACACACAAAAAGGCAAGAGCCTGGAAGACATGATTGCTTACATTGACGAAAACGGCAATTTGTCCTCTACGCCACCCGATCCGAAGAAGAAAAAAGTCTTCAATACGGAAGAGATCCAGATCAGGATTCCAAAACAGGAAGAAAGAGAAGTGGAAAACCCCGAAAGAAATGGTGTGGTTACGTTTTTCAATGCCGCCAAGGGCTTTGGTTTTATCAAAGACAGCAAAACCGGTGAAAGCGCTTTTGTTCATGCCAACCAATTGTCGGGTATGTTGAGAGAAAACGACAAAGTAACCTATGAGGTTGAAAACGGCTTTAAAGGATTGAATGCCATCAAAGTAAAAATAGCCGGTTAGTCAGTAATTTATTAGCAAGCCTCCGCCGCTCAACTTTTTACGTTGCCTGTACTTTTATCAATGATATTCCCCTGTATTCGTTTTGACACAGATTTGTAGGGTATAGTTTCTGCCTATTCTTTTTGAATCTGTGTCTTTTGGCGACGTTTGCAATTCAATCATCGACCCGCTACCAAACTACCGCCCTTATTGCACCTGTTGTACAATCGTTCTGAATACCAGGATTATAAAAATTGTAAAAAACCGGGAAATGACATTGTTGGTATAAATTATGCCGAATCTCTCTTCCATTTATATTCAACAATGCTGATAGAGAAACTGCGCACGGCTACACGGCCAATGCACGAACAACTGGACCAGGAAATGGGTCCCCATATTCACAACATTCAAACAAAGGAACAGTACATCGCGCTGCTACTCGCGTTTTACGGTTTTTTTGCCCCCATGTACCACCGCATCAACGCACACCTGGACACCACCGGTTTGCCTGATTATAACACCCGCCGCAAACCGGAAGACATCCTGCAAAATCTTCGTGCATTGGGACATGGGGAACCACCTCATCATCTTTGCCAACAGCTTCCCGGGGTCGAAGACAATGCCGGCGCGTTTGGTGCCCTCTATGTTCTTGAAGGTTCTACGCTGGGTGGATTGATGATCAAAAAAATGATTGGCGAACAAACCGGTTTGCCCGAAGATCAGCTTACTTTTTTTGCCGGTTATGGCAAACAAACCCGCCGGCGCTGGGACGATTTTATCACGGCACTCAATGCTACTGCACGCACTGCCGCCGATGAAGCTTCTGCAATTACCGCCGCAGCCGCTACGTTCACCGCTTTTTCAGCTTGGCTCCGGCAGGTATATTTTTAATTTCCTACCGTTTTATATTAATTTGCCCCTTCCATTTTCTAAACAAAACGAATGAAAAACCCGGTTGTTGACGTAACCAATTGTGACCGCGAGCCCATACACATACCTGGCAACATTCAAAGTCATGGCTTTTTGTTGGCAATTGATAAAACGGACACAACCGTTCGTTATGTGAGTGGAAACCTCATCACCAAAACCGGCATGGAACCCAGCCTTGTACTGGGAAAACCGTTCGAATGGTTTTTACAACAATGCCGCATCACGCTGCAATCGATTTCGCTAACCCAATTGTTTTCTTTTGGCGAAGCTACGGTTTTCGATACCGTCAACCCCATTCTGGCCGAGGTGCAGCAAGTGCCTTATTACCTCATCGTACATGCCAGCGGCAACAATCTGTTGCTGGCAGAATTTGAACCCAGCCAGCCTGCCATCGAAACAGAACTCAACCGCATCATCGGCGTGTCGGTATCGCGCATTCTGGAAGGCAGAACGGTAAAAGCGGTTCTCGACAATGCTGCCCGGCAGGTAAGGGACATCATTCAATATGACCGCGTAATGATCTACCGGTTTTGGGAAGACGGGCATGGCGAAGTGATTGCCGAAAACAAAGCCGACAACCTGGAGCCGTTTATGGGGCTGCACTACCCGGCTTCCGACATTCCCAAACAGGCGCGGGAACTGTACCTCACCAATTTCACCCGCCTCATCGGCGATGTGGAAACAGAGACTTCTCCGCTGGTTGCGTTTGACAACGGCAGCAACGAAGCACCGCCACTCGATTTAACCCATTCTACCCTGCGGGCAGTGTCGCCCGTACACATTCAGTACCTGAAAAACATGGGCGTGGCTGCCAGCTTCAGCGTATCGCTCGTCTCGCACAACAAGCTGTGGGGACTTATCGCCTGCCACAACAGCACGCCCAATGTAATTGACTACCGGGCACGCGAAGCCGCAAGGCTGTTGGGGCAAATTTTATCGTCCTCGCTCGAGTATCCGCGACGACGAAGAATACAAAGACCTGGCGCGCATTTACCAACAGTCGGCCGAAGAGCTCGCCAAGCACATGCACAAAGACCAGGACATCGCCGAAGCATTTCGGAACAACAAACCGCTGGTGTTGCAAACTACGCGCGCTGCGGGTGCCGCCCTTCTTTTTGAAGGAAACATCGATGTGGTGGGCATTACACCCGGCAGAGATGACATCAGCGCCCTGGCAGAATGGCTGCAGCAAAACGTGTCGTCACCGGTCTATCATACCATCAATCTTACCGGGCAATACCCGCCGGCAGCCCGGTTTTCCGATACGGCCAGCGGCTTGTTGGTCTGCACCTTGTCGAAGGAAATGGGATGAATACCTGCTGTGGTTCAAACCCGAAATCGTCAAGACCGTTAAATGGGCAGGCAACCCCGATAAAGCTGTGGAGATAACGGCACAGGGTCAAACAAAGCTTACACCGCGACACTCTTTTGCCGCCTGGAGCCAGCAAGTAAAGTACAGCTCGGAAAACTGGTCGAAAGCCGAAATTGCGGCCGTAACCAAGCTGCGCGAAGAAGTATCGTACATCATTAACCACAAAGCCAACCAGATCCGCCAGCTGAACGAACGGCTGAAGGAAGCTTATGAAGAGCTCGACACCTTCAGCTTTACCATATCGCACGATCTCAAAACGCCCATCACGTCAATCCGCAATTATACCGAACTGATCCTGGAAGAAAATCCCGGGCTGGATGACGGATGCCATAAGCATGCTGAACCGCATTCTGAGCAGTACCGAAAAGATGCATTTGCTCATCAAGGAAGTATTGTCTTATTCTCGCATCAGCCGGAAACAGCTGAAATATGAAGAAATCGATATGCGTTTATTGATGCAGGATATTGTCAGCGAACTGAAAATGGTATATAAAAACAGCAAGGTAGAAATCGAATATAAAGATTTACTAAATTTGAAAGCAGATAAAACGATGATGATGCAGGTGTTCACCAATGTCATTGGAAATGCGATTAAATATTCGCAACACGCTGCGCATCCATTGGTAACGATTGAAAGTTCTTTCAACGGAAACAAATATTTTATATACAATCTCTGATAACGGCATTGGTATTGACATGAATTTTGGAAATCAGATTTTCGAAATCTTTAAACGGCTGGACAATGTGAAAAATTTGAAGGCAGCGGCGTAGGTTTGTCTATTGTGAAACGGATCATGGAAAAACACGGCGGAAAAATCTGGTATGAAAGCGAGGTGAAAAAGGCACAATATTTTATTTACTATTTTAAACCGCAAAGTGTGAACAACAAAGCAGACATTCTTTATGTAGAAGACAACGAAGACTATATCGATTTTGTAAAACGGGCACTCCGGAAAATAGGTAACAGCAATATAACCATCACAGCTGTTACCGATGGTAAAACTGCACTTTCATCGGTGCAAACCATCACCAATGCTTCACGCTATCAAGCTGATCTTACTCGACATTCACATGCCCGGCATTACCGGGCATCGAATTGCTGCAAAAAATACGCGACAAAAAGGAATTGCGTACCACCCATTGTCATGATGTCTACATCCGACAATCCGAAAGATGTGGAAGTTGCTTACCAGCGCGGTGCCAATGCATATCTTGTAAAGCCGATTGGCATCCAGCCACTGACTAATACCCTCAAATCGCTGTGCGATTTCTGGTTCATTGCAATTACAAAGATCAAAATTAAGCAGCGCCCATATTTTTCACAACAATCTCTGCCCTTTCCTTATCTTGGTTTATACCTTGCTTCCAGGAATATTGTTGTTGGCATCGGTTTGCAACATTGCTCCAGCGTAAGATGGGTGCCTTTTTCCGCCATCCATTTCTTTACAATCTGCCATCCTACAAACAACCCAATGTTGCCGGGCGATGCTTGTCCGAGCGCTTCGGTGCGCGGTGCATCGTTGGTATAGTCGCGTATCTGCACCGGGTCGTTGATGTACAACAGGTTGTTTTCGATAAAATAATTCCAGATACCGGCTTCATTGCCATAGCATCCCTGAAGCTGCTTACCGGTATAGCCGGTTTTCAATGTATCGTCGGTTTCGGGCAACAGCTTGTCCAGTACATACATGCGTTTTCCTTCTTCTATCATCTGTGCAATGAGCGTTTTGGCGCCGGATTGAGGCGGGTAAATGTCGTTGATGATGTTGGTCATGCAGTTGACCGGTATGTAAGCAGCTTCAAAGCGGCGGCTTTGGTAAGCCGGATATACTTCCCTCAAAAAATCGGTGCCGTAGGCAGGAAAGTCTTTACCCATGTACAACTGCAACCCCACAGCCAGGCCGCTTCCCGTAAGCACATTGCTGTAGCCTTCAAATGGCCCGACAAACGTGATCACCTGCTGTGGCAATGAATATTGCGGGAAGTAATAGTTGACAAACTGCAATCCTCTTTTGATGTCGCCTGCTTCTTCATCGAATGATGCAAACGTGCGGCTTACCGAATCGTACACCGGGCGTAGCCCTGCAAAAACAGCTTTACATTTTTCACCACGCCATCCGGCTCTGCCGGCAGCGATAGAATATTGTACAAATAGTCGTTCAGAAATGTTCCGTATTGCTGCTGCAAGGCAGTAAGCGAAGCTTCCACCGCAGCGGTGTCCATGGCAAAAAAATCCTGCTCAAAACGCTTCACCTTCACCGTCACCCGGATGCCCGATACATCCGGAATATTTTGCCCTTCTTTGCAGGCAGGCAAAGTACAAGACAACAGCAAGGCAATGCACAACCACTTTATCATTCCGCTAAAATAAAGGCTGGCATGTTTCTTTACTGTTTACAAAATGATATTTTATTTTTTTCGCATGGTCACGGTACGGTAGCCGCCTTCTATCGCGCCCACATTGTTATCTTTATTCCTGTTGCAAAAAGAGAAATGTTATGAAAATATTCATCGC
The DNA here is from genome assembly GCA_963826385.1 of uncultured Chitinophagaceae bacterium. GTDB lineage: Bacteria > Bacteroidota > Bacteroidia > Chitinophagales > Chitinophagaceae > Ilyomonas. Next base: position 36,614 of record CAWGWV010000024.1, on the reverse strand, counting down.
CCAGCAAAACTATCACATCGGCAATTTTGAAAGCAATACGCAAAAAATCATTGACGCCATTGAAGCAGCCAAAGACGGCGGCGGCGACCTGATCGTTTTCAGCGAACAAAGCGTGTGTGGCTACCCGGCGCGCGATTTCCTGGAGTTCAACGACTTTATCAAACAATGCTATGAAAGCATTGACAAAATAAAAGAACACGCCGATGGCATTGGCGTGCTCATCGGTTCGCCGGCACGCAATCCTAAAATTGAAGGCAAAGATTTGTTCAACGCCGCGTTTTTTTTATCCGAAAAAAAAGTACAGGCAGAAGTGCACAAAACGCTGCTGCCAACGTATGATGTATTTGACGAATACCGCTACTTTGAGCCGGCAGCTGCCTGGAACATCATTGAATACAAAGGGGTGAAAATGGCGGTTACCATTTGCGAAGACATCTGGAACATCGACGACAACCCGCTGTACCTTACCTGCCCGATGGACGAACTGGCAAACAGCACCCCGATATCATGATCAACCTCAGCGCATCGCCATTCGATTACATGCACGAAGAAGACCGCCGCGACGTGATCCGCAAAAATGTGCTGCAGTACAACCTGCCGATGGTGTACTGCAACGCCGTGGGCAGCCAGACAGAAATTGTATTTGACGGCTCATCGGTAGCGTACAACAAAGCCGGAAAAGTGTGTAGGTCGCTGCCCGCGTTTGAAGAAGCGCTCGGCAGCGTGCTGTTTGAAAATGGCGACATTGTAACCGAAGGCACGCAGGAAAAAACCGACGATTACGAAGCGCAGAACGATCCTACCTATTTCTCCACGCTGCAGGCTACGTTCAATATTCAGCAGATACACCAGGCATTGGTCATGGGCATCCGTGATTATTTTGTCAAAATGAATTTTACCAAAGCCATCATCGGTTCGTCCGGCGGCATCGACTCGGCAGTAACGCTGGCGCTTGCCTGCGAGGCATTGGGCAAAGAAAATGTGCGCGCCGTGCTGATGCCTTCGCCATACAGCACCGACCACAGCGTGAACGATGCCGTAAAGCTGAGCGAAAACCTGCAAAACCCTTACGACATTATCCGCATCAACGATGTATATGAAACGTTTTTGAAAACACTGCACCCTGTGTTTGGTGATCTTCCGTTTTCGCTGGCCGAAGAAAACCTGCAAAGCCGCACGCGGGGCAATATCCTGATGAGCATTGCCAATAAATTTAACCTCATCCTGCTGAATACCAGCAACAAAAGTGAACTGGCTACCGGCTACGGCACCTTGTATGGCGATATGGCGGGAGGCATTGGCGTGTTGGGGGATTGTTACAAAGTGCAGATTTATGAACTGGCAAAATACATGAACCGCGGGGGCGAAATCATTCCTGAAAACATCATTTACAAAGCGCCAAGTGCCGAACTGCGCCCCGATCAGAAAGACAGCGACAGCCTGCCCGATTATGAAATTTTGGACAAAATCCTGTTTCAGTACATTGAACGTCGGCAAGGACCGGCCGAAATCAAAGCGCAGGGTTTTGACCCCTATACCGTGGACCGCACACTGATGCTCGTGAACAGGAATGAATACAAACGAAACCAGTTTTGCCCCATTATCCGAGTTTCGCCCAAGGCCTTCGGCGTTGGCAGGAGGGTGCCTATCGTTGGCAAATACCTCAGCTGAGCGCGCAGAAAGCCGGTCATTTTATTGCCGTTCAATCATTTGCGGCAGCGCATCGCCGGAAAACTTAACATCGGTAGTGCGTTTCCTATAATATTTTTGTGTTAACTATGTAAACAAAACCAATAGTATGGATACTACAATGAACGATACACAAAGCAATGGCTTAGGTAAAAAAGAGATGAAAAAGCAATTGGCAGATAAAATTGCGGCGGCGATACCAGAACTGAAAGCAGCGCTTGGCGATAAAAAATTTGACCACCGGATTAAAAAAGCAGTCAAGTTCATCACCGAAGGCCTGCACAAAAAAGAAACTGCCGGCACTGTAAAGAAACTGGCAGCCGAAGCCGGACAAACGGAGGAGAGCGCACTACCGAAAAAAAGAGGTCCCAAAAAAGGATCGACCAGGAAAGTGTCAGCTAAAAAAGCGTCTCCGAAAGCAGCGAAAGTAACAACGAAGAAAGCGAAAGCCGCCAAAAAAGCATCTGTAAAGAAATAACTTTCTCCGCCATTCCTCATCAAGCCAACAAAAGAATCTGCGTGTTTCCTTTTTCATCGGTTTCCACCACCAGGAAAAGGAAGCAATTCGGCCGCAACTTTTGATTCTTCCCCATCAGTCGGCAAGAAAAATCCCCGGTAAAGACCGGGGATGTATAGCGTTTCGCTATTCCTCATGAAACGGTTATCTCTTCCTGTAGCCCGGTAGTTGTGTACACTTCCGGAGCCATCGGGGTGTTGATAACTGTAACAATTTTTATTCGCAAAAAACGGATTGTCAGTTATCGGGGACAGGCTATTACATAAATTTCGTCCAGCCTTTCCACCAGGTATCGCCGGGGGCACAGGCGCCTTTGTACGTACCTGCTTTGTCGAAAAAGTTGTCCGACAATTTGGTATTGCTGTAAGAAGCACCGGAAACCGCTGCTGAACCGGATGCCGGGTTGAAATCTGGTTCGGTGTAATTGAACGGATTGCCCAAGCCGACATCTGATGTTTTTTCCAGGACGCTGTTGCCCGAAGCCGGTGTGTTGAACCATGCATTGATGCTGGCGTCGGTAGAAGCAGTTGGCGAAGTAGAGCTGGCAACATATTTTACCGGAACAGGACAACCGGCAATGAGCACATTCTCTACAAACAACCCACCAGGAATATTGTTGTCGGTCGGGATGCCTTTGCTTGCATCAATCAACAGTCCCTGCGGCCAGCCCATGATCACTGAGTTAAGGATGGAGATGCTGGAGTTTCTGCGGATTTGCGCGGCTGCCAAAAACAGGGAGTTGCCCGTGTTTGCCAATGTTGCTTTGGGTCCCAGAATGGTCATGTTGCTAAACACGGCTGAGGTTTGCGGCGTCATGGAACTGCCGTTGGCGTCGTTGTCGCTTTCAAATGCTTCACTTTTCGAAATGTCGGCGATGGAAGAATCCCTAAGGCTGATGCCAAACTGAACTTTGCCTGAAAAGCCATTGTCGGTGTCAAAATCATCATCGAGCGTACGGAACGAGATGATGTGTTTGCAATTTACCGTGCCACCAAAAAATTCAAACGAATCGTCATTGGCATAAGAAACCTGCACATAATCCACGATGGTTTGGTTGCCCACGCCGCCGAAGGTAAGACCATTGATCTCCTTATCGGGGAGAAACGCGTAACCGGCATATTCGATGCGCACATAGCGCAGTACGCCGCTATTGTCGGCGGGGTTGGTGCCGCCATACAAACCAAGCCCTTCGCTGTTGTTGATGCCCCCTTCAATTTCGCCGATGCCCTGCTGTCCGTTGAACGAGGAATTGGTAGGCGCATTGCCCAGCAATACGATGCCTGCCCAATCGCCGCGGTCGGCGTAGCAGAAGCGGACGTAAATACAATCGGGTTGCTGGCGGTGCCGTCGGCAATGAGTTTCGCATTGCGGGTGATCACCAAACCACCAATCTGCGCGCCGGACTGGCCAACGATTTTGGTGCCGGGTTCAATGGTGAGAACTGCGCCGTTGGTGACATACACCAGCCCGCGAAGCGTATAGACATTGGAGGCTTTCAGCGTGCGGTTTTCGGTGATGCGACCTTCGAGGATGGTATTTTCTGTTCCTTCACCTGGTGTTACAACGGTGGTGCCACCATCTACTTCTATTTTGCGACAACTGCCGACCAATAAAGCAGCCAATAAAACGGTGAACGTGAGATGTTTCATGTTGTTTTTTATTTGAAAAAAAATTATTTAATGTTATAAGTAAATGAGAGGCTGAAATTGGTGCCGTAGTTACGGGAGATGGCCAATGCATCTACGGAGTTTAGTTTGTAATTTTTGCTGTTGTCAACATCATGGTAGAAATAAGCCGTTTTGTTGATGAGATCAGAAATGTTCAGCTTGATTTCGCCTTTGTTTTTAATCACTTTTTTGGCGATCTGCAAATCCAGCAAAGGTCTTGGTGCTTCCCAGATTTCGGGCGTCACTTCGTTGCCTACATACAGGATTCTTCTGCCAATCTGGTTAAACAACAAGGTAGTATTCAAACCCAGTTTTTCCACATCGTATTGCAGTGCCACGTTCACGAGGTAAGGACTCTGACCCTGCATCGGGCGGTTGATTTTAATGGTGCTGTCTTCTACGCGGTTGTAGATATAAGACACATTCGCCTGGAAGGTCAGGTTTCTCAATGCCTGTGAAAAATCCAGTTTTTTCCTGATTTCCAGTTCGGCGCCATAGCTTTTGGCTTTGTTGGCGTTCAGGTAATTGAAGGTATTGGTTGCCACGCCCGACTGGTTAAAGTACAGTTCGATGGGGTTTTGAAATTGTTTGTAAAACACGCCTACGGTAAACAGTTCACCGGCTTTTGGATAAATTTCGTAGCGCAGGTCGGCATTGGTGATTTTGGTTCTCTTCAATGAGCTTGATCCCAGCACGCCGGCACCCAATTCAAAATCGTAGAAAGTAAAGTTGGTCAGCTCTCTGAATTCAGGGCGAACAAGCGTTTGCGAAGCAGAAAACCGCAGGTTGGTTCGCTGATCCAGTTTGAAAGTAGCGTTGAGTGCCGGCAACAAATCCTGAACAACGTTGTGCGTATATCTCGGGTCGCTGGTGTTGGTGCTGCCAATCAGCTGATCGTAATGTTCGTAACGGGCGCCCCACACCACGCGCAGCCAATCAGCAAGCTGGTTGTCGAACTGCAGGTAAGTGGCGTTGAGGATGGTGTTGGCCATATAGCGGTATTGCTGCCCGGAGATTTCGTCAAAGTGAAACAGGCTTTTGTCGGTAGCACTGAAGTTCTCTGCCGAAAACACATGATCGGCATCCAGTTGCCGAAGCTTTGGATTGTCGGACGGCAGGTAAATGCTGAACGGACGGGAATCGAACAAGCGGTCTTTTACCTGGAACAGGTAGCCCGCTTTGGCAGTCTGCGGACGGTTGAAAAGGCGGAAGCTTTTGGCTACATTGCCACCAGTGTTATAGATATAGTCTGACAGCATGGAGTAAAAAACGCTGCCCGATTTCTGCGAGCGCGACGCGCCGATGAGCAGGTTGTACGGTGCATTCTCTGTCTGGTTCGACTGGTTGTACTGAATTCTTCTTTGTTGTGGCACATAGCCGTCAAGGATGTTGAAGCTGCCGTACCAATCAATTTTGGTTTTCAGCTTCACCAGGTTGTGCTCACCGGTTACCTGTGTGTTGAAAAAAGTAGCCGATTTAAAGCCCAGTTCTCTTGCCTGTATGTTTTCACCCAGTTCCGGGTCTTGTTCCATATCAATGCCGGTACGCAGGGTGGTGAAATCGCTGCTGTTGACGTTGATAATATTCTTGATGCTGATTTTATTGAAATTGTCCAGCTTGATAGAGAAATTGGCCAATGCGCCTGCCAGCACGTCGCTGCTGTATTTGTTGTTTTTGTAGTCGAACAACAAAGAAGGCGTATTGTTTTCAAAACTGTAGAAACCGTTGGTAAACGCAAGGTTGCGGATGCTGCGGTTGTAGGTAACGCCCAATATTCCACCCACTTCTTTACCAAACAGGCGGGTGTTGAAACCACCGTTCATCTGGAAGCTGCTGTTGAGCGGGGCGCTTGTTTGGTTCACTGCCCAGTTGGTACCAATGGTTTTCCCGAGGTCAATGATGGATTGTTCCCCGCCATTTTGTTTCAATGCAGAGAAAGCAGACTTGGTAGGAAAACCGTTGGGCAATCCGCGGGTGCCGTCATCAACGCCCAGCCAGTCGAGTTTGCCTCCCTGGTATTGGTAAAAATCCCTGCCAATGGTTTTGCTGTTGAAGCCGGTGCCCACCTGTACATTCAAAAATCCTTTGGACGGAATATCTTTGGTATTGATTTGTACCAGCCCGCCTGCCCATTCGGCCGGGTATTCCGGAACGAATGCTTTGTTGATGATGATGTTGTCAATCATCGCGGACGGGAAGATGTCGAAAGAAAATGTTTTGCGGTCAGGTTCTGTGCTCGATAATGGCACACCGTTGAGCATTACCATGTTGTATCGGTCGCTTAAGCCGCGGATAATAATGTATTTGCCTTCCTGGATACTGGTGCCCGGTACGCGTTTCAGAATTTCGCCGGTATTTTTATCGGGTGTTCTCCGGATGGCTTCTGCAGATACGACCTGCGCAACGGTATTGGTATTTTTCTGAAAAGCGATCAGTGAATTGATGGATTCTTTGCGGGCGCCCGAGCGGGTAGTAACCACTACATTGTTCAACGCATTCACTTTGGCTTCCATTACAATGTTCAGTTCGTTGGCGCCGCTTTCCGTAGCCATGACCTCGCTGATGGTTTTATCGGCATAACCGATGGCAGAAAAAGTAAGCTGGTATTTTTCGCCGGTGATGAGGGTGATGGTAAAAAATCCGTCTACGCCCGTAGCAGCACCCGAGCCGGTGTTGGTCCTGACCGATACGCCGGCCAGTGGTTCATTTCGTTCATTCAAAACCTTACCAGAGAATTTTACAGGTTTGTTTGCTTGTGCGAAGAGAGAAATTGACAGGCAAACAAACAGTAAGGTTGTTACAATTTTATTCATGAGGTGAATTTGACTGCAAATGTCACATCTGAATATTACCTCACTGTTACGCCAATATTATCTAAATGTTATCAGGTTAGTTTTAATTGTAATAAATAACGGGTTATTGATAATGAAAATAAGCGAAGATTTTAGAGTTGTAATGAATTATTTTTATTTAAATCTGTTTGAAATATATGCATGAGCAAATAATATTCTGCGTATGACCCAGCTATTTATATTAAGTGGTAAAATCTTCATATCATAGCACAACCTCACTATTCTGTTGTTAGCCATTGGTTTACCGAGTTGTATTTGGCTTCCAGCACAATTTTATAGAATGATGACGGCATCACAGAAACGGATACCGTTGCGTGCCGCTGCTGTAGCGGAACAGTTGCGAGCAGTTGGTAGTCGTCAGATCCGCCGGTGGCAAAATGGTTGGTTGTTGTTACCCAGATATTCACATTTCCCGCTGTATCCAATGCCTGCCAGCTTAGGTCAATCTTGTTTTGGGTAAACAAAACTTTGGGCTGCGCAATGGAAACCCGCCCGGTAAACGGAACGCCGTCCAGTTCCCGTTTGGTAACTTCCGGAAGCGTCAGCTGGAAAAAACCGGCAATGGATGGATAAACATCCACAATGGCGGGTTCCTTATATTTTCCGTAGGCATTCACTGGTTGGTTGGTGATCAGCCAGGTAGTGCGCTCGCGTGCCGACTGGCCACCATGATGATGCCCGGTTTTTGCATCCCTGCCATGATCGGTGGTAATGATGATCATCCAGTTTTCGTCATGGTGTTGTTGCCGGTCATCCACCGCTGCCCACAGGTTTCCCATCTGCTCGTCGAGAAATTGCACCGCGCTATCCTGTTGTTTGCTGTCGCCATACAGGTGCCCGATGTCATCGGTGTATTCGAGATACACCCACGAAAGATCGGGTGCCTGCATGCGGATGGCTGTTGCGGCGGCAGCCACTACCGAATCGTCAATGTGATGCATGAACCTGCGCTGTTTGTCGTGCGGAAAACGCAGCGTATCAAGTTCAAAACCGTCGGCAGAAAAGTCCATGTGAATATTGCCCGTCTGTGACAGTCCTTCACCAATCAGTTTGGTACGGTTGTCCTGCCAGCTGCTGAACACCGCGATTTTTTTTTCTGGGAATTGGTCTTTCAGCATCCTGAAAATGGTGGGATAGTGGTAATTGGGCGCTTTGATGTCGTTGTCCCAGACGTTGTGTTTGTTCACCCAGGTGCCGGTGAGCAGGCTGTTGTAGCCGTTGGCAGAAATGGTGGGCGTTTGGTTGTACCGGCCGCTGTCGCCGCCTACGTGGGCCCGCAGGTAAGCGCCCTGCCGGGCAATGGCATCCAGGTTGGGCGTCGCCACCCGCTCCAGTACATCGGCGGGAATACCGTCGGCAATCACAAACACCACCTTTTGGGCAGAAACAGACGAAACCACGGATGCAAACAGGAGCAGAAACAACAAATTCGCTTTCATAATATAAAGGGAAGCGGATATCCGGAAAACATGTTTCGCGGCGGCAGCCACCGGCAAAGCTATCTTTCTGCCGGTACCATTGCTCTCTGCCGGCATTATCTTTTAGAAAACAAATGATGAAGAAATTGTCAAGACCAACGGTTTCTGCCCCGGCTATTGGGGCAGTTGGATGGTGTAACGATTGCCCTTGCCAACGGTGAGTGAGCGTGAGCGCAGCCAGGGATTGTAGATCCGCAGCATTTTGTAATTGGTGCCCTGGCTGATGGCCCAATCGGCAAGGTTGGGGATGGATGTTGTCACCACGATTTGCCGGGAAGGGAGCGGCAGGTAGCCATTTGTCTCGTTCACCTGGTAGCCAAACTGTTTGGCATGGCTGATCAGGTGCTTGAACGTAAGAATGCGGAAAATGTATTTGTTGGTTTCATCGGGCAGCATCAGGTTGTAATAATCGTATGTATGCTGAAAAGTAGCCTGGCTGTTGTATCCACCCATTCCACAGTTGTACGAAGCGGCAGCAGCTGTCCAGTTGCCGAATTTCTGATAGGCTTTTTTCAAATAATTGCAGGCAGCATCGGTTGATTTTAACACGTTGTACCGCTCATCCACCTCAGATGTAATGGTCAGGTCGTAGCCAGGCGCCGTGTCTTTCATAAACTGCCAGAAACCGGAAGCGCCCACGCGTGAAATGGCGTTTTGCAGGCTGCTTTCTGCTACGCACAGGTATTTGAAATCGTCCGGAACACCATTGGCTTTCAATCGTTCTTCGATGAGCGGGAAATAGCGGGTCGTTAGTTTTAAAATATAACTCATGTGCCCGGTGGCATTGTAATTATAGATAAGTTCCCTGTCGAGTGCTTCCTTTATTTCCCAGCGTTCCAGTGGCACTTTTTCACCTGCAAACGTCATTTGCTCCGGAATTTCGGGTAAAGAAACAAGCTGCTGTTGCAGTGCGGTATCCGGGTAGCCTGCGCCGGGCTGGTTGCTGTGCCGGAATGCAAACTGGGAAAGAAACAAAATGGCTGCCAGTGCACCTGCCAAAAAAATGGCTGCGGACCGGAACCGGGCAGTCTGAAAAATACGCATAGGTGACGATTGATTTAAAGTGATGTTGAAAGACAAAAAAGATGCCTTGCCCGCTCCAGGCACTTGCTTGATGTTGAAGGCTTTTAACTATTTGCAATGGAAACGAGAACGACAAGCCGTACAAACAGCCAGCCTTTTGACTGTTGGTTTGAAGTTACTGAATTTTGGTTGAAATGGCGAACCGTTTAATAAAGATCAAAGGCTGTAAACGTATTTTTCCCGCTTGCCGGGCTGAAGTTTTCTCAGGAAGATCTTGCAAACAATGACCTCCACTGCGGCAATGATACAAGTCTGCAGAGGCTGATTTTGCTCCGGTTGCAATACAATTCAGTCCACTAAAATAGCCGGAACCCGATGGTGGCACTGATTGTAATTGGTTAAAATACTATCACTCCGCTATATGAAAATCATTAGAAGACAGTACAATCTTTTATGCATTCTCAATAAAAAAATATATCAGTCAGATGTCGATAAATAATGCATTGCCGGGATTGAATCTTCAAAACAATATCTTAATATTATTTATATAGTGTTTTATCTTTGTCTTAACAAAAACAAAAAATCATCACATGAGAATGAAAACGATTCTATTGTTTTCTGCATTACTGCTTTGCCTGGGCATGTATGCACAAAGCATCAAAGTGCAGGGAAGGGTTACAGATGAACAGGGTGCGGCCGTTCCCGCAGCCACCATTTCGACCCGCGATTCCAAAAAGGCGATCGGCATTACCGGTAACGATGGTACGTTTTCCATCACTGTACCGTCCGGCGAGGTGCTCATGATCACAGCAGTTGGGTTTTTACCGGCAGAAACAATTGCACAGCCCACTGTAACGGTTTCGCTGAAAACCGACGTCAATACACTGACAGATGTGGTGGTTACCGGTGTAGGCGCTGCCACCAGCAAAAGAAAAGTGGCCATTGATGTGGCTTCAGTTTCGGCAAAAGACTTCGCCAAAAGTGCTACAACGTCTATCGAGCAGGCATTGTCAGGACAAATAGCCGGTGCGCAAATTACCCAAACCAGTGGTCAGCCCGGTGCAGCGTTTAACATTATCCTGCGGGGCGTCAACAGTCTTGGCAGCACCACGCCGCTGATATTGGTAGATGGTGTGGAAACGCGCGATCTCACGAGCCTCGATCCTGCCAACGTAGATCACATTGAAGTGGTGAAAGGTGCTGCCGGTGGTACTTTGTATGGCGCACAGGGTGCCAACGGAGTCATCCAGATTTTCACGAAGAAAGGTTCGCTCGATTCCCGCCTCAGCATCAATGCGAGTTCAAAAGTGAGTGTGGACAATGCGCTGATTGGAAACGACATCCTGGCAAAATATCATCACTATGTAACAGATGGCAGCGGCAATATTCTCGATGCGTCGGGCAACGTTATTTCAAGAGACGCTACCGGCGCCTGGAACGATCCTGCCGTGCCGGACCCGACTACCAACCCCGATCTTACCAACGATCAAACGTTTGGTCTGCCTACCTACGACCATTTTGAGCAGGCTTTCCGGCAGGCGCTCACTACCACCAATACCATTAGCCTGAGTGGCGGTGGTAAGAGTACCGATTATTTAATGACTGCATCGCGTCTCGACCAGCAGGATGTATTCAGCAATAAATTTACCCGCAACAATTTCTCCGTCAACCTCGGTTTTCACCCGTTTAAAGGCTTTACGTTGCGTAGCATCTCACAGGTGATTGTAGGTTCTGAAAACCTGCTGAACGGTAACCGGTTTGCCGTGATCAACGCGTATCCGTGGGTAGATTTGAATTGGCGCGACTCTACCGGTCACCGGGCCATCAAAACCTCCAATTCTTCCAACCAGAACAATTCACTGTCAGAACAGGAATGGCACCAACGGTCAAACAACAGCGTGCAGATTGTACAAAATATCAATGCCAATTACAAGTTTGCCCGTTTTGTAGAGCTTGATTTCAAGTATGGCATCAACTACAGCACCACTGATGGCAGGAATTATTTCCTGAACCAATCTGCCGCGTTGCAACCATCTGTACACTGGGGACCCGACCGCGAAGGAAGCATCACCAATTCTTATGGCAGGGATACTTATCAGAATGCGTTGTCGAGCTTGTTTTTCCGGACAGATTTTCAAAAAGACTTTCATCTCAACATTCCCGTTCGCACCACCACGCAGGTGTCTTACGACTGGCGAAGCGACAATTACCGCAGCTACTATGCACAAGGCATTCAGCTACCCATCTATCCGCCGGCCAACATTAACGTAGCACAGGTGAAAAATGATGGTGATTATTATTCAGCATTTACCACGTTCGGTGTATTGATAAATCAAACCTTCGACATTGGCAACATTGCCGGTATTTCCGGTGGTTTCCGTTCAGATTATTCGTCTGAATTTGGTGCCGGTTCCAAACCGTTTACCTTCCCTCGTGGAACGGTGTATTTCAGACCTTCCGAACTGTTTGCCAGGCATGCAGTACTGGTAGACTGGAAGCTGAGAGGCGCGTATGGTGAAGCGGGTATTCAGCCCGACCGCTACCAGCGGCAGGTGACACTGGGTGTAAATACGCTTGGCTCAGGCGTTGCCCTTTCGTTGCCTACCGTGGCCAGCAATGCCAACCTGCGCGTGCAGGTAAGTAAAGAACTGGAAGTAGGTACGGACGCAACTTTTAACCTTTCGAAAAATGGCGACTGGCTGCACCGCGTGAACCTGAATGCCACTTACTGGAAAAGAAAATCCAGCGACATCATTCAGAATGCGGATGTGGCGGCTTCTTCCGGTTTCAACAACCGGGTGGACAACCTGACAACCATTTCTTCCCGGGGTGTGGACATTGCCCTTGATGCCACGATGTACAGCACCAAAAACATTACCTGGAATATGGCGGTTCGCTGGGGAACAACCAAAAGCGTGGTTGATAAAATCTCTAATGGGCTTAGATGTAATTTCCGGTGAGTTTGCCCTGAGACAAGGACAGCAACTGGGTATTTTTTATGGTCAAACGGTACTTACCAGTTTAGACCAGCTTCGTCCGGATGGCACTCCATATATCGCCGATGACCAGAAAGGAAACTATACCGTTGCCAATGGGCAGGTGGTGAACATCAATACCAATAATGTGGTACTAAGTGCAACCAACGATTTGTCGGTGATTGGCAAAGCCTATCCCAATTTCACTTCTTCCCTCATCAACTCGGTAACGCTTGTTTGGCAATCTAACGGTGTCGTTCCAGTTTGATTGGGTACATGGTAACAACATTTACAACCTTACGCGCCAGTGGATTTATTCACCAGCAGGTGGTTCAGGTGGCGCAGGTGGTGTGTCGAGCGACTTTGACAACGCAGTTACTATCAATGGAAAAACAGGTGCGTTTGTAAACTACTACCAAAGCTTGTACAACCTTGTTAAACCAACCGATTGGTTTGTTGAAGATGGCTCGTTTGTACGCTTGCGCGATTTGTCTGTTTCCTACGACCTCGGTAAAGTTGTAAACATCAATTGGGTGAAAAGATTGGCTGTTACAGCCTCTGGCAGAAACCTGCTGACCTTTACCAACTATTCCGGTTTGGATCCTGAAAACACAACCACTTCCGACTCTCAGGGCAATGCCACAACGGGCATCGGTGCCTTTAAAGGCGTGGATTATTTCGGAATTCCCAACCTGAAATCGTACCAGTTTGGCGTCAACATCGGATTGTAAAAACAAGCAAAAACAAGAAAAGAAATGAAGAAAAAACTATTGATTTACGCACTGCCGCTGGTATTGCTGGCAGCCTGCAAAAAATCTGACCTGCAATTGGTAAATCCCAACCAGCCTACAGCACTCTCGCTCACTACAGAAGCGGGCATTGAGTCATTTGCCATGGGACTGTTTCAAAAATGGATCGCCAATGTGCCGGGCGAAGGTTCGACCAACATCATGGACATCGCCCTCGAAATTCAAAGTAATATGGGCGACGAAGATTTTGTTCCCTGGGCAAACTGGGGTATGCGCTATCCTGCCAACGTTAACACCATTACGCTGCCGCCACCTTACAATACCGTGGTTACCAACCCTTCCGGCTATAACCAGGATGGTATTTTAAAAGCAAATAACAGCCGGCAGGCAGGCGAATCCAACGCGATTCAGTACGAATGGAATGTGTGTTATTTTATGAATTCGCAGGCCAACCTGCTGCTCGACGCGCTGAACAACCCCGATTTGCAGTTGTCGGGCGACGTTCAGTTAAAGAAAAACATGCTGATGGCGTGGGCGTATTGGTGGAAAGGATTTGCCTATTCCCGCATCGGGTCCATTTACATTGCCGGCGTTATCAACAACGAAGCGGCAACGGGCATTACCAACGGCGATTATGTAACGCATGACGACATCATTACCGAAGCCAATGCGAACTTCGACAAAGCCGCCGCGCTATTAACCGGCATGACCGAAACCGCCGAATATGATGAAGTCTTTCAGTCCATTGTTCCCAGCTTTAACCTCAATACGCAGATCATCACGCCCGCTATGTGGGTGCGGCAGATCAACACGTACAAGGCACGCAATTACCTCGTTAATCACAAAGTGGCCGACATGACAGCCAATGACTGGAGCGTGGTCACGAGCCTGACGGCAAATGGTATGGTAGAAGGTGATTATTCGTTCATGTTTGGCATGGCGCCGGGAGCTACCAACGATCTTTCGTCTAACTTTTACCACCCGTATGCTTTCCATTCTTACAGCAATGGATTTGCCTGGGTATCTGAAAGACTAATTCAGGATTACAAACCCGGCGATGTTCGTTTCACCACCAACTTTGAACCGCGCCCCGGTGGACCAACCGTAAATGTGCGCAACCGCGGCATCCAGTTTGGCACCCGTTGGAACGTGGTGGACATTGAAAACGGGGGCAGCTACGCCACTGAAAATAGTATCGGCGCCGTAAGCATCGGCACTACCTGGGAAGAAAATGTCCTGATGACGGCAGAAGCCAACATCAGGACGGGCAGCGACATAGAAGGCGGACTTGCCTTGATAGACAAGGTGCGTGATGCACAAAATGCAGGTCTTGCACATGTAGCCGGCACAGGCCTAACCCAAACTGAAGCGATTGAAGAACTGCGCAGCGAAAGAAGGGTAAGTCTGTATCTCCGTGGTGTAGCATTTTACGATGCGCGTCGCTGGGGCGTTACAGCGCCGGCTGCCAGTGGCGGCGGACGAGCCAATGCAAATGTGTTGGTGCCCGGTAGCCTTATTGGCGGCACGGCGGCTGAGATATTGCCTTGCTTTATCGACTACAACTATGTAGATTATTGGGATGTGCCCTTGAACGAACTCGATTTCAACGTGGCTTCCGAACTGTCGGCGCCTACGCATGGATAACAAATTTAGCCTGATTAACCGCTAATTGTTACAACGTTCATATATGTAAAACGGGCAACCTGCATTAGGTTGCCCGTTTTTGTTTTGAGAACGATACCTCCTTTTGTTTAGGGGCATAAGATCTATTGGTGAAAGAATTTATCAGGCAGAAAAAAGTGTTCGAAGTGTAAAACCCGGCTTGTTGAAAATGAGATTCACCTTCGGGCGGTTGTTTTTCTCCCGTGATCATTTTGCATTCAGTTTTGAAATGCTTGCTGTCAGGGTATGGCTCCTCTTGAACTGAAAATGAGGTAATGAAGACCCGTAACAAACAACATGGTTAGCTAACGATACTTTCTTCAGGGCGAGTCAAATTTTGTTGTGCAGGCGGCCAACTGTTCACAAAGGCACATCATGCCAAAGCGGTAGGGCAACGCGTAGCAAACTGGGCTTTCAATATTTTATAAATAGCTTAGGCATTTCTTTACACCATACTTACTTTCACAACGCCGCTTTTTACCAATGCGGTGAATCCTTACCTTGAACCCAAATTGCTTCCCATGAATTTTTGAAACCGAATGTTGACGACATCAATGTTCCCTCTCATGGTTGCCGCTGCGCAAAGCCGCCTACCGCATCCGTGATGGGTTCTGTTGGCAATGGATTGTGCTGCGGGGGCATTTTTTTTTACCGAAAGCAAAAACATTGGAAACCATGAACGGATTGGCCAATCTGAAACAACGGGCAAAACAATTGTTGTCCGAATCGCAGGTGCTGATGATCGCTTATCGGGACAAGCGGACGCCGATTGGCGCGAAATTGCTGATCGGGCT
This sequence comes from uncultured Chitinophagaceae bacterium, assembly GCA_963826385.1. Taxonomy (GTDB): domain Bacteria; phylum Bacteroidota; class Bacteroidia; order Chitinophagales; family Chitinophagaceae; genus Ilyomonas. Next base: position 21,208 of record CAWGWV010000024.1, on the reverse strand, counting down.
GACGGTAGGCTACCTGCTGAGTCCCATTGACCTCATTCCCGATTTTATCCCCGTGCTTGGCTGGCTCGACGATCTGCTCATCGTTCCGCTGCTTATTACCTGGTCGCTGAAATCCATTCCCGCCGCTGTCTTAACCGATGCCAGAAAAACAGTACAACAAAACCCGTCTTCGTTCCGGAAAAACAACTGGCTTTTTGCCATGCTCATTGTATTGTTTTGGTTATTCCTTCTGTATGTTGCCTATCGCCACTGGCAACCGCTGTGAAGGTAAAACGGAAGGCTTTGCCGTTGGCAAAGCAAAACTTTCCGGCTATTGCCCAATTGCTTTGTGGTATGGTTTTCCTGTTGAGGTTCTTCAATTCTTTTCCATGAAATCGAAATCGGTGAAAGACACGCTGACAAAGCCGAAAGAAGCCCATGAAATCTTATCGCAATTAACTGAAGAAGCGGTAACGCAATACAAACGGAAACGCACTTCGCTGTTTCTTTCCGCCTTTAGTGCGGGACTCGAAATCTCGTTCAGCGTATTGCTGATGGGCGTGGTCTTTAGCTTATACAACGGGCGGCTATCTGAACCTGCCATGCACACGTTGCTGGCAATTTGTTACCCGCTGGGTTTTTTGTTTGTCATCCTTGGCAAGTCAGAACTGTTTACCGAGCACACCACCGTTGCCGTATTGCCGGTACTAACGGGTCAAATTGCTTTTCCCAGCCTGCTGAAGCTGTGGAGCCTTGTACTGATGGGCAACTTTGCGGGCGTGTTTTTGTTTAGTTTGTTGCTGTCCACCCTGCCGGTGAATATGCACATCATCCTTCCGGAAGCTTATCTTCACATTGCCACCAACATTCTCGATTACCGGTGGTACAACATTGTTGGCAGCTCGTTGCTCGCAGGCTGGCTCATGGGGCTGCTGGGCTGGCTCGTCACCTCTGCGTCAGACACCATCAGCCGCATTTTCATCATCGTCATTGTTACGTTTGTCATTGGCATTTCCGGTCTGCACCACAGCATTGTCGGCGCAGCCGAAGTAATGACTGCCGCGTGGGTATCGGCAGAAGTCAGCTACAAAGATGTCATCCGGTTTTTGGGATTGTCGGTACCGGGCAATATTATCGGCGGCGCCATTTTTGTCGCAGCGCTCAAAAGAAGCAATACACCGCGTGAAAATTTTGACGTGGAAAAAGAGGAATAAAAAATAGGATTTTGCTGAAGGCAGTGGTTGATCAAAACATGAATGTGCAAAACGTCCAACCTGATTGTTCTGGTTGCTTTATCCGGCGGTGGTAGCGGGGGCTGTACGGGCAAGTCCGGTTGGGCAAAGGTGCAGCAGGATGCACTTGTCGCAGGCAGGTTGGTAGTGAAAGCACACTTTTTGCCCGTGGCGCATCATCAGTTGGTGGTTGTCATAGACGTCCTGCGCAGTAAACGACTCGGGCAGCATGTTTTCCAGCACGCGGTTGGCTTTTCCTTCGCCTATTTTTTCATCGATGATGCCCAGCCGCACCGCAACCCTGAAATGGTGCGAATCTACCGGCAATGCCCGGGCGCGCAACGTGCTGAACGACAGGACGGCAGCGCTGGTTTTGGGACCCACGCCCGGCAGTTGTTCCAGCCATTGACGGGCGGCGGCTACCTCCATACCTGCCAGGAACTGAAGCGATAAACTGCCTGTTTCGTCTGTAATTTTTCGCAACACCTGTTGCAGCCGTGGCGCTTTCTGTTCGGGCCAGGTGCAGGGACGAATCGCTGTTTCCACCTCAGCCGTTGCTGCGTCGCGCACTGCTTCCCATGTTCCAAACCGTTGAATGAGATTGGCATATGCTTCTCCCGAATTCTTGTTTTTGGTGCGGTGAGAAAGCAGGGAAGAAACAAGTTCGCTCAGCGGGTCAAGGTCATGAAAATATTTGATGCCGCTGCCATAGATGGTCGCCAGCAACTGGTGTACTTCTATTACAAATTCTGTTTTCTGTTCGCTAACTGCAGGCATCGTCAATGGATTCAGTAGATGGGAAAAGCTGCGACAACAGTCCTGAATGTCAACAGCCATTTCAGATACCGATCGCTGCCATTGATTCACCAATTCCTGTGCCGCAGAAAAAAGGATTGCTGAGATGCGGGAATTGTAGCTTAACCATCCGCTATGCATTCCGGAAGCATAAGAATGTTGTTGATGCAGAAAGCACGGATTTTTGATGCAGTGCATGTTGAATTGTATTTACCTGCGCCATCTGCAGAAATCAAAATTTATTTCGATAACCACTATTTTCTTTCCTTCTGAAACGGGAATGGCGTAATTGGCTAACTTTAGCCGGCTTAAATACGATTGCCATGAACAATTTGAAACAAAACGATTTCTCCCTGTCAGAAATCAACCCGCTTGAAAGCCTCGACGCCTGGGAAGACGATGTGCTGCTGCGTTATCCCGAACCCGAACTGCCGGCTGCCAAAACAAAGGACGACTACCGCAATTACGAAGAACCCGGCCGCGATACCGTGCGCGAGTTTTACCGGCTCAACCATACTTACCAGACCTACAATTTTGTGCTGGACAAAAAAGCCAGTTACCTGAAGTTTGACAAACAAAAAATGCCTGTGTGGGAGGCATTCCGGTTTTTGAACCAACTGGTAGATGACTCCGATCCCGATACTGATCTCGACCAGTTTCAACACTTGCTGCAAACATCGGAAGCCATCCGCCGCGACGGGCATCCCGACTGGATGGTCGCTGTGGGCTTGCTGCACGACATGGGCAAAGTGCTGTGCCTTTTTGGCGAGCCGCAATGGGCGGTGGTGGGCGATACCTTTCCCGTTGGCTGTGCCTATTCAGACAAAATCGTATATCCTGAATATTTCAAAAACAATCCCGATTACCACGACGAACGGTACAATACAAAGCTGGGTGTGTACACTGCCCATTGCGGGCTGCGCAACGTGCACATGAGTTGGGGACATGATGAATACGTGTATCACCTTGCCAAAGATCATTTGCCCGAAGAAGGATTGTACATGCTGCGTTATCATTCGTTCTATGCCTGGCACCGCGAAGGTGAGTACGATTACCTGATGGACGATCACGACCGCGCCATGCTGAAATGGGTGAAATGCTTTAACCCGTATGATTTGTATTCCAAAAATCCGACGCCGCCCGACTGGAATGCGTTGCGCCCGTATTACGAAGACCTCGTGGCAAAATATTTACCCGCCGAAATCCGGTTTTGAAACCTGCTTCCGGCGAGTACAAACAGTAAGATTTTTAGATAACCACATTGAACAACTTTCCGATAAAATCTGCCTCGTTTTTTAAGATAGAACGGGGCATTTTGGTAAACCGGCGACCCTGTAACAGGAAAACCGTTGAACCGCATAAGCATTTTTTCTAACCTCATTATCTCTCTCCATGAAGCAAACGATTGCAACCGCATTGGTCTTTGTAACTGCCTTGTTCAGTATGCCGGTATTTGCCCAATCTGATCACCTGCTTTGGTACGACAAACCTGCCCAGTATTTTGAAGAAAGCCTGGCGCTGGGCAATGGAACGGTGGGCGCTTCGGTGTTTGGCGGCGTGGATACCGATAAAATTTATCTCAACGATGCCACCCTTTGGTCGGGCGAACCGGTGAATGCCTACATGAATCCCGAGGCCTACAAAAGCCTGCCGGCAGTAAGGGCAGCGTTGCAAACCGGCAATTACCGGCTCGCCGACTCGCTGAACCACAAACTGCAGGGAAAATTTTCTGATTCGTATGCGCCGCTCGGTACATTGTACATTCACATGAACCACAAGGGAGAAGCAAAAAAATATTACCGTGAACTCGACATCAGCAACGCGGTTTCTACCCTGCATTATGAAGTAAATGGTGTAGTGTTTACCCGCGAATATTTTGTGTCTTATCCCGGCAAAATCATGGTCATCCGGTTTGGCAGCAGCCAAAAGAAAGCCCTTCATTTTTCCATACAGCTCACCAGTTTGCTGCGCAATACCGTATCGGCCGATGGCAACCGGCTGAAGATGAAAGGATATACGCCCATTCACACCGAGCCCAATTATGTGGGCGATGTTCAAAACTCAATTGTTTATGATGCTGCGAAAGGCACGCGGTTTACCACCCTCGTGTCGGTAAACAATACCGGTGGAACGGTCTCTCTCAGCGACAGCGCTCTGACGGTTGATGGTGCCACCGAAGCAGTCGTTTATGTTTCCCTTGCCACCAGTTTCAATGGATTTGACAAAAACCCTGTTACTGAAGGCAGAAACGACGAAGCGCTTGCTTCTGAAACCCTGCAAAAGGGCATTGCAAAAAGCTTTGCTGCACTGAAAACAGCGCACATCACCGACTACCAGCAGTTCTTTAACCGGGTACAGTTGAACCTGGGGAAAACAAATGCGCCCAACCTGCCCACCGATGAGCGGCTGATGCGCTACGCCAACGGTGAAGAAGACAAAAACCTCGAAGTATTGTATTTTCAATATGGGCGCTACCTGCTCATCAGCAGTTCGCGCACGCCGGGTGTGCCCGCCAACCTGCAAGGCATCTGGAACCCCTACATCCGCCCGCCATGGAGCAGCAATTATACCCTCAACATCAACCTGGAAGAAAACTACTGGCTCGCCGAAAACACCAACCTGAGCGAGATGCATCTGCCGTTGATGCAGTTTATCCAAAACCTGTCTAAGACCGGCACCATTACGGCAAAAACCTTTTATGGCGCTGATGGCTGGGTCGCCTGTCACAATTCAGACATCTGGGCGATGAGCAACCCTGTAGGCAATTTTGGCTCCGGCGATCCGAGCTGGGCCAACTGGAACATGGGTGGCGCCTGGCTCAGCACGCACCTGTGGGAGCATTATGTGTTTACCAAAGACCTGTCATTCCTGTCTGCTACCGCATACCCCCTTATGAAAGGCGCGGCGCAGTTTTGCCTCAGCTGGCTGGTAGAAGATTCCGCGGGTCACCTCATCACCTCACCATCCACCTCGCCGGAAAACCTGTACAAAACGCCCGAAGGTTATGTAGGCGCTACGTTGTATGGTGGTACGGCCGACCTCGCAATGATTCGCGAACTGCTCGACAAAACAATTACAGGCGGGCGTTGTGTTGCAGGCCGACACCGCATTTACCACCCGGCTGCGGCAAACCATTGCCCGCCTTGCTCCCTACAAAGTGGGCAGCAACGGCAACCTGCAGGAATGGTATTACGATTGGGAAGACCAGGACCCGAAACATCGCCACCAGTCGCACCTCTTCGGCTTGTTTCCCGGTCACCAGATCACTCCTGCCACCACGCCGACGCTGGCAGCGGCAAGCCGCCGCACCCTCGAAATCAAAGGCGATGAAACCACCGGCTGGTCCAAAGGCTGGCGCATCAACCTGTGGGCACGCCTTGGCGATGGCAACCATGCATACAAAATGTACCGCGAACTGCTCAAATTTGTGCCGCCCGATGGTGTGAAAACCAATTATGCCCGGGGCGGCGGCACCTACCCCAACCTCTTTGACGCGCATCCGCCGTTCCAGATAGATGGCAACTTTGGCGGCGCGGCAGCTGTAGCTGAAATGCTCGTTCAGTCAGATGCCGGCAGCATTCAACTGTTGCCAGCCCTGCCGGCTGCCTGGTCGTCCGGTTCTGTTCACGGTCTTTGTACCCGTACTGGTTTTGATGTGTCGCTGACGTGGAACGATGGCTCCCTGCAAACAATTACCGTAATTGCCAAACACGCCGGTACGGCAATCATTCAGTATGGCAGCCGGCAGCAAACCGTTACGCTGCGCGAAGGAGAACAACGGGAAATAAAATGGTAGCGTGCGGTTGGAAACAGCATGTCCGATGGCCAGGCTGTCAACCATTCGTCAATGCACAATCAATACTTTTTGCTTTTCGCCCGTAGAAGTGTTGTGCAGGTAATAGGTGCCGCTGGCAAACCGACTTACGTTGAGGTCGTTGTTCCCGGTAAAAGTTGCGGACAGCAATGTTTTGCCCGTTTCACTAATGAACACCATTCGCGCAGTTCCGTTTAGCCGGATGTGCAAAATGTCTCTGGCAGGATTGGGGAAAACAGAAAATTGCTTGTTACCCTGCTGCCATACTGCAGAAACTGCCATAGCAATTTTTTCCTGTTCCCCGCACGGTGCAGTATAGGTAATGGTATCGGTATACAGCGTTAACTCGGTAGCTATTGCATTGGTCACCTGCGCAAAGTATCGCCCATTCTCTGTTGGTTGAAAACTGGAATCGCCAACCAATGTGTGGCTGCCCGGTGTTTCTACCCTGAACCACGTGTACGTGTTGTTGCTCAGCGTGCCGCCAGCCGATACCGCCAGGGAATTGCCGTGTTGGTGAATGGGGATGCGTGCCTGTGGCGAATAGGTCAGGTTGAATACATTGGTGAGTTCAATGCCGTTGAATGTATAGTTGTTGTTGGAAATGTTGTTGTTGCCATAATAGGGCAACGGAACAGGATGGTCATTGGTGTATTGCGTGAGATGATTGTTGTTGAGAAACAAATCTGATATGCGCACAAAATTTGTAAATGAAGCCGGTATTTCCCCGCTCAGTTGGTTGTTGTTTAAATAGATATTTCTGACATAGATGTTATCGCCCATCGAAGAGGGAATGGAACCACACAGTTCATTATAACTGAGGTTGATGTTGTCATGTGCACCAAGAGCAGAAGGGATGTTGCCGCTCAGCCGGTTGTGGCTCATGTCAAAGGTTCTTACCGTACTCATATCGCCGATGGTATTTGGAATGGGGCCGCTCAATTGGTTGTTGCTCAGATCAAACAAGAACGTAAGATTGTGAAGGTTTCCAATCGAAGCAGGGATTTGGCCACTCAATTGGTTGTGGCTTAAATTCAAAATGGTGAGACCGGTTAGTTTTCCGATAGAAACAGGAATGCTTCCTTTGAGTTGATTATTGTCCAGCAACAAATTGTAAAGCTGGTCAAGGTTGCCGATCCATTTAAAAATAGACCCCGTCAGGTTGTTCGAGCCTAAACTCAAAGCAGATACCCTGTTGTCAGAAACCGATACGCCATACCAGGTGCTGACGGGGTTGTGTGTCAGCCAGTTGGTATGGTTGTACCATCCGTGGCCATTGGATTGGTGATAAAAAGCTACGAGCGTAAGCGAATCTTTTTTACTCACCGGCTGGCTGTGGGCAACCGTAAAACCGCCGGTGCACATGGCAACCAGCAGGCTAAACAAAAAGGATTTTGTTTTCATAGAGGTATATTTAAAGATGAAGGAAACGATAGCAGTCAATTAAATGCGTCAGAGCAATGGGTAGTGGAAAAAGGATACTTGATACAAGCGATCAATGTGGATGCAACCGATGATTTGGGATAATACCGAAGCTGTTGTAAAGCTATGAACATTTTTCATAACACCAATGTTCAGCTGACCCAAATTTCTCTAGTTCATTTTCTGCCGTTGCCGGTGTTGAATTCGAACGATCGGGCCGCTACCGGTAAAGAATAAAATGAACCGAAACGGGAGGGAAATAAAAGAAAGGAAACCCATTGGTTACCACCATTTGCGAAGAATATTTACAATCAGCGTCAGCAGCAGGCTCAGCAAAAGCATGGTGGCGATGGGGAAATAAAACCGGGTATGTTCTCTTTCGATCCGGATGTCGCCGGGCAGCCGGCCAAGCCAATGCAGTTTGTCGCCAAAAAAATAGATGACAACACCTGCCACGAGGATGCCTGCGCCCATCAACATCATCCATTTTCCTGTTTGCTGATCCATTCTCCAAAGATAACCATTGCTCTCATGCATGCTACAGAAACAACCAACAAAGCGCTTTGCCTATTGCCCTGCCTGCCAACCAGTTTTTTTAGAGCGTTCATCCGGGGAAACAAATCAGGTAAGGGTTACTGCATGATGGTAACAGCAACCAATCCGGAGAAGGTTCTGGCACATTGCCGGCTTTACAGGGTGATGTGGAAAAATAACCGCAATGAAACCATTGCCCCCGACAGCCATGACAGAATACCGTTTTACAGGGTTGTAAACTGGCAGAAGCCTTTGTATTGGCGGAACAGCGGGCCTCTTCCCATTAGCCGGCAGCTATAAAGTCGCCTTAAAAGAAAGGGCAAACAGCAATGTGGCACATTTCTGCTGCGGTATTTGCTAATTACCTGAATATCTAATCAAATAAAATGACTATGAAAACACAAACAACAAGCGGATCGGCTGCCGTGCAGGATTCTAAACTGAAAGAATTATTCATTGAACAATTACAGGATATTTATTGGGCCGAAAACAAGCTGGTGAAGACATTACCGCGCATGGCAGATGCTGCCACTTCCCAGCAGTTGAAAGATGCATTTATGAACCACATGGAAGAGACCAAAAACCATGTTGCCCGCCTTGAACAGGTGTTTGAAAGCATTGACGAAAAAGCAAAAACGAAAAAATGCCTCGCCATGGCAGGAATTGTTGATGAAGGGGAAGACATCATTGATGAAACAGAGAGCGGCACCTCGCAGCGTGATGCGGCATTGGTGATCGCCGGTCAGAAAGCAGAGCATTACGAAATTGCTACTTACGGCGGGCTGGCACAGCTTGCCGAAACACTTGGCTTTACGGAAGCCAAAAATCTTCTGGGACAAACCCTGGACGAAGAAAAAGCAGCCGATGAAAAGCTGACGCAAATTGCTGTCAATGGCATCAACTACAAAGCGAGCCAGGAATCGAACATGAATTAAACAATGCTGAAAGCTTATTCCTTTTCAAGATGAAACGGTCATACTAAGCACCATCATGCCATCAAACTGATTGGTTGAAGGGAATCATCCCGATACAGGATTTTCCAAAATCTATCAAACATCAAAAAGAAGAGTAGCCCAATGACTACTCTTCTTTTTTCGTATTATCAACTATCCTTTATTCCAAAGCACCTAGTATTCAGGTAGCATGGTTCCGCAACTATTGGGAAATTGAACTTGCATTTGCAAGATTGCTGCTGTTGGTTTTTTCAGGATAAATAGAAAGCAATATCAGTTTTTACCTGCGGTTAAGATTGAGCCAATCATCCCTTTTTAGTGGCTCCTGTTTTCACTCATCTTGTTGTTGCTGGATCCAAAAGATGAGAAGATGGCTGCAAAAAATCCGGTAATGGTATTGCCCAATGCTGCTACTACTATCAGCACGAACAGCATGCCGTGATTGCTACTGCTTTCACGCATCTGCGCCGGCACTTGTTTCAATATTTCTCCTTTTTCACCATCAACAACCCCGGTGGCAAACAGCGCGTACAACAACAGCGAAAGAATGACCGACAAGGTAGCGCCGGTAAAGGAAAGCACATGACCCGAGATCGCCGATGTAACCGGTGAATCGCTAAACTTGTTTTGCCGGTTGTGCAGATACACAAGGGTGGCTACGGCCAACATAAACAAGGCATTGCCCAGGAACAACAGCCAGATAGACTGAAAACGCTGCTGCGTCAAAAAAATGACCACCGTTACAGAATAAACAATGGCGGCGATCAGCCCGCGAACGAGATAGTTTTTTATAAAATCTTTACTGAACATGGATTGTATTTTTTTAGTGTTAGCAATTACCATCCGATAAAACATAAACTATTCCAGTAAGGAGATTTGGCAAAAGAAATTCAGGATAGGTGCGAATGATTGGAGCCAGAAAGCCGCGCCCGCTGTGCCATGCAGCCGTACCATCGTTCCCGTTACCCAAAGCTGAAGAGAGGCTGCCACACAGGAGATACAAACGATGTGGCAGCTTTTTTGAAGTTTGATGCAGCACGCATTCTTTTGTTACCGAAAAATAATTTCTTGATGCAACCACCGCCACACCACAACAGCAATGAAGAAGAGATGCCAGGTATGAACATGGGAAAACGGGGCGTTACCCGTCCGGATCATCACCACAACAGGGAAAAGGATGGAATGAAGATGGACGACATGAAGATGGACAAAGAAGACCGGATGCAGATGCTGCAGATGCACCACATGCAAACCCTTTGGATATATTGGACAATTGTGTTGCTGGGCTGCTGGCTCATCTTGTCGCCACTCACGTTCAGCTATGGCAAAGGCACTGTATTGCCTGCACACAACCGCGAAGTATGGCTGTCGCTGGCAGACCGTATCCGGTTTATGGAATGGAGCGACATCATCAGTGGCATCCTGCTTGTTGTGTTTGGCTACCGGTCATTGTCGCCCAACCGCCCCGTCAGCCTGTGGATCTGTTGTTTTGTGGGCGTGTGGCTCAGCATTGCGCCGCTCCTGTTCTGGTCGCCGTCAGCTGCTGCATACATCACTGACACCTTCATTGGCATGTGGGTGTTGTCGCTCACGGTTCTGATCCCCGGCATGCCCAACATGATGATGTACATGAAGATGGGCAACGAAGTGCCCGCGGGCTGGAGTTACAATCCGTCAAGCTGGGCGCAGCGATGGATCATGATTGTGCTGGGCTTTTTGGGGTTCGTGGTATCGCGTTACCTCGCTGCTTTTCAACTGGGCTATATAGACAGTGTGTGGGATCCGTTTTTTGGCGGCAGCAGCGAACAGGTACTTACTTCGCACATGTCCGAATCGATGTTCATCTCCGATGCCGGCCTGGGTTCGCTGGCTTATACGTTCGAGTTTTTGATGGGTTTTATGGGCAGCCCGTCGCGCTGGCGCACCATGCCGTGGATGGTGGCGTTGTTTGGCATCCTGGTCATTCCGCTGGGACTGGTGCACATTATACTGGTTATTTCGCAACCACTGGTAGTAGGTGCATGGTGTACGTTTTGCCTCGCTGCCGCTGCCATTATGCTGCCCATGCTGCCGCTGGAAGTAGATGAAGTGGTTGCCATGATACAGCACATGGTACAAACCACCCGCAAAGGCGAGTCGTTTTGGTCTGTCTTCTGGAAAGGCGGCACGCCGCAGGGAATGGAAAAAGACGAACGTTCGCCCGGCATCGGGCAGTTGCCACACCAGTTTGGTAAGGTTGCCAACGCTTCTGTATGGGGCATGAGCCTTCCGTGGACGCTGGTATTGTCTGCCCTCATCGGCATCATCATCGTTGTGCTGCCATCGGTTACCGGCCTGCCGGTTAAAAGCATCCCTGTCCGACGTCAATCACCTGTGCGGTTCGCTCATCGTTGTGGTGGCTGTAGTCTGCATGGGCGAAGTGGTGCGGGCCGGGCGCTATCTCAATGTACTGATCGGTCTGGCATTGGTCGTATTGCCCTGGTTCGTAAATGATGCCGATACGGTGGTAAAAATCGTAGATGCAGTAGCTGGTTTGGTTGTTGCAGGTCTCAGTATTCCCCGTGGCGTGATAAGAGAATCGTATGGCTGGTGGAACCGCTATGTGGTTTGATTTTTTTGTGGAATAACGATCAGCCATTAATCAGCAAAAGGAAGAGCACAAAGAATCGTTGAAAAGTACTCCGGTTTGGTGTCTTTCCTTGTTTCTTCTATGCCATGGTTCAGCATTGCAAATAAGATAAAAACTGTGTGGATTGAATTGTCCGGCCAATTTCTCTATTCGTTTTCCATGTGCAAAGGCCAGGTTGTCGGGTGAACTTCACATTTGTAGCCTCTTTGTAAACACCATCCGTTTTCATTATTAATTCATCATCTATATAAAAACAAAATAAATGTCAGACCATTCATTCAAAAATAAAGTCATTGTTATTACCGGTGCTACCGGTGGAGTAGGACGAGCCGCTGCCTGGGAATTTGCGAAGCAAGGCGCTAAAATTGCGTTGCTGGCAAGAGAGCACACACAGCTCGACGCCACCAAACGCGAAGTAGAAGACTATGGCGGAACCGCCTTGTGCATTTCGACCGATGTGGGCGATGCCGAAGCGGTAGAAGCAGCCGCCGCAAAGGTCGAACAGGAACTGGGACCCATAGATGTGTGGGTAAACAACGCGATGAACAGCGTATTTGCGCCGTTTAAAGAGCTGACCGCCGAAGAATTCAAACGCGTTACAGAAGTCACTTACCTGGGGCAGGTGTATGGCACCATGTCGGCGCTGAAAAGAATGCAGCCAAGAAACAAAGGCGCCATTGTATTTGTAGGTTCTGCACTCGCCTATCGCGGCATCCCGCTGCAAAGTGCTTACTGCGGCTCCAAGCATGGCATACAAGGTTTTTATGATTCCCTGCGTGCCGAGCTGATGAGCGAAAACAGCGCCATCAAAACCTGCATGGTACAACTCCCGGCTATGAACACCACGCAATTTGGCTGGGTACTCAGCAAGCTGCCCAACAAACCACGCCCCATGGGCAAAGTGTATCAACCCGAAGTGGCAGCAAGAGCCATCGTATTTGCCGCTGCCCACAACCGGCGCGAAGTGTGGGTAGGCTATCCAACCTACCAGGCAATCATCGGCAACAAACTGGCGCCCTGGTTTGCCGATTGGGTGTTGGCAAAAACCGGGATCAAAGGGCAGCAGACAAGTACACCTGCATCGCCCGACCGGAAGAACAATGTATGGGAACCTGTGCATGAAGACCGTGGCGCGTATGGCGAATTTAAAGACATTGCCACCAACAAAAGCTTTACCCTGTGGGCGGGCATCAATCGCAACATCGTTCGCGCAGCAGCCGGCGTAGCTGCCATTACGCTGGTCACCTTACTGGCTGCAAAGAAAAAATAAGCAACGCATTCCGGCGCTGGCGGCACTGCCGTTATTTTCATCACCATGCCATTGCCTTTTGCCTGTATCAGGGGTGGTCCATGTCAACTTTTATCCATGAACAATCGTTCTGCGCACAACCGGTATGAGCCAATCGAAAACTATGGAATCATCGGCAACCTGCACACCGTGGCGCTGGTATCCATCAACGGTTCGCTGGACTTTTTGTCGTTTCCCCGGTTCGATTCGCCCACCATCTTTTGCAAGCTGCTCGACGCCGGTAAAGGAGGCTATTTTTCCATTTGCCCGCAAATGAAAGACATGGTGAGCAAGCAATTGTACCTGCCCGATACCAATGTGCTGATGACGCGTTTTTTTGCAGACGCCGGTATTGCCGAAGTCATCGATTTTATGCCCATCACGGATGGTGAAAAAAAGGAACCGTCATCCGGAAAATGACCACGGTGAGAGGAAAAGTGGATTACCGGGTTGCCTGCGCTCCGCGGTTTCAGTATGCCAGTGTTAACCATACCATCCGGCAGGAAGCAGACGGCTGTGTGTTTGTTCCCGATGGGGGAACGCAGCCTGCCGTAAAGCTGTACAGCGATGTGCCCTTAGTAGTAGAAGGGCAGGACGTGACGGCGGCTTTTACCCTCAGAGAATCTGAGTCGGCCTGTTTTATCCTCGAAGTGGCGGATGGCGTAGAAAGGGAAAAGAGCCTGCACGATTTTGTAACGGAATCGTACCGGCAAACCATTGATTACTGGCAAACCTGGATTTCCCAATCTACCTACGACGGCAGGTGGAAAGAAGTGGTGAACCGATCGGCACTCACGCTGAAACTGTTGTTTTCCAAACAGTACGGTTCCATTATTGCGGCAGCTACGTTTGCGCTGCCCGAAGCCATTGGCGGCGCCCGCAATTGGGACTATCGTTATACCTGGGTGAGAGATGCGGCTTTTTCGATGCACGCCTTCCTCGAACTTGGGTTTTATGGAAGAAGCGGAAGCCTTTCTGACGTGGTTGCAAAAACAAAGTACCGACAAAGAACTGCAATTGATGTTTGCCATTGACGGCGCCACGCACCTCGACGAATCGGTGCTGGATTATATGGAAGGATACAAAGGCTCGCAACCGGTGCGCGTGGGCAATGCAGCACATAAACAAACGCAGATGGACATTTATGGCGAGCTGCTCGAAACCATTTACATCTATGTGATGCATGGCGGCAACCTAACCTACGAATACTGGAAAACGATATCGGAATACATCGATTTTGTGATTGAAAACTGGCACAAACCCGACCATAGCATCTGGGAAGTAAGAGGCGAAAAACGGGAATTTTTGTTTTCCCGAATGATGTGCTGGGTAGCCATAGACCGGGCCATCAAAATAGCCAACAACTTTTCGTTTCCTTACGATATCCTCAAATGGCACCAGTACAAGGAACGATATTTTTTTAGATGTCTACAACAATTTCTGGAACGAAGACAAGCAAGCATTTACCCAGTACAAAGGCTCAGATTCGCTCGACGCAAGTGCGCTGCTGATGCCCATCCTCAATGTCTTGTCTCCGCACTCTGAACGTTGGAAAAAAACCATGACTGCCATTGACAATGAATTGCGCTCAGATGTCTTGGTGTATCGCTACCGCGAACACAACGATGAAGTGGATGGATTGAAAGGCAGCGAAGGCACGTTTACCATGTGTTCGTTCTGGCATGTGGAGTGCATGGCGCTCAGCGGTAGTATTGAAGTCGCCAAAGAACATTTTGAAAAAATGCTGGGTTACGCCAACCACCTGGGATTGTATGCCGAACAAATCGGGATGCGGGGCGAGCACCTCGGTAATTTTCCGCAGGCATTTACGCATCTTGCACTCATCAGTGCGGCAGTGGAACTCAACAAACAGGAAAAAGAAACCCGGAACAAGCTGCCGTTTATTCACAAGGAAATGAAATAGGAAACAGGGTTTGCTTTACACGGTATTGCCTTTGTTTGCCGCCTGCAGGTGAGCCGGGTTTTCTTCGAATAAAGAACGCCAGCCGCCGCCATAGTTGCTTCGTGTGGTTCCTTTTACCAATGAAAAAATCACCAGCAAAATACCACCGGCAATGTTAAGGATCATGCCGGTAACCGTGTAGTCAAATACAAAAGCAGATATCACCAGCCAGGCGCCCACCGGTATATTGAAGAGCCGCACGCTTCGGTTTACTTCCCACAGCGCTGTAATGGAAAAAGTAATCACCAGTGGTGCCACGATGTGATTGTTATCGGCGGCTGTTTTTTCAAACGCCCAGATGCCGGGTGCCACCATCAGCAACAGCCCGATCAGAATATTTGCAATCCTTGCCCACATATCTTATAATGAATTTTGTTTGTCGTTAAGCGACTTCGTGAATGATGGTTTCGTTTCCCCAGAAAGCTTTCCATACCGGTTTGCCCGTTCGCTTGACGCGCTGCAAATACTGGAGACTTGCCAGCAGTTCGTCCAGCGCCGGGCGGATCATGATGACAGAGATGGCAGCCGAAGCCATGCACAAGGTGCACCAGTTGTTGAGCAATACGGGCTGCAACACGATGAGCAGTAAACTGACCGCGCCCAGCGGACCCACCGCCAGCCCGAAGATAATCACGATCCAGGGTTTTGTTTTCCACCGTCCTTTTCCGCCAATGATGCCCGTCACTACGTCTACTAAATAGCCGAATGCACCCAGCAAACCATCCGGTACCGGCAACGCCCGCGAGATATCGGAGTTTAAAATTTCTTTGCTGCCATTCCCAAAAAATGGCTCCCAGATGGTGTCAAACACCCGCAACTGGTACAAGCCCAGGTACAGGGCGATCAAAAACCCGGCGAAGGCAATGCCCACAAGCGGCAGCCGTTGCGGCCACGACGATGGATTGTAATCCCAGGCTGGAGGAATGTTGTTTTCTTGAACCATAGTGTCTTTCTCACAAACAATTATGCCGGACTGAAACGGGACGCTGATTGGCGCAGGCTGTCTATGCGAATTCGGAATACATCCTTCAATGCCCTGCGGGCTGCGTGATAGCCGCTCATGCCATGAACGCCACCGCCCGGCGGTGTGGATGAAGAACAGATGTACAAGCCTTTTGCAGACGTGCGGTACGGCGACCAGCGCAGGGCAGGACGGGTAAACAGCTGGGTAATCAGTTGCGCGCCGCCGTTGATATCGCCGCCAATGTAGTTTGCATTGTATTGCTGCATGTCTTCGCTATTCATTTCGTGTGATGCCAATATGCAGTCCCTGAAACCGGGCGCAAACCGTTCCACCTGTTGTTCTATGATGTATGTCATGTTGCGGGTAGAACCCTGCGGTACATGGCAGTAAGCCCAGGCGGTTTGGCGGCCTGCCGGCGCCCGCGAAGCATCAAACAAACTTTGCTGCGCCAGCAACACAAACGGCTTTTCGGAATGTTGTCCTTTCCAGGCCAGGC
Organism: uncultured Chitinophagaceae bacterium; assembly: GCA_963826385.1. GTDB lineage: Bacteria > Bacteroidota > Bacteroidia > Chitinophagales > Chitinophagaceae > Ilyomonas. The sequence goes on along the minus strand of CAWGWV010000024.1, from coordinate 5,139 downwards.
GTTCGCTCTTTGCAATATCCGGCATGGTATTGCCGAGGTGTACGGTGCCAGCCGACCGACAGGCAGCCGCCGTAAAAGGGATAGCTTCCGACAGTGCCCAGTCTATTTTATACACGCCCATTCCGTAGCGGTATTTCTCCAGTTGCCATCGGTACAAAGCAGAAAAACGATGCCCCGCGATAGACAGCAACTGTTTCGGCGTCACATCAAACAACACAGCGTGGGAAGAAGGCAACTGTTGCAGGGACGTGACCGGCACATTCGTTTCGATGGTGCCGCCGAGCGAAATAAAGTATTGCGCCAGCGCATTGGCAATCTGCTGCGAACCGCCTTTGGGAATGGGCCAGTTGTTGCGGTGCGCCGCCATCATCAGCACCAGCGCGATGGCAGAAGTAGCCGGTTGCGATAACGGCAACATCGAGTGCGCTGCCATGCCTGCCAGCAATCCCTTTGCCTGTTTCCCGGCAAAGAGGCGGCGCGCCAGAAAGGTAGCCGGTTGCAAAGCCCGGTATCCAAAATTGACCAGGGAAAAGGGATGATGGGGGAACCGCAGCGGTCCGAGAATAAAAGGAAGGATGTGGTCAAACTGATCCATCAGCGGAGCCATCAACTGCTGATAAGCTTTGGCATCAACGCTCCCCAGGCTGTTGGCGGTTTGCTGCAATGACGGATGCAGTACGGCGCAACTGCCATCATCGAAGGGATGCGCGGCTGCGTATTCCGGGTTGATGAAGTCCAGTCCAAATCTGTCCAGCGGCAAACGGGAGAAAAAAGGGGAAGTAACTGCCATCGGGTGGATGGCAGAACATATATCATGGACAAATCCCGGTAGTGTCAATTCTGCAGAGCGCATACCGCCACCTGTTGTCGCTTTGGCTTCGAGCAGGAGTACCGACAAACCCTGTTGTTGCAAGGTGATGGCGGCAGACAGCCCGTTGGGCCCCGACCCCACTACCACTGCATCATAATCCCTTTTTGTCAAATTGGTAAAAGTTAAGTGATGAAGGTACAAACCACAACTTCATGAGTGGGCGAAGCTGTCGATTTTGCAACAATAAAGCCACAAAGCAGCCAGCAAACACCAGCACAACCTTTTCTTGTTGCACAAGAATTTTTTATTGGTTACAACAATCGGTCACTTTTCCCGGTTAAAATTTCGGGAAACAAGTGAATCGCTGGTTTTGTTTTGTAAACAAAGAGGAGGATTGTCGTGAGAAAATAACTACCCTATCGCACCCGGCCAGTAAAAATCCGGTAGTTGAATTGTATTTTATACCAATCATCATTCATTGGAAGAATCTATTAACAGATGGTTAATATTATTTATGGTAATTATTCAGTATATTAAGATTGATGTCACAAACATTATAAATGCAGAAGAATATAGGCTTGTAAACGGGGAAAAGGCAAATATTTATTCAAAATTTTGAGTTTGTCCCCGTTATCTGGCATTGCACAAACGCTTTTGCAACCGGCAGTTTCAAAAACAGGTCTTATATTTGTCGACATCCGGATAGCAACTGCGGTGGCATTTACCACCGCAGGTTGCCAATACAAAGGCTTCGGATAGAACTATCCAATACAAGCCGGAACCGATTTGGATGACAGCCCTTTTAAAAGCTGTCATCATTTCCTGAACATCACAAGCCTTGTGATGTTATCTGCCAGGAGCACCTATCATAACAATTGTTATAACCGTATCTTTTGAATTGCTGAACGTATGAAAGTATGTTACCGGCAAAGCATTTACATAAACCAATAAATCATCATATGAACAAAATTTTTATTTACGCTCTTCTATTATTCGGCTCTGTCGCCTGCCAGCAGCAGGAAAAGCAACCCGAAGCACCCGAAAGTTTTCCCGTTACTCAATTGAAAACCATTGATACGTCGGTTTTCCGCACGTATGTAGCCGATATACAGGCGGTACAAAATGTTGAAATCAGCAATCGCGTTCCGGGCTTCCTCGAAAAAATCTTATGTAGATGAAGGTCAGCAGGTAAAAAAAGGACAGCGTGCTTTTTCATATCGAAGACAAGCAATACAAAGAAGATGTGGCGAAGGCAAATGCCGCACTTTCCATTGCCGTTGCAGACAGCAAATCGGCAGAACTGGAACTGGAACGCGTAAAGTTGCTGGTGAGTAAAAATGTAGTTACGCGCATCGGAACTGGATGTAGCCAAAGCAAAACTGAGTGCAGCCCGCGCCAGATCCAGGAACTTCAATCAGCTTTGAGCAATGCCAAAACCAAACTTTCTTATACTCACATTCATGCGCCATTTGACGGGGTTATCAACCGGATACCGCTCAAAGGTTGGCAGCCTGTTGAACGAAGGCGACCTGCTGACAACAGCTTCCGACATCAGCGCGGTATATTCCTATTTTAATATCTCGGAAAACGAATACCTCAATTTTCTTCGCAACAAACGCAAGCTGAACGGCGAAGACAATGTGCGGCTTGCTCTTGGCCAATGGCAGCACTTACAGCTATCCCGGGAAAAATCGAAACCGTAGAAAGCGAATTTGATGAAAACACCGGCTCCATCGCTTTCCGCGCCAAATTTCCCAATCCCGACCAACTGCTGCGCCACGGCGCAACCGGCACCATTCAGTTGCCCGATGGACATCAACAGTTCCATTATTTTACCACAAAAATCGGTGTTGGAAATACAGGATAAAAACTATGTGTTTGTACCTGGATAAAAACAACGACCTGAAGATGAAAAGCTTTGAGCCGCAAATGCGATTTTCGCAGTTTTATGTGGTCAAATCCGGGCTGAAGCCCGGCGACAAAATCTTGTATGAAGGCACACAGGAAGCCCGCGACGGCATGGACATCAGCCCCGCTACATCACCATGGATAGCCTGCTGACACAAAATTTATAACATATAAAACTCTAACTAATCTCCACCAACAATTGTGAAAACCTGATCTATTCATGCTAAAACATTTATTCAACGGCCTGTTCTTTCTCTTGTGATTTCGCTCATCATTGTACTGCTCGGTGTTCTGGCTCTGTTTCAAGTTGCCCGTTACCCAGTTTCCCGATATTGCGCCGCCTGCCGTTACCGTTACCGCCACTTATACCGGCGCCAATGCCGAAGTGTGTACCAAAGCCGTGGCCACCCCGCTCGAACGAGCCATCAACGGCGTGCCGGGCATGACGTATATGAACACCGTTTGCGGCAACAATGGCGTTACCGCAGATCATAATCAATTTTGAAGTGGGCATCGATCCCGATGTGGCTGCCGTCAATGTGCAAAACCGCGTAACCACGGTATTGGATGAATTGCCCGAAGAAGTGATCAAAGCCGGCGTGACCACCGAAAAAGAAGTTAACAGCATGCTCATGTTCCTCAATATCATGAGCAGCGATACATCCCTGGATGAAAAATTCATTTACAATTTTACCGATATCAATGTATTGCAGGAACTAAAGCGCATCAATGGCGTAGGACGGGTGGAAATCATGGGTTCAAGCGATTATGCCATGCGCGTATGGCTCAAACCCGACCGGATGGCTGGCTTACAATATATCCACGGAAGAACTGATTGCCGCCATCCGCAGCCAGAACATAGAAGCCGCGCCCGGGCAAAACCGGCGAAAGCTCAGACAAGGCACCGCAGATGCAGCAATATGTATTGCGATATACCGGTAAATTTTATCGAGCCGGAGCAATACGGAAACATCATTGTCCGCGCCAACAGCGATGGTTCCGTTCTGCACCTGAAAGATGTGGCCGATATGCGAATTTGGTTCGCTGCAATTACAACATGGTATCCAAAACCGATGGACGTCCGTCGGCTTCCATCATGATGAAACAACGCCCCGGCTCTAATGCCAGCGAAGTAATCAAAAATGTAAAAACACGCATGGCAGAACTGAAAGGTACTTCGTTTCCGCCGGGCATGACGTATAATATCAGTTACGATGTATCGCGCTTCCTCGATGCATCCATTCATGAAGTGCTCAAAACGCTGGTAGAAGCCTTTTTGCTCGTGTTCATCGTCGTGTTTCATTTTTTTGCAGGATTTTCGTTCCACGCTGATTCCTGCGCTGGCTGTACCGGTCGCATTGATCGGCTCGCTGTTTTTTATGCAACTGTTTGGGTTTTCCATCAATCTGCTCACGCTTGTTTGCACTCGTACTGGCCATCGGCATCGTGGTGGACAATGCCATTGTAGTGGTGGAAGCCGTACACGCCAAAATGCACGAAGAACATCTTCCCGCCATGGATGCCACGCTGGCTTCGATGAAAGAAATCAGCGGCGCCATTGTTGCCATTACGCTGGTGATGTCGGCGGTATTTATCCCGGTGGCTTTTATGAGCGGACCGGCAGGCGTGTTTTACCGCCAGTTTTCCATTACCCTGGCCATTGCCATTGTTATTTCAGGCATCAATGCACTGACGCTTACGCCCGCTTTGTGTGCGCTGATGTTAAAGCAACCCGACACGTTGACCGGCGCAAACGCTCGCTGCTGCAGCGTTTTTTTGGCGGGTTCAACAACTGGTACGATGATACTGCAGGAAAGTACAAACAACTGGTAGGTTTTGTGGCTGCCCGCCGGGCATTGACGGTTGGGTTGCTGCTCCTCTTTTTTGTGGCTACCTGGGGCACCGGCGCCATCCTGCCCGGTGGATTTATCCCGACCGAAGACCAGGGAGTGATTTATGTAAATGTAACAACGCCGCCCGGTGCCACGCTGGAGCGTACCAATAAAGTGCTGGACGAAGTGTTTACCGCTGCCAAAAAAGTGGATGCTGTGGAGAACATCACCACGCTGGCAGGTTACAGCGTCATCAACGAAACAGTAGGTGCTTCTTATGGTATGGCGATGATTAACCTGAAAGCCTGGGAAGACCGCAAAGGCAGCGTGGACGACATCATTGCCGAACTGCGCCAAAAAACAGATTACATCTCCGATGCGACCATCCAGTTTTTTCCGCCGCCCACTGTGCCCGGTTTTGGCAACGCCAGCGGCGTAGAAATGCAGTTGCTCGACCGCACCGGTAAAGGCAACCTGCAACAAACAGCCAGCGTAACGCGGAAGTTTATGGACGACCTGAAAAAAACGCCGCAGGTAGCTGGTGTATTCAGCTCTTTCAACGCCAATTATCCGCAATACCTTATTCAT
>CAWGWV010000023.1:0-109565 GCA_963826385.1 uncultured Chitinophagaceae bacterium | reverse complement strand
AACTTCCTTCTACAATAGGAAATAACTTTGGAAATGTTGTCTAATTAGCTAACTTTGTGTAGTGAAAGAAAATTTTAAAGGAACATCTTTTTCTACAAACACCACTTCAACGACTTCTACAAGAAGCAAACGACTGTCGTGCAGAAAAAGCTGAATTGGACGATTGAGCTTATTATGACCATTGAAATGGTTCCTAAAAAATATTTCTCTCACATGGAGGACACGGATGGACTTTTTGAAATTCGTGTCGAAGTTGGAAACAACATTTTCAGAGTGTTTAGCTTCTTTGACGAAGGGAACTTGGTGATACTGTTAAACGGCTTTCAGAAGAAGACGCAAAAGACACCAAAGAACGAAATCGAATTAGCGGAAAAACTTAAAAAGGAGTATTTTAATGAAAAAGCAAAACAACAAAAATAATAGCTTGACTTCCTTCGAGGATTTTCTCGACCAGCAATACGGAAAGAGAGGAACTAAAAAACGGGAAGCATACGAACAAGAGTTTGAAGCATTTAAATTAGGTGTACTTATTCAGGAAATGCGTGAGAAACAAAATCTGACACAGGAGCAACTTGCTGAAAAATGCGGAACCACTAAGTCTTATATTTCACGCATAGAGAACAATGCGAGTGATATTCGGTTGTCAACACTTATGCGGATAATTCGTGAAGGCTTTGGAGGACGTTTGCATTTATCTGTACAGGTTTAACTTCAAAAAGAGGCACGAACACACAACAAGGGGTTTGGCAAAATACGGGCGGACGGAAGCCGTGCTTCAACTTTTGAATTTCAATTTAGCTGCATATCGGGCTGGACGTTATAGATTTAGCCAGGTGCAAATCATCAACATTAATAAATAAATTTGGCTTCGGTAAGCCGGGCTTGACGGAATTCTTTTACCCGCACTTCGGCAATACCTGTTAGTTCATCGTCATTTTTGAACAATTCAGCTCGGCTCCATAAATAGTAATATCAGCCTCATTAGTCAACTAATATAAAAAGCTTCATTATCTTGAAAACATAATGGAACGACCAAAACTTAATAACGGCATGAACAGGTTTACCGCTGTGTTGTTTATAATTTATTTAAGTGCATTATACTGGATTCTGCTATTAAAGTTAGGGGTACGTTTTTCTTACATGGAAGAAAGGAGAATAAGCTTAATTCCATTTAGCGGACCTTCTATTTTGACAGGTGAAAACATTTTGAACGTATTGATATTCATACCGCTTGGCATCTATGCAGGAATATTTTTTGGAAATTGGCGTTTCAGCAAAAAACTCATCTGCGTTTTTTTACTCAGTTTACTCGTTGAATCACTTCAATACATTTTGCGGGTCGGTGCTTTTGATATCACAGATCTAATTACCAATACTTTGGGTGGAATTAGTGGATTAATGGTATTCAAAGGGCTAAAAGAAGCGTTCGGTGATCATGCTAAGGCACAAAAATTTATAAATATAATAGCAGCCCTAGGAACGGCATTAAAGATATTACTATTAGTGCTATTAAAAATGAATATGTTACCAGCTAGGTATCAGTAATGGTTTAAGTAAAGCAGATACGTTTCTTGTGACAAAAAACCGTACGCACAACATGGGTATAGTCGATAATTGGGCGGGACGTAGGAGCAATCGGCAGCAAATCATTAACCACTTCATCCCGGGTTGACGAAATTCTGTTGAGCAGGAGAACAAATTTTTAAAATTTTATCTAAATTCAACTTCAGTTGCCAGGCTGGACGTTCAATAAATACCCAACCATCGGCAATACCTGTTCGTTAGCTGAAACATAGGACCTTTTTTGGTTATGGTAATACATAAGGAGTCGATTTAAATTTCATACCTTAATAGACACAATTAAATTCCCCTTAATATGAAACTATTAAATGATTTGCTCAATATCGATCCTAATTATATTACCTTTTGCTTAATTTTTATTTTTTATTTGCTCGAGCAAATACAAACTAAACCTTTTACTTTTAAACATCGACCGCTACATCTGTTTCACAACGCTTTAATTGGGCTAACTGTTATTATCCCTAATATTTTTTTTGCAGTCTTTCCGGTTACCTGCGTAGAGTGGCTCAACAATAAACACGTGGGTCTGTTTCACTTATTGCAAATCCCTTTTTGGGTAAAGCTGTTATGCGGAGTGGCAATATACGATCTTACGGCTTATTGGATACATCGAGGGGTACATAAGAATCCATTTTTGTGGCGTTTTCACAGGGTACACCACAGTGATACCACGGTGGACGCTTCTACCGCCTTAAGGGTTCATCCAATCGAAGGTTTATTTGTATTTACAATTGGATTCATTCTGATAACCGCTATGTTCGGGACTGATGTGTTGTCGTTGGGACTTTATTTTTTTATACTGAATATTTTTTTCTTCTTCGAACATTCAAACCTACATTACCCAACATGGTTGGATAAAACAGTAGGATGGGTCTTTGTAACACCCAACCAACATAAAGTACATCATGAGCAGGATCAAGTCTATACTGATTCTAACTTTGCTGATATATTTATATTATGGGATAGAATTTTTGGCACCTACAAGTACAAAACTGTAAAAAGCATCACTTATGGATTAAAGGAATTTGATACCGACAAAAAACAAGCTTTTTGGTATCAGATAAGAAGTCCGTTTTTAAATATCAATCGCATTGCTTTTGATAAACTACAGAGTATAAAAAAAACTTGATATCCAATTGTGTATGTACAATTATAAAACAAGGAGGTATTCAGCTAACAGTGTCTTTATAAAATTGTGGCTGGACGTTAAGCATTCAACCATAAACTGCTATTTTTATTTTGTGGTTAAATGGTCCTATTGTTTTTCAATTGCCACAACTTCATAAACACTTTAACGTAGGCAGCAATTTTAAAACAGACATTACTATATGGACAGCATAAAAATATCGACAGCACAATTCGAGAACAAAAGTGGGGACAAAAGTTATAACCTTTCGGTTATTGAACGCCTGGCAAAAAAAGCAGCGCGGGAAGGCTCAAATGTTATTGCTTTTCATGAATGTTCTATTACAGGATACACATTTGCACGAAGTCTTTCAAAAGAACAAATGCTTGATTTAGCAGAACCTATTCCTGATGGAGCGAGTATTTTGAAACTTACCGAAATAGCAAAACAATACGACATCGTTGTTTTGGCAGGACTATTTGAAAAAGACGAAAACGATAATTTATTCAAAGCCTATGTTTGCGTAGACAAAAACGGACTGGTAGCAAAATACAGAAAGTTGCATCCATTCATAAATCCATATTTGACGGCTGGTGATAGTTATTGCGTTTTTGAAATTCTTGGTTGGAAATGTGGAATTTTGATTTGTTACGACAATAACGTGATTGAAAATGTTAGAGCTACAAGACTTTTGGGAGCCGACATTATTTTTATGCCCCACGTAACCATGTGTACGCCATCGACCAGACCAGGTGCGGGTTTTGTCGACCCTAAACTTTGGGAAAACCGCGAGACCGACCCAACTTCTCTACGTTTGGAATTTGACGGGATGAAAGGCAGGGGCTGGTTGATGAAATGGCTACCAGCAAGGGCTTATGACAATGGGGTTTATGCAATTTTTTCAAATCCGATTGGCATGGATGATGACCAACTGAAAAATGGATGTTCTATGATTATTGATCCATTTGGAGATGTTATTGCCGAATGCCGTTCATTTGAAGATAGTTTTGTGACAGCGACAATTACGCCCGGCAAACTTCACCAAGCAGGTGGACACCGATACATAAAAGCAAGGCGACCTGAACTTTACAAAGACATTATTGGACAAGACCATAAATCGGAACAAAAAGTAGTTTGGCTAAACACGGACAAAACATAAAAACTGCTGCCTACATGGGGTTTGGCGTTATTGGGGCAGGACGTTGAACCACTTCGGCTGCAGCTCGCTATCAGCCTCGGTTTCGGCAGGTCGTTATTAATTTAGCTTGAGTTGTTATCCTCAACTTTTAAAAAATATTGGACTTCAGTTGTCGGCGGACGTTTTTCAAATATCCCAGCAACGCCAAGCCGTCAACCGTCATCTGCAATCCTCCTAAACCGAAATGATATGTGGTCTTTCACTGTATTTAAAGCGTTCATGGTTTGTTTTAATCGCTGGAGGAAAAACTTGGTGCTAGAAGTCTTAAACCAAAACTCCAACAACGGCGTAAAAAGAAGCCCGGCTCTGTGAACCGGGCTCTCTGCGTTTTTGACCTTACCGTGCTTTTTTCTTTGGATCCGCTTTCTTCTGTGCTGAGCTTTTCTTTTTAGTAGGCTTATTCTTCCTGGGTTCAGCTGTCTTTTTCGGCATAGATTTAAATTTAAGGTTAGTGAATTATTTACTCATGGCTGCAGCGTATTTCTTCCCGTTCTTCCATGTTGTCCTTTCAGAAGCGGCAACTGTACAGCCAGACTGTAAGTAAACAAAGATATGCCTATAAGGGTAAATCGATATTTAATCAAGGTTAGCCGCCCGGGCATATTGTAAACCTTTTCACGCCGTTGTTAGGCTAGGAGGGGCGATGCCTTCGACATTGACAAGATCTTGGAAAGATTGTCGGGCTAGCTGCGCATAACTTGGGTATTGCTGCAAGTTTGGCGAGACACTGATACTTCGGCAATTTGCATCACGATACTTTAGTCCGGACAAACGAGTTTACATTTGGCATTTGGTTCTCAACTTCAAATTATAAACAAAACTGTGCAGCAGTTTCGACCGTGACTTCATGATATAATCCACCTGCAGCAAAACCTGTTCATTGCCTGCAAGCATGTCGCGACAGTACAAAAGTGCAGCATTAAGTACAAACATTCGTCTTCAATTATATATTTAGTTTCTATCAAATAACCTTCATCAATTTTCCGGTTGTAACGGTATTTTACTAACTTATCCGTTGAATCTTTCAACTTGTCGGTTTTCCCTTTCCTTCATCATGACGGGTCGATACTTTCATACCACACAAAATTTAAGACGATGAAAGTATCACTTATGCTAACCAACATTTTATTCTTAATTATCCTGCTTTGTGCGTATTTAACTGGCTTGGCTCAACAGCAAGAAGACGGAACTATACAACCGATGGTTCAAATTCAAAAAGAAGATTATGCTACAGTACGTAAGCACTTTAAAACAACGCTTATAAAGAAAGAAGGTTCGCCACAAGCTTCGCAGGCATCTGACAGCGCTGATGTGCCGCCAGCCGATGCCACCCAAATTTTATTTACATCGGGGAGCCTCACTTTAAAAGCCTGGATGAATAAACCAAGTGGCAACAGCAACAAGAAATATCCTGTCATTGTTTTTCTGCATGGCGGTTTTGCGTTTGGAAAGGGTGATTGGGATATGACTAAACCATTCCGCGACGCAGGCTTTATAGTGATTGCGCCAATATTGAGAGGCGAAAATGGTCAGCCTGGCATTTTTACCATGTTTTATGATGAAGTAGATGATGCGATCGCTGCTGCATTATTTGCAAAAGGGCTGCCTTACGTAGATAACGACAGGATGTTTCTTGCGGGACATAGTGTAGGCGGCACCATAACGTTGCTCACTGCAATGTTGAACAATACCAATTTTAAAAAAGCAGCATCATTCTCGGGTTCGCCAGACCAAATTATTTTTTGTAAGTACGGTATAGACCGCAATACCATTCCTTTTGATACGAACATCAATAAAGAGTTTATTGTACGTTCACCCTTGGCTTATGCAAACAGCTTTAAAATTCCGGTTCGTATCTTTTATGGCTTCCGGGAACCTCACTTCCGTTTATCCAGTCAGCAAACAGCAATGTTTGCAAAGAAAAAGAAATTAGATGTGGAAGCCGTTGAGGTAGAAGGTGGGCATGAATCGGCTGTTGCAGGTGAAATGAAATTGGCAATCGCATTTTTTAACCAGGATAAATGATAAACGAACAAATGTTGCTTATTGCCGCAATTTCCATTTCATTTTTAATGTGTTAGATCATGTATAATATTAAAAAACTGCATCCAAATTATTGGGCAAAAATAAACCTGACACTAATAGTAGCAATTGCATCGTACTTTATTGTCAAACAGCTTTTTAACCCGGCACCGCTCAAAAATATTCCGGTATTTGCCATACTTATTTTATTTGCTTATAACTTCTACTATATATGTAAAGCAGTATCCCAAAAGCTGCATCTTAGTTTGATATGGACAGAAGTGATGGGGTTTATATCTATCCTGGCAGGAACCCTCGTTGGTGCATACCTAATAAATATTACTGGAATTGCAACTTTCGGAACCAGTGACATCAAAGACACGTTGTTATTCGCCTTTGTGTTTAATACCGGTCGTACTTTAATAAGCTATAATAATCTAAAAAACCTGGCGCTGATTAAACAAAAGGAAGCAGAATATGCAATATTAAAGGAAGCAAATACCCAAAGTCAATTAGAGGTTTTATATGCCAAAATAAATCCTCACTTTTTATATAATGCGTTGAATTCTATTGCCGGATTGGCAATGCAGGATGGAAAAAAGACAAGGGATATGACGGTTGCGTTATCAAAACTGTTGCGGTATAGCCTCAACTATGCAGAAAGTAATTTCGCAACGCTGGAAGCTGAAGTGGAAATAATAAAGACCTACCTTGAAATTGAGAAAATTCGTTTTGAAGAAAAGCTTACTTATACAATTTGTATCACTGAAGAAAGTAAATCCATCCTGGTTCCCAGGTTTTTATTTCAACCGCTCGTTGAAAATAGCATCAAACATAGTTTTTTGGAATCAGAAAATAGTATTTTCATTAAAATGAATGCTTCTGTAGTGGAGGGAAATCTTGTTATAACCATTCATGACAATGGCAAATCTTTTCCTGAAAGAATACATCCCGGTTATGGATTAAAAAATGTGACCGATAAATTGCAACTATTGTTTCCCGCAAAACATGAATTGCTTATTTCCAATACACCTCAAAAAGAAATAACGATTATTATAAAAGATGTAAATAACAATGAATGAGCCGACTGGCAAATTGACTGCGATTATTGTGGATGATGAATATCCTGCTAGGCTGATGATAAAAAGTCTTGCCGGCAATCATTCTGATGTGCTTTCCATTATGGGTGAAGCCAAATCGGGAAGTGAGGCAATTACCCTTAATTAATAAGTTGCATCCCAATTTAATTTTTCTTGATATTAATATGCCGGGTATGAATGGCTTTGAAATGCTCACCAAATTGAAACACATACCCTATATTATTTTTACAACAGCCTACGAAGAATTTGCCCTGAAAGCATTTGAAACAAACTCCATTGACTATTTATTAAAACCCATTGAAGAAGCACGGTTTGCCCAGAAGCATTGAAAAATTGCAGCGTATTTATAGCATCATAGCAAGCTTCCGGATGTGGCTTCCATTAAAAAGCTTTTTTCCGAGTTACAACCGGAAAGAAAGCCAACAGCGGCGGCAATAAAGCTTGGAAACAAATTCATACTTATTCCCTACGATGATATTGTTTTTATGAAAGCCAAAGAAAAATATGTGTTTCTCGTAACAAAGGAGAACAAGGAATATTTATCTGATACTTCCTCTTGCCGAATATGAAGAATTATTACCCCATAATTTTTTAAGGGTTCAAAAATCATTCATGATTAATAAAAATAAAATTGCCGAAATAGAAAGATATTTTGGCAACCGGTTAATCGTAACGATGAATGATAAAAACAAAACCCGTATAACAACCGGAATAACATATATAAACCACATAAGAAAAAGTCTGGGATTGTAACAGTTGTCAGGACGAAGGCCATGCCGGTAATATTCGCGTTTGGCAAAATACAGGTTCACATTATTCATGTTTCAACATTTGCATTTCAATTTGGCTTCATTTACCCTTGACATCATAAACTGAGCAAGGTGCATATCCTCAACATTAAATAATAAATTTGGCTTCAGTTGCCGTGCATGAGGTAAGTCTATTCACAGCACTTCACCAAGCCCTCATAGTTAGCATTAATATTTGGTTTAACACCTCTCGCAGGCTTACGTAAAAGTTAATCACATTACATAAGACCAGAATACGATGAAACAAAAATTTAAACTTTGTATTTTTTTGGCTTTGCTTTTGTAGGACAGGTAAAATATCAAACCAGTAAACTAAGCTTTGAATTCAATACCCACATTGCTACTTACAGCATTGTTGAGCACATTGTGGCTGGCGTTTGTTAGCATCGGCAGCATTTTGCTCTTGCATTTCAGTCAGGGCTTGACAGATTGCTATTTGGCTTTCGATTATCAACCTGTACATTTAATTCAGTAATTAGCTTAGGTTTTGGGCATATGGAATACGAATCACACACCTGCAGCAAGCCCATTTCGTTGTGTGATATTCTATTTGGACACATCGTAAAACTCAACCTATTCTACCTAGCGCTATTTATATTACATTTAGAGCTGCACATTTCTTGAAAAAAGCCAACCTGCAAACGAGCTAAAAATGCCAACTCACAATCTACCTGCTTCAGTAGTCAAATTTTCAATATCATCAAATCATTAGTAGAATCAAATTTCTTGACGACATATTAATTTTAAGCTTCAATACGTTTAAACGCCTTTACCAATACAAATGAAATTATCAATAAAATAGAACAAACCAGGACAACTCCTAAAACATTGATTGGTTGATTGAACAAAAAATTATCATTGCTTAAATAACCTGCACCAACCATAAAGTTGAAAATATTCAGATGTTTAAAAACCGGCAATTTTGTGATGAAGAAAAGTGCTGACATACATGCAACGCCTAAAGGAATAATCACTGTTTCCCTGGTTATAAGCAAGGACAGTACGAAGCCTAAAAACATAAATATAATGCCACCTGTGGCAATTAAAACACTAAAAAGCAAAGCATCTTTTAAAGGATAATCAAAACCAAACATCTTTGATAATAACGGAATGATAAATCCAAAAAGTAGTGACAAGCCAACAACCTGAAGGGAAGCTGTTAACAGTTTTGAATAGACTAATAATTTTCTTTGAACAGGAAAGGAAAGCGTAAATAATGCAGTGCCTGAGGCCGTTTCCTGCACCAGACCTCCTACACCAAATAAAAAAGATGCTAAGGTAAAAATGGTGAGAAAATAGCCTTTGTAAATAATTACCCAAACATATTGTGTAAATAAAAGTTCCCTGCCGCCAAAAAGTTGAGGATGATTTTTTATGGTTTCACCAGCCTGACTAAGTGCCTGCAAAAGAACCAGTGTCATCAGTACCACTGCAATCAGCAAGCGGGTACGGCTTTCCAGCCAATAGCGATAACAAAACATTTTAAGATCTGTAGCCATGCTTAAAAATCTTTTTTTAAAGTAATGCGGTACGATAAAAGGAAGAGTAGTAAACTGGTTGCAAGACATGCCGCAAAACCCAGCCACCATTGTGTTGTAAAAAATTGTGGCGAAGCTTCCCCTGCGATAAAACCAGGCAGATCAATCAAATTTAAATAGAATGGTTTTTCCATTCCTTCCGAATAGGGTTGAAACAAAAAGTAAAAAATGATGATGACTCCAATGCCAATAAAAAAAGCAACCGTTTCTGTTTTAATAATAGCATTGATTAAAGCGCCCAGCATATAATAGACAGTGCCGCCTGCTATAAATAAAACAGCATGCTTAAAAGCATCATGTAAAGAAAAAGGCAGACCAATAAAATGACTGAACAAGGGAATAATAATTACGGGCAACAGAGCCAGCATACTTGCTTCTACAAAGCCGACTATGATTCTTTGAAAAAATAATTTTCTTCTTGCAACAGGCAGCGACAAAGTAAATAAGACGGTTCCCCGTTCATGTTCATAATTTAACCCTCCTAATGCAAGCATTAAAGCAAATATTGCCCACGTAAATTGTAGAAGGTAATTATATAAAAAGTGCCAGATGAAATAACTATAGTTTTCTCTTGCAATCAAAAGCCAGGGCGGGTTGTATATTTTTGGGTCTTCAATTTCATCCAAGCGCCAACGTTCCAAAATCCAGGGCTGTGCAAGAACAAAAAACAAACACAGTGCGGAAATGAATAACAGCCCAATGAAGAACCGGTTCCTGGTTTCCAGCCAATACTTATTAAGCAGCATTGTTTTCAATTGCCTTAAGGTTTTCTAAAAAAATATCTTTTAGATTTAAGTTTATCACTTCGATCGAAGAGGGATTTCTCTGCTTTATCTGTTCTAAGATTTGCTGTTCATGGCTGTTAGCAAAAAGCGTCATAGAATTAGCTTCTGTGGCACATCTTTTTACTCCCTGAATATCCATCGGGTTCCAGTTGGGCTGTAGATCAAAAAAAAGTTTGAATAATTTATAGTCCTCTTTCATCTGCTCCAATGGTTTGCTGTCAATCAGTTTTCCCCTGTGTACCATGATGATATAATCAGATATCTGTTCTACATCGAATACATGATGTGAAGAAAAAAAGATTGTTTTCCCTTCTGCCGCTAAACTCACCAGGAGCTTAAGTACTTTTTCATTATTCACCGGATCGAGACCTTCTGACGGCTCATCTAATATCAGAATATCCGCATTGCGACAGATGCCAAGTAGTAAAGCCAACTGGGTACGCATACCTTTTGACAGTTTTTTGATTTTCCTGTCTAACGGAAGCCTGAACTCGTTAAGTAAATGTTGCTGCAGGTCAGTCTGCCAGTCTGCAAAAAATGATTGCGTAAATTTGATGATTTGACCTACCGTCATATAATCATACAGCCGTTTATCTTCTGCTACATAGGCAACTCGCCGTCTTATGGCAACGCTTTCATTTTCATTGAGAATATCATGACCCAAAATAGAACCAGTGCCTGAGGAAGGTCGCGCCATGCCTAATAACATTTTAATCGTTGTGCTTTTGCCTGCCCCGTTCTGACCAAGAAAGCCGCAAATGCTTCCCTGTGGTACATGCAGGTTTAGATTGTCAACTGCACAAAAGCTTCCATAGTTCTTTGTTAATCCTGTTGTTGTGATTACGGCGTCTGACATACAATGGTTTTTCTTTTATTTATTTTTAAGCAAAGCCGCCTCTACCATTCTCCTGATCTCTTCTTTTGTTAATCCTTTATTCAGCAATTGATCCACTAATTTTTCTATTGAAGTTGCACCTTGATTTACCAGGTTTGCTTTTGTTCCTATCTGGTAATGTGTGGATACAAAAGCCCCTGAACCATGTTTTATTTCAATAGTGCCTTCCATTTCAAGTTCTCGATAGATTTTAATAACCGTGTTGGGATTTATTACCATCTGCTCTGCAAAAACCCGTACACTCGGTAGCTGTTCTCCCGGTTGTATCGCTCCTTTTTCAATAGCATGAATAATCTGTTGTTTAACCTGGACATAAAGAGGCACTCCCGAATTTTGATTAGGTTTTGTGAACATGATACTGTACTACTGTTATATAACAGTGTAAATGTAGAGAATCTAGTTACCAAAAAAAATAATTTTTTTGACTATCACTTTGTCAAGAGAAAATGCAATAAAAACTTTGCTAATTAAATGCTCTAAGCTCACTCTTCAGCCATGGCATTAAGTCGGGTACCTTTGTTTGGCTCATCAAGACGGTACACCTATGCAAGCCTTGTAATGAATGTGATTTATTCCACGATTTGGTGACACACCTTACTAAGTAGACACACACCATAAATGATACAAAAAAGTGCGCACAAACAACAAGGAGAGTGGCAAAGTGCAGGCGGATGGAAGACGTGCTTCATCAAAAGGAGATAAAGGCTGCATAGTGCGCTCTCAATAAAGCTGTATGTCTTTATCTATTGCGGCGCACGGTTTGCCGCTGTAGCAGAAAGCCCACATCGAGTGGGTTCGTTGCAAGTGAAAACTTACTCACGTTTGGCTTATATGACCATGTAACGGCTTGACGCAAACATCCACTTTTCGGCGCTTTTATGCTTTCGCCATTTTGCAATTAAACGGTACATTTGGATAACTTAAAAAAAACGAATGGCACTTATCAATCCCTATGTTAATTTCAACGGCAATGCCGAAGAGGCATTTACTTTTTACAAATCGGTTTTTGGCGGTGAATTCGCAAACGTTACGCGTTTCAAAGACATGTCAGGTCCTGATTTTCCTGTGGCAGAAAAAGAAGCAGAAAAAATTATGCATATTGCTTTGCCGATTGGAAACAATATTCTGATGGGTAATGATGTTCCCGAATTTATGGGACGCACAAACGAAAATGAACACAGAAGTAAGATTTCAATCAGTGCAGAAAGCAAAGAAGAAGCCGACAAATTATTTAACGGGCTTTCTGCAGGTGGACAAATTGAAATGCCGATTGCCGACAGTCCCTGGGGTTCATACTTTGGGATGTTTAGAGACAAATATGGACTAGAATGGATGGTAGATTTCGACCCAAAATATAATGGAAATGTATAAGCCAAAAACAATAAACACCTTACAAAGGTAATTTGCAAAAGCCTGGCACACAGAAGATCATCTGGCTAAAATGTGCTAATGTACTGCATACAGGTTTAACGGAGTTTTACTCAGCACTTGCTCGTCAGCTTGTACTCTTAATTAATGATTCAGCTTTGTTATGCCGGGCTTTACGGAACATGGAGTATCACTACTGTACAAATCTTGTTCGTTGTATTTACTGCTATACAAATCGAAATCTTGCCAGGCATCTATCCCAAAAACTCTATTATGAAACGGCTATTCGTCTTCATTGCCACTTTTGTTTCACTTACAGCACAAGCACAAGACAACAATCCGACACAGAAAATTTTGATTGGTTTCAATTTTTCTCCGGACTATAACTATCGGACACTTAAAAATAATGACGGCAGTGCTTCAGGTGATCTTGTTATTAAAAAGAGGAACGATATTGAAGTTGCCAAATTTGGTTTCACGACAGGGCTAAATGTGTATTTCAATTTTTCGCACCTCTTAGGACTTGAAACCGGAATTCAATTTTCAAGCAAAGGCTATCAGACAAAAAAACAGGACTTGATTTACTTTCCACCAGATCCCGGTTCGCCAACAAACGCAATAACGAAGTATTCTTATCAATACGTCGGCATTCCGTTAAAAGCTAAATTTTCTTTTGGGAAACAGAAAGTTCATTTGATTTCAAGTTTTGGTTTACTGGCAAATTATTTATTAAATGTTAAGCAATCGGATCATTATGAGTATGCTGATGGACGGATAGAAAAAAAGAAACACACGTCTGCATCGGACTTTAAAAAACTTGACATTTCTCCTATGATAAGCGTTGGCATTGACTATTCATTCAATCAGAAAATCCACTTGCTGGCAGAGCCGACATTTAGATATGGAGTATTAGAAACTAAAGATGCTCCGGTAACAGAAAATTTGTGGAGTGCAGGACTAAATGTTGGATTTTATTATGCTCTTTGATGATGGTGAGGCATATGCTTAGAACTTTAGTTTTGTGTAAGATTGGCTTCAGAACAAACACATCCGGATTGCATACTATTTCAGGTTTTCAATAAGATTTACAACTGTTGCTGGCTATCACAAGTCTATTGAGCCACAGAGCAGTTCGCAACGTGTACAACTGATTTTTTGACTCTAATATTCCTTTCGTATGAAGCAATTTAGTTCGTTGCTTGTTGCCTTATTTCTTTGCAGTTTATCGCTCCCTTGCTTTTCGCAGATCAGTAAAGGTCAATGGTTGATTGGTGGAAGCGCGGAGTTTAACTCTTATAAATACTTTTCCAGCAAGAGATCCAACATTTCAGTGTCAGCCAATAACGGGTATTTTTTTATAAACCGCCTGGCAGGTGGAGTAAGAGTAGGCTATGATGCATACTTTTCACGCGCTGTATTCAAATCTCGAAATTCGTTTATACAGGCATTACCTTTTCTGCGTTATTATTTCTTATCTACTGAGCAGAATATCAACTTTTTTGTTGATGGAGGATATGGTTATTCATGGGGAAAATATAAAAGCAGCTATCCTTATTTTGGAACGCGAAAATGGAACAGCAAACTCATAACTGTCAAAGGAGGTCCCGTTTTCTTTATAAACCCACATACGTCACTCGAACTGACATTGAGCTATAATCATTCTTTACCTTACGGTTTGGAAGACACTACAGCTGCCAATAGCTTCCGTATGGGTGTAGGTTTGCAAATTCACCTGGGAAAACAAAAAGAGAAAGCCGAATAGTTGCCATTTCAGACAGTTGTTCTGCGCCATATCAGTCTGTTGTTTTCCGGTTAAAAGAGGTTGTTTACAAAATCTAATCTTATCGCTGATGCTGAACTGATATGCAGCTACAGCATGTGTCGGAACATTAATTTATAAGTAAATGCCTGATACGAATATGATTACTCTTTTATTTGCAGATTGCTTTAGGGCAACTATCAGATAGCCTGGCAGCACTTACATTGTTCAAATTTAATTTTTCTTCATCGGCAATACTCTCCCTTTAGTAATCAATTCACAGCAACACTTTAAACTATGAGGAAACATTTACTTTCCATTTTGCTTTTTACATTCTGCTCTGCTATTTGTTACGGGCAGAATAATGACTCCGCTGCCAGTGAAACAGACCCGGACAAAGCAAAACTTATCTATACTGATGTTGACAATTTTTGGATGGCATTTGACAAAACGTTTCAAAATTATAATGGCAACGCCTTTGCAGACCTTTACATAAATGTGGGTACAGACGGAGTAAAAAACTTTATGGATAATGAACGGATTGTGCATGCCGACACACTCAAAAAGTATGTAATTGCCAATAAAGCAAAATATCTATCCATCAGGCAAAAAACAAGTTCCCTTTCTTCAGAAGAAAAGCACATCAGAAGTACATACTATGCTTTTAAATATTTGTACGCAGCTTCTATATTTCCGCCCCTATATTTTGTTATCGGGCGATTTACCACCGGTGGAACAGCAAAGCCAGGATATCAAATCATTGGCTCGGAAATGAACGATCCGAGTAACATGGTATACATCGTTGCTCATGAATTAATCCATTCAAATCAACACATTCCTTACAAGTATAGAATACTGTTGGAACAATGCATAATAGAAGGGAGTGCAGACTTTTTAGGTGAACTTATTTCAGGGAAAATTGCTAACACAGCAGCTTATGAATATGCAATAGGCAAAGAGGAAATGTTATGGAACGACTTTGTAAATGAGATGAATTTTGGTGAGAATGACAGCTTTAGTAACTGGCTTTATGGTGGCGAAAGAAAAGACAAACGACCACAGGATATGGGTTATTACATTGGCTATATGATCACAAAAGCCTACTACGACAAGGCTACAGACAAGCGGAAAGCAATAGATGAAATACTCAATATCAAAGACTGCAAACAATTTCTCATGGAAAGCGGTTATGGCGCTAACATCGGTAATTCAAGTGCAACTCAACAGGTACCTATCGCTGACACGGCAACGGAAGTTACCTTTCTATGCCCGAGTTGTACAAAAAATAATAAGTTGAAAATTGTTGGAGCAACTTTAAAGGAGTTTGTGAACACAACATTTCCTTTCAGTATAAACTTAAAAGTGGGCGATTACAGAATGATATATTCTCAAAACAAGGTTCAACAAATAAATCTGCCATTCAAGGTAGAATCAAACAGGAAAAATAATATAAAAGTAAAATAACCTGGTAATGAAACAGAGCCTAAGAAGAACTGTCTCAAGAATTCGATATTGTAAGCAGCATTACATTATAACGATCCTAATTCTTTTTTAAGGACTGGTTATTTGTTTCGAGAGCACATCTTCTCCATTATTTTAATTAGCTGTGGCGGAATGGATATCCGTTTGGCAGTTTGTTCTTTTGGCAGTTTTTAGGTGCTGGCAGTTTCTTTGTGATGTCTTGCAGCGATTTGAATTCAATCATTATAGATTTGTCTTAGATAAGCTGCTTACCTATGAAATTCGCTGTGTAGGTATTGTAAGCTGTTCTCAATCTTACTCGTTAGCTCCTTGGCTGTTAATGCCGTTAAACAAATCGCGTAAATAAAGTTTAACCGTCGAAAAACGCGTTTGTAAGCTAATTAGTCAAATTATATTGTCCCGAAAAAGGGTTGTCCAATATCAAAGACTTTTTATTGAAAACACATTGGTAGAATTAAAAAAAGGAGCGATGCGCTATTACGCGATCACTCCTTTCAATAAAAAATAATTTACTCACCACTTATCCATGCCCAGCAGCTTTCTTCCCAGCGGAGATAGTACAGCAGTCTGGTATTTGTCTCTTTCCCAATTGCGCGGGTCGCCGGGAAATGCATAGCCTTCCGGTGCGCGTCTTTCCATCCAGGAAGAGATGCCGCCATTCGCGCAGCTCTTCATTGTCTTCTTCTGCCGGCATCATCGAAATGTATTGCGCCATCCGCACTTTGTTGCCACTGTTGTTGGGACGTATACCATGTGGCTGCGTACTGTTGAAAATCAGTAAATCGCCTGCTTCCATTGGTACTTTTACAATGGAAAACCCTGTTGTATCGGGTTTAAAATGATTGCGGTCTTCCGGCTGGGTCAGTTTCCAGGTATCATAGGTTCTGTACAATTCGGGCACGCATTGAAAGCCTCCCATGTTTTCATCCGTCTGATCGGCCAGTGCCAAAACGCCCTGCACATTTTGTGGCTTTGTTTCAGGATCGTAGTCCCAGTGAATAAAGCCTTTGTATTCGAAACCGGGGCGTATGGGAAGATTCAAATTGGCACGGTCAATGGTGACCCATAGCTTTTCGGTTCCCCAAATATCCGCAAATGCCTGGTGCACTTTAGGCATCTGCCGGTTGTCCCACAGGTATTGATGGTTGTATACTTCTACCATTCCTGTATTGGTCAGTTCTTTCATTTTCATTTCGGCACGTGGCGGCGCATACCAGGTTTCAGGGTCGTTGGGGTCTTTTTCTTCAAACTCCCACAGGAAATTGGCCAGGCGTTCTACCTGCTCTTTTGGCACTGCATTTTTAATTACGATATACCCGTTTTCTATCCAGAATTTCCAGTCTTCTTCACTCAGAACTGCAATGGTTTGCCATTGCTGCGGTCATTTAGTTTTACCTTGCTGCTTTTTGAGGTAGAAGGATTGCCGGGAATGTCTTTGTGAGCATTTGCCATTGTTGGTCGCCATTGTTGGCGTCATTGTTTCTGTTTCCATATAGCGAGTTTTATTGTGATTTGATACTGCAAAGTTCCTGCACACCAGGTCTTAATCAAATATCTGTAATGACCATTATTTGCTCTGTATTGACATTTTTATAGTATTTTGTGCTAAGTTTTACTAGCTTTACAGGTAAATAGTGCTATCATGAAAATTCAAAAGGAAATTGTATTGCCCGATCCCGGCAATCGTTCAAACTGTTTAAACCCAGCTTAAGAAATAATTTTTTCTGGCATTATCATCCGGAATATGAATTGGTGTATGTAGAAGCAACTAACGGGTATCCGGCATGTGGGGCAACACATTTCAAGTTTTATGGATAGCGACCTGGTATTGATTGGACCCAACATCCCGCACCTGAATTTTGATTATGGATTGAAAACGGAATACCGCCAGGTTGTGGTACAGCTGAAAGAAAATTTTTTAGGCGATGCCTTTAAGGAAACACCGGAATTTTCCGCCATACAACGGCTTGTTTGAAAAAGCTTATCTTGGGCTTATCGTTTAACGGCACAACAAAGCAACTAGTAGCCGAAAAACTGAAGTATATGCAGGCATTGGACCATTTTCAGCAACTGCTCATGTTGCTGGAAATTTTTCAGATACTGGCAACATCCGAGGAAGTGATAGAACTCAATGAACAGGATACCAGCATTAAATTGTTTCTGAATGATAAAATACGCATGGGATCTGTTTATAAATATATCCATGCCAACTACAACGAAACACCAGATGTAAATAAAGTAGCCGCAAGTGTGCATTTAAGCACCGCTGCTTTTTGCCGGTATTTTAAAAAACAAACAAATATGACCTTTACCGATTTTGTAAACCAATACCGGATTACACAGGCAAAAACTTTATTGCTGCAGGATAAAACGGTTTCAGAAGTCTGCTATGAAACCGGCTTTGAAAGTCTTTCGTATTTCAATAAACTGTTTAAAAATCTGACGGGCGAAAACCCTTCCGCATTTAAAAAAAGATATAAACACGCTTGATTTATAAGCAATCTCGCCCGATAATGTTTTCACACGGTTGCGCTGTATAGATACTTTCAGCAAGCATTTGGGTGAAGCCAAACTATAAGTAAATGAATCAGGTTTTATTACTCAGGCTTGCCGATAAAGATTAGTAGCAAAAACAATCTCGCCTCCAGTAATCACTTCGATTACTATATTGAACACTTGCCTTCGCACAAATTGCAATGGAAATAAGCAGTAAAAACCATCTTGTACCTGACAACAATGTACGCTGTCTCTAATTCAACAGTTATATCCTTTGCAAAAATGCATTTATCCCAATTATCAAATTTGCTCTCCATATTCTATTACCGTCAAACATTTGCGGTGCATTGTATTAGCGCTCTCAATCATCACCAATAAAACATATTCAGTACTACAGAAATTGAAGTTTTATACTGCCGATAAACAATCAAGATTGAGCTTTTCCGAAACGTTCTAGTGCTGTTGTTCTCTATGGCTACAAAGCTGAAAACTTTATACCTGAATTATTTCTTAACGTAAGTCTTCCATCGCACCCAACCGTTCCTTTTATCCGGTTGTCTATTATAACATGTTGAAGCAATCGATTCTTCCTAATTCTACTCAATCTTCATTTACTTACCAGTAAACAGATAATGAAAACACTTTTGTTTATATCATTATTTTTTTTGTCCATAGTTGTTTTCGCGGCTACGGATCAATACTTGTTTTGCCCGGTTTACAACTTTGATGCGAGTTCAAGGTTTGGGGGCGATTCAATCTATAATCCATACGCAGAGAGTGGCGGAAAATATTTGGTAAAATGCAATTTTCATGCGCATGCACGCTGTTGGGAAGGGCTCACATACGGACACGGAACTGGCGAAGATATTCAACGGGTTTACAGCCAATTGCATTATGGAGTACATGCGGTATCCGATTACCAGTACATTGATACGAGCGAACAGTTTTCTCCGAATTATATGGCTTGTTACGAACATGGTTTCAACCTGCTTAAAACTCACCAGCTGATAGTGGGTGCCGAAAAGGTGTGTTGGAAAGATTACCCATTGCCTCAATCTGCCAGCAACAAACAAGATATTCTAAATCGTTTATCAAGCAGCAGTAAAAATGCACTGATTATACTCAATCACCCGATGCTGAGAAACGGTTACAGTTCAGCCGATGTAAAACAGTTAAGTGGTTACCACTGTATGGAAGTACTAAACCCAGCCGCTATTTCAACCAAGCTTTGGGATGCCGCTTTGTCTGCGGGAAATCCTGTATTTATTGCCGGCGACGACGATGTACACAATGTGTTGGATACCAACAAAACAGGCAACATTTGCACGTGGGTGTTTGTGAATCGTGTAAATAGGAGAGAGGTGATTCAGGCTATGAAAATGGGCAATAGTTACGGCATGATCATAGGCAAAACGCTGAGTGAAGAAGTGCGGCATCAGCACAATAACAGCATGCCTTTGCTGCATTCAGTCAGTGTATTAAATGATATCATAAAGGTTCAGTTTACAAAACCGGCTAAAGCGATCCGTGTTACGGGTGAAAATGGACACTTGATGGATTCCCGGAGCTCAGCAAATTGTGCATCTTTCCCCTTTCCCAAAAGCGAACCCTATGCACGTGTAGTTGCCGACTTTGGCGATGGTACGCAGATCTATCTTAATCCCGTTTTTCGCTATGCGAAAAATCCATTGCAACAGGTTGCTGCTACTATCAACACTTCACAAACGCTAATAAGGCAATTGGCTGGTATGTTGGTGTTGGTTTGTTGGAGTTTGCTTTTGCTGCGCTTTTTGTTTCCGCACCTGTACCGGCGGTTGTCATTTCAAATTAATCAATATAAGTATGGAAGAATTTCAGATGCCCGTTTTCTTGAAAATGTTGCAGTTCGGAATCGTAGGGTTGTCAGGTTTGTGCATCGATTTTTTGATAACCTGGGTATGCAAGGAAAAAATGAAACTGAATAAATACATTGCGAATACCGCAGGATTTTCGCGTTGCCGTTGTCAATAATTTTATACTCAACTATATCTGGACATTTAAAGGAGTGCACGGCAGCATTCCTGTTGCTTTTGAACTCTTTGTTTTGTTTGCGCTGATAGGGCTGGCGCTAAACAATTTATTGATCTATCTTTTTACAGATGTGGGTTCGCTCAATTTTTACCTGGCAAAAGCATTCGCCATTGCAGGTGTTTTTTTCTGGAACTTTGGTGCCAATTATTTTTTCAATTTTCATTCCTGATGCATCATGTTTTCTAAGAGGTTGTGCTACCTTATTTTGGTATCAACGTGCATCCGGTTGCTGGTAGCATTTTTTACTGAATTAGGCAACGACGAAGTGTACTATTATACCTATGCACTGCACCTGCAGTGGAACTATTTCGACCATCCGCCGGGTGTGGCTTTGCTCATCAGGCTATCAACACTTAATCTGTGGCTTACACACGAATTGTTCATCCGGCTGGGTTCTATACTGGGTGCTGCAGCTGGTACCTATTTGTGTTACCGCATTGGCTGCTTTATCCGCAATGAAAGAACTGGCTATTATGCAGCCGTTTTATACAATACAAGCATTTATGCGAGCATCATTGCAGGTACATTTATCTTGCCCGACAGCCCGCAGATTGTGTTCTGGCTTGCTGCCTTGTTGGTCTTGCTACACATTGTTGTGATTGATAAAAGGGGCAAACAAATCTCACCATTACAATGGCTGTTGTTTGGTCTGTTGAGCGGCATTTGTATAGATTGCAAAGTGCATGGCATTTTTCTGTGGTTTGCCTTATTTCTCTATGTTCTTTTCTATCGGAGAAAGCTGTTGATGCAGCCATGGCTTTATGTGTCCGGTGTATTTACCTTAGTGCTCATCAGCCCCATATTGTGGTGGAATATCAATAACCATTTTATCACATTCCTGTATCACAGCAACCGTGTGGAAGTGCACAGCACACACATCAAAATAAGCAGTTTTGTGCAGGCATTTGCAGGACAAATTTTTTACAACAATCCTGTTAATGTATTTCTCATAGTTGCGGGTATTTACAATGTTCGCAAAATGACGGTTTTAACTGATGCAGTCAGTCGCATTATACTAATAACAGGGCTTCCCATTATCATCGTTGTTACCATCATTTCATTGTTCAATCCTGTGTTGCCGCATTGGAGCGGTCCGGGCTTTGTAACGCTATCTTTTATTGCAGCTGCATACCTTGACGAAAAAAATGTAACCAGCTATTTTGCTTTGCCAGTTGTGATGAAAAGTAGTGTGTGGCTGATATTGTTCGTAGTCTTTGGCGGGGTGTTGATGATTCATTGTTATCCCGGAACGATGGGAAGTAAAAAGGAATCGCGCTATGGCAGCGGTGATTTTACCCTTGACCTTAGCGGATGGAAAGAGCTGGAAACGCAATACAGCCACTGGCTTGCGGATACTTCGGACGGAAACATTTATTCTCGTTTACCAATCGTGTGCAGCAAATGGTTTCCCGCATCGCATATTGAGTATTATATCGCTCGCCCTTTGCGCACAGAACTTATCGGCGTTGGCAATCTGGCTGATCTTCACAATTTTGCCTGGCTCAATGGTGCCAGGCATCCGCTGCAAGCTGGCGACAGCGCAATTTGTATAGTTCCATCCAACTATAGTACCGACGTAACATCGACTTACGAACATAGTTTTTCTTCTATGAAGTTGCTGCATACTTTCACTGCTACTCGAAGTGGTAAAGTGACACGATTTGTTACAGTCTGGTTATTGGAAAATTATAAACCCACAGACGAAGTGCACCAGTTGCTTATCAAATAATCTCGTTTATTAGTTCACAGGTTCATGCTGATGCCCGCGCCCAATCCAAGGCTGTAAGGATAGGTTTTCACTACGTTGTTTTTGGTCATTGGTCTCATGGCAGATTTAAAAGTTGGTAGCAGTGAAATATTTAGGCGCTTTGAGAGTTTGTATTGTATTTCCGCATCGGCTGAAAATGACATATACACAGTTTGCAAACCCTTAAGCCTTGATATGGTTACGGTTTCTTTATCATTGCCTTCATCCACTTCTGTTCTTACTTTGGTGCTCAGTAACACATTGGGTAAAATCCCAGCCGAAGGTATCATTGTAAACCGTTTGTTCACGGGTAAACGGAAAGTAAACATCAGCGGAACGCTGATGTATTGCAAATGATGCTGCGCCACAGTTGCAAAAATACTATCGCCTGCCACGGGTGTTCTGATAAATACGGGTTTTACATACGCGTATCCTGAAGATGTGACAAATTTGTAAGCAATATCCTGGTTGCCATCATTGCTGGCGTACAAGGTTTGCGGTTGAATGCCAATAGCGATATTGGAATAAATCAATCCTGTTTTTGCACCCAGAATTTCAAAAAACTGCCACCTTGCAAGGATGCCTGCCGAAAATGAAAATTCATGATTTTCCCGCTTTTCTATTGCCTGCTTTTGCAAGGGACTATTTGGATTTTCGGATATGTCATCATCCAGCCGGTAAGCTGTAAAATCAGTAGAAATATAAGGTGCTATAGTCCAATTGGGTGTAAAGGATTTGTTCAGTTTTCCTTCTGTAGCGCTCCGTGTTTTCTTCAGTTCATTCACCATTACACTTTGCTGAATCGCTGTATCTGAACTTTCGTTATTGAAATGAAAGTTCTTTCGGCTTTTCGGCGTGGTATCGAATCGTTTTTTAATACCATATATCAATGTTTCACCAATTGGCAATACTGTAGTAAAAGACGTATCATTATTCGTTTTGTTAGGTTCAAAATTTTGTTCAAGCTTTTCTCTTTGGAAAAAAAAGTGTTTGTCGTTTTTTTGTTGAACCAAGAAAGGTTTTTCCTCACTCATAGTAAAGCCATTTGCCAATACGTCATCTGTTTTGATTTGCTCTCTTGCAAATGGCGCTACAGCTCTTTTTGCAGTAAGCTTATATGAATCATTATCTGGCGTTGGAGATGAGCGAGTAGTAGCAGGCTGTTTGTTATTCATACTTGCCAAAACCTTACTGTGTATATGAGGCTGTATTGTAACTATCGAATCACTATTGATGGCGTGTTTGTTTTTGTCATGCTCTTTTGCATGCGAAAAGGATGGGGTGTTGCCTTCATAAATATTATACAAACTCACGCTGCTAAGCATAAAAATCAATACACAGGCGATGCTCTTCCATGCGGTAAATTTACGACGGTAATACACAGCATCTCTTTCGTTTAGCCTTGCCTCCAGCTGGCTCCACACATGGGGCGAAGGTGGCTCTTCGCTGTTCTCATAGGCTTTTTTAAAAGGCTCATCTTCTTTATGTAAATCTTCATTCATAGGCAGTCCGATATTTAAGAAGCTGTTTTGTGTAATTGTGTCACTTTCTTTTGCAGAATACACCTCGCATCAGACAGGTTTGATTTGGATGTGCCTTCTGAAATGCCGAGCAAACCTGCAATTTCCTTATGTTTTAAACCTTCAAGCACATAAAGGCTGAACACCATCCGGTAAACGGGCGGCAGCGATTGTATGAGTTTAAGTAATTCTTTTTCATCGTAAGAAGATAAGATTGCAGCTGTATCGGCGCTATCATGCACATTGCGGATTATATTCGGTAAGTAGCCGCAGCTTGTTGCTTTTCTTATTCCTGAATTTAAGCAGTGCTGCATTCACCATAATCTTTTTTATCCATCCTTCCAGCGATCCTTCACCGCTATAGGTATGAATGTAAAGAAACACCCTGATGAAACCGTCCTGCAGTATCTCCTCTGCTTCTTCCTTGTTTTTTGCATACCACATACAAATGCCCATCATACGGTTGCAGTACATGCCATAAAGCTCTGCCTGCGCAGACCTTTCGCCGTGAAGGCATCCGTTAATGAGTTGTTCTAACCCTTTTGGCAAATGTTCGGTGGTTTCATTCATAGATACACCCGACCTTTGTTTTAGTTGGGTTGCACGTAAAATTTTTAAGAAGCTTATACAAAGCTGAACTTTTTTTCAATGATTGTTAGTAAACTGTTTATTCTCAGCATCAACCCAACGTAGATTTCTTTCCGTATATCTATACCTAAATAAAAGCTGAGAAACGGATATTTATGTGGAAACAAATTGTGCTGTTAGGTAGTTGTTGCTTTATTTTTTTATCCTGCTTTGCTCAGCATAACGGGAATGCGATTTTGGGAAAATGGCTGTCGACTGAAAAAAATCTGGAAGTAGAAGTCTATCGTGTGGGACCCGACTATAAAGCCCGTGTCGTGTGGTTTCACGATGTAAAAGATACCATTACACCTATTAACGAAAGGGTGGATAAACGTAACCCGGATATTGCGCTGCGAACCCAGAAACTTCTTGGTCTCGACGTTTTGAAACACCTTCACTTCAACCGCAAAAACAACGAGTGGACAGAAGGGAAAATCTACGATTCTACCAGCGGTAAAATATGGGATGCCACTGTTTGGCTTGCCGATGAAAAGGTGATGAAAGTAAGAGGATATTGCTACTTCCAGTTTTTGGGCAAAACCATGACCTTTACCAAAGTATAAGATTCTCTTTACAATATCCTGTACCCGAATATTATGGTTTGCTCACCACAAGCACTTTAAATGTGCCTGGAATCATCGGTGGTCTGTCATTGCCGGTGGCTGCGCCAAAGTCTGCCGTTGGCAAATAAATAGCATGACTTTGTTCATCTACCGATAATGTTCTTGCGCCTCGTTGCGTGGGCACCGTTGCAGCCACTACATACTTGTCTTTAGAAACTTCTTTGATTACAGTAAGTGTGCCTTCGCCATTGGAAGAATAGATGGTTTGCAACGCAGCATCAAAGGCAGTTCCATCGCAGCCATCACCAATAGGAACTTGCGCGATCACTTTACCGTTATCAGCGTCTATCACCATCAGCCGCTTGTTTTCGCAGCCTGCAAACAGGCGATGGCTGGCACGGTCGATGCTCAGTCCGGAAGGCGCTTCGCCCGGCGCGATAGACCAGCTGCTGATGAGTTTGTAGGTATTCATATCCACTACTTCTATCTCGCTCTTGTCTTCGTTATTTACATAAATTTTTCCTTTGCCATCGCTCACGGCAGTTTCAGGTTTGCCCTTTACATCTATGGTGGCGACTACTTTATGTGTAGCGGCATCTATAATCGTAAGGTTTTTGCTTCTTCCGTTGCAGGTGATAATTTTTTTCGAAAATTCATCGTACAGGATGGCATCGGGATTTTCGCCGGTCGCAATGCTGTCTTTTACCTGCAGGCTGTTGAGGTCAAAAACAGTTACATTGTTTGTGCGCCCGTTGCTGGTAAATCCTTCCTGCAGGCTATGCACCAGTGCAATGCCGTGCACGCCCATTGTACCGGTAATGACGCCTAATGAATCGCCTGTGTTTTTGTCCAGCACATTCACCTGCGAGCCGTGCGATACATAAAGCCGGTTCGATGCCGAATCTGCCAACAGGTAATCCCAGCCGCCGCCGCTGAGAATAGAAAAGCTGTCTGTTACTTTCAGTTGCTGTGCATAAACGTTGCCCAATCCTGCTATACTGAATGCGAAAAATGCAATGAAGTTTTTTAAGGAAAACATGTGAAGGATTTATAATTCTGTAACATAAATGGCGTGTTTTTTTTTGCCATGAGGCTCTAATAATGAGTTCGGATACTTTTGCGGATAATATACCAAAGCCTGCACCTGCCACTACATCGCTTGCCCAATGCCTGTTGTTCATCACGCGCATAACGCCTACTGCCGTAGCGCTTGTATAAGCGCCGATGGCAAGCCATATATTATGCTGCGCAAATTCATCACTGAAAACAGTAGCGCCTGCAAACGCCTGCGATGTATGCCCCGATGGAAAAGAATTACGTTCGCCGGTATCGGGACGCGGACGTTTTACAATGCGCTTTACCGACTGTGCCAGCCCGGTAACTACAATCTCCGTCAGCACTACTTTTTCGGTATACGCCCAAAAGCGATGTTCATGGTCATTGATGAGCATGCCATAGCCTGCGGCAATAGGCGCAAACTGCAGGTAATTGTCTACGCTGGTATGAAAAGAAGCGAGGTTGCGGTTCCTCGCTTCAAACACTTTTTGATCGGATGTGAGAAAACTGCCTGTTGCGCCTATCGAGCCGATGGTAATGAGCGCCGCAGGTGCAATGAAAGATCTGACGGTAACGGGTTTTGGCTGGTAAAATTCTACCTTTTTCTGAGATGCTATACTGTCCGTGTATTGCGAATAACGCAAGCTGACTGCTTGTCAGTAAAACCATGCTGATGGCAAGAGAATGCCCGATCCGTTTGCAAAAATTCATCCTGTTGTTTTAGTCGTTATCTTTTTCTTCTTTTATAAAAGGTCCCTGCTGGTCAAACAGCAGGTCTTTGCCTTTTACTTCTGCTTCATACAGCTTCTCATTTCCCCGTATTATCATCGCAGCTTCCTTTATAGACAAGCCCTTATAATTCGATTTTACATACTGTGCAATTGTTGCCGGCAAATCAGATACTTTCATATCCGTTTCTGTCTCTTCAAGAATTCCGGCTGAAGTGTATGTTGCAGACATGCTCTTGCCGTCTTTAGTAAAGTTGGCTTCATAAGCACCTTTTCTTTTTCCCATTTTTTTACCGTAATGCCGGGAAAATTTTGGTAAATGCACTCTTCACTACAGTAGGCACATCCTGTGCCATACAACTCACACGTTGCCAGTAATGCAACGCCTGCCAATATTGTTTTCATTGTTTTTGTTTTAATGTAAAATGACAAAGCTGCAACCAGATTTTGAGGATATTCTGAAGACTGAGATTTTATTATGTGAATCAATGATGAGTACATGAATTTAAGCTAACATTACACTGCGGTTAACATGAAATGAAATTCAGCACAATTTTTTTAACCGTGTAGGAACACAACTTTCATGCAGCTAAACACTGAATCATTCTGTTTACGCAATGGCAACTGGTTTTTTTCTGAAATAAATAATCTTTATGAGTGTAGGTAAAACAATGAGCAACAGCGGCAACGCAACGATAAATCCACCAATCACAGCAATGGCAAGCGGCTGATGCATTTGCGCGCCGGTGCCAATGCCCAAAGCTATCGGCATCAGGGCAATAATCGCTCCCAATGCAGTCATCAGTTTCGGCCGCAGCCTTGTAGAAATAGAATACACAACCGCCTCGCTTACATCGTTTGTTTTCGCATAATGTTCCCTGTATTGCAAAAACGTAAAGATGGCATTTTCACCAATGATGCCAACAATCATAATGATGCCTGTATAGCTGCCTACATTCAGTTCTGTACCGGTAATGTATAAACCTAAAAAGCTACCAGCCGCGCCCAATACGGCAATGAGTAAAATGGCAATGGCAATGAGATAATCTTTGAATAAAAACAAAATAACGCCAAACACAAGCAGCGCGCCGGTAATCAAAATCATCAGCAGTTCCCTAAACGATTGCTGCTGATTGGCATAATCGCCACCGTATTCAATGGTATAGCCTTGCGGCAAATGCAACTTGGCAGCAATCTGCGTATTTGTATTTCCTTTACCGTGCTGCCAAGGTCGCGGTTTTCGAGGCGCGCCGAAACCGTGCCCATCGACTGCATATCCTGCCGCTGTATTTCCGCTGTTCCGGGTGTGATATCGATATTCACCAATGAACCAATAGGCTGTAGCTGACCATTGGGTAAAAATACCTGAAGTCGTTTTATCTCTTCAACGGTAAGCGTTCTGTTGCCCGGATATACCATGCGGATGTTGCTCATTTCATTTTTGTCAAACACATTACCCACCACATTGCCTTCTAAGGCTGTCTGCAACTGGTATTGCAGGCTCGCAGGCGAAACGCCATATTGCTGCAGGTTTATGTTGCTGGGGTTTACATTAATGGCAGGTCCGGCAATGGTAATGCCATCAAAAACATCGGCGGTTCCGGGCACGTTTTCTACCACTTTTGCCACCTGTTCAGATAGTTGCTGCAACGTTTTTTGATCGCTGCCAAATATCTTGATTTCAATAGGTTGCACAGACGTCATCAAATCGCCGAGCATATCGCCGATCACCTGCCCGAAATCCACACGCAGCGCGGGTTGTGTGCTTTCTATTTGCGTTCGTATATCATTGATGACTTCCTCTGTAGACTTGCTCCTGTTTTTCTTTAACTGGATTAAATAATCGCCTGTATTGGGTTCTGTGATAAAAAATCCCATCTGCGTTCCTGTTCGCCGTGAATAAGCCTGCACATCAGGATGTTTCACAATTATTTTTTCTGCCAGCTTCAGCATCCGGTCTGTTTCTTCCAGCGATGTTCCGGGCGGTGAAGTGTAATCGAGCACAATGCTTCCTTCATCCATTTGTGGTAAAAATCCGGTTGGCAATTTTGGAAAAATAAATACGACGGCAACCAGCAACACTGCCATGAACAGAACGCTGATGTAAGGTTTGCCAATAAAAAAGCTCACCCAGTTTTGCGCGTTTACATCATGTGGTGTTACTTGCTTTCTCTTCTTTTTTGAAAACAGTAAATAGATCACGGGAAGCAAGAGCCACGTTACAAAAAAAGAACATAATAAAGTAACGATCATCGAGTTGGTCATTACTTTGAAATAAGCGCCGGCTACGCCGCTCATCAGCAGGAAAGGAAGAAAGATAACGATGGTGCTCAGCGATGAACCCACCATGGCAGGAAACAAATAGCTGATGGCTTTTTGCACCAGCGTAAGTGAAGATTCATCGGGATGTTCTTCGTGCGTGCGGTGAATTTGTTCTACCACTACAATGGCATCGTCTATGATTAAACCAATGGCTGCGGCGATGGCGCCAAGTGTCATGATATTCAGCGTTTGCCCCATTGCATACAATGCAATAAGCGTGAGTGCCAGCGTCACGGGAATGGTGATGAGTATCACGGAACTTGCCTTAAAAGACCTTAGGAAAATGATAGCGACAATAATGGCTAATGCAAGACCTATCCACAGGCTGTCGGTTACGCTTTTTACGGCATCGCTCACAAAGTTTGCCTGCACATAATAAGGCTTGATGGTAACGCCTTTTGGCAGCAGCTGCTGAACTTCTTTTACTTTTTGCTCCATTTGTTGTGAAACGGCAATCAGGTTGGCATTGGGCTGTTTAATGATGGCAAGTAAAATGCCTTCATGCCCGTTGGCATTGATTTTTACATATTCCTTCGCCTGCTGAATGGTTACAACCGCAATGTCTTTTACCAGCACAATTCTTTTGCTGTTGTTGCTCACCACCAGGTTTTCAAGTTGCTCTTTGGTGCGAACCGAAGCATCGGTAACAGTGAGATACATGAGCCTGTAATCTGATAAATATCCATTCGACTGTATGAAGTTGGTATTGCTGAGCGCGGTATTGATAAAGTCGGGCGTAATGCCAAGGCGGTTCATCTTTTGCACATCAAGTTGCAGCCAGTATTCTTTTGTTTTGCCACCTATCACCCTTACTTCCGACACGCCTTCTACCTGCGATAAAAAAGGCTTGATGGTATATAAAGCCAGCAGCTTCATTTCGATAGGCGATTTGGTTTTGCTTTCTATCGAATAGCCCATCACGGGCAGAATAGACGGATTCATTTTTTGCACGGTGATCTGAACCCCGGCCGGCAAATCGTTCCTGATTTCGTTGATCTTTGATTCAATGCGTTGCTTGCTGATATCTACATTGGCATTCCAGTTCAGGTAAGCCGATAACTCACAACTGCCGCGGCTTGTGGTGCTGCGGATGGTTTGCAGATCTTCTACCTGTTTGATGGCGTTTTCCAGTGGTCGTGTTACCGTGATCATCATTTTGTCAACCGGCTGTTGGCCCGCATCGGCAATGATTTTTATTTTCGGAAAAGTGATCTCCGGAAACAGGGAAGTCTGCATGTTGGAATAGGCAAACACACCACCGGCAAGGATGATAAAAATGAGAACCGTTAACGGATTTTTATAGGTTACAAAAAAGTTGCGCATTAAAAAGTTTTTATTACAATGGCGCTAAGCCACAGGATGCAGATAAGGTTAATAATCAAAAATCAAGATTGACAACTCCATTCTCTACTTTCACCAATCACCAATCGATATTTAAAATAAAAATCAAAAATCAAAAATCAAAAATCACAACTCACAAATCATAAATCTCCCTTTACCACTTCTACTTTGGCAGTATCTTCCAATCCATAATTTCCTGTTAGTATAATGTTAGCTGTTGCAGACAAAAAGCGGCGAGATAATTTCTACTTTATCATTCATCTCTATGCCTTTTTGCACCGAGCGTTTTACCGCGGTTGAATCATCCATCAACTGCATTACCCAAAACTCCGTTTGCTCTTCATTACTCAGCAGTGCTTCTTTGGGTAAAACGACAGATTGAAGACGTGACTGCTTTACAAGACTCACTTTAGCCAGCAGATTTTCAGGTATCAGTTTTCCTGTATTCACTTTTACAATAAACCGCTGCGATTGTGATATCGAATCAACAGATGGCAAAGCAGATTGCACAGTGCCCTGCAATACAGTGCTGTCTGGCAAACGCAGTTGCACTGTATGATTCAGCGGCAAATAAGGCTTTAATTCATAAGGAAGATCGAGTATAAAAACAAAGCTTTTGGTATCCGTAATTTCAGCAAGTTGCTCGCCATCCTGCACATAATTTCCGGCTGTGTAGGTAAGCTGTGTAATGTAGCCGCTGCCCGGCGCTTTTACCTGAATGGTTCCTTCAAAATGCAGCGAAGGATCGATGCTGTTAATGGTGTTTCCCAATGCTTCGGCTTCCTTGGTTTTAATCACAAACAAAGTTTGCCCGCGCGTTACAAACTGACCCAGCTGCACGTTGGCAGATTGCAGGTAACCAACCGCACTTGCCTTTACAAATGTTTTTAAAAGGTAAGACGATACTGCGTTGATCTCTACTGTTTCCTGCATGTCGGTTACATCAGGATGTGTTATTGTAACAGGCGTTATTGTTTCTGTATTTTCCAGTGCATCCGCATCTGATGTATCTGCATTTTTGCACGAAGCAGCAGCGATTACGCAGAACATGGCAACGAAAAAATGTTGAATGATTCTCATGGTTGATTCCAGTAGTTGAGTTGTGTAATAAGCTGCAGTTTATTGGTGGTGGTTTGTGTAATAATGTTCTTTGCATTCAGAAAATTATTGATCGCAATGATGTAATCCGCCACGCGAACATCTCCTGTAGCCAGTAACCTGCTGTTGGCTTTTATCAGTCCTTCCACGTACTTCAGTTGCGATGATGTTTCGTTTATCAGTTGCTGCGCACCGTTTAGTTGCTGCACCAGTTGCGCCAGTTGCTGGTTGTATTGTGTTTGAAAAAAATCACGGTAATTTATCCTCGATTCTTCAGCGATGTTAAGCTTTTGGTGTTGCATACGGCGTTGTCTTCCATCATAAATAGGAATGGAAAAATTTAGCCCGATACTGGTGCCGAAGTTGCGGTAAGGCTGATAAGCGAAAGTAGAAATATAGCCTCCGTCGGCATATAACCCAACTTTTGGTTTGTAGTTATAATCAATTCGCAATTGCTGATTGCGCAGCAACAAACTGTCGATAGTAAATTTTCGATAAAAGACGGTATTGTCTGCCGGCAGATTAGACGGTTAATGCGATCTCCGGAACCGATAAAGACTGTAATGTTGTGTCGAACAATCCGGTGATATAATTCAGTTGCGCATAGTCGTACTGCAGTTGCACTTTCGCTTGCAACACGGCTATTTTTTGCTGTTGCAGCGTTACCAGAAAAGTCAGGTAATCGGTTTGCCGGTACACAGATGCCTGGGTTAGTTTTTTCAAACAGCGTATCTTCTTTTGCCAGTAAATTGTAAACATCTGTATTGAACGAATACTGCTGCCAGCTTCCATATGCCGTAATGTATTGCTGCGTAACCGTTTTTTTCAGATCCTGTATCGAAATGCGGGAAGCGACACGTACAGAATCGCTCAGCAACCTGCACGGCAGCGATACTGATTTTGCACATTGCTCTTTCCAACAAGTTGTTTGGATGCTGTAATCAGCTCATTAAAATTGCCAACATTGGTGATGGCACCTTCGTATCCATACCCTTTTATTACCGGCGCATAACTGTTGATGCTGTTGCCATTTACCTGTATACCATAACCTGCGCGGATTACAGCAGAATCTATTGCATTGGCTGCGCACCTGGTTGGCATAATCTTTCAGCAACGGGCTGTTGGCATACGCTTGTTCCAGGAAAAAATCCAGCGTTTTTGGTTGTGCGTCGGCACCGTGCGGAAAGCAAAGGAGGATGAGCATTGCAACATGAAAACAGGTGTATTTATAACCGTTAGGTATCGCCATAATCTGCACCAATAGCTGTAAGGAAATGTGCTGCAATCGCAGCAGCGTGTATTTTTCGCAAAACACGTGGGAGAATCTGAGTAAAATTTGAAGGTGGAAAACAGCACGGCTTCATAAATTGTATTGCCTTTCATACCGGAAACTGTGAAACCAAAACTCAGAATGTAATCAGAATGGACAGGTACCATTGCTCAATTTTCGTCCCGCCATGAAGCTTTGTTTTTTTCTTTTCTTCCTATTGTTTGTTACCTCAGTATATGCGCAACAGCGAATGGATTCTTTGCAGGTTGATTCTCTTTCCGTATCATCGAAAAAAAAATTCAAAGAAACTATTACGGTAGCAGCCGCTTATAGTGCTACTGCTTTTGTGTGTTACCGATACTTCGACACGCCATTGAAAAATTTTACACAGGCAAACCAATACAAAGCGATCGCTAACATTACCCATACCGTAGAGCGTGCGGGCTTGGGCACTTCCAGCGTACTAATAACATCAGCTACAGCCGTTGCATCGGTGGTATTAAAAGATAAGAAACTGGAGAAAACAGCTATCCTGCTGGCTGGCGGTCATGTGATGAATGATTTTATCACGAATCAAACCAAGATTACATTTCAAAGACACCGCCCAAATTCAGGCGATCCGTACAATACTTTCGACTGGCGCGGCGGACCTAAAACCAACACTTCCTTTATATCTTCCCATACGTCCAATGCCTTTGCTACAGCTACTGCATTTGCAACGGTTTACAGCGATAGCAAATGGGTGCCTGCCTTTGCGTATTCGGCGGCAGCTTTGGTAGGACTCTGTCGTATCTATGATAATGCGCACTGGACTTCAGATGTGCTGGGTGGCGCAGCTATAGGATTTGCCAGCGTAAAAGCGGCGAATGGGCTGTATCGGTTGGCGCAAAAGAAAATTACATTCCTGCCGCAGGTGAGCGCAGGACATTATTCCGGTACATTTATTTGTTATTTGTAAACAAACTCTTTTCTTGCACCGGAATATGATTTTATTACAAAAAAGCAGCTGCACCTAAAACATTTATATGATCGATTTTTTATTGCATATCGACAAATATCTCGCGGGGATAATCAGCCAGTACCACGGGCTTAGTTATATCATCCTGTTTCTTTTCATTTTTGTAGAAACCGGTCTGGTCATTATGCCATTTGTTCCCGGCGATTCACTGTTGTTTGCGGCGGGTACATTGATTGCTGGCGGCGCCACAGGTTTGAATATTTATGTGTTAGCCATCATCCTGATAGTTGCTGCCATTGCCGGTAATACGGTGAATTATTTTCTTGGGAAATATTTTGGACCCAAAGTGTTCAAAAAAGACAATACCATTCTGAAGCTGGAATACTACGAGAAGACGAATGATTTTTTTATGAAGCATGGCAGTAAAGCTGTTATTCTCAGCCGCTTTGT
The DNA here is from genome assembly GCA_963826385.1 of uncultured Chitinophagaceae bacterium. Taxonomy (GTDB): domain Bacteria; phylum Bacteroidota; class Bacteroidia; order Chitinophagales; family Chitinophagaceae; genus Ilyomonas. Next base: position 75,656 of record CAWGWV010000023.1, on the reverse strand, counting down.
ACCCATTATCCGCACCATTGCACCTTTTGTTGCCGGTATTGGCAAAATGCCTTTTGCTGAATACACCTTGTACAATGTAATCGGATGGTGTAACATGGGTTGCGGGCTTTTTAATGCTTGGTTATTTTTTTGGCAATATCCCGGTTATCAAAGACAATTTTACCATCGTAGTGTTAGCCATTATTATCATTTCGCTGATACCTCCGGTTTATGCAGCTATTAAAAGCCGTTCACGCTAAAAAGTTGGTAGAAAGACCATAAGCTTACAGTGACTTATGACTGATCATAGATGCTGATTCCATTGTATAACAAAGGAATGTGTGGCAGGTTGCCGGAAGTGGTATTGGCAGGTATAGCCCGATACTTCGCAGATTTGTTTTACAATAGACAAACCTAATCCATGCCTGCCGGTAAAGGAATTTCCTTTATAAAATCGGTTGAAGATCGATTGCTGATCAAGTGAATTCGGTTCGCCGGAATTGCTCACTTCTAGTGTGTCTTCCTGAAGGCTTATGTGGATAGTGCCGCCGGGCGCGTTGTGGCGTGTGGCGTTACTCAACAGGTTATTGAGCAATATGTCAATCAACTGTGCGTTTCCCCGAATCTGGCTTTCGGCAATAGAATACTGCACCTTGAAGTTTCATGCTTTCCCATTGCTCGGCAAACTGGCTTTGTTTTTTGAGCAAGACAGGTTTGAGCAATAAGGTTGCCTGTTCGGAAAATTGCCGGTTTTCTATTTTTGCCAGCAGCAGCAGCGATTCGTTCAGCCGCTTCATATTATTTATAGCATCGTAAGACGCTTGTATCACCTTGCTCTGCGATTCTGTAAGGTCTTCACTTTGTATCAGTAAGTCCAGTTTGGAACGAAGCACCGCAAGTGGCGTTTGCATTTCGTGAGATGCATTTTCCGTAAACTCTTTCAACGACATATAATCCTGCTGCGCTTTGTTGATGGTCATCGACAGGTTGGCATTCAACAGATTAAATTCATCTATATCGCTGTCGGTAAATGTAAAGCCGCGGGGTCGGATAAACTAAACTGCTGTATCTGCTGCAATGATTGATAAAAAGGCTGCCAAAGCCGGCGCAGCAGCAGCCTGTTGATAAAAAAAGTAACGGTTAAAATGAGCACGATGGCAGCTAACCGTGATAAAAATAATGGAACTGATAAACGTGTCGGTGCCTTCGAGCGATTTGCTGACACTTATGAAATAAGGCTGATTGTTTACCTGCGTATAAAAAGTAATGACTCTTGCAAGTTTCATTCACCTTTTTTTGTCTGCCTTGTCGTTTACTGGTAAAGATGCGGCTTCTTTCTGACCGCATTTTTTTTACAGGCACGAAACGGGTGTAGCTGATCCTGCACCTCTACAATTGCGGGAAGCATGTGATATTGGCTGATGTAGCTCAGCACTTCGTTTTTTTCAATCGCCAGGTCTTCATCTATCTGGCTGATCACCACATAGCGGATCAAGAACGAAAAAGCAATGCTTGACAAGTAAAAAAATAGCTGACGGTGGATGACAAATTGATGCGGCTGTATTTTGTAAAAAGCTTCATCGCGATGACTGCTGTTTATTGTGGAAGTGCAAACTTGTAACCCATGCCATATACAGACCTGATATAATCGGCACAACCGGCGATCTGCAGCTTTTTCCGAAGGTTTTTGATATGTGTATACAAAAAATCGTAGTTGTCTGCCATGTCCATATTGTCTCCGGCAAGGTATTCGGCTATCGCGGCTTTGCTGATGACTTTATTTTTATTACTGGCAAAATACAGGAGCAAATCATATTCCTTTCCTGGTGAAATCGAGACATTTACCAAAGGCATAAATTTGTTTTTCTGCCAGGTTGATTTCGAGTGCATCGAAAGCAATTACGTTTTTCCGTCAAATGATTTTCTGCGGATAATAGCATCTACTCTTGCGCCCAATTCCGAAAGGTGAAAAGGTTTTGTCAGGTAATCGTCTGCGCCGGCTTTTAGCCCGCAAACCTTTATCATCGAGCGATTTTTGGCTGATGTAATAATAACGCCATCGGCTTTATGATTGGCTTTCAGCTCTTTCAAAATCTGCAAGCCCATTTCCGCCGGGCAAGCTGATGTCGAGTATGATACAGGCATAATCGTACAATGAAATTTTTTCAATCGCTGTCGCAAAATCAAAAGCTGTTTCGCAAAGAAAACGTTCCGTAGAGAAGTAACTGCAAATGCTTGCCGATAGTTCTGCTTCGTCTTCTATGATGAGTATTTTCATGCTGATGAATGCTGTAAAAAGCATGTGTTTTGTAATGCCGCTGGCAGTATGAAATGGCAATGATGAATGTAATTATTTCTGATTTGCCAACTCATGATTGCAAATTTTTTTGCCGGCAAATCAACTTTCATCATAACGATGGAAATTCCGTTTTAGATCGTTAGTCAGTTATGATAAAAATAAAAAAACCTCTTCGGCAAGAAAAGGTTTGAAGTATAACTGGGAAATTTCACTGCATTAAGATACCCATGTAGAAAGCCATAATCATGGGCATGCTGATGACAATACTGCCAAACACGATTCTTTTAATCATGTTCATCCGGTGATTGGCAATCAGCGTATCAATGCATAAAAACCAGGCAATACCAAACCGGTAACACCTGCTACTACAACCAGGCTTTTCAGCAGTATGCCGGTTATCATCAGTGCCATGCTTACCATGAATAAAATGAGTGGCGCAATGTCCTTTTTCGTTATGTCGAGTTTTTTCATCATTCTTATGTTTGTATTCAATTATATGTTAAATAATATGCCAGAATTGTGGATTTCGGACGCATTGGGCAGTCTTGCTTTTCAGTAAACGGTTGAGTATGAGCCATGTGGTAAAAAAAATAATGAAATTTTTGGGCAAAAAGCTGTAGGGTACATGATCTGCGCAATAAGCGGGTTGCTTTTGCAGGCAGCGATGCGTGGTCATAACTTGGTGGTTTTGCTTATTATTTTTATCAGTTAGCGATGTAAAGATTTGCCAAAATTTCGGTTGTAGGCGCTTCTGTTTGTCCACATATTTGGTGTGGTGCAATGCGCATGGTTACAAACTTATACACGGAATGTTTTATGGTAAATTATGAGGTTGTACCCTGCATTTTGTATAATCAGTCCTGTGGTAGAAAAGCCTTCTTTTATGGGATTCACCACCACGCGACCGCCATTTTCCAGCACTTCTTTCGCACCAACAATTGTATAACCGTATAATCGCCGCCTTTTACCAGCACGTCGGGGAGTAAGGCACTGATCAGGTTGTAGGGCGTGTCTTCGTGCAAAAATAACAACCGCATCTACAATCAGCAGGGAAGCAAGTATAAGGGCACGGCTTTGCTCGTTGTTTATAGGGCGATTTTCGCCTTTTAGTTTTTTTACACTGCTGTCTGCATTCACACCCACAACCAGAAAGTCGGCTTCTGCTGCAGCCTGGCTCAGGGAATAAATATGCCCTTCGTGCAGCAGGTCGAAACAACCATTGGTAAAAGCAATTTTCTTGCCTGTAAGTGCGCCAGGCAGCGGCACCGCTGCAGCAATTGCGGCAAGCGTCATATATTTTTTGTTGTATTGCCTGCGATGTTTTTCATTACAGTTTGTTGCCTTCTTTCGGGAAATACCAGCCAGGGTTTAAACGTTTTTGCTTCTTCAAAATCCATGGTCGCATACGAAATGATGATAATAACATCGCCCACCGCACCGCGCCGCGCCGCCGGTCCGTTCAGGCATACCGTCCCGCTTCCGCGCTTTCCTTTTATGATATATGTTTCTATCCGCTCACCATTGTTCACGTTCACCACCTGTATCTTTTCGTTCTCAATCACGTTTGCCGCGTCCATCAGATCTTCATCAAGTGTAAGACTACCCACATACTGCAGGTTGGCTTCTGTGATAGTAGCCCTGTGAATTTTCGATTTTAAAACCTCTATTTGCATAGCGGCGCAAAGGTAATGGGTTTTTGCCATGGGGCAAATGTGTGGAATAGAGGAATGTTTCTACCAGTAGTCACAGTAAGTTGCACAGTTCTTGTTTAGAGTATAGGAAAATCAAGTATTTCTATGAAAAAATTGATTCTTGCTTTTACTCATTGCCGGTTCCATAGCTGCCTGTGGCAACAACGATAGACAACAGCAACGACATAACAAGTGGTGCCGATACCACCACTACCATTACTTCTGGCAATACATACGCTACCATGGGACAGGAAATTCCCCGCGATTCGATGGAAATGAATAGTCTGACAGCACCGGCAATATCCATGCATGGCGACAGCACTCAAAAATAATGAACCCGAGACGAAGCTTTTTTGCATCTTTACGGCGTATGAAGCCCATTATTATTACGATTGATGGTTATTCTTCATGCGGAAAAAGCACGCTGGCGAGGCAACTGGCACACGAACTGAATTATATTTTTGTAGACAGCGGCGCAATGTATCGCGCCATCACGCTTTATTTTTTGCGGCATAACTCGTCAACATTTCTGATCACGGAAAGTGGTATACTGCACTGCAGCACATTCACATTTATTTTCAACGAAATGCAACAGCAACTATGAAAATGAAATTTTTCTCAATGGTGAAAATGTGTCGTCGCTTATCCGCGATATGAACGTAAGTAACCAAGTGAGCGATGTAGCTGCTATCCGGGAAGTACGCGAATTTGCCGTGGCGCAACAACAAAGAATGGGAGAGAAAAAAGGGTTGGTGATGGATGGCAGGGACATTGGCACTACTGTGTTTCCCGAAGCTGAACTAAAAATCTTTATGACGGCAGATATCGAGGTGCGGGTGAAACGCCGTTACCGGGAAATGATTGCCGAATATCCTGACATTACGCTTGAAGAAGTGCAAAGCAATCTTGAAAAGCGGGATTATATTGACAGCCACCGCGAAGTGAGCCCGTTGCGAAAAGCAGATGACGCCATCGTACTAAATAATACAAATCTAAGCATGGACGAGCAATTGCAGATGGCAATGGGTTGGGTAAAGGAGCGACAGGAATCAGTAATGATGTAATGTAAATCGTAATCCTGTTAGTTTGTTCCCGTCGCCCAATTGTTATGTTATTTTACAATTGTATTTTGTCAGGATATCAACTGCTATTGTTTATGGTAACGAAGATCTAACTCATTTACTCTCTCATCATTTCTCTTACGACGTCTATAATCTCTTCCACATTGGGTTTGCTGAAATAATCGCCATCGCTGCCATAAGCCGGCCGGTGTGGCTTTGGCAGTGATGGTTCTTGGCGCCACATCGAGCAATCTGTAGCCGTTTTGTTTTTCCATCACCTGGTTATACATATAGGCGCTTGCACCGCCCGGCACATCTTCATCTACAAACAAAATGCGGTTTGTTTTTTGCGAAGCGACTTCACGATGTGATGATGAATATCAAAAGGCAGCAAAGTTTGTACATCTATAATTTCGCAACTGATGCCTAATGTTTGCAACCGTTCGGCAGCTTCTTCAATAATGCGCAATACAGAGCCATAAGACACAATGGTAACATCACTTCCTTCCCGTAATCATTTCCGGAACGCCCAGCGGAACGGTATAGTCGTACAGGTTAGAAGGCAATTTTTCTTTAAGCCGATAGCCATTCAGGCATTCGATCACCAATCCGGGATCATTGCCTCGTAGCAATGTATTGTACATGCCTGCAGCCTGCGTCATATTTCGCGGCACGCAAACATATATTCCTCGCAGCGCATTCACGATCATGCCCAGCGGCGAGCCACTATGCCACACGCCTTCCAGCCGGTGACCACGGGTGCGGATGATGAGCGGGCAGCTTTGCCTGCCTGCCGTGCGGTAATGCAGGCTGGCCACATCGTCAGTAAGCGTATTTAACGTATACACCAGGTAATCGAGGTATTGAATTTCGGCAATGGGGCGCAACCCGCGCAGGCGAGACCATACCCCTGCCCGATGATGGTGTTTTCGCGGATGCCGGTATCAAAAATGCGGCACTTCGCCATATTTCTCCTGCAAACCGGCAAAGCCCTGGTTTACATCGCCTATTTTACCCACATCTTCACCAAACGCCAGCACTTTCGGGTTGTTGGCAAACAAAGTATCGAAATAAGCATTGAGCAATTCAAAACCGTTGACCGTTTGGCATTGTCGGGAATACACTGGTTTAACTTCCGGTACCTTCAATGCACTTTTTGGACCTTCGTTGTATAGGTGCGAATTGATAACGTGTTTCATTTTCCGTTTTCAACTGTTGGTAATACCGGCTGATGTCCTTCTTTTATTTCTTTGTTGGATATCAGTTCGAGCGGCCTGAGCCAGTGCTTGAGCACATCTTTGCGCAACGGCTCGCGTTTTCGTTCTAGGTTGGTTGCCAATTGCTGCAACAACTTTAGCGTAATTTCATTACCTGGCATTCGGCTGCTTTCAACAAGCTCAGCTGCTTTCTGATGCTTCTTCTTTCAGCGGAGCCAGGTAATTTTTCCAGGCATTGTCACGTGCCTCTTTTACCTGTTTCCGGGCTGCTGTGCGTATGGTTTCCAGTTCAGCTTCGTCTGCAATTCCATTCTCAATTATCCATTCTTTAAACTTCCGGATATCGTCCCAGGTGCGTTCCCATTCCAGGCGTTCAGCCGATTTGTAACGCTCATGGCTGCCCGATGTGGAATGTCCCTGCGGCTGCGTCATCTCTTCGATATGAAAAACAGCAGGCACGTGCGTTTCGCGAACGTGTTGCAACGCCATCTTCAAACACTTCGCACAGGGCTGGCATAATCCCAGCCTTTCACACGGTAAATATTGATGCCATTGGTATTGTCGCGTTTTTGAAATCCTTTTAAGAGCAGCGGAGATAGAGCCTTTTGTCGTTTGATATTTTACCGGTACCGAAATGCCATATCCGTCGTCCCACACAAATACAGCAAGCGGAATCTGCATAACGCCGGCAGCATTGATGGCTTCCCAAAACATGCCCTCTGATGTAGAAGAATCGCCAATGGTACAAAAACACACTTCATTGCCGTTTTGCGTCAATTCCTGTCATGATCTTTGCAGCATACGGGTTTTCGCGAAACACTTTTGACGCAAATGCAAATCCGACGGCCCGCGGCATCTGACCCGCAGTGGGCGACATATCGGCAGATATATTTTTCAAATCAGTGTAAGTGGCAGCCAGTTGCCGTTTTCGTCCACGTTGGGCGTAGAGAAATGCCCCACCATCTGCCTGCCGGCACTAAACGGTTCGCGGTTGACATCGGCATCGGCATAGAGCTGCGCAAAAAACTGTTCGAGCGTGGCCAGTCCCGTGAGCCAGCATAAATGTCTGGTCGCGGTAATAACCCGCCCTGAAATCGCCGGGCTGAAAAAACTTCGCCATCGCTGTTTGCGCCACTTCTTTGCCATCGCTGAAGATGCCAAATTTTGCTTTCCCGGTCAGTACTTCGCGCGCCCCATCAGGCTGGCTTCGCGGCTGGTGATACAGATTGTATAATCATTGATAACGGTGGAACGGAAAGCTTCGTAAGAAAGCATTGATTCGTTTTCGGCAGCAACTGATACAGTATTTTCCATACTTCAAAAGTATTGGTTTGCATGCAAACACTTGTTCGCACATATGGCAGCAATAAAGATAGGGGAATTGATGGCTTTTACCGGGCGCAGTAACTTTCGCTTTTGTAAAGAACAGAATCCCGCATTTGCCCGCGTCGGAATGGATGGTTTTTTGCCTATCAAGATATACTGATGGCATTGGTGTGGCTATGCTGGATTATCGAACAGCTTTTATACTGATGCCGGTATATGGAGGATACTAGATTGCTACCATTGTATTTGCTGGGTAAATAAACATTAACTGTAGAGTTGTATGCAAAAAAAAGAACGAATTGGCTGGCGGAAATTGGTGGCAGGCTGTGGGCTGTGTGGGCACTGGTGCTGTTTGTGGCTACCATGCTCATCGCCTTCCTGTTTTATCTGCCCTGCTTTGCCATGAGAGAACCACGTGCATGCGGCTTGGCATCGGCAGAGTGTCGCAGTGTGTGGATGACATTTTTTCTCAATCTCATTGGTTGCCCGTTGCAGGTAAACGGGCGAGCAAATTTTTCAAAAGGACAGAATTATGTGGTGGTGTGCAATCATAACAGCCTGATGGATGTGCCCGTTACCACGCCTTTTATGCCACAACCCAACAAGACCATTGGGAAAAAAGAATTTGCATATGTGCCTATTTTTGGCTGGATTTATAGTATGGGCAGCGTGTTGGTCGACCGCAAAAGCCCTGAAAGCCGCAAAGAAAGCTACAACAGGATGAAAGCTGTATTGCGGATCGGGCTCGACATGGTTATTTACCCGGAAGGAACCCGCAACAAAAGCGACGATCCGCTGAAACCCTTTCATGACGGAGCTTTCAGGCTGGCGAGTAGATTGCGGCAAAGCTATTATTCCCATCGCTTCTGTTCAACACCAAAAAAGTAATGCCTGCCACACAAGCCTTTCTTATTTATTGCCGCATCCGTTGTACATGCATTTTCTGCCACCCGTTTCACCCGGAGGATTGTCTATTGATCGAAATGAAAAATTTGTGTTTCGGCAGATGTGGGATTATTATGAAGAAAACAGCCGCACAGCTTGAGATAAGATAAGGACATGTAGCCTCTAATTGCCCATCTATGCATTTCGTAAAAACGTTGAAGTTTGGATGTATATTGCAGCACGGGTGATAAAGAACACTTTAGTCAATCTTCATTTCCGGCACATCGTCCGGCGCTACCAGCCTGCCAGCTGTTTTGGCTTTTATTTCTTCAACCGAAACGCCGGGCGCACGCTCCAGCAATAAAAAACCCGCGCTTGTTACCTGTAATACCGCCAGATTCGGTTACTATTTTCTTTACGCAGCGCAATGCCGGTGAGCGGCAATGTGCATTGCGGCAACAGCTTGCTTTCGCCTTTTGGATTGGTGTGCTGCATTGCCACAATAATGTTTTGCGCACTGGCTACCAGGTCCATTGCGCCACCCATGCCTTTCACCATTTTACCGGGAATTTTCCAGTTGGCAATGTCGCCGGTTTCGCTTACTTCCATCGCGCCGAGAACTGTAAGGTCTATTTTGCCTGCGCGAATCATTCCAAAGCTTTCCGCGCTGTCAAAAAATGCAGCGCCGGGAATGACGGTTACGGTTTCTTTTCCGGCATTGATAAGGTCGGCGTCGATGTCTTCTTCGGATGGATAAGCGCCGGTTCCCAATATGCCGTTTTCACTTTGCAGAATCACCGTCATGCCGTCGGGGATGAAATTGGCCACCAGTGTCGGAATGCCAATGCCAAGATTTACATACATACCATCTTCCAGTTCCTGCGCTATGCGTTTGGCAATGCCATATTTATCGAGTGCCATGAGTTAGATGTAATATTGTGATAGAGTAGATTGAGTCAATGGAGAATAAGTAAGTAAGCGAAACAGAACACAGGACTCACAGTTTCACCGTTCGTTTTTCAATGCGTTTTTCATAGTGTCTTCCCTTGATAAATGCGGTGCACATACACACCGGCTACATGCACATCATCCGGATCTATTTCGCCGGGTGCACCAGTTGCTTCCACTTCTGCAATGGTGATGGTACCGGCTTTTGCCATGGGCACTGAAAAATTGCGGGTGGTTTTGCGAAACACAAGGTTGCCCATTGTATCGCCTTTCCAGGCTTTTACCAGGGCAAAATCGGCGTGAAGGCATGTTCCATCAGGTATATTTTTTCATCAAATTCCCGTACTTCTTTTCCCTCTGCTACTTCGGTGCCCACGCCGGCAGGTGTGTAAAAAGCAGGAATGCCCATTGCTGCCATTTGTATGCGGGTGGCCAGCGTTCCCTGCGGCACAAGGTCTACTTCCAGTTCGCCCGAAAGCAATTGGCGTTCAAACTCGGCGTTTTCGCCTACATAGCTGCTGATCATTTTGATTACCTGCCGGCTTTGCAGCAATAAGTCCCAGCCCAAAATCGTCTACACCCGCGTTGTTCGAAATACAGGTAAGGTTCGTTTACGCCCTTGTCTGAATGGCTGCAATGCTGTTTTCGGGAATGCCGCACAAGCCAAATCCGCCAAACATAATGGTGGCGCCATCCGGGATATCGGCAACGGCTGCTTTCGCATTGTCAAATACTTTTTTCATAGCGGGCAGTTACGGTGAAAGTGATAAATCGTTAGGCTGTAAAAGTAAGAGATACAAAGAATAACGAACCAATGTATCACCAACATTTGACGATAAAATATGCTTGCATCATTCGTCAATCCTGCATGTAAATTTCGGCTTTGAGATAAGTGAATACAAAAACACCCGGACTGTGTCATGGTCGGGTGTTTGCCCTTTCGTGACAGGTATTTTTATGAAAATGAAACGCAGTAATGTTTATACACGCTCCATCAGCCGGAGCCAGCGCTCGGGGAGTTCGTTGTTGCGCGCTGTGAGATAGTCGTTGTGTGTGCAGGCTACGTATGTGCCTTCGGGCAGTTTCATCCACCAGCGGTGTGTTCTTTTGCTTTGCACAAACACAGTATCCACTTCGGCGAATGCCATGTGAAATTCGTTGAAATTGTGGGTTTCGTTAAAGTCGGCTTCCTGCTTGCTTTTGTAAACGCCATCCATATAGTACCACAGCATATGGCTGATTTGCTTGGCAGTAAGGTCGTGCTGATCGAGAGAATACTGGTAGCCATAAATACCCACGGAATTTACATTCTGGCTAAGCCCTGCATACTGCATCAGCGTACAGGCTTCTTCACCATTAAAGCCGTTTGGCGTGAGGGTATTGGCAGGTGCTGCCGCATGTTGCAATGCTGCAATGTCGAATCCAAAGAGGTGACTGTTGCGGATGGCGGGTTCCATTTCTTCAATATTCTCTTTTACCCTGCCGGTGCGGTAGCAGTCGAACCGCAGTTTGTCTATCGTTTCCAGCATGGTAGGGTGCACCAGGTAGCTTTGAAAACCTATATGGTTGTAGTGCCTGATAAAGTTGGGCGAAGAAGTCAGCATTTTCATCAGGAAGTTGTCTGCCGGCAATACGCTGTCCATGTTCAGGTCTATGCGCGCGTCTACACAGGTGGCTTCTATAATGGTTTCGCTGCTGGCATACGCCATGTATTGCGCCATCATCACATCATGCGAGCCGCCGATGATCACCACGCGTTTTCCCTGCTGCATCAGTTCTTTTGTTACCGCTTTTATAGCAGCATAAGTATCCTGCAGGCTCGCGCCGGATTTTATGTTGCCCACATCTGCCATGTGCACTTCCTTGTGCCAGTGATAAAGCTGGTAAAAAGCCTTACGCACAGCATCCGGCGCTGCAAAATTGTTCGATCCGCGGGCTGCACCTCGCATTTCGCCACAACCAACCAAAACCACATCTGCTGCTTCAATATCGGGAAACTGCTCGTCGTATAAATCTATGTGTTGCCCAAGCTGTGTTTGGTGATATGACTCATCGTCCGATATCTCGTATTTGTTTACCGGCTCTAAAAAATCAGTAATGCTGTGCAGTGCAAAGTTGGGCATGTATCGCTTTTATTAACAACAAACATACGTCCTTGCTTATGAATATGTTCCAAATGTGGATTAGCTTTGTCGTTCAAATTAATTATTCTATCAATGGAGGCGACGATAAAAAATAAAGTAGCAGAGAGCGGCATTGTAACCATTGACCTGGAAGAGTTTTATCCAAAAGGCGACATTGCCGTGTTCGATATCAAAGATTATCTGTTCATGGGGCTGATCTTAAAAGAAAAAGACTTCCGGCTTGCACTGCAAAACCTGGAAGTAGAACAATACCGTGATAAAAATGTCGCCGTTACCTGTACGGCGGATGCCATCATCCCGATGTGGGCATATATGCTTATTGCAAGCACGTTGCAGCCCGTGGCAAAAGACATCGTTTTTGGCAACGAGCAGACGCTGATCAATACCTTGTTTGTCAAAAATCTATGCCGTATCAGCGGCGAAGAATACACCGATAAACGAGTGGTGGTAAAAGGTTGTGGCGAAGTGCAGATACCCGAAACGGCGTATCTCGAAATCACCAATGTGCTGCGCCCGTTTGCTAAAACCATTATGTACGGCGAGCCTTGCAGCACTGTACCCATTTATAAAAAAAGATAATTTTGTCCGATCTTTATATTTAAAAGCCCCGCACACTGCGGGGTTTTTTGTTGGAAATAAGAACAGTTATTGATTGGCGAAGTATACATATTCATTTGTGTTAAATTGATTGTGGTGACAATTTCCAATATTGTCCGCATGTTGCAATACAAAAGTATTCTAATGCCGCTGCGAATTGCAGCAGTTTCTGTAAGCCTATTGATGCTTCACCTTTCCTCCGCTTTCTCTGGCTTTTATTTGTTTGTCCTTACAGCACTTGCCAATGCATCCACCGATTTTTTTGTTTAAAAACGATTCCTATGAAAGACTATCCCAAAGCATCTGACTTCAAAGGACAAAAGCAACCTTACCCGGCAAAACAATCCGAGATGGACCCGGTGCCGGATGTCAGTTTCAGCAATTATAAGCCTGCTGGAAAACTGATGGCAAAACCGCCATTATCACCGGTGCCGATTCGGGTATCGGGCGTGCCGTCGCCATCGCATTTACCATAGAAGGCGCAGATGTCGCCATTTTGTACAATGAAAATGATGAGGATGCCAACACCACCAAAGAATTGTGCGAAAAAAACGGCCAGCACTGCCTCGTCATCAAATAGCGATGTGCGCAACAGCGACGCCTGCAAAGATGCGATAGCGCAGGTGATCGAAATGTCTTCGGCAAACTAAATATCCTTGTAAACAATGCGGCTTATCAAAAGGCGCAGCAGAAATTTGAAGACATTACCGAAGAGCAGTTGCGACGCACCTTTGAGACCAATATTTTCGGATATTTCTTTATGGCACAGGCGGCATTGCCACATTTGGGAAAAGGCGACGCCATCATCAATACCGGCAGCATTGTGGGCAAAACAGGACTTCCCATCTTGATTGATTATACCGCTACCAAAGGAGCCATTCATTCTTTTACCAAATCGCTTGCGCTGAGTCTTGGCGATCGCGGCATCCGTGTCAATTGCGTGATTCCCGGTCCGGTGTGGACACCTAATATTCCCGGCACCATGCCGGAAAATGAAGTGGAAAATTTTGGTCACGAAGTCATTCTGAAACGTCCCGGGCAGCCCGAAGAATTAGCGCCTGCGTATGTATTGCTCGCATCAGATGATGGCAGTTTTATGACGGGTAGTTTAATAGACGTAACCGGTGGCAGATTGTCTGCCTGATAATGAAACAATATGAGAAATGACTATTATCCTGCCGGCAGTGAAGCAATATTGCAAACGGACTATGTGAGCCCAATCCAAAGAGGTCTTGCAAAAAAGATTGATACACCAGATGTTATAACGCCGCAGTTTTTTACAGATGCGGAATTTGCCACACTAAAGACAGTTAGCGCCACGGCTTTTGCCACAACCCAAAGACCGTGTTGCTGCTATTGATCTTGCGGGTATATTGGATACGCAATTAGCTTCGGGTAATTTTAGCAATGGCTGGCGATACGACGCTATGCCGCCTGATAAGGTTGCATTTAAAAAAGGTTTACAGGCTATTGAACAAAGTTCTGAATCGCAATTCGGCAAAGCATTTAGCGGAATAGATCCAGCGCAACCAGGATGAATTGTCGCCGAGTATTCAGGAAAAAAGAAATACTGGTGAAGAATGGCACGAAATACCTTCCGACATTTTTCTTCGAAGAATTGCTGGTGGCGCTTACGGAAATCTATTACAGCCATCCGTCGGGAAAAAACGAAATAGGAGATGTATCTATGGCTGATGCCATGGGCTGGCAACATATTCAACTAAACGAGTTGGAAAACCGCGAACCCAAGCCAGTACTAATCCACAATTCATGACGAAACACGTAACGTGTTGTCTGTAATACAACACAATGCAAACATTTTCAGAAAACGATACCGTAGATGCGGTAGTGATTGGCACAGGTGCCGGCGGCGCGCCCCTGCTGGCAAGACTGGCACAGGCAGGTTTGCAAGTGGTGGCGCTGGAAGCCGGCAACCACTGGAACCCGGCAGTAGATTTTGCTACCGATGAAGTAGCACAGTCAAAGTTGTTCTGGAACGGATGAACGGCTGAGTGCCGGTAAAAACCCGGTGGCTTTTGGCAATAATAATTCAGGCATTGGCGTCGGAGGTTCTACGCTTCATTTTACAGCCTATACACCCCGTCCGCAAGACAGATGACTTTCATCTTTATTCCGAGTTTGGGGTGGGTAAAAATTGGCCTATTGACTATGATCAGACTTGAACCTTATTTTGATGAAATTGAACATTTCATTGGCGTATCTGGTCCGGAGAAATATCCATGGGGCAAAAAAAGCAAACAAGCCTTATCCGCTTGCCGCCACTTCCCGTTAATGGTGCTGCACAACTCATGCAACGCGGCTGCGAACCCCTGGGCATACGAACATCCCCGGCGCCAAATGCGGCTCTTTCGCGCACTTATTTTCAGCCAGGCGTAGGCTGGCGCAATGCCTGTACCAACCGGGGTTTTTGCCAGGCAGGCTGCACCACCGGCGGCAAAGTCGAGCATGGATGTTACGTATATTCCGCTGGCCGTACATTATGGTGCCGAAATAGGGACAAATGTTTTGTAACGGGTTTTGAAATGAATGCCGGGCATATTCAGGCTGTTGTGTATAAAAAAGATGGCGCTGAATACCAGGCAGCGATGCCGCTATGTGTTTCTCTGTGCCGGGGCTATTGAATCGCCGCGGTTCTGCTGATCAATGAACTGGCAAATAGCAGCGGGCAGGTAGGCAAAAATTTTATGGCGCACACCGGCATGCAGATATGGGGACAGTTTGCCGATGATGTTCGCCCTTATAAAGGCATTCCTGGCGCGTTGATTTCTGAAGATTTTCATCGCCCGGAAAATGTGGATTTTGCCGGCGGTTATTTGTTGCAATCCATTGGCGTAATGCCGGTGACTTATGCTTCGCAAATGGCGCGCGGGCGTGGTTTGTGGGGCGAAAAGCTGATGCAGGCGATGCGCGGTTACAACCATACGGCCGGCATTAATATTTTAGGCGAATGTCTGCCATACAAAGAAAATTTTCTTGAACTGTCGGATGAAAAAGATGAGCGTGGGTTTCCAAAACCACGAATCCATTTTACCAATGGGAAAATGAACAACGCCTGACGGCGCATGCCGAAAAAATTATGCGGCCATCTGGACGGAAGCCGGGGCAAAAGATGTATGGTCGTTTCGACCGCAATGCGCACATCATTGGCACCTGCCGCATGGGTAGCGATGCGCTGAAGCAGTAGTCAATGAGGAAGGCCAGAAGTTTCGACATTCCTAATCTTGTAATTGCGATAATTCTGTGTTTCCAAGTGCGCTGAGTGTAAATCCTGCTCTGACCATCATGGCTGTTTCGCTGTATGCAGCCGACTGCTTTTTACGACGTATCGGAGCAAGCGCAGCATTAAGCTGGTCAATTTTTATCATGTTTAAATGAATAGCATATGGCTGAAAGTTTTCTGGATATTATCAAAGAAAGAAGTAGGAGATGGCAATTACGCCGGCGACCAATATGGCGGCGCTGCAGGCTCCACCGGCAGCGGGATTGCCAACTTCCTTATGCCGGGAATTTTTTGTTTGCCACCGGCATCGAATGTTCTTATCCTACCATTCAAAATGGCACCGATGCAGGCGCGATCAGCTGGCAGAATGCGGGCACTACAAGCACTGGAAAAAAGATCTGCAACTGGTAAAAGACCTTGGATTAAATGTGTTGCGGTATGGGTTGCCTTATTACAGGATTCAATCATGGCACCGGGTAAATATGACTGGAGTTTGCCGATGAGGTGATGAACGAAATGAAGACGCCTGAATATCACTCCCATTCTTGATCTTATTGCATTTTGGATTGCCGGACTGGCTGGGTAATTTTCAAAACCCGGAATTTCCGGTACACTTTGCCGAATTATGCCGAAGCAGGTGGCGAAACGATATCCCGTGGGTACGATATTACACACCAGTCAATGAAATTTTTGTCACGGCGAAAAAAAGTGCCAAAGAAGGCATCTGGAACGAACAACTGAAAACTGATAAAGCCTTTGTTACAGCCATCAAACATTGTGTAGCTGCCAGCATTATTGGCTACACACCGCATTGTGCAGCATCGTCCCAACGCCATCATTGTGCAAAGCGAATCGGCCGAATATATGCACGAAGCAAGGGCTGAACAGTCACCGAAGCAGTAAAGCTGCACAACAAGCAACGTCTTTTTTCTCTTGATTTGTTATATGCCGTGCCGCCCGATGCTGATATTTGTATGTACCTGATGGACAACGGGCTTACACGCGAAGAATACGATTGGTTTATGGCCGGTGAGCCGCCCGGCTACCAGATTATGGGCAATGATTATTATGGAAGAAATGAAAGAATTATGATGCCTGACGGCAACATTTCCACTGCCGAAGATGTAATGGGCTGGTACCAGATTACACATGAGTATTACACCCGCTATCACAAGCCGGTAATGCATACCGAAACCAATACGTTCGATGCGGAACAGGCACCTACCTGGTTGTGGAAACAATGGATCAACATTATGCGGATGCGTGCAGATGGTGTGCCGGTATTGGGCTTTACCTGGTATAGCCTTACCGACCAGGTAGACTGGGATTGCGGCCTGGCTGAAAAACGCAACAACGTAAATGCATGTGGTTTGTATGACCTGGACAGAAACCCGCGCCCTGTAGCAGAAGCCTACAAAATGCTGCTCAAAGAATTTGGCCAAATCACCATTGTGCCACATGGCGAACTGTTTGAAATTACAGAACGTGATGCAAGGCTGAAAGTGGAAGTATAGAAACAAAACAAATGAAATTATTTCACTATACGATAAGGGAGCGGGTACCTTACACTTGTGTTCCTGCATTATTTTGGCGGAGCATCCACTACGTGGGAAGACGTGTGACCTTGTTACTGGAGCATGATACCCGTTGTATTGCATCGACCTGTTGGGTTTTGGTACAATCGCCCATCCGGGAAATCAACTCATTTCTGTAGCGGAAAGCACCGTGCCGTGCTGCAATGCTATTGAATCACTTCATTGAACAAGTATGTGCTCATCGGTCATTCCATGGGTGGAAAAGTGGCGCTGCAGTTCGCTTCTCTGCAACCACCAGGATTGCAGGCACTCGTTTTGTTTGCACCTTCGCCGCCATCGCCCGAACCGATGACAGCCGATGAACGAACAGTATGATCGACGCATTCAACAACCGTGATGCTGTGGAAAAAATGATCCGGAGCGTTACACGGCATCTTCGTTTGCAAATCAGGCATTTGAAAAGGAAGTAACTGCCAACCTGCTGGTGTCGCAAAAAGGCTGGCTTTCGTGGCCGAACTGGGAAGCAAGGAGAACATTACTTGAAATGTATGAAGCAGCATTTCTGTGCCGTTGTCGCTCTATTTGCGGCAGCGCAGATCAAAAATTTACAAAAGCATTTCCTGCAGCATGAGTTCAGTCAGTATTTTCACTTCATTTTTTGTAACCGAAATACGATGGCTGCGGTCACCTGCTGCCGGCAGAAAAGCCGGAAGCCGTGGCAATGGAAATCAGAAAAGCGATCAGTCTTTCGTCATGTGATTGAGACATCCGTTTAATTTTAGCAGGTATGCCGAATATTTGATGCTGACGGCATCTGGGCAAATTCAGTCGCGCCGCCATGTAACTCTGTTTTTGCGCAACTGCTACATTGTTGCTAATGCCAGAGGAAGGTGATGTGTCAACCCCTTTGAAATCAATATCTTCGCCATCAAATATTTCACATGAGCTTTTTTGGAAAACTGTTCGGAAAACAGGAAAAAGAATCGCTGGACGAAGGATTGCAAAAAACAAAAGACAGTTTTTTTGCAAAAATCATCCAAAGCCGTTGCCGGCAAAAGCACGGTGGATGAAGAAGTGCTCGACAATCTTGAAGAAGCACTGATGACAGCAGATGTAGGCGTGGAAACTTCTATAGAAATCATTGAACGGATAGAACAACGCGTAGCCCGCGATAAATATGTCGAGCACCGGCGACCTGAACAGCCTGTTGCAGGACGAAATTCAGGCGATGCTTGTGGATACGCCCGACCAGGCACACAAAGATTTTTCAGTACCTACCAAAGCCATACATTATTCTCGTGGTAGGTGTGAACGGCGTTGGCAAAACCACCACCATTGGCAAGCTGGCATACAACTATAAAAAAGCCGGTCACAAAGTTATCCTTGGCGCAGCAGATACCTTTCGCGCCGCCGCCGTAGATCAGCTGACCATCTGGAGCGAACGCGTGAATGTGCCCATTGTGAAACAACCGATGGGCAGCGACCCGGCAAGTGTGGCTTTTGATACGGCGCAAGGTGCCATTTCGCAAGGAGCCGATGTCGCCATCATCGACACGGCAGGACGGTTGCACAACAAAGTGCACCTGATGGAAGAACTGAGCAAAATAAAACGTGTCATCAGTAAAGTAATTCCCGGTGCGCCGCACGAAGTATTGCTTGTGCTCGATGGCTCTACCGGTCAGAATGCGGTAGAACAGGCAAAACAGTTTATGCAGGCTACAGAAGTATCGTCTCTGGCCGTTACCAAATTAGATGGCACAGCAAAAGGTGGCGTGGTGCTGGCGATAGCCAACCAGTTGAAAATCCCTGTAAAATTTATTGGTGTGGGAGAAAAAATGGAAGACCTGCTCATTTTCGACAAGCACGAATTTGTAGACAGCCTGTTTAATCTTGAAAGAATAAATAACGTTGGCATTCACATGGTTTCAATTACCTCGTTGTTTCTCGGCTTCCAATAAACGTAATAATAAGCGAGTAGCAGCGCGCCAAGTCCGAATGGTATGAGCGCCATGTTTTTATAAGTAACATGATCCAAACACGATGTTTCCATCAAACCCAAAAAATTCGCTGATCATCCAGTAAGAGTTGGCAGTGATCCATAAAGTGATGGCCAAGTTGTGGCACAGTTCACTGAACAGTGCACGGGTGCGCCACGCGATCACGATGGAAATAATAAGGGTTGGAAAAATCATCGCAATTCCCAAGGGGCGAAACACGATGCACCAGCAAATATCCTTTACCAGCCAGAACACAATGTGCATGTTCTCCATCTTGCGGTAGGCGACCGGTATGGCATACAAAGCGGCGCTTTCGATTTCGGTTTCTATTGTTTCGGTTGTCATAAGTTGCAAAATAACTCATCTCACCAATTACATTTATATTGCATTTGAATATTTTTTACCTGTCAATGGGATTTAACTATTCTCGTAAGTTGGATTTTCTTTTGCATTTTATCTTTGCCATTCTGTTTTGAAATAAAGTATGTGAATCAGAGTTGACTTGTTTAATTAATAACTCGTTAAAGCGATGTTCATTTGCAATAATTGTACGGATGAAAGATAAAATCACTAACATTGCAAAATTTAACAAAGCATAATTTCCAACATATTTTTGTCGACATGAATACATCAAACATTTCAAAAAAGGAACGGCTGCTGTTTGGGCAGGAGAAGTGACATTCGCTAATGCATACGGGACACTACCACACCTATTGTAAACAGTGTTGCATTTGCCTATCACGATCTGGAAGAATGGCAAGCACGTATCCACCGGCAACAACGACGGATATATTTACAGCCGTAATACGAACCCCACCGTGGCGGCGCTTGAAGAAAAAATCAGGCGTGCTCGAAGATGCAGAAGCTGCTACGTCATTTGCCACAGGCATGGCAGCCATCAGCAACACTTTGTTTACATTTCTGACGGCAGGCAAACGGGTGGTTTCGCAAAAAGATACCTACGGCGGCACCAGCAAATTGTTTCTTGATTTTTTCCCGGTTATGGGGTGGAAGTAAAGCTGTGCGATACATCCGATTATGAACAGATGGAATCGGAAATTGGCAAAGGCTGCGATCTGGTATACCTGGAAACGCCTACCAACCCCACACTGAAAGTTGTGGACATTAAGCGGCTGGCTGCTGCAGCAAAAAAAGCGGGCGCCATTGTGGTGGTCGACAACACGTTTGCCACGCCCATCAATCAAAATCCTTTGCAACTGGGCGCTGACCTTGTAATTCACAGTGCCACCAAATTTTTGTGCGGACATTCCGATGCTATGGGTGGTGTTTTGGCAGGAAAAAAAGAGCTGGTGCAAAAAGGTGTTTCAGTTTCGCGAAATCAACGGCGCAAGTCTGCAGGCAGATGCCGGCCTATATGATTGCCCGTGGGATGAAAACGCTGGAACTGCGTATCGAAAGACAAAATGCAACGCGCTTTCCAAATAGCCCGCTACCTGAAAGCATCATCCCAAAGTGAGCGAGGTATTTTATCCCGGTCTGGAAACGCATCTGAACCATGACATTGCCAAAGAACAAATGAGCGGTTTTGGCGGAATTCTCAGCTTTTCGCTTGGCTGGTGGCTACGATATGGTGAGTAAATTGTTACCACAGTTACAAGCTGGTACATCTTGCCGCGAGCCTTGGATCTGTAAGCACGCTGGCAGGCCCGCCGCGCACCACTCAGCCATGTGGAACTATCCGAAGATCAAAGAAAACTGCTGGGCATTCCCGAAGGACTGATCCGCTACTCGGTAGGTATCGAAAATGCTGGTGATCTGCATGCAGGATCTCGAAGATGCACTGGCATTGTTATAAATTTTATTCTCCGTTTGTATGTGTTTCGATATCGTTAGATGTTTTCAACAATACTGTAATGCATTTACCGGTCATGTCATGAAAAGGTTTTTTTAACCAATAAAAACTGCAGTACCCAAACATGACTTCCTTTTGCACATTCAATATGATGTATTGTTATCTTTCAGATACAAAACAAAGAGGTTATGTACATCGAGCAAGATATAAAACTGGGATTTAAAGATGTGATGATTCGTCCCAAACGATCGACGCTGCAGTCACGGTCGGAAGTATCGCTCGACAGGAAATTTCAGGTTTTTGCATGGCGGCAACGATTGGGAAGGCATTCCGGTTATGGCTGCCAATATGGATACGGTGGGCACGTTTGAAATGGCAAATGCACTGGCAGATCACCGTATGTTTACTGCTGTTCACAAGCATTACAGCATGGAGCAATGGCAGCGAATTTATGATGGCGAAAGCGCAGGACAATATGACAGAACACATAGCCGTGAGTTCCGGCACAAGCGCTGCCGATTCGGAAAAAACGGATGCGTTGTTCAACAGCTTTCCACAATTGCGTTTTATCTGTATTGATGTGGCAAATGGCTACTCGGAACATTTTGTAAAGTTTGTAAAAAAAACCCGCGATAAGCATCCGGATAAAGTTATTATTGCGGGCAATGTGGTGACGGGCGAAATGGTGGAAGAACTGCTGCTGTCGGGCGCCGATGTGGTGAAAGTGGGCATTGGTCCCGGTTCTGTGTGCACCACGCGTGTAAAAACCGGTGTGGGCTATCCGCAATTGTCGTGCCATTATTGAGTGTGCCGATGCAGCACATGGATTAGGTGGGCAGATTGTATCGGATGGTGGTTGCAAAGTGCCCGGCGATGTGGCAAAAGCATTTGGTGGCGGAGCCGATTTTGTGATGCTCGGCGGCATGCTGGCAGGGCACGACGAAAGCGGTGGTGAACTGGTGGAAGAAGACGGCAGGCAATACAAGCAATTCTATGGCATGAGTTCGGAAACCGCAATGAATAAATATGCGGGTGGCGTAGCCAATTACCGCGCTTCGGAAGGCAAAACAGTACAGGTGCCTTACCGCGGGACCATATGCAACACCGTTCTGTCTTTGCTTGGCGGCTTCGGTCAGCCTGCACCTATGTTGGTGCACGGCAATTAAAAGAACTGACCAAGCGAACCACGTTTATCCGTGTGCAGGAACAGCACAATGAATGGTTTCAATAGAAAGCTTATAAATTGCCAAAGCCGAATTGTGCAGTGAATGGTTGTACAGTGAAATTTTACATAAAAAGCTGCTATCGTCAACAATTTTGATTGCGACGGAGCCTTTTGTAAAATGTCTGTGAAGGACTGTTTGACGAAGGAACTTTTATTTACCAAAAATCTTTGCCCCGAAAATGAGAGTGAGGACAAACAATACAAGAAAAATAAAAAATAACATTTTGGCAATGTCTGCCAGCGCCTTCAGAAATGCCACCAAATCCGAAAATCGCTGCAATGATTGAGATCACAAAAAAGATGACTGCCCATTTAAGCATAGTATAAAGTTTTAAAATTCAGTTAATATTAATATGATAATATAATTCTGTGCCAGAAATTTTTCAATGAATTATATATTCAAATGATTTCTCATTTGTTACACATAGCATTTCTAGAATAATACAGTTCTGTATTACCGCCGCTCAGTCATTCCGGTTATCTTTGCGCCCATGAAAATTTTAATGGTATGCCTGGGAAATATCTGCCGCAGCCCGCTGGCAGAAGGCATTCTGAAACACAAAGCAAAGCAGCAGGTTTGAACTGGATTGTGGAAAGTGCCGGCACCGGCAATTATAATATTGGTAGCGCGCCGCATCATCTGTCGCAGAAAGTGGCAAAGCAAAACGGCATTGACATTTGCGAACAGCGGGCACGTTTGTTCAAAAAAGAATTCATGCAGGAATATGATAAAATCTATGTGATGGACCTCAGAATTTTTAGGATGTAAAACGCATCAGTGGCAACTATGGGACGACCGAAAAGTAGATTTACTGCTGAACGAAATTTATCCCGGCGAAAACCACGAAGTAGATGATCCTTATTACGATAATACCGAAGCCGGCTTTGAAATTACTTTGCTGAAATCAGCGAAGCCTGCGACCAGATCATTGCAAAAATATGGCACACAACAAACTGTATAAATAACTGATGAAACCTGAGTGTACCGCAAGGCACGCGCGACTTTGGCGCCGCCGTTGTGCGCAAGCGCAATTATATTTTTTCTGTGATCAGGAATGTTTTGAAAACTATGGCTTTCAGCCGTTGGAAACGCCTGCCATGGAAAACCTGGATACCCTGATGGGCAAATATGGCGAAGAAGGCGACAAACTGATTTTTAAAATACTCAACAACGGGCTTGAACGATCCAAAAAATGCAGCAAAATCATCGCTGCTTTTGAGAATGTGTTGCAGGGCAAAAACGATAAAAACCTTACCGAGCGGGCGCTTGCGCTACGATCTTACCATTCCGTTTGCACGCTATGTAGCCATGAATTACGGGCAGCTTATCATTTCCGTTTAAGCGTTACCAGATACAACCCGTGTGGCGCGCCGACCGTCCGCAGCGGGGGCGATACCGCGAATTTTACCAATGCGATGCCGATGTGGTGGGCAGCAAGAGTCTCCTCAACGAAGTAGAACTAACCTGTATATATGCCGAAGTGTTTGAAAAGCTGGGTATTGCTGTGGAAATAAAAATAAACAGCCGGAAAATACTGGCAGCGCTTGCAGAAGTATGTGGTGGTCGCGATAAAATGATGGATATTACTGTAGCCATTGATAAGCTCGATAAAATTGGTATTGAAAAGGTAAAGGAAGAACTGGCGAACGCGGATTGAAATGGAACAGGTAGAGATTATTGAACAATATTTATCCATTGCCGGCACCAACGAACAAAGGTTGGCAGCAGGTAAAAGCATCTGTTGCAAAACAGTGAAACAGGCAAGCAGGGAATCGAAGAAATAGAATATGTTGCATCATTTCTGCCCACCGAAATCTACAGGCAAAGTGGTAACCGATTTTACACTTGCGCGCGGTCTAAGCTATTATACCGGGTATTATCTTCGAAATTAAAGCCATTGGCGTACAAATGGGCAGTATTGGCGGCGGTGGCCGCTACGACGACCTCACGGGCTTATTTGGCGTGCCTAACGTGCCCGGCGTCGGGATCAGTTTTGGTGTTGACAGAATTTATGATGTAATGGAAGAGCTTAACCTTTTTCCTGCAGACGTGGAAAGAGGAACCAAAGTTTTGTTTTTTAATCTTGGACAGAATGAAAGCAAAGCTGCCTTCAATCTGGCGCAACGAGTGCGTGACAGCGGCACCGCCTGTGAACTGTATCCCGAACAATCGAAGTTTGACAAGCAATTCAAATATGCGGAAAAGAAAAACATTCCTTTTATCATTATATTGGGCAGCGAAGAACTGGAGTCGGGCACCTGCAAGGTGAAAAACCTGCAAAACGGTGTTCAGCAAACCATTGTCGCAAGACGAACTTTTACAGTTTAGCTTTGAATAGCAATCTCTTACTGGCATGAAATATGAGCAAATGGCAGAAAAAACACATGAAGTCTTTTTTGTATTGCCTGCTTGCCTTCACCTTGCTCATTTCCTCGTGCCATAGAAAAACGGTGTCTGCAAAGAGCAGCAACAACAACAAAGTAAAGCCATTGCTGTCTGAAAAAGAAGCTGCCGGCGATGCTTCAGTCGTTGCACCGCCCGCAGCGCCATTGGCTACAAAGCCAGTCATTATTGTGGATGCGCGGGGAAACTTTGCCGTAATTCCAAAACATTGCCTGCAGATGCGTCAAAAGAAATTTTGAATCCTTCCAATGCAAGAGCTTATACGCCGGCACAAACAAAAACACTGGCATACCGCTTTGGCAAAGTGCCACCCCGTATTTTATACGTGCCCACCAATCTGCAAAAAAAATCGGGCAAGGGAACGTATTATGTGCTGGAAAAAAAATTCTGGTATTGGAAAAAGAGCAATGGGTATTTTTATATAGATGATAATTATTTTCAATAATCATGATAGTATTAACACTATCCATTGAATTAAATACTAAAAAAGCTGTTGATGCAATCAACAGCTTTTTTATTGGCATCAACATTTCAGAACTGGTGAAGAGAAATATCGTCCCCATTATTTGGTCTCATATTACTCCACTTTCACGATGGCTGTGCGTTTGCTGATGCCATTTGTGTTAAAGGCTTCCATCTGGAAATAATAAGGCTCATCGCGTTCCATTGCCCTGAAATAATATTCATTCACGCCATACAGCATCATGCTGGTGTAGAGTTTGTCGGGCTCAGTTCCAGTATAAATTACATATCCATCCGCATCGTCTATCGAGCTGCCATTTCAACCATGCGTTGCGCCGTTCGCTGTCGCCACGGAGCACTATGAAATGCTTTACTGTATCGGGGGCAGCACCGCTGCCGTTGCCAAACACGCGAAACCCGCTAAGCGCAAATTTGCCGGTAGGCATGTGCAGGTTTTCCATCTTCATATATCGTGCTTTTGCAGGCGTGGGAAGTTCTATATAATCGTGAGGCACATCGGTTTTGTTGTTGCTTTTATCAACCAGCAGCGTCCATGTTTTCCCGTCGTGTGATGAATACAGTTTATACTGGTGGTAAATGCCGTTTATTTTACCCAAAAAACTACTGTCCACATCCTGGTCGGCGTAATTGATCTGTATGGCTCTGATGGTGCATTCCGCTCCCAAGTCGGTAGTGAAATATTCACCACTTTTGCCCGATGTTGCGCTCCAGTAGGTTTTGATGTTTTCATCCACGGCATAGTTTGGCGTATAACCACCCAGCGTGCTGGAAACCGTAACAGGTTTGTTGTAATTAAGAAGCATCCAGCCTGTGAAATTGCCTGTTATATGATCTTCGTTTTTTTTGCTTGGTAAATAGGTAGGATAATCACCATAAGCGGTATTGCAATACAGGATATCGTCTTTGTCGAAGCCCGCCGGCCAAATGCCGATGCGTCGTTCAAAATTATTTTTCACCACCACATTAATGGTCGATACGTGCCACCAGTTTCCCAACTTGTCCTGGTACGTAGCGCCATGCCCCGCACCACGTGCAAAACCGCCGGGTTTGATGGCAAACGGGTTGTGCGTTTGATAGCGGAAAGGACCCAAAGGTTTGTCGCTTATATACACGCCATCGCCATAGCCGCTGAATTCGGTACCCGGTGCGCCATACTGGAGGTAATATTTGCCGTTGTGTTTGTTCATCCAGGCGCCTTCTATAAATGGTTGTAAAAAGGTATTGTCGTTGGCTTCGCCAAAACGTTCCCATCCATGAAGGGTATCATTTAAATGAATCAGTGGCACATGCTCACCAATAGGTTGCAGCGTTTTGCGGTCTATCTCCCAGCCATAGAGCGGGTAGGTATTGCTGCTGCCATGATAGAGATAAACTTTGCCGTCATCATCGGCAAACAAAGCAGGATCCCATGCTCCGGCCTGAAACGAATCGACTGCTTCTTTCCATGTATCTTTTTTCGGATTTGTACTCATCCACAGCGGAAAATCCTTGCTGTACGTAGAGCCGATGACCAGTAACGTATCGCCCAATACAAGCGTTGCCGGGGCGCACAATTCATCGTAGACATGATGATAAGGTTTCAAAAATTTCCGTTCTACAAAGTTCCAGTGCAGCATATCGGCACTCCACCAATATCCCCACTGGTTGGTGCTGAACAAGTAATAATTGTCTTTAAACAAAGTGATGGTTGGGTCTGCGGTTGCACGATGTCTTCCCTGCTCACTGAAGTTGGGAATAGGCGTGTACCCATAGTCAATGTTGATAGGATTGCAATAAGTGGTTTGCTGAGCATGTATGGAAGAAAAGTTAACAAGTATAAGGAGAAATAAGAGCCATCGTAGCATCATGGTTCAATCGTTTTAATAAATGTACGAATGTTTGCTAACCCATGCGCTTTATGTCATCGATGCTATCCTCAGCAAATATGAATGTGTAAAATGGACTGAAGACTATTGAAATTGCGCAAGGTGTGGCTGTAGTAAATCCAACAGCATCAACTGGTTGGCTGCACGGTCTTTATTCTGTTCACTATAGCTTGTTTTGTAGTATATATTCCCGTTGAGATAATCGGTCAGAAACCGAAGCGCCTGCATGTACACCATTATACTACCTGATAAATAGATTTGCTTTCTTTCTTCTGCGGTAAGGTATGCCGACATGGCATCGAGATAGCCTTCCATAATCGCTTTTACAAAGTCGGGGCGCACTGCCATGTATTCAATATCTGTATCGTTTTCATGGCTCACCGATGCCATCGTCCTGATCATATCACCGATGTCTGAATAGAACAATCCGGGCTGCGTTGTATCGATATCCACCGGGCAGCGGATGGCATCTGTGCTACAGTCAAACAGAATGTTGGAGATCTTGCAGTCATGATGCAAAATATGCAGTGGAAACAATGTTGTATGCGTATTCACTTTTTGAAACCATGCTACCAGATAGCTGTAGTCTTCTATTTTTTGTATCAGTGATTTTACAGAAGTTTTTTTCTCAAAGACTGCATTGCTCATGGCCTCCTGCAATTGTTGATACCGTAAATGGAGATCATGGAAACGGGGTAAGATGGTTGCCAGGTTCGAGCTCTTGAAGCTTTGCAAGGCGGCAGTGAATGTTCCAAAACAGTTGGCTACTTCATACGCTTTTTCCGGTGTATGCACGGCGTCCGGGCTATAGGTATTGTCTAAAAACTGAAAGCAGCGCCAGGCTTCGTTTTTATGTTCATAAAGCAATTCGCCCGATGTTGTGGGTATGAGCGCAGGCAAAGCCATTCCGCCCGTTGAGGCTAAGTGTTGTTGAATTTGCAGGTAATTTGTTTGCAAAGCCGCCGGCTCCCTAAACAAAGAAGTATTGATTCGTTGCAGTAAAACAGATGGAGCATGGTGCAAAGAGACTTTATAACTGCTGTTAATTAATCCGGCTGTTAACGGCGAAATGGAATGTAGATTCAGCAAGCCAAAATGTTCGCAGACAGTATCTGTATTCATCATAATACAATAAGAGAATCGTATGAAACAAGCCGTAAAATAGGCTCATTTTTTCAAACGATTCATAATGAATAAAACGTGATGATATTGGCTCACGATATTTGTGTTTGCAGCAACTTTCGACGTCTTGGTATTTTACTGCTTGATTCATGGTTTGATGCCATTAGGTTGAAATGATTATTAGAATCGTTCCATTAAAAGAAGCGAGTGAAAGAGAAAATGCAATCGTTACTTGTATTTCCTTTTGAAGTTATCAGCCATAAACAAACTTCGATAATCAAATCGGACAACTCATAGACACACGACTTATGCTGAAAGTGCTTTTGCATTTGAATAAAACATCAAAATTTGTTGCATTACTTCAACGAAGTTTTTTATTGTAAATCTACCAACGATAAATATTGATAAAATTGACTTAATGTATTTGTGAATATATATTTCGAGTCTGGTGAATTTTTTAATCAAACCATTTGAATAGATATTGAATACTACAGAGGACGTTTATAAATGTGATTGAACTAATGTGCTTTTGGTTCTTGGTTAAAAATTATTAATGTTTGCTTCCTGCACTCTCAATGTTGGCTTTGATAATACTGAGTATAGTTAGTGAAATCTATTAGATCAATACTTATCAGTAAAACATTCTACATACCAAGAGAAAAGAACTAACCAGGGTGTAGCTGCAAGTCACACTGGCGCAAGATGTAAACTGATATGCAAGAGTAGCAATGACGTATTTGCCAGACCGTTAGAAGCTTCTTTTGTAAATAAGGAATGGAAACATAAAATATGTTTTTCGGCTCAGCACAATAAAGCGTGATAGCTCATAAAAGAAAATAACCGGAGCTAAATAATTGCACTTAATAGGTCGTAGCTGAAAGAGGACAATAATGAAGCGAGCAGCTTCAGTCTCGATGATATTTTAAAGCAAGGGGTACATAAACTGCGCAATAAAACAAAACAAATTTAGCACGATTTGGTAAATTTACCTGTGCAGATTAAATGTTGCATTGGAAAGCCATGTAAAAGAGGGAAGAGGCTTTGAAAGCATCAGAATTATTTACTTCAATCCATTTACTGCAATCAACGGTTACCTTATTCAGAATGAAGGCTATCAATAATTTTAAAATAACCAACTGACTGAGTTTTTCGCAACGAACAACACAACATGATTACTGAACAGGATATATTTTTTTTAAAACAGGCTGTAAGCCTTGCTCTTGATGGTATCAAAGCCGAAAAAGGCGGACCCTTCGGCTGCATCATCGTAAAAGACGGCAAAATAATAGGACAGGGTTGCAACATGGTCACGTCTACCAACGATCCTACTGCGCATGCCGAAATCGTTGCTATCCGCGATGCATGTGCCAATCTCAATAGGTTTCAGCTCGATGGCTGCCAGCTTTATGCTTCGTGCGAACCATGCCCTATGTGCATGGGTGCTATTTATTGGGCGCGTCCCGACCGTGTATTGTATGCCGCTACGCGCTATATGGCTGCCGATGCGGGTTTTGATGATGAATTTATATACCGGGAATTCAATCTTGAAATGGAAGACCGTCATATTCCATTCTTACATCATTTTGATGAAAAGTATCTCGAACCATTCCAGGTATGGAAAGAATCTTCGCATAAAAAATTGTACTAACGCGATTTGTCGACCTGTTTTTCATCAGTCTTTACCTGTATTCATTGTTCCGCGGCGCAGGACTGTATTAGATCAAAATATAGGGACAAGGTATCGCAGAAATATGTCTTCAATTTTTAAATGACACCACATTCGATTTTGTTTTCAACAACAAAAATCTTACGCACGAAGTCAATCCAGAACCAACGTTAGATAGATGTAATTATGGTAACCAAATTTGACTCTTATGGCAATATTTTTAGGGAAAAATGCATATGGTAACAATGTGGTAAACCTTTCGAAAATCATCAGGCATCCCGGCTATCACGAGTTCAGGAATATCTCTGTAAATATTTTGCTGCAGGGAGATTTTGAAACGGCGCAGCATTATTTATACTTTTCAGCCGAAAATATACCCAACGGCGCCACGCAGTTGAAATGTACACCGCATATCCGCTCCAAAGCTACTAATGAACGGCTTTGCTAGGCGGTGAAGGATGACATTATCGATGTTGTGGCAACCGATCATTCGCCAGCTCCGCCCGAAATAAAAGAACTGGAAACAGGTGATTTTACCAACGCCTGGGTAGGCATTGCTGCTGTGCAGTTTGCATTGCCGGTACTGTGGACTTCGGCAATGAAACATGCATGCAACCCACAGCAAATCAACAAATGGCTATGCGCAAAGCCGGCTGAACTGGCAGGACTAAAGAAAGGTAAAATAATAGTGGGATAAGACGCGGATTTTGTGATCTGGAATGATCAGCAGCAGTTTATGATGAAAGAATCCATTATTCATTACCGCTACCACATATCGCTTTATATGAACCACACTTTAAACGGAATGGTAAAGCAAACCATTATAGGTGAGAAATGTCGATTTCGAAAATGGAACAATAGCCTTGTACGCCAACAAGCGACTATTGGCAAAAAAAGATGCAGAAGCGTAAGTGCTTCTGCATCGCAATTAACTAAATGTAATGAAGTTTTGACTTTAATAACCGTCGGATAATGTCTTCATAAAAGCTACAATATCCTTTTCTTCATTTGTCGTCAGGTGAAGATTACCCATTTCCGAATGGTTTACCGTTTGTGGAAATTCAGCAGGCGGAAATGTTTCTGTATCGCGCGTATTGTAGAAATGAACTACTTCTTCGAGTGTTTTAAAAAAGCCATTGTGAAAATAGGGTGATGTGAGTGCCACGTTGCGTAGCGAAGGCACTTTGAACTGCCCGTTGAATGAGGCATCATTTACCACGGTTCCCAACCCGTAGTCCAATGCCGACGCACCCATGCGGATTGTATGTGGGAGGCAAAGTATAAAACGGATTGTCAGGATTTTTTGGTACCCCGATATTGTCGTAGGTAAAATCGGTAAACAACACTTTCCCAAAATCTTCGTCAGGAGCCGAAATATGACAGGCGGCACAATTGCCTTTTTTCGGATCATTGAACAATTGCAATCCCCGCAATTCCTCTTCGGAAAACTGCACTTTGCCCTTAAGATAAGCGTCGAATTTTGAACTAAACGAATTCACTTCAGACGACCTTTCAAATGCAGAAATCGCATCAGCTATATTGGTGAAAGCCTGTGCATTATCGTTCGCTTCGCCATAAATACTTTTGAAAAAGGGGTAATACTCTGCGCTGCGAAGTTTTGCCACCACCATGGCTGCATCTGTATTTCCCATTTCTAGCGGGTTGAGAAACGGTTTCATGGCTTGTTCCTGCAAGGTATTGACTCTGCCATCGAGAAAAAATCCACCCACAAAAACAGAATCATCAGTATCAAAATACAGCGAAGGTCCAAAAGCGGTATATGCGATAGTAGGGCAGTTGCGGTTGGAAAACAAATGGTTCTGAGCTCCCGGTGATGAAATGCGGTGCTCTGGATCGCTGAAACCTGCAGTCGGATTGTGACATGATGCGCAAGACTGCCCGCCGGGATTGGACAGGCTGGCATCGAAAAATAGTTGCTTTCCTAAAATCACTTTATCGATGGGCACAACTGTAATGATGTTTTTGTCTTTGCTGCATGCAAAAAAAGAAACACTGACAAGTATAGAAAATAATAGAGGAAGACGTGACATAGCGTGATAAATTCAATTACAGTTTTACTGATATTCCCACATAAAAGCTTCTGCCGATGGCTGGTATGATGCCCGGACCGGGATATTCATCTGTTCTTCGGGTAAAATAAGCAGCATCAGTCAGGTTGTTGACGCCTGCTTTGATCAGGTAATTATTTAGTTTATAGGTTGCACTCAGGTCCAATACGGTGTAAGCCGGTATCAACCCTGCAACCGGATCATCACTTGCTACGGCGTTTGACGCATCTCCAAATGCATCGCCAACATGGTTGTACTGGAAAGTGGCTGATAGTTGCGGGCTGCTGTACGTTATGCCTGCACGGTTGATGATTTTCGCAGCCGTTTCTACGCGCTTGCCTTTAAACTCGCCGCTGGTATACCGCGCATCGATATAAGCAAACGAATGAAACACGCTTAATCCGTATTTCGAATATGTGTCCATCAGTTTCAGGATGTTAAGTTCTGCGTAGCTTTCCACCCCTTTGTGTACACTGTTGGCAATGTTGGTGCGGTAAGAGTATTCATCGCCTGTTTGTGCATCTTTCTTTACCACTACTCCAACCCGATTGTTGTAAGCGAGATAAAAACCGCTGATATCAAAATTGAGGAAGTTTTTGATGGTGCCGCGATATCCAAGATCGGCATTGTAGCCAAATGCATCTTTAAGATCAGGGTCTATTTTGGACGTTACGCCAAATGGTTCGAGTTGCCCGTATTCTATTGGTCGGTATGCCTGGCTGATATTTCCATAAATGCTGGTATGATAGGTTGGTTTCAATTCAATGCCGATGCCACCGAGCAGGATGGTGCGGTTACGCACCTGGTCGGCAATCATTTTGTCAGTTTCTTCTATTCTATATCCCTTCGCAGTGCTGTTCAGGTACTCAAAACGCACACCGGGAGTGATGCTCAGCTTTCGGCCAATCCTGAAAATATTTTCAACAAAAGGCGCCACGTTGGTAGTGGTAAAATCGAAATGATATTCCCAATCGCCATTGATGGAAAGGTCGAAATCGCTGCCTGTGGTTCCTTCGCCGCCACCATTTCTTGTAAACCACGAATAACTGTAGCGTACGCCACCAGCAAGCGTAGACGATTCTCCACCCAGTTTATAATTGTGTGCCAAGCGCAGCTCAGTTGTGCTGTTGTGCATGTTTTCGCTTTCTACTTCGCGGGGCACAAAATCATTCGTTGCCGGGTCTATGTCATCGGGCGCTTCTGCGCCGCCGTCTTCATTGCGCCACACCAATGAACGGTTGCTGAACAGATAAGAAGTTTTGAGGTTCACTGAGGTATTTTCCGAAAGTGTATAATTGAGTGTGCCTGTAACAATATTCCAGGGACTTTTTATCCAGTTGCGTGCACGGGCAGATAGTTTCGGATCTTTTTTGAACATACTATCTGAAAGCCCGCCGGGCATTTGCACTTTATTGCGAAGCAGCGAATATTCTATACCTACATGCAGGCGTGATGAAGGCGCATATTGCACTTTGCCAAAAGCGGATACCTGGCGTTGCTGGCTGTTGGCGCGGTATCCTTCCATATTCCGGTATTGCATAAAGCCGTAGTAGCTCCATTTTTTGTAGGTTCCGCCAACGGAATTGAATGAATTGAAAAGCCCGAAACTACCCATGGTAAGCGAAGTGTTGAACTCGATGGGTTTGTTTTGCGGTGCGTCTTTTACCACGTAATTCACCAGTCCGCCAAACTGAGGTCCAAACTGCAGCGATGCTGCACCTCTTACCATCTCTATGCGGTTCACAGCTTCCATTGGAGGCAGATAGTAAGCTTCGTTGTAGCCGTAAATATCCGAACTGATATTATACCCATTCTGGCGGGTATTCATCTCAATACTTTGCGAGGGATTGAGACCACGGGTGGCAATTCCATTCGCTGTGAAGCCGCTGCTTTCAGTTTCTACAATGTTCAGTCCCGGTATTCTGCCAAGAATCTGGCGCGTATTATTGATGGCTTTGTTGGCATCAAGGCTGTCGGTGATAATCACTTCATTTTTTTTGGCGGCATAAATAATGCCTTCCGCTACTTCGGGTAAATGACCAACGCCATTCACCGTACGGTAGCCCGTCACTTTCACATCCTGCAGTTTGCGTGCAGAATCCTGTTGGGCAGATGCTCCTGCTATGATAAATATGGACAGGCATGCCAACAAAATTCTCTTTCTCATAGCCATTTGTCAATTTGGCGCGAAGGTGAATTGCTTTAAATAGAAAGAGTATCAAAATCGGGAAAAGGAAAGCCGAAATGCGGAAAAAGAAGAAACTACATGTTTTTTTATGAAGTCATTTGAATAGAGATTACCGTAAAAACAATGTGCTGATACAACGAAAGCGGATTTAGTATGGCACTGCGCACATTTGAATGTGCAGCTGACAGGATAATGTTAGTTTGATTTAGAATAAAGCATGCATGTGCAAATCGGGAAATAATGATTGCGTGAATTGTGAAAAATGGTGTGCAATCGTTAATGTGGTTTTCGGAAAGTGACAAAAAGTCTTGCATGTATTTTCTAAACACAACTGTTCCGGGGCCACAAATTTTCAATAATTATAATAATGATCTTTTATCTACGAAACAATAATCTGCTTTGATTAACTTTTTCTCATCCATGGCGACAATATAGTACCTGCAGATGGTAAGGCACCTCGTCAATGAAAATAGTCATCCCGCCAAAACATTGTTTTTTCAATAAAGTTTCAAAAAGGATAAGATAAGAATACAGATTAGGTTAGGTCAAAATGAGTTTAGGAATGGGCTGATGCATGCACGCTGGTGAGTGTTTGCAATGACAAGTATACCTTAATGATGAGGTTGCTCTGCACGAAATTCCTGCTTCATCGATACAGCGCATTTGATGTGGTCCCGACAAGAATCGAACTTGTATCTAGAGTTTAGGAAACTCCTATTCTATCCGTTGAACTACGGGACCATCGTTTTTCAACGCGGCAAATGTAATAATTCTTATCTTTCGCCTTCAATTATTACCGTATGAAAGTGATAACTATTGCGTGCCTTTGTTTATGATGTTTGGTTCTTTCGCCTGCGTAACTGCGCAGCCTGCAGCCCAGCGTGCTTCGCAGCCTATATTTAACCACACAACCATTTATGTTACTGATCTGAAACGTAGTGCTGATTTCTACGAAAAAGTATTGCAACTGCCTGTTATTCCCGAGCCTTTTCATGATGACAGACACGTATGGCTTCGTGCCGGCGAGCACAGCCAGATACATGTGGTGCAGGGTGCAAAGCAGGTATCGGAACATGATATTAATATTCACCTGGCTTTTAGCGTGGCTTCTTTTGATGCGTTTAAAAAACATCTCGATTCTATGAAGGTGACTTATGGCAACTGGGCGCATGAAGACAAAAAGTCGCAGGATCGTCCCGATGGTGTAAAACAGATTTACCTGCAGGATCCGGATGGCTACTGGATTGAAATTAACGACGACAGATTTTAGCGTTTCCCGTTTCTTTTTTCGTTCCAATATCCCGTTATATTTGCGGCCTTTTAACAATACAACATGAAGTTTTATAATTTACTTATAAAGTATCGTTTTCCTTTAAGTATCCTGGCATTGGTCCTGGCAATTGTGGTGAATGTGACCAGTGGATTTTGGCCATCCTTTGTACTTTATTTTATTGCGCTCATTGGCTTTTTCAGTCATTTTTTTATTGGACCTCTGCGGCTTGTGCAGGAGCCGATGGAAAGTGGCAACATGGAAGAAGTAGAACGCATTATCAATTCGGTTTGGTTTCCCAACCTGTTGTTTAAGCCCATCCGCTCTACCTATTATACGCTGAAAGGCAATATTGCCATGATGAAGCAGGACTTTGACAGCGCTGAAAAACACCTGAAACGCAGTTCGGAACTGGGCTCGCCCATGCCCGAAGCCGAAGGTGCCAATAAGCTGCAATTGGGAATGATGGCTTTGCAAAAAGGCGATTTCAAAAGTGGAGAAAGTTATATACGCGCTGCTATCCGCGTAGGCATTCCCGATAAAGAAAGCGAAGCCGTTGCTTACCTCAGCATGTGCCAGATTTTTTTAAACAAACGCGAATTCAGGGCAGCCAAAGATTTTTTCCGCAAGGCAAAAGCCTGCAAGCCAAAAACAAAGCAGGTGGTAGACCAGATTAAAGAACTGGAATCTTACATCTCACGCATACCGGGATAGAAAGAAGGCGGTAAAGTAAGCCAACGAATTTTTCACAGATATTCATGAAAGCACAAATACCAAAACATGCTTCTGTGCTCTTTTGTTATGATTCGGTTGCTGTTGTCGGATTTAAAAAATTCGCTTTCCGCCAGTTCACAAATGATATGTCCGGCCAGGATATGAGATTCCTGTATGCGCGGCGTATTTGACGACGGAACATTGATGAGATAATCAACCGTATCTTTCATTTTGCCGCCGCTTTCGCCTGTAAACGCTACGGTGATCATTCCGTTTTCTTTTGCCGCTTCCAGCGCGTTGATGATGTTCACCGAATTGCCGCTGGTAGACATGCCAACCAGTACATCGCCTTTGTTACCAATACCATTGATGAGTCGCGCATACACCACATCGAAGCTATAGTCGTTGGCCACCGCTGTGAGGTAAGAAGTGTTGCAATGCAACGCTTCGGCAGGCAGCGCACGGCGGTTCAGGTAAAAGCGCCCGCTGAATTCTGCCGCAAGGTGCTGGGCGTCTGCAGCGCTGCCGCCATTGCCGCAAAACAAAATTTTATTGCCGTTTTTCAGCGCTTTACAATCACCATATGAAACAGTTTCAATGGTTTGGAGCAATGTTTCATTGCTCAGCAGTTTTTGTTTGGCTTCTATCGATTCGCGGATACGGTCGTTGTATAAAATTTTTCATTCTTGTACAATTAAATTTGTATTCGCGGAATACACTTCTTGCCTTCATTCATCGCACATGTTGCGCTTTTTCAATTTTCCGATAACTGTTCATAAACCGTCCATGCCGAATGTCCTTCGGCACTAAAGCTAAACGGATATACTTTGCCGCCAAGCTGTGCCAGTGCCGTTTCTACTGCGCTTTTTGTGTTGTTCGGGGCAATAAAAAAACATAAACCCGCCGCCGCCTGCGCCTGATATTTTCCCACCGCTTGCACCGGCTTTTTTTGCCGTCTCGTAAATATGTTCAATAAAAGGATTGCTGATATTCGCAGCCATTCTCTTTTTTTCGCGAAAACCTTCTTCGAGCAGAGCACCAAGTTTGTCTGTATTTCCAGTGAGTAAAGCGGCTTGCATCTTCACTGCCTGCTCCTTTATGTGATGCATGGCAGTAACAGAAAAAGCATTGTTTTCCATTACATTCTTTTGCTGTTCGATGATTATGGCAGATGACAGGCGGCTCACCGACGTGTAGTACAAGACTATATGATTGGCAAGATAGTGCAACTGCTGATCGGGCAGGTGCAAAGGTGTAATGTGCACCGTATCATCCGTGCGAAATTCTATAAAATTGATACCGCCAAATGCAGCGGCATACTGATCCTGCCTGCCACCTGCAAAGCCGAGATCGTTGCGTTCTATATCGTATGCATAATGAGCAATCTCAAAATTGTTCAAACCTAATGACAGATATTTATTAAAAGCACTGATAATTGCTACCACGAGCGTGGACGACGTGCCCAGACCCGAACCCAATGGCACATCCACAAAGCTGGAAAGACGGAATCCATGTTTTGGAAGTCCGAAGTCTTTTTGAATACGATTGATAACTCCTTTAGCAAAACTAAACGTACCGTCTATCGGCAATGGATTACCTAAGGAGTGTGTTTCCGGCATATGAAGCGGCTCTTCCAGTACGATTACCTGTTCGTCAAGCAGCTCGATGCTGCTATGTGCATACAACGAGATAGCTGCATTGAGCACCGCGCCGCCGTATAGATTACAATAGGGGCTTACATCGGTGCCACCGCCGGCAAAGCTGATACGAAGAGGCACTTTGGAATAAAAAACCATACAGCTGGCGCTCCTTTTTTTTTAGCGGAGCAAAGTAAAGAAAGCTGCCAGATTATTGGTGCCAATAGATTTGGTTTACAAAAAAACTAACATTATGCAAATGCAGCGTGTTGCGATTTTGGAAGATCCGGAAATGCTGAATACACAATACGACTATGAGGAAACAGGACTACCCAACCCGTGATAAAAATGATTTTGATGTCTGTCATAAAGCTCTGATGCTCGTTGTACCAGATTTCGAGTGCTCCTTTGTATGGTGCAATCACGTTGTCATAAAACTCCTGCGGTTTTATGCCAGATGAGGAGATCATTTGTTCTTCGTCGCGGAAAATAATGGAGCCGATGCCTGTAATGCCCGGGCGTGAATCATATACGCGGTGGCGGATAGCTTCCGGGTAGGCAAGAAAGGTTTTATCTACCAGCGGGCGTGGACCAACTATACTCATATCGCCTTTCAGCACATTGAGAATCTGTGGTAGTTCGTTTAGCTTGGTCATGCGTAAAAACCTGCCAAGCGGCAGCAGCCGCGGATCGTTTCTGAGTGTGATGATGCCAGTTCCCATATTCGGGCTGTTTTTCAGCATCGTGGCAAATTTGAGGATATTGAAATAACTGTTTTTATATCCAATGCGCTTTTGCAAATAAAATACATAGCCTTCGCCGGTAAACCGGAGTATGAGCACGATGGGCAACAGGAATGGCAACAACACAACAACGGCAGCCAGTGAAATGAGGAAATCAAAAAATCGTTTGATAGTCGGGTACATACTACATCTTTTGGTCAAGGTTGAGGCCGGTTTCGAGGTGCGAAAAACCGGGAAGTAACTGCTGCAAAACGTTTACCACATCGGCTTTCGAAGCGGGCTCATCAAACAGGTGCACAAGGTTGCTGATAATGGCATCGAGCTCTTCCCTGTTTCGTTTCGGTGCGTTTTTTATCACACCTACAGAAGTAAACGTCGTAGTGTCAAGTTCTTCATCTTCAGTATAAAACTCTTCGTACAGCTTTTCGCCCGATGTTTCGCTTTTAAAAAAATATACCGGGTAGCAGGTACTGTTGCGGTTAAGGCAAGCCGCTTTTTCTCTTGCTTCCTTTTCGCTTTTGCAAATGACAGGCTCCAGCTTTAGCGCCACGAGAAACTGGAGTGCGATGTCTTTAAAGTTGACCAAATCTTTAGTCGGGTCCAGTTTTGGAAAAAAGATATCGCCGGGTTTGCCCAACACGCAGGCCAGCAAACAGATTTCTCCCGATTCATCTGGCGAAACAAAATACCGCTTCACATCGCTTGGGCAGGAGAGAGGCTGACGTTTGAAGATTCGTTCAATAAAACCAGCGGGCAGGCTTCCATTCGAAAAGGCGACATTGGCAAACCGCGCTGTACTTATTTTAAGGGTATCCGAATAGGCGAGAATGACTTCTTCCATTAGCTTTTTGCTGGCACCCATGATGTTTACGGGGTTTGCCGCTTTATCTGTAGACACACAAAAGAAATGTTTGGGCGGATGCTGCAGCAACAGTTCGAGCAATTCACGTGCTTTCAACACATTATTATCAATCATTGCTTCTATGGAAAAACTGTCTTTTTCGCTCCTTACATGCTTATGAGCGGCAAAATTTGCAACGATGTCGAACGGACCTTCTGCTATGAATATTTTACGAAACAATTTATCGCCAAAATTTACAGGATATGTTTTAAAGTTTGCCGGCAACTGAATATCGGCGCGGCTGCGGCAATCTCTTACCAGTTCGGTAAGACCGTTTTCGTTAATATCCACCACGACCAATTTACCGGGATTAAACCTGAGCAGTGTTTTAATAAAGGATGATCCGATGGTGCCGGCTCCACCTATCACCAATACAGATTTGCCTTGTATCTGCTCAGTTAGCTCCGGTGCATAGCGATCCAGGTCTTTGGCAAACAAGCTTTCGCTTCGGCCTGTAACGTGCGTGCTGATAAAGGAATCAATAGAGAAAAAGTTGTTCATTGGTGAGAGTTTTTAAACCATGTTACCATGTTTTTCATGCCCGTTTCTGTAGAAACAGGAGGCACAAAACCGAGTTTCAGGTTGGTTGATGAATTGTCAATTACAAAGGATCCAAAAAGACGAACATACAGATGAGGCCGGACTGTTTTTATAGCGCGTTGCACCCATTTTGGGATGAACAAAAGACTTGTTTTTTTCCCATTACTTTTTCGCAGCAAAGTAACAAGTTGTGTAGTGGACAACGGCGCTTGATCGCCGGCGATAAAAACGCCACTCATTTTTTTGTCGAGTAATACATGTATCAGTGCAATCAGGTTGCCTACATACACGATACTTCGTTTGTTGTGAATATTACCAAATGGCAAAGGCACATTGCTGCCTGCCAGTTGCATCAGTTTCAGCATATTGCCTTTTACGCCGGCGCCATACACCAGCGGCGGCCGGACTATCGATATAGTAAAATGTTCATCTTCCAGTTGCTGAACATACTGCTCGGCAAGTAGCTTACTTTTTCCGTATGCGTCGTCCGGATGGCACGGAGAGTTTTCATTTACGGTTTGGTTTGCTTTATTACCATATACTTTTACCGAACTGACATATATGAAATGAGAAACGCCAGCTTTTTTCGCTGCTTCTGCCAGATGTTTTGTCAGTTCGGCATTGGAAGAAAAAT
The DNA here is from genome assembly GCA_963826385.1 of uncultured Chitinophagaceae bacterium. GTDB lineage: Bacteria > Bacteroidota > Bacteroidia > Chitinophagales > Chitinophagaceae > Ilyomonas. The sequence continues at coordinate 35,462 of CAWGWV010000023.1, read as the reverse complement.
AAACTTCATCGGGAAGTGGCTTCATCTCGTGGGCTTTGCCCCCAAGGTGCACAATGGCATCTATTCCGGAGAGGTCGGGCAGTGGCAATTGCTGTCGCACGGAAGCGGTAACGATCTGGTATTTGTTATTGTTGTTCTGCAAAAAATGTTGTCCCACAAAGCCTGTAGCGCCCGTCAACAGTATGTTCATCTGCTCTTCGTCTTTAATGAAATTTAGGTTCAACACTACTGTTCTGAAAGATCCTGTACCTGCTCATTCCTGTGTTCTGTTTTTTGATGGTAATAGCGGCTGCAATGTACAATCAAACAGACAAACTAACCAGACACGCCTGCGATTGGAGCCGTTTCGAGCGCTTTTAGTACTTTTTCGTTTATCTTTTTCCTGTCTTTATCGAAAATCCAGCCCCATTTATTAAAATAGCGCCCGATGTTTACAAACAGGATGATAAACATTTTGAGGCTTTTATACGATGCAGCTTCGTAGCCATGAATAATAGAAACTTCGGGATAAAATACCGTTCTGTATTTTTCCATGATACGGCGCGTAAGGTCTATGTCTTCTGCATACATAAAATATCGTTCGTCAAACATGCCGCATTCTTCCATTGCTTCCTTTCGCAACGCCATAAAACAGCCCGACAAAAACGGGACGTCCATAATGGTATTGTAGCCCGACATGCGCATCTCAAACCTGTCCTGCTGACCGCGGGAATACAAACCCGGTAAGAAACGTTTGGCAAAAAAGTCAAGCGGCGAGGGCAATAGCTTGCATACATACTGCACGTCGCCATTGGGATACAACACTTTAGGCATGAGCAATCCTACATTCGGATGGATTTGCATATAGTTTGCGATAGTGGTAATTACCTCCGGCTTGAAAACGATATCAGGGTTGATGATAAAATGAAAATCGAAACCTTCTTCGAGGCTTCGGCGCATGGCGATATTATGTCCTGCACCGTATCCAATATTCGCTTTGCTGTGAATGTATTCCACACGGTCGAAGCCGGCGTATGCAATGGTGACATCGGGGGAATTGTCTATCAAAAACAATTTATGACATCCAGCCACGGCACAAAAGCTGTGAATAATCGCATGAATATCTTCCAAATTGGACTGGTAAAGTACCACCGATGCAGATATGCGATAGTTGTGCGAAGGTGGCTGTGGCTGATGTGTTTCTTTCTCCAAATCCTGGTGTTCCCTCAGTTTCATGAAATAATGCTAAGATAAGCCTGCCGCGGTAGATGATTGTTAACGTACGCTCATGGCGGTTTATTACCCTAATAAAATATCAAAAGTTTGCTGCCAGCTTTCCGTGAAAGGTGCGCTGCTGTTTGTTTTTTGATTACCATCATAGATAATCTGATTGTGTACTACTTCCTTCATCAATTGTGCAAGATGGCTGGCGTCGCCGGGCGAAAAAAAACAAACATCATTATAATCACCTACTGTTTCCCTGGCATACGGAAGATTGGAAACCAGGATGGGTAAATTGTATTGTTTGGCTTCTGTAATCGGCAAACCCCAGGTTTCCAGTTTGGATGGAAAAAGCAGGCACGATGCCGATTGGTAAAGCGAAGTCATTTGCTCACTGTTTTGCAAACCAATGAGCTTGATGCCCTCTGCTTTCTCAGCCAGTTGCCTGATATATTGAGCATATTTATTTTCTGTTCCACTTAGCGTGAGAAGCACTTCAAATGGAAGTGTAGTCGTTTTATTCAAAATGGCAGTTGCTTCAATGATTACTTCAAAATTTTTGAAGACACGGGGCAGCGCGGGATAAATAAACCTGACGATGCTTGCCCTTTTCACTTCCGCAACCGCAGCAGGCTTTAGAGACATTTCGGGATGCGCCACAATGATTTTGCCGGCAGGCAACTGGAACATTTGTATAAACCGTTTTCTTATCCACTCCTGCTGAACCACTACAAAATTGTTTTTATGAATGTTAATGGCATACAGGTGTTTATAAAACAAAGTAAACAAAGTAAAGCCTTTGTCGAAAAGGCGTTCGCGCCTGTTGGTTTTATAAAAAGGAGACGGATTATGGCAGTACACCGCCCTTCGTTCAGCCACTACAGAAGGTGTCATATCGTACAGTGAAAACCACAGGTGAACAGGCTGTTCCTTTGATATTTTTTTGAAAAACCAGTATTCGTAGTATAGTTTCTGAAGCCAGCTGCCGCGCGGTTTGGGATAAGATACCATTTCAATATTTTTGAAAGCAGGAAACAATTCTTTTTTGTGCACGAGTGCCCGCACAGAATACAAATCGGTGATGGCCTGATTATGTTCCAAAAACAACAAACACTCCTGCAAAATCCTGAGCGTGCCGCCTGAAAAGAGATTGACACCTGAGATGATAATTTGTTTTTTCTGTACTTGTCCGTTTGTTGTCATGCTGTAAAAAACTACTGTTTCTGCATCCGGTTCTGCACCTGTTTTACCAATTTTTGTTTGATGCGGTATGCAAAGTAAGGCAATGCATTTGTTCGTTTATTCTCAGGCAGTCCTGCCCACGCGGCTACCTGTTTTGAACCGGGAAAATGTCCTTTTTGTTCGTAATAATTGAACAGCTTCATCATGGTGTAGCTTTTTTCTACCGGCATGTGCCAGATCGCTATCCGGTCGTAAGCCGTATAGCATGCATACACCCGCCCGGTCATAAACCTTTGAATATAAGCGTTGGCAACCACTATTTTTTTTCCGGAAACAGTAGCTGCTACCGATGTGATAAATTCATCCCCGATATTGGTAGACAACTCGCTAAGATGCGCGAGCATGCGGGTATAAATGTCCATACAGCACCGGCTGAAATCTGCCAGATCGTTCCTGTAACCGGCTATAAATTCTCCGCCATAATTCGTGATGGGCAGATGGTTGCCGTACAGCACTTTATACCCATCGATAATTTGTTTCCTTGTCAACTCGTGATAGGTGCTTGGCAAATGATAAAGCAGGATAGAGCCGGCTTCCATTTCCAGCCACAGGTCATCGATGTGTTGTGTGCTGTAGGCATCAGAATCAAGCAGAATATATTGATCAAAGTCCAGCTTATTCACCGCGAACTCAAGGGCAAATAATTTAAAGAAAGCCAGTTGCCAGTGAAATGAATTGGGGATGGCAAAAGCATTGAATGGAATGACATAAACCGGAATTCTGCCGTTGTTAAACAATTGCTGGTACCCTTTGCTGAGAGGCGTATTGGTGATGAGGCACACGTCTGCCGCAGGATTGTGCAATCGTGCGGAGGTAAGCGAAACAAAAGCGTTTTTAATATACACATCTGCAACGTCAGCCACATCCTTCACCTGTGTAGGCACGCCTGCTTTGGAAGCAAAGGCTAAAGCATTCAGAATTAATTTACTCATGTCAACTTCTAAGCAGGGCAAAGATAAGCGTAGCGCCTGAAGCGGGTGTTTCTCAATTATTAAGTGGCACTGTTGCTGTTCAGCGTTTTCTTTTTTACTAAAAAATGAACCGACTGCACCCAGGAATAGCAGCAGCGAGAGTAAATGCGACCGGCTGCGCGGGATGAGTGGGAGAAAAATCCTGCAGGTATTTGTCGATCGGTTGTTGCTTGGCATCGGCGGCATACTTCACTTTCAGACGGCTTACAGAGCTTTTAAATCGCTGTCTCAGTTCTTGTTTGCTGGCATTGCTCAGGTTGCCAAGGCTGGCCGTTCCTTTGCTTTGCAGGAGTTTTACCGCATAATAGTCGAGCGATAAACGAGCATCATTCACCCTGTTGAGCAACATTGGATCACTTTTCACTGCGTTAGCTGCCTGGTCGAATATCTGGTAATACTGCCGAATAAATGACGGAGCGAGAAAAGTATTGCTGTAATTGAGCGCATCTTCCTGCGTTTGCAATACGGCGTTGGATTTCTGCATATTGGTATGCAGCGCGTCCAGGTATTGCACAATATAGGGGGCTGCCGCACCATAATATTTTTTGGTAAAAGAGCCAACAATCGAATCCTGGTTTAACTGCGGATTCCACAACAGTTTGGAAATGAGGTACGCTTTCAGTTCTTCCATTTCACTGCCATTCAGAAAGACAGGGCGTTGCGCGAAAATGTGCTTCGCGTGAACAGATTGGTAAAACCTGAAGTTGGGCGAGATTACTTCCAGATTTGGATAAGGCGTAAGGATATCCATGAAGTTGGCATAATAGTCCCAGATCATCTGGTTGTTGGTTAAGGTTCCCCATTGCCTGATGAAATTTGCGTACTTGCTGTTTTCGGGGCTGCTCAGCGGCACATTGTGATGCGCACGGATCGGCGCACTTACCACAATGACGTTGGCATCGGGCTTTATGTTTTGCGGTGGTTCTTCAGTTTGTTTGTAGGCAAAAGTGGCAATCTGCTTGTCGGGAAACACTTTGGCTATTTTATTGATAAACTCGATCATCAGGCCGCTTTGTTGCCCGCCATATTTTTTATAAGCTTTTGTGCAGTCGTCACATTCGCAAAAACTGCCCATATCTTCCTGTCCCACCATCCAGTAGGTTTTGGAAGGATTGGCTTGCATTTGCTTTTTCAGGTTTTGAATTACAATATTCGCTACCTCAGGATTGCTCAGGTTGAGTTGCTGTTTCTGTCGTTTTCCACCGATCAATGAGTAATACTCCGGGTGCGAAGCAAAATAAGTAGACGGTGGCACAAGCGTGAAAAACGTATGTCCAAACAATCCCCAGTCGCTTTCCTTATCCCAGTTAGAAAACACATGGTTGATGCGGTGCCAGTCTTTGTAGCCACCCGAATAGTTTTTATCATTTGTCCAGCGGCTGTTGAAGCCCATATCCGTGAAGTTGTCGCGCGTAATAAATGCAGGGTTGCTTATCACGTTATAAGTTTGCGGCAGCGAAATACTCTTTGCATCCGGCATCCACACAACCCCCGAAGTAAGATAATCAATACCCAAAAATGTTTCGAGGAATGCGTTGGTGCCATACAGGGTTCCCTTGTCTTCTATACCGGCAATAAAAAAAGTTCCGTTTTTCGCCACGATCGCAAAGCCATCATTATTAACGCCTTTGGTAATGCCTGCCGACTGTGCGGCTTTTGTGTTTCCTACAAATATGAGATGGTTGCCTTTCGCGGAAGATTCCGGCACAAGGGCTAAAGAAGCGTGAGCACTTTTGCTGATAAAAGAAGCGAGATTACCGGCAGCCGTTTTTTCTACAGCATTTGCTTTGTCGGGAACCACAATCTCGTAGTTGCCAATGGAATTTTGCTGCGCCTCCAGGTGGCTGACAGTGCAAACCAACAGCATTAACAAGGAATACAATCGGAAAGTATGTTTCATGAGCATGCAGATTTGACTTTAAAAACACAACTTTTGATCCCCTGCAAATATCCTGAATAAGGATGAAAGACCATACACTTCAAAAACGGAGCGTGTGCAGGTACTTTTTTCATTCATCAGAGAGGGAGCAAAAAAGGTTTTGCCAAAGAGGTAAGACTGCTTCCGGTGCATATTGTTTACTGTTGATAATCGCCTGTGCGCCATCTCCTGCAGACGTTGTCTGTCGGGAAGCAATTGATCGTAATGCCGATACAAACGCATCGTTATCCTGATCGGCTATCAGCAAGCCATCCCTGTTGTGGTGAACAATATCTCGTGGCCCGGTTTCGCAGTCGAAGCTGACGATTGGTAATCCGAAACTTTTGGCTTCTATGGTTACCATTGGCAGCCCTTCCCAGCGCGACGCGAGACAGAAATAGTGACGCTTCGCGGTAATATTGCGATACATCGCTGCTGAGCGGCACGAGTGTAATGCTGTTTTGTAGTTTTTTTTTATCAATCATCTGCTTCAGCGCTGCTTCTTCTTCTCCTTTGCCAATGATTTTCAGCGTCCATTCCGGGTGTCGCGATGCCACCTGTTCCCAGATTTTGATCAGATTGTCAAATCCTTTCTGATACGTAAATCTGCCCATTGCAATCGCAAGATGGCTGTCACCGGGGATGGCTCAGTGCGGGAAACGTCATAAAATTGGGAATGCACACTACTTTCCTTTGATGGATAAATGATTTTTAAACAAAGCTTTGTCTTTGTTCGTAAGGACCACGAGTGCCTTTGCGTATCTTGCCGACAGCTTTCTGCCCAGACCTGCCAGAAAATACATTTGAATGTATGGTAAAGTTGAAATGCTCCCACGAAATCATCCTGATGCCGAAATCTTTACAGATGGCAACGCGTACAGCATCATATCTGTTCCTACACCAATCAGTAAATCGGGACGGTTTTTTTACGCAAATAATTTCAGCAAACGCAGCGGCACAAAGGGAAAATGATATTTGCTGGGACCCACAGGCGTTTTGTATATTCCTTCAATGCTTACCTCTTTTTCCAATGGAAAAAATGAAGTGTTTTTGTTATAAATATTTATGATGGACACTATCATATCCACGCTTGCTCAGCTCATTTGCCAGTCCACAGGTAATGCGCTCACAGCCACCTGCATTTGATATCGAAAAAATTAGAAACGAAATTTTCTTTACCGGTTGAGTACTCATAAGGCTAACAATTTTTTATGCCCGGAGCAACTACGGCAGTTCTGGCGCTAAGCTTTCTGCGGGCAAGCAGAATGTTGAGTACACAAAAAGGAGTAAACAAAATGTTGGCGTCGAGCGTATTTTTCAGGTTCCACAAGCACCACCAGCAGGAAAAAATAAAATATCAGAAACCTGATAATTGGGCAGCGGCACGGTAAAAGAATATTTTACCAGCAGAAACTGGTAAACGGTAAACAGCAGAAGACCCGGCAACCAAAATAAAACAAAAGCCGTAGAAAGCCAACGTCAGTATGCATGTAAAATCCATATTTCATCTGCCCCGGCACAACGTTGTATTTTCCATCGCCCCAGAAGTAAGTAGTTGCATTTTCCGGATAAATATACATGTCCTGCAACTGGTTGGTAGAAGCAGATTCGAATTTGCCTTTTTCCTGGTAGTTCACCAGCATCTCAAATCCATAATTGATTATCTGCTGATGTTCTTCAATAAAGTCTTTTGCGAAAATAAGGATCACAACTAGCTAAAAGCAGCGAGATAAGAATCATATTGCCAATATTACGAGCTGCTTTTTTCACCCCAACCACACCAAAACGTAACGACGACACACAGAGGTAAGCGACAGAAATGAGCACACCCACTACGGTGGTGCGCGACTGCATCATGCCAATGGCAAAAATAAACAGGTAGCTAAGTATGAGGTATATACGGTAGCTGCGTGAAAGCTTTGCTTGTTTTAATAAAATGGCAATGAGCAGCAACGCTACGCAATTGATAACGCCCATAATCATGAAACTCGCACCCAAACCAAGCAGTCGCGAACCGATGCTTTCTTCCGATTTCAGCATGTCGAGTTCGTCCATTTGCTGAATGCTGAGCAACGCGGTATATACATGGCGGCACTAAAAACATGGCTGCCGAAATAATTGCCTGCGCCAGCACAACTGCAATGAAATATTTGGACAAGAAAAAGAAATCAAGACTGGGGAAATGCCTGCAAGCCAAACGATATAACAAAGTAGGCAGACAGAAAACATAGCGTTGGCATAAGCCAGAAATTCACAAATTCCATATCGCCTGTATGGTTGACCACGAAAGTAGAAAACAGCGACATAGCACATACAGCGACCGCCAGCAATTGCAAGCCTCACTATCTGCAAACTGACATAAGTTTTGCTAAGTGCCAGCAACCTGACGCCCAGCATTGCTGCACCAATTATAGAAAACAGCACACGGAAACTGAAGGGCAAGCCCACCATTTTAAAAGGATAGATAAACAGGAACAGGAGTACAAAGAATGTAATCTTCCCCGCTATATTTTCTTTGATAAAAGATCATACTAGTTCGTTTGCTGAATTTTCACAAATTTAACTGCCTTGCCCGCCAGCCTGCAATGCACTTGGCCGCAGTAATCCATTGTCGTTTTACCGGCCAATCTTTACTGATAAATCTTCCGTGTATAAACAGGAACGTAAACGTGTTTAATGAATATTGTTTGCACCACAGCGACCAGTATTGCAACAGAAAATCTGCCATTGCCTGCCTGAAAAAAAGTATATCGTAGGCTTTTACCTGCTTGTTCAGTTGCAGGATATCGCGAAACACCAGCATTTCTGATTTCGATATGCTGTTTGCTTCGCCGGCTATTTTTTCGAGCAAAGAAGTAAACCTGTTGTTCATCTCTTCCTTTTGCTTTTTTGTAAGTGATGAAAGCGGATGATTCAGCAAAGTATTCTGCAGGTTCATACTATTGATGTTTACCGCTGTTTTGCGCTGACTTTCCCCATACACCACAGATACGTTCGATTGATGTACACGATACTTTAGCAAAACTTCCTGCAGGTTTGCCAGTTGGGTAACGCTTGCCAGCCTGCACCAGAGTGCATAATCTTCTGCATGTACAAATTCCGCTTCGTACCTGATGTTATGGGCTGCCAGCACGGCTGTCCTCATTATAACAGACGGATGCCAGATTGTATTTTGAAAAAAGAGTTCTGAAGCTATTTTCGTGTGTTGCGCGCTTCGTTTCGATATGCGGATAGTGCCTTTATCATTAAACTCTTCTACCCACGAGCCGCAAAGCCCAACCTCAGGATGCATTTCCATAAACGCCACCTGTTTTTCTATTCGTTGAGGCAGGCAAATGTCGTCTGCATCCATTCTCACGATATACCTGTATTGTTTACTGATAGCTAAGGCAAGACCTTTATTTAATGTCTCGATCAGTCCCAAATTCCTTTCATTACCAATAAGATGAAGTCGCTCGTCGGCAATTGATTTTAGTATGTCTAATGTTTTATCCGTAGAGCCATCATCTATCAGGTACAAATCAAAGGCTGCAAATGTTTGGCTCAGGATGCTCGTTACGGCTTCCCGGATATAGGATTCACCATTATAAACAGGAAGTAAAACGCAAACGTTGTGCATGTTGACATCAGGTTTTATGACTTATTTCGCCTGCAGAAATATCTTTCCTGCTACTTGTTTCACAGCTTTTGCTTAAACCTATATGGCTCAACTTCCAATGCAATTGAAGAAGCTCATCGGCTGCTAGCGGTGTCATTTCCGTATTTGTGCAGTTTGGCCAGTAGTGTAGATGTTTCCTTTTTTGCAAAAAGAAACATGATAATAAACATGCCACCCAATATGAAGCCGACTACTATGGAAATGGATTTGCTCACGTGCTCTTCTTCCAGCGGGAAACGGGGCTTTTCGATGATTTGAATAAACGGCGTTTCTTTTTGCAACTGAATTTTTGCGAGTTCCAGGTTTTTAATGATTTCGCCATACACAGCATTGTCTACAGCTACATTCATCTGCTGTTTCTGGATACCAACCGATGCTATGCGCCTCGAAGGGTTTACATTGATGTCTTCGGCTGATGCAATGTTGGACAACCGGCGACCAAAATTGTTGCTGAGCGAGTCGGCTTTCGCCTGCAATATGTTTACATTATCCTGGTTTTTGGCTGTGGTGATGGTCACATAATAGTCAGTAACCGTTTTGACAAGCGTTTCTACAAAAACTTTGGAGATTACAGAATCTTCGTCTGTCATCATCACCGAGATAAAGTCTAGATCTTTATTGTTTTTATCAATACTGATTTCTTCACTGATGTCTTTGTGCAGTTCTTTCAGAATGCTGTCGCGCAGGTAATCCGGCTGCGACAAATCTGGGTTAAATGAAGCTGCTGCGAGCATTGGATTCGACTTTTTCCACTGCTCGCGCAATTGTTTACTTTGCAAGTAATAGTCAAAAAACAAAACAGGGTTCTGATCAATAAGAACCGTTGAAAACAGGGTTTTATCGATCAGGCTTGGCGTTTTCATCAGCTCCATCAGGTTGTTACCTGAAAATACTGTGTTCGGGCTTGAGCCACCGCTGATGAGTCCAAACTGCTGCGCTAGTCCCAGGTAGCCGCTTGCATTATCATTATCTATGGTAGAAGTAAATTTGACTTCCGCTTTGTACCTGCTTTTGTGCAATAAGGCATACGTAAGTCCGGCTGCTGCACCAATGAGGCAAAACAAGAGAACCAGAAATTTTTTCCTGTAAAACAAGAGATAGTAAGAGCCAATGTATTGCCAGATTTGCTCACTTTCCACCAGATAAGCTTCTTCCGGCTGTGCGGGACTGTTCGATTGCCCAATCGTTTGCTTATCCATTTTATTTAATGAAATTTAAAAGTGCCACCACTACCGCTGCAAGCGATGCAGCGCTGCCAGTAATCGCAACAATCTCTGAAGTGGTGAGTCCGTTTCCTCTTCTTTCCTGTTTTTTTAGGCACCACTACTTCCGAACCTGCGTCTACGGGTGGGGTATGTTTGAAAAAAAGGAATTTTGTTACTTTTCTTGCTTCTCCGTTCGGATAAATGACAAGTGTATTATTCTTTTTGCTGAATGGCGCATATCCACCTGCCCGGTTCACATAATACTGCATTTTTTTGCCGGGTTCATACACCGAAATTGAAGGATTGTAAACCTGTCCGCTCACTTTCACATTGTTGTTTACCTGGTTAATAATCAATACATCGCCGGGTTTCATTACTACGTCCTGCCTTGAATCGGGATGCTGCCTGATATAGTTGAGATCCAGGATAAAGCGATCGTAAGCGCTGAGCATATCATTGGTGATATAGATCTGCTTGTCATCGTTGGTAATGGCAGACAGGTGCCTGCGGCGTTCTACCTCCGAAGCATTGTCGCGCAGCCGGAGAATATAAGCCGATCCGGCATTGGCAGTAGGCAGCAAGTCCACCACTTCTTTGAATAAGCGAAGAAGCCGTTTCGCTTTTGGTTTGCAGGCTGTATTTTCCGGGGTACAATACTTCGCCATTGATAGTTACCTCCTGCTGCAGAATAAAAGCAGGGTTTGATTTTACCAGGATCCTGTCGTAAGGTTCCAGTTTTAAAGAATGGACACCATTGAAAAAAGTAGAATCATATACCACTTCAATAATTTGTGATATGGCTGACTTGTATCGAGTGGGTTGGCGTTGTGTATGCGGCGGGATATTTCTATTTTGTTAGAGCGTTCAGCGTAAATCCTCCCGCTTGCAATATGGCGTTCTGCAAGTGTTAGATTATCAACATAAGGCAGTGTATCGGGATTAGCTACGGCTCCCTCAACCCGGATTGTAAATTGTTCGCGCAGCAGTGCATTGGAAAGAATCACTACCGAATCTTCACGCTGGAGTAATACGTTTGCGTTGCCTGCAAAACGTCCTGCACATTAAAATCTACAGCAGCCGGTGTATTGTCTGCTTGCAGCCGCCTGATGTAACCTTGCGCGAGGTAGGCGTCTTCTTTTACGCCTTTTGCTTTTTGCAGCAATTCTTTCATGGTCAGTCCTTCGTTCCACGCATAGGTGCCGGGCGCAAACACGGCACCATCAATCTGTACCCGGTTTTCATACCGATCGAGAATCTGGTTTACTGTATATTGGTCGCCGTTTTTAGGAGTATATGTTTCAAAATCTGCGACAGGAATATCCACCACTTTCCGTTGTGTAGCGGTGAGTTGGATGGCAGAAATATAATCGGTAGCGGCATCGTCGGTAAAACCGCCTGCAAAACGGATAACGTCGTCCATCGTTTCGCCCTCGGCCACTTCAAAAATGCCTGTGCGTTTAAAAGCCCCTTTTAGTGTAACGTGTTTTTTATAAACCGGGATGCGGATAATATCCTGGTCGGCAAGCATCATATTGCCGCGAAGATCGCCGCGGGTTAGAAAATCATAAATATCCAGCGTATCCATAACATGATTGCCCCTGATCATTTCGATATTGCGGAACGATCCCTGTTCGATGGTCCGCCCGAGGCATACAAGGCATTAAAAACCGTTGCGAGAGATGGCAGCGTATAAGTGCCGGGTTTTTTTACTTCGCCCAGCAGGGTAACTTTTATACTGCGGATGGAACCCAGCGTAATGTTTACCCTTGTTAGTCCTGTACGAATGTTGGAATATCCGTTTGCCGTTAGTTTTTCGTTAATTCTTTTCGAGGCTTCTTCAAACGTAAGACCGGCAACATATATAACCCCTACATTGGGTATGGTAATAAAGCCTTCGGGATTTACCTTAAATCGGCTGTTGTATTCCTGGTAACCCGAAATTATAACGACTATTTCATCATCGGGACCAATAATATAATTTAAAGGTGTTGCAATGCGGAGGTTAGGCTCGAAGGTTAGATTGTTGTTGCTAAAAATATCGCACCGTACAATTGGGGTTGCGTTAAGGGTCGGCACCTGTGGCTGGCAGATTCGTAGTATCTCCGCCTTCACGTTCGCATTACGCTCGTATCCCCTGCTTTCCGTAGTTATACTTTTTACTCCGTTTACCAGTGGTGTAGTCATGGCAATCACCCGGTCCTGCAGCAGCTTTGGCTTCCGTTGGGTTCATGCCACGGGCAACGGCCAGTTCAAATATCTGCTCGGGCTTGTAGCCGGCCGCAGTCATTTGCTGTATGATGGAATTTAGCTGCGCATCGGAAAAAGAAGCAGAAGTAAGATTTGAAAAGTTGGATGGTATGGTTTGCGAATAAGTAACAATACTACAGCAGGCAATAAATAAAAGAAGAAAGAAAAAAAATTTTTTCATAGTGGTAAAATAATAACCCGGAATGCTATTAATACTCGTACCAGCCAAAACAGCAAAGTCAGTGAAACCGGTGTGCTAAACCTCTACTTCGGCAAGTGCTGATGCAGGAAAGTTCTCTAAGTAATCAATTTTTAATAGCTACCTGAAAGATGGCAAATGTAGAGTATTTACTATACTGTGAATACTAAAGTGCCGGAAAAAGAGGTAGCAGGAATGACGGTAAAATCTCGCCTACGACAATTTTCCCGCAACTATCCGCACAATACAGGGTATTGTTAATCTGTCACTATTTTTTCATATATATGGTTACATATTTTGCTCACTCACTACATTCGCTCATACGATACTGTAGTTTTTCGAAAAGACTCTTTGCATATCTTTAATGAAAAATGACAGTATTGTTTCGTAAATTTAATCTGATAAATATAAAATATCACACATACTATGGCTTTATTTCAATCGGGAAATCCTACTTTGTCACAAAAGATTTTCGACCGTTCTCTTGATACTACCGATACCGGGACGATGACGGTGCGGGGAGCCATTACCAAGTTTGGCTTTCTGATGATTATGGTAATTGCGGGAGCTGCCTATACATGGAATCTCTATGCGCAGTACAAGATGCAAACCATGAACACCATGCTCTGGGTTGGGCTGATTGGCGGATTGTAACCGGGCTTGTGGTTTCATTTAAACCCACACTGGCTAAATATCTCGCACCTGCCTATGGCTTGCTGGAAGGCTTTGTGATAGGTGCTCTTATCTGCCATTGTTGATGGCATGTTTGCCGAAAAATATCCCAACATTGTGCTCACAGCTGTTGGGCTTACGTTTGGTGTAGCGCTGGCTATGTTCCTGCTCTACAATTTCCGCATCATCCGTCCTACGCAAAAGTTCAAGGCGGTAATCATGTCATCTATCATTGGCATTGGTTTGTTTTACCTCATTACCATTATTCTATCTGCATTTGGTGTGCATCTGCAGTTTATGAGCATCACCGATAGCAGCCCGCTGGGAATTGGCATCAATTTGTTCATTGTTGCCATTGCATCCCTTACGCTCATTCTCGATTTCGAAAGTATTGAAGTTGGCGCTCAAAATGGCGCACCCAAGTATATGGAATGGTACAGCGCATGGGGATTATTGGTTACCATGATCTGGTTGTATATCGAAATTCTGAAATTGCTCAGCCGTTTGGCAAGCAGCAGAAACTAAAAAATGCTAATATCTTTCAAAAGCCGGTTTTCATAGACCGGCTTTTTTTGTGTATTTCATTCTCATGTTGCCAGTGAAGGAAATAAAATGTACGATTTATTTTCAAAAATTTCTTCAAAAAATACTCAATGTGTGTATATGATTCTATTAAGATAAATTTTTATATTTGGTTGGAAAAACACACAATCCTGATTTAGGTAGACTGAGAACTCAACTACACCTTTCGCATAAAATTACCAAGCACTTTTTCTTCCCTGAGCATTCGTCTGCTGTTGACGTCACCGTTGCCAACGATAACCCTGAAAAAACATTTTATGCTAGCAATCATCCTAATCGCCGCTTATTTCATCATTGTTTATTTCCTGCTTAGAGTTTTCAGATTTTGTTCAAAATATGACGAAATGGACGGGGAAGATTTTTAATACGTATTGAATAAGCAGAATTATCATACATCGACATATTAAGTAATCTGCATGCTTTTATGTATTTGCCGTAAACACCCTCGTGCCCTGATCAATAGATTATAGCAACACATCAAAAATTCAGGAACAGATGCTATTGTTTTCAAAGAACGTGTTGCTCTGTTTGCAACCCATTATTCTAAGCAACTATGGATTTGCATACTTTGCTGATGGCAGGCACGATAAATAGCAAATTTAGAATGGCAGCAACTTTTGCCTCAATTCATGCGAACATCCCTGCTACGAAAAGTAATGAGGAGATATTTTCGTGATACCACGTGTCCTGAAAATACATGTTGGCAGGCAATTGCAATATCAAAGATTCATCGATGCGCAAACGCAATTCATGTGAGATAGCCAGTTTCTGATTTCGGTAAAATTATTCAACTCGACAATTAAAGAAGAGCTGGCGAAAAAGGTTTGTGTTACTGCTAGGGACTTTTAGTTGGAAATGTGCTTTTACGCCAAAACGCAATTCGCGATTATGATCATTTGTACAGCCAGAAGTGGCTTTGCAGATATCGGAACAGGTAGATTAGATAAATGTAAAAGAGCCCGATTTATTGCAATAAGCAAAGACCTGGTGATGGTAAATGCGAAAGATGTTTATCGGAACTGAAAAGAATTTTTTAACTACGGATACAAAGTGTTTGGCAAAACAATAATTGTGGATTTTTGGAATCATAAAGCGTTTATTGTCAGGTAGGCGCAGGATTTGCTTATTGATACCCCAAAGAAGGTAGAAGCTCAATACACTCATCAAGCTACGCCTTTTTTATAACCTAAAAAAATAAACAATACAACAATGAGACGATTACCCGTTTACCTGTTATTGGATACTTCCGGATCGATGACCGGCGAACCGATTGAAGCCGTTAAGAATGGTGTGCAGGTGATGATTAGTTCCCTGCGCCAAAATCCACAAGCCATCGAAACCGCTTTTATCAGCATTATTACTTTCGACAGCAGCGCAAGACAAATCGTTCCGCTTACAGACCTCGCTTCTTTTCAGATGGTAGATATAAAAGCCACAGGCACTACATCCCTGGGTGAAGCGCTGAAACTTGTATCTACTTCTATCGATAACGAAGTAACCAAAACCACCGCCGAGCAAAAAGGTGATTGGAAACCACTTGTCTTTATCATGACAGATGGAATACCAACAGACGATTGGCAAAGCGGGCTGGAAGAATTCAAAAAACGGAAAACGGCATTTACTGTTGCATGCGCTGCCGGCAGTGGTGCAGACTCCAACCTGCTGAAACAAATTACGGACAATGTAGTGAGCCTCGATACTGCAGACAGTCAAAGCATTTCCAAGTTCTTTACCTGGGTGTCTGCGTCTATTGGCGTGACTTCTACTAAAATTGAAGATGCCGGAAAAGAAGTAAGCGGCATTGGCGAACTGCCACCACCACCCGCCGAGCTCAATATTGTAACCTGATTGGAAGCGCATACGATATAGCTGAACGCTTTTACATAGCCACAAGCTTAAAAAACAGATATGACTGATGTAAAAGGGTTTGTAACCAGACTTTTTAAATTAGAGAACCTTGTAATAGCACCGGGCAAAGCAGCAGCGTTTGAAACTTTTATTCATAAAAAAGAAAACGCTGCTGTTGTCAACTCGATTATTCAACAGACGAATGCACTTATGGCAAACTGGAAACTGGAAGAACGTGTAGCCGAAATTGCAGGGCAGCCGGTTCGTGTATTGAACGGTGCTGTTGGGAAACCATACGAAACGCAGTTTGATTTCGGAAAACTGAAATGGAAAGACATTTCAGCTTTCGAATTTGAAGGTTTATCCGAGATTGGCTTAGCCTACGATGCAGACAGCAGGCAAATTACCGGCACGCCTATGCAGAGCGGTGATTTCGGTGTGGTTTTCAAATTCCGTCTTGAAGGTGAAGCTGATGATGCTCCTTTTCACCAAAAAACAATCATGTTTATCATTAATCCCGACCCAAAAAGTTTGTGGAAAAATATAGACAGCGATCCGGACGATCCTTACCGGAAAGATAACAATGTAACGCTGTTTGAACCACTTGGCGACAGGCACATCCTGGTTTCTTCACGCCGCGGGCGCTCGCATGCAAACATCGGTTCGTTCCGCGAAGACGATTTTGCATTTGGCGAATTGCCCGATGGATGGAATATAGTGGTAGTAGCTGATGGAGCCGGAAGTGCAAAACTGGCTCGCAAAGGTTCTGCGCTTGCCTGCGAATCTGTAATTGCCTATTTCTCCGAAGCCGGAGTAGCTGCCAACCTGCAATCGTTCGACGAATTGCTGGAGCAACATTTAAAAAATCCGGATGCCGGTGCGCAAAAGAATATCACCCACTTTGTCTACAATTATTTGGGTAAAGGAGTGGTGAAAGTACACAACACACTGCAGGAGTTTGCAAAGGAAAATGGCATCACGCTCAAAGATCTCAGTTCAACGCTCATTTTTACCTTACATAAAAAGTACGAAACGGGCTATGCATTTCTGTCATTTGGTGTAGGCGATTGTCCAATTGCCGTCATCAGTAAAGACATAACGGAGGTAACGCTCATGAATTGGCTGGATGTGGGTGAATTTGGTGGTGGTACGCGCTTTATCACCATGCCTGAAATCTTCAAAAATGAAAAGTTTTCTACTCGTTTTAGCTTCAAATTCATCGAAGATTTTTCTTACCTGGTCCTGATGTCGGACGGTATTTATGATCCCAAATTTGTGGTGGAATCCAATCTTGCAAACATCAAAAAATGGCAGGAGTTTTTTGAGGATCTGAAAGGAAACAATGACGAAAGCATTGCCGTAGATTTAAACCCGGCAAACGATCAGATTAAAGAACAATTCTCGCGGTGGATGGACTTTTGGAGCCCCGGCAATCACGACGACCGCACGCTTGCGATTGTTTTTTAATAAATGGAGTATCTCTGTTTATCATAGAACTTGTTCAGCAGGTTTGTATTTAAAAAAAGCGGTAATCACGCCATTCTACATCATATTTTTAAACTGAAACAGTGAGCTACCAGAACAATCATTCCGGCAAAACTGCAACCGTAGTCAGGCATGCAACTTCGCTGATCAATGCAGGTAAAACCTATGAATACGTTGATAACGGCGAGCCAATGCGCGGCGGGATGAAAGACGTGTATTTTGGTCCAGGAAAAACTTACGTTGTGGCATTGTACCGCGACAAGCAAGACTTCAATTCGCGCGAACGACTCAAGAAACTGGTGACACAGTATTACGATAGTTTTTTCAACCGGGAAGGTGGCGAATACTATAAACAACTCTACTGCTGGCCAACAGATATGGTAGAAGTAGATGGTAAAGTAGGATTGATAGTTCCGGCATATGACAAGAATTTCTTTTTTGCCAAAGGCTATGCAACCAGCGATGGTATTAAAGGAAAAGAAAAACAGGGCTTGTGGTTTGCTTCTGCAAAATTCAGAAATAATGGATTTGCACTGCGTCTCGACGATAGTGAACTTGGCAACTGGCTCAGCTATTTCCAGATCTGCATCCGGATAGCACGTGGTGTGAAAAGGCTGCATGCCGCTGGTCTTGCGCACTCCGATTTATCTTATAAGAATGTGTTGATAGACCCGGTAAGCCGTTCTGCTACCATCATCGATATAGATGGGCTTGTGGTTCCCGGATTGTACCCGCCCGATGTAATAGGCACTGCCGATTTTATTGCGCCGGAAGTATTGGCAACCAAACACCTTCCGCTGCGCGACGCTGCCCGCAAACACGCCAACCGCACCACTGATCTTCATGCGCTGGCTGTTATGATTTACATGTACCTGCTGTATCGCCATCCGTTAAAAGGTGGCAAGGTAAACTCACTAGACACAGAGCAGGACGACCTGTTGTCGATGGGTGAAAAAGCCATATTTATTGAACATCCGACCGATGCATCAAACCGCCCCAAACTGGCGCAGGTATCCAAATGGACACTGCCGTGGGCAGACGTTCAGAAACTGCCCTACACACTCACCGGGCCGTATTTAAAAATATTATTTGAACAGGCATTTATAACGGGTTTGCACAATCCTAACCTGCGCCCCAATGCAGATACCTGGGAACAGGCATTGCTGAAAACTACCGACCTGATGCAACCCTGCAGCAATGCGAAATGCGATCAGCAATGGTTTGTATTCGACAATACCACTTCGCCTAAATGCCCCTTTTGCGGCACTGCGGTGAAGGGCACCGTGCCTGTGCTCGATTTATATTACGAATTTAAACCTACCGTTTGGAAACCTGAGCATCACCGGCTGATGGTGTACAACAACCAATACCTGTTTCAATGGCATGTAAACCGGAATGTGGTGCGAAACGAAAAGCTAACGGCAGCGCAAAAAATACCAGTAGGGTATTTTACTTTTTACCAGGGCAGATGGGTGTTTGTCAATCAGCATCTGCATTCACTCAAAGATCTTTCTGATAATAAAGAAATTCCGGTTGGCACCATGGTAGATATTACCGACGGAAAAAAGCTGCTGCTTTCCAAAGAAGAAGGCGGAAGGGTAGTAGTGGTAACAATGGCAAATAAATAAGCCATCTTTAAGCAAAATTATCATGGTACATTACTCATAATGCATAGAAATACACACTCAAAATTGATCTAAACACATCCATAAAATAAGCTAACATGAAACTGAAACCTGCGGGTATTATTGCCGTTCTTTTAATCATTGCTGTACTTGCCTATTTCGCATTGAAACCACGCATGAGCGATACGAGTGGTACTGCACAGGTAGAAACCACCTCGCAAGCCCCATCTACAGTTCCGGACACACAAACAGATGCCGGCAGAGCCGAGACTTCCCCTGCTACAAACAACAGCACTGAAAGCGCAAGAACCTTTAACTATACACCTGAAAAGCCGCAAAACGGCACCTTGCGTGGCGTGGTAGAAGTAGGCGCTACGGGCTTCAATTCTTTTGTGATAAATATGGACGCCCAAAAGAGGTGGGAGATTGTATCAAAAGACTTTGGCGAATCGCTGGCTTATGAAGGCTTGGCCACTACAGATGATATACGTGCAGGTCTGAAAAAATACCTCTCTTCCATGTTTGACAAAGGAGTGAGCAGCCGCAACATGCATTTTGTGATTTCTTCGGGTGCGCAAAAAGAACCCAAGACCATTACCATTGGTAATGAGCTGAAAAAAATGGGTTACGTGGTGAACAATGTAACGGCTGAGCAGGAAGCGAAATTTGGCTTTAGCGCCACAGTGCCGCCCGCTTTTGCCGACAATTCGTTTCTTGTAGATATCGGGTCGGGCAACACGAAAATTTCCTGGCAGGAAGGAAATGGTTTGAAATCTCTGGAGCTGCCGGGTGCGAAGTATTTTGAACATGGCACTTCTGACGCGGATGTATTTGAACAGGTAAAAAAAGCGGCTTCTGCTATCCCTTCCGATAAGAGAAACGTAGGCTTTATCTTGGGTGGCGTTCCCTTTACACTTGCCAAACAACACCGCAACCGGCGAAGAAAGATATACCGTACTGAAAGCACCTGCTTCTTATGATGCGGCTGACAAAAAAATGGCTGCCGGGCTGAATATTTACAAAGCTATCTCTGAAGCTACGAACACCGATACCTTTGTATTCGATTGGGATGCAAATTTTACCATCGGCTTTTTACTGGGACTGAAAAACAGTTGATACATGAGTTTTTTAAAGCAATTGCTCACACCGTTTGTTGAGTTTGACGAAAACGAGAGCAAACAAAAGCAAAATGCAGAGGCGAAAAAAAATGTGCCCGCACAGGAGGCGAGGCAGGCACCTGCACCGCAACCGGCCATGCCTGCGGAGCATCCGCTGATAACAGGAAGCCAATCAGCCGTTGCCCCTGCTGCAGAACAGATACCTACCTATTCGCCATCGGGCACCTTATCCGTTCCATTGCCGGAACATGTGCAATATTTTGAAAAACTAATAGACGACGCCAACAAAACGCAGCCTTCGTTCCAGGGCGTGGATTACAAAGAATTTGTAGACAGCAAACTGGATATTGATGATATACAGGATGAAGCCATCCGTTACAATACGGCATTCAATGTTCTCAAAAGTTCCGGGTTAACAAAAGGGAAATTGCTATCAACCGGGCAGGAGTATCTTGACCTCATCGGACGTGATCTGAATGCTTTTCAAAGCGCATATGCCGTGCAATATGGCAAGGAAGTGCGCCCGAAGGAAATGCTGGTACAACAGAAAGCGGAAGAACTGCAGCAATTGGCGCAGCGTATCAACGTGCTGAAAGGGGAGATCAACAACCTGACGCAGGAAATCAATGTAACGAAAGACAAACTCAACACCACGAAAAATTCATTTCTGTTGGCGGAGAAAAAAAGCAGAAAGAAATACAAACTGAGTTGCAAAAGATAGCCGGTTATTTTTAAAGTGCGCAATTAGTCTCATATAACAACTCTCCAAAATAGAACCCGCAGATTACAGAAAATGTCGTAGCCGATAAAGGAAGGAGGCGCAGTTTCTGTTAGCTGCGGGTTTTTTATATCCACAGTAAAACATGAGAAAATCAAGTTGTGCAAATCTTTTAGGTTAAAGCGATTTGTATGCGATAACCAAATCATCGCTTGTCGCGCGCTTAAGATTATAATGTTTCAGATTTTGTGTGTTTTTTTATCCAATTGCTGCAGCTATCATTTGTAGCATTGTAAAGAGATAATTAATATCATATTCATGAATGCGTGGACGGTTTATAAACTTTATATTTTGATAACGCTCTGTACCGCAACGCAAATAAACATAATAAGCGAGTCTATTTTCACCGTTTATAAAGACCTGCTGCCAGCCACAGAACAAGCCCAAAGAGTAATAAAAATTATGTATATTGGGTTCTCAATTAAACAGTATGGATACCACGAACTCTTATCTCGGCAAAGAAGAACTGCCAATGACTGCACCCAGCAGCGACGATAAAACAATGGCAATTCTATCTCACGTACTCACATTGGCGGTTGGGTTTGTTGCGCCACTGATTGTGTATCTTCTGAAAAAAGATGAATCCCCTTTCATCGCGCAGCATGCGAAAGAATCGCTCAATTTCCAAATCACGCTGATCATTGTAATCATCGCATTGTTTATAACCGTAGTAGGTATTTTATTGCTTTGGCTTGTGGGCATACTGGCCCTCGTGTTGGTAATAGTCGCCACAATCAAAGCAAGCGAAGGCAAGTTGTATCGTTATCCGGCTACTTTTCGGTTTATCAAATAGATTCTTATACCAGTATAAACAACACTTCGCCAAACCGGAAACTTTCCCCCGCTTAGCGCAGTGTTGTTTCCTTAATTATGTAGACAAGATTATCCAATAGATTTTAAAGCTATTTTGTTCTTTCGTTCACCAGTTTTAAAAACTGCAGCACCAGCGCCGCCGAATTGTTGGCTGCTACCTGGTAAAAGGTTTTTACATCAAAAGAAGCTTTGTTGTTCGCGTTGTCGCTCATGCTGCGCACAACCACGAACGGCACACCCTGCTGGTAGCAGATTTGCCCAACGGCAGCCCCTTCCATTTCAGTGGCATCGGCATGCAGGCGGGTGCGCAGGTAATCGGTGGCTTTGTCGGACGATACAAATACATCACCCGATACAATTGTGCCTTTTATCGCTTTGGGTACAATGCTGTCATCTCCCATTTGTATTTTGGTAAAACTTGTTTGCCCGGCTGCTTTAACTGCGATGTTTACCAATGCAGAATCGCAGGTAAAATAGTCAGGATTTTCTTCCATAGTAAAAGGATTGCGGGTTTTGCGAAGCAGGAGGCTGTCGGGAGTAATGGTGCCATAATCGTGGTGGGCTACTTCCGTTGCAATCACCAGGTCGCCCGGCTGCAGCGTGGTATTGATGCCGCCTGCAATACCCGTAAAAATCACTTCTTCGGGGTTGAAAAGCTGGAGCATCAGTGCCGTTACGGCTGCTGAATTGACTTTACCAATACCCGTTTGCGCAAGCACAATATGCCTGCCCTGCAGTGTGCCTTCTGTAAACCTGATATTTTGATACACGTGGTCATTCGGTTCTTGTATCTGTGAGCGCAGCAGTGCGACTTCGGGTGGAAAAGCACCCAACACAGCCGTGAGATGCCGGGCTTCCTGCCTCGTTTGTTTTGCCTGCCCGGCAGGCTGAATCGGCGCCTGCGCATGGACCATGAATAATTGCAAAAGCAACACACCCAACATCAAAAACTTTGTAAACATGAAATCCATTTTTTAGTGAAACAAAAACTGTCAAATCTATTATAGAATGGCGAAGTGATCAAAAGCACTAACTTACCCAAACTCCATTATTCCGTAATGAGTGCTGCAATGGCAAAAACGTCGATTGCCACCAGTGCAAAGCTTACTTCTTTTGGTTTGCCGATGGCAAATTTTATAACAGTCCACGACAAAAATCCCCAGATGATGCCCTGCGTGATAGAATAGGTGAAAGGAATGAGCACCATGGCCAGAAAAGCAGGTATGGCATCGTCAAGTTTCAGCCAGTCAATTTTAATTATTGGTTTAATCATAAACACACCCACCAGTACAAGCGCAGGCGAAGTGGCAATAGCAGGCACCATAGAAAGCAAAGGGGCTAAAAACAAAAAAGGAAGAAACAATAAACCGCCTACCACCGCTGTAAGACCCGTTCGTCCACCGGCTTCTATACCGACTGCCGATTCTATGTAAGCCGTGCCCGGACTTGAGCCTACGAGCCCGGCGAGGGTAGTGGATACCGCATCGGTAAGCAGCGACCGTTTGACGTTTCTGGGTTCACCCTGTTCATCGAGCAAATCGGCAGCTTCGGCAAGACCTACAAAGGTGGACAGGCTGTCGAACATATCGGTAAATACAAATGCAAATATGACGGGCACCACCGACCATTGGAGCGAGTGCAAGAGATCGAGCCTAAAAAGAAGCGAAAAATCGGGTGCCGCAAAAACACCCTTCCAAGCAACAAGCGGTTGCGTATCCAGTGCCCACCACCTGCCCAGCGGGTAAGCCAGCAGCGTAGTGGCAATAATGCCAATGAGCATGCCGCCACGGGTGCGCCTGATGATAAGAACAGCCGTAAGCGCAAGCCCCGCAAGAAAAGTGAGCAACGCCGGCGTGAGCCGGCTGATGCCGACAATCGTGGCCGGATTGGCAACAATAAACTTCGCATTGGCAAAGCCAATGAGCGTAATGAACAAACCAATGCCAGCAGCTATGGAAAATCGCAGCGGCCGGGGAATGGCTTTTACGATAAATGTTCTGATGTTGAATGCCGACAATAAGAGGAATACAATCCCCGACCAGAATACAGCTCCCAACGCCACCATAGGTGGAACTTTCATCACCAGAACGGCAGTGTAAGTAAAGAAGGCGTTTAAGCCCATGCCGGGTGCAACCAGTATTGGATTTTTCGCATATAATCCCATCATCAGGCTGCTAAAGAATGAGACCAGCACAGTAGCCGTAAGCACACCGGCGAAAGGCAAGCCTGCGCTGCTGAGAATAGAAGGATTGACAACAATGATGTAGGAAGTGGCTAAAAAAGAGGAAACGCCGGCGATTATTTCTGTTTGTACGTTTGTGTTGTTTTTGGTTAGCTCAAAATAAGAAGCCATAATGCATTGGTTATGGCCGGAAGGTACTATGGCAATGCCAGTTTATGGAATACAGGTTGTTGGAAATGTTTAGTTTGCTTTTATGGCAATTTTTTTTAACTTTTATTCAAATCTCCGCAATTTTCAATTTTGACAGCTCTCTATTTTCCTGTTTTTATTTCATCACCATCATGCTGAATGGATGTTTGGCATAAAATGCCAACCTTATACATAAGAATTTACCTGCCAAAATTTGTATGTGGCTTTTCTTTGGTTTTATGTTCGTTGTGCACCTTCTTGTAAAAGACAAAAATTTTACAATAACATTCATTAATCCTAAGCAACAAACATCCTGAGGAATCTTGCTCACATTAACCATATCCTAACGGGCAAAAGGTAAACTGAATGTATCGAGTAAAATCCGGCTGCTCCGTTTGCCCTAAAATTTCAGCCTGTGCAACCTGGCAATTGATTGTTTGAACAGCAATGCTTGTTGAAGTTATCATCTACTGTGTTCTGAATTGCCCATTTTGTACATCTCACAGCATCGCATGTGATGATGTGTATGATTACCCGGGTAAATATCATTTATCCAAGTTTTGATGTCTCTATGTGTGTCCGTGCTTCTCAAATTTTGAGTATATTAGTCATTAAAATACAGCTACATGCCCACTATCATTTTTCAACCCGTTTATCATCGTGGTGAACCGTGCATTTTGGTGCGTTTTCCTCATTTCAAACCATGGGATGATAAAATGCGGCAGTTGCCGGGCGTAAGATGGAGCCGGACGTTGAAAGGATGGACAATACCCGACACAACTGAAAACCGCCGCAAGTGCAGGTTACCTGAGGCGCAAAAGTTACCCATTCGGCCAGTGGTTAGTGCTGGAAGGGTTGAGGCATCTGTGCACAACGGAAATGACGCGGAAATGGAAAAATACCTGCGACAATTGGTGCTGAGAGGATATAGTGGTTCTACTATTCGCACCTATCGTTCTGAGTTTTCGCGGTTTCTGCAAGTGCTTGGCCATACGCCTGTGCAAAATTTGCAACCTGATCAATTGCAGAGGTACGTTTTGTATTGCATCCGATGTGGCTTATCGGAAAACGCTGTGCATAGCCGTATAAATGCACTTAAATTTTATTACGAGAAAGTATTGCATAAAGACAAAATGTTTTTCGACATTCCCCGACCTAAAAAACCGCTGTTGCTGCCCAAACTGCTACATGAAGGCGAACTCCGAAAACTGTTTAATGCCTTAACAAATAAAAAGCACAAAGCCATGCTGTTTACAGCATACAGTGCGGGATTGAGGGTAAGTGAGATCGTGAACCTGAAAATGGCTGATATCGATAGCCGCCGTATGCAGATTTTTATCCGGCGTGCCAAGGGCAAAAAAGACCGGTATGTTTGCCTTAGCCCGGTGCTGCTGGATATTTTGAGAAGTTATATACAGCAGTATCGCCCGCGCCCGGCCATCTATTTATTTGAAAGCGAACAGACCGGTAGCGCCTACCCTGTGAGAACGGTACAGCAGATTTTCAGCAATGCGAAAGACAAGGCGGGGATCACTAAAGAAGTGGGCATCCACAGTTTGCGACACAGTTTTGCCACTCACCTGCTTGATAAGGGAGTCGACATTCGTTATATCAAAGACTTGTTGGGACATTTCAATATCAAAACAACTGAGCGATACCTGCATGTAAGCCGGCAGAAGCTGGTCAATATTGTGAGTCCATTAGACGACCTGGTGCGAAGCGAATCGATCGACTGGTAAAATTGGATTGACGCTATAACAATTGAAAATGTATAACGTTAAGTAATTGGTTATCAGTGGTGAAATTTATTTTATGTAGCGTGTAATAGCATAAATTTACGCGTTATTCGCAATGCCGCCGCAGGCGCAAAGCCAGACATTAGTTGTAAGGAAATCGTTTAAGTTTAAAGTTGCTTTAATGCTGCGAGCATAAGTACAAAACCGGGCAAAGAAAGAGCGTCCTAAGGTAAGTTCGCATTGCACTGCAAATAACATGGTGTTTACAATATGGCGGGCGGACGAAACTCGGCTAAAGGACAGTTTTTCAATTTTGCATTATATCTTTAACCAGGGTGACGGGAATTCTATTGCCGCCACATCGCAAACACCCGATCCGTTAGCTGCCATTATTGAAACTTCTGACATGCAAAAAGTTTTAAAAACCCTCGTTTCTATCTTTGCTGTAATCGGTATTTTATCGGTAGTTGTTTTGATAATTTATTTTTCAGGTGAAGAGGATTCAGATAATACTGAGTGTGAAAACACTATACCAAGAGACACTACAGTGGTAGAACAAGAAAATGGAATTGAAAATTTTGAGAATTTCAAGTATAATTTTATCACCAAGTATAATTTTCAAGAAAGCCGGGTAAAGTTTCCAGTTAAAGGTATTCCTAAAGGATGGTCAATGGACAATTGGACAGTTTGTAACTGGAAAACCTTGACGCCATATTTTATGGATACAATTACCTATGACCAAAACTGGATTATAAATAAACTCCAAAAAAAGACGACATATTTGATAAACTTCATTGGACAAACTGACATTCACAGTTAAAGAAAAGGTATTTGATGCTGCAAACTGTATTTCAGTAAATAGAGGCGAACTTTTCAACATGTTTTCAGAGAAGTGGAATGGGGAAATATTATTACAACTTATTTACGAAACCAGTCTGCGACAAAATGATTGCTAAGTATTTCGACAGTTGCACGTATATCTATTACAACAAAAACTTAGTGTTAGAATATGGTGGTGGAGCTATAGGAATACAGTGTTTTCCATTCACAAAATACTAGACAGGATAAGGCTGCATACAACAGGGGTATTGCTGCAAGTGGGGCACGACGTTGGAGCAATCGGCTTCAGTTCGCTATCAGCAGCAGTTTCGGCTCGACGAATAAAGCCAGGCAAAAGTTCTTAACTTCAAATTTAAAACAAAACCGGGCAGCAGTTCCGGGCGGGACGATTTTCAAATCCCCCACCTGCAGCAATACCTGTTCGTTGTGTGTAATGCGCTGGCAATCTGTACTAAAACCGTAGGACCTGTAGTTTGACTATCTTTGTTTACAATGAAACAACGCATTTATATTGACACGTCAATCGTAGGCGGTTACTTTGACGAAGAGTTTAAAGAAGCGACCATAAAACTGTTTGAACGACTTGAAAATAACGAAGTCATTTTCGTTGTTTCTGACTTGCTTGACCTGGAGCTTATAAATGCCCCAGTTCACGTTCGAGAACATTTACTAAAGTATTCTGCTGACAAATTCGAACGCATTGACTTAACAGAAGAAGCAATTGTGTTAGCAGACACGTACATATCGAATAAAGTTGTCGGTAGGACAAGTTTAGAAGATTGCCGACATATTGCTTTAGCAACCATTTTCAAAGTAGACGTATTAGCAAGTTGGAACTTTAAGCATATTGTAAACCTTGTCAGGATTAAGGGCTACAATTCTGTTAACTTACGACTTGGTTATTCAATGATTGAAATCAGAAGCCCAAAAGACCTTGTAAATTATGGAGACAACTAAATCAACAAAAACATTTGACGCAGTAAAAATGATGCGTGATGTACGGGACAAAATAACTGCTGAAACTCAAAACATGAGTTTTGAAGAATTGAAAGCTTATATTAAAAAGCAATTGACTGAAAGCAAAACAAAACTTGTGGGACAGCGCTAAAAGAAGAAGCACTACACACAACATTGGGTTTTGTGCAAGTGTGGCTTGACGGAATAACAATGAGCAGCAGTAACTTTTCTGTACTTCAGTTCGGGGCTTGACGAATAAAGCCCAGCTTTAGTACTAACTATTTAACTTTATCAAAAAGCCATGCAGCGGTTCCGGGCGGACGGAATGCTAATTCCCCAACTGCACAAAGCCTCGAACGTTAGCTGCAACCCTATTGACAACCTTCTAACAGTTTAAGTTTTATTTTTGTGGACGATTTTACCATGATAACAACGACAAAAAATAAAAGCTTTATAGCAGGAATTTTGACTGCTTCTGCAGCTTCACTATGTTGCATCACACCAGTTTTAGCGTTTTTAGGCGGTGCAAGTGGACTGGCATCATCTTTCGCATGGATTGAACCGTTTAGACCATACTTAATTGGACTTGCCGTACTGGTTATTGCATTTGGCTGGTTTCAAAAGTTGAAGCCACAAAAACAAGCTGACTGCGACTGCGAAACCGATAAAAGACCTCCATTTTTACAGTCGAAAACCTTTTTGAGCATTGTAATAGTGTTGGCGGGACTGTTGATTGCCTTTCCTTATTACGCAAAAGCCTTTTATCCAAAAGCTGACCAACCGCAAGTTGTGATTAGCAATCGTGCCGCCATCAAACAAGCTGAGTTTAAAATCAAAGGCATGACTTGTGAAGGTTGTACTGAACACGTAAATAGTGAAATTGCAAAAGTGAAAGGTGTCGTATAATATCAAACGTCCTATGAAAAAGCAAAAAGCGTCGTAAAGTTTGACAACAGTAAAACATCTGTTGACAGTATTGCCCAAGCCATCAACAACACAGGCTACAAAGTGACTTCCCAAACTTTAATCAACAACTAATGCAAAACAAAATAGCTACCCTTCAATCAATTATTACCTGCCCTCTTTGTGGACACCGGGAAGAAGAAACAATGCCTACGGACGCTTGTCAATACTTCTATGAATGCAAAAGTTGCGGGACACGGCTAAAACCAAAAGAAGGTGACTGTTGCGTTTTTTGCAGTTATGGTTCTGTAAATTGTCCCCCGATACAAATGGGAACTTCTTGCTGTTCGTAGTGACAAAGGGTGTGCAGCTAACAATGGTATTGCTGCAAGTGGGGCTCGACGTTGGAGCAATCGGCTTCAGTTCGCTATCAGCTGCAGTTTGCGCTCGACGAATAAAGCCATGCAAAAATTATTAACTTCAAATTTTAAACAAAACCAGGCAGCAGTTCCGGGCGGGACGGTTTTCGAATATCCCAACAACGCCAAGCCCTGTTCGTTGTAGGCAACCAATTTTGACACATCACAAATGACACAGAGACCACAGACAATTCAAATATTCTTACCAGACGGCAACCCGACAAGTATTAAGATTGCTGACTTGACAAACCGTATGATAGTTGCTGTGCTTATTCCAAGGAGTAAGTTGACTGAATGTGGAGTAAGACCAGAAGTGAGAAAATATGGAATTTACTTCCTGTTTGGAGTGAATGAAGATAAAGCAAAACCAATTTCCTACATCGGTGAGACCGAAGACTGTTTCGAAAGACTAAAGTCGCACAACAAATCAAAGGACTTTTGGAATTACGCTGTTGTTGTCACCTCGAAATCAAATACGTTTACAAAATCTCATGTCAAGTTTTTAGAACACGTTTGTATTAAAACTGCAAATGACATTGGTCGGTACGACACAGACAATTTAGCGACACCGGCAAAACCTTACATTACCGAAAGTATGGAAGCTGACTTGCTCGACAATTTCGATACGATAAAAATCCTTCTGTCAACATTAGGGTTTCCGATTTTTGAAGAAATAAGGAAGTCCACAAAGAAAAGAGAGCTACTATACTGCAAAGGAAAAGACGCCACAGCTCAAGGAGAAATGATTGACGATGGCTTTGTAGTAATTAAAGGTTCAAAAGCAAACAAGGACGAGACTAAAACAGCCGGAACGTGGGTGACGGGAATGCGAAAGAAATTGCTTGATGACAAAATTCTTGTTCCAGAAAACGGTGTATTAGTATTCGCAGAAGATTTTGTATTTGGTTCACCAAGTGCAGCAGCAGCAGCGGTTTTAGGTCGAAGAGCAAACGGGTGGACTGAATGGAAAGACAAAGACAACAAAACGATTGACGAAATTTATAGAGTTGAGACAATAGTCGAAGTCGCTGAAACTTAACTTTGGCTGCCTACAACAAGGGGTTTGGCAAAATACGGGCGGACGGAAGCCGTGTTTCAACTTTCGATTCTCAATTTGGCTTTAGCACCGGCTTGACGTTATAAATTTAGCCAGGTGCAAATCATCAACTTTTAAATATAAATTTGGCTTCAGTACGCCGGGCTTGACGGACTTCTATTACCCGTACTTCGCCAAGCCCTGTTCGTTATGTGCCATGCGGACTGACCGGTTGCGGTGGTGACGGTTGACACATCAAACGCATTTTATCAGTTATCAAGAATTGACCTGTTGTCCAACCCAATTACTGCTTCTAGTGGACTCTTCTCAGTTGGTTACCCGCTTTGTTTGGGGGTTGGACAACCGCTCAATTCTTGTTCAGGCGTACAGAACACGGCTTTGACCGGACACAAACATCACAAGCGACCATCATCAGTCTGCACGGACACATAACTTTGGCGCTTCCTTCTTTTTGCAGTTTGGTTTTAGTGCGACAATTGACAGCAATTTATTTTATCGTTCAACGGTTGACAACTGCTGCAACTTTGAACTGACTCGTTTTGGCAGGTTTTGTTTGTCGGTAGCTGCTTTTGGTTGACAGATTACAGCAGGTTTATAGTTTGACACGGCGTTCAGGTTGACACTTTTCAGACAAACAACAGTTTGCAATTTGCCAACTTGCTTCGGCTGACACAGCAGTTCACAAAATCAGGCAAGCTTGATTGCGGAAAGGAAAGCACGGCACATAACATGGGGTTTGCTGCTATGCCGGCTGACGGAAATGCCATCGGCAGCATATCGCTTATGAGCTGCCTATCGGGCTGACAAAACGCTGCTGAACATTGAAATATATTCTCTACTTTAGTTCTTTATTAGGCTTCTGTTGCCGGGCTGACGAATCTCGGAATACCGGCACAGCAGCAATACCTGTTCGTTAGCTGCAACTTTAAATGGACTTCACTTACAAAGAGACTGAATTAGAAATTGCACGATACATCAAGTTGAATTCGCCAAGAAAAATTTGGTGGGATTTTGTCACGTACACATTTGATTATGGTGACTTTTACTTTGAGTTAGTTTCAGAACCTAAAAGTGCAAGCACACAGAACAAATCAGACGAAGCTATTATCGGTCAATTGACAAAACATGTAGGCTTATTCAAACCTAACGACAATTCCGAACTTGTTTGCGACAATAAAAAGATTGACGAAGTTTATATAGTTCGTGTGTTTTTATATTTTACGACATTTCGGAATTACTCTAAATTGGAGCAAGTTTTTAATCAAACAAAACACAAATTAAAAACCATATTATCAAGCAAGAGCGACCCGGTTGATGCTCTTACAGCAAAAGCGACAGGCGGCGGTATGGAATACACTTGCCATCCAAAATCTGACGAAGCAAAAGAGGTCAACGTGAAATATTCCAACATAATTGATTGCGGACTGCTATTAAAAATTGAAGACGAATATTTGCCAGCATTCATAACAAGCAACGCTTATGGTTTTCATTTGTGGGACAATAATATTTTCACAGCTTTAAAGACATTGAAGATGTTGCGGGACAATATGAGTTCATCAAAGTCTGACAAAAAAGTATGCTGCTAACAAGTGCATTTGTAAAAGCATGGCTTGACCAGCCGCACTTGTGCAGTAGTAATTCTTATCATCTTTTGTTCAAGCCGACATTTCGCTATTGAACATTTGTATTTATCTTCAACTTATGTTTTTTAATTAAGCATTTGTACCGGGCTGACCAATCGCTATTGCCATGCCTTCACAAATGCTTCAACGTTAGCGGTAATTGTTTCGCACCATTCAAACAAATAACATGAATTGTAAGCCAGTAATTTTCTTGATTATCCTTTTTACTGCCTCAAAACTATACAGCCAAGATAGTGCGAAATACCAGATGCTTAACTACCAACTTGAAAAAGAAAAGTTGGAACTCGAAAAACAGAAAATTCAAATTGAACAACAAAAGTTAGACATTGACCGTACTGCAAAATATTATACAATTGGCTCAATTTTTCTTCCATTATTAACCGCCTTGATTGTACTTCTTATTCAAAAACGCAATTCGGAAAATCTACAAAAATCACAAGCTAATGCTGACTTCCAGATTAAAGCAGCCGAAATCATATTAGCCAGCAAGAGTTCAAGAGCTGCAAAAGAAAGAGCATCAATTTTAATGGAGTTGTTTCCAAAAAGAATACCGATAGAGTTTGTTGAAGCATTTAAGAAAAACTTGAAATTTCCAGGCTTAGCCTACCAAGAAAAGAAGCTGGAATTATTTAAATCATTAAGTACGAACCTAAACAGCAAGGCGGAAGTTCTGAAAGTTTTTAGCATGGTTTGCTTAGATGAAGATATTCCTGAAGAATTTATCTCTAATTGGGAAACCATTTTCCCTGATGACAAGGGCTGGACAGATAAGTTAAGAACTCAAATCAAAGCTAAACATGATAAAGAAACACTTGAAAATAAAAGTAAGAAAGCCTAAGTGTTGAACAACTACCGCTAACAAGGGTATTTGCAATAGCAGGGCTGGACGTTGTTAGCTTCGGCTTCGGTTCGTTATTGTACCGCATATCCTGGCTCGACGTTATCTATTTGGCTTTTAAACATATTTTGTACTTTAGTTTTTCAATCAGCATTTGTTTCGGCAGACGGAACTCGAAAGCCCCTGCCATCGCAAATACCTGTTCGTTAGCGGCAATAGCATGACACTACCCAAATTGGCGCTACCATTAATTATGTTCGTTCAGACTATTTATTGTTGGTGGTGCTTCTTCTTTGCAAAAGAATTGGCTTATGACGAAAACTATGGTGTTCTGATACAAGCAATATTGATTTCTATGACAATGTGGGTTGCGCTAAGAATGATACGAGCATGGAAGAAATCTTAGTACCAGTTTCCTAGTTACATTTTTTGGACTTGGTTAATAGTTGGCTCTCCCTTATCATATGTTGTAGGACTAATCTTTTATCGTGAATTATTTGGACATTTAGCACTTTAATGATGATTAAGAGAAAATTTCGAATGTTGTTGATATTTTTTTCCGCAGTCGAGTTGTTTTCATGTCGCACTACAACTAAGTTGCTTTACCGGACACAATACCATAAAAGCAGAGTAAGTTATTATGTGACAAAGAAACCTAAACCTTCCAAAGGTTCGAGTGTATTCTATGCACGGGTTGACAGCGGTAATATTGTGACTTACTATAGTTTTTGGGTGGACAAAACATTTAAAACATACAGTGATAATAAAAATTACGTTTATACTTTAGTAAGCGATAAATCACCGATGATTTTATTGACTGACATCGACAACATTGTATTGGCTAAGGCTAATCACTTAATAGACAGTTTGTATTACAGAAAACTAAAAAGTCCAGAAGGCGCAACAGGCTTTGACATTGAAATAGCAGGACATTGACAGAATGATTGCACTGCCGCTAACAAGGGTATTGCCAATAGTTGGGCGGGACGTTGGAGCAATCGGCAGCATATCATTAATCAGCATCATCCCGGCTTGACGGAATTCTGTTGAGCATAAGAACAAACTTTAAAAATTGTATTTAAATTGAACTTCAGTTGCCAGGCTGGACGTTCAATGAATACCCAACCATCGGCAATACCTGTTCGTTAGCGGAAATGCGATGGTTGTGTTCTAAGCAAACAATTTTTAATATCTTTCAATGTATGAAGACAGCAGACATAAATACGACGATAATCGAAGGATATTTACAATTTTGGACAATCTAAGTCCTAGCAACAAACTTGACCTCATTTCAAAATTATCCGCTTCTGTTAAGTCGGATATTCAAAAATAAAAAATCATCTTTCAAAAGGGCTTTTGGGGCGTTTCAATCGGAAAAAAGTGCCGATGAAATAATTAATGAAATTAGAAGTAGCCGAACCTTTACCAGACAAATTGAGGAGATTTGAAAAGTATCTGATTGACACCAACATTGCAATTTACTACATGAAAGGTAAGTTCAATCTTAGCCAAAAGTTTGACCAAGCCGTAGACAATTGCTTTATTTCAGAAATAACACTTGCTGAACTAAAATTCGGAGTTGAGAATAGCGAAAAGCCAGAGAAAAACCGAAAAGCGTTGACGGATTTTCTCACAGGTGTTCAAATACTACCAATTTTTCATTCATTGGATTTATATGCAAAAGAAAAAGCTCGACTAAGAAAGGCAGGAACGCCAATTGATGATTTTGACCTTTTAATCGGTGTTACTTCTATCAGCCACAGACTGACAATGGTAACCAATAACACTGACCATTTCAAACGAATTGGCGGAATTGATTTAGAAGATTGGACTAAGTAGAATAAAGCACTACGCCAACAAGGGTATTGCCAATAGTTGGGCGGGACGTTGGAGCAATCGGCAGCATATCATTATCAGCATCATCCCGGCTTGACGGAATTCTGTTGAGCATAAGAACAAACTTTTAAAAATTGTATTTAAATTGAGCTTCAGTTGCCAGGCTGGACGTTCAATGAATACCCAACCATCGGCAATACCTGTTCGTTAGCAGTAATGGTTGAAAACCACGAACTCCAAATCGGTTTATAATGATTTCAAGAGTGATATTGTTTAAGTTTGTGCCTTACTGAAAAAACATGGACCAACGGTTTACTGACATAATACATCTTATCAAGCAATCACGGGCAAATGCAATTAAATCCGTAAATGCTGAATTGATTAATCTTTATTGGAATATTGGCGAGTATGTTAGCCTAAAAATTGCTCAATCCGAATGGGGCACCTCTGTAGTTAAAGAATTAGCAAAATACATTCAAGTAAACGAACCAGAATTAAAAGGATTCTCCGACAAAAATATTTGGAGAATGAAGCAGTTCTACGAAAGTTATAGAGATTTTCCAAATCTCTCAACACTGTTGAGAGAAATTAGCTGGTCGCACAATTTGGCAATATTTTCTAGGTGTAAGACAATTGAAGAGAAGATATATTATCTGCAGATTACCAAACAAGAAAATTATAGTTTTAGAGAGCTTGACAGACAAATTTCGGCAAGCCTTTTTGAACGAACAATGATTGGTAATACAACAATCTCAACAGCGTTGAGAGAAACAAATCAAGACCTAACCAATACTTTTAAGGACAATTATATATTTGAATTTTTAAGCTTACCGGAGCCGCACAGTGAGAAAGATTTACAACTGGGACTTGTAAGGCAAATGAAAGATTTCATCCTTGAACTTGGTAAAGATTTCCTGTTTATAGGAGAAGAATACAAGTTGCAGGTTGGAAACAGTGATTTTTATATTGACTTGCTATTTTATCACCGTGGATTACAATGCTTGGTAGCGTTTGAACTTAAAGGAGATAAGTTTAGACCAGACCACTTAGGTCAATTGAACTTTTACCTGGAAGCATTAGACCGGGATGTAAAAAAATCTAATGAAAATCCTAGCATTGGGGTATTGTTGTGTAAAGACAAGGATAACGAGGTTGTTGAATATGCGTTAAGTAGAAGTCTTTCTCCGACTATGGTATCAGAATATAAAACACAACTTCCTGACAAAAAGCTTTTGCAGCGAAAGTTGCATGAATTATTTGACAATAAAGACCTTGAAGAATAATACCACTACTGCTAACAA
>CAWGWV010000022.1:0-92312 GCA_963826385.1 uncultured Chitinophagaceae bacterium | reverse complement strand
AATAGACATACCATTAATGTTGATCCGAAAGTTTCATTGAAGCTAAAAGGACCAATCTGGTTAACGAATCCAGACTACAAACACAATACTGTATACTATCTGATTGAGGGCGATCTTCTGTTGGATCTACTTGGTCTGTTGGAAAGGAAAATATATAATCATTGCTCCCTACAAAGTGAGGACAAACGAAAGTATGAAATAGATGTATTTAGAGATATATAAACAATAGTGAAATGGGGAAATGCTATGCACAATATTCTATGCAATAACGACAATCCTTTACAGCGCGAAGGAAAGATCTCTGATATAAATAATTTATTTGTGAAGTATTTTTTACAGCAAAATGAATTATTGGAAAAATATGTTTTAGAACACGGATTGAGTAATAGTTTCACGTCCATTTGTAAAAATGTTTTACTGGCAGAAGTCCATCAGTGCCCAATTCACATTTTGTGGATAGCAAAAGTCTTACGCATGTGTCAGAGAAAACTTTCCCTTATTTGACTCCACATATTCGGAAGTATTTTACATTGAAAAGAGTGAACTCTATCAAAATAATTGGAAAGGTTTACTGATTTCACCTTTTTGTTTGTGTACAATTCGATATACAGCAATCTCCTTCACTGGTTCTGATCAGAAGACCAGATGCAAGTATATTATATGAACAGGCAAAGAGAGTTTAAAAATCGAAAGGCGTACAATTTTAGATAAATTTCTATTCTTATTGTCAAGAGTGAATTGATGGTTATAGTCCGCGTCTGAAACAAGCTCATGTTTGTTTCCACCTTTTTTAAAGATTGTTCCAACTATCGTTACCTGCGTTACATATCAGACGAAATACAATCCAATGCATTGTTGCACCAAAATAAAAATACAGATGTACTACTCAACATTAACAATGAAGTAATTGATTTGCAAAAGGCTATCGACAGTCTGCACTCTAAAGTAATATATGTGGATGTTTGGGCAAGTTGGTGTGTACCCTGCAGAAAGGAAATGCAGGCGGCAAAGCTATTAAGAGAAAGGTATTTTAATCAACCTGTAGAATTCATTTACTTGTCGATAGACGATAATAAGAATGAGTGGAAAACAGCAGTCATGAATGAAGGTTTACATACAGTAAAGAACAATTATATTTTTACTGGTTTCTACGGATCAGCGTTTAAAAAGAAATTCAAAATCGCAACCATTCCAAGATACCTGCTAATCGATAAAAAAGGAAATATTGTTGACGCAAATGCTTTTGCACCGGGTATGTAATCATTATTAACAAAGATTGACAAGCTGCTTGCGGATTGATAATCTTCATTGGTCAACTAAATGTCTTTACCAAGCATTGCAATTATCCTTTTGCGTTATCATGACTTTGTCATACTTCACATATTATTGAAAACTAAAAAAGCATATATAATCAACTCTTTGTTTGCGCAAACGACAGGTTTACAGGGCTTGTACCTGGCTGAAAAGCGAAACAGGTTAATCTATCAAAAATTTAAATTTTAAAAAATGCAAATGAATTTTGGCACTCCGCTGAGCCGGAGTGAAATGAAAAACGTTCTGGGTGGGTATATGAAATCAATGGTTTGCCATTGTAATAATGGCGATACTACCAACACCACCGCCTGCGCCTATTCAACAAGCGTTGGCTATGCAAATTGTTGGAAAGCTGCACAGGACTTTTGCGGCGGCTCTGCCACTTGTGTCAGCGATGGACTATAAACAGGTAGAAAGGTAAGCATCCAAACATCAGGCAAACGAGATTCAACTGTTCAGATTGTAATGTAGGCAATGGTGCCTGCGATAACAAGCAGGTAATTAAATGACATCTTAAAAAACGCCGGTTACTAATTGTAACCGGTTACTAAATTTTATGAAATACATAATGTTATTGTTAATCACTTCCGTTCTCACCTCCTGTACCACGATGAAGTGGAAAAGAAATTATATAGATACTCATCTGAAAGCGGATAAAGAAAAATACAGTCCCGACGATAGCAACGTTTTCTGAACAGTGGCGGTGGCACGCCGTATAAACCCATCAGCCGGCAAACGAGAAAAGAAGTCAAAACCACTGTCCGTGAGCTTGAAGCTTCTTACGCGTTGCGGCCGGATTCTGTTTCCACCCACAATGAAACGACAGACTCTTTTTATACAAACACGCACAAAATTAGTTATATCAGGAGCCATCAGTTGCAGACAAATGGCAAACACCTGCTGATGTCTGAATAGCGGAAACCATTGGGCAATGGGGAGTTGATATATGGATAATCCACCTTAGCCATATAAGTTGCCATCCTGTTTGAGATCATATGCCGGCAGCCTCATTGTTCTCACGGTCGCTTCATGCTACACTGGGTTGATTGGGAAAGGCATTCTCAGATCAGCACCACTTCATCCGTATCGTGCTTTTCTTTCCATTTCACCAATACTTTTTGCGAAGCAAACGTATCTATGGTTCTGCCAACATAATCGGCTTGTATGGGCAGTTCGCGGCTGAAACGGCGGTCTATCAATACGCATAGTTTTACTTTGGCAGGGCGTCCAAAATCCTGTAAGGCATCCAATGCGGCGCGGATGGTTCGGCCTGTCCACAACACATCATCAATGATGATTACATTCTTGTTGTCGATGGTAAAATGGATATTGGTGCTGTTGGCAAGATGTATTTCGTTTCGCACATCATCGCGGTAAAACGTGATGTCTAATTTGCCGTATAAAATAGATGAAGACGCTACAAGCGAGCGCAGTTCATTCACAATCCGGTCGCTCAGGTAAATGCCGCGTGGTTGCAGCCCGATGATGACGGTATTTTTTAAGTCGAGATGATTTTCCAAAATCTGGTGCGCCAGCCGCTTTACACTCAAGGCTACCTGCTGACCGGTTAGTATAGATTTCAACACTGTTGATTTAGAGGATAAAAGTAATCGAAAGCAGTACGTGAACCAATAACTAAACAGGGAAACAGAACCGGCAAACGTTAATGCCCGTCATATTTTGCGCTTTTTTTACAATCGCTTTTCTATCTTCCTAAAAAATTATAGCATGAAATGGATGGTTCAACTGGTTGCTTGTTTGCTGCCCTTTACTCTTTTCGCACAGCAAAAAGGCGTTCATTTTCAGCATGGCCTGTCCTGGAAGCAGGTATTGGCAAAGGCAAAGGCTGAAAAAAAATACATTTTTGTGGATTGCTACACCACGTGGTGCGGTCCCTGCAAATACATGAGCAACACCATTTTTCCGCAGGAAGCCGTGGGAAATGCCCTCAATGACCGGTTCATCAATGTTAAAATGCAGCTTGATACTTCAGATGCCGACAATGCGGAAGTGAGAAAACTATATGCCACGGCGCACCGCATCGCAGCCGACAACCATGTGAATGTGTATCCCACCTATTTGTTTTTCAATCCCGATGGAAAACTGGTGCACCGCGCTGTCGGCTCGTCGGAAGCCGAACCATTCATTGCCAAAACCATCGAAGCGCTGAACCCGCAAACGCAATACTATACCTTGCTGGCCGATTTTGAACATGGCAACCGCGACACCGCGTTTTTGTACGAGCTTACCAAAGCTTCGATGGATGCTTACGACCTTGCCAACAGCAGCCGCATCGCAGACGCTTATCTCGCCTCGCAAGCTGATCACTATACGCTGCAAAATCTCCGGATCTTGAAAGACATGACTCAAACGAGCGCTGACAAAGGCTTCCAGGTGTTTTTGAACGATCCTGCCAAAGCCGATTCTGTGCTGGGAGATGGAGCGGCTACCGCACTGTTACAAACTATCATCCTCCGCGAAGACGTGTATCCACTAATGTTTGAGCAAAAAGTGTCTTCTGCCAGCGACCTCGTGGAGCCCGACTGGTCCTTGATTGAACAAACATTGGCAGGCAAATATCCTTCGCTGTCGGCTTCCTTGCTGTCGTATGCGAAAGTGATGTTTTACATGAACAAAAACGACTGGGAGAAATTTGGCCCGGCAGTGGTTGCCTACATGCAGTCTTTTGGCGGCAATGCAAGCGTACAGCAATTGAACAGCTTTGCCTGGACGGTGTTTCAGAATTGTGCCGACGAAGCCTGCCTGCAACAGGCATTATCATGGAGCCAACGCTCTGTGGAACGTACACAAAACCCCGAATTTATCGATACCTACGCCAACATCCTGTACCGGCTGGGACAATCGGAGGAAGCGATGTTGTGGGAACAAAAAGCAATGGAACTCGTTCCCGAAGAATCAAAAACCGGTTACCTCGAAACGTTGAACAAAATGAAAAGCGGCGAGAAAACCTGGAACTGATGTTTGCATTGCATGTATGTACCAAAAGAGGCAGCCCGTTGTGGAGCTGCCTCTTTTCTTGCGATCAATTTACCCCTAAATTTTATGGATTGATGGTATAATTCACGTTATGGGTTATGTCGCTGAACTGCTGCGTGTATTCCATAAACTTCACCTGGTTGAACGTGAGATTCTTGCTACCGTCTGCCGCCTGTATGCGCACTGCCGATGTGCTGGAATACAGTTCGGTTCCGTTCATCGTAACATTCTGCACAATGCCCAATCCGCCATAATAGCCGAAGGTAAAGGCGCTGCTGTTGCCCGTTGCTTTTTTCGTATTGAATTTGCCGCCGGTAATGGTCACGTTGCTCAGCACCAGTCCATTCCAGGAACCCAAAGCAAGCGCGCTGTTGTTGGTGCCACCGCTCGATACATCGGGATACAAAATATTGATGTTGCTGGCGTTTTGATTGGTTACCGAACCGGTAGAAATAGCAATGATACCGGCATCTACTTTCGGATGATCGATTGTATTGTTGCTGCCAAACAATTCATAACCCGAGCGCTGACTGCCCACGCCGCCTTTCATGGTGCAGTTTACAAATTTGGCGTTGGTATAATAGCCTGAAATGCCATTGTTGCCGGCGTTGGTATTGTCGGTAAACTTGCCGTTGTACACATACACGCTATCGGCATTGGCGTTGGCACTTTCAATGGCAAACTGCGAGCTTTCGTAGCCTTCTGTTACGGGCGATAGAATCTGGATGTTGTGGCTGGCCACCGATTGTATCTGGATGGCCGGTGAGTTGGGATTTTGTTGACCCCAATGCTGCAGGTTTGGGTTGTCAATCACCAGGTTTTCCACACCGCGACATTCGATGGCGGTTCTGCCGGTTTGTTCAGAAACAATGTCAATCAGTTTGATGTTGCGGCACTTGGCGCCCTCGATGCCTTTGATCTGGATTGCGCCGTAGTCTTTCGCATTGTTGACCGTCGTACCGTTGATGGTAATGTTGTAGCAACCCTGGTCCATTTTAATGCATTCCAGTTGACTACCCGCAATGTTGTTCTGCCAGTTGGCGTCGAGAACGCCACCTTCGATATACACGTCATGCGTGCCCGATGGAAGATAAAAAATGGGCTGCATGTTGGCAAGCGGGTTCAGCAGCAGTGTCAATTTGTCTTTGTTCAGGATGATGGTGTCGTAGGAGTGCAGGGTCAGTTGGCTGGTCATGTAAATACCTTTCGCCTTGGATAGTTTGGTGTTGCCGTTGTCGATCATGTCCTGCAGCATGCT
Organism: uncultured Chitinophagaceae bacterium; assembly: GCA_963826385.1. Classification (GTDB taxonomy): domain Bacteria; phylum Bacteroidota; class Bacteroidia; order Chitinophagales; family Chitinophagaceae; genus Ilyomonas. The sequence goes on along the minus strand of CAWGWV010000022.1, from coordinate 86,743 downwards.
GGTATTGTCTGTCAATCCATTGCCCACCAATCCATCAATTTTTGCGTTATTTGAAACCAGGTTTTGGTTGTCATTTACCAGGTCCTGCTTCGAACTGCAGGCAGCCACCACCACGCACAACAATGCGGGAATCATCATCTTCTTCATGTTTGTTTTCATATTGCTTTTAAAATAAGTAGTGCATGTGCATCCTGTCCTGATCTCTGTTTTGGGAAAGCTTCAGCAAACAGGAAGCTGTATTGTTAAAAACTGTAGTTACCGGTACGGGCAGTTGGTAAACGCTGATTTCATAGCAGTGTTTTGCCATATGTCTTAAAATGTGCTTATAAGCAGCCGGACGAGCGAACCATTTTTCAGTTTATTTTAATACTTGTTTTGGTGTACAGTAGGATTATCAACTCTCTCAAAAAATTTTGGCGGCAATGGCAATAATTGTGCTGAAAGGATGAAAAATGATGAAAAGTGTTCCTTGTTTAGTTAAAAAAATCCGAATTATTGATATCGGGAGTGGTAATAATGTAGGTGAAACGATCACAGCTAGTGAACCACGTAGTAAAATCGAATTGAAATAGAGCCGGCAGTATTGGTCCGATTTTCAATGGCTGCCCACTAACAGTTGGTGTTCAAAAGAGGGTTGGATTTATAAAATCATTTGTTTTACGTCTGTAAAAACGGATTGCCGGTATACAACTGCCGGTGAATGTTCCTTAGAGGAACAGCGTTTCCAGCATGGAAAGATTGACCTGCGTAAAATTGTCGATCACCGCATCGGTATTGGTTAGTTTTTCTTTTGGTTCGGTGGTGGTGAGACCAACGACTTTCATCCCGGCGGCTTTGGCGGCAGCAATGCCGGCAAACGAATCTTCAAAGACAATGCAATGGGCCGGGGCTACGCCGGTATAACCGGCAGCTTTTAAAAAAATTTCAGGATTGGGTTTCCCTTGCACCACGTTGGATGCGTTGATCACGTGTTCAAAATAGTGCTCGATGGGAATGTGCTGAAACAAAAAACGCACGTTTGCTGGTGATCCCGACGTGGCGACCGTCATGGGTATGCCGGCTTTTTTCAATTCGTCCAGAAGGCTGATCAGCCCTTTTACGGGTTTGATGTGTGGCGTATACATTTGCCGGTAGTGTATATTTTTTTCGTTGGAATACGTTGTGATTTCTTCGGGTGTCAATGATTTTCCGAAAAATGTCTGTAGGATATCCACAGACGTTCTGCCGGTGATGTTTGTTTTGTATTCTTCAGGGGAGAGGGTGCGGTTGTAGAGCCGGTAAAAATGCTGCCAGGCCATAAAATGATACTGGTTGTTGTCGATCAGCGTTCCATCCATGTCAAAAATAACAGCTTCCGGTTTCCTCATTTTTAAAATTGTTGTTGTAGTGCCTCGTTAAAATCCTTGCTTTTGCCTTTGGGGATGCTCAGCGACTGCCAGTTGCTGCCCTTGATCATTTTACCCAGCATTACCATTTGTCCTACATGATAGGGATAATGTGCCAGTTGCCGGAGAATGGCATCGTACACCAGCAAGGGTTCAGCGCGAATGTAAACGGTTTTCATCAGGTCGGCAGGCTGCAGGGAGTGCAAAGCATTCATCACGCAATGCCAGCCTTCGTTCCATAGGGCAAGAATGTTTTCTTTGGGTAAGAATTGTCTTTCTTCAAATTCGGCATCGCGGTTTCGCCAGGGTTTTTCCCCGTCTTCAGTAAGAAAATGGGTGAAACGGCTCAGCATGTTGCCGTGCATATGCTGAACTATCGTGGCAATGCTGTTGCTGTCTTCACCGGGCCGATAGTGCAGGTCTGCTTCCTGTAGCTGCGCAAATGTTTTGTCGCCAAGGTCTTTGTACGTCTGCATCCGCTTGATGACGTCTTGTAAAAAATGTTCTTCAAACGTGGACATGAAATGAGTTGTGATTTATGATTTGTGATTTATGATTGGTGATGTAAAAAGCTGCTAATTCCATTTTTTCCCGCCTTCACCATCCGGCGGCACTGTCGTTGCCTCTTATATCGGCTGCGGCTTCCAGGGTGTTGCCGCTGATTTTGATGATTTCGGTTCTGCCAATGGCGCCCCGGTTTGCAAACACATATCCTTTGGCTTCCAGCACCTGTTTTGTTGATTTGGGAAATGCAGGTTCAATCATCACTTCATCGGGCAACCATTGGTGATGAAACTTTGGGTTGTCTACCGCTTGTGCGGCCGTCATGTCAAAATCAATGATGTCAACGATAGTTTGAAAAACCGATGTTGGAATGGTGGTGCCGCCGGGTGTACCCACCACGATAAAAGGTTGGTTGTCTTTTAATACCAGCGTCGGCGTCATGGAACTCAGCATGCGTTTGCCCGGCACAATGGCATTGGCTTCGCCGCCCACTGCGCCATACATATTGGGCACGCCGGGTTTGGCGCTAAAATCGTCCATTTCATCATTCAACAAAAATCCGGCGCCGCCAACAACGGTTTTGCTGCCATACGAATTGTTGAGCGTAGTGGTGATAGAAACCATATTGCCTTCTTTATCCATGATGCTGATGTGCGTTGTTTCTTCGCTTTCGTGAACCAGTACCCGCTCTGATGTCTTCGCTTTTGGCCGTTGCTGCAGCGAATCAAAATCTTTCATGCGCTTGGCGAGGTATGCTTTGCTGGCCAATGTTTTTTGCGGCACTTTGTAAAAATCGGGATCGCCCATATGCTCTGCCCGGTCGGCATAAGCCCTGCGTTCCGCTTCTACCATCAATTGCGTGGCTGCGGCGTTCCAAAGCCATATTGTTTAACGGAAACGGCTCTATCATGCCCAGCATTTGCGCCAGCAAAATACCACCGCTGCTAGGTGGCGGAAAGCCTACCATCTGGTAGCCGCGATACATAAACTGCACAGGCTGACTTTCTTTTGCTTTGTAATTTTTCAAATCTTGCTTACTCACCACCCCATTGCCACGCTTCATTTCCTCCACTATCAATTTTGCCGTTTCTCCTTCATAAAAACCTTTGGCTCCGCTTGTCCCGAATGCGAATTAATGTCTGTGCCAGTTCGGGCTGAAACAAGGTATCTCCCGCTTTCCATTCTTCTCCTTTCACAAAGGCGGTTGGGGCAGTGCTGAATGTTTGTAAATTCGGCTTTGTTGCATTTAAGCTACGGGCTTCCGCTCGGTGATGGCATAGCCATTTTTGGCTAAATCGATCGCCGGTTGAATAAGAGTTGCAAACGGAAGTTTTGCCTATTTGTGCATGGAAAATAATCCCGCTACTGTGCCGGGTACACCGGCTGATAAATGCCCTTTAATAGATAAATCGGGAACCACATTGCCCGCACTATCCAGATACATATTGCGGCTTGCCGCCGATGGCGCTTTTCCCTGTAATCGATTGCCAACAGCTTGCCATCGCTTTTGCGCGCCAGCATAAAACCACCGCCGCCAATATTGCCCGCACCGGGATATACCACTGCCAAGCGAAGTTTACGGCAATGGCAGCATCAAAGGCATTACCGCCTTGTTTCATCATGGCTACGCCTATTTCGCTGGCTAGCGGGTGCGCACATACAACAGCTGCTTTTGTATAGGTTTTTGATTTTGTAATGGTATAGGAAAAGGGATTACTGTACGTGCCAACAATAGGTTTGTTGCTGCGCAAAAGCGGGCACCTGTAAAACAAATTGAAAACAGAAGCATGTAAAGTGATTGTTCTCATGATTACAAATGTAACGCAGAACCTTGGCAGCCAAAACGGAGGAAATGAAAAATGTTGTTATGGAACAGGAAGCACATAAGAATCTCTTGTTTTTTACAAGAGTAAAAATTGTCAGGCATAAAAAAATCCGCCGTTTGTCGAGGCGGATTTTTATTGTATTGTCTGTCATTTGCTGGTTACGGTTTTTTTGTCTTCTGTATTCTTCATTCAGGAGTTTCACGATGCCTGGAGTGATGTCCCGCAACGTGTCTTTGTAATACAGGTAATCTTCATTGCTGGATGCAAACACATACGAATAACCCGAATCGCGGCAATAGTCTTTTCAACACGTTTTGGATTTTCGCATTTTTACATCCTGCATTTTTTGTAAGTACAGGTTGTTCATTTCCTGCCCAATTTGTTGCTGGTTATTTTCAAACTCACTTTTCAAACCAATCAGTTGTTGTTCATAACGCGCTTTGTTCGGTTTGCTCATGCTGGATCCACGTTGGTTGTACTCTTTTAATTTAGCGGTGTAGCGGTTTCTGCATGGCGTTTAACTGCTTGGTCATTTTGGCTTTCCTGGCCGTTAAATAATCCCTCATCTCTTTATAGTATGCATAGTTTTCCTGAAGGAATCCAAATCGAAATAAGCGATTTTAAAGCGGTTGGCTGAAGCTGCATTGGCTTGCGCAATCCGGTGTTTATCCTGGTTCTGATAATTTAAAAACAGGTAAAATAAAACCCCGACTGCAATGAGTAATAACATATTCAAAGAAATAAAACCTTCATCATTCTGGATACGCGAATAGTGAAAAAAATGAAGTTAATAGGATAATGGGAAAGAGAATGTTAAAGATAAACCGGCTTTGGATTTATGGGAATGTGCAATCTTAGGTGAAGCAAATTTCATTGGTATGATAATGGCAGTTTTATACCTAAACATTTCATATGGATATTATTATTGAATCTCCCGGCTTTAAAGCAAGTGATGCACTCGAAAATTATGTACGGGAGACGCTATCCAAATTAAAAAGTGATAAGATTATACGTGCCGATGTTACGTTGTATAAAGGTGCTGATGGCAACCCTGTAAATAACTTTTGTGAAATACGTTTGGAAGTTCCGGGCAATGATCATTTTGTTAAAAAAAGTGCGGCTACTTTTGAAACAGCTGTGTTGGATGCTTCTGAAACACTACAGGAAATATTGAAAAAACCAAAGAGAAAAACTATTGACAGAAACCGTAAGATTGACATGGATTCAATCCTTCAGCCATAATGCTTGCTACCTAAAGTATAAAAGCCCGCACCGTCAATGTGCAGGCTTTTTATTCGGTATTGGTATGGTCCAGCACTCGCTTTACGCCGGCATAATAAGCCCCGCCAAACAAATTGAAATGTACCAGTAAAGGGTATAACTGGCATATGTCAACCCTCGTTTTCCAACCTGCCTGCAAAGGATACGTTTGGTTATAGCTTTCGTAAAAAAGCGCACTAAAACCACCGAATAAAATGGTGAGTGCAATATCCATTTCGCGATTTCCATAATATACAGCCGGGTCGTAAACGGCTACAGCACCATTTGCCAAAGGCATAAAATTACCACTCCATAAATCGCCATGCAGCAAAGCTGGTGGCGCGGGTGGAAATAGAGTTGGTCAAATTGTTTACAAACCGCCTCTGCCTTTTTAACATCTACAAGTCTGCATTTGTCAGCGCGTGCTGCACGCTCCATCAGCGGCAAAATGCGGTGTGAAGCATAAAACTCGCTCCACGACTCAGTTTCGTATTTGGTCTGGGGTAAACTGCCAATGTAGATTGTCTTCTCCCAAGACCAAATTTGGGCTGGGTGATGTTGGTGTAACCGGGCTAAGTCCCTGCCCGAACAGTTGCCAGGTTTCGCTTGACGCTGCCGGTTTCAAGATACTCCAATACCAGATAACTGTCATTTCAAACATTCCGTCGCCGAGGGTTGTGGAATGTGCAGTGCCTTTGTTGGCGAGCAGGGTAAGCCCATTTTGCTCTTTTTGAAACATGTCTTGCATGTGCGATGCTGTTGTAGTTTGATGAAAAAGTCTACCCTTATGTAGATGAGAACATAAGTTGATTGATGTCGCCGCCATAATACCGGCTTAAAGAGAGTTGGTTTAATTTCTTGTCTATGGATTCCTAACAATTGTTGCAGGTAATAAGTTGTGCAGATAGATTTGATTCCATTCGGATGATCTCATTTCACTTGCGTAATGAATTTAAAAAGTTGCAAAGCCTGGCATTACATTTCTATAATAAACATTGAAAATATTACATTTGCCGGATAAAATTTTGCAGTTTCGGCATGAAGAAGATAGAACTTGAGATTGTGGCTTTATCTCACAGTATCACGCAAACGCATTCTTACGCTGTTGTTTTAGGAGAAGTGAATGGGCTTCGCCGCCTGCCGATTGTGATTGGTGGGTTTGAAGCGCAGGCCATTGCAGTGGCATTGGAACGGATGCAGCCAAGCCGCCCGCTGACGCACGACCTGATGAAGAATTTTATGAATGCCTTTAACGTGGAGTTGATGGAAATTATCATCAATGATTTGCAGGAAGGTATTTTTTATTCCAAGTTTGTCTGCATTAACGAACACGACACCATTGAGATAGACAGCCGTACCAGCGACGCCCTGGCATTTGCCGTGCGGTTTGGCTGCCCCATCTACACCTTTGACAATATCCTGGAAAGTGCCGGCATCCTGATGGAAGACAGCACCAAGAAAAAAACCGGCGACATAGCAGTGGAACAGCCTGCCAGCAGCGCTTCTGCTTCCAAAGAAAACCTGCACAGCCTGAGTATAGATGAGCTGCAAACATTGCTGAACGAAGTGCTGGAACAGGAAGATTACCTGCGGGCCATCAGCATTCGTGATGAACTGAACAAACGTAAAAAATAATCCAAATTCACCATTGATACGTGGTTCGTTTTCCCAATTGCAAAATCAATCTCGGTCTTCACATCCTTGACAAACGCGCCGACGGGTATCACAACCTCGAAACGGTTTTTTACCCGGTTGCGGTAACGGATGCGTTGGAACTATTGCCGGCGCCTTCGCTGCCAGCACCGCAACTGTCGCTATCTGGGTTACCGGTTGAGGGCGATGACCGCAACAACCTGTGCAGCAAAGCCTGGCGACTGCTCAGGCAGGATGTTCCACAATTGCCGGCTGTATTGATGCATTTACACAAAGCCATCCCAATGGGTGCCGGCCTTGGTGGCGGAAGTGCCGATGGTGCTTTTGTACTGATGATGCTCAACGACCAGTTTCAACTTGGCTTAACGAGTGCGCAACTGGCACATTATGCGTTGCAGCTGGGCAGCGATTGTCCTTTTTTTATTTACAACAAACCATGTTTTGCCAGTGGCAGGGGAGAAGTGTTGCAACCCGTTTCCATTGACTTGCGGGGAACGTATTGTTACCTTGTTAATCCCGGTGTTCACATCTCCACGGCGGCAGCTTTTGCGGGGCTGCAACGCACGTTGCATGCCCATTCGATACAAGACATCATCAGCCTGCCGGTAGACGAATGGAAAGACCGCTTGGTTAACGATTTTGAAGCTGGTATGACACGATCATACCCGGTGATTGCAGAAGTCAAACAACAGTTGTATGAACATGGTGCCGTGTATGCAGCTATGAGTGGCAGCGGCAGCACACTGTTTGGAATTTTTACAACAAAACCTTCGCCATTGCCTTTCCCCGATACCTATTTTACGGCGATTGTGGCTTCATTATAAAACCTGATTCATTGTTTCATATTTATAGAAAGATTGCACTGTTGCACTAACAGTGAGCAACGTACCTGTAGGCAATTCTCAATCAACAGTACATCTGTATAGCTTGTTCAAGTTGCTCTTTATAAGAGCAGACATTTCAATCATGTAAACAAAACCTACGGTTGCTACGGTTTCATTTTCAGGCTGTCGGGTGGCGGCATTTGTCCGCCGTCTACGGGTGGATGGTTGGCCGGCATGTGATGCTCGTCTTTGTCCATGTTCACCTTCGCTTCGGGGTGCGGGTTGCCGTTGTGACAGGTATAGCAGGTAACGGCGTTGATTGTGTCGGTGCGGTTTGAATTGTTGAAGTTGAAATAGTTTTTGTTGATCTCGCTCGTCATTTTCATCATTGCCCGGGCTATTTCTTTCTCCGGTTTGTCGTCAGACGCAAAGTTGAGTTTGTTGGTAGCCGGATCGGGCGCGTGGCAGAAGTTGCATTTGACACCAAGTGACGCTTTAAAATAATCCATGATGGCATCGAGGCTGTCCTTGCTGATGTCTTTGGGCAATACTTTCAGGTTTTTAAAACCGCCCTGCCGGCTGGCAGCTGTAAAGGAAGAAGACGCAACATATATCAGGACTGTGATGGAAATGAATACCAGGATTTGTTTTCTCATAACGCGTATAATCTGGTGAAAAATTAGTCCAGCTAAAAGTAAGGAATTTAATGAAACAAAAAAGAGCAACCGTGGTTGCTCTTTTTCATTCATCTGATCGCAGTAGAACAGGCTATTTAGCCGGTGTTGGCGATGGCGTTTTGTTAACGGTGTTTTCAGCACTGTTAATCATTTCTTTGCCTTTGTCTAATGTTTCTTTTCCTTTTTCAGCACCTCTGTCGAGTGCTTCTTTGCCTTTTTCCACACCTTTGTCAATCGCCATTTTGCCCTGATCCATGTTGTCTTTGTTGCTGTCCAGCAATTTCAGGATGCGTTCGCGAATGTCATCGCTGATGCCTTCGATTTTTTCACTCAACACCACTTTCAGGTCTTCTGCTTTCATCGAAGCTTTCTTCGATAACTGGCTGAATTTATCTTTTACCCCGGTAGCCATTTCATCTGCAGTGCTGGATATTTTCTGGCGGGTTTCTTCGCCCGTCATAGGGGCAATCAACAAACCAACTGCTACACCAGCCAACATGCCGGATACAGTACCCAATATTATTTTTTGTGCGCTCATACAGTAAATTTTTTTGTTAGTTATTATATAATATTTTTTTCAAGAATCCTGCCAAGATTCATTTTTCTCTGTGTATCAATACCTTTGGCGCATGACGAGAGTGATGTTAAAAAGAAAAATAGCACCCAGGATTGCCAACGGGCATCCCTGGATATTTGCCAATGAGGTGGACAAAACAGAAGGTGACATTGTGCCTGGCGAAATCGTCGATGTGTTTTTTGCCGATAAAAGTTTTGCCGGCCGCGGCTTCATCAATCCCCAATCACAAATCATCGTCCGGTTGCTGACGCGAAAGAAGGAAGACATCAACGATGCCTTTTTTTTCAGAAAAATTGAAGCCGCCTGGCATTACCGCCAAAAGATTGGCTATACCGAAAACTGCCGGCTGGTGTTTGGCGAAGCCGATTACCTGCCTTCGCTGATCATTGACAAATTCAACGACTACTTTTCGATACAAACCGTGTCGCTGGGCATGGACCGCTGGAAACCAGCGATCGTGCAGGCACTCAATCAGTTGTTTTCGCCCAAAGGCATTTTTGAGCGCAACGATGTGCCGGTACGCGGACTGGAAGGATTGCCGCAACAGACCGGTTTTTTGTCCCCGCCCTTCGATCCAAAAATTGAAATATGTGAAAACGGCATCCGCCTGATCGTGGACCTCGAAAATGGGCAGAAAACAGGGTATTTCTTAGACCAGCAGGACAACCGCCGCGCCATCCGCCACCTTGTGAAAGACGCCGATGTGCTGGGTGCATTTACCTATACCGGCACTTTTGAAATTCATGCCGCACACTACGGCGCCAAATCGGTGCTGGGACTCGACATTTCGGAAAGCGCCGTGGCACAGGCTAATGAACACGCGCGGATGAATGGAGTAGAAGACCGCTGCCGCTTTGAAGCGGTAAATGCCTTTGACGTGCTGAAGCAATGGGGAAAAGACGGACGCAAATACGATGTGGTAATGCTGGATCCGCCGGCATTTACCAAAAGCCGCGAGAACATACAGAAAGCGGTTGCCGGCTATAAAGAAATCAACCTGCGTGGCATGAAGCTCATCAACAACGGCGGCTTCCTTGTTACGAGCAGCTGTACCAACCTTGTGTCGCCCGATTTGTTTTTGCATACCATTGAAGCGGCGGCGAAAGATGCGCGCAAAAACATCCGGCAGGTAACATTCCGGGCACAGTCGAGCGACCATCCCATTATCTGGGGAATGGAAAATACCAACTACCTCAAGTTTTTGATCGTGGAAGTTACCGACCGCTGAGTCGTGCGTTGATGATCAGGGCAGACAAGTGTGTTAGTCTGAATGCTCATCGCTGTTGTGTTATGGTTGAAGGTATTAACAATAGCGCAGCCCGCTACAGTTAAACCTTCAGGATTGGTGGCGGTCAACTATCGCCTGCCGGGAACGGCAGGATTTCTTTTTTTATCCTGTTTAAATTTTATCATGTACAAAGTTCTATTCGCCATTTGTTGTTTGGTGTCTGTTGGCAGCGCAGATGCTCAAAATTTGAAAAACCTGGTCAAAAATCCATTGCAAAAAGATTCTGCCGGCAATTTGTCGGTCAGTTCTATTTTGTCGGGCAACGGAGCCGACATCGCCGGCGGCTTAAAAGAAGCGTTGAACAAAGGCATTGAAACCGGCACAGCTCAATTGTCGGCTACCGATGGTTTTTTCAAAAATGCCGCGGTGAAAATCTTATTGCCGTCCGAAGCGCAAAAGGCAGAAAAAACCTTGCGCAGCATCGGGTTAGACAAACAGGTGGACGACGCCATCCTGACGATGAACCGCGCTGCGGAAGACGCCGCCAAAAGTGCCGCACCCATTTTTTTTGACGCCGTGAAAAACATGACCATCACCGATGCGGCAAACATTCTGAAGGGCAACGACTCGGCAGCTACCACGTACCTGCAGGCAAGAACAAGCAGCGCACTTACCGCCGCTTTCCGGCCCGTCGTTGACAGGTCATTGGCGAAAGTGGATGCTACCAAATACTGGACAACCATTACCACGAGTTATAACAAAATGCCATTGGTAAAACAAGTGAATACAGACCTCATTGGTTATGTAACCGGCAAAGCCTTGCAGGGATTGTTTCACGAAATTGCGCTGCAGGAAAAAGAGATCCGCGACAACCCTGCCGCCCGCACCACCGACCTATTGAAGAAGGTTTTTGCGAAGCAATAACAAGGAGAATCTATAAATAACAAGGAGCAAATTAAAAAACTGTACGTTTCTTGTTTACTTGTGTTGACTCTGTGATTGATGGAGTCAATGAACAAAATGTCTGATTACAATAACAAACATAACATGAAAAAAATTTTAATAGCCTGTACCATTTTTGTTGTCTTTTCCGGTTGCGAAGCAGCCCGCAACGTGATCAATTCTTTGCCCAATGCCACGTCGTCTGGTTTATCAACCGAGCAGCAGGTGGCTGCCGGGTTGAAAGAAGCCCTGACCATTGGTGCGCAAAACAGTACAAACCAACTGTCGGCAGTAGATGGATTTTTTAAAGATGCTGCCATCAAAATACTGATGCCGCCCGAAACTGAAAAAGTTGTGAGCACATTGAAAATGCTGGGTTTAAACAGCCTCGTGGACAAAGCTATCCTGAGCATGAACCGCGCTGCCGAAGACGCTGCCAAAAGTGCAACGCCCATCTTTCTTGATGCCGTGAGACAGATGACCATTACCGATGCCATTGGCATTTTGAAAGGTGGCAACAATGCGGCGACCGATTACTTCAAAAGCAAAACCACTGCGCAGTTGACCAGCGCTTTTAGCCCCATTGTGACCAAAGCATTGCAGAAAACCGATGCTACCAAATACTGGAACGATATTTTTACTGCATACAACCAGTTTACCAAGAAGCAGGTAAATCCCGACCTTGGCAGTTATGTAACCGGCAAAGCGATCGATGGTATTTTTTATGAAATATCGAAAGAAGAACAAAAGATCCGGCAAGACCCGGCAGCCCGCGTTACCGACCTGCTGAAGAAAGTATTTGGTACCATGGCCAGCCAGCCAAACCTTGGAAAGGGGCAATAAAAAGTTATTTCTCTTATCGTACAAAATGGCTCACCGGAATTTGCGGTGAGCCATTTTTATGTTCGACCAGATGGATGTTCAATAAGCCCTTGCAAACAGCACCCGCTCTTTGGAAGGATTGCCAGTAAGAATGCAATTGCCTTCTTCCTGCAGGTTGTTCAGCGGAATGCAGCGGATGGTGGCTTTGGTCAGTTCTTTGATCTTTTCTTCTGTTTCGGCAGTACCGTCCCAATGGGCGGATACAAAACCGGTTTTGGTATCCAGTGTTTGTACAAATTCATCCCAATTGTTTGCTTCAGTGATGTGTGCATCGCGAAACGCTTTGGCTTTGTCGAACATGCTCTGCTGAATGTCGGCGAGCAACTGCTGAATGGCTGCCGCCAACCCGTCGAGACTGTAGGGTTTCTTTTCCTTGGTGTCGCGGCGCGCTACTTCGGCCACGCCGTTTTCAAGGTCGCGCGCACCGATGGCGATGCGAACGGGCACGCCTTTCATTTCGTATTCGGCAAACTTCCAGCCGGGGCGGCTGTTGTCGCTGTCATCGTATTTTACCGATATGTTCAACGCAGTCAATGCTGGCATGATGTCGCCTTTTACTTTGCTGTCTAGGGCAGCTTTCTGCTCATCGCCTTTGTAAATGGGAACAATGACGACCTGCAACGGCGCAATTTTGGGCGGCAATACCAGCCCGCTATCGTCGCTGTGCGTCATTACCAGCCCGCCGATGAGCCGGGTGCTCACGCCCCAGCTGGTTGCCCATACATAATCGAGTTTGTTTTGTTTGTCGCTGAATTTGACATCAAATGCTTTGGCAAAATTTTGTCCCAAAAAATGCGAGGTGCCTGCCTGCAGGGCTTTGCCATCCTGCATCAGTGCTTCGATGCAATAGGTGTCTTCGGCGCCGGCAAAGCGTTCGCTTTCGGTTTTCACCCCTTTGATGACCGGCATAGCCATGTAGTTCTCGGCAAAATCGGCATACACTTCCAACATCTGCCTTGCTTCGGCCACAGCTTCGTCTTTGGTGGCGTGTGCGGTATGACCTTCCTGCCAGAGAAACTCGGCAGTGCGCAGAAACAGGCGCGTGCGCATTTCCCAACGCACCACGTTTGCCCATTGATTGATGAGCAATGGCAGGTCGCGGTAAGACTGTATCCAGGTTTTATACGTATTCCAGATAATGGCTTCGCTCGTCGGGCGCACAATTAGTTCCTCTTCCAGCTTTGCTTCGGGATCCACAATCAGTTTGCCTTTGTTATCCGGGTCCGATTTGAGCCGGTAATGGGTAACAATGGCGCATTCCTTGGCAAATCCTTCGGCGTTTTTTTCTTCGGCTTCAAAGAGGCTTTTGGGTACAAACAAGGGAAAATAAGCATTGGTATGACCCGTGTTTTTAAACATTTTGTCCAGCACATCGCGCATGTTTTCCCACAGCGTATAGCCGTACGGCTTGATGACCATGCAACCACGAACGGCACTGTAATCGGCGAGTTGCCCTTTCAGGATCAGGTCATTGTACCATTGAGAATAATCGGCTGCACGGGATGTAATTTCTTTGCTCATAACTTGGTGTAAAACGTTGGCAGCGGGCCAACCGCGAAATATATTTTATGGCTTTTTCTAAAAAAGGCAAAAGAATTGTTGTATTCCTCATTTGTCAGTGAAAACACACCATACTACGATGGTTACAATTTTTTCAGGCAGCGCAAAAGTAGTAATTTAGTGTCTTAAAAGAAATGTGGATATGAAGAAGAAGATATTGCCATTGATGGCTGCATAGCGATGCTGGGAAGTTGCTCTTCGGCATACCGGCAAACCCAAACACCTGATGATGTGTATTTTTCCCCGGGCAAAACGCAGGAATATGCCGAGGTGCAAAAAGACCGGCGCAGCGATCGGTACGACCGCTATGATGAATACGACGATTACACCAGCAGCAACGAAGACCGCTACCTGCGCATGAAAATACAAAACCGCTATCGCTGGAACGGGCTTGACAATTACGATTACTGGTATAGCCCGAGCTATGCATATAACAACTATTACGGCTTCAACAGCTTCAATCCCTATACGTTCAACAGCTGGGGAATGAATTTTTATTACAGTCCTTTCACCAGCATTCAGCCATATAGCTGGTTCAATGCCTATTACCCGTCATACGGAATGGGGTATGGTTATACGCCTTATTACGGCAGTTACTACGGTCACGGTGCCGGCTATGGTTATTATGGCTATACACCGGTGAACGTGGTGGTCAATTCATCCAACCGCTCGCGCACATCTCGTCCCTTGCTGGGAGGTTATACCAACCGGGATTATAACAACAACAACAGCCGCAACAATGGCAGCGGTGACCGGTATGTTCCCGCCAACAACAGCAACAGCCGATACAACAACCGCAACAATTCGGCAGCGCTATGACAACAGCAACAACTCCAGCCGGTACAACAACAACAGCAGCAACAATACCAACAGGACCTATACGCCGCCTGCCAGATCTTATACACCTTCCACTTCAGGCAGCAGCAGCAGTTCTACGGGTGGTAGTGTAAGCCGGCCGCCCCGGCACAATTAAGCCTGATGTTTACCAATTTTATTGTATCAACACGTAACAGCCAGCCTCCAACGAGCTGGCTGTTTTTGAATCGCATATCACTATGAAAAAATACCTGTTCCCGGTTTTATGTTCCTGTTTTTCCATCGCCGTTCATGCACAGGCGCCAGACGATATTTTGAAATACAGTTATTTTCCGCAACATGGTACTGCCCGCAACATTGCCATTGGCGGCGCCATGGGCTCGCTGGGTGGCGACATCAGCGCCTTGTATGTAAACCCTGCGGGGCTGGGGTTGTACAAGACCTCGGAAATCACCATTAGTCCCGGTTTTAACTTTAATAAAAACAAAGCTGATTATCGCGGCACGAATGCGTTGTCTGACAAATCTGCCTTTGACCTCGGCATTACCGGTGCCGTATTTGGGGTGCAAAGCCGCTACAGCCACAACAAAAGCGAAGCGTTTGGCATCGCCATCAATCAAACCGCTAATTTCAACAATACGCTTTCTTACAGTGGGCAAAATACATTGAGCAGCTATTCAGAACAGTTTGTGGAAGAGATAGCCCGCAGCGGTTACAGTTTTGATGATATTTTAAACACCAGTTCGCCCTATCCCTTTGGCAGTGCGCAGGCTGTTTATACTTACCTCGTGGATACGGCTACCTCCGGCGGAACGACCGTTGTAAAGGGCGCACCTGAATATATCCTGGATGATGGCGGCACGCTGAACCAGCAAAAAACCATCAGAACCACCGGTGGCATTTATGAAGTGGCGCTGGGTTATGCTGCCAACACCAACGATAAATTTTATTATGGATTCACGCTGGGAATTCCCATCGTTTCTTATACGCGAAATACGTATTTCAGGGAAGAAGATGCAACCGGCGACACCAACAACGGCTTTGCCTATTCGGAATGGAACGACAAATACAAAACCAATGGCGTGGGGCTGAACCTGAAGCTGGGCATGATGTTTAAGCCGGCAGACTTTGTCAGGCTGGGACTGGCAATTCATTCGCCCACTTATTACTCACTGACCGACGAAGAAAGCAGCAACATGACAACCGATGTGGAATCGGATGTGTTCCGGGTCACGAGTGCACAGTTTACCGATGGCGGCATTGGCAGCACCGGCTATGTAGCCAACACGCCGTGGAAATTCATTGCCAGCGGTTCGTATGTGTTGCGTGAAGCAAATGATGTGCGTATGCAAAAAGGCTTCATCACGGCCGATGTGGAATATGTCACCTATCCTTCTGCTGCCTACCAAGGCAATGGCGAATTTACCTACGATGGTGAAGACGCTTATTATTCTGCCTTGAAGAGTGTCATTAAGGAAACTTACAAAAGTGCGTTCAATTTTCGGCTGGGCGGCGAGCTCAAGTTCAATACCATCATGGTGCGGCTGGGCGGCGCATTGTATGGCAATCCTTACCAGGACGAAGCGTTGTCTTCCCACATTGCACAGTTGAGCGGCGGGCTGGGGTATCGCAACAAAGGCATTTTTGTGGATCTCGCCTATGCACAGATCATGAACAAAGACGTCAATTTTCCTTATCGTTTACAAGACAAGCCAAACACCTTTGCCAGTTACAACAACAACCGTGGTAACCTGATGCTTACCCTGGGATTCAAGTTGTAAAGAATGACAAGTTCTGGTTCTGCCAGGATTAATATGCTGGCGCCAACTAGCAGATGATATTGATTGAGTTTGATCTTTACAAAAAGCAAACAGCCGGGTAACAAGAGATGCTGCCCGGCTGTTTGCTTTGGTGAAACCCATCGTTGAATGGTTTAAAAACGGAACATCAATCCGGCTGAAGGAATGATCACCGTATTGTTGTAGTCTTTGCCATAATTAAAATTGCAATCCACGGTGATGGTGACGGCAGGCAGGTTCAAATTAAAACCTACGGTTGAGGAATAATACCTCAATGAAGTCGTTTGAAAATCTACACCATCCTCCGAAAGGAGAGTTTGCTCGTTGAACATTTGCTCACCAACACCCGTGCTGAGACGGAGGATTTCGGCGATGAGCAGCCCGCCTTCCAGCTTGTACAAGCTGTTCGATTTGCTTTGATCGATAGCCGTGGTTATGTAGCCCTGATCGGCAAAGATGTTGCTGATAGTACTGCGGTTGTTTAGCCCCACGGTACCAAAACCAGCGATCATGGTACGATGGTCGTTTTTGTCTCTCAAGATGGTTAAGCCCAGCATGCCATTGGCCTGGAAATTCAGCCGGTCATTGTCCCACGAATCGAAATTATGATTGCTTTGACCATAGTAATAATTGGCGGCGGCGCCGAGCGAAACGGCGATGCCGCTTTTACCATCTTGTGCTTTTACTCCACACACACAAAGCAGTACAACTAAAAAAGTAAGAATGGATGTTTTCATAAAAAATAAAATTTTAGACATGAGTTATTTAACGGAAACAGAAACACCAAGATTGATGATGGACAAACCGGAACCGGCATCTACAAATGCCTGCAATTGCTTGCTGATGTAGTATTCTGCACCTATCCTGGCCATGATGTTGATGCCGGCAGAACGGGCACCCGATTTTACCAATATCACTTTTGAATTATCGTCTGTAAAGCTGATCCTGTTTTCGGATGTTACGTGCGATGTAGCGATGCCAAGCCCCGCCGTGATATACGGCTGGAGCCGCGAAGAAGAAGAAAGGAAAAAGTATTTTCCATAGACATACAATCCAAAGATATTTTCCTTCAGGCTAATGTCGTTCAGGGTACTGTCGTAATCGCTGTATTGCTGGTTCGAAAATTTGTGTGAGCCAAAGCCGATGAGTGCACCCAGCTTTACATTGTTTTTAAAATACACTTCGTAGCCCAACGAAAGTACGGGGGAGATGCCAGACGAAGAATAGTCATTCGCATTTTTCACTTTCGAAAAGCTGCGCAGGAAGCCAAGACCAATGATGACATTGCCGTTTTTAAAGAAATCGTTTTTGTTGTAATCAATGTTGGGATAGCGTTTGAGGTCCCTGTTGTAGGGCGTTTGCAATGCTCCATTGTCGGCAAACGGCTGAATATAATCTTTCACCTGGTTGCGGTAGCTGATGGCATACACTTCGTTGCGCGGGATGCTGTAAATGGGGCCATCGGGGATATCAGTGCGTTTGTAAAAAATAAGGTAAGGTGCCACCTCTGTCACCAGTCCGTACACAATGTCTCCATTGGTTTTGATAATGACGTCGAAGCCAGCATTGTACTGGATTGGCTGTGGTGGTGGTGGCGGGGGCGCCGGCATTGTAACCGTATCTGACTGACCATATACCTGCGCAACGGAGAGAAAGCAGATCAATACAAGATACCGCAAAGGAGTGTAAAAAGAATGCATAAATCAAATGTTTTGATGATTGTCTAATAGGTAATGTCGGTCAGCACGCCATTGGTGATGTCCACCAGTTCGGTAGAATCGCGCTGATTGCAAAGCGTCATGTGAAAACTGCCGGTAATCAGCCGTTCATCGGTTTTCTGTTTTTCGATCAACAATGTGGCATCCGCCATTTGGCCGGCGCACAGTTCGTAGGCAGCAAGGTTGTTGGCGTCTGTTACGTTGAAGAGCTGTACCTGTGCCAATCCCCGCTGCGTGGTGTATTCGGTAGTGTACAAACCAACAAGCTGGTCAGTGTTGACCGCATCGAAAGTGATGATGAGTTGCAGCGTTTTGCCCGCATTGTCTTTGCCCGTGGTTTGCAGTGTCAGCCGGTTATACAACTGTCCCGGCTTCGTGGTGTCTTGCGGATACACTACCGTTTGCGATACGGGGCTAAAGGAATATTGATTGTAATTCCAGGAAGAGGAGCCATTGAACAGAAATGAAATTTCGGGGTTGCGTACCACCTGCACGGTGGTAACATCGGGCGAACAACCGGTAAAGAATGCGAAACCGAACAGGAACAATAAGGATAAAAATTTTGTCATGAGATGAATTCACAGGTCTGAAAATGAAAAAGATTGTACCTAAATTTTACAAAGACTGCACCATTTTGGGAAAAACAGTGAATGATGCAATTATTAATTGTGTGAAGCGAAATAAGGAGAAGCAAAAAGCGACAATCTCGCAAGATGATTAAATATAAGATTTTTTAGGGTGTTTGCCAGATTTTATTCTTACGGGAAGGGATGATCAGCGAATGAATGATGGATAAAAATGGTAAAGCACAATCAGCAAACCAGTGAATTGGCCGGCGTGTATTCTTTGTGGTTGACGACAATGAAAAGCAAATTGAAATTGATCAAAGTGACTTTGCTGGCATCTATCGCCACACACATATTTTTTCTGGTTACAATAAAGGAAATCGATTTACGCAATGCAAAACTGCCGCCAAAAGTGTGGACCGGCAGTTTTGCAGAACAATGAAAATGGCAAACCCAAAAAGTCAGCATCATTCTTTCGAAAGATAGTGTTGTAAACTGTCTTTGATTCTTCTTACATAATCAGAAGTGGGATCCGCAGTAGCCAGCGTTGGTTCTATCCGGAGCAACTTTTTGCAATACATTTCCCGGTTGGTTTTATCCAAACCCACATCCATCAGCAACCTGCCCATGTAGCCATATTTGCTGCGCGGGAATGTGTGGATCATCCATTGGTAAATGCTGTCGGCTTTTTCATAATGATACCCGTTTCCCCGATCGTAAAAAGCATTGTAAAAAACAATGTCAAAGATATCTTCCAGGTTGCCCTCGGCAATTTGCAGCGCATTCATCCAGTTGATGTAAGCAATCAAAGTATCGGCATTTGTATCGGTAAATAATGCATCAAGTATTTCCAGCAAATTGTCGCTGTTTGTAAACAAGCTATCGCTGCATTGTGCATAGATATTTTCTGCAGATGACAAACCTTTGTTGTATATCAAATCCAGGAACTGCGAGGGCGACGGACAGTTATTGCCTGTCGCAACAAAAGGCATATTCTGTGGTAACTTTCCGCCGGGACGGCTGATGGCAAAGTTCCAGCCGGAAGATAAGTGAATGTCCTTTTTGTCAATACCTTTTTCAGAATCTGCATAGCTGTTTAGAAATTGTAACACTGCCGTGCACATGTGAAGATAATTGGTTGTCACCTGTTGGTACTGTTCTTGTGTTTTGACGTAAGGCAAACAATGATACCTGCCCACCGCGCCCTGCGATGTAAAATCGTTGTGTTTCATCCCCTCTATCGTCAGGTAATAACGTGTAGATAAGGTGAGCGAATCAATCATTCTAAAATGCGCTTCCTGCCGCCCAACGCAAAAAATTGGCACATTGACATATTTCAGTTTGTCCTTCGAAAACGAATTGTATTTATCCGGAAAAAAGCTGTTCAATACATACCCAAAATCAGAATCGAGAGGAACGATGCCGGTAACATTTTGTTGTCCTTCACCCAGGAAACTGAGGGTGGTATTGGCTCCATAACTGTGCCCCATCAGGAAGACGTTATTGCTCTTCAGCCGGTAATGATGCTTACAATTATTGATGATGAACTGAATGTCTGCAAGGCTGGCTTTCAAATCGCCGACACCTACATTCCATCCCTCTGCATAGCCCGACCCATCACTTTGCTCAAATGCGCTGCTAACAACGATGTAGCCATGGGAAGCCAGGTATTCGAGCAGTACATTGTTTTCATCCATTGTGCCGCCAAGTCCCTGGTGATAAATTACTAACGGATACTCGCCGTCTTCGGGTTGCGCGTCTTTGTGCGACCATGTTTTCAACGACAGGTAATGGTCAAATGCGGTGGCTTTTGCTGCGGCATAATCGGCTGTATCGCCTGTAAAAACGTCCTCATCCATGTTCCCGTCTATCGCATATTGTTTTGCATGCTTGTACTGGTATGCTTTCAGTTTTGAAAAGAAATTTTCAGTGTTCTCAACCGCCGGAAAATCGAAGTAATTTTCAATGCTTAAATCAGTGGAGTCATGGCTCAATTTCGCCGGGTACCAACTGTTCATTAACACCGGTCGCACTTTATCCTGATCCGGTATGGTAACAGATGAATCGCCACAGGTGAGGTCGTAGAAACGGCTCGTGTCAGGCACGCAAATGCTGGAAAAGCCAACAGTAAATTTGCCAGGTGCAAATGTTTGCCAATAAGCTGGTACAAATTGGCTTTGCGCCAACATACTTACCTGGAAAGTTGCGATTAGTAACGCAAGGCGTAAGGCTGTTTTCATGGGGAGGAGTTGGGGTAAAAGGAGGTTGATGCAAAACTCAAAAAGGCAGGTGAAAGGTAAAGATTTATGAGCAATCAGGAAGGCATTAATTGCAATGCTGTTACAGAAGCAATGTCAAAAGTACGCCGGCAAGTACGATGTTTTGCCGGCTGTTTTATTTATTTTATCATTCGAATTTACCCCACCAGTCCTTCGCACGAAATGGTTCTTTTCCCGCTGCTGCTTTCTTCGGCCAGCTCTATCAGTTTGATGACGTTGGCGGCTTCTTCAGGCTTTATTTTCAAAGGTGCGCCGTGAACAATGGTGTTGTACAAATCTTCGTAAAACGAGCCATAATCGCCCTGTTCCGATGGCACGTTTTTCGCGTACCACTTCTCCCTCTATTTCCGTGTGCAGCAAACCATATAAGTCTTCCGGTTCTTTACCCAGGTTTTCTGTTGGCATTTCGCCGGCACGCAGCTTTGCTTCCTGCGGGTCTTCACCGCTTTTGATAAACGATCCTTTGCTGCCATGAATCAGGTAACGCGGTCCCGGCTCGCGCACCAGCATGCCCGCTTTCAGCGTTGCCTGCAAATGCGTATAATCGAGATTAACTTCAAACCAATCGGTGGTTTCGCATGTGGCCGCTGCATGCGGATGTCGGCAGTAATGTATTGCGGGGAGCCAAACAAGGTAAGCGCCTGGTCAATGAGGTGCGCACCAAGATCGTACAAAATGCCACTGCCAGGGATGGGTTTTTCACGCCAGGCGTTGGGGCGTTCTTCGGCGCGGTAGCGGTCGTAGTGCGCTTCAAATGTATGCACATCGCCCAATAACTTTTGATCCAGAATTTTTTTGATGGTCAGGTAGTCCGATACATACCTGCCGGTTGTGATACACCATTAGCACCAGGTCTTTTTTCTTCGCCACTTTGAGAGGTGCAGGGCTTCGCGGGTGTGGATGGTAAACGGTTTTTCCACCACCACATGCTTGCCCATTTCCAACGCCTGCAAGCTGTAAGGATAGTGCGTTTCGTTGGGCGTGGTGATCACCACGAGGTCAATATCTTTTTGCAGCAGTTCGTCAAAGCTGCTCACGATGTCTGCATTGGGAAACAGGCTTTTCGATTCCTGGTTATGCCGTTCCAGAACATGTCGTCACTTCATAATGCGGCGATACGTTCAGGAAAGGGGCATGAAATACTTTTGCCGAGATGCCCCAGCCTACCAAGACCCACTTTTAGTATGTTGCTCATGGTTCATAATTTCTGGTAAGAAAATAAAGATAGCGGATAGTATCTTCATGCGCGGTATGATGCAGGATTTTTTACAGCAACTCGGCAATAATTTACGGCAAACTTGCCTTCTCGAATTCATTGGCGTGATTGCCGGCATCGCGAGTGTCTGGTATTCGCGGAGAGAGAACATCCTGGTGTATCCCGTGGGTTTGATCAATACCATCATTGTATGTGTACATCAGCATTGAAGGCAGTCTGTATGGCGAAGCCAGCGTCAACATGTATTACACCATCATGAGCATTTACGGCTGGATATTGTGGAGTAAGAAAAATGACCGGCACGAAGTAGTTCTGCACATTACTTACAGCAATAAAAAAGAATGGCTGTCACCAGCTGCTGTTTCTTTGCCACTTTTTACATTGGCATTTATCTCGCACTGGTGTATCTGAAACAGGTGTTTTATTCCAACACCATTCCGCTGGCAGATGCCTTTGCTTCGGCAACGGCTTATACCGGCATGTGGCTGATGGCAAAGAAGAAAGTGGAAAGCTGGATCTGGTGGATTGCGACCAACATTGCTTCCATTCCATTGTATTATATAAAAGGGTACGCATTTACGACCTTCAATACATTGTTTTGCTGATCTGGCAGTAGCTGGTTTAATGCCTGGCGCAAAAAAGTAAAAGCAGCACAAAACAGAAACATTACTGTATGCAAGAGATTAAAAAGATTGTGATCATTGGTCCTGAAAGCACGGGCAAAAGCACCATTTGCACATTGCTGGCGCGCAGTATAATACGCTGTGGTGCCCCGAATATGCGCGCGACTATTTACTGCAACATGGCACGGAATATACATTTGATACCTTGGCTCATATTGGTAAAGGACAACTGGGCTTAGAAGATGAATACTGCAGCAAACAGTGAATAGTGCAGATGATAAGAAACACTAAAGCCTGCTTTTTATTGATACCAATATGTATGTGATGAAAGTATGGTGTGAGTATGTATTTAACAAATGCCACCACGTTTATACTGGACGAAATTGTAACGCGCAAATACGATTTGTACCTGTTGTGCAATACCGATATTGCCTGGGTAAAAGATGAGCTGCGCGAATATCCCGATGAAAAAATACGGCTTGAATTGTATCATATCTATAAAGACATTTTGATCAATCAAAACGTGCCCTGGGTTGAATTGAAAGGCGATTATAACGCCCGTCTGCAAACGGCCATTGCAGCGGTAAACCTATATTGCCTGTAAATAACCAAACCTTTCAATTAGCAAGACACATTACGTTCACAAAGAATCTTTTTACGGGTTAACATGAACCAAGGAAATGCCCGCAGCGAACGCAGGTTTTTGCAGAAAAAATCCCATCGGAATCTGCGTTTATCTTCGCGATCTGCGGGCCACCATTTTTCGTTGTAAAACTTTCTTTCTTCTTACTGGTTTTCAAAAATTATTGATTCCACGTTACTCTCGTGCTGTGCATATCCCTCGAATTGCCGCCGATGCTGATGATGAATTCGCCGGGTTCCCACACATATTTTAAATCGTTGTTGTAAAAGCTCAGGTCTTTAGAAGTAATGGTAAAAGTCACCTCTTTGCTTTCGCCGCCATTCAGTTTTACTTTCTGAAATCCTTTCAATTCTTTCACCGCTCTTGTGATACTGGCTACCGGGTCGCTGATGTACAGTTGCACCGTTTCTTCGCCCGCCACTGTGCTGGTATTGGTCACGGTTACCGTAGCTTTCAAAGCGCCGTTTCCACTAACAGTTGTTTTGTCAGGCTTACATCGCTGTAACTGAATGTCGTATAACTTAAGCCATAACCAAACGGGTATAACGGATCGTTGGGCGAATCGAGATAGTCCGATTTAAACTTTGTGCCATCGCCTTCTATAAACGGGCGGCCGGTGTTTTTATGATTGTAATAAATGGGAATTTGCCCGACATTTCTTGGAAATGTCATGGTTAGTTTTCCCGAAGGATTATAATTGCCAAACAACACATCGCCTATGGCATTGCCGGCTTCGGTGCCGGGAAACCAGGCTTCCAATATAGCCGGAACATTTTCATCTTCCCAACCCAGTGTCATGGGTCCGCCGCTCATCAGCACCAGCACAACAGGCTTTCCGGTTGCCACCAGCGCTTCCAACAATTTGCGCTGACTTGGTTGCAAGTCAATGTTTGTCATGCTGCTCGATTCGCCCGTCATGTCGGCTGCTTCGCCCAGAACAGCAACGGTTACATCGGTGTTTTTAGCCAGGTTCACCGCTTCGTCAAGCATTTCCTGCGGGCTTCGTTTGTCAATGTCTATTTCGGTTCCAAAAGCATTTACGCGCTTGGCAAACAGGCTATCGTCCGATAGGTTCGCCCCTTTGGCATACAGGATATTTACGCCGCTGCCAGCTACGTTTTTGATGCCGGTGGCCATGCTTACCGATTGGGCAAAATCGCCCGACACTGCCCAGGTTCCCAGCATGTTGCGCTGGCTTTCTGCCAACGGACCGATCAATGCAATGGTGCCGCTTTTCTTTAATGGCAACAGGCTGTTGCTGTTTTTCAGCAGCACGCAGCTTTGCACAGCGGCTGTTCTGGCGCAGTTCGCGGTTATGCAGTCGTCATGATATCCGTTGCCGTCCGGTTCTCATCCATTATCTTGTAGGGATTGTCGAACAAACCCAGTTTGTACTTGGCTTCCAGCACGCGGCGGCAGGCAGCGTCGATGCTTTGCTGCGATGACCTTGCCTTCTTTCAATGATTTTTTGAGTGTGGTTAAAAATCCTTCGCCCACCATGTCCATATCCAGCCCGGCATTCAATGCCAGTGCGGATACGGTTTGCAGATCGCCCAGCCCGTGGGCTGTCATTTCACTTACGGCGGTATAATCAGACACCACCAGCCCTTAGAAACCCCATTGTTTGCGCAGCAAATCGGTTAAGCAGCCATTTGTTGGCTGTCGCCGGCACGCCATCTATGTCGTTAAACGAACTCATAACGCTGCCGACGCCCGCATCCACGGCGGCTTTGTAAGGTGGTAAATAATATTCGTACATTCTGATGAGGCTCATGTCGGTGGTGTTATATTCCCTGCCGGCTTCGGCGGCACCATACAAAGCAAAGTGTTTTACACAAGCCATGACGTGCTATACTGTCGTAACTGTTGCCCTGGTAGCCACGAACCATGGCAGCCGCAATCTTACCACCGAGATATGGATCTTCGCCGCTACCTTCGGCAACGCGTCCCCAGCGTGGATCGCGGGCAATGTCCACCATTGGCGAAAACACCCAGTTTAACCCTTCGGCAGTGGCTTCTTTTGCCGCCAGGGCAGCTGTTTGTTCGATCAACGCCGTATCCCAGCTGGCAGACAAGCCCAGCGGAATGGGGAAAATGGTGCGGTGCCCGTGAATGACATCCAGCCCAAAAAAGAGCGGGATGTGAAATCGTGAATTGTCTACTGCGATCTGCTGTGCCTGCCGTACTTTGCCGGGACCGGTAATGCCAAATAACCCGCCTACCGCGCCATTGCGGATTTTGTTGTCCACATCGCTGCTAACTACCGAACCGGTAACGGCGCCACCCGGCGTTACCAGATTTAGCTGGCCGATCTTTTCGTCGAGCGTCATCTTGCTCATCAGGTTGCTGACGAAAGCCGTCATTTTCGCATCTTTCGCACCCGGTTTATGTTGTGAAAAAGCAGAAAGGGAAGTAAGGCTCAGCCAGAACAGGAAAGCGTATTTGATTTTCATAGACAAACAATTGCTAATGACAAATGTAATGAGGTAAACAAAAAGGCAGCCACTGTATTTGGTGGCTGCCTATGGGCGGAAACTATTTTGTTTTTACAATAAAAACTTTACAATAAAAACTTGGGTAAAATAAAATTGACTTTATGAAAAGGAAGCTTGTTTACTCCTGTTCGGCAAGTGTTGCAGATTAACACAGGTGATGTTGTTGTATTCTGCGCAAACCGGTGTTTTTTTCGGACCATTGAATCTTTGTCATCAAACCAGATTTACCGAAGTTCCGTTGCTTGTTTTATTCTGCTTCAAACTGCCATTTCCGCTACGGCTGCAGGCTCTACCCAGGCATCGCTTTCTTTTAACAGATTGATCAATTCTTCTACCGCAATCTCGCTCGCTACATTGCGCTTCACCACTTCTTTGCCACGATACAACGTGATTTTTCCCACGCCGCTGCCCACATAGCCAAAATCGGCATCGGCCATTTCGCCCGGACCATTTACAATACAACCCATGATGGCAATTTTCACACCTTTGAGATGGTTGGTTACCGACCGGATTTTGGCCGTGGTTTCCTGCAGCTCAAAGAGGGTGCGGCCGCAGGAAGGGCAGGAGATGTATTCGGTTTTGGAAATGCGGGTGCGCGTAGCCTGCAATATGGTGAATGCCGTGCTGTTGATAAATTGCTCGACGGTGGCATTGCTGGCATAATTGCGCCCGCTGGCATTGATGTTTTGTGCGATTGCTGGTAGCTGTTGCCCGTCATGCCAAGGCAAATGCCCGTCGCCAAAGCCATCCAAGCAGCAAGGCACCACATTCGGTCGGCATAATGAATGAGGTGCTCGTCGGCGGTGTGCCAATAGCTGTCGCAAATAAGCACAGCGGGATTTTGAATGTTGCGATGTTGCAATTCTATAAACATGCGCCGCACGTTGAGCATGGCGTGCCGGGCAGTGCTGCTGAGGCAAAGCACTACGTTGGGACGTGTTGGCAACGGCATCCAGGTAAGTAAAATCATTTATGGCCGTGTCATCGCTAAAGCAATCCATCATTACAAAATTGAGGCTGTCGCTAACGATGCGTGGCCTGCGCAAAACCACTGTCCTGGTAAATGGGAAAATATTTTGTTTTGTCTGCCGCTTGTGCCAGGCTGCGGGATAAACGATTACTTTTAGGGTGCCGGGCAAGGCAAAAGGCAAGCAGTTGGTGACCGGTAAAAATATAATCGGCAGCCGCATCGCCAATATTCCATTTATCGGTGACTTCGTTGTAGGTGTAGCCTACACTTTGCAGGTGCTGCCGGGGTGATGGTTTCTATTTTACTTAAATCGGCAATTACCACCGGAACCTGATGTCCGCCAATATTGTCTACCGCAAATGTTTCACGGCGCTGGTAGGTGAAAGGCGAGTATTTCAGTTGCCGGTTCCCGGTTTCAATGCCCGGTGCCAGCGATGGCTTGATTTCAATAGGAAGTTCGCTGTTGGTGGCTTCGTATACGTTTCACCAAATCTTTACAAACCGGTATTTCAAATTCGGGATCTTCGGTAAGGCTTACGCGGATGGTATCGCCAATGCCGTCTTCCAGCAACGTGCCAATGCCGGCAGCGCTTTTTATGCGGCCGTCTTCGCCATCGCCGGCTTCGGTAACGCCAAGGTGCAGCGGGTAGCATTCGCCAAATTCGGCATCCATTTGCTGAATCAGCAACCGGTAAGCCTGCACCATTACCTGCGGGTTGCTCGCTTTCATGCTCAGCACGATGTTGTGGTAGTTTTCATAGCGGGCAATGCGCAGAAACTCCATGGCGCTTTCCACCATGCCCATCGGCGTATCGCCGTAGCGGCTCATAATGCGGTCGCTGAGGCTGCCGTGGTTGGTGCCAATGCGCATGGCCGTGCCATATTCCTTGCAAATGCTTACCAGCGGGGTAAAGCGTTGCTGGATGCGGTCTATTTCTTCGGCATAATCCGCATCGGTATATTCTATCAGTTCAAACTTCTTTTTGTCAATGTAATTGCCGGGGTTTACCCGCACTTTTTCTACGATGCGGGCCGCTATTTCGGCGGCGTTGGGCGTAAAATGAATGTCGGCAACCAGCGGGGTATGGTAGCCGCGGCTGCGCAGTTCGTTTTTTATGTTCAGCAAATTTTCTGCTTCTTTTTTGCTGGGGCGGTAATGCGCACCAGTTCGGCACCGGCTTCTATGCAACGGATGCTTTGCTCCACCGTGGCCTTGGTATCCATCGTATCGGTGGTGGTCATTGTTTGCAGGCGGATGGGATGAAAATTGCCAAGCAACAAATCGCCAATTTTACTTCGCGGGTTTTAAGGCGGCTATAGTGTCGTAAGTGAATTACAATACAATTGCATAGATAAAAAGTTATCCCTTTGGTAATCTGGGTAATGATGGCAAAGTTGCGAATATTTGGGCAGATGTGCTTGTTAAGGAATTGACTGCCGGCTGATTAACAACCTGGAACGGCTGTTAAAAATTTGTTCCTTAATATAAGTAAAAATAATATTGTATGTTTACGGCAATCAAAATTATCCGTGTAGTAAATCATTTGGTGCTGGTTGGAAGGATAGATTGTAGATGTCAGCAATACCATTTTTGTCGTCAATTGGGGCATGCAAGTGCACTGACGTTGGTAATCGAATTGTTTTTGTTTCGATCTTTTAATTTAAATCATCTTCATGTCTGGCAATCCAAGTAGTGACTACCTGATTTACAATACGATTTACAAAATCAAGCAGCATTGGAACGAACTTCGCGGGCACATTCACCTCAATTCTGCTGCCGATGCTGAAAACAGGTGGCTGATGCAGGTGCCATTTTTCCGGCAGCTTTCTTTGCACAATTCCATTGGAATCGTTTTGTGGAACATTGTTACCAACCGCTTTTTGTTTGTCGTTGACGAGCGCAACATCATTCAATACGATCCATCTAATTATACGGGTGAAAACGGGGTTGAATTTTCGCTGGCCAATTTTCACCCCGATCATTTGCATGCCGTTCAGTTGTTGAACCAGCGCATGGGAAAATACTTTGCCGGTAACAAACATATCCCGTGTGATAAAATGATCAGCAGTTTCGATGCACTTTACCGCATCAAAGACGGCAGCTACATGCACCTGCTTCAACAGATCGTACCAGTGGAAGCCGATGAAAACGGAACGCCTTTCCTGTTCCTGAGCTATATCCGCGACATCATGCATCTGAAAAAGCAGCCATCTTCTTCCCTTGTCTTTGCCACGCCCGATGATTGTAAAATTGTCAATTATTGTTTCGAATCCAAAGAACTTGAGGACGTGGCGCCGTTTACTGCCCAGGAAAAACGGGTATTGCAACTGTTGAGTGATGGCAAATCTACTTTGTTCATTGCCGAAAAGCTGCAGGCTAGCCCGCACACCGTCAATACGCATCGCCGGCACCTGCTGTCTAAGACCAATTGTATTGACACGACCGCCCTTGTTGCATACGCACAGCTTACCCGGCTGATTTAGTTGTGGTAATTGCATAGCAGAATCACTCATCATCCAGACTGCACTTGCGTACGGTTCTCCATTTTAGTTCACCTGTCTCTTCATATACTCACAGTGAGTATTTCCCGGTCAGGCGCTTGCGGTTACTTTTACCGCATTATCAACCATTGTACTCTTGATTGTTCGATACCATCTTACTTTCAACATACATTTATTTCAATTCCCTAAACCCTTTTTATCCAATATTTTTTTCAACTGTATGTTAATGAACAGGCATTTGTTCCCGGACAAAACCAGTCATCAATAACCGGCAGAAGAAGCATTGCTGAATGTGATGATGGGAAAGAACGCCCTGGTAAGAGAAATGATGTGTTGCCTGGTTAACTTGTTTCATAAAACCAAAATCCCTATATAAATGAAAAAGCTCTTGCTACCTTTCTTTCTACTTCCTGTATTTTTTTCCGCAAAAAGCCAGTCGTTTATCGGGTTAAACACGTCTAATTATGCGGGCGTGTCCGGCGTGTTTTTCAATCCTGCCTATGCTGCGGACAGCCGTTACCGATGGAGTGCAAGTTTGCTGCAGTTCGATCTGTCCATTGCCAACAATACGGCATCGTATAAGTTGGGCGACCTGCAAAACAGCCTGGACGGTGACGAATTGTTGAAAAACCTGTACAACAACAAGCATGCGTTTGCACAGGCAAATGTAGATTTGCTCGGACCATCGGTGATGTTCAACGTTTCTCCAAAAACGTCTTTTGCCATTACAACCCGAGCACGGGCAATGGTAACGTTGTCTGATGTGGATGGACACCTGGTGGAAGCCGTGAAGAGTACCGATGCTTCCGTTGGCGATTTTGAACTTACAAACAACAATACAAGCATCAGTGTCAATGGCTGGGCAGAAGCCGGGCTTACGTGGGGCAATGTTCTATATGACAATGGAAAAAATTTTTTGAAGAGTGGTGTAACGGTGAAATATTTGGGCGGCATCTCCAACAATACCATTGCTGCGAAAAATGTTAACAGCAGCGTTGAATATGATGGCAATCAGTATGTTGCCGTCAATGCTTCCGGTGGTGTCGGCATTGCATTCGCCGGTATTACCTTGTCTTCCCTTGACGATTTTGAAACCGGTGATTTAACCAAATTTGATGGTTCGGGCATCGGCTTTGACCTCGGATTGTCGTACGAATTTCGCCCCGATGCTGCAGCTTATACATCTGCCGACAGCAGCCACGACCGGGCTGAAAACAAATACAAGCTGAAATTTTCTGTGGCACTGCTGGATGCCGGCAGCATCAAATACAACAAAAAGCCTGAGAGCAGCGGCGATTTTCTTGTTGATTTCAAAAGCAATGAAAGCTTGAACCTCGATGTTCTCAATACCGACATTGAAAACCTAAGCACAGCACTATCTGCCAATCCCTCCTTTTTTACCCCGATTCCTTCATCGTCTGCCGGTACTTACAAAGTGAGCCTGCCAACAAGGTTACGTGCCGATCTTGACTATCATATTCACGAAGGCTTTTATGTGAATGTAGCGACCCAACTGTCGCTGAACAAAAAAAATGAAATGTTCAAAACACGTTATTACAATAATACCGTGTTAACGCCCCGTATCGAGGGCAAGGCGCTTGGCTTTTATCTTCCGCTGCAGGTGAATGATGTAACGGGTTTCAATGCTGGTGCCGCTTTCCGCCTCGGCCCGCTGGTGGCAGGCTCTTCCAATATACTTTCAGCCCTTGGCAGCAGCAAGATGGTCAACGTATATTTTGGGCTTAGACTGGCTGGCAGCATGTTTAAAAAATAGAAAGCACAATAGCAGAACAACCAAATTATTTCGTTTCCAGTGCCGCAATGAGCAACCCGCCTTGCGGCATTTTTATTAACGTTAAATCAATGCGCGGGTGCTAATGATTTTAGTAAAATGAGGTACCTTTGGCAGTAAAGAAACACCATTGATAGATCGGATAACAGAAAAGCTGCAGATATTGGCCGATGCTGCAAAATACGATGTCAGCTGCGCCTCTAGCGGCAGCAACCGGAAAAATACAAACAAGGGATTGGGGGATACAGGCATGGGCATCTGTCATTCCTATACCGAAGACGGGCGTTGCGTGTCGCTGCTCAAAATATTGCTTACCAACCATTGCATTTTCGATTGTGCCTATTGTGTGAGCCGCAAAAGCAACGACATCAAGCGCGCTGCGTTTACTGTTCAGGAAGTGGTGGACCTCACCATCAATTTTTACCGCCGCAACTACATCGAAGGGTTGTTTCTCAGTTCCGGCATTTTTAAAAATGCCGATTATACAATGGAACGGCTCGTGCGCATTGCCAAAAAACTGCGAACCGAACACAATTTCAACGGTTACATTCACCTGAAAGCCATTCCCGGCGCGAGCGACGAACTGATGAAGCTCGCCGGTTTGTATGCCGACCGGCTGAGTGTAAATGTGGAAATGCCAACGGAAAAAAGCCTGCAATTGCTGGCGCCCGACAAAAAGCGTGAAGACATGATTAAGCCGATGACGTTTCTGAAAGGGGAGATTGCGCAATACAAAGCCGACAAGCTTGTGCATCCGCACACACCTTCGTTTGCGCCGGCTGGGCAAAGTACGCAAATGGTGATTGGCGCCACGCCCGAAACCGACTTCGAAATCTTGCACCTTGCCAATGGTTTTTACCAGAATATGAATCTCAAACGGGTGTATTATTCCGGTTATGTGCCCATCAGCCACGACAATCGCCTGCCCGCCATTGGTACGCCGGTGCCGATGATCCGCGAAAACCGGTTGTACCAGGCCGACTGGCTGCTGCGGTTTTATGGCTTTGATGTGCGCGAGATTGTAGATACCGACAACCCGCAACTCGATATGGACATTGATCCCAAACTGGGCTGGGCACTGCGCAACCTGCACCTGTTTCCGGTGGACATCAACAAAGCCGATGTGGAATTGATCATGCGTGTGCCGGGTATTGGTATCGGCTCCGCCAAAAAGATCGCCGGTGCCCGCCGATTCGCCACGCTTACTTACGATCATTTGAAAAAAATCGGGATTGCTTACAACCGCGCCAAATATTTCATTACCTGCAAAAGCGCTGATTTCGTGATGCGCGACTTTTCGGCCGGACAAATCAAACAACAAATTCTTTCGTTGCAACACAGCAAATACGCTCCCAATTTTTCACCACAACTGAAACTGTTCTGATGATGCAATTGTTGGTGTACGACGGTACGTTTGCCGGTTTTTTGTCTGCTGTGTTTGAGGTATATGAATACAAGCTGAGCGATGTAAAAATTGTAAAGCAAAGCCAGTATCTTGTCTCTGTTTTTGGCAGGACACGCAGGTGACGACCGATGCAACCAAAGCAGAACGCGTCTGGAAAGGGTTGTTGAAATATACATCTCCAGGCGCGGCGGAAAGCATTTACCACAGCTGGCTGAGTGAATTGCCCAATGTTGAGAAATACCTCCTGCAATATGCGCAATATGTATTTGCTGTAAAAGCGCCGGTTGATTCCGATTATAGCAATGCCGCAGTGTTGAAGGTGGCACAACTGGTTAAAAAAGTGCACCGGGAACGGCACCGGATGGAAGCCTTCGTCCGGTTTCAGCTTACCGGCGACGGGTTGTTTTATGCAGTGATCGCGCCTGATTTCAATGTACTTCCATTGTTGCCCAATCATTTCAAAAACCGGTATGCCGATCAGCGGTGGCTCATTTATGATGAAAAGCGGAAATATGGGTTGCATTACGACCTGGAAACCGTAGAACCGGTGGAAATTGATTTTGCAGAGCAGACATCACCTCACAGCATCCAAAGCATTTGCAACGAAGACGAAGCGGTTTATCAATCCTTGTGGCAACATTATTTTAGGAGCGTCAACATTGCTGCCCGAAAAAATACAAAGCTGCACCTGAAACACGTTCCCAAACGATATTGGAAATATTTACCCGAAAAACAATCCGGAGATTAAATAGCTATTGAGGATATAAAAAATCCCGCAACCATTCGTCATCGTTGCGGGATTTTTTTATTCTAAAAATAGAAGATCAGTACTTGCCGGATTTTTTAGGGGCTGTGGTTGGGCATTTGTAAGAAGTGAGGTTGAAAGAAACGCCAACCTGTGCCAGCACGTAGGCATCTTTCTGAGAGCTGTTGCCGCGCTGACGACCTTTGATGCCAATGCGGTCACCGGTTTCGTAGCTTCTGTCAGACAAAAGGTAAGCAGGATTTACCTGCCCGTCAGGTCCAATCACGGAAGGTGGCACGTTGGGGTCGGCGCTGGGATAAAAGAAAGGTTCGTCGCCTACATACGTGGTGCTCACGTCATCGAGGTAATCGGTGGTCGTGAAGCGATAACCCACTTCCGCAAAAAAATTGGTGCCTTCGCTCAGCGCATACTTGATACCAACAGACAGTGGAATGCAGGCAGCGATTGTACCATACGGCTTGCGGTCGGGATACAGCGTGCTGCCCTGACCTTCAGTGCCCAATGGGCGCAGGAAATACTTGGTGCCCTGCAGGTAAGCATACGGATCGTAAGAAAATGCACCGATGCCAAGCGAAACATACGGGGTAAAATTATAACCTTCCACACCTGGCATGTAATGAAAGAAATTGAACTGCCCGCTGATGGATGCTTCCCACACATTGCTGTTGAAGCTGAGATTGCGTCGTTTTTGTGTTTCGTTTTTGCTATAAATGTCAGAGTATCCCAAAAAAGCATAATTGACACCCAGCTTTAGCCCAACATAATTGTTGAATTGCTTGATGTAAAAAGCACCGGCAGAAAACTTGGCCGGTTGAGCGAAGCACGGGTATTGAGGTCACCAAAATAATGACCTGCGCCGACTGCCACACCAAACTCGCCCTGGCGCTGGGAGCCAAAATAGCTTTGCGCGTTTGCCGAAGCGGTAAGTAAGACAAACAACAATACCGGTAGAATAGATTTCACCATAAGAATGCAAAGTAAATAGGAATAATGTGTTTATTAACGAAGTATTGGATAATTTCTTGTGCCGGTGATGGTTAATTTCTTTTATCAAGTCCCCAGGTAAGTTTGGAGCGAAGCATTGACAAAAAGCTGTTTTCATTGAGGCGGATCAGGCTGACGGTGAAATTTTCTTTTTTTACAGCCAGCTGAACACTCTTGTCTACAATTTCTTTGCGCGCATCAAGGGTGCAAATGAATTCTTCGCTTCTGCCTTCTATTTCAAAAGAAATGATGTTGTTGTCGGGCACCACGATGGGGCGGATGTTGAGGTTGTGTGGGGCTACCGGGGTTATGCAAAAACTGCTGGAATCGGGAAACACGATGGGTCCGTTGCAGCTCATGCTATAGCCGGTAGAACCGGTGGGTGTCGACACCACCAGCCCGTCTGCCCAATAACTGTTGAGGAATTCGCCGTTCAGGTACGTATGAATTTTGATCATCGGCGACGTATCGCGTTTGTGAATCCCAAATTCATTCAGGGCAAACGGCGCATTGTTGAACAATGGTGAATCGGCATCCAGGTGTATGAGGATGCGTTTGTCGGTGACATAAGTGCCGCTCACCAGCGCGTCAACGGCAATGCTCAGTTCTTCTTTGCCAATGCCGGCCAAAAAACCCAGCCGCCCGAAGTTGATACCAAGAATGGGAATGTTTTTATTGCCAATGATGGTCACGGCATCGAGAATGGTGCCATCACCACCCAGGCTGATAAGACAATCGGTATCGCTGTCGAGATCGTGGCCAAACACCTGTATGTTGCGGATAGCCGACATGGCATCCCAGTATTTTTCTGCCAGCGAAGCCGACACCAGTATCGAAACATTGTATTTGTGCAGTTCATTGATCAATGCCAGTAAAGGTACCTGCTGCCTGTCATCAAGCCCGCGGCTGTAAATTGCAACTTTCATGTTTTCAGTTTGTGGCTGCTTATGCCAGTTCTAATGGATCGTCGTAGGTAACTGCTCCGGGGTTGCACCTGCGAGGTATCAACTTTTGCTTGACCCCTGCATTTACAAAGCTGGTGTAAACCAACACTTACCCAAAGATATAAGTATCCGGCATTAAAAGTCGCCTTTTGAGTGGAAGTACAAATTGTGTTCGCCCATCTGGTTAAAGCTATACTCCAGCCGGATCACAACGTCGTAAATGGATACAATATCCAAACCAAGTCCATACGTACCAATGAACTTGTTGTTCAACCGGCTGTTCACTGTTTCGTTGCTGTACACATAACCAGCATCGCCGTACGCCTTCAGGTAAAACCGGACAGGGATATACTGGTGATTTTTGATGTTCACCGGGTTGTGGATGGTGTAGGCAAATAGTTGCCGCCGCAGCGTTGCCCGGTTAATGGTGGCCGCCACGCCATCAATCACATAATATTCCATTCCCCTGAAGAAAAAGCCGCCAGAGTAATTGACGATTTGTTTGTTGAAAAATGGCTGTTTGAACGGAAGGCTGATGATGCCCGCCGATTGCAGTTGCAATTGCGTTTTGTGCCGCAACGGAATGGTGTATTTGCCATGATAATTGAGCTGCCACAGGTTCATAATTTCACCAAACCCTTTTTTGGTAAATGACAAATCGCCAGTAAATCCTTTGGTGGGGTAGGTGATGTTGTCGGCATCCGAATATTGAACGGTATAACTGATGGATGGATACGTGATGTGGGTGCGGCTATAGGGAAAATAACCGCGGTTGAGTTGCAAAATGGTATCCGACAAATGCTCGTTCATCAGTTTCAGGGTAAACATATGCCTGGTTCTGATAGCCGGCCGGTACAGGTAAGAAGCTTCGAGCCGGAGTTGCTGCCGCACAAAATTGCTGCCTTTGTAAAACAACTGTTTGTTTTGCAGCGACGTGCCGTAGTTCAGTTCGCGCTGGCGCAGGTAAGACGCAGCAATACTGATTCCCTGGTGCAATTGTTTGTCAATATAAGGGAGTTCGTAGCGCCCCGCCACCTGGTGACTGTAGCCCGAAATGAGCCACAGGTAAGCATTGTCGTTGTGCCCCGTGACATTATTTTGTATCAGTTTCAGTCCGTAGTTCACGCGGTTCAGGCTGCGGTGCTGCTCGTGCCACCACTGGTTAAAGTTGCGGTCCACCAGCCGGAAGTAGGGAACGGGCAACAGGTACCAGCGTTCTTTTACCTGCAGAAGGATGACAATGTGGTTGCTATCTGCCGCCGGTCGCGTGGATAGGGCCACCTCAACAAACAAACTGGTATTGATCAGTTGTTGTTTTCCCCGGGTGAGTCGTTGTTGCAACGTTTCTGTTGACAACGTATCGCCTTCGGCAAAAGGCAACTCGCGAAGAAGAATATTGTCTTTTGTTTTGGCATTGCCCGAAATGAGAATGCTGTCAATGACAACGGAAGCAGAGGGAAAACCGGGAAAATGGTTCGATAGCGTGTCTTGCGAAAAAACAGGGAAAACCGACAATAACAACAAACCCGTCCAGAAACATTTCATTCACTCTCTTTATAAATCCTGCGCTGAAAAGGCGCAAAGATAGCCGTTCGCATTTGCCGGCAAAAAAGGCGCAACAACATTGCTGCTGCCGCGCCTTCTGTAAGAAAGATTGCTGTACAATTTACAAGCGGATGTTCACCGCAATGACCGCGTTGATGCCTGCCATCGGGAAATAATAATTTTCGGTAACGGGATAGCTGTCATAGTTGTAGGTAAACGTATAACCGTTTGGCTCGTATTGTTTGTTAAAAAGATTATTGACCTGTGCAATGAAACTCCATTCTTTAAACAACACTTTTTTGAAGGTATATGTCAGCCTCGCGTCTTCGGTAAAATACGGATTCAGGCTTCTCGTTTTGACTTGTGTGTTGTCGAGATATTGCCGCGACACATATTTGCTCAGCAGGCTGATCTCCATGTTTTTTACAGGTGTGATATTGACAGACCCATTGCCAATCAGGGAAGGAGAAAAAGAAATGTCGGTGTTGTTGTGTTCAATCTCCTGCTGGCCGGTATAGTTAAAATCGGCATCATAATCATCTACGTATTCGGTGAACGATTTCACTTTGTTGCGGCTGAAAGTGGCGCCGGCAGACAGGTTCAGCCAGTTGCTCAATTTTGCGCCCGCTTGCAGTTCGATACCTGCGCGGTAGCTGTTGGGCACATTGGTGCGCGTGTAGGCGCCCACGTCATTTACTTTTCCCGTGAGCACCAGTTGGTCTTTGTACAGCATGTAATACAAGGTAGCGCCCCAGTGAAAGCGGTTGCCCTGCTGCGATACGCCGGCTTCAAAATCGTTGAGCACCTCTTTCTTCGGCTGCGTAGATACGCCGGCTTCAAAGTCGTCGCGGTTGGGTTCCTTGCCCGCCAGCGCATAACTGAGGTAAGCATTCCAATTGTTGTTGAGATAGCTGATGCCGGCTTTGGGATTCACAAAATTGAAATCACGGTTGATGAAGAGTTTGGGATTGTTCCGGAATCCGTTCATGTCATACATCACGCGGCGATATTGCAGGTCGCCAAACAGGCTGAAGTAATTGTCAATCTGGTGCAGCCATTTGGCATACACATTGGCGTCCTGCTTGTAAGCGGTCAGGTGATAGTATTCGAAATCTTTGCGGTGCACCGCCATTTGCTGTCCAGACTACATTGCCATGGTGCATGCCATCGTATTTGCTGTAGCTGCCACCAAACGTCAATTCGTCAAAGCGGGTTTTTTGCTGCAACGAAAAGGTGGCGCCGTAAAAATAATTGTCGAGCCAACGGTCGCGCACAAGGTCAGTTCTCGTCAGCGTATCTCCCCCGGTAACAAAGGCCGGAAGCCCGTAGCTGCTGTATTTCTGGTTGTATTTGTATTCTTCGTAATACCCTTTTCCCCGCGTTAAAAATCCGGCAACATTCAAGGTAAAGTGGTGTGCAAGCTGCTGGTTCAGAAACAGTTGGTAGTTGTCCTGCCCATAATTGTCTGTCTGGTTGGGATAATTGTACAGGTTATACGTCCGCCTGTCGCTGTTGAAAAGATTTTCTTTATCGGCTTCGGTAAAAAAGTAACTGCCCACGTTGTTGTCATAAAAACTCTGCAGGTCGTTGGCAGTGCCAAACAGTTTGGCTTGGGGAACGCCGTTCCAGGCCTGGTAGGTTTTTTCTTTCCCGGTAAAAATGTTCAACCGCAGTGATGTTTTGTTATTGATATAAGCGGTAGAAAAATACAGCGATTGCAGGTTGCTGCTCGCGCGGTCAATGAACCCATCGCTCGTAATGCGGCTGAGGCGCGCATCCACCGTAAAATGATCGCCGATGAGCCCACTGCCCACCTTGATGGTGTTTTTCCACGTGTTGAAAGAGCCATAGCTGTTGTTTAGTTCGGCATAGGCAGAATCGTGCAGCTCGTTGGTGCTCAGGTTGATGGTGGCGCCAAAAGCACCTGCGCCATTGGTGGAAGTGCCCACGCCGCGCTGAATTTGTATGGAGCCTACAGAAGACGCAAAATCGGGCAGGTCTACACAATAGGTTCCCTGGCTTTCCGCATCGTTGTAAGGAATGCCGTTGAGTGTTACGTTGATGCGGGTGGCATCGGTGCCGCGAATGCGGATGCCGGTGTACCCGACACCATTGCCTGCATCAGAATTCACGACTACCGAGGGCGTTTGATTCAGCAAAAACGGAAGATCCTGCGCCACGTTGTTTTTCTGAATGTCGGCACCGGAAAGGTTGGTTTTGGTAAACGGTGCCCTTTCAGAAGCGCGTACCGATCTTACTTCGAGCGGTTCAAGCGCTTCATTGTCGTCTTCGAGCGAAATGGTCAGCGCGAGGTTTTGCGAACCGACCGTTAGTTTGCGCGCCGTTCGTTTTTTTCCTACATATTCCACGCTAATGAATACGCTGCCTGCGGGAATATCGGCAAGAACAAAGGAACCGTCATCGTTGGTCGTTGTTCGGGTGGTTTTTTGTCCGGCTGCGTTGGCGGAGACCGTAGCGCCCGGGAGCGGTGACTTGTTTTCATTGGTTACGGTTCCGGATACGGTGGCTTGTGCGTGTACAATAACAGCGAACATGACGGCTGCTATTGTTCCCAAAATTTTCTTCATTCGTCTTGTTTAAACGGTTTCAAAATTTTTGAGAACAGGAAAAGTTGCTAACGGAGAGGAGAGTATAAGAGAATATATCTGCCTTCCCTTCGCAGGCATTACCCTGTTCAGGTTCTACGGGTGTAATCTCAGCTTGTGCCGCTTGTTAGCGGTTGGGCACCCCGGGAAATTTTTAAAAAATGGTTTCAGAAAAAAGCTTTTCTACAAAAGCTTTCGAGCGGCAAAGTAAACGTAGAAATTTCATATATCTTGTAACCTTTTTACCGCTCCTGCGTTTGGAAGATATAATCAAGAACAATGAAACAGCTGATCGCGATAGTTATGATGATGGTGGCTTTGAAAGGGCAGGCACAAAACCTGGTGTACGATTCCAATGCCGAAGAGCGCAAAGTGGCGGCATTCAACGGCTTGAGTGTTGGTGGCGGGGTGGTCATTTACCTGTCGCAGGGAAATGAACAGGCGGTAGCCGTGAGCGCCGAAGACGAACGCAATGTGAGCAAAATTAAAACGGAAGTAAAAGACGGCGTATTGAAAATCTACGTGGATGCGGCTATGTGGAACAACTGGAACTGGGGCAATAAAAAAATCAAGGCTTATGTAACGGTGACCGAACTGAACAAGCTGGAACTATCGGGCGGCTCAATCGGGAAACTGGTAGATGAACTGTCGGTAGCATCCCTGGACGTCGAATGTCATGGCGGCAGCATTCTGAATGGCACCATCAAGACCTCGCAGCTAAATATGGACCTGAGTGGCGGCAGCATTGCGACCATTGAAGGTAGCGCCACCAATGCCAGCGTGGAAGCAAGCGGCGGCAGCATCGTAAAAGGATTATGACGTAGCGGTGGATGTGTGCAAAGTAGATGCATCGGGCGGATCGGTCATTAACCTGACAGTGAATAAAGAACTGAGTGCCGATGCCAGCGGCGGAAGCATCATCAATTACAAGGGTGCGGGCATCATCAGGCGGGTAGATACCAGCGGCGGTAGCATGATTAAGAAAAAAGAATAAAAATTTCTTCGTTATTTGAATGGATGATCCTATATTTGCACCCCGGTCGTCAGAAGGGCGACTGACAAAAACGATACTCAGTAAACTTATATATATCGCGAAGTAGAGCAGCGGTAGCTCGTCGGGCTCATAACCCGAAGGTCGGAGGTTCGAACCCTCCCTTCGCAACTCAGAACCTCATTGAAAGATGGGGTTTTTTCATGTCCTGTACGTTGTCTGTCATCCACATTCTTTCACTTTCCACAAATTTTGTACAGCTTGTACTTTACCTTAAAAAAACGGTAATCCTCACATTGTTATCCAGGTACCAAAGCTGGATGATGAAATTCTCATTGTGGCATTATATCTATACGGAGCAATTCGATACAACAGCAAACGAAATGCAGCGTGAAAGTCTGTAACACCTCGTCGAAGAAGAAATTTCTGGTTGTTTAGTATAAAAAATGGTATCTTTTTGCAAAGCAACGCGATGGAATCTCATTGGCTGATGATTCGTCTGCGGCAGGCGGAGGGTGGTTCTTGTTACGATATGTAAGAGCATCAGCAAAAACGAGTGTTTTGCTGATGCTCTTACAATCCCAACTCTGTAGCCGGGTCCCAATACCGGGTGGCAAAATCTTTTACGGCATCCTGTTCTATGGTGATGCCTTCTTTTTCCAATAGTTCCTGCATGAGTGTCGGCGGATTGAAATGCGCTTTGCCACTCAACATTCCCAACCGGTTCACCACGCGTTGGGCAGGTACAGGTGGCATGGCAGTATGGGCAGCATTCATTGCCCAGCCGACCATCCGGGCGCTCAGCTTTGTTCCGAGGTAATTGGCAATGGCGCCATATGACGTTACGCGCCCCGGCGGAATTTGCCGCACCACCTCCCACACGTCTTCAAAAAATGAAGGTGATAAGCGAGCCGGTTTTTCCCCGGAAATGATTTGACTCCGTTTTTTCATGAATTGTTGTTGGTAGTCTCGTTGCCTGCACGGTCTTTCAGCAGGCAGGTGCGGCGCGGTTCAGGTACGGCTTTGTAATTGTAAGGACAATTGCGGCAGCCGTTGCCACAGCAGTAACCACGTTGCAGCAGGTACTCGGCAGTGAAAATTACCAGCCCGTCACTGCCTGCATACGGCTCATCGTCATCCATTGTCTTTTTCATATTCCCACTGTTTAAGTGCTTCTTCTTTGTCGGCCGACAAATCTTTTCCCACACCAAAACAAAGGTAAAAAATACGGCGGCTGCGGGCAATGTCGAGCGATTCGTAATAGGTCTTGATCTTCAATTCGGGCGAAACGTCGCTGTTGGCATATACATTGTTGTTGTCTGTCAGCAGCGGCAATTGGTACACGTCAATTACTTTTTTCGTAAACTCATACAATGCCGGGCTGTCGGTTTTCAGGTGAATGCATCCGTCTGATGATAAAAATTGCTGGTACAATTGTAAAAACCGCGGATGGGTAAGCCGCTTTTTTTGTTTCGACACGCGCAATTGCGGATCGGGAAAGGTGATCCAGATTTCCCGTACCTCGCCGGGTGCAAAATAGGTGTTGATCAGTTCGATCTGCGTGCGCAAAAACGCAGCGTTGTGCTGTTGTTGTTTCAAAGCAATCGCTGCGCCGCGCCACAGGCGGTTGCCCTTGACATCTACGCCGATGTAATTGTTTTCCGGGTGCAATTGTGCCAGCCCCACGGTATATTCCCCTTTACCACAGGCTAGTTCCAGGATGATTGGTTGATGGTTGTTGAAAACCGAATGCCATGCGCCCTGCATGTTCTGCGGGTATTCCAGCACGTTTGAAAACGTTTTGATTTCTGCAAAACGCTGCAATTTTTTTTGTCCCATACCGGCGGTAAAGATATTGGCTACAAAAGTCTGGGCTCGTTATCGGTATCAGATATTTTTTGAACACCAATTGTGATTCGTCGGGGTTTTCGGGATTGTATTTCAGCCACACATAATAATCGGTGGTGTCTTTCTTCTGTTTTTCATTGACATAGGTAAACCGGATTTTGATGTTTTGAACCGGTTGCAGTTTGTTGATAACGTCCTGCCGGTTTACATCAAATACCTCTTTCTGAACGCGGTAAGTTTTTTCGCTCAGGATCATGTTATTGTACATTTCTTCAGCTTCTTCAAAGTCTGTGATTTCGATAGGCTGCATTTCGGCAAGCTTCAGAATTTTTTCATTGTGGTGTTTTGATGTTTCGAGGTAATCATTGTACAACCTGTGTTTTTCTTCGTGCGATGTAAACAACTTTTGTAATTCCTGCTGAAGGTCTGCCATGTTTGGTTTTTTGTGAATCAGGTGCAACAAATATGCCTCTTCGATAGTACCGGCTGTTTGAAAATACAAGCGCCAGGTTTTTTTAATAAAACGGAAGCTGCCATTTGCAGAAAGAAAAGGAAATAAGAAAAATACAATACCGAATGGCGTTACTTTTGCGCTGCCATCTTTTGCCCTTTGTTGATTAACCGCAATACAAAATATGCCAGAAAGAATACCAACGACCGATGTAGTACTAGCCGGTGCAGGCATCATGAGTGCTACATTAGGAATTATGCTAAAAGAATTGCAGCCCGATATTACCATTGATATTTTTGAGCGCCTTGACATGGCTGCCGCCGAAAGTTCGGATGCCTGGAACAATGCGGGCACCGGGCATTCTGCCTTTTGCGAACTAAATTATACTCCGCAAAGAGCCAGACGGCAGCATTGATACTTCCAAAGCACTCAAGATAGCAGAGTCGTTCGAAATGTCGAAGCAACTGTGGTCTTACCTTACTGAAAAGGGCGTTGTTGACAAACCGGAAACCTTTATTCACCGGGTGCCGCACATGAGTTTTGTGATGGGCGACAATGATGTATCGTTCTTAAAAAAACGCTGGGAAGCGCTTACAAGCTGTCACCTGTTTAAGGGCATGGAATATTCGGAAGACTTTGACAAGCTGAAAGAATGGATGCCACTGATGATGGAAGGTCGTGAAAAAGGGGCGGAACAGCTGGCTGCCACGCGCATGGAAATTGGTACGGACGTGAATTTCGGGACGCTTACGCGTTGTATGTTCAATTATATGCGCACGTTGCCGGGCGTTACCCTGCATTTTAACCATGAAGTGCGGCGTTTAAAGAAAGAAAATGACGGGCAGTGGCGGTTGCGGGTCAAAGACAAAGCGGCTGATCAGTCAAGATACCTGAAATCACGGTTTGTATTTTTGGGTGCCGGGGGTGGCGCCCTGCCTTTGTTGTTAAAGTCGGGAATACCGGAGGGCAAAGGCTTTGGCGGATTTCCTGTTAGCGGGCAGTGGCTTCGTTGTGTCAACAAAAGCATCATTGCCGAACACAGTGTCAAAGTGTATGGACAGGCGCCGGTGGGTTCGCCGCCGATGTCGGTTCCGCACCTCGATACACGCATCATCAAGGGTAAAAAGGAATTGCTGTTTGGTCCGTATGCCGGTTTTACCACCAAGTTTTTGAAACACGGGTCTTTGCTTGACATGATGTTGTCGATGCGTGTCGCCAACATTCGCCCGATGATTTATGCCGGTCTCAACAACATACCCCTTACGCGCTACCTGATACAACAGGTAAGGCAAAGCGAAGAAGACAGGATGGATGCACTCCGTAAATTTGTGCCTACTGCCAAACTGCAGGATTGGACACTGGAAACTGCCGGCCAGCGGGTGCAGGTAATTAAAAAAGATGATGACGAAGGTGGTATTCTCGAGTTTGGAACAGAGGTAGTGAGTGCAGCAGACGGATCGCTCGCAGCATTGCTGGGTGCTTCTCCCGGCGCTTCAACAGCCGTAAGCATCATGATTACGGTGTTGCATCGGTGTTATAAAAACAAAATGGAGACCGCAGAGTGGAACCGGAAAATGCAGGAGATGATTCCATCGTTCGGCAAATCGCTGGCATCAGATGCGGGCTTACTGGAAGAAATCCGGGATTGGACTTCCAAAACGTTGAAATTGAGTTGATTATCTATTGTTGAGCTGGTTGTTTTTCATGGATAAAAAAGGTTTTCAGCGGTGGGAATAACATTTTTCAATGCCAGATGTTTATTCACATTTTTAGTACATTTCTCAAATTTGTAATGATTTTTTCGGGCGGATCGCCAGATTGTTTTTTTAAATAGCTTAATATTGCCTCAGTAAGAATCTAATGTTTCATCAACGGATAGATCTTGAAAGGATATTGAATCAGGAATTGAAAAACGGTTAGAATCGCCGTTCAACTGTATGTTATTCCAGTAATCAATTGCAATACGTTACACTCCCGCTTCATCTAAAATATTATCGTTATGAAAAAAATGTACACATTGAGTAACGCTTCACTCAAAATTGCTT
The DNA here is from genome assembly GCA_963826385.1 of uncultured Chitinophagaceae bacterium. Taxonomy (GTDB): domain Bacteria; phylum Bacteroidota; class Bacteroidia; order Chitinophagales; family Chitinophagaceae; genus Ilyomonas. Next base: position 42,421 of record CAWGWV010000022.1, on the reverse strand, counting down.
TTGTGACAGCTTTGCTTGCCGGCAGCTTTGTACTGCCCAGCCTTACTTTTGGTCAAACCTATTATTCCCGGTTTGCCGATCCTACAGACAAATATTCAGTTGCCAGTCCTTATGGCACCGGCTGCGACGCGCCTACTGTACAAAATGCCGTTGGTATTGCAGATGATGATGAGAACAGCTATGCTTTTTTCCAGGCAAACATTTCGTCGCCATTCACCTGTACGTCGCCCGATTACCTGTTTACCACTTACCTGAACCTGCCTGCGGATAGCGTATCCTTAAGCCCCGGCAACCAGGCTGGTTTCAAAGTTAGAATTCCCACCAGCATCAGTTCGGATAGCCTTGGTAAATATGTGACCATCAGAACATACCTGAACAACACGTTGCAGGAATCTAAATCAGGCAACCAATTAATGGGATTGGATCCCAGCCAAAGCCACATCAACTGGTTTGTGTATTTCGTGGTTTCCAAACCCTACAATCGCCTCGAGCTGGTGGTGAATTCAAAAATTATCAAGCTCGATGTCAATTTTGAATTTGACGTATATTATGCATTGGGTGCTACCAGCATCGTATTGCCCGCTCAGATTGAAAACTTCACCGCTTCGGCTTCCGGCAAAAGTGTAAACCTCTCCTGGCAATCGCTGACAGAAACCAACGTCAGCAGCTATACCATTCAGCGCAGCAGCAATGGCGGAACTTCTTATGCCGACATTGCATCCGTACCGGCAAAGGGAAACAACACCAGCTATGTTTCTTACAGTTATACTGATCAGGTTGCTACCGACGGGAATTTCCTGTACCGGGTTGTGACCGTTAACAAAGACGGATCTTCCAAAGCCACGGCTTCAGTAGCTGCATCGATCAGCGGTCAGGGCAAGTTGTTCCTGTATCCTTCCGTAGTAAAACCGGGTCAGAATATTATCGTTAAAACCATGCAACAAGGAATGGTGACGTGCGCAACTGTATGATGTTCAGGGACGGTTGGTGAAACAACAACGCCAAAATGTAACCGGACAGTTTACCATTTCTACCAGCGGGTTGGTCAGCGGTGTTTATACCGTGAAAATGATTGCCACCAACGGAACGACCCTGCAATCAAAATTTGTAGTCAATTAATGTAATTTCCCCTGATATATTTATAAAAGCAGCTACCCGGGTTAGCTGCTTTTTTATGCATTTATTGTTAGGTAAACAGCACTTTTCGTCCTTCAATTGTTGCCGGGCAAATGGTTTGGTTGTACAAATGCTGCCAATTACTGGCACATAATTAGAAGAACTACCAAAAATTCTTTTATGGGAGATAAAATAGAATCTTGAAAATAAGGAAGCCATTCAAAAAATGCAGGACATGGCAACCGATGTAAAAATTTGCATGTTTTGCACCTACGATGCCAATCATCGCATGCAAACCGCGCCAATGTCGGCAAACAAAGTTGATGATAACGGTATTTTTTGGTTTTTAAGTGATAAAAACAGCAAGCGAAACGAAGACCTTTTCGAATGGAACGTTACCAGATTTGATATTTGGCGATCCGTCGAAAGAAAATTACATATCGGTACATGGCAACAGCGAAGTGTTGTTTGATATAGAGATTGGTAAAGGAATTATGGAACCCAATAGTGAAAACCTGGTTTCAGGGTGGGGTAGATGATCCCAATATCAGCGTTATTAAGTTTACGCCGGATGAAGCGTATTACTGGGATACAAAACATGGTAAAATGGTATCGTTTTTAAAAATTGTTACGGGTGCGCTATTGTAGTAAAACCATGGATGATGGGATAGAAGGCAAACTCACTTTGTAAAAATGCTTTTGACTCTTTACAATTTAAATAAGCCGGTTACTTATAGTGACCGGCTTTTTAATGTTATATCAAATCATTTTTTACGGATTAATTTTTTGGCTTCGTAACTCAATACCTCACTTACTACCTCATGCAGGGATCCTTTTTTATCGTTCATCAGGTATTCTAGTATGAACTTATTCAAATCAAGCCCTGTAGCGTTTTGAGGTAGTGTTGCCGCAATTGGTTGATGACCAGCATGTTTTGCTCTTTCAGGTTTTTAACCGCATTCCACGCATCGGCGCTAACATAAATCTGTTGGGTAATATTGTAATCAAATTCTTCTTTAATACTTTGGGTAAGCAACATGTTGCATTTCGCGCGAGCCGTGGCACCGGGCTGATTTAAGCCGGCTGATGAGATTGTGAAGTGCAATCCTGTCAACAAGTAAAATCAGGCGTTCGTAGGCGCTCAATTGCAACTGTGCTGTAGCAGCCGACGTTTCAGGCGACAGGGAAGTTTTGGAGTTGCGGGCAGAATAAATGTAATAAACGAGGGCAATGAATACAAAGCAAATGATGATTAAGGCGATATTAGAGTAGTTTGCCATGAATAAATAAAAAGTTAGATTAGTATATGTAATTAAAACGTCATCTTTTTCCGAATATTATCTTAAGGGGAGAAAGATCGGGTACTTTTTTAGTAATTTTGAAGCATGGAAATAGTAGCAACAACCCCGGTTACGCTGAGTGCCGGCGCTGTAGACGAATTGAAAAGACTGATGAGCGAACCGGATTTTGACCTTACCAGGAAATTGCGCGTTGGCGTAAAAGGCGGAGGTTGCAGCGGGATGACATACATACTCGGGTTCGATGAAATGCAAGTTGGTGATGTTGAATTTCAAATAGAGGGCATCCCTTGTGTCATGAACCAGAGCCACGAATTGTACCTGTATGGCATGCAGGTAGACTGGCATGATGGGCTGAACAGCCGTGGATTTGTGTTCAACAATCCCAATGCATCCAGCACATGTGGTTGTGGAACGTCTTTCGCCGTCTGATTTGGTTTTAACACGTTTGCAAATAAAGAAAGGCTTCTCTTGTACAAAACAGGAGAAGCCTTTTGTTTATAGAACAGATTGGTTGATAGATTAATTCCGCCTGATGCTGCCACCGTCATTCCGTGGCGGACGGCTAACGCTGCCGCCACTTTCTACGCGTTGCCTGAACTGCGGCTGCGGAGGTTGGAAAGCCGGTGCTCTCTGCTCATTTGAACGTGGCTGCATTTGCATTCTTCTGTCGTTCATTGGCTGCTGGCGCAATTGGTTATTTTGCTGCTGTTGCTGCATCAGCATGCGCCGGTCATCCAATTGTTGCTGGCGCAACTGTTCCATCTGCTGTCGGCGTTGATCATTTTGCTGCTGCTGCATGCGGTTTTGTATTTCCTGGCTCCGTTGCTCGCGTTGTTGTTCCCTAACCGCATTGTCGTTCCTGTTTCGGTAAACAGGTTGTCTTTGCTCATTACTTTCGCCCGTGTTGCGGTTGTCATCAGCTTGTATCCTGCTACCCGGTTTCAGAATGCGGCTGCCACTGTTTTGCAATGACTGCCTGCCGGAAGTTGGTTGTTGCCTGATGTCATTGTCAATGTTGTTGTCAGTTTGCCGGCTGTTGTATTGCCTGTTGTTGCTGACAACCCCGTTGTTTCTTTCCGGACGGTTCAGGTACACGCCATTCGGGTTGTTCCTGTTGTTGGCCCGCTGGTTGTTTACATAAATTTCCTGCTGCTGTATACGGTGTCCGGAATATCTTTCTACATCGCGCCTGTCGGGTCCTGTATAATACCGGTTGTTGCCATACACATTGGTGTTGTTGATGATGGTCGTATTGTGAATGATAACGGGGTTCTGACGGTTATTTATGTAGTATGGGTTCATACGCCGGTTGCCCATGTACCGGTGCGGTAAAAACACCCAGTTGTTGTCAGGAATGCCAACGCCAACGTTGATGCCGATGCTCAATCCCGGAGACAATGGTGCCCAGCCATAATAATTGCCGCCCGTTCTCCAACTGACCCAGGCAGGTCCCCAGGTATATCCCGGCACCCAAAGCCAGCCGTAAGCGTTGTCAAAAGCCCAGCGCCCGTAGTGGAAAGGAGCCCAACCCCAGTTGTAATCGGATGCCCATGTCCAGCCGAAGCGCGTGTATGCCCAGTGACCCCCTGTGTAGTATGGCCGGAAACCCGGAATATTGCACACCCATACGTTTCCATAACCGGGATAGTCTACCCAGTTGCCATAAGGCGTTAGCTGATCACGAAAGGTGTTGTAATCCACATCCTGCTCCGGCGCAATCAATGCTTCCTCATTATTATTGTTGTTATTGTTTTCAAACTGGTCAAGATCATAACTGTCCTGAGCCATTGTGTTTTGCGTAACGCACAAGAAAGTCAGTACCAACACCAGTAAAGACCCCTGCAATCGTTTTCTGCTCTTCATCTCTTGTATTTAAATGTTGTAAATATGATAGCCCTGATTTGCCCGTTTGTACGGTCTGTATCGTAAGAAAATTAGACCTTCAATGTGTATAAAGTTTAATGTAGAACATTGGCTTTCACATTTTATTCTATTGGGATTAAATGTACCGTTAGGTTAGCCGATGGGTGAAGAATGAGAAATGGGATGCAAAAGAAAAGCCACATCTGTTGAGATGTGGCTTCTGCCGATGCGGTCAGTATATTTTAACTGATCTTTTCTACCTGCATGTAGTTCAATTCTACGGGTGTAGAACGGCCAAATATCTTTACAGACACCTTTAATTTTTTCTTTTCATCAGTTACTTCTTCAATCACGCCATTGAAATCGTTGAAAGGACCTTCAATGATTTTGATGGTTTCCCCAATGATGAATGGTTCGCTCATCGTGGCACCCTGATCGTTCATTTCATCTACGCGACCGAGCATTTTGTTGACTTCAGTTTTGCGGAGCGAAATAATATTGCCTTTGCTGCCCTTGCCATCCGTTAAAAAGTGCATTACATTGGTGAGGTTGCTGATATACATGACGATGTCGTCGTTCAGCTTCCCGTCTGCTACTTCGAGCATTACATAACCGGGAAAATAATTCTTTTCGCGCATTACCTTTTTACCGTTCTGTACTTTGTATACTTTTTCGGTAGGGAGGAAGACCTGCTTTACGATGTTGCTCCAGCCGTTGCGCGAAATGTCTTTATCGAGGTATTCTTTAACTTTTTTTTCTTTGCCGCTCACAACGCGCAGAACATACCATTTCGTATCCGCTTCCTGCATCTTAACATCTGATTCCTGCACTGTGTTTTCCATATTGCTACTGCTTATTGGAATAAAGAGTATATTAATTTTAGCAGCCAACTGCTTGCCAAATCCATCAGACCAACAATGGCGGTGATGACTGCCGTAGCTACCAAAACAATGACGGTGGACTGCTGCAATTGTTCTGAATTTGGCCAGGTAACTTTGTCAACCAGTTCGTGGTACGACTCTTTTAAATAATCGGAAACTTTATTCACCTTGTTTAATTGATTATTTGAAGATTTACAAAATGAGGTCGTTGAATTGTTGTTTTCCAATTCACTCATTTTTAAATTAAATCGCACGGGTACTAGGATTCGAACCCAGATCGAAGGTTTTGGAGACCTCTATACTAACCGTTGTACGATACCCGTGTAAGAAAAATTAGCTAATCAGCCAGGGCTAATTAGCTAATTCCTGTAAATATAAGAACTAATTCCTTATTTCAGAATTTCAGTAACCTGACCGGCACCTACAGTACGTCCACCTTCGCGGATAGCGAATTTGAGACCTTTTTCCATCGCGATCGGCTGAATCAGTTTAACGGTCAAGCCGATGTTGTCACCAGGCATTACCATTTCTGTTCCGGCTGGCAATTCTACTTCACCCGTTACGTCGGTCGTACGGAAATAGAACTGAGGACGGTATTTGTTAAAGAACGGCGTGTGGCGTCCACCTTCTTCTTTGCTCAGTACATATACTTCGCATTTGAATTCGGTGTGCGGTGTGATGGATTTTGGTTTTACGATAACCATACCACGGCGGATCTGAGATTTTTCAATACCGCGCAACAGCAAACCTGCGTTGTCACCTGCCTGACCTTCGTCCAACAGTTTTTTGAACATTTCTACACCGGTAACGGTAGATACCAGCGGCGTATCCATCAAACCAACGATTTCTACACCTTCACCCACTTTGATGATACCACGTTCGATACGACCGGTAGCAACAGTACCACGACCAGTGATCGAGAATACGTCTTCTACAGACATCAGGAATGGCTGATCGATAGGACGCGGAGGCAATGGAATGTAAGAATCAACAGCTTCCATCAGTTCTTCCACTTTGGCTACCCATTTGTCTTCGCCAGCCAATGCGCCGGTTGCAGAACCCTGGATAATGGGTGTGTTGTCACCATCAAAACCATTTTTAGACAAAATCTCGCGGATTTCCATTTCTACCAGTTCCAGCAGTTCAGGATCGTCCACAAGGTCAACTTTATTCATAAATACCACCATACGGGGAACACCTACCTGGCGGGCAAGCAGAATGTGCTCTCTGGTTTGTGGCATAGGACCATCGGTCGCAGCTACTACCAGGATTGCGCCATCCATCTGGGCAGCACCGGTAATCATGTTTTTCACATAGTCAGCGTGACCAGGACAGTCAACGTGCGCATAGTGACGGTTAGCAGTTTCATATTCTACGTGGGCAGTATTGATGGTGATACCGCGCTCTTTTTCTTCGGGAGCAGCATCAATTTCATCATACTTTCTTGCCTGCGCCATTCCTTTAGAAGCAAGAATGCTGGTAATGGCAGCGGTCAATGTTGTTTTACCGTGGTCTACGTGACCGATGGTTCCAACATTTACGTGAGGTTTTTCCCTCTTAAAGGTCTCTTTAGACATTTTATCGGTTTTATGTTGTTCTTACAAATTATAAAAGTCTGCAAGTAAAACAATTGCTTGCAAACATTACTTTAAAAATTGGTTGTTCTATCGAAAATTGACAGACATCAATTTGAAAATGGCGTGTGAGCCGTTAGTGAGAATCGAACTCACGACCTCTTCCCTACCAAGGAAGTGCTCTACCCCTGAGCTACAACGGCTTTTGTCGGGAGACAGTCTGACCCATTGCTTGGCAGAAGAAATCTGCCGCCAACCATCTGTCATTTGTCATCTCAGCAAGTGAGCGGAAGACGAGGGTCGAACCCGCAACCTATAGCTTGGAAGGCTATCGCTCTACCAATTGAGCTACTTCCGCATTGTGTATCTTGAACTGTGGGCAGGATAGGGTTCGAACCTATGTACTCCGGAGAGAACAGATTTACAGTCTGTCGCCTTTAACCACTCGGCCACCTGCCCGTATTAACTCGTTGATTGATCATTGGAAAATTTCAATCAACAAAACAATGAGCCACTTGTCGGAATCGAACCAACGACCTACTGATTACAAATCAGTTGCTCTACCAGCTGAGCTAAAGTGGCAAATAAAGAACTACCCCTTTTTTTCGGGATGGCAAAGGTAAGCGAAAACTTTATTTGGCAAAATTCTGTTCTATCTTTTTTATGAAATAAAATATTGGACTTGCGATGCCCGCAGATTTTTGATTTTTATTTCCTTTGAAAAAACATCTTAACGGCAGGGTGCCAATGGCATCAGGAAAGGGCGGAGTAATGGAACAAGGTAAACGCAATGATGATTCGTAACTGCCGGAATAGAAAACAAAACCCCGCCGGTGGCGGGGTTCGGGAAAAGTTATGCAGCGGCAAGTTTTTCTTTTTTTCTCTTTATCTGGTTGATTGCGGAGTCTAACGCATCGTCAAATGATTGTTCAAAAGATTTAGAGGATGCCTTCACAAAAAAGTTTTGTTTGGGTACATGTACTCTAATCTCAGCGATCTTGTCTTTAATGTTGTGCACCAGGTTATCAAGCTTTAAATAAACATCAACCTTGATAATGCGGTCGTGAAAATTTTCCAGCTTTTGTGCCTTTTCTGTCACATACTCTACCAGTTTTACATCTGCATTAAAGTGTACAGCCTGAAGGTTTACAATCATAGTCATTAACATTTAATGGTGAAAAAATAAGAATAACAGGTTAAGAAACCATTTCGTTTTGATTTTTGTCAATTCAAGTTACAGAATCAGATGGTAAAAAAAACAAAAAGAAAAAATTTTAATGTCGGAAAGCCGGTACTGTTGATAAAACGCATTGCGCCAGCGCATTAAAATTTACATGTGATTTGCGAGTGGTAAAGATGTCACGCTTTTGGATGTGCTTTTTGATAAGTTTCTTTCAGCTTTTCAATGGTGAGGTGCGTATATACCTGCGTTGCCGCAAGGCTTGAATGTCCCAGCAATTCCTTAACGGCATTCAACTCGGCACCATGGTTCATCAGATGCGTGGCAAAAGTATGCCGCAGCACATGCGGGCTTTTTTTCTCAATGGTGGTCGCCATGCTCAGGTGAGCCTTTACCAGGTTGTAAATGGTTTTGGGTGCAAACGGCTTTCCTTTTTCTGTCGTAAAAATATGGTCCACCCCTGCAGCTACTGCCGGTTTTTGTGACAGGTAAGCATTGATTTGCGCAATGAGTTGTTTCGATACCGGAACCATTCGTTCTTTATTTCCTTTGCCTAACAATTTCAGGCTGCTGTAATGCTCGTCCACGCTGCTTTGCTTCAGGTTGATCAGCTCGCTGAGGCGCATGCCGGTCTGGTAAAACATACGCAGTACCAGTTCTTCCGTTCTTCCCATGTGATCATCGCTGAACTGCGCATAGTCAAAAAAATGTTGCATGTCTTTTTCATCCACAAACACGGGCAGGCGACGGCTGATTTTGGGCGAAATAATCGTTGTCATGGGCGTTTGCTGCACAACGCCCTGCTTCATCAGGTATTTGAAAAACGATTTCAACGTTGAAATTTTCCGGTTCAGGCTTTTGTTGGCCAGGTCGTCGGTGCCCTTTAGGTTGGCCAGCCACGAGCGGATGATGGAGGCTTTGATGTCGGGCAATGGCGGCGAATCATATTCCGAGGCAAGGTAAGCCGTAAACTGCGAAAGGTCGTTCTGGTAAGCAAGGTAAGTATGCTGCGAATATTTTTTTTCAAACTGCAGGTATTGCAAATACTGCTGAACCTCCGGGTATTGGTGCTGCGCCATGTTGATCGATTGAAAATGAAGGTAAGCAATCAGCCCGGTTGTTGATCTGCCAAATGGTCGTCTTTTTTTGTACAGGGTTCATTTTTGCTGACCCAAAAAAAATATTTCAATTTTTAAAGATTGGCTGTGCAATAAAGATTCGAACAATTGTTTTAAAAATGAAAAGCTGTTGAAAATGGTTGGCACCCGAGATAGATGCAATGCATGAACCATGGAGATATAAATTTGCCAATATGAATACAACAAAACAGGATGCGCTGCCATGGAAACCAATGCTGGCGTTGCTGATCATCCTGTTGGTTGCGTACCTGCCGTTGTCCACCTTCTATTTCGGGATGAAAAACGATGCGTTTAGCGACAATTTCCCCCAAAAATATTTTCTCAGCCAATGCCTTCACGCAGGCGTAAGCCCGTTGTGGAACCCATATCTCAACTTTGGATTTCCGGCATACAAGGATATGGGTTTTGCTTTTTATAGTCCGGTCGTGTGGTGCTTTGCTGCCATTGGTTATAGTGCTTACACACTAACAATCGAAGTGCTGTTGTACATCTATATCGGCGGTGTAGGCATGTATTTCCTGGGTAGGCATTTGTATGCTTCAGCATATATTTCCCTCTCTATAGCCGCCATGTACATGTGCTCGGGGTTTTATGTTGGTGCCATTCAGCACATCAATTCCCTTGCGGCCGCGGCTTTTTTCCCCTTTGTATTGTTGTTCCTGCTCCGGTTGCTAAAGAATCCGGGTTACACCAACAGCTTCCTGCTTACGGTGGCAGCTTACCTGGTTTGCGCCAGCGGGCACCCGGCAATGCCCATTGCCTGTGGCTATTACTTGCTGGTGTTTGTTGTTGTTTATTTTCTTCGCTACCCGCTTCCGCGCACGCAATGGCTGGCGGTTGCCGGTTATCTTGGTGTCAGTATGCTGCTGTTCGTTCTATGGATGATGCCAGCCATTTACAGTTATTGGTCCGTTTTGCCACAATACGAGCATTATGTGGCCACCACGCCTTACAATGCCACCGCCTCTGCCAGCCTGCCGGCACTCATGTCTTTTGTATTCCCGTTTTCGACAGTCGCGCACACACCGCTGTTTTCCGGCGATGTCAGTTTTCGCGATTTCTATTTGTCGTTGCCTGGTTTTGTGGCATTGTGGTTTGGACTGGATAAAAAAAACAAGCTGTTGCTGCCCTTGCTTTGTTCGGGGTTGTTTCTCCTGTTGCTGAGTCTCGGGGATGGGGTGAAAACCGCTGTGTACGACCATCTGCCGCTGGTGAAAAACGTGCGCACCAACGGGCATTTTCGTGTGTTCCTGTTGCTGAGCAGTTGTTGTATTGCGGGCTTTGGTATGGAGCGTTTGCTACCATTGTATTCCAAATACCGTACTGCAAGCCGCAAATATATTATAGCGCTTATCTGCCTCCTGCTGCTCCTGGTGATTGTGATGGCGGCTATACAGGCGCATGAACTATCGGCATTTGTTCACCAATTGTTACAGTCGGTTTCCATAACGCAAAAGATAAAGGCTTTTTATGAATTCATCCCGTTGTCGGCTGCTTTTCTCATGAGCGCCGCTATAGCTGTGGCGATATTGCTGATGGTAGTTTGGCAACATAAAATGTCGGACAAAAGCCTGTTATTGCTCATTGTTGCCGATCTGGTTGTCAACTGCCTGTTGTACCTGCCGGTTACAGGCGTAGGCACCACCACGGTTGTAGAAGTGCAGGCGGTTTATAACAGCAATCCAGGCGGATTTCCCATACCTCCGTTGATTCCTGTTGATCAAACTGATACTTTGCCATTACAGATGGAAGGTCTGACCGGCAGTTTGTCGTATTACAGCAAACAAATCGGCATTGCCAAACTCACCGATTATCCTTCATATTTTGCCAGTACAGGCGACTATTTTTCAAGTAGCGACACGGCTGTTATCAATCATCAGCCTTACCTGTTTTTAAACAGTAACATTTGGAACAAAAACAATGGCGGCAGCCCCATTGTCGTACAGTTGTTCAGCCCGTCTGGTATTACGTGCCGCATACTAACTCAATCACCTGACACACTTGTTTTTTTGCAAAACAAGGATGTGCACTGGCACGCAAGTATCAATGACAAGCCGCAACCAATCCGCACCCTGTATCATACGTTTCAGTCGGTGGCGTTGCCGGCAGGAAGCAGTGTCGTCAACTTTTCCTATGAAGACCCGTTGTTTGTAAAACTGTGCTGGTTGAGCGGGCTGGTGTTTGTGATGGCGTTGTTAGCCTTTGGTAAAGCATGGCGGGATAGAAAATGGAAGGGGAGAGAGACAAGCACGGGGAGTTGACTTCCGGCAAGCAAAAAAAGCCGTAGGCATTGGCTACCTACGGCTCTATGAAAGAGATGCACGTTGTTAAATCTCGATTTTACCGCTGGCGATCTTCTGCTTGTAAATGGCTTTTAGCACCTGTGTGCGGCGTTTTACAGACGGTTTTGTGAAGCTTTGACGCTCCCTCAGCTGCAACAGCGCTTTGCTTTTTTCAAATTTCTTTTTGTACTTCTTCAGCGCTTTGTCTATGTTTTCGCAGTCTTTAGAATCTATTATCAGCATAGTATTATGATACCCCCTTCAGGTAAATTTAGGGCGCGAAATTAAGGAATTCTTTGATGTTGACAAGGAAAAAATATTTACCGCTCAATTTTTTAAGAAATTGGCTCAGTTCAGGAGATCAACAATCCTGTAGAATGAACAAACTTGCCTGTTTAGCTGTAAATGTCCAGCAATCCATCGGGCAACTGCACGTGTATTTCTTTCTTTTTGCGGTCAATTTTTTGGATGGTTTCTTCGTGCAACGGGATCAGCGCTTCTTTTTCTTTGTACAGCGTGCGCAGGAGTATCTGGTGCGGTTGCTCTATCACTTCATCCACGCTGCCGATGAGATGTTTGTTTTCAAAGATTGAAAAGCCCAGCAGCCCGATCACCGAAGTTTTGCCTGCCGCTTTTTCAAAATCCTTTTGCAACAGCCACACCTGCTTTTGAATAAACCGGTGGGCAGCTTCTTTCGACCCAATGCCTTCCAGTTGCACATAGCTTTCTGCATTGGTTTTGGCGCGTGCGCTTTGAATAAAATAAGGAATGCGGTTGTTTTTGGTTTCTTCTACAAACAAGGCTTCAATGCCTTTGAAATCTGCTTTTTTGTCGAGTCCGTGCAGCACGATCACTTCGCCTTTGATGCCAAAGGTGGCAACGATTTTTCCGATGTGTATATAATCCATGTCTTTGATGGTAATGTGTTGATGAATGCCAGGTGTACCGGATATCTGCGTTCGAAGTTTCGTGAAGCAAATCTTCGAACGAACTCATCTCCCCCAGCGCCATTGCAAATAAGCAGGCAATGCGCGTGCCCAGGTAGCTACATTGTGCATGCCATCGGCCAGTTCTACGTAACGGATGGCGGTTTCCGGATAGCCTTTTTCTTTCAGGATCGCAATGAGGTCCAGCGTATCTTCTATCGAGTCAATGATGCCATTGTTGTTCCGGTCTGCCAGTTCGTCGAGCGCACCGCATTCAAAGAAAAAGCTGAGCCAGGGATGCAGGGGCGCACCCCGCCATTGTGCGTGCATGATGCGGTCTGTGTGGTCGTTGTAATACCGTCCATAGCCCCGGCTGCGCCACCACAGCGATCCGCTGAATACGCCGGCATTTACAAACTGGTGCGGGTGGTTAAAAACAATGTCGAGTGCACTAAGACCACCGAGTGAAAAACCGGCAAACGATTTGTCTTTCCATGAAGTAACGTGCAGGTTTTTTTCGACGACGGGCATCAGTTCCTGTAGTACGAAATGTGTGTATTGTGCTGCCTTTGCACCCAATCCCTGATAATGCAGTTTGCGGGCAGTGCCATATTCGTTTTTCCGGTCGGTGCCACAATGAATGCCTACGCAAATAAGGGGCTCTATCTGGTTGTTGGCATACAAACCGGAGAGAATGTCGGCAAAAGGCATCACCGGCAAATCCTGTCCGTCGTTGATGAGCAGCAGGCTCAGGTGATTGTAGTCTGATTGCGCGGCTGGTAAATACAGATCAATCAGTACCTCGCGTTGCAGGCAGGCAGAGTCAAGAATTACTTGTTTTACCATTACCTGTTCGCTGCTACTTACATCATTCCTCATAAAGCGTCAAAAGTAGGAAAATGGCAGTTATCCTTTTTGCGGAAAAGTTTAGAACAAAATCAAATTTGTTTTATTACTTTGAGCCATAGCATTTTATCTGTTATTCGTATCTTAAAAGTAACGTATGAAAAAAATCGGGATTTTATTCGGGAAAGAAAGAAGCTTTCCGGATGCGTTTATCGAACGTGTCAACAGCAAAAAAGTAAAAGACGTCATTGCCGAACCGGTGAAAATAGATAAAGTGTTGCAGGGCGCCGCCTCAGATTATGCAGTGATCATTGACCGCATTAGCCAGGACGTGCCGTTTTACCGCGCGTTTCTCAAAAATGCCGCCATTGGTGGCGCCTCGGTTATCAACAACCCGTTTTGGTGGAGTGCCGATGAAAAGTTTTTCAACAATGCGCTTGCCGTCAACATCGAAGTGCCGGTTCCCAAGACCGTGATCCTGCCTTCTTACCAGTTGCCCGACGATACCAGCGGCGAAAGTTTTAGCAACCTCGCATATCCCATGGATTGGGAAGGCATCTTTAATTATGTTGGTTTCCCGGCTTACATGAAACCGTTTGCCGGCGGTGGCTGGAAAAATGTGTACCGGCTCAACAACATTGATGAATTTTACAACAGCCACAAAGAAACCGGACAGCTTGTAATGCTGCTGCAGGAAGAAATTGTGTTTGAAGAATATTACCGCTGCTATTGCATCGGCGGGAAATATGTTCGCATCATGTCTTACGAACCACGCAATCCATATCACCTGCGGTATGCAGCCGATTTTGCGCCTTCGGATGAAAAATTAAAATATCTCGAAGACATCGTGCTTCGCCTTAATAAATTTTTGGGGTACGATTTCAATACCGTTGAACTTGCACTGCGAGATGGCGTAGCGTATGCAATCGACTTCTGCAACCCTGCACCCGATGCCGAACGCAACAGTGTAGGCGAAGAAAATTTTGAATGGGTGGTGGAAACCGCAGCTACGTACGCCATCGAAAAAGCCAAAGCCTGGAAACCGGGTAAAGACAACCTGACCTGGGGCGAATTTGTAAAACGCAGCGCCTCAAAAAAGAAATTGTATCCATAAAACGATTCGTTGCAGCCGCAAGCCTTTAGCACCCGTCTGGAAAAACCAATCCCGGCGAACCGATATTTATTAACTCATACTGTATGGCAAACCTTAGCTTTAAGCATTTTACGCTTGGTGTAGAAGAAGAATACATGGTGATGAACCCCGAAACGCGGGAACTAACCAGTCATGAACAAAAAATTGTAACCGAAGGGCAAAAGGTGATCAAAGACAAAGTGAAAGCCGAGATGCACCAGGCGGTAGTGGAAGTGGGTACCGATATCTGTGAAAACATCGAAGAAGCTTACCGCGATGTGTTTACGCTGCGCAAAACCATTTCGCAGATTGCCGGCGATCTGGGCTTTATGGTAGGGGCGTCGGGTACACACCCGTTCAGCCACTGGCAAAGCCAGTTGATCACCGACCATGTTCGCTACAATGAAATCGTGAACGAACTGCAGGAAGCCGCCCGCAGCAACCTCATTTTTGGTTTGCACGTGCACGTAGGGATGGAAGACCGCCGCATGGCCATACACATTGCCAATTCGGCGCGTTATTTTTTGCCACATGTGTATGCACTCAGCACCAATTCCCCGTTCTGGGAAGGCAGGTTTACAGGGTACAAATCGTTTCGTACAAAAGTGTTCGACAAATTTCCCCGCACCGGCATCCCCGACTATTTTGAAAGCATTGAAGCGTATGAAAGTTATGTGAACCTGCTCATCAAAACCAATTGTATAGACAACGCCAAAAAGATATGGTGGGACCTGCGCGTGCATCCTTTTTTCAATACGGTTGAATTTCGCATCTGCGATGTACCAATGAACATTGATGAAACCATCGCCATCGCTGCATTGTTCCAGGCTATTTGCGCCAAGCTGTACAAGCTGCGCAGCCAGAACATGAATTTCATCATGTACCAGCGGGCACTCATCAACGAAAACAAGTGGCGGGCCGGCAGGTATGGAATAGACGGCACCTTGATAGACTTTGGCAAAGAACAGGAAGTAAATACCCGCGTGCTGATTTATGAATTGCTCGATTTTGTGGATGATGTCGTGGACCAGCTTGGCAGCCGCAGTGCCATGAATTTTATTCACAAAATGATCGAAAACGGCACCGGTGCCGACCGGCAGCTTGCTGTGTACAACCAGCGTCAAAACCTCAATGACGTGGTGGATTATGTACAAAGCCAGTTTCTCGCTGTCTGAGATTGGACGCTTGTAAAATTCATAAAAAAAACCAGAAGCTAGCTTCTGGTTTTTTTTATGAAGATAATTGCATTACCGAACCAATGTTACCGTCCCTTTCAGGTTGTACACCTCGCCGGCATCGCACACCGCCTGCAACACATACACATAAGTTCCTACCGGCATCATCGTACTGTTGTACATGCCATTCCATGAAGCGTCTATGTCCAGCGGGCTCACGTTATTTTTTTCAAATACCTTGTTGCCATTCCTGCTGAAAATCACCAGGTGGGTAATGGTTTTCACACCAAAGGCCGTGATACGGAAGCGGTCATTTTTCCCGTCGCCATTCGGGCTGAATACTTCGGGAACACTGACCAATCCATCTTTACACACAACCGTAATGGAAACGGTATCGGTTCCCTGGCAACCGTAATGGTCTGTTGCAGTAACCGTATAAACAGTGCTTTGCCGCAGTTTGCTGACAGGGGCAGCACAATTGGTACAACTGAGATAAGCAGAAGGCTGCCAGTTCCAGTTGGCGATAGAACTGTTGGCAGTTGATGACAGGTTCACCGGCACGCCGGCGGGTATCACCTGGTTGTCGCCGGCTTCCACCAACGGTTTTTCTCTCACCACCACCTGCACCGTTGCCGTGTCGCTAAAACAGCCATAAGCGTCATATCCCACGACTGTATACGATTTGTTTTGGGCTGCTTCTATGGTAACCGGGTTGGCAATGTTGACATTGTTTAAATCAGAACCATTGATCCAATAGTATGTATCTGTACCGGTTGCCGTTAGCCGGGCCTGGCTGCCAATGCAGGCATTTACCAGCGATGGCGCTTTGATGTCCATTGGTTGCGTAACCATCACAGTAACCGAATCGGTGCTTTTGCATCCATACCCATCTGTCACCAGCACTTTATAATTGGTAGTGAGGGAAGGATAAACCAATGGCGCCGCGATGGTGGTATTGCTGATGGCGGTAGTGGTTTGCCACTGGTATTTCTGCCCGTTGTGGGCAGTAAGCTGAAGCGTATCGCCACGGCAAATGCGCGGAGACGAAGGAGACAATTCTGCCTGCGGGTTGTCGTGAATCGTTACGTTGTGGTAAGCCGTGTCGCGGCAGCCGCCGATGCTTGCCACGAGGTAAATGCTGTCAATGCCCGATGTTGTATAGGTCTTTGACGGCGGATTCTGTAAAATACTGGTGGTGCCGTCAGAGTAATGCCAGGCGTAAACCGCTGTGGCAATTCCCGATGTGCTGGTAAAGGTTGCCGTGCTGCCGATGCACAGATGCAAAGGGCCTTGTATGGCTGCTTTGGGCGCCGGCGAAACGGTCACCGTATCCAGTAGCTGGAGCTTGCAACCAAAGGCCGACGTGGCGTTGAGGACGATGGGGTAAGTGCCGTAACTGCCATAGGTAAAAGTGGCAGATTGCAGTGCCGCCGTATCTTTTCCCGTTCCCAACACCCACAAATAATCTATGGGGTCCTGCACGGTAACATTGGCGGGCACGGCATCAAATACAACACTGCCACCAAGACACACAATTGAATCGGACAAGAGCATCCTGATTTTTGGCTGCTGGTGTACCAGTATGGCCTTGTAGAGCGTATCGGTGCAGCCGTTATTGTTTACCACCAGCATTACCGAATCCCTGCCCGCACCGCTGAATACCTGTGCCGGTGGATTCTGCAAAGTGGATGTACTGTTTTGAAACTGCCAGAAATAAGTCAGTGCGTCGGCGTTGTTGGTTTTGTTGGCTTTGAAAACAACCGGCGTGTTTTCGCAGATTTCATCCGGGCCGTCAATGCTAACCGGCGGAAGAATGGCAACAGTCACGGTTTGTGTAGCCGTATCGCGGCAGCCATAAGGAGAAGTGGCGGTAACCGATACCGTATAGGTGCCCGGTGTTTGGTAAAGCCGGGAAACCGAATCGGTGGTGGGCGCGTCCTGCCGGTCGCTGAATTGCCAGGTATAATCAATTGGCTGCCCGTTGTTGTTTGCCACGCTCACCAGGTTGGGATAAAAATGGTACAATGCCTGGTGACATTGCAGCACAGAATCGTACCCGATGCCAAGTTTGAGGGTGTCAATCACGATGGTACTGTTCAGGTTATAGGCAAATGCACATTTGTCTGCATTGGTTACGGTAAGCGATGGCGTATATACATTCGGGAGGGTATAGGTATGCGTTACGATCGAGTCTTTGGTATCGAGCAACTCACCGTCGCCAAAATCCCAGGTATAATCTGTTGCATCGGTGGTTTCGGCACTAAACACCACCTGCCTTGCACCGCAGCCCGTCAATACATCTGCCCGCACCGTGGCAATGGGCCCCGCGATGGTAACATACTGCCAGGTAGAATCGTAGGTGTCGGTATTGTAATAGCCATAAATGATCACTTTGTAAACGCCTGGCTTGTCATATTTGTGGCTTGGTTTGTTCAGGTTGTCGGCAGTGGCACCGTCGCCAAAATCCCAGCTCACCACATCGAAGTTTTCGGAAGTATTGGTAAAATTCACCAGCACCGGCGGGCAGTTGCTGATGGGCGTAAGGTTGGTGGTGATGTAGGTAAAAGACAGGTTGGTGTTTTTGATCTGAATCACCGTTGAAGCGGTGTCGCTGCATCCCGTTTCCGCGCTGGTGGCAATCAGCCTTGCCGTATCATCGGCATAGTTGCGGTAGATATGCGATACCTGCTTGTCATTCGACAGCAAACTGTCGCCATCGCCAAATAGCCAGGTGTATTGTATCTGGTTGAGGTTTAGTGTACCGGATTCGGTAAGATTGGTAAAAACTTCCGGTATGTAGGGCAGGATGGGGTTTTGTTCTGCCAAAATTACTGCCTTTGGTCCTTTGACCTCAATATTGCGGCCGGAATAAAACGTCGTATCGCTGCAGTTTTCATCATCTGTAATCACCAGCTTTACATCATAATTGCCGGGGTCGCTGTATTTGTGCGCCGTATTGCCCGCAAAAGTCAGCGTTTGCGAAGTGCTGTCGCCAAAATACCATTCCCATTTGTTGATGGGGTAAATGGAATCGGCGATGGACGTGTCGGTAAATACGATTTTGTCCGACAAACAGGCGGTAGTGTTGCCGATGGTAAAACCAGCCACGGGACCATTGACATGAAATTGAATGAAATTGGTGGTATCGGGGCAGTTGAAGCCGCGCGAATTGGTGATGAGCCGCATCACTTTGTCGCCGGGGCGCATTCGCTTGATGTTGACATGAAATGGATTTTGCCAAGCCGCATCCGGATAGCTGAACGTACCATAAAACGGCGATCCGTTTTGATATTCCACCTTTTTCACGGTATAATCCTTTGCCCCGGCATTGTATCCATACGGGCTTGCTTCCATGCCGGAAACGGTCGTCAGCAGCGAATCATTCAGGCAAAGCATGGACTGCAGTGAAGAAAACACCGGTTCCTGTTTTTCCAGCACATATGCATACGCCGAATCTTTTACCACGCAGCCGTTGCTCGAAGCCGTCAGCGTCACCTTGTATTTGCCCGTTTTGGGATAATGGTGTACAACCTGCGCTGTTGCCGTGGTGTACGTTGTATCAGTATTGTCGCCAAAATTCCAGATATAGCTGTCTGTTTTCTTCGTAACTTCTTTGATGGTCACTTTTGTACGGTCGTTGCAATCGTAGGTAAGCGATGTAATGTCGGGAAACGGCGGCAACACCGTCACGTAGTTTTGCTTCGTGATGGTATCGGTACAGCCATTGTTGTCTATTACCAGCGATACTGTATAGATCGAGTCTGATTTGTATTGATGTGTAAAAGAAGGACCGCCGCCGTTGATCAGCAAATAATCTTTCGAATCCCCGAAGTTCCACCAGAATTTACCTGTTTTGTCGGTACCGGTAACGGTAAAGGTCACTTTGTTGTTGCCGCAAATCACCGTACTGTTGGGCGATGTAACGGTAAAGTCGAAATTGGGAACGTCGCCGATGAATACTTTCAAAAACGCGGTGTCGCTGCAGCCGATTGCGGTTTCTGTATGCAGCGAAACTGTAAAAGTACCCCGGTTGCCAAACGTATGTTGCGGCGCTTCTTCGGCGGAAGTACTTCCGTCGTCGCTGAACGTCCATTGGTACTCACTCACCGGGTTGGTAGAAGTAGCCGAAAATGCAGAGGTCAGCGATTTGCATCCGTAAATTCCATCCGAGCTAACGATGGTGGTTTTGTTTTTGGCAATCACCACCGGTTGTCTTACTTCACCAGTACAACCCGCCGGATCGGTAACCCGCAGCTTGATGTAGTAGGTGTTTTCTGCATTGTAAACATGCGTGGCGCTCTTCTCAAAATCGGTAGGCGAAAAGCTGTCTGTATCCGTATTGTTGAAATCCCATTCCCATTTGCTCGAGCTGGTGCCTGCATCAGAGACCGTTACGGTAGCCGGTGTGCCGCATTTGCCATTCACAGAAATGTCGAACGGTATTGGGGCCGGCGTCGTCTGTGCTTTGATGATTTGTGTCGCTGTGTCGCTGCAGGTGCCATATTCATTCACCAGTTGCAGTTTGTGCTCGGCGAGGTCGGTGAAGACGGTCGAATAGGTATGTACATTCCTGGCTACTTCCACGTTGTCGAGCAGCCAAAGTGCTTTTGCAGTAGGAGGGTTGCTATTATCTGTAAACAGGAGGTTGCTCTTCAGGCACATCAGCGTTGGCAGCACAATGTCGCTGCGCGAACTGGCTACTTTGATCACCATATCATCTGACGTATGGTTGCAGCCACCTTCGCTGGTAACCGTTAAGTGAACGTTGTAGTCGCCTTTCAGTGCGTAAGCATGCGTTGGATTTTCTTCCGTGCTGCTGCTGCCGTCCCCGAAATCCCACAGGTAGTCAACGGCATTTGTACTGTTGCTGGTAAACGCCACGGCGTCTCCTTCGTTGCACACCGATACGGTGCCCGGTGTAAAATCGGCAACCGGTGACTTCTGCACATTGACAATGTTGGCTTTGGTAATCGTAGTGATGCAACCATAATTGTTAACCACGCTAAGGCTGGCAGACACGTTGCGCGAACGCTGGTACTCATGTGTCACCACGGTTGAGAAGGTATCCAATGTATTGCCGTCCCCAAACTCCCACAGGTAACTCGAGATTACGCCATCGCCAGCCGTCGAGTTGCTGATATAGGTGACTGTACTGTTGGGACAAACGATGGAATCAAGGGTGCTGAAATCAACGATGGGATTTTTGTATTTGACAATTGAATCAGTGTAAATGTAGTTGGAATCATTGTCGCTCACGGTGAGCGTCACGAAATAGGTATCGCCGATGTCATACGTCGTACTTGGATTTTCGTTTGCAGAATGCTTGTTGTTCCCAAAGTCCCAGTTATACGTGGCGGCAGTTGAAAAACCAGTGGACGTATTGGTGAAATTCACCCGCAATGAGGAAGGACAACCTGGGTCGGTTCTTTCGTAAGTAAAGCTGGCTACCTGCGCAATGGCATGGCTGGAACATAAAAACAGGCATACTGATAATAACCAGGAGTAGATGTTTCTCATTAGCAGTGTGTCTTAGAAATAGGTGAGCGTTTTGGTGCTTTTGATGGCTTAAAATTAAGGTTTTGTTGAATGTTGATTGAAATAAACTTAAAATTTCATGTTTTTTTAATACAAATACTTGTTTAGATCTTGGAGGGCATTGCGTACATGCACCCAAATCGGTTTGTGCTATGAAAAACATTGTGTTGCTGATGTTTAATCTAATTCAGTGGGAGTTATTTAGCTCCAAAACCCAACCATCCTGTGTCATTTTTATTCAATTATCGCCATCCGCAAATTTTGCTTTGAATATATTGATAATTTGGTAATATAACCACTGGGCAACACTGACCGGCAATATGAAAACGTTGGAATTGTAAGCCCGGCTGCAAGAAAAGAGATACTGATGGTGACTGGATTTTAATGAATTTTTAAACAAACTGCTGTTACGACTTCCTGTTGTCCTTACAAATTGCCTTCAAAACAGGTTGCTGATGAGTAATTTACAAATGGAATAAAAAATAATGCAAGAAAAAGTTTAATAAAAATTTAATTCCCGGTATTTTTTATATTTTTATCCTGATACTGGAGAAAACAGGAGATACACAAAAGACAATATCCGGATTGACTGCATTACAAACCAAACCATGACCAATAGCTTTCTGTTGACTGCATTTATACTTATGTTAAAAATGCTGATATAAATTGAAGACTTTTACTGCACAACCAATAATCACAGTAATGTATTACCGTTTTGGCAATTGCATCAAAACCAATTATTCATTTTCAAAACCATAACCTGCGGCTAAGTGTTACAACTACTAGTATGCCGGTATACCGGGTGCTGACCCGCATCAAATCATTCCCCATTTAAAATCTGATAACAACCAATCTTACAAAACATGTTTATGAAAACGATACCCATTCTGTTCTGGTTACTGGCATTTGCATGCCTGGAAAGCCGGGCGCAGCATACCTCGCAGCCGGGCATCCCCATCGCCTACTGGGACTTTGAAAAGAATAACAATCGCAATACGGTTGAAGCAACGCCTGAACTACAAATAAACACCGGCAATGCATTTGACGGCAAATTCGGGTTGACTACCACCACTGCCGGATTGGTTGGTAATGCAGCGAAATACGGCAACGCAAATGCCAATGGCAGGGCGCTTTATGCCGCTACATGGAGTCCCGTTTCCACAGACCCCGGCATTGAAGCCAGCACCTATTTCCAGTTTACCATCAATACTTCGGGTTTTTCCGGTATCAGTGGCACTTTCGATGTAATGAGCGGCACCACTTTAACAAACTATCCCTTTATAGGCGTCAACTACAGCACCGACGGTGGCAGCACTTACACGCATCTCACTTCCATAGATCCCGGCAACAACACCTGGAAAACCAACCTGTCTTTTGCACTTCCGGCGGCTGCCAATAACAATGCTGCAGTCAAAATCCGCATTTACGGCTATCGCGGCGGCGATGCCGCCAACAGCCAGATGCGCATAGACAATCTTACTTTTTTTGCCACCGCCACCACTCCCAACGCGGGCATCAAAACATCCGTTGACGAAGCTGCTTTTTACACCGGTGTCACCAGCGGGCTGACCAATACACAATATACCCGTTATGGAACGTTTACCGTTGCGAGCGGTTCTACGCTGGTATTGGGCAACAAAGGCATCGTAATGGGCGATTCAACCACCGCAGGTGAGCTCACCATTGCCAGCGGCGGCATTCTCGATTGCGGCGGCACGTCCGACCAGTCAGTACGAAGTGTTGCCAACGGTACATTTACCCTAAGTGCAGGCGCGGAAATCATCATCCGTAGCAACAATGGGATTGAAACATCGGTTGCAAAAGGCAGCATCCAAACCACGGTACGCAATTTCAGTAATGCTGCCAACTATACCTATGGCGGCCTTACTTCTGCCACGCAGGTAACCGGTAATGCATTGCCGGCTACGGTCAACAATTTCACTATCAACAGCATCGGTGATGTTGCCTTGACCAACGCTGTTACCATCAACAACCAATTGTTCATAACCGCAGGTACGATTACTCCCACAAGCAATACTTATTTATTTGTCAACAACTCCGCTGAAAATGCCATCATCGGCGGTAGTGCAACCTCGTTTATCAACGGACCAATCAACCGGAAATTCGCAGCCAATTTGACATCGAGCAGCCTCGTGTACAATTTTCCCGTAGGTGCAGATAATTCGTACATGCCCTTCTCTGTCACCACGCTCACGACCGGTGGCGCCGGCCCGTTGTGCAGGTGCAGGCATTCAAAGGCAATGCCGGCGGTACGGGCGACAATGCTACCCTGGCAACGGCAGGCTTGTCGACCACCGAATACTGGAAATCAGCCTTGCAGGGAGGTGCCATTTCCAATGCCAGCATTTCCCTCACCCGGCCTACCGCGGTAGCGCCTTTCAACGTCATTGCCCGCAGCAACAACACGACCAATCCCTATACCTCCGGCGGCGGCACACCATCTGGAAATTCCATCGTGCATTCCGGTAACCTCGCGCTCAGCGGCAGCCAAACTTACGTGATGGCTCAGACACCCACGGTAAACATCTCTTCAGCATTAGCGCCTGCATTTGTCAATACCTGCTTTGGCACAGCATCTTCCAACATGGTGCTATCCGTCAGCGGTACTGCACTCATCAATGGCATCACGGTCGCCGCGCCTGCCGGCTTCCAGGTTTCCTTGTCGCCAACCACTGGTTTTGCCAATACGGTTACGGTAGCAGGATCGGGTACCATTGCCGCCACCACGGTATATGCCAGGCTTACCGCTTCAATCGCCGCGGGTACTTACGCCGGCAATCTGCAAATTAGCAGTACCGGCGCCGGCACCAAAACAGTCGCCATCCAGTCGAGTAAGGTCAATGCATTGCCTTTGGCAGAATTTACCAACCTTTCCGGCTATGCTACCTGCTTTGGTGTTGATGTGCCACTTTCCATTAGCGGTACGCCCAATGCATCCGTTACGTATCAAATCAACAATACAATCATAGCAAACCCCGTTCTGCTGGATGCGGATGGCAAAGGCGCAATACAAACCAGCAACCTGCCTGTTGGGCAAACGGTGTTCAGCCTCGTAAGCGTTACCAACCCTGCAACAGGTTGTAGCAGCAACCTCTCTTCGGCCAATGGTCACGAGGTGACGGTTGCCGTTGACCCCGTACCCGTTCTTTCGCTCGTTTCCGGTGCGGCTACCGATGCGCAGGTCGTATGCCGCAACGCAGGCATTGCCGACATTGTTTATACCATCAGCGGTTCGGCAACCGGCGCTTCGGTGGTGTTTGTGCCCGCGCAGCCTTCATTGCAGGCAATCGTTGTGGGCAATACACTAACCATCAGCGGTGTCCCGACCGCCACTACTGCTTATACCATTAGCACCACCGGCAGCAGTTGTGCCCCGGCTGTCATGCACGGAACCATTGCCTTGCAGACTGCCGCCATCTGGACCGGCGCAGCCATCAGCGGCGACTGGACCATCGGCGGCAACTGGTGTTCCGGCGCGGCGCCACGCACCGGCGAAGACGTGCTGATTGCGGCTACCACCAACAACTACCCGGTGTTGCCGGGTAGCCTGGTAATCGGCAACCTCACCATCGCGCCGGGCAATCACCTGGTCATCGGTGACGGCAACACCCTGACGGTAAATGGCACCATCACCGGCAGCAGCACCGGCACCATTTCCGCTTCCGCATCTGCCAGCCTTGTTACCAGCGGCAACGGCACGGTTTTCTTTACTGCGGGCGCCGAAACACTGCGCCATCTTACCGTGAAAAGTGGTACGCTTACCCTTGGCAATGCCCTGAACATTGCTGCCGGCGCCAATTATGGCGTGGTAACGGTAGAAGGCAGTGCGCACCTGCAAACCGGCGACCACCTTACGCTAAAAAGCGATGCCGGTGGCACCGCCGCGGTAGCTGCCAACCTCGCCAGTCCCGATTACCTCGTTGGCAAAGTGACGGTAGAACGGTTCATCCCGCTCAGTGGCGTTTCGGCAACCCGTACCGGCAGAGCCTGGCGGCTGCTCACCGCACCCGTTGCCAACACCAGCATCAATGAAGCGTGGCAGGAAGGTGCTTTGTCGCTGACCTCTACGCCCTCCAACCCGCATCCTACATATGGCACACTCATCAGTGGTTTGCAGCAGCCCAATAATTCGGCAGCATTCAGCCATGGCTACGACTTCTGGGGATTGACCAATTCCAGTTCGTCTATTCGTTATTATGTACCCGGTTCACCGTCCGGTTCCTGGAATACATTTGAAAGCATCAAAGACAAATCTATCAGCGACAAGCCTGCCTATATGCTCTTTGTGCGCGGCGACCGCAGTGTTACCACCGGCGCCGGCGCCACCACGCTTCGTGCCACCGGCAACCTAAAACAAGGTGCACAGCCGCCCATCAGCATCGCGCCTTATTCCCTTTCCAATGCGTTTGTGTTGCTGGGCAACCCGTATCCTGCGCCGGTAAGTTTGTTCCGGCTGTACGATGCCAACCGCAACATCATTCAAAATGAATTTCATGTGTGGGATGCGCACCTCGGCACTTATGGCAGCTACGTGGTACTCACCGGCGACGACGCGGGCAATTATAGCATTACGCCTGCCTGTATGGAATGTGGCAGCACGGGCATTACACCCTACATTCAAAGCGGGGAAGGCTTCTTTGCTGTTCCGGCAAATGGCGGCAACCTGTCCATTACGGAAGGAATGAAAACAGTGGGCGTGGGCACCGGTGCGGATGTGAGTCCTTTCCGCGTACGTCCGGCTACTGTTAAACAAATGCGTATCAACCTCAACCTTGCCAACAACGATGGATCTGCTACCCTCGCCGATGGTTTGCTGGCGCAATTCGACAACTATTTTACCGATGAGCCGGGCAACATTGTGAAGGCATTGAATTTTAACGAAAACATCGGGCTGGTGAGCGGGACGTCAATGCTCATCGTGGGCGCCCGCCCCGACATTGTGAGCACTGATACGTTGCAGTTGAAACTCTGGAACCTCGTCAAACGCGATTACCAGCTGCAGCTGAAAGCCGACCGCTTCGACTCGCTCTCTACGCTGCACGCCTGGCTCGAAGACGCCTACCTCGGAACAAAACAGCAAATCAGCCTCAAGGGGGATGTGATTACTGTATCCTTCTCTGTAAACAGCGACAGTCTTTCGTGGAAATCTGACCGCTTCCGCATCGTGTTCCAGAACCAAAGCGCGGTACTGCCGGTAACCCTGACGGGCATCAAAGCTGCGCCACAGAATGGCGGTGTGAGCATTGACTGGACGGTCACCAACGAGCAGAACATGAAGAGCTATACGGTGGAAAGATCCATCGATGGCGGCAGAAGCTACGCAGCCATTGCAGAGCAAAGCGCAAAGAACGCCACCGGCGCAGCCTTTACGACGTACAACAGCTTTGACGCACTTCCGCAACGGGGTGACAATGTGTACCGGGTAAAAACGGTGGGCAAAGAAGGCGCTGTAACTTACACTGCATCGGTGACGGTATCATTCGGAACGGAAAGCAGCCAAATGCTGGTAACCGTGTATCCCAACCCGGTGACGGACGGAAAGGTGAATGTGCAGCTGGGCAATCTGCCGGCAGGCAACTACAGCCTCCGGTTGTATGGTGCCGGCGGGCAAAGAATGGTGAACCAGAAGCTGGTGATTGGTCAGAGCAATGGAGTGCAAAGTTGCCAGCTTCGCCCGGTGGGTGTACTGGCAGCCGGCAGCTATACCTTGCACGTAGCCGACGCCAAAGGGAAAACCGTAACTACCGTGGCTGTCATCGTGGCACGGTAAGAAAGTCATTAGGGCACCTGTTGACAGGCAGGTTTTTGTAATTGGTATATGTATAAAGTGAAAATGCGTAAACAGTGCCGGATAGAAAGTTGGGCGGCGTCAAAAACAGGAAATCCTGTCGCGCAACTTTTTTTATCCCGTCAGCAGACATTCAGCACTCTTTAGCATGCCATTTGCCGTTGTTAAACAACGGTTAATGACTGCAACCAGCCGGCTGACGGCACTATTGGAGTAGATCTGTCAAATAAAAGATTTGGGAAGCAAATACAATTCAGCAGTTGCCACCCCTACATTTTGCAGATTGAATTAATCCAATGGTAACTTTACTGCATTGATTGCCTGACCATTTTTATTCAAAATCCGGTATCGTGATGAGCTTGCAATACAGCTCACAATCCATTGAAACATTAATAACCCAAATCGGGCTTTTGTAAGCCAAACCCGATGAATCAGAAACCGGAGATTGCATGATGCCTACATTCTTGCCTGCTACGCTTCAACGCTGGCTTTGTTCTGCCAACCGACCTGCCCGGCTGTTGTCTGTATTGTATGCCACCCATGAATCGCCGGGGTAAAGGCAGCCGTAGCTGCCCATCATCAACCATTTCATTAACCAACTGCCATTCTTTCGTTTTTTATCAATTCCTATACTATAAACTCTCAATTCAAAATGACTGTATGAAAAAGATCATTACACTGTATGTAATCATGGTTTTGGCGTGCCTGCAAGGCATTGCCCAAACTTCAATCACGTATTCCACACCCGGGACGTTTACGTTCACGGTACCAGCCGGCGTCACGACACTGACGGTGGAATGCTGGGGCGGCGGCGGCGCCGGTGGCGGCGTAACCGGTCGCCGCAGCAGTGCTGGCGGCGGATCCGGCGGCGCTTATGCAAACGGTACCATTAGTGTAACGCCGGGAGCGTACACGGTAGTCGTAGGCGCCGGTGGCACCGGCTCAACAGGAAACGGTCGCAAAGGCGACAGCTCTGTCTTCAAAACACCGGGGATCAATTCAGTTGCACTCGTGAAAGCCGTAGGTGGCACAGGTGCCCTTGGCGTAGCCAGCAATGGCAGCAGAGGCGCCGGTGCAATTGCACTGACAAGTGGCAACATTGGCGGTAACCTTGCCAGTTTTTATGGCGGCAACGGAGCCACTGCGCCCAATGTAGCATCTGCCGGTGGAGGTGGTGGCAGTGCCGGCACGTCTGCCAACGGTAATGCTGCCAGCGGCTCAACCGGTGGTGCAGCCGTAGCAGGCGGTGGCGCAGGTGCCAACGGCATTTTCAACGGCAACGGACCGGGCGCTCCCGGTGGCGTGCCCGGTGGCGGTGGTTCCGGCGGTGCCAACCGGAACAGCACTACCAACAAACGCGGGGGCAACGGTGCCGCCGGTAAAGTGATTATCACTTATACCTGCCAGACCTATAGCCTTACCGGCACAACGATATCATCACCCCTTTGTGCCAGCTCGGCCGCAACGGTTACGCTCACCTCAACGGCAGCGGCATTGCCCGTTGGTTCCTACCTGGTTACTTACAACCTGGGTGCGCCCAACGCAGGTACCGGCTTAACCGCTCCCATGACCGTGACCACTCCCGGCACGGGCAGTTTTTCTACAGTAACATTGCCCAATGCAGGCAATACCACCCTTACGATAACCCGCATTGCCTCCGATAACAATCTTTGCGGCAACGACATTGCCAGCAACAATACGGCAACCGTGACAGTGAATGCCGCCACTACGGTGAGCGCACCATTGCCCACTACACAATCGGTTTGCATCAACGCGAACGCTGCAAGGCTAACCGTAACGGCATCGGGAACCGGTACGTTGTCTTACCAATGGTATCGCAACAGCACCAATACCAATACGGGCGGCACCCCGGTGGGCACCAACAGCAATACTTATACGCCATCTGCTACTACCGCAGGCACCTTCTATTATTATGTAACAGTGACCGGTGATTGCGGAACCGTTACGTCCTCTACCGCAGCTGTAACGGTGAACAATTTGCCGGATGCATCCATCACTTTGGCACCCGACACAGTCTGTTCCGGATCCGGCGCGGGTGTGCAGGTAGCTTCTGTATCCGGTGGTATCCTGCATTATACCACGCAGCCGGTAACCGGTGGCAGCCCGCAGCCGCAAACGGTTGTGCTGTCTCCCAATACCACCACGCAACTACCTGACGTAATCAACGAGTCCACTACTTTTACCCTTACCAGCATTACGGGCACCGGTGACAACACCTGTACCACCATCCTCAACGAATCGGTGACAGTAGATGTCTATTCTTTGCCTCCGGTAGCTCCGATTGAAGGGTTGACTTTCCCCATTGCCATTGGCAGAACCGTTGTACTCACTGATGAAACTACGGGCGGCAACTGGAGCAGCAGCGATCCATTGGTGGTTCGTATCCAGGGTTCTTTCAACGCGGTATCGCCTGCTAGGGCTAGGATCAACGGAGAGAGTGTCGGGTATTCGACCATTACCTATACCACCGCCCCCGACGACAACGGCTGTACCAACGCCGCTGAACTGGTGGTGCAGGTATATGATCCTACCATTGCACGCTACCGTACGACCGGCAACGGCAACTGGCTGAGCAATGTATGGGAAAAAACAACCGACAACGGCGCTAACTGGTCGGTATCCCTGCCACCTTCGGGCGAGGCAACCAACATCGAAATCCGGCACCGCATTGTACTGGATACCAATTACAACGGCACTGCCAACTCCTCCCTTATTTTGACAGCATTCAACGGAACTGACGCTGTTTTGGAAATAACACCCAACCACTACCTGAATTCGGACGGTGGAGTCAATTTCAACGAACGAGCCGTGATTGTGCGGAGCGATATCACCGGAACAGGCGCCATTGGCAGAATGACCAGTGGTGCCATCGGCGGCGCATCACGGGTTACGGTAGAGCGTTTTATCGGTAGCAACGCGTACCCGCAGGGACGACGTGCCTGGCGGATGATCACAGCACCTATTGAAGGTGTTACCATCAATGATTCGTGGCAGGAAGGATTGGTGTCTGAAAATGATCCGCCCCTTGTCGGCGATCCACAGTATGGCACGCTCATCACCGGCTACCGGCAACGGACTGCCAGCAACGCCTTTAGTCATGGCTACGATTTTTGGAGCGACATTGCCAACAGCAACTCCTCTATCCGGTACTATGTACCCACCAGTACCTCCGGTATCTGGAGCAGCCTGCCCGACGATGGATTGAAGAATCTGAACATTGACGAATACCCCGCTTACATGTTGTTTGTACGCGGCAACCGTTCCGTGCTCAACGATGAAGCCGGTATCACCACGTTGCGTGCAAGCGGCAATTTGAAACAAACTCCTGCACAGGTAACTGTTTCGGGCACCAATGCCTACACACTGGTGGGCAATCCTTTTGCTTCGCCCATTGATTTTGAACAAATCTACTTGCGCAGTGCCGGCATTCAGCCGCATTTCTCCTTCTGGAACAGCCAGTTGGGCAATTACGGAGCTTATGAACTGGTGACACGCACCGGTGCCGGCAGCTACACCATTGTGCCGTACCCATTGCCAGGCACCCCTGAGATCAACGACAATGCCCGCTACATTCAAAGCGGGGAAGGTTTCTTTGTACAGCCCTCCGGCAGTGGCGGTACGCTGGTGATCAATGAGGCAGCCAAGGCGCCGGAACAAACTTCGTCCACGCTCATCAACCCCTTCCGTGAGAATGCATACCTTGACAAGAAGCTGTATGTGAACCTCAACCTGAAGGAAAGCGATACCACATCGTTGCTAGCAGATGGTTTCTTAGCCCGCTTCGATGCTGCGTACAGTGCCGCGATTGATGAAGAAGACGTGCAGAAACAAGCCAACTTCAACGAAAACCTCGGCATCCTGAGCCAAAGCACAGACCTGATGGTAGAAGCCCGCCCCAATGTTGTGAGCACCGATACGTTGCAGTTGAAACTCTGGAACCTCGTCAAACGCGACTACCAGCTGCAGCTGAAAGCCGACCGCTTCGACTCGCTCTCTACGCTGCACGCCTGGCTCGAAGACGCCTACCTCGGAACGAAACAGCAAATCAGCCTCAAGGGTGATGTGATTACTGTATCCTTCTCCGTAAACAGCGACAGTCTTTCGTGGAAATCTGACCGCTTCCGCATCGTGTTCCAGAACCAAAGCGCGGTACTGCCGGTAACCCTGACGGGCATCAGGGCAACCCCACAGAATGGCGGTGTGAGCATTGACTGGACGGTCACCAACGAGCAGAACATGAAGAGCTACACGGTGGAAAGATCCATCGATGGCGGCAGAAGCTACGCAGCCATTGCAGAGCAAAGCGCGAAGAACGCCACCGGCGCAGCCTTTACGACGTACAACAGCTTTGACGCCCTTCCGCAACGGGGTGACAATGTGTACCGGGTAAAAACGGTGGGCAAAGAAGGCGCGGTAACTTACTCTGCATCGGTGACGGTATCATTCGGAACGGAAAGCAGCCAAATGCTGGTAACCGTGTATCCCAACCCGGTGAACGGACGGAAAGGTGAATGTGCAGCTGGGCAATCTGCCGGCAGGCAACTACAGCCTCCGGTTGTATGGTGCCGGCGGGCAAAGAATGGTGAACCAGAAGCTGGTGGTTGGTCAGAGCAATGGAGTGCAAAGTTGCCAGCTTCGCCCGGTGGGTGTACTGGCAGCCGGCAGCTATACCTTGCACGTAGCCGACGCCAAAGGGAAAACCGTAACTACCGTGGCTGTCATCGTGGCACGGTAAGGAGAACACACTTCTTTTACCCCGAATATCAGAACAACAAAAAGGGCGGGCACCATTGGTGCCCGCCCTTTTTGTATCGATAACTGCGTTGCTATTCGATCACAATCTCAAACTCCGACGGCTGTTTGCCCATGTTTTGCACGTTGAGAAATCGAAAATTGTGCAGGTTGGGGACATCGAAGTCGGCAGCGGTGGCGATGCGTTCCTCACCGGGTTTCACCGCAATGCCGTTGCCATAAGCCGTTCCGGCTATGTTAGACAGGTAAGCGATGTAGCCATCGGCACTCCGGCTGTGGAGGCGCAGTTCGTTGTCGGGCGATAGCGTACGGGTAAAAATGTTTTCGATGGCGTCTGGTTTTATTTTACCCGTATACACTGTTTGTTCCTGTACGCGCAGTTGTTCAAGTTCAAAGAACGCATTGACTTTTTCCGGCGTCTCGTAGTATTTGTTGATCAGGTAGCCGGTGTCGGCATACTGCAATTGCATGGCGGTGATGCGTGCCGAATCTACGTCGCTGCTGCGGTTGTCTTTGACGCTTTTGCTGCCATCCTGCTGGTAGCGCGCGGTGCTGATGTCTTTGTAAAACCGGGTGATGTCTGCTTTCAGCGCAGCGAGCGCAGGATCGTCACCGATGTTTTCGGCGAGGGTGTTGAGCGCATTGATGCGGCTGTCGATGTTGCCGGTACGGAACGGCTTGCGGTTGTTTGGGAACAGTTTCTTGTAGCCGGGTGTTTTCTTTTTGTACACCATCAGTACGACGAGTTCCCAATCATCGAGCAAGCCGGTCATCTGCTGTAGCAGGAGTTGTACGTTGAGCGTGTTGCTCTGCTGGTTGCCGCCGGCGCTGTCCCATTGGGTGTAGGCTTTTACATACGATTGGTGTGCCGGGTGGTAACGGTTGTACAGCATCGTAAAGTCGGGGTCGCCGGGGTTGTCCTGCAACATGCGGTCGAGCGCCGCATCATGATAAAGGCTAAGGAGGTACGCTTTTTTGTAGTTGCGCGCGGTGGCGCTGAGGAATTGGTTGTTGGTGAAATGCCAGTTCATAACATTTGTTTTTTATGATGATTGTATAGGGAGAACTATTCGGAGGAAGATTTAATGGTTGAATGTGTGAGGCTGCTTACGGTGATCGCGGTAGCGGGTAACAGGCGTGCGTTGCTGCCTGTAGCGACCGAAGTAATGAGTAAAGTGCGTTAGTTGCTAACTGTAGAGATTGCGATAGTGCGTAAAATGAGTGCGTTACTACCTGTGGCGATTGTAGTAGCGGGTAAAATGCGCCATTTACTGCGTGTCGTGATCGACACAATGAATAAACTGCGTGAATTGCTTTCGGTGGCGATTGCCGTAGTGGGTAGAATGCACAGATTGTTCCCGGCCGCAACCTGGTTTTGGAAAAAAAACCTGCTGCCGGTATTGAACCGGGATGTCGATGGCGTGGCTGGCAATGGGTTAATGGATAATCGGGCTGCATAACGGTTGAGTCAGGGGTGGGAGGTAACAGAACGGGTTATGGGAAAATAGGGGCATCTAGCCGGAAGGTGGTCGGGGAGTAGTCATGAGTCAGTGATGGTTTAGGGGTGGCGATGAAGTATGAAAAAAAATTCTCTATGAATGTTTTGTTCTTTAAAAGTAATAAATTTCCCTCGTTTGAAATAGAAAACTAAAAAAATATTAAAAAAAGTATAAGATTTCCTTGTATCGATTCTATTTTCTTTTATTTTTACCCCGGCTGACAACCAACCATTGTTGGCCACGAATCCGGTATCAGTTTCGGCGATGCCCAAACTAACAAGCAAGCAAACTGATTATCTTCCTTCGGATTGGCGACCTACACGGGCAGCCATGAGGCAGGAGCAACCAAAACAACCGGACACATGTTTTATTTTTTCCCTGCGGGCAACCGACTGCGAAACAAAATGGCGAACACGCATGCCATTCTGTTTGATCTTTCCCCTCTTTCCCCCATTTCCTGGCGTCTTATTTTTCCACCATCAGCATATTCGTTTTCCCTTGCCGGCTATCGTGCCGTGCCGGGTAAACCAACCTTTTAAAATCCATCATCCAACCAATTCAACTACTGTTTATGAAGAAAATTTTTACACTTTGTTTTTTGATGGCTCTCGTGTGCGTGAAGGGATGGGGGCAATGTACAAACACTACTCAATATCCAACAACTGCTGTAGCTGCTCCTTCGAGTGGAAATACGACTACAATTTCTACTTTTCAATATCAGTCGGACTATAATCAGATTACGGGTATAACCTCTGGAGTTTCTTATACATCAACCGGAAGTATAGCGGGTACTTTCATTACTGTTCGATCAGGAGCGTATAATGGAACAGTTGTGGCAGCAGGTGTTACACCTCTCACATGGACAGCTACAAACACAGCCACATATTATGTTCACTATAATACTAACAGTTCCTGCGGTACCGCAGGAACTGGCATGACAACAACCATTAAAAATAATGGTGCTACAGCTGCAGGTTGTACCAATACTACATTATATCCATCAGCTTTTTCCGCACCGTCTGGAGGTAATACAATCACTATAGCTTCTGATCAGTATCAGCTAGAATATAATCAAATGAATGGGGTTACAGCTGGAACTTCATTTACATCATCAGCAAGTAGATCAAATACTTTTATAACCGTTCGATCAGGATCGTATAATGGAACTGTTGTCGCATCTGGTATTACACCGTTAATCTGGACAGCTATAAGTACAACAACTTATTTCATTCATTATAATAGCAGTAGTACTTGCGGTACTGCATCGCTCAATACAACCACAACAATCAAAAATAATACACTACCCACTTGTGCAACCCCTTCAGCACCTACATCTGTATCATTAGGCACCAGCACAATTTCATCACAGGCAGGAATCATCACAGCACCCGCTACTGCTCCTACAGGTTATATGGTTGTAGCCAGCACGAGTTCTACACTTAGTGCAAGTCCTGTAAATGGAACTACTTATGCAGCCGGAACTTCCTTAGGAGGAGGCATTGTACAATATGTCAATACAGGAACAGCATTTACGGCTTCCTCATCGTTAACATCCAATACCCGATATTATTACTTTGTGTTTTCTTATAATTCAGGATGCGCAGGTGCGCCTTATTATAGTGCTGCTTCTGCCACAGCAAACAAGTACACTTGTATGGCGCAACCTACAGGCTTAACGGCAGGATCAATTACAACTACTTCTGCTTCGATTTCTTGGACAGCTCCGGCTGGTGCCATTACATCTTTTGATGTGAAATATGGAACGACCGCTGGCAGCTATACCACTACTTTATCCAATGTTACAAGCCCTGTGACTTTAACCGGGTTATCACCAGCTACAACATATTATTACGTAGTTGTTGCGAATAATTCGGCGAATACATCTTCGTGTGGAACAAGCACGCAATCTGCAGAGGGTTTATTTCCAACAAAAGTTGTAAATGACGATTGTTCATCCGCTATTGCACTAGAGTGTGGTGGAACCTATACCAGTGATAATACAGGAGCTCTTGATGAAACCTTGCCTGCTTCAACATGTGGCTCAACTAGTTCGGCAGTATATAAAGGTGTATGGTTTAAATATACTGCTACAACAACAGGAACTGTTACATTTTCTACTTGTAGTGGAACATCTTGGGATTCTTATTTGAGAGTTTATTCTGGTACTTGCGCGGCATTAGTCTGTATGGGATCTAATGATGATAATTCTGGGTGTACGGCAAATACATTTTCATCTATTGTTACGATAGATGCAACTACAGGTTCTACATACTATATTTTATTAACAGGATATAATACGAGTGCATATGGAGCATATACAATAAGCGCAACTTGTAGTTGTGCAACTAGCATTACTACACAGCCAACAGGCAATACCTACTGTCAAAATGAAACGGCAACTGCATTGTCTGTGATAGCGACCGGACAAGGAACAAACACTTACCAATGGTATCGCAACACATCTAATAGCAATAGTGGTGGAACTTTGATTAGTGGCGCAACATCAGCTACCTATTCACCTTCTACGGCTACTGTAGGTACATTTTACTATTACGTAACGGTAACAAGTGCTTGCGGAATGGTACCGTCAAGTCCTGCTGCAGTAACTATCAATGCCAATACAGCTATTGTTACATCGCCAACCGGGAATACTTATTGCCAGAATACAACTGCTGCTGCAATGTCAGTATCAGCAACAGGTATTAATCTTACTTATCAATGGTACAGAAATACTAACAATAACAACAATAGTGGAACCCCAATCTCTGGTGCAATCAATTCAACATATACACCATCTACTACCACAGAAGGTGTAGTGTATTACTATGTTGTTGTTGGCGGTAATTGTGGTAATGTAAATTCTTCTGTTGCTACTGTCACCGTTAACCCGGCTACTACCATTACGCAACAGCCAACACCGAATGACCAGGAGATTTGTCAAAACTCAACTGGTGCAACATTAAGTGTTGCTGCAACCGGCACAGGTACTTTGACATACCAATGGTTTAAAACAACACAAAACAACAATACCTCCGGTTCAAGTGTAGGTGCGGCAAACGGTGGACAAACCTCTACTTATACAATACCTACAACGGCTTCAGGTAACTCTTATTACTATGTAAAAATTACCAGCACTGTTTGCGGAACGATTACAAGTAATGTATCCGGTAGAATCACAGTAAGCTCAACTGTGATTGGTGCCGGTCCGGCTACCAGCTTCACAAACAATCTGTCAGAATACGGCAGCTGCTGCTATTTCAGTAAGCAGCGTATCAGGTATCGACATCGATTTTACCTGGTATTCAAATGCTACCAACTCCAATGTAGGCGGTACACCTGTACCGGGTGGTCCTAACAGCCGGTCATTTACACCAACGGCAGCTTCTACATCTACTGCTGGCACCACTTATTACTATGTAGTTGTAGATGGTCAGTGCGGATCGGCAGTATCTAATGTTGCTACCGTAATCGTAACGCCTGCTACTGCAATCACCGGCAATCCTTCCGCTACACCGCAGGCAGCTTGTGTAAACAGCAATGCCACAACACCGTTGACGGTCTCTGCAATTGGTACCAATGTTAACTATCAATGGTACAGCAACCCGACAGCTTCTACTTCCGGCGGTACAGCCGTAGGCACCAACAGCAGCAGCTATACGCCGCCGACTTCAGCAATAGGAACCACATACTATTATGTAGTAGTAACAGGAAGCTGTGCCCCAACTTCTGTGGTTAGTCAGGTTTCCGGAGCCGTTACCATCAACCCGCTGCCCACAGCTTCCATCAGCGGAGCCACAGTGGTCTGCCAGGGTTCTGCTTCGCCGGTCATTACCTTTACAGGAGCTACTGGTACAGCACCTTATACCTTCAGCTACACCATCAGCGGCGACAATACAACGCACACGGTTACTTCTTCAGGCAATACGGCAACCGTAGCGGTACCAACAGCAACGGCGGGTACGTTTACCTATACCCTCGTGAGCGTGAAAGATGCAAGTTCCACAGCTTGTACCAACGCAGCAAGCGGCACAGCAACGGTAACGGTCAATGTGACACCAACAGCTACCGTCAGTGCACCATCGCCGGAAGCCTGCGAAGGCAACAACGTTGCCGTAATCTTTGGCGGTACACCCAATGCTGTTATCGAATACACCCTCAATGGTGTTGCGCAACCAATCATTACCATCAATAGTGCCGGCGATAACCAAACCATTGCATCCCCTTCCAACGAAGGCACTTTCCAATATGTAATTACTTCGGTAACGCTGGGCAACTGCACCGGCACCGCGGGCAGCAGCACTACCGCAACGATTCACGGGTTGCCAGCGGTGACGCCAATTCTTGGCAACAACTATGTCGCCGTCGGCAGAAACGTAACCCTCAGCAATCAAACCCCGGGCGGCACATGGACAACCAGCAACAGCGGTGCTGCCAGCATCAGCAGCCAGGTATCCGGTCCTAATGGCTCCGCTGCCGTTATCCACGGCGAAGCAGCCGGTACGCCAACGATAACCTATACCACGCCGCAGAACCAGTATGGTTGTACCAACATGGCGACCATCGTAGTTACGGTGTATGACCCGTCAATCGCCCGTTTCCGCACGGTAACGGATGGTTATGCCACCAACAAAGACATTTGGGAAGTGTTTACCGGTGTGCCCGACAATTGGGAACCAGCTGATAATGCCCCAACCAATAACAGCAACATTGAAGTGCGGCACAATGTAAGCCTCCTGTACGCCGATTTCAATGGTTCCGCAAGTTCTAATTTCATCATCACCAGCCATGACGAAAACGGCATTGCCGTTCCGGGTACACTCACCATTGCGCCTACACATTACTTCCAGTCTTTGGGCGGTGTGAATTTCAACGATCACCTCGTGGTGCTGAAGAGTGATGCAACCGGTACGGCATCCATTGGCGCCATGCCAAACGATGACATTGCCAACGCCACCAATGTACAGGTAGAACGCTACATCCCGTTGACCACAACGCCAACGCACCCCGGCAGGGCCTGGCGCCTGCTGACAGCCCCTGTCAGCGGTACCAGCATCAACGCGGCATGGCAGGAAGGTGAGTTGTGGGATGGCACTACCACCATCACGCCAACAAGCTACGGCACGCTGATCACCGGCGCAGCGCAGTACAACGCGCCCAACGCCAACGCACATGGTTATGACTTCTGGAGCGACATAGCCCGCGCCAACTCATCTATCCGCTATTATCAACCGTCAGCCACCGGTGGTAGCTGGAAGTCGTTTGCTTCCATCAGCGGTCTCGATATCAGCAACCAAAAAGCTTACATGCTCTTTGTGCGCGGCGACCGCAGTGTTACTACCAGCTCCGGCGCTACCACGCTGCGTGCCACCGGGGTACTGAAACAGGGCGTGCAAACTGCAACCATTTCGGCAACAGACCCTGTGACCCTCGTTGGCAACCCGTATGCGTCCGTCATTGACTTTGATAAAGTGTACAATGCAAACATGTCCGTGATACAGGATAAATTCCTCATGTGGGAAGCAAGCAATGGCTCTTATGGTGCTTACACGCTGGTAGATGGCAGTGGTGGCAGTGGGTATTATACCACGGTGCCTTACCCGATGGGCATTACGTTACCGGTAGAAAATGCCCGTTACATTCCAAGCGGCGCCGGTTTCTTCGTGTATCCGTTCATGGGCGGTAGCCTGTCGTTTACCGAAGCTAACAAGACGCCCGACATGACGCCTTCCATCAACCCGTTCCGTGAGAATGCATACCTTGACAAGAAGCTGTATGTGAACCTCAACCTGAAGGAAAGCGATACCACATCGCTGCTCGCAGATGGTTTCTTAGCCCGCTTCGATGCTGCGTACAGTACCGCGATTGATGAAGAAGACGTGCAGAAACAAGCCAACTTCAACGAAAACCTCGGCATCCTGAGCCAAAGCACAGACCTGATGGTAGAAGCCCGCCCCAATGTTGAAAAGACTGATACCATACAACTCAAACTCTGGAACCTCCTGAAGCGCGACTACCAGCTGCAGCTGAAAGCCGACCGCTTCGACTCGCTCTCTACGCTGCACGCCTGGCTCGAAGACGCCTACCTCGGAACGAAACAGCAAATCAGCCTCAAAGGTGATGTGATTACTGTATCCTTCTCCGTAAACAGCGACAGTCTTTCGTGGAAATCTGACCGCTTCCGCATCGTGTTCCAGAACCAAAGCGCGGTACTGCCGGTAACCCTGACGGGCATCAAAGCTGCGCCACAGAATGGCGGTGTGAGCATCGACTGGACGGTCACCAACGAGCAGAACATGAAGAGCTACACGGTGGAAAGATCCATCGATGGCGGCAGAAGCTACGCAGCCATTGCAGAGCAAAGCGCGAAGAACGCCACCGGCGCAGCCGTTACGACGTACAACAGCTTTGACGCCCTTCCGCAGAAAGGAGACAACCTCTACCGCATCAGGATGGTAAGCGCAGACGGCAGCAGCAGCTATTCACAATCGGTCATCGTAAGCTTTGGTGAAGAGAAGAAAGCAGTCGTGGTTGCGGTGTATCCCAACCCGGTAAAAGAAGGCAAGGTGAACCTGCAGCTGACCAACCTGTCTGCCGGCAACTATCTCGTCCGTTTGTACAGTAGTGTGGGTCAGCAGGTGTATAGCCGCAAGCTTGTCATCAGCCAGGGCAACAGTGTGCAAAGCGAGCAGTTGCTTACCGGCAATGCCCTGGCAAACGGCAGCTATGAACTGCGCCTGACCAACAAAGAGGGCAACATCGTTTACCAGGCAACCGTAATCGTAGCCAAATAAAAAGCATAGGTCAACTGGAAATTGATAATAAATTATTAAAAATAAGTTAGAGAAATTAATAATGCATTAATTTCTCTAACTTTCCTTCACTATTTTTTCGAGCTTGGTATATTTGTATTACTAATAAACATTCACATCTCCCTCGCATCATGAAAGAGAAAAACATCACAACCAAAACGAACACCCACAACAAATCCCTGATCAGGATGGGCAAGTATTTTATGTTATTCGGTATTGCATTAATGGTTTCAGTAAGCACAATGGCACAGGATCCTACAGGCGATCCTGATGACGAAGTCGTACCTTTCGACGGCGGTATTTCTGCGCTGGTTGCTGCTGGCGTAGCTTATGGCGCCAAACAATGGCGTGATGGACGCAAAGCCAAAGGTGATGTCAATTCACAAAAAGAGGTAACGGAGTAAAACATATTTACAGCATATTGCCTGATGGAGAATGATTCGACCAACCATCATATAGCTGGTTGATGATTGTTTCTCTTGGCTGTCCTGTCTCCTGGTAAAGAGTTAAAGAAATAGAGTAGCAATTGGCGTCAACTGATAGGCTGGCACCGTAGCTACTCATTTCTATCGAGTAAATTAAGTAATTGATTTCTGTTTACATTATCAATGATCCGTGTTGCCATGTGTTCACTATAAGGGAACCTAATTAACTTTACAATTTTTCGGATTTCTTGTTCAATACTCATCCACCCAAGTTGCTATGCCGCAAATATGGAAATGATAGTCTGGTACTATTGTTTCGCTTTTTTGCTGTTTATTTCATACTCATCAGCCTTCCGTTTCCCATTGGGTATTTGTCCTTTACCTCGGCTATTTCAAAATGGTATTTCTCGGTATATGATCGCATCGTCATATTTGCTGGTCGTACCATATTCCAGGTAACGGTTCAGGACCCTGTTGTTTATACCGGTAGTGGCGACAGGCTGTACGATTACGTCTCTGCGTGTTTACTATTGGTTGTGGCTGCCATTGTAACAATTGTCTATAGCAGGTGGATTAAGAACAAGCCAGCCGTTTCGAGGCAAATGGCTTTTTGGGGGTTGCTGTACCTGCGGTATCGCCTGTGTTGGGTTATGCTGCGGTATGGTTTTGAAAAAGTTTTGAAAGTCCAGTTCCCGTTTCAATATACCAGTCTGAATGAAACCTATGGCGAGTCATCACCCATGCGGTTGTTGTGGACATTCATGGGGTATTCAACAACGTACAATGTATTTGCCGGGTTAGCAGAAGTTCTCGCAGGTTTGTTACTGATGTTTCGGAAAACCGCCACATTGGGTGCACTTATGTGTATGGCAATCATGACCAACGTAGTGTTGTTAAACTTTACCTACGATGTGCCGGTGAAGCTGTATGCAACTCATGTTTTGGCGCTGTCTGTTTTCCTGCTCTTACCGGATGCGGGGCGGCTGCTGAATTTTTTTATTCTGAATCGGCCGGTACAAGCTGTTCAGTACTTCATTCCCAGGTCAATAAGTACACATCCGAGGTGGGCATCTGTTTGTAAATTTTTCTTTTTCTCCGTCCTGTTATTTTATTCGGCAGAAATCGTTTGGACAAAGTATCAGTTTTTCGGAGATGCAGCATACAAGAGGACAACTTTGTTCGGGATTTACGAAGTAGAAACGTTTGTTAGAAACAACGATACCATCATAGTTTCGGCACAAAATGATAACCGTTGGAAACGCATCAACATTTTATTGCCAAACAAGATAACCATCGAATACATGAATGGTTCTGTGAATCAATATGCCTCCACCATTGATACGCAGCATCACCATATCAAGATTGCCTTAGACGCGAACAAGGGAAACCAAAAAACGATTCTCCAGTATGCAAAACCGGCTCCGGACAAGCTGGTGATTACTGGCAAGGTGAGTGGCGACTCGGTTTACATCCTCACCAAACAACAAGACCTGCATCAGCTGCGACTGATGAACAGAGGCTTTCATTGGATTAGCGAGACGCCCTACAATCAATAAATAAAACTAACTGGTCAGAAAAAGTTAGTAAAATCTGCTAAAACACTTTATGGTAGCGGATTTAAGGATGTTCAAATGAAAGTCGTTTGAATTGACGAATTTTCCTGATGAAAAAACGAGTTTGACATGCCCTGTTTGTTCACAGCTGAGTGTTCAAAAATGGATTTATATTTCAAAAATCAGCAAAAGCGAGATTCGGGTATTGTAAGCCATGCAGCAATCAGATACTAATAAAAGGACGCCTTTACAGACTACCTCATTTATCGTTTTGCATCAGGCTATTGCTGGCAAGTTGCTCCTCAGCAGCGCTTGCTTCCTCTTTGTCCTGATAGCTCAAAGTTCCACTCCAAAATAAAAAATCAACTATTTTTTACCGCATTGCCTGATTTTTATGTGTTGTATGTTTCAATCCTTTAAATGCCACAAACCTACCGAAACTTATCCTGCTCATAATCCCGAAGGCTGGTAGCGAAAGTTTACCTACGAAGAAATAGCAGAGACTCTCGAAAGCTTCTTTGAATCTTTGTGAGAGGCGTTGCAGAAGTTGTAAACGTAAAAAGCCGGTATCTTTATTTGTCCTTATTATTCGTACACAGGACG
>CAWGWV010000021.1:0-358104 GCA_963826385.1 uncultured Chitinophagaceae bacterium | reverse complement strand
GTGTGAGCGAACGCTTGCGGCACAAGCAACGGGCAATCTCCATCTGGGATTATGAACATATCTTACTCGAACAGTTTCCGCAGTTGTACAAAGTAAAATGCCTGAACCACACGGGTTTTTACAAGAACAACGATACAGAGGTGTTTTGTGAACAGTATCCTGGTCATGTGACCCTCATTTCCATTCCCGATATTTCGCAGAATACCCATGCCAACCACCTGCGGCCATACACGCCCATTGGTTTGCTCAGCAACATGGATGCATACCTGCACACGCTCATCTCACCGTTTGTAAAACTGCACGTAAAGAACCCGCAGTTTGAAGAAGTGCAGCTCGAATTTGAAGTCACCTTTTATGATGGCTTTGATGTGGGCTACTATACACAGTTGCTCAACACCGAAATCGAACAATACCTGTGCCCCTGGGCTTTCAATAAGGAGCTTGACATTCCCTTTGGCGCGAGCCTTGTCAAAAGCGTGTTGCTCAATTTTGTAGAAGAACGACCGTATGTAGATTATCTCAGTTGTTTCCGGATGCACCACCTGTTGCGCGACGGCGAAACCGTTGTTTTTCGCAAAGCAGATGTGGAAGTAGCGGTAGCTTCTACCTCGCGCTCGATACTGGTGTCTTATTACAATGAAGCAACGGACCAACGGCATCTCATTACCTCACCGGCAACCTGTACCTGTTGATGGACGAATTGATAACCATACCGAAAAATGTGAATCTACCGCCGGTAAGCGATTATGAATTTCTGCGCCGAGAAGGACTGAAGCACATCGAGAATTTGTCGTCGGATTTGTGGACCGATTACAACGCGCACGACCCCGGCATTACCATCCTCGAAGCCTTGTGTTATGCCATTACCGAGTTGGGGTATCGCAGTGGTTTCGACATGAAGGATTTGTTGTGCGATGAAGAAGGCAAACTGGTGAAAGACCAGGTGTTGTTTACCGCAAAAGAAATTTTAACCATCAACCCGCTTACGGTGAACGATTACCGCAAACTGCTGGTGGACATCGTTGGTATTCACAATGCCTGGCTGATAGCAGACGACACGTGGGAAGATGATAAAAAACACAAACATGCGGTGAATGAAGTGGAGCTGTTTGCCGATTGTAAGAACGATGAATTAACGACCGAGCCCAATGCGCATCCCTTGTTTCTGTCGGGTTTGTACCGCGTGTTGTTAGACCTTGATACGGACGATCAATTGGGAGATTTGAACAACGGTGATATCGTGATTCAAAACCCATCATCCACGCAATTTAAGGAAGCAGAATTTGTGTTGATTGCAGAATTGCCTTCGTGGAAAAACGCTGATTTTCTCTTTGCCGAAAAAGCAAAACAAGCATCCAACATTGATACATTAACCATTGCGCAAATTGGAAAGCGCTTTCAGTGTACGCTTACGTTAACCGATAGCAGCCAACTCCAGTTCGTAGTTTCCATTCCCAAACAACCGGCATCAGGAGTGGTGACACTATCAGACCTGCAGGAAATGTTCAACTTTGCCGACGCGGCAAAAAAAGAGGGGGTGGCTTCCTTGTTTGAAACCTATTTGGCAAAGATCAGCAAGGCAAAAAGCATTGTGTACGACGCCATTCAATCCTTACATGCACACCGCAACCTGTGCGAAGATTTTATGAATGTTACCACGATTGAGGATGAAGAAATTGCCTTTTGTTTTGATGTGGATGTTCAGCCGTCGGCAGATATTGAAAAGGTTCAGGCAGAGATGTTTTACGCCATTGAAAATTACCTCAATCCCTCCCTTCAGTTCTATACCCTCAAAGAATTATTGGATAAAAAAATACCGGTTGATGAC
The DNA here is from genome assembly GCA_963826385.1 of uncultured Chitinophagaceae bacterium. GTDB lineage: Bacteria > Bacteroidota > Bacteroidia > Chitinophagales > Chitinophagaceae > Ilyomonas. The sequence continues at coordinate 356,276 of CAWGWV010000021.1, read as the reverse complement.
ATTTTCAACGGGCCTGTTTTGCAGCATGGATTCATTGATACAAAACAGTTGGAAGAAACGAATTTGCGCACCGTCATTCATGCGTCCGACATCATCAATTTGCTGATGGACATTGAAGGCGTCATCGCCATCCGCCATTTCCTGATGACGAAATATGATGCGGAAGGAAAACCGGTGCCGCTCGCTACTTCGCAACAGTGGTGCCTTTCTGTTTCGCAGTGGCACAAGCCGGTTTTGAGTACAGACAAATCGAAAATTTTGTTGTTTAAAAACGGTCTTCCGTTCATTGCGCGGTACGAAGAAGTGCGCGACAGCATTTTGTTGCTCCATGCCATCCGGTCGGGCAATAAGCTCACTGGTTTAACGCAGGATTTACCTTTTCCCTTGGGCAATAAGCGCGATACGGAAAGCTATTGGCAGGTGCAGTACGATTTTCCGCAAACCTATGGCATTGGTATCAACGGCTTGCCATCAGGCGCAACGGAAGGACGCATAGCACAGCAGCGGCAGTTAAAGGCATACCTGATGTTTTACGAGCAGTTGCTCGCAGGCTTTTTTTCGCAGTTGTCGGGCGCGCACCATCTCTTTTCCATTGCTGATATTACACAAACGTATTACACGCAGTTTTTACAAAACATCAAAGACATCGGCGCGGTGTACAATACCGCCGCACCGTTTGGCAGTCTTCAGTCCGTAATGGCAACGCCCGATGCCACTGCGGAATTGCAAAACGGCTGGCAGGCATTGTTTGAACCGAAAGACGTGTTTGAAGACCGGCGCAGCCGTTTTCTCGACCATTTGCTCGCACGCTTTGCCGAGTCGTTCAACGACTATGCATTGCTGATGTACAAGATTAATTATGACAACAAAAGCGAAGAAAAAATAAGCTTTGCCGACCTGTCGGCTGCCAAAAGAAACACGCTGTCAAACTATCCGCACATCAGCAGCGAACGGGGCAAAGCCTTCAATTATTTACCGCTTCGCAAAGACGAAACCACCGGCGCATTTTCGCTGGATGCAGCGCAGTATTGGGATACGGACAATGTATCCGGGCTGGAAAAACGCATCAGCGCACTGGCGGGGATCGCAGAGGTAAGGCGGCGTTTTTTGTATTGCATCCGCAACGAAAGCGTGGTGTGTAATGAGAAAACGGTGGTGGAAAACGGTGAAGAAATTCTCACCTGTTTTCATTCTTTTTCGTTTACGGCTTTTGATGGCACCCAACTGCACTCCCTCGAATACCGGTCGAAAGAAGAAGCGGAAGCCGCGTTGACAGACGCCATTGAACTCGCCGGCGACATCATCAATTACCTGTTCGATGCCGCATCGCATACGCTGCAGGTGATTGGCAATGCCAACGAAGTATTGCTGGAAACAGGCAATACGTTTGCTGACAAACCCGCTGCCATGGCAACTGCCGAAACGCTGGCGAAAGAATTTGCAACGGCGTGCAACAACCCGGTGGGTTTGCACCTGCTTGAACACATTTTGCTGCGACCGCGTAAGCCTGATTTTGATTTGATGCAGGTGTGCCTTTCTGATTGCGACTGCCCCTGCGAGTTTGATCCGTATTCGTTCAAAGCCACGGTGGTATTGCCTTCCAACGCCGGTCATTTCGACAACATGGACTTTCGCCAATACTTCGAAAACAAGCTGCGCGAAGAAGCACCTGCCCACGTGATGCTCAAAATATGCTGGCTCAATAACGACCTGATGCGGGCGTTTGAAAAAAAGTACAAAGCCTGGATCGAAGCCCTTGCTACTTATTCCTTCGACCCTTCCGGCAGTCATTTAACAGACTTCCGGACAGCCAACAACGACATGATTCAACAGCTTACGTTATTGCACAGCGAATATCCCGAAGCCAGCCTGCACGATTGTGTGGAAAGCAAAGAAGGCAGCCACACCGTGGTGTTGGGCAAAACCGTTTTAGGAACGTTTAAAAGTTAATTCACATGAACACGACAAACTTCTACCCGGTGTTTGAAGCCGACCAGGTGCTGACCAACAAACACCTCAACGATATGTTCAACTATCTTGAACAGCAGGACCGGCTGTCGCGGATGAAGTTGACAGGCTGTGGCATTGTGTGCGGTCTTGAGGTCGTGGTTCAACCGGCTGTTTCGATAACGGTGAGCAAAGGCTGCGGGTTGACGTCGCAGGGCTTTCTCATCACGTTTTGCGATACTGTCTTTACGCATTTCATTCCTTATGCCACGAGACATTTTCCCGAAGACTTAGTGTTCATTAAACAATGCGAAGACGATAGCAGTGATGCCAAACCTTTTTACAAAGATGAATTTACCGATGGCTTTTTTCAATTGATAACAAAAGAAGCGTTTGATAATCTTGATGCCGATGAAAGGGAAACTGCCTTTGCTCTCGACAACAATGCATCGGTAGATCTGCGAAAATATGCCGTGGTGTTGTTTCTCGAAATGGAAGAAGAAGACCTGAAAAATTGCACCACCAACGACTGCAACGACAAAGGCAGCCAGATGCAATTGGAGGTAAAAGCATTGCTGGTGGAAAAAGTCGTTTTGGATGCATTGGCGAAAAGGGGAGAAGAAGAATGTGCCTGCCGGAAACCCAACGGTGACGCCACTTTTGCACCATGTGGAATTGCGGAGGTACAATGTGCCGGTGCAAAATCTGAAGTCGGCAGATGATGTGTTGCAGGCGTTTGCCAGCCTTGTGGATGATGCGAAACTAAAGAGCATTGCCGAAGTGCTGAACTATTGTTTTGTACACTATTATTACCTGCTCGACAATGAACCTGTCAACCCGTTTCAGCAGGTATTTGAGCGGTTCAAAACCTTGCGCGACGACATCTTGCAACAGCATCCCATCCTCATCCAGTATTTCTACGATTTTATTGACGATGTGCTGAAAGCCTATTATGAATTCAAGCACAAAGTATTTGAAGTGAGCAGTGAGTGTTGTGGCAACGAAATGAAATTTCCGCTGCACCTGATGCTTGGCGAAGCAAGCCGTGAGTACCGATTCATCTGCGGGTAATCAATACCGCCAAACGTTTTTGTATTCGCCGCTGTTCAGCCATGGTGAAAGCAGTTTGGCAGAAGTGCGTTTGTTGTTCACCAGACTGAAATTATTGGTAAGCGGGGTAGATTTTGCATCTCTTACCGACTTCGAAAACCGGGAAGTGAAAATTACGCCCAGCCGTTACGGATATGTGTATTTATCCAATCGCTGCATTCCTTATCATTACAAAGTGGCAGACGCCGGCAAACCCTTGTATCGCTATTGGAATTACGATAAAACGCGGCGTGGCAATGCGCGCTTTAATCTTAGCTACAACGCCTTTCAATACAGCAATGCCGACAACGTGCTGCACCCCTTGATGTACGACATTGAGCGATTTGATTTTTTCAGGATTGAAGGGCATATTGGTAAACGCATTCTGCCTGCCATCAGCCTGGTAAAAACCATTCAGCAGGAAAACAACCTGCCGTTCGATATTGTGGCGCTGAGTGCCGATTACATTGGCGCATTGGTACGTGGCGAAGAACCGAAATGCGTGATCGAAGACCTCGAAAGCAATTACCGCATGCTCATTGCAGAATTCATCTGCAAGGTGCACGATGCGTTTTGTTTTGCCGCCAAACTGCCTTTCGATTTGCCCGACCGCATTGTGCGGTTTACCGCTTCCACCTTTGCCCGCGCCAACGCAGAAGATACAACGGCCATCAGGGAAACACTGGCTTTTAACCCTTCCGTATTGGACAAATTGGATCACCCGTTTGCTGCCACGCTCATACACGAATTCCAGGCGGTAAAACAATACACCAAAGGCGATACTTTATCCAGGTTGTGCAACCCGCCGGCAAACCGTATCGGCTCGGCCTACATAGCGATGAAAGGCAAGTTTGTAAACCCCGTTACCATCAACACCGATCAGCCGGTGACCATTGTACAGTATCATGCATTTGAATTGATTGATGCCATTGAAAGTATTTTGGAACTGGTGATGAATCATGAATTATCTGACCTCGATGTAGCCGAATTGAAAAGCCGGTATGACCGCTTTGAAAAGGAAGTTCGGGTGCTGAGTTTGTTTGCCATATCCTTGTTGCAAACGCTGGAAAATGCAGACGATCACCAACTCAATGATCTTGCCTCCGATTTGTACCTCGACCTGCTGGTGTTTACGCTGGAGATGCTGCTGCACCTGTGTTTTACCGAACAAATAGAAGCCCTCAAAAGTGAATATGAGCGGCGGCTGGCAACCTTCCGGCTGGCCAAAAACTTCAGCTATTATTGTAAAACGCATGGCGGCGTTGAACACAAAGCCGGTGTGCCCCGCGGCGGCACGTTTATCCTTGTCTATCACGAAGAAAGAAGAAGCCGTTTGATTGACAGAAGTTCACTGTTCATCAACAAAGAAGTGAGCAACCTGATGCTTGCCAATTTCCGCCAATTGCTGAAGCCCGATGTGCCGTTGGATACATTGACCTATCAAACAAAATTGTTGCAGACTTCCCTTTTGTACAAAGACCCGGATTTGTATCTCCGATTTAAAGACGTGCTGAGCCAATACCTTGATGACTGTAAAGACCTGCCCGGTGACAAGCGCGATGAATTGACCGGTATCATCAACGAAGAACCGCCGCGTCCGCATTTTGAATTAGGGGATGGTATGGTGATCGCCGATTTTTATATTCCCTATATCTGCTGCAGCGATTGCCCGCCGGTGGCGTATGTGTTGCCGCCACAAACAACAACTGAACCGATCCGCATATCGCAAAGCGAGCCGGTTTGTGACGAAGACAACAAGCATTTTACCGTTACCCTAACGGTTACCGGCGGGGTGCCGCCTTATTCTTTTTTCATCAACAATGCCGCCTTGCCCGACAACCGGGTTCGCCTCGAAAGTGGCGCTGCCGACACAGAAGTGGTAGTGGTGGATGCAGCCGGTGAAAGGGAGACTACAGTTGTCAACACACATCAATGCGCGCAGCCCTGCAACCTGCCTTGCAACGGTGCTGCGGAAAGCTGCGCCTATGCGTTGTGGATTGCCCGTGCCGGAAGAAGAGCATAAGATTCTGCACGAGTTGAAAAATGTGCGGTTTACCCTTACGGATGAGAATGGAGTTCCCGTTTCGTTGCAGGTAACACAAAGCCTGCAAAGCATTCTGAATGGAGATGCGAATGCCATAACGCGCAGTAATTTCGATTCCACTTTTGAGCAAGTGGCGAAAGCGCTGAACGAAGTGGTTCCTGCCCAATTTATAACACCCGGCCGACCCATGTTTACCTATGAAGGCGGTGAGCTACAGGTGATGCGGATCGAACGTTTTAGCTGTCACAAAGTATCCTTGCAATTGGAACTGAGCAATGTAACGATACACGACAAGCCTTTTGTGCTGTTGGTTGAATTTGACGATGCAAAAGGAACCATCATCCGTGATGCCCGGCGGAATGTGGTTGTGAATATTCCCAAATTTGATTGCTCGTTTATTGACAAGTGCAACAACGATGCGACGACAAAAGCGTGTAACGAACAGTTGACCATTTCGGGTGTCAACAGCGAGGTTATTTTCACCAATGACACTCCTTCTTACCAGTTTAGAACAGAGGAAACATTTGATGCGTATTTCTGGTATTTCGAAGATGGCGTGCCGTTGTATTCCGACAAGGAAAAAACGGATCCTGTTTTCTTTGCCGGACGGGCAAATTCAAACCTGGTGATGGTTCGGGTCATTGGTGTCAAAAAAGACACTGGCTGTTTTGCCCTGTTCCAAAAGCAAATACCCGTTCAATAGTGATAGAAAATGCCTGCCAACAACATTCATATCATTCAAAAGCCGGTTGTTGAAATTGAGTTTCCGCAACCTGTAGATGCCATGGGTTTACAGAACGAAATAACGGATGTTTTTTACGAAAACATTCAACCCAAACATGGAAGCTTTGTTCAATGAATTGTTTGGCGAAAACGAATACGCTTCTGTTGAGGTGTTGGAAATTGACTGCGGCGTAATCTCTGCTGCCAACTGGCAACAGGCCTTTGCAGAAGAAGCCATCCGGCAGTTGAAAGCAGCATTGTTGCAGGTAAACAAAAGAAAGATAGATCTTCAAAAAAGAGAAGCAGAATGGGCTGCGGAAAGCTTTTTCTTTTTTCTCCAAAACGGTTTTTTGCCCTGGAACAGCCGCGTAGATAATTTGGCTGAGTTGGAGCAACTTGTCATCATTGACGATGCGATGATGGCAACACTCAAAACATTAATGGTTGCGCATCCGAAAGTAGCGCAGCGGCTGGTCAACCAGTTTTCAGATCGCTTCGTTGCTACTGTGTTGGAAGCAATGGGTAAAATGGAAGCCGCAAAGCACATCGCTTTATCTTCTGCTATTGATCAATTGGCTTTGGTTGACTTACCTAAAAAAGTGATCCACATTGCGCTGTTAGAAGCGTATGCAGCAAACAATGAGACGCTGGCCGTGCAACAGTTCCATCAGGTTTTGCTGAACAACACAAAAGACAATGCAGGCGCAAAAGCAAGACTGGAAAAGTGGTTGTGCGATGAAATCGGGCGCATGAGGATATGGGTGTCAACCTGGAAATGAAAGACGATCAGCCAAAAAGTTGCCCAATACTGAAGAACACAAGGACAACAATGTAAACAAACCGGAAGCGGCAGACAGTGCCATTTACATTGCCAATGCAGGATTGGTGTTGCTGCATCCTTTTTTGCCCCTCTTGCTGGAAGCGGTGCAACTTACCACAGAAAACAAATGGAAAGATGAAGCAGCGCCACACATTGCCGTGCAGGTGCTGGCATATCTCGTTACCGGCAATGATGTGTATGAAGAATGCGATACGGTGCTGAACAAAATTTTGTGCGGCACCAACCCCATTGATGTGTTGGAACACAACGAACCATTGAAGGAAGCCACGAAAAACGAATGTGACGATTTGTTACAGGAAGTGATTCGGGCACTGGCGCATCTTAAAAAATACCAGCGTTGACGGCTTGCGCGAAGGGTTTTTACAGCGCAACGGAAAGCTATCTCCCGTACAGGATGGCTGGCGGTTGCAGGTGGAGCAGCGCACGATCGATATTTTGCTCAGTCACCTGCCGTGGGGCATTGGAATCATCCGCCTGCCGTGGATGAAAGAAACGCTCTATGTGGAATGGACGTAATGTTTTGTAATCAACAACGAGGGAAGCAAACCATGATGCAAACGCAGACCATATCTGAACAACAACACCGCAAGCCTGCCGCCAGGCAGGAGGCGCAGCATCCATTTTTTGCGCCGGCTTTCATCCAACCCAAACTCACCATCAACCAACCCAACGATGTGTATGAAAAAGAAGCCGATGCCGTTGCCGAGAAAGTAATGCGCATGCCGGCAACTGATGCGCAACCGCTGTTTTTTTCACCCAAACCAGTACCCGTTTCGCCGGTGCAGCGTGTTTGTGAACACTGTAAAGGCGACGAAAAAAAAGAGGAGGAAGACGAAGCACAGCCGGTGCAACGAAAGCCCGAAAAGACGTTTGACATTCAGCGGAAATGCGCGCACTGCGAGGAAGAAGAACAGCAATTGCAACGCAAAGAAACTGGCGGCATTGATCGTGCAGGAATGACGGCACCGCCGGTTGTAAACGATGTGATCAGCAGCAGTGGACAGCCAATGGATAACGACACGCGCAGTTTTATGGAAAGCCGCTTTGGATACGACTTTGGCAATGTGCAGATTCACAACGATGCGATGGCAAACCGATCATCGGCAGACATCAATGCACTGGCTTATACACACGGCAATCATGTGGTGTTTGGTCGTGGATATTATCAACCCAACACCAACAGCGGCAGGCAGTTGCTGGCGCATGAGTTGGCGCATGTGGTGCAGCAACAAAAGGGTGTTGGCCAAAGCAATTTCATTCAAAGAAAACCGCCAAAAAACGACAAGGAGAAAACACCGATTCTAAAAGCAAATCCAGAAGAGGTCGTTGAATTTAGTAAGAACAATCCTTATCTACCGAAAGAATACAAAGGTTATATTCTGAAAAAGGAAGAAGCGGTAGAAATACACCTGGTTGACTTTGATGCAAAGGAATATTTGGTAAAAAGTGATATCAGCTGGCTTCCCCGGCCAATGAAGCTGCCGCTTGGAGAACGCAAAACAAACCAACTTCAATTTTGGAAAGACCAGGTTAAAACCAGGCATTCAGGATCGGCTTACAAAACTGGCTGACACAAAAGAGGAGAATAAAACCTTTATACTATCGGTACAACCTAAGAAAGCAAAATCAAACAAATCGAAAATTAAAAAAGGGATTGCTGGTAGTCTCAGTCAATTGGCTGAAGAAGTTTCTGTTCCCTTTTGGGATGTGTCGGGTAAAGAACGATTGTTCGATGTAGAACACCTGGTAGATTGGCAGATAGCAGGAGACAATGCGGATAATGAACGAAACCTGATTTTGCTGGACAGGACTTTCAACCGTTCGTTGGGCAACAAAATACGTAACAAAATACATAAGCATCTCGAAGCCATTACAAAACACTACCATGCCGGGTTTTCCGGATTCGCAAACGATGGTCAAAAAGACCTGGTAAGATTCAACAATAAAAAGCACAGTGTCTTTATTGACAATATTATTCCCCGGAAGACTGATTTAGAAGATGAACAGTGGTATTTCAAAGAGGAAATGATTGCAGACAGTTATGCCGGTCATCCGTTTACCAAACAGCTGATTGAAGTAAAGGATGGCAACATTCCGGATGGCTATTTTGTATTGAGAACTACGGATGACAGAGCCGGCTATCTTTTGCCCAAAGATGCAACTGATGAAAGAATAGGTGCCTGGGAAGTTACGGTGGTGTATGACAAAAAAACAGACGAGTTGAAATCTGTTACCTTTCAAATTGTGGTGAGAGATGAAGAGGGTGTCATCAAAAATATACGGAGAAAAAGAAAAGCAACGGGTAAAAATCTGAAGCCTGTAGCACAGGAAAATCAGGACGAAAGCGAAGAGGAGATAACAGCTGAAAAAAAGGAAAATCATATTTATGAAGTGCAATCGGAGAAACTAAGAAAAAAGTTTGGAAGAGCCTTTAAAGAACTCTATGGTGAAGTAAACCTGATGAGCCCGATTGTCTTAAACGATCCTGCCATCAGCGGTTTTGATGTCTCGGCATCCGGCAAGGTAAAACCAACACTGAGCTTTTTAAAAGATGTGGACATCGATTTTGGTATCGTAAATGGAGAGTTTTTTATTCAAGCTATGGTTCCATTAGACCAGATTGCGAAAAATTTTCCAAAGCCATTTGAAATCAATGCCTGCAATCTTGTGATTTCTGCCAGTTCATCTGAAGGTCTCGCGGTCGAAGGGATTATCGGGTTCAAACTTGGTAGCTTTGGAGAAGGCGAGTTGATTGCAGGAAAAGACAAGAGCGGAGTATTTTTCAACGGTGTCTTTCATTTCAATAACAAATGGTTTAAACCTGCTACCATTGATATTTGCTACAATCATGGCGCATGGTGTGGCGGCGGTAAAATCGGGATTCCTGATAAAATGATTCCTGGGGTCAAGTCTGCCGAACTTGAGATTGGCTATGCAGGTGGAACAATCAGTGCAAAAGGATCTGCCGAATTAACAGTTCCCGGGCTCAGTAAAATTGACCTCGCAGCGCAGTTTGACGACAAAGGCAATTTTGCATTGGCAGCCGATGCTACTTTGGGTAAGCTGCCCGGAATAAAAGGAGGGAACGTTAAGGTTGTTATCAAGTCAGCACAGGATGAAAATATTCAGCTGTATATAGCAGGCAAAGCCATACCCGATCTGCCCAATATCCCGCAATTGCAATCTGAATTTTCTTTCCTGTACGACAATGGTATGTTTGACGTCAATGCAGAAGTTCAATACCAAAAAGGGCGTTTCAGCGGGAAGTTGCAACTTGGCGTAACCAATCGTTCACTCAACGAAAAAGGGCAGCCTTCAGGTGAGTCCAACGATACGAACCCGGTTGTTGTATATGGCTATGGCGAGTTGACAGCCATCCTGTTTAGCGACAGCAAAAACAAATCAAATGAAATCAAAGGCACTGTAAAAGTAAGATTATCGCCTGCCGGTGATTTGCTGGTTGCCGGTGAAATCCTGCTTCGTGATCTAAAGCCTTTTGGTGATGGGTACAATTTTGAAAAACCATTGGTTCCCTTTCCTACCATCAGTATCCCACTGATCGGCATACCGGGCATGAGCGTTTCTGCCTTTGTGGGTGGTGGTGTCTTTTTCTCGTTCAACTGGCAGCCGCTGATATTAAAAGAGCTGAAGATTAACCTGTTAGAAACCAATATCAATGAGCTTGACACTGCACAGATAGATATAGCCGGCTCAATTGGTTCTACAGCAAAAGCTGAAGTGTATCTCGTGATTACGGCAGGATTGAAAGCGCAGGTATTGATTGCTAAGCTAACGGGTGAATTGAGCGGACAAGCCGGTCTTGGCATTGAAGCCGAAGCTGGTGGCGCACTCAGCGCATCCTGGAATGCCAACAAAGGATTGCAGTTTAAAGAAGTGCGCGCTTTTTTGAATATTACTCCCAAAGCCATTTTCAAATTAACGGGCAGTGTAAGTGTTGATCTTGACCTTTGGGTTACAGAAGTGAATTTGTACTATCACAAATGGGTGTTTGCAGAAAAAGCCATTGATCTCAAGGGGCTAACGCTCAAACTTGATTTCCCCATTCGCTTTGCCGATGACAATAGCCTGATCATGCCAGCCCTGTCGGATATGAACCTGCAACGACCGGATTTTTCCGGCGATCAGGGTTTGGAAATAATAGATAGCGCCATTAACGGGGATGCCAAAAAAGAAGCCGAATTGAAAAAGCAACAAATCCGTGAACAGATCAGAACAGATTTGCGTAATGCAACCAATGACGAAGATTTTACCCCAAGCAAATACACCCGAAAAATGATGAAGAAATACGAAGATTCGCCCGAACTGCAGGAATTTGTGCTCACGACCATCGAGGAAGAATCTCGCAATCTTGAATACGAGCAATTTGAAAAGCAAAAAAACATCATTCGCAATTTGAATGTGCCGTTACAAAACAAGTTGACGTTACTGAAATTCTTTACCATGTTTCGCTCCTATATCGCTGAAGATGACATTGAAAATTTTAGAATGGAACTGATTAAAACAGAAGAAATCAAAAAAATGATGGCAGAACAGTTGGCGCAATTGGCTGAATTGAACAAGAAAATTGCCGAAGAAGCAGCAGCACAGAAAAAAGAGCCCCCTGTTGAAACCGAAAAAATAATGAAGGGAAAACAAAAACAACAAAGACAACAAAAGCAGAAAGCAACTACCCCATAAAAAGCCTGATAGTGTCATAAGGCGCTACCTACATTTTTGAAATGTAATAAATCAAATTCACGTGTTCAATTATTCAAATTTTGATACGACTTCTACCAACAATCAAAGGAACATAAGTGATGTACATCCCTTCCTCCAACCCAAACTCACCATCAACCAGCCCAACGATGTGTATGAAAAAGAAGCCGATGCCGTTGCCGAAAAAGTAATGCGCACCTCGGCAAATGCTATGCAGCCTTTCTTTTCACCCAAACCCATTCCCGTTGCTTCGCTGCAACGCAAATGCGCCCAATGCGAAGAAGAAGAAAAAGGAGTACAGCGCAAAGAAACTGGCGGTAATGTCGGCGGAAATGCAGCGCCATCTATGGTAAACGATGTGGTCAACAGCAGTGGGCAGCCAATGGACAACGCACACGCGCAACTTTATGGAAAGCCGCTTTGGATACGACTTTGGCAGTGTGCAAATTCACAACGATGCAATGGCGCACAGATCATCGGCAGACATCAACGCACTGGCTTATACACACGGCAACCACGTGGTGTTTGGCAACGGGCATTATCAACCCAACACCGACAGCGGCAAAAAGTTATTGGCACACGAGCTAACGCATGTGGTGCAGCAAAGCGGGGCAAAAACAAATGGCAGCATTCAGCGGTTTCCGGATGACAAGCACGACCTCACGAGTGCAGCGTTGTCCGGCGATCCCAAACTCGAGCGTTGTTTCGACGGGGAAAAACTGATCAAAAAACCAGACAAAGGCGAGCCTGTGCGCAAGCTGCAAACCGCTTTGCTGGGGCTCGGCATCCCGTTGCCCGTTCATGGCGCCGACAGCGATTATGGGGGCGAAACCAAAGAAGCGGTCATCGAATTTCAACAGAAAGCCGGCATGTCGGCAGAAGAACAGGATGGAATTGTGGGCAAAAAAACAATCGGCTTGCTCGACAAATCGAGCCGCAACGGCGTCATTGAAAAAGATGTGGACGACGCCGCCACCGATTTTACCGTCAGCAAACCCAAAGCAAACGATACTTCCTGCGAAGGTCAGCCAACTGAAAGCGCTTGTACCACCGCCGATTTAGCGAAGATTGATGCGGTTGCCACCGACAGCAGCACAATGGTGGACAAAGTATTGAACGAACAATTGCCGCCCGTCAAAAACAGCCAAGCCGATTTCCCACAGATTTATACCACCATTTTTAAAAACGACGATAAAGATTCGGTCAACAAAGTGCGGCAGAACTACCAAACCACTCAGGCATTTATCAACAACATCAAAACCGACCGCAGCCTCGTAGTGTGTGCCACCGCGTGCGATGGCGGCTGCCGCAGCGGCTCACCGGCTTATGCCAGCTTTCAGAAAAAGTTGGGTAAAAAAGTCATTCATTTTTGCCCCGGTCTCGACAAACACCCGGAACGCGTGCAGATTGTGCTGCACGAAAGTCATCACGCTTCTATCGTTGGATCCCGCGACTTTGCTTATGCGGAAACGCGTCTGATTGACAAAATTGATTTCGACACCGCGCTCAAAAATGCGGCATCGTTTCATTTGTACGCTTCTGCGGTTGACAAACCCGCCGGCACTGTGATTGGTCAGCCCGTCAAAGACAAAAACACGCTGACCGATGCTTCGCAAAAACAAACGGTGGATCTGGCGCTTGCTCACCTCGAACAATGGTTCCGGCTCGTTACCTTCGATATTTCGGTGGACATCAAAGCGGCGAATGATGCGAAGAAAAAGGGGCGGTACGAAAGCCCTGCCGCGGAAAGAGATATGGACATTTGGGCTGATTGGTTCAATACTACCCGCCCACCTGCACCGCCCAAAGATGCCGACATCAGCAAACTGAAAGGCATTGAAGAACGGCTGAATGCAATGGAAAAAACGTTTTCCCGCGCATTCACCATTACCCAAACGGCAGGCGCTTCCAACTGGATCATAGGCGCTACGTCGGTGAACATCGAACTGAACAAAGCGACTGTTTCGCTGCAGGAGCGCTCGCTGGTCATTGCCCTGCTACAGGAACTGGTAAACGCCACGTCCGGCATCAGCGCCAACGTCGAATCGCTTTATGTGGGTTCCATCAACGACATGCGCAATACAAGGCAACTGGCACCGCAATAATTGCCGCCTGCCGCTCCTAAAATCCCGTAACTTTCCGTTTGTCTTTTTACAAACAGAATTCTTCCCTTGCCTGGATGATTGCAACAATCAGGAATCGCTTATTTACCACAAAAGAATGCTGACGAATGAACGAATGGTTTCACCATATCACTAACGACCTGGCCATCCTGCGCAGCATCATCTCGCTAAGGCTGCAGCTGTATTTTAAAACAGAACCGCAGCCAACCGTTCACAATACGGAACCACAGCTGCTTCTGATGAATGGGGAAAACGGTGTTTCAACCGATGAAAAATTCTTGTTGCTCATCGCACTGGTGCCGCACCTGCAACCCAATTTTTTCGAATCCATCATCCAGGAATTTTTGGTGCAGGGCGGCGATTTTCCCGAGTTTGGTGGTGTAAAAGGCGGCAATCATCGCAGCTTATTGCCCACGGGCGAAACGGCACTGTTCATCCTGGCGGGTGATGATTTTTGCAAAAACATACAAATCCGGAAATGGCTGATGGGCGAAAGCCAACTGGTAACGGACAACATCCTGGCATTGGAAGCTGTGAAAGAGGGCGAGCCCCTGATGAGCGGGCGGCTGATGCTGTCCGACGAATGGCTGCACCAACTGTTTACCGGAACGACTGTTTCCTACAAATTTTCCAATGAGTTTCCGGCAAAAAAGATCACTACGCAAATGCAGTGGAGCGATCTTGTGCTGAATGCCTATACGCTGGAACAAATCAACGACATTCAAATCTGGCTGCAGCACAATGCAACCCTGATGCATGATGAAACTTTGGGCAAAAAAATAAAACCCGGTTACCGCGTCTTGTTTCATGGCGCATCGGGCACCGGCAAAACCTTAACGGCTACGTTGCTGGGCAAACAGTTTGAAAAAGATGTTTACCGGGTATGACCTGTCGCAGGTAGTGTCGAAATACATTGGAGAAACTGAGAAAAACCTGGAAAAAATATTTGCCAAAGCCGAACGGCAAAACTGGATTTTGTTTTTCGACGAAGCCGATGCCTTGTTTGGCAAACGCACCAACGTACAAAGCTCGCACGACCGATATGCCAACCAGGAAGTTTCGTATTTGTTGCAGCGCATTGAAGATTACCCGGGCTTGCTCATTTTGGCTTCCAATTACAAAAGCAATATGGATGATGCGTTTCTGCGGCGGTTTCACAGCCTCATCTTTTTTCCCAATCCCAAACCTGCCGACCGGCTGAAGCTCTGGCAAAACACGATGCCTGCCGGCTACCCGCCCGAACCCGTCATTCGCCTGAATGAGTTGGCGGAAAAATACGAGCTCAACGGCGCCGCTATTCTCAACGTTGTTCATTACGCCACGCTGCGTTCCATTGCCCGCAACGATGAATGGCTGCGGCTGTCAGATTTGCTCGATGCCATCCGCAAAGAGTTCCGCAAGGAAGAAAAATCCATGAATTGATGCCGCGCTTAGTTACCTTGGTTTTGCCCGTTCGTATTGTACAGGATATTGATAATCGTCGCCCAAGGTTTGCGCGGCATGCAGCGGAAAGTATGGATCGCGCAAGCTTTCGCGGGCAATGAGGATGAGGTCGGCTTCTTCTTTTTCCAGGATGTTGTTGGCTTGTTCTGCCGTGGTGATGAGCCCGACCGCGCCGGTGAGGATGCCGCTGCCTTGCTTGATTTGCGCAGCAAAGTCCACCTGGTAGCCCGGCTTCAATGGGATGTGCGCTACTGCGTTGCCACCGCTTGAAGTGTCTATCAGGTCAACGCCTTTTGCTTTTAGCAACGAAGACAATTGAATCGAATCTTCGATCGTCCAGCCATCATCGGTCCAATCGGTTGCCGACAAGCGCACAAACAGCGGCTTGTCGTTGCCCCACACTTGTTTCACGGCATCGGTTACTTCAAGCAGCAGGCGTACACGATTGTCGAAAGAGCCGCCGTATTCATCTTTGCGTTGGTTGCTTAGGGGTGAATAAAACTGGTGAAACAAATAACCATGCGCAGCATGCAGTTCAATCACATCGTAACCAATTTCCCGATTGCCCGTTTTGCTGCGGCAGCAAAATCGTCGATCACTTTTTGTATGCCTGCTTTGTCCAGTGCTACCGGTGCTTCGGTGCCTTCCCTGAACGCAAGGGCACTTGCCGATACCGCGCTCCAGCCCCGGTCGTCGGTGCGAAGAAATTTGTTTGCCGCCATCCCACGGTTTGTGATGACTCGCTTTGCGTCCTGCATGCGCCAGCTGAATGCCGGCAAGCGCGCCCTGCGCGTGAATAAACGAAACGATCTGCTTTAGTTTCTCCATTTGTTCGTCTTTCCACAAACCCATGTCGGCATAGGTAATGCGCCCTTCGGGCGAAACGGCGGTAGCTTCCTGGATGATGAGGGCTGCGCCACCTACGGCACGACTGCCAAGGTGCACAAGGTGCCAGTCGCTGGCAAAGCCGTCTTCTGAAGAATACTGGCACATGGGCGAAATGACAATGCGGTTTTTAAACGTCGTTTTCCCAATGGAAAGTGGAGATAATAGCTTGCTCATAGGTTTGATTAACATGAAAAAAGCAGCTGAATGGTTCGCTGCTTTGTCAAAGGGTGCAAAAGTAATGCCTTAGCGTTTGGCGTGTTGTGTCAGAAGGAATGCTTCAAATTGTGCGAGGTTAAAACTGCTGAGGTTTTGCTCTTTGGTAACACCGGCTTTCTGTGCCACCAATACGCCATAGCGAATGTCGTTGTAGCCATTGATGGAATGCGCATCGGGGTTGATGGAAGTAAGCACGCCACGCTCCAGTGCATAATCAAGATACCGCCAGTCAATGTCGAGGCGGTGCGGGTTGGCATTTAGTTCGATGACCACGTTGTTGGCAGCGCAGGCATCTATGATTGTTTTGTGATCTACGGGGTAGCCGCTGCGGCTCAAGAGCAACCTGCCGGTCATATGCCCCAGTATATTCGTGTACGGGTTTTCTATGGCGGTCAGCAACCGCTTCATCGCTTTGTCTTCGGTCATTTTTAAATTGGAATGAATGGATGCAATCACCACGTCGAACGTAGCCAGCACTTCGTCGGCGTAGTCTAAGCTGCCATCGTTGAGGATGTCGCTTTCTATGCTTTTAAAGATCCTAAATGGCGCCAGTTTTTTGTTCAGTTCATCTATCTCGGCATGTTGCGCGCGCAGGCGCTCTTCGGTTAACCCATTGGCATAAAAAGCCGATTTCGAGTGGTCGCTGAGCACGAGATACTGAAAGCCTTTCTCTATGGCACCTTTTGCCATTTCGAAAATGCTGTGGTTGCCATCGCTCCATTTGCTATGCGAGTGGATGATGGCAGTGATGTCTTCCAGCTGCACCACGGCAGGCAATTGGTGTTGTTTAGCCAACTCAATCATTCCCGGGCGCTCGCGCAAAAACGGGGGAATATAAGCAATACCTGCTGCGGAGAAAATGGCTTCTTCACTGTCGAACGGTTGTTTTGCAGGGAATTGCTGGTCCCATTCCCTTTTGAATTCGGGGCTGCTGCTGGTAGCCAGCAAGGTGGTGAAAAACTCGTTTTTGCCAGTGGTGTGTATTTGAACCATTGCCTGTTCGGGACTTTTGTACAGCGGGTTTTCTTTGGAGGGTTCAGTGGTTACAAAACCATGTTGCTGCAACAAGGCATCCATGGCGTTTTTGTCGGCAGTAGACACCAGTTCTATCTTTTCGATGATCTCGGTGTGCTTCCGGAGGCTGCCGGTGAGGCTGATCCGTTCGCCGGGAAAGGCAGCTTGCAACAAGCTTTCCAGTTGAGCGGCATACTCATGAATTTCAGCGTAGAGGTGATTGCCTTTGCTGCGCAAATAAAACTCGATGGATTCTTTGATGTTTTGCTGCGTTTTTTCGCCAAAGCCTTTATAGAGCATCAACCTGTTTTCGGTACAGGCATACAGCAGTTCGCCGATGTTCTCCACGTCAAGTTCTTTCCAGATAACGGCAATTTTTTTGGCACCCAGCCCTTTGATGTTGAGCATTTCGATGATGCCCGGCGGTGTTTTTTCAATGTATTCGTTCAGCAGGGGCAAAATACCGGTTGGCAGCTGCACCATTATTTTTTGGGCTATGGCATCGCCAATACCTTTGATAGAGCGGATTTTTTCTTCCGGCAAGTTGTTGAGTTCCACCGGCAGTTTGTCAATGGCAAAGGCGGCGTTGGCATACGATTTTGTTTTGAAACTGTTTTCACCGTGGATGTCCATCAGTTTGGCGAGCAGCGAGAAATTGTGCGCAATGGTTTCGTTATCCATGCGGTGAAAATAGAAAGAAAAGCAGAACAGGAGGAGGGTGAAAATGAAAAAGTCCCGGCGCAAACCGGGACTTTTATGAAATGACATCTAAGACGATGTCTGTTTATTTTGCAGATTTCTTTGCTGCTTTTTTAACGGCTGCCGTTTTCATAGTCGCCATTTTTTTGGGAGCAGCTGCCTTTTTTGGAGCGGCTTTTTTAACGGAGGCTACTTTTTTTACAGTCGTTGCATTGCTTGTAGCTGCCTTGGGAGCAGCCGCTTTTTTAGGAGCAGCTTTTTTTGCCGTTGCTGTAGCAGCAGCAGCTTTTTTTGGAGCGGCTTTTTTTGCGGTAGCGGCCACTTTTTTAGTGGCTGCTTTTTTTGCAGTTGCCATAATTGTACAATTTAATGGTTAGTAAATATGCCATAAAAGTACATAAGTTATGCCAACTGTAAAATTTTTTATACCTAAGCCATTGCTTCTACTGCATTTACAGAAATCTTCGTTTTGTTATCTTTTGTTTTCTTGTACTGAACGATGCCGTCAGAAAGTGCAAACAAAGTGAAGTCTTTTCCTACACCTACGTTTTTACCGGGATGGTATTGCGTACCGCGCTGGCGAACGATGATGTTGCCTGAGATGGCGGGTTGTCCACCGTATATCTTAACACCCAGGCGTTTGCTATTGGAGTCGCGGCCGTTCTTTACACTGCCTTCCCCTTTTTTATGTGCCATTGAATACTATTTTTTATCGTTAAATGAATAAAAAGCTGCATTGATTAAGCAATGCTGCTGATTTTGATTTTTGTATAGTGTGTACGGTGACCGTGCTTTTTACGGAACCCTTTTCTGCGCTTCATTTTAAAGGCGATCACTTTATCGCCTTTTACCAGGTCGCTTACGATTTCAGCTTTTACAATAGCTTTCACATCAGCGCCAAGTGTCAGGCTTCCATTATTATCCACCATCAGTACATCACTGAATTCGATGGTGTCTCCATTATTACCGGCAATGTGCGGAACGTAAAGGCTATCGCCTTCCTGTACTCTGAATTGCTGTCCGGCTATTTTTACAACTGCAAACATAAATTTTCTGAAATTAGGGCTGCAAAAGTATAACTTAAATTAGAAAAAACACGATTATTATTCAAAAATTTTCCTTCCCATTTCATTTTTACAAAAATAAGGTCATTCCAATCCACATTTTCCTGCCAAAAGTACCACTTGATCAATGAATGTCCTGCAGCGGTGCCGCGGGCAGGCGAGTTGTTCCCGGCGGGGCAAAGCGCAGGTCTGTGAGCAAAGAGCTGTCGGTAAGTGTATATAAAAAGGAAGTGAGTTGACCAATTTCAAAATTCGACAGTTTCAATTCCTTTCACCAATGGGTCGGTGGTTGGGCCCTCCACCACTTCTCCGCGGTAATGGTTCATCACATCGAGGATGCTGAAAAAACGGCCGTTGTGCCCGTAAGGAAAAGTGACCATCACATTGCGCAGGCTCGGCACCTTGAACTTAAGGGAATCGGCTGGATTGCGTGTAATGCGCATGCGCCCGTAGTCGAACACTGCGCTGTCTGCCGGTAGTCCCGATGTTGCGGTAACTGAGATCGGTAAACAGCGGCTCGGTGTGACAGGCGGCGCATTTTTTCCGGTAAATTTCATACCCCAGTTTTTGCGACAGGGTAAACTGTGCTTCGCCACGCTGCACTTTGTCGTAATACGAATGGCTGCTCACAATCATCACGAGAAATTGGCTGAGCGCCCTCGACAGGCGTTGCGTATTGATCAGTTCGCTGCCAAATGCGGCTTTGAACAAGGACGGGTATTCTTTGTCGGTTTGCAATTTGAGTAATGATGCTGTCAATCACTTCTCCCATTTCGTTGGGCGCTTCAATGGGCACGAGCGGCTGTACGTCGAGTGCGTTACCCCGCCGTCGAACATAAATTCCGTGTGCCACGCCAGGTTGAAGAGCGCCGGCGCATTGCGGGTAGAAAAGGAATTGTTGATGCCATGGCTAAACGGATGATCGTACGTAGCAAAGGCGCCAAACTGCTGGTGACAACTGGCGCAGGGAACATTGCCGTCTTTGCTGAGCCTGCCATCGTAAAACAGTTTTCTACCCAGTTCGAATCCTTCTTTGGTCACCGGGTTTTGCGCAAAATCGTACTGTGGCTGCGGCCGATCCGCCAGGTACAACGAACGGGACAGGCGTTGCATCGGCATTTTGCGGAGCAACAATCATTACGTTGCTCGCCATACCGGTTGTAAAAAGTAACAATATAATGACAACTCCTTTTTTCATAAACGACTGCGCGGCTGCCGGGCGAAAAGATAACGAAAGCAACAGTAATAGGGGGTGAAAGGGTGTCATATTAACAAAAACAATTGCGTATTGCGAATGCTGGGCAAACTGCAAATTTTCCGTTCGTGTATTTGTTGGTGTTAAAAAATTGCTGCCCTTATTTTTGTTTGATGAGGAAGCATTTGCTGTTATTGCCTGTATTTTTTTACCCCCTTTTTATGTGCCCAAAACAACAAGTGGGATCTGCAACGCTGCGTGGATTATGCCATTGAGCACAACATTTCGGTGAAGCAAAGTGATGTGCAGGCACGCATTACCGCGCTGCAGACAACATGGCCAAAATCGGCAGCGATTCCCAACCTGAATTTCAATACAAATGCCGGATACCAGTTTGGTCGCACCATTGACCCGACCTCTAACCAGTTTGTCAACAACAACCTGTTTTTTCAAAGTTATAGTCTTCA
This sequence comes from uncultured Chitinophagaceae bacterium, assembly GCA_963826385.1. Lineage (GTDB taxonomy): Bacteria > Bacteroidota > Bacteroidia > Chitinophagales > Chitinophagaceae > Ilyomonas. The sequence goes on along the minus strand of CAWGWV010000021.1, from coordinate 335,807 downwards.
ATCTGCTGTTACATTGTTCAACTGGTTCAACATCAGGAACCAGGCAAAAGCGGCGCAGTACAATGAAGAGGCAAGCCGGCTGGACGTAAGCCGTGTGAAAAATGACATCGCGCTAAACGTAGTGGCTGCTTATCTTCAATTGTTGCTCACCAAAGAGCAGATCAACATTGCCGCTGCGCAAATCAGCCTGACCGATTCTCAGCTGGTGCTTACCCGCAAGCAGGTGGATGCCGGCAGCATGCCCGAATTGAATGCAGCCCAGCTGGAGTCGCAACTGGCCATTGACAGCAGCACTTATATTACGGCGGTGAGCAGCATGCAGCAAAACCGCCTGCAGCTGATTGCCCTGCTGAACATAGATGCCCGGCAGCCGTTTGAAGTCAGCATTCCCGATGTGGATAAAATTCCTTTGCCGCCGCTGGGCGAGCTTGACCCTGCCGAACTTTACGCGATTGCTACCAATACCCAGCCGCTGCAGCGCGTAGATTCTTTGCGCATCATGGCAGGACGGTACAACATCAAAGCTGCTAAAAGCGCGATGTATCCCACCATCTCGGCCTTTGGGTCCATTGGTTCCCAATATTCCAATGCCTACAAAACGCCTGTTTCCTCTTTTGGAGGCGTGCGCACCGATACGGTGGCGTCTACCAAAATCAATGGGGTGGATTATCCTGTGGTGGCGCAAACACCCATTTACAGCACCAGCTTTCACCCGGTGCCTTACTGGAGGCAGGTGAGCAACGCTCAGTTGGGACAATCCATCGGACTGCAGCTGAATGTGCCAATCTTTAATGGCAGGCAGGCACGCACCAATTATGAAAGAGCCAGGCTGAACCTTGAAAGCAGCCAACTGCAACTGGCGTTTGACAACCAGGCTTTGCAACAAAACATTTATACCGCGCGTGCCAACGCTGAAGCTGCCATTCAAAAATTTTATGCCAACCAGAAAGCCGCTTCTTTTGCACAATATGCCAACGAACTGTCGCGCAAACGTTACGACATCGGCATGCTGTCGACCAGCGAATACCTGGTGGTGCAAAACAATCTCGCCACTGCAAGGTTCAACCTGGCATCGGCGCGTTACGATTATATTTTCCGGATCAAACTGCTGGAATACTATAAATACGGATCCGTGCAACTGTAATTTTTCATCAACATCATCTTTAGAAATTTATTTACATGAGCAAATCATTAAAGTGGATCATTGGTATTTTGGTATTTGTCGTTGTCGTGCTTGTGGTGCTGAAAGTTACCGGCGTATTGGGCAAGGATGACGGCATTAAAGTAACGGCTGAAAAAGCAGCCGTGCGCACCATCGTGGAAACCGTGAATGCCAGCGGCAAAATATATCCTGAAGTGGAAGTAAAGGTAAGCCCGGACATTGCGGGTGAAATTGTAGAACTGAATGTAGCAGAAGGCGATACCGTAAAGCGCGGGCAAGTTTTGGCGCGCATTTATGCCGATATCTATACTTCGCAGCGCGACCAGGCAGCTGCACAGGTATCGCAAATGCAGGCGCAGGTAAACAATTCTCAGGCGCAACTCGGCGCATTGAAAGCCACTTTAGACCAGTCAACCTCGGCTTTCAAAAGAAACAAACAACTGCATGACGACAAAGTGATATCGCAGGCAGAATTTGAAACGGCGCAGCAGGCTTATCTTGCCGCACAAGCCAATTATACGGCAGCGCTCAGTTCCATCAAGGCAAACCAGGCTGCTGTGCAAAGCGCATCTGCCAACCTTACGAGTGCTGCCAAAAACGTAGGCCGCACCACCATCATTGCACCCATGGACGGTGTCGTTAGTTTGTTGTCGGTGAAAAAAGGTGAACGCGTGGCAGGCAACAGCTTCAACGTGGGAACCGAAATGATGCGCATTGCCGATTTGAACAGCATAGAAGTGCAGGTGGACGTGAGTGAAAACGACATTCCGAAAGTAAAACTTGGCGATAGCGCCAATGTAGAAGTGGATGCTTACAATCAGCGCAAATTCAAAGGTGTGGTGTACAAAATTGCCAACCCGGCACAAAGCCTTGCGTCTGCAGCTTCCACCACCAGCGTTACCAATTACGAAGTGCACATCCGCCTGTTGCCCGACAGCTACCGCGACCTGTTGCAAAAAGGACAGCCGTTTCCGTTTCGTCCCAACATGACCGGCAGTGCCGACATAGAAACCCGTACACACGCCAATGTATTGAGTGTTCCGCTAAACGCCGTAACCACGCGCGACACCAACAACAACGTAACGCAAAAAACCGTTTCTGCCACCAGTACCGACAACAACGATCAGCAGGAAGTGGTGAGTGACGTAATTGACGAAGTGGTGTTTGTGCTGCAAAGCGATGGAACCGTAAAAAAACGGGTGGTGAAAACCGATATCCAGGATTTAAATTACATCCAGATTACGCAGGGATTGAAAGAAGGCGAACAAGTAATCACCGGACCTTATGATGTGGTCAACAAAGACCTGAAAGACGGAACCAAGGTAAAGGTGGTGACCAAAGACGAACTTTTGAAAAGCTTTAAGAAATAACGTAAATCAACACACTGTAAGCGCTACATCATTCACGATGGGGTGTTCTCATTTTTCCTGAGTTGCATTGCAGCTTCGCTCTCTGTTTTAAATAATAAAACATACCTGTTGTTAAAAAAATCGACTTGCCATAACTCTGCTTTAGAGCCACGGCAAGGCGAATGTATTGTTACCAAAAAAAATCAACGCGTCGTCGTTCAGAAAAATTTATTGACGGTCACCAATTGCCGTTGAATCATTAGCTTCTGGATGGTTTCCTGTTCTGTTTTGTCTATGTCCAACACTTCGCCGATGATGTCTGTCAGGTCTTTTTCAACAAAGTCGAGTGAAGAATCGCTCAGTCCCAGTTCCATGCAGTAAGAAAACAAAGCCAGCTCGCTTGTCGGGTTGATTTGCGCCACGAGGTCGCGGATGTATTCTCTTTCGTCGGTTATGTTCAGCCGGTAGCTTTTGTATGCCACCAGTTCGTCGGTAAAATTGAGCTCTTTGTTCAGTCCCAGCGTGACAAATTTTTGAGATACATTGTCCATTTCGGCATCGGTAAAAGAGCCGTCTTTGTAACAACAATGAAGAAACAAATGGCAAACGGCTTTATCAGCTGTCTGTATGAAATCGTTATATAGCATGTGAAACATTTTAGTGTTGGACATAAGACAAGGATAATGCCACAAGGCGGTTTTACAGTTGCCCGCCCGCCTCAATGGCTGGCAAGCCAGTCTTCAACTCTTGCATATACTTCTTCTTCGGTTAATGCTACCGGTTCAAAGCGTTTGCCGGTAATGATTTCATACAATTCAATGTATCGTTTGCTGATGGTGTTCACCCATTCGTCCGACATTTCCGGTACGGTTTGTCCTTCTTTGCCCATGAACTGGTGCTCGATCAGCCATTCGCGTACAAACTCTTTGCTCAGTTGTTTTTGGCGTTCGCCCTTTTGCTGTCGTTCTTCAAAACCAGCTGCATAAAAATACCGCGACGAGTCGGGCGTATGCACTTCATCCATCAGGTAAATTTCATCGCCAATTTTACCAAATTCATACTTTGTATCCACAAGTATTAATCCTTGCCGGGCGGCGATTTCTTTACCACGGGCAAACAGTTGTAAAGCATATTGTTCCAGCACCGCCCAGTCTGCTTCGGTTGCCAGCCCGGTGCTGATGATGGCTTCTTTTGAAATGTCTTCATCATGCCCTTCCGACGCTTTGGTAGAAGGCGTAATGATGGGAGCAGGGAAGTAATCGTTTTCTTTCAACCCTTCGGGAAGGGTAACGCCACACAACTCGCGTTTGCCGCTGTGGTAGGTGCGCCACGCATGCCCCGTAAGATTGCCACGCACCACCATTTCAATGGCAAAGGGCACGCATTTTTTCCCCACAGCAGCCACCGGTGCCGGCGTTGCAAGCAGCCAGTTGGGACAAATGTCACGCGTACTGTCGAGCATAAACGCCGCTACACTGTTCAGCACCTGCCCTTTGTATGGAATGGGTTTGGGTAAAATGACATCAAATGCCGAAATGCGGTTGCTGGCAATCATGACGAGCGTATCGTGGTCAATGGTATAAACGTCTCTTACTTTGCCTCTGTAAAAAGCCGTCTGCCGGGGAAACTGGTGTGGATTCATCCTGCAAAAATAGAGTAACGGCTGCATGTTTGCCGGCTCCTATCAATTTTCGACATTCATTGGGTAAGCGCCCGGAAAACGTCAGGTTGAATGTATCCGGAAATCCGGCGGCAAATGAAGATGGAAAAGTTGCAACATTTCATTCTAATTTTAAGTAGTTTTAGGATTCAGTAAGTGGTTTCATTTTTAATACCCTGCATAAGCAGCTGTACCAACAATCCTGTTGTTGATATCCTCTCTGCTTTTATAAATTCATTGTGTGCAGAATACACATTTTCTGTTGCCGGTTTCGGTTGTCGTGAAACAGGCAGGACATCAAATGTTGCTGCGCTAATGCACAAGCATTCAGGCAGTTGTGAATGTTTGGTTGTGACGTGAATGTTTAGTTGAAGGCTTCGGTATTAAATTCTTTCAACCAGTTAAAAAAGTATGTTTTTTTTCAAGGTTTATCTAAAATAACTGTTTTTCTTTACCCTAGAAAACTCAACCAACTATGAGAAATCTGTTTGCCTGCCTGATATCACTTATTGTTTCTCTTTCTGTTACCGCGCAAGTTACGGTGATCACCGGGACGGTTAGCAATGCGGCTACACAGGAGGGCGTAATGGCAGCTTCTGTTTTGCTGCAAGGAAATGCGGTTACCGGAACTTTTACGGATGAAAAAGGATTTTTTAAATTGACGGTAAAACAATCACCTCCTTTTACCCTGCTCGTGTCTTCGGTAGGTTTCACTTCCAAAGAAGTAGCGATCACAAAAGAGGGCGAAAATGTTACGGTTGTATTGACGCCCGGTTTTGTACTGGGGCAGGAGGTAGTTGTATCTGCCAGCCGCACGCCCGAGCGAATCATGGAATCGCCCGTCACGGTAGAACGGGTGAGCAATGCCACCATCATTGCATCGCCGGCTGCCTCTTATTACGACATCATTGGCAACCTGAAAGGTGTGGACATGGTCACGTCAGGATTGTTGTACAAAACGCCCAGTACGCGCGGGTTCAACATCAGTGGCAATACCCGGCTGAACCAATTGGTAGACGGGATGGACAACCAGGCACCGGGGCTCAATTTCGCCGTTGGTGCTATTGTTGGTCCTACCGAGCTTGATGTGGAAAATATGGAGCTGCTGAGCGGTGCTTCGTCTGCGTTGTATGGTCCTGGAGGTATGAATGGTACCTTGCTCATCAACAGTAAAAATCCGTTCAAATACCAGGGATTGAGCGTACAGTTGAAAGGTGGCATCAACCACATCAACGATTATGCACGCGACCCGTCACCCTTTTACGATGCTACCATCCGCTGGGGAAAAAAGGTATCGGACAAGTTTGCATTCAAGATCAGTTCCGAAATCATTTATGCGAAAGACTGGGTAGCGAGGGATACCTCCAACTACCTGCGGGCAACCAGTTCTACCGGGTATAAAATTCCCGGCACCCGTAGCAGCGATGCCAATTACGATGGCGTCAATGTGTATGGCGACGAAACGTCGCTCGATATACGCGGCAGCAAAACGCCGTTCCTGCAGGGTGTCATTGCCGGCGATACCAGCGGCGCGCTGGGCTCCATTCTAGCCCCTTATCTGGCCAGCCCGCTTAGCATATCGCGTACCGGTTACAAAGAACAAAACGTGATAGACCCCACCACGTTTAATTTTAAAGTGAGTGGCGGGTTGTACTACATGATTACGCCCGGCACCGAACTGTCGCTCATCGCCAATTATGGCAATGGCAATACCGTATATACGGGCAGCGACCGCTATTCGTTGAAAGATTTGTCTATTTCCCAATACAAGCTGGAAGCAAAAAGCCGCAACTGGTTTTTGCGAACTTATACCACGCAGGAAGATGCCGGCGAATCGTTCAATGCTACAGTAACCATGCAACTCCTGAACGAAGCGTGGAAGCCAAGCTATAACCCATTCAATCCACCTGCCAGCTGGTACCCGCAGTTTGCCGGCGCGTTTGCGCAGGGTGCCGCCGGCGTCTATCAATCAGTATATGCACAGGCATTAACGGGAGGCGCGTCGGCAACAGAGGCCGCAGCCACTGCACAATCGGCCATGCTTGCCAATACGAATGCATTTTTAGAAGCTGCCCGCAGCTATGCAGACATTGGTCGTCCATTGCCCGGCTCGGCAACATTCAACACCATTTTTGATACAGTTCGCTTGAAACCCATTCCCAAAGGTGGTTTGTTCACCGACCATACTGCATTGTACGTGGTGGAAGGACAATACAACCTGACTGAATTACTGAAGCTGAAAAAAGAAGCCAACCAAACCGACATCCTGATCGGAGGCGATTACAAACGGTACGTTTTGAACTCCGACGGAACTTTGTTTGCCGATACAGCCGGCAACATTCCCATCAATGAAGTAGGTGGATACCTGCAGGTAACACAAAGACTGTTTCGTGATGTGCTGAAGCTGACCGCTTCCGGACGTTATGACAAAAACGAAAACTTCAAAGGCCGTTTCACGCCGCGCATCTCGGCAGTCGTATCGGTAGCGAAAAATCACAACCTCCGCTTGTCGTACCAAACGGCTTACCGCTTTCCCACGACGCAACAGCAGTGGATTGACCTGACCATTGGCGGTGGCATTCAGCTCATTGGCGGCTTGCCCGGTTTGCGAAAATTTTACAACTTCGACACCAATCCGGTTTATACGCTCGAAAGCCTGATGGCATTTGGGGCTACCGGCGATCCTGCCACGCTGGTTGTTCAGCAGTTTGGCGAATACAAACCTGAATCCTGCGAATCGTACGAGATAGGTTATAAAGGATTGATCAACAATCAATTGCTGGTAGATGCTTATGTTTACACCTCGTCATACCAGAACTTCATTGGCCGCATCGTGGCGGCGCAATCACCAGATGGTACCTATGCGGGTCTGGCAGCACCCAAAATTTTTTCCGTTTCGGTAAACAGCAATTCGAAAGTGCGTACAGAAGGCTGGGGCGTTTCGCTGCAATATTTGCTGCCACATAATTTTACGGTGAGTGGCAACCTGTATTCCGATGTCATCAAAGATGTATCTACCAATTTTATCTCGGGTTTCAATACGCCCAAATACAGGACAAACATTGGCTTTGGCAATACGGGCTTTCTGCACAAGCAGCGGGTTGGCTTCAACCTCCTGTATCGCTGGCAGGACCAAATGTATTATGAAGGCGACTTTGCTGTGGGCACCGTACCGGCTTTCAGCACGCTGGATGGACAAGTAAGCTACAAGATGATCAAAAGCAATGTACTGCTCAAACTGGGAGCTACCAACCTTCTCAACCATTATTACGTCAATGCATTCGCCAATCCTTCCATCGGTGGATTGTATTACCTGAGTGCCACATGGAATATTTTATAGGCAAAGCGATGGTGCAACACCGCCGTTTTGTTTTTACCCAAAATCAAAAAGCTGCTTCCTTACAATGGTAGCAGCTTTTTTGTGCGGTATCTACCCGAATGATGGATGTGTTGAGAGAAATTTGTTGTTTAAACACAACGTTTCTCCAGGAAGGCATCGTGATATTTTTTTTCTACTGTTGTTGAATGATGAGAAATAACGAAACAGCAGTTTACAGTTTGTCTACTTTCGATTCCAGGGTGGCTTGCAGGCTATCGGGCAACCGCGAAAGAATATCGAGGTTGGTTTCTTTTTCAATATTGTCCACGCTGGTACGGTATTGCTTCCAGTCGGTACCTACTGAATTGTTGTTGGGCATTTGCACGGCAATAACGCGGGTGTTTGTATTGATGCGGGTTGTATCGTTATTGCCGTTTGGCAATACTACCACCACTTTCCATACGAATGCGGGAACCGTAACAAGCCCGTTGTCAATGGCAGTGGCATAACCGTTGTTCCCGGTGCCGCCGGAGCCGGAATTGCCCATCACGATGTAAGCCTCGCTGCCCGACTGCACAAGGTTGCGGACATAATTTTCAAAATCATTCCAAGGTCCCTGGTTCAATTTTGGCGCTTGCGGAATAACATTCGTCATCAAAAAAGTGCTGGTGTTCAAATCGGTTGCCGCCGTTCTGTCGCCTGAAGGGCAGTCGTGCCCGCGGTCAAAGCCGCTGTTGCTATAACTATCAGAGGTGACGGCATACCAGCTAAACGGAAGGGATTGATCGGGTAAAAAATTTTCCTGTCGTGGCGCACTGCCAAAATCGGCGGCATACAAGTGCCAGCTGACCCAGTTGGGAATGCCCCGCTCACGGCTATACGACAGCGTATAAGCTACTTTGCGCATCAGGTAATTGTTGTCGTAAGCCAGGGTTGCATTGGATGGATTGCCCAGCAAGAGGTTGTCGTTGTCACGATACACTTCTGCCGAAGCGGTATCTGCCGGTGGTATTGGCACCGTGCTGGTATCAGTTGGCGGCATTGACAGGGAGCCGGAATCTTTGCTACAGGAACCAATAAACAGAACAAGAAACAAAATACTGAAACCGCAGAATGTACGACACATGATTGACAGCTTTGGCGGTTGCAATATTAGGTCTTCTTCCTTAAATACCTGGAAGGTGCCGCATCCGCGGCTTTGCGATGCACGAAGGTTGCTTTTATTCGCAGAAACGGATAGCCGCCATTCAAATTGCCTGCCCCATCGGATAGAATGAGTTGTCGAAAATCAATGGCAAACAAAAACCGGTACGCAACTCAATGGCTGCGTACCGGCATCGTATCAGTAGGTTATCTTGCTTACACAAGGTTGCGTTTGATGTAGTTGTAGCTTTGCGTGATGCTGTCAAAAGGTGAGCCCGGCGTTCTGTCCTGTTCAACAAAGAAATATTTCATGCCTGCTTTGTCGGCGTGTTTAAAAATTTCTTTGAAATTGATGGAGCCATTACCGACTTCAGTGAATGCTTTATCCGCTGTTTTGTCCATGTCTTTCACGTGCCAGAGCGGGAACCGTCCGGGATGATCGTTAAACATTTTTACATGATCCATCCCGGCTTTAGCGATCCAATACAAGTCCATTTCCATTTTTACCAGGTCTTTGTCGGTTTCGTTCAGCAAGATGTCATACGGGTATTGATCATTTTGCTTGTCAAATTCAAACGCGTGGTTGTGATAGCAAAACTGGATGCCCGCTTTTTTGCAGATTTCACCGGCTTTGTTAAACTCATTGGCGATAAACTTATAATGATCCAGCCCGCCACGTTCGTTGTCCGATAGGTAAGCACATACCATGTACGGCAGTTGCAGGGCGGCGGCATCATCCACTGTTTTTTGCCATTCGTGCAGGATGGTGCCTTTTACATCGGCGCCTTTGTCCTGTTCTTCACCCAGCCGGTAGTGCGCGCTGCGGGCTGTCAATCCATTTTGTTTCAACAATTTGGAGAATTCTGCTGCAGTCATGCCATAAAAATTCTGCGTTCCGGTGTAAGTAGCCAGTTCCAATGAGTTGAACCCGATTTTTGCCACTTTTGCGAGAGTGCCGGCGGGGTCAGACTGCATGGCGTCTCTTACGGTGTATAGCTGCAAGCCAATGGCGGACTTATCAAAACGGAAAGTAGAGGGGGACAAGAACAAACCTGCCGATAGCAGGGATGATGTTTTGAGGAAATCTCTTCTGGAAGTCATCGTAGATTGTTTACTGTTTAAAATGAAAATGGTCAGTTAAGAGTATTAAAAATAAGGGAAGTTTAAAATCCAGGTATCAATGTTACCACATCTTTACTACTTCAGGTTGAAAAAATCTGCTGTTTTTCCGAATCCGGATCGCAATTGATTGGCAATGAAAGGATATTTATATGCTGTAGCCTGCGGCTCTCTTTCTTTGTTTAACAAGGTTTTACCTGTTTTGTCCCGGCAGTCACCGGCATTTGCTGAAACAACATAGCCCGGCGTTGACTGCCAGGCTATGTTGTTTTATAAAACTACCACTCGGCAATTATTTATCATCGAGCAAGGCGGCGGTAAAATATTCTTTGTTCAGCCGCGCGATGTTTGCCAGCGAAATATCTTTCGGGCAGGTAGCTTCGCAGGCACCGATGTTGGTGCAGGCACCAAACCCTTCTTTGTCATGCTGTGTCACCATATCGAGGACACGGGTTTTGCGTTCGATTTCGCCTTGTGGCAATAAGGCAAGGTGCGATACTTTGGCGGATAAAAAGAGCATGGCCGAGCTGTTTTTGCAAGCTGCTACGCAAGCCCCGCAACCAATGCACATGGCAGCGCCAAATGCGCTGTCGGCTTTTTCTTTTTCAATGGGGATGCGCATTGCCATCTACTGCATTACCAGTATTTACCGAAATATAACCGCCGGCCTGTATGATGCGGTCAAAAGCAGAACGGTCGGTCATCAGGTCTTTTATCACCGGGAACGCTTTGGCACGCCATGGCTCCACCACGATGGTATCACCATCTTTATAGGCACGCATGTGCAGCTGGCAAACCGTGTTGTGCTGCCACGGACCGTGCGGCTTGCCATCAACATACATTGAGCAGGAACCACAAATACCTTCGCGGCAGTCATGGTCAAATGCGATGGGTTCTTTGCCTTCAATTACCAACTGCTCGTTTAATACATCAAACATTTCCAGGAAACTCATTTCGCTGGAGATATTTTTTACCTGGTATGTTTCAAAACTCTCCTTCCGTTTTGCTATTCTGTTGTCTCCACACTTTTAAGTGTGAGATTCATATTGTAATGTTCCATACGACCTATCCCCTAAAGGGGAAATTCAATATTTTTATTAAACATGTTGTTTGCCTCACTCCCGCGTAGGGTTATGCTGATTGTTATTTATAATTTCTTTGTGTTGGGTGAATGACTTCGTAATTCAGCTCTTCTTTGTGAAGTTCCCAATTGCTTTCGCCGTTATATTCCCAGGCCGAAACAAACATAAAATTCTCGTCGTCACGCAATGCTTCCCCTTCTTCTGTCTGGTATTCTTCCCGGAAATGACCGCCGCAGCTTTCGTTGCGGTTCAGTGCATCCATGCACATCAGTTCGCCCAGTTCAATAAAGTCTGCCACGCGGCCGGCTTTGTCCAGTTCATTGTTCACTCCTTCCACACTGCCGGGTATTTTTACATCGCTCCAGAACTCTTTTTTCAATGCCCGGATTTCCTGTATGGCTTCCTTCAATCCTGCTTCGTTGCGCGCCATGCCGCATTTGTTCCACATGATTTTGCCAAGGCGTTTGTGAAAGCTTTCTACTGTTTGTTTGCCCTGAATGTTCATCAGCTTGTTGATTCGATCGGCTGCATGTTTTTCTGCTTCCGCAAAAGCAGGTGATCGGTAGGGATGGTGGGCGTTCTGATTTCATCGGCCAGGTAATTACCAATGGTATAAGGAATCACAAAATATCCGTCTGCCAGTCCCTGCATCAATGCGCTCGCACCTAAGCGGTTGGCGCCATGATCGCTGAAATTGGCTTCGCCCAAAGAATACAAGCCCGGAACCGTAGTCTGCAATTCATAATCTACCCACAAACCGCCCATGGTATAATGCACCGCAGGATAAATACGCATGGGCACTTCGTAAGGGTTTTCGCCGGTGATTTTTTCATACATGTCGAAGAGATTACCGTATTTTTCTTTCACCACTTCCAGCCCGTAATGACGTTGTTGTTCGATGGTAGGCATTGCCAATGCCATGTTTGCGGCATTCAATGATACCGTAGCGCAAAATAGCATCGGCAAAATCGAGATAAACGGCCTGCTTGCTCGTGCCTACGCCATAGCCTTCATCACATCGTTCTTTGGCGGCACGGCTGGCCACATCGCGCGGTACGAGGTTACCAAAGGCAGGATATCTTCTTTCAAGATAATAATCTCTTTCTTCTTCGGGTATTTCGCTTGCTTTGCGGGTGTCATTTTTTTTCTTCGGCACCCAGATGCGGCCATCGTTGCGCAGCGATTCCGACATCAGCGTCAGCTTGCTCTGATGTTCGCCGCTCACGGGGATACAGGTCGGGTGAATTTGTGTAAAACAAGGATTGGCAAACAATGCACCATGTTTGTGCGCTTTCCACGCAGCCGTTACGTTGGAACCCATGGCATTGGTACTCAGGTAAAATACGTTGCCATAACCACCGGAACACAACAGTACGGCGTGACCAAAATAACGTTCCAGTTCGCCGCTGATGAGGTTGCGGGCTATGATGCCGCGGGCTTTGCCATCAATCATTACAATTTCCAGCATTTCGTGGCGGCTATACATTTTTACATTACCAAATGCCACCTGCCGTTCCAGCGCCTGGTAAGCGCCAATGAGCAGCTGCTGACCGGTTTGCCCGGCAGCATAAAAGGTACGTTGAACCTGCGTACCGCCAAAGCTGCGGTTGCTGAGCAACCCGCCATATTCGCGGGCAAACGGAACACCCTGCGCCACGCATTGGTCTATGATGTTGGTGCTTACTTCGGCCAGCCGGTGCACATTGGCTTCGCGGGAACGGTAATCGCCACCTTTAATGGTATCGTAAAACAGGCGGAACACACTGTCGCCGTCATTCTGGTAATTTTTAGCTGCATTGATGCCACCCTGCGCTGCAATGGAGTGCGCGCGGCGGGGCGAATCCTGGTAGCAAAAACACTTTACCTGGTAGCCCAGCTCGCCGAGCGAAGCGGCCGCAGTGGCGCCGGCAAGACCGGAACCGATGATGATGATTTCCAAGTTTGCGTTTGTTGGCAGGATTCACCAGTTTGCAATGTCCTTTGTAATCTGTCCATTTTTCCTCTAACTTTCCTGCCGGTATTTTTGAATCCAACATATCACACGAAGGTTTATATTTTTTCGGGCTCGTATAGCCCTCGTCTTTCTGATTGTAATTTGAAAACTGATGGTGCAAAATCGTGGCTGGGCTTTATTTCACCAGCCCGAAATACATGCTGATGGGCATGGAAGCAAAACCTATGGCGATGATGACTGAAAACCAGTTGCCGGCAACAATCAACATGCGCTGGTATTTGCGGTTGTGTACACCCATGGTACGGAACGAACTCTGGAAACCGTGCGCCAGGTGATAACCAAGCGAAATGCAGCCAAAGACATACAGGATCACCACCCATGGATAAGCAAATACTTCTTTCATGCGGCTGAATAGGTCATGAACGGGATCGCCGTTTTGTACCCGCATTTCGGGCAACTCGCCAAAGCGCGACGGAACCCAGAACTGTGCAATATGCACCACGAGAAACAAGCAATACCAGCGTACCCAAAAGACCCATGCTGCGGCTATACCAGCGGCTGCCCCGGTTGCCATAGCTGATGGCATATTGCTTGTCGCGTTTCTGTACGTTGAAGCTGGCAAGCATCAACCCCTGGATGATGTGAATAAAAAACATGACAAACAAGCCAATCTCCATAACACGGATCAAAAAGGTGGACCCCATGAAATGAGCCGCGCGGTTAAATACCATACCATGGTCGTTTTCATCAACCAATGTATTGAAAATGCAGGCATTGATACTAAAGTGAACGATGAGAAAAATGATCAGAAAAATTCCGGTGAGCGCCATGACAATTTTTCTACCAATCGAAGAGGTAAAAACACGTTTCCACGTCATATAATGCAATTACTTTTTAAGTGAACCGAACAAAGGTAAGTCACAAAATGGTAAAATATGAGGTGATAAAAGGATAAAAAACGGTTTTAACGGTATCTCATTTTTTTGTATAAGATGCAATGGCGGGCTGTATTATTCTAGTGCAGGAGCGATCCTGCCATCCTGTCTTTGCCAATTTTTGAAATGAAAGAGCGCAGGTTGAACCTTCGCCTGAAGTTGATTGTAACAATTTCTCGGGAACATTTTCAACAATTCCTGTTTTGTTACCGGCAATTGTCATTTCTTCATTTCTTTCCTGATCAGTATTCCCAGGAGCCGGAGACTTTTGTCAATGGTGCTGCTGAAAGGGGTGCCAAAGCTAATGCGGATGAAATGACCAAAACGAGCATCGGTACTAAACAACTGTCCCGGTGCAATGCTGATGTTTTCCTGCATGGCCAACTGGTACAGCTGAAATGCATTGACGTTTTTGTCGAGTTGTATCCACAATACATATCCACCCTGAGGCTGGCTTACCTGTATGTCTGCGGGGAAATAGTCTGTAATGGCCTGCAGATAGCGGAGGCATTGGGTGTGCAACGCTTTGCGCAGTTTGTTCATGTGGAGATCATAACGGCCGGTATCAAAAAAGTGGGCAATGGCTGCCTGCGTCGGGGTAGCTGAGGTAACTGTATGCGTCAGTTTGATTTTGATGATTGCTTCTTTGAATTTTCCCGGCAGGCACCAGCCTACGCGGTAGCCGGGCGCCAGCGTTTTCGACACCGAAGCACACAGCATTACCATTCCGTTGACATCATAACTTTTGCAAGTGGTAGGTCGACTTTTTCCAAAATACATGTCGCCGTAAATATCATCTTCAATCAGCGGAATGTGATGAGCCGCCAGCAACTGCACCAGTTGCTTTTTGTGAGTTTCAGGCATGCAGCTGCCGGAAGGATTGCAAAAATTGGGAACCACTACACAGGCTTTGAGAGGCACTTGCAGAATGACTTTTGACAGGTATGCAATGTGAATGCCGGTGTCGGGATCGGAAGGAATTTCCAACACCTTCAAGCCTAAACTTTTCATCACATTGAGAATACCAAAATAAGTAGGGGCTTCTACCGCAACGGTGTCGCCGGGACGGGTAACTGCTTTCAGGCAAAACACCAGCGCTTCCATGCAGCCATTGGTAGTCACTACCTCCTCGGCTGTACAGCTGCCGCCCCAGTTAAACGACTGACGGGCAATGTGTTGCCGCAACAACAGGTTGCCTTGTACGTCTTCGTAATACGTGCAGCCCGACTTGCTGTTGCGAATGGCAGCCATCATTGATTTGTTCAGCTTTGCCATTGGGATGAGTTCCGGTGCCGGTGCGCCCATCGAAAGACGAACGATGCTCTCGTCTGACATGTTTTGATACACGATGGCAATTAATCGATCAAGATCGGTTTCTTCTATTCTTTCGGGTAAAAACGGTTGGGTGGCTCGCTTCAACAATTTAGCCCGCGAATAGGTAACATAATAACCCGATTTGGCCGGGCTTCAATCATACCCCGGATCTCCAGTTCAGAATAAGCTTTAAAAGCCGTGCTGATGCTGATTCCCTGTTCTTTACTGAGCATTCTTACTGATACCAGTTTGTCACCGGTTTTCAACACCTCGCTTTTGATGAGCTTTGCGATCCGCTCCGCGATCTGACTGTAGAGGAATTCATCACCCGATGCGGCTGTTTTCATATTTGTCAAAAATCTGTTATGCCCGAAAATAACAAAACTGCATCTGTTTTTTGTCGGCTCCCTGATTTTATTTTGATCCTGAAAAAATCGTTGTTTATGCAAACTGTTGCAAGTATTAATCCTGGTTCAACGGCAGAATCAGAAACATTGGGTTTTGGCCGTCACATTTCCTCCCACATGTTGGTTGGGAATTACAAAGATGGACAATGGCAGCCGGCTTCTGTATTGCCGTATGGCAACCTCTCACTGGCGCCCGCCAATCTTGCCCTGCATTATGGTCAAAGTGTATTTGAAGGAATGAAAGCGTTCCGCATGGCAAACGGAGACATCTCCATTTTCAGAATCCAAAAGCATTGGGAAAGGCTTTGCCGGTCGCTACAGCGAATGTGTATGCCAGCAATGCCATTTGACTATTTCCGCAATGCCATTACAAATCTTGTGTGTACCGATGCCAGCTGGGTGCCCCGCCTGCCCGATACTGCGTTGTACATCCGCCCGCTGGTATTTGCCACCGAAGAGACGCTGGGTGTGAAGGTGTCCGACACCTATTGCCTGGCAATCTTTACCGGACCTGTCGGGGCATATTACCAGCAACCGTTGCGGGTAAAAATAGAAACAGAATACATCAGGGCTGCCGAAGGCGGAAGTGGATACGCCAAATGTGCGGGCAATTATGGCGCTGCATTTTACCCGGCACAAAAAGCCAAACGCGAAGGGTTCGATCAGTTGTTGTGGACAGATGGCAAGCATCATGAATTTATTGAAGAAGCCGGAACCATGAATGTGATGTTTGTGATAGATGATATCGTGGTAACGCCACCCCTTACGGGCACCATCCTCGACGGCATTACGCGCGATTCGCTGATTAGCCTGGCAATGGATAAAAATATTCAAGTACAGCAGCGGCGCATCAGCTACCACGAGTTGATAGAAGCCGCGGATGCCGGGATCTTGCAGGAGGCTTTTGGAGTCGGAACGGCAGCTGTCGTTAGCCGCATCGAATCCATTCATATCAACGGACAAGTGTACCGCCCGGCTTATCCGCGAGAGCTATCACTGTGCGAAGAACTGAAACATCGTCTCCGGCAGGTACAAACCGGGCAGGTAGCCGATTTACATGGCTGGAATACTGTACTTTCCCTGTCAGATTGCTGAAATTTTGTTTTATGATGTGCGCCACCGTACCTCTACACATTCTTCATTCCAATTGATGTTCTATGAAATACATTCCATGGTTTCACCGGTCTTTCGATTTCAGCAGCCAGCAAATCGTTTTTTCTTCTGTTCTGGAACGGTTGAGCGGAACGCCGGCGCGCCTCGCAGAAAAAGTGGCGTTGATACCCGAAAACATCTCTGTCATGCGTATCGAAGGGAGCTGGACCATCAAAGAAAATGTGGGTCATTTATCAGATCTGGAACCGTTGTGGCAGGCAAGACTGCAAGACATATTGCAGGGAAACCGGGAGTTAACGATAGCCGATTTGCAAAACAGAACCACGCACGAGGCGCATCACAACCTGGAGCCGGTTTCCCGGTTGGTTCATCGCTTCCGGCAAATGCGGAAACAAACGGTTGTCCTGCTGGAACAGCTCACTGACGAACAGGTTCAACTGTCAGCCTTGCATCCACGGCTGCAGACGCCGATGCGGATCGTGGATCTGTGCTGGTTCGTAGCCGAACACGACGATCATCACCTGGCGAGGATTTCACAACTGGTGAAATCTTTAGCTCCATCAACATGAACAACCTTGTGACCCTATCATTTGTAGTGGTGCTTTTGCCATTATGTAAACCGGCTTAAATAAAGAAAAGTGCTTTTGTTGATTGCCGGCGAATACTGCTTAGGCTGAAGCACAGCTATTCCGTCAGACACCGGAGATGATTCACTTCATTTGAAAACAATATCAGTAGTCGTTCATACCATTTGCGGGAAATGAATTTCAAAAAGATAAACACATGAATTCTCATTTTTTTATCAGTTGCAACAGCACGATATGATTATTTTGTGCAACTAATTTCCGCCGATGAAATATTTGTTCACTGTTGCCGCCGTTTTCGGGATTTTATTGTCTGTACAAGCCCAGTCGTTTTACCACAATACACCCGAAGCAACGCATTGGGTAGACAGCGTGTTCAAAAGCCTGGGCAAAAAAGAGCGCATCGCGCAGTTGATGGTGGTGCGGCTGAGTGAAAAAGTGCCCGGCGGCGTGGCTTTTTACGACGACAAAGTAGAACAGAACATTCGCGATTACAACATTGGTTCGGTGTGTTTGTTCCAGGGCAGCCCGGTGCAGCAGGCCCAGTTCATCAACCGGTTTCAAAACATTGCCCAAACACCCCTTCTCTTCTGCATTGATGGTGAAACCGGTCTTGGCATGCGCATCGACAGTATCGGGAAGTTTCCCGACCAGCTAACCATCGGTGCCGTCGGCGATACTGTGCTCGTGTTTGAAATTGGCAAGGCCATCGGCGAACAATGCCGGCGCATGGGCATACAGGTAGATTACGCACCGGTGGTGGATGTCAACAACAACGCTGACAACCCGGTGATCAATTTCCGGTCGCTGGGGCAGGACAAATACAAAGTGGCTTCGTTTGGCATTCAACTGATGCGCGGCATGCAAAGCACGGGCACCATGGCCTGTGCCAAGCACTTTCCTGGTCACGGCGATGTGGCGGTAGATTCGCACCTTGACCTGCCCGTTATCAACAAATCAATGGAACAACTCGATTCGCTGGAATTGTATCCGTTCAAAAAACTGTTCGACGCCGGTATTGGCAGCGTAATGATCGCACACCTGTCTATCCCGGCGATTGACAATACGCCTCACATGCCCACCTCTTTGTCTCAAAAAAACGTAACCCAATTGCTGCGCAATGACCTTCATTTTGAAGGCATTTCGTTTACCGATGCGCTTGAAATGAAAGGCGTTGCCAAATATTTCCCGCAGGGCGAAGCTGCGGTGCAAAGCCTCATTGCCGGCAACGACATGCTGTGCCTGCCCGGCGACATCGAAGAGTGTATTGAGCAGGTACACAAAGCCATCAAAGACGACCGCCTGAGCTGGCAACAAGTGAACGCCAGCGTGAAAAAAGTATTGCTGGCAAAATACAATCTCGGCTTATGGAGCCAGTCGCCTGTTGTCACCGATCATCTTGCAGATGACCTGAATGCGAAAGTGGCTAGCCTGCGCGCGCAGGTGGCTGAAAAAGCCATCACTTTGCTCAAGCTTCAAATGAAGGAGTTGCTGCCGCTGCCAACGGGAAAAAAAGTGGCGTTTGTTGGATTTGGATTGTCTGAAAACAACCGCTTTGCCAATGCATTGACATTCAAGTATGGTGCAGACGTTTTCCTGGTTGACTACAAAGCCGACACGATGAAAGCAGATTCCCTGCTTTCAGCTTTGCAAAGCGGAGGATACGATGCGGTGGTAATAGGTATACACCAATTGTCAAAATATCCGGGTAATAATTTTGGACTGAACAATACAACGGTTGACCTGCTCAACAAACTGCAGCAAAACAACAATGCCATTACGTTTTTGTTCGGCAACCCCTATGCTGTTAAAAACATGTGCGATGCGCCCAACCTGTTGGTGTGTTATGAAGACGATGTCATTTTCCAGGAGCAGGCATTCCGGGTGCTGACGGGCGACAGCAAGCCACAGGGAACTTTGCCGGTAACAGTATGTCCTGCCTATCCGTTTGGCAGCGGTCTGGTGCAGCGATAAATTACTAAGACAATTGTTCACCAAGAAATTGTTGCATCGCCTGCAGGTTGGCGGGCTCAAACCAGTGGAATGCTTCGTCTCGCCTGAACCACGTTAGTTGCCTTTTGGCGTACTGCCTTGTGTGTTGTTTAATAAGATCAACGGCTGCGGGCAGGCTGGTTTGTCCATTGACATAATCAAACAATTCACGGTAGCCAACGGTCTGCAAGGCGTTGAGGTGTTGAAGCGGTTGCAAGCAGTTGGCTTCTTCGAGCAAGCCTTCTTTCATCATGTCGTCAACGCGTTGGTTGATGTTGTTATAAAGTTCCGTTCTGGGCAGATGGAGCGCGGTTTTGATGATGCGGAATGGTCGTTTGGCCGTTGCTTTTTTCTGGTAAAATAAAATGGATTGCCCGGTGGTTTCCAGCACTTCTGAGGCGCCGCATCAGCCGTTGCGGATTTTGTTGTTCGGCCTGTTCCCAAAAGGCTGCATCGCGCTGTTGCAATTCCTGTTGTAAAAATGCAATGCCTTCCTGTTGATAGCGCTGTTGAATGCGGTGGCGGATGTCTTCCGGCACGGTTGGAATGTCGTCCAGTCCTTCGCAGAAAGCCTTGATGTACAAGCCGGTGCCGCCTGCCATGATGGCGATGTTTGTTTGGGTAAGAATTTCCTGGCAGGCTTGCAATGCATATGCTTCAAACGTAGCGGCGTTCACCCCCTCGTGTACCGAATGGGAGTTGATAAAATAATGCGGTACGGCAGACAATTGTTCGGCTGTTGGTTTGGCAACGCCAATGTTCAGCTCGCGGAAACATTGCCGCGAATCGGCGGAGATGATTGCGGTGTCAAACTGTTGCGCCAGCCGGATGGCAGCACTGGTTTTGCCCACCGCTGTTGGCCCGGCAAGATGATGACTGTTTTTTCCTCCCGGTTGTTGGCTGCTGTTGTCATAAACATGACGTTGAAATGTCGTAGCGGCTAAAGTAACTGTAAAATGCATTTGTGGTGAGAAAAAGTGCCGGGTAAAGAGGAAGGAAACCTGGCGGCAAATAGTAAAAGCTGCGCTTATCAAGGCATTCTGTAGAATCTGGAAGCAACTAATTTTACTGGAAAACACGCAGGTGGTAATGTCTTCGAGCAATATGATAGGCCGGGTAAAATGACAAGCTGTTCCACTACGTTGCTCTGTCATTGTGCAATTCAAATTTTTGTAACTTTATTCCAAACTTAAATGATGGCGAAAAAGACAAATCATGTTGTTCCATCGGCTTCCGGATGGGCAGTAAAAAAATCGGGTGCTGAAAGAGCTTCAAAGACGTTTGAAACAAAAGAAAAAGCCGTAGAGTACGGACGTGAATTGAGTAAGAATGAAAAAACAGAATTGTTTATTCACAAAAGCAACGGGATGATTCAAAACCGAAATTCGTATGGCAACGATCCGAATCCACCAAAAGACAAGCATTGATGAGTTTCGAGAAAACCGTTTTTATAAACTGTCCTTTCGATGAAACGTATATCAATGACCTGCTGAAGCCAATGTTGTATGGATTGCTCAAAACAGGCTCATTCCCCGGCTTTCGTTAGAAGTTTCAGATTCCGGCCAGGTGCGGTTGGATAAAATCATTGGCATCATCAAATCCTGTAAATACAGCATTCATGATTTATCCATGGTCAAATCCAAAAAAGCCAATGAATTTGCGAGAATGAATATGCCTTTTGAATTGGGGATTGATTACGGACTGAGGAATAGTGATGTCGCTCCCTTGATTGAGAAGCAATTTCTAATTCTTGAAGCAACAAAAAATGATTATTCAAAAGCCCTCTCCGATATTAATGGTTTTGATGTTAAGGTTCATGGCAACAGTACAGAAAAAATATTTGACTGCCTCTATAGCTGGTCAAGTGAAACCCTAAAAATCAACAAGCAAGACCCACCTTTGAAACTATTTTATGACTTCATAGATTTCAATACCAACTTATTTGAAGAAAAAGTCAGGCAATTTGGTTCTGATGCAATTGCGATGAATTACATAGAGAAAATAAGCATTCCGGAATACATGCAGGAAATCAAGGAACGATTGTAACCATCACCAATGTTGATTTGCAAAAGCAAGGTTCGCAAAGCAGGTGTCAGCGCCAGCCATCGAATTTATCTGTATTCCCAACATCATTTGCCAATGTCTGTTCATCTATCCCACATCCACAAATCATCAAAGCAACATAAAATGGCAGAACTGCATACAATTACGCTATCGTTCTGCCATTACGGTTTATAAAATTTGTAAGAAGCTTTCTTTACCTCGAAAACACGTAGTTGGTAATGTCTTCGAGCATGATGGTGGAGCCAGATAAAATGACCAGCCGTTCCACTACGTTGTTCAGTTCCCGGATATTGCCGGTCCAGTCGTGGTGAATCAAGCACCTGCATGGCACGGTCGCTGATTTCCTTAACGGGTTGGTTGTATTCTTCGGCAATGTCGACCAGGAATTTATTAACGAGCAGGGGTATGTCGCTGCGGCGCTCGTTGAGCGACGGCACATGAATAAGAATTACACTCAGCCGGTGATACAAGTCGAGCCGGAAATTTTTTTCATCCACTTCTTTCAGCAGGTCTTTGTTGGTTGCCGCTATCACGCGCACATCCACTTCTATTTCCTTATCGCCGCCAACCCGGGTAATTCTGCCTTCCTGCAAAGCCCTCAGCACTTTTGCCTGCGCACTGATGCTCATATCGCCAATTTCGTCCAGAAACAAGAGTGCCGCCATTGGCTTGCTCAAACTTGCCGATGCGTTGTTTTATGGCAGATGTAAACGATCCTTTTTCATGACCAAACAATTCACTTTCTATCAGTTCGCCGGGAATGGCTGCGCAGTTTACTTCTACCAGCGGACCTTCGGCGCGGTTGCTTTTGTGATGGATCCACCGGGCCACCAGTTCTTTACCCGACCCGTTTTCGCCGGTGATCAACACGCGGGCATCGGTTGGCGCCACTTTATCAATGGTATCTTTTATGCGCATGATGCCTTCCGATTCGCCAATCATTTCCTGCACCCGGCTTATCTTTTTGCGCAACACCCGCGTTTCCTTCGTCAGCTTGTTTCTATCCATGGCATTGCGGATGGTAATCAGCATGCGGTTGAGATCGGGTGGTTTGCTGATATAGTCAAACGCGCCTTTTTTAACCGCATCCACGGCTGTTTCAATGTTGCCATGCCCGCTCACCATTATGATGGGCACATCGGGATTGATGGCGGTCGCCTTGTCCAGAAACTCAAGGCCATCCATCCGCGGCATCTTAATATCGCACAGCACTACATCAAATATTTTTTCCTGAAAACATCTTTCAACCCTTCTTCACCATCGGCAGCTTCTTTGATTTTGTAGCCTTCAAAAGAAAGGATATCGGTAATGGTTTTACGAATTGCACGCTCATCATCAATCAACAGAATATTTGACATAATAAATGTCTTTTCTTGTATGTTATAAGGCGGCAAATCTAAACTACTTTTGCTGCTTCAGTTACGTTAAAAGTGACTTAATCGTATGAGGCTGATCGATTCGCACTGTCATTTTTATTCCACTGAGTTTGATAAAGACCGGCAGAAAGTATGGGAAAGATGCGATGACGCCGGGGTTGACACGTTTTACCTGCCGGCAATCGACAGCACGACGCACGAAGCGATGCTGGCGGCTGGCAGACAGCCACCCGGGCATGGTAGCCATGATGGGTGTGCATCCCTGTTCCATCACGGCAACTTACAAAGAGGAGTTGCAGATAGCGGAAGAATGGCTGCGCAAACGATCAGTTTGCTGCCATTGGCGAAATCGGGCTTGACTATTACTGGAGCACCGAATTTGTGGCGCAACAGCAGGACGCGTTTGCGATACAGATGCAATGGGCGATAGACCGGCAGTTGCCCATTGTGATTCATACGCGCAACGCGATGCAGCGATACCCTCGACGCCGTAAAGCCTTTTGCCGATAAGGGATTGCGCGGCATCTTTCATTGTTTTGGCGGCAGCGCCGAAGAAGCGAAAAAAATTGTGGACATGGGTTTTTTGCTGGGCATCGGCGGGGTGTTGACTTATAAAAAAAGCGGTTTGTCCGAGGCATTGGCATGGCATTTCACTGCAGCACCTGGTGCTGGAAACCGACGCGCCGTACCTGTCGCCGGTTCCCTTTCGTGGCAAGCGCAACGAAAGCAGCTATCTGACACCACATTGCCACCCAACTGGCAGCGGTAAAAGGCGTACCGGTTGAAGAGGTAGCCGCTGTGACGAGCGCCAATGCAGAAAAAATTTTCAACAGCTAATCAGGAAGCCTTTACTTTGCAGTCCTTTTGAGAGAGGGAGACGTGTCCGAGTGGTTGAAGGAGCACGCCTGGAAAGTGTGTATACGGGAAACTGTATCGCGAGTTCGAATCTCGCCGTCTCCGCAGAATGTTGAAAAGTGCTGTTGTTAAACGGCACTTTTTTTTGCGAGTCAATCAATAAATTCGCTGACTTTCGATTGTGAATTTACGGTTAGTAAATGCTTTCATGAGATCGAAATCAGGGTATCCCTTTGTTTTCATTGAGTGTAACTTCAGGAAGCATTTTGATTTGTTACTGACATTGTTTCAGGGTACATCAAAAATCATCATCCCTCAATCATCCAATTGATCCCACCACGTTTTTTTCAGAATGCCGATAATCAGCACCAACAGCAGCACTACCATCAGCAAGGGTATCCGGAACCAAAGAATGAGGTACACCGGCAGCAATGCAAGACAACACTGCCCGAGAACACCAATCACGACATTGAACGCGTTTCGTTTGAATTCCCGGTTCGGCTGAAAGCCGGGCTGCAACTGTCTCACCGCCTGCAATACCGGCTGCCAGTAACCCCACGGCCGCACCGATGTGTAAAAATTCGCCAGGATGTTTGCATCGGTCGGCGGCGCCGAATAAGTGCCTGCCAAACAACCCAGTAGCGACACCAGGAACAGGAGTGGCCAGTTGTACAGATCCAACGAAAAAAATACACCCGGAAACCACGCTTTGCCATACGGCAGCAGCAATGCCGCGATTATACCACTCGTCATGCCCCAGAAAAAACCATTGGCATTGAAACGCCACCAAAACCATTTGAGTACGTTGGCAGCGATGTAGCCTCCATATAGGGCATTGGCAATCCATTGCAGCGCACTGTTGATGTTGTTGACAAAAAAGCCCAGCCCGATGCTGATAATTACGATCAGCGCACCCACGAGGTAATTGGTGAACATCACCCTGCGGTTGCCTGCTGCCGGATTAATGAATTTGAGATAAATATCATTCACAACGTAGGCCTGTGCCGCATTGAGCGTGCCGGAAAAAGTACCCATGAATGCGCCCAGCAAAGCGGTCAATACCAGTCCCAGCATGCCCACCGGCAAAAACTCGTGAATGGCGGCTGGCAGTATTTTTTCAAAATCGGTGCCGCCCGGTCCCGACAGGTTCAGGCGATTGTAGGAAAGCAGTGCCAGCACGGTAAATCCCGCAATCATGGCATAGCGGATGGGATACAAAAAAAGCGACATAAAGCCCGTCATTTTACTCGCATCTTTTGGCGAACGCGTCGAAAGAATTTTCTGCATGTCGTAGTTTGGCGTCGGACCGGTGAGCGACGCAATCATGCCTTTGAAGGTCATCATCATAAAAAAAATACCAAAGAGCGAAAAGCCATCTTCGCGTATTTTTTTGTCCGCATCGGGAATGAGGTGCGACCAAGTGAGCCCGAGCTGTTTGCCGAAAAAAGGCGAACGCCAGCCATCCGGCACAACGAGCGATTGTTCCTGCAATTGCAGCCTCGCCATCACCGCGATGGAAATGCAGGCTGCCGTCATCACGGTGTATTTGACCACGTCGCCGGCCACAATGCTGTGCATGCCGCCCATCACCGAATACACGGCGGCAAACAAGGTAAAAAGAGCGCCATACACATGCGGAACATATTGCGCCGGAACAAGAAAAGGAACATACGGCTGAACTACCGGCCAGGGAATAAAAATTTCAATGAATTTTCCCAACCCGATAAAGCCATATGCCAGGAAACCAAAGCAGCTGAGCAGGGCAAACGCCACCACGATGTTGTGCGAGGCATTCACGCCCTTGCCGGTTGTGCCAAAGCGCGTGGCGAGCCATTCGGCGCCGGTGGTGGCATTGCTTCGCCGCACCCATTGGCTCAGGAACATCATCATGAAAATGGTGTTGAACGAACGGCCATAACCACGGTATCCAGATGCTTTTGATTCCATATACAAAGCACAGCGATACCATCCACATGGTGCCGCTGATGTCGAACATGTCCGATGCGTTGCTGAGGCTAAGAAGGTACCACGGAAGCGTTTTGCCGCCGAGCAAATAATTTTCTTTGTTGATGCCCGCCCGTTTCCGCATCACCCAGCCAATGACCAGCAGGCTGATGAGGTAAACAACAATCATTGACATGTCTATCCAGTGTAGCTTCATAGTGATTGTAAAATGGTGGTTTGATTTCTGAACACGCAACAGTAAGGAAGAATTGCAAAGTAACAATTGAACATGGTGAATTGTGATCTGTTACAGCCCGCATTGATGGAACCACGAAGTGCAAACAAAATTGCGTTCCACCAACACATCAGTTATGTCATTGTGAAGTTTCATCGGTTCCGGTTTGCCTAATTGTTTGCTCCACGATTGATCGTTGGAAAAAATGCACACCCAATGGAATTGAGAATGGGTACTGAAACCAAAATTCAACATTCGCCGTTAGCTATTGCTGATCAAGCAGAATCGCGCACGATCAATTCGGTAGGAATCAATTGATTCACCAACGGCTCCTCGGTGCTTTGCATGATCTGCTGCATCAGCAGCTTTACCGCCGATGCAGCCAGTGATTCTATGTCTTGCTTGATGGCGGTGATGGCAGGTTTGTGCAACTTGAATACATCGTGGTCATCGAAACAAATCACCGCTATGTCTTTTGGTATTTCCATGCCCAGGCTGCTGATGCTTCCCAACCCATGAATGCCCAGGTAGTTGGTGGTAAAAAAGATAGCATCCAAACCGGGATTGCTCCTGATAAATGCAGCAATGAGATCAGACGCTTCGTGATGCACTGCTGAATAAGGCAGTTTGAAAATGTACTGCGGATGTACCGTGATGTTGTGTTTGTTCAGTGTTTGTACATAAGCAAGCTCGCGCTGCTGCGGGTGCATGAGCGGAAAATCAGAGGTGACGAGTCCAATGTTATGGTAGCCTTTCGAAATCAAATGTTCAAGCGCACCTGCGGCGCCGGAAATGTTGTCTGACAATACATAAGCTGCGGGCAGTGCGGGAAAATAACGGTCGATCAATACCACCGGCTGTTTTGTTTTCAACAGTTCAGCCACCTGCTTTTCCATACCCGCCGTGGGGCTGATAAGGTATCCATCCACCTTTCGCTGAAACAGGAGGTTGATGAGTTCATTGCCTTTGGCTGTATTGTTTTCGGTGCTGCAATACAAAACACGGTAACCAAAGCGCCCGGCTTCGTCTTCGATGCTTTTGGCGAGGTTGGCAAAGAAAACGTTGGAGATGTCTTCAATAATCAATCCCAGCAGTTTTGAGCTGCCGGTGCGCAGGCTTACTGCAAGGTGATTGGGTTTGTAGCCCGATTCCGATGCCAGGGTTTTGATTTTTTCGGCCAGCGAATGGCTGATGCGCCCCTGCTTGGCTTTGCCGTTGAGCACCAGCGAAACGGTAGAAGGCGCCACACCCGCCAACCTTGCAATGTCTTTGATAGAAATATCTTTCATTTACAATTCCTCACAGGTCTTTGAACATTTTAGGGTTTGGTTGTCGTTTAATAAAGTGCAGCCAATATTTGCCGTTGTGGTTCACCGGGTTCCCGGTATCGTACAACCATAGATTCCGGATGGAGGTTGCCTGTTCTCAAGGTTACATATTACCATGTTTGTTACCTGTCAATCATTATTTTCGTTTTCGGTTTTGCCGGATGCCTGTCGGCTTTCTGTGTGCGGATGATGTTTGCCGTACCGTAGCAGGTGGTGTTGTTCATGGATGTAAGTAATTCAAACAAAGTTGTTTGGCAAATGAACTGCTGTTGTTTGCACAAAGAATAAGCTGCAGTATGCATTTGCAATTTGCGAAGCTTTTGTTTCACCTTGAATTTTCCATGTTTGCTGTGCCAACCATCTGTTTACACACAATCAAACGTCTTGCCCACAGTAACTATATCACTTGAATACGGCAACACCGCTATTCTGCACAAAAGTAAAAGATGATCTTAGTTTTCGTTCGGGGAAAATGGGGTTGAACCAAATGGGGATCGTAGCATTACCGCCTTGATTTTTTTAATGATCTAAATTATATTCAACATGTTGATGTCAGTTTCCCGGTTCCGGTTGTTGGTTAACAAACACTGCCTGCCATTGGCAATCGTGGTTGCCTGTCTCCTGAGCGCTGCAGCACAGGCGGCTACTGTAGATACGGTGGTAACCTACAGTGCTTCAATGAAGAAAAATATCAAAGCGGTGATGATTTTGCCCGACGGATATTCCAAAACATCAGCATACCCGGTGGTGTACCTGCTGCATGGTCATGGCGGCAACTACGCCGATTGGGTGACCAAAGTGCCCGCCATCAAGCAGTTGGCAGACCAATACCAATTGCTCATTGTGTGCCCCGATGGCAACGTGTCGAGCTGGTATTACGACAGCCCGGTAGATTCTGCCTGGCGCTACGAGACGTATGTTGCAGCCGAACTGGTAAGCTATGTAGATGCGCATTATGCCAGTATCAAAGACCGCAAAGGCAGGGCGATCACAGGGCTTGAGCATGGGCGGTCATGGCGCGTTTTACCTTGCTTTTAAACACCAGGATGCGTTTGGCGCAGCCGGCAGCATGAGTGGGGGCGTTGACATCCGCCCGTTTCCCAACAATTGGGGCATCAGTGAAAAACTAGGCACCTACAAAGAGCATCCCGACAACTGGGAAAAAAATACAGATGCCAACCTGTTGTACCTGCTTACGCCCGGCTCGCTCAACATTGTGTTCGACTGCGGCACGGGTGATTTTTTTTATGGTGTCAATACGGCATTGCACGAGCAAATGCTCGACCGGAATATCGCGCACGAATTTATTTCCCGGCCAGGCGGACATACCTGGGAATATTGGGCAAATGCTGTTCAATACCAGTTGTTGTATTTCAACAATTGCTTTCATTCACCGGGTAAATGATACCTGCCTGAAATACAGCAAGCTGCAGCATCAACCACTTTCAACGTACTGGCGAAACTGGCTTTGGCAGGGATGTATTCAGTAGATAACAAATGCAGGTTTTGGCAATTGCAAAATGTGTAGTATCAATCATATCATGTTTGCTAAGCTCCGGAGGAGTATGCTAATCATAGCAATATTTTCCGCACGTATTTCAAGCTCCATAGGAGTAAAATATTTGTAGCATCCATTCCATCAGGATTTCAAAGCTCCGGAGGAGCGTAATATTTGTAGCAAAAATCATGTATGGTTTTCACAACTCCGGAAGAGCGGAATATCTACCCGGTTACCAATCTTTTATTCCCCGGAAACGACACACGAACCAATCAGTTTTACAATAAAAAATTGTCATTTCCCGGTTTGTATCCGTGCATTTACCAGCCGGATGGTTCTCACACCAAAGCGGGGAATGGCAAGGCGAATGACAGGTTTATCCTGTTGCTCCTGGCTCCACAAAGTGCGTGAGATATTGCCGTTCAATTCTGCCAGTTCCGCACGGTCTGCTTCGCAATCAAAAGCAAGGCTGTGTTCAGCCCCGCTGCCTTCCGCATTGTACAATCTAATCAGCAAATCATGGTTGTCAAAAGCAACGGAAGTCACCTGCCAGCCGGTGTGGTTGATGTTTGCCAGCGAGTGCTGCGTTCCGGCAGGCAACGTTGTCGACGAGGCAATCAATGGGGTATTCCAGCGGTTTGTTTGGTTGTTGAGCCGCGCACTGTCCCAGGCACCTTCATGCGGAATGAGCGCATAATGAATATGGGTAGCGCTGTCGGTTTTGTAATTGCGCCCCCACAGCCCGACGCCTGCGTATTGCACCGTCAGGCTCAAGGGAAACTGAGCGCCCTGCGAATAGCTGGTCGTATGGTCGGTCAGCAAGGCAAATCCCACTGTCCCGGCATCATCGGTAACGTCCACCCAGTTCAGGATAATGTTGTTTTTGATGCTGTCCCAACTGTTGAAAAATGTATTGGCAAGTTGGCTTTTTGTTACATCAAACGGCGCGTCTTTATAAACTCTTTGACCGGTGAGCGACAAGGGAAACGTGAGCAACAATTTGTCGGTATCGTTGTAAAACGCTTTGTGCAGATCGGTTGCCTGGAAGCCTGAATCCTGTTTGTAGTTTTCTCCTACGCGCAGTTGTCCGTTATAGTCAATGTGCAAAGTACAGTCGATGAGGTCGTCACCTTCTGTCAGCTTGATGATTTGGGTATAGGTATGAGATGCGATGCTGCCTTTCACCTGGACTGCGACGCGGGCGGGTCCCTTTTCCAGGATGGTTACGGTGGCGTTGTTGTCGCAACTGTTGTGCATGCCGCCATTGGTAAAAAAATTACCGCGCAAGGCAGTCAGCCCGTTGTTGCCGGCAGCTACGAATTCTTTATGATGTAACCGCTTTGCCACGAGACTGGTGATGGCGCCACCTTTTGCCGGGTCAATGAGAAGGGTATAAAGGCTGGATTCCAGCCGGTACGTACCGTTTTTGTTCAATTTTACAGTAGCACCTTTGCGGATTGAGGTCGCAGTCGCTTCTGCATTCACCACTGCATAGCCCAAAGCAGGCACTTTGGCTTTAATCAATACTTGTTCACTGCCTGTTGTGGCAGTCACTGTTTGTCGCCGTTTGATGTTTCCGTTGGCAATCATTGCCTGAGGCACAGCCAGCCATTCTTCACGGTCAACGCCCAGTGTGTTGTACACAGCGATGTTGGCTGCCGCTGTTGGCCGTCCGGTCATTGCAGCGGCAGCAACCTGTATTGTTTCCCCGCTGATGCGGTTGGTCAGTGCCGTCCAGTCACGCACTTTGTCTGCCCAGGTGTCGCCGGGTGCACCGTTGTAAGGCACAATCCAGCAGTCGTGGTGCTGCGACAGCAGCAGCCCGCGCCAGGCCGAGTCGTAACGGATGGCAGGATAATCTGTATGGGCATAAAGTGTCGCCAGCGAAGACATTGTTTCCGCTGCCACAATGTTGTTTTCCGCTGTTCGTACCTGCTGAGCGATGCGCTGCAATACCTGCGATCCCCATACCAGGCTTACCTGTATGTCTTCCTGCGACAGGCGCCAGCGTTGAGAATTGCTGGTGTCGGCAATTGTTGCAAAATAGTTGCGCCACGTGGTATAGACCGTTTGCTTGCTGCCGGCGTTGCCCAGCCATCTGCCGTTGCGCCAGCCGGCGTCCTGCAGGCACATACCGATGGGATGATGGATGCCCTGGTCAATTGCCTGACGGATGTACGTAGCAGAATTGTTCCAGGCGATTGTCTGCCAGGTAGAATGGGGTTCAAGCGCTTCGCTTTCATAGCGGGGCACCGTAATAATCGCTGTGCCATCGGGTCCTGTCCAGTTCACGGTTTCGCCACCATGCGCCCTTGTATAGCCACCCCAGCAGGTGTTTGGATTTTTCAATACCGCATGGGTAAATCCCAGTGATGTCAGCAATTGTGGCAAGGCGCTTGTAAAGCAGGGTTCTTCGGATGAATAGGTGGTAAATACCGCGGATGGAAAATGAGCTTTCAGTTTTTGCATGCCGTATTGAAACTGCCGGATGATGCTTTCACCGCTGATGGGAAACAGGTAGCTTTGACCATAGGAAGGATTGGTGTATTCGATCCTGCCATCCACCGACTGATCGGCAAATAACTGCCGGAAATCAGCATAGCCTTCCGGGTCTTTTGCTTTCACCGTATCCCATGTTTCCGGCTCTATTTCGAGGTTGATCTTCCAGCCGGGATATTGACGTAAGGTATCGGTCATCAACTTCGTCACGTACAATGGATAATGCCCGTAAATGCCACCGTGGTAGCCATCGGCAAACCAGGATGTTTGCGCACCAGCAGTTTTGCAAAACAAGAATGCGGCAACCATTGGCACCACAAAGAATACAAGGAATGTGTTTCGATTTTTCATGACGGAATGCGTAAAAATAATAAAGGGGCAGGAATGCCCCTTACAGAGTGCTTGTTTGTATAGAATTGTGAATCGTAGAGGCGTTATGGTTGTTCACGGATGCTGATCACGTGATCTTTGGGTTTGTTGAGCGTGTACATTTTGTCAACGAGCAATGCCATTTCTTCTTTCCAGGTTTCCCGTATCTGCGGAAACCTCGCTTTGAGATACGTATCGCGGTTGCCACCCAAAAAAATGTTTTGTTTCATGTTGGCGTCCAGTGTATCAAGGGCAGCGTCGTTGTCGGCAAAGAGCAATCCTTTTTCCCTGAAAAAGGAAAATTGCAGCCAGTAATATTGTCGCAGTCTTCTTTCTATTTCCCATCTTTCTTCATTCAGGTACATTACCTGCAAAGCCTGTTTGTATTGCGGCGTAGTGGTAAGCGTTGCCAGGTTGATGCCGTTGTCAAACTGAGCGCCCGTAAAGTGTCCCACGGTTGTGCTGTCGATGGTAAGTGCATAGGTCTTATTGGCAGTTAGTCCTTTTACCGTCAGCATTTCCCGGTTCATTTCTTCGGTAAATGGCACCAGGCTCAGTGCATCGGCCTGGCTCCTGGCTTCATTCCATCCTCTTGGGATGGTGTCCACAGGGTAGGGCAATGCCTTGGCGAGATAATGAAAAGATACTCCATTGGTCACGGTACCGGCGAGCCCCGATACGGTGCTGTTGTCCTGCTTCAAAATGGTGTTGTTTCTTGCGTCTATGGCTACGTCCGCCACAGGTTTGCCGGCAAGTTGTTGCGCTTTTAAAAACAAGTACGCCATCACCATGTGCCCGTTGTTGCTGGGGTGAATGCGGTCGTTGCCACCAAGTGTAAACAACGAATCGGTTTGCTGCCCGCGCTGGTTGATGGCAATCATCGGGTGATACAAATCCACAAAGTCCCAGCCGTTTTGCTGCGCCGATGCCTGTTGAAAAGCAACAATTTTTTCCATCGCTTTGCTTTTGCCGGGAAAATAGTTGTTGGGCTTTTTCACCGTTTCGTCGTATGGCGATCCGGCAATCAGTATCTTCTCTATGTTGGGAAACTCCTTGAGTCTTTTTTCAATTTTCTGGTAGCTGTTGAATGATTCTCTGATGCGGCTGTCCGCGATGGAATCTGCCTGTTGTTTGGGTTTCAAAAAATCGTAATAACCAACATCGTTCATGCCGAATGTCATCGTCACCACGGATGGATTGCGCGAGAGTACATCGTCTTCGAGCCGGTTGTAAATCTGTCCCGCCACATCGCCGCCGATGCCCGCATTGAAGATGTCTATGCGGCGGTCGGGAAATCGCGTGAGGTAATAGAGCCAGATATACGAATGGTAATGCCCGCCATCCGTAATGCTGTTGCCAACAAATACAACGCGGTCGCCTTTGGTGAAGGGTTTAACCTGTGCCTGCGAATGTGCGGAATACAACAGCAGCAATGCCATCAATGTATTTTTCATGTGTGCGGCTTTTCCTGACCGATGGTCAACGATGATTTTTGCATAAGTCCCCTTTCCATGCATTGTCCGCTATTGCCGGCAACACCTTTTTTGTTGTCTGCCTTTCCTGCTCATTATACACTTTGATTGGCTGTTATTTGTTCCCCCATCGCTTTTAGAGATAAAATTTTAAGTGCCGATAGGGGAATTGGAATGGGTACGTGACAGGAGCTTCGGCGGTAAGTAAATAAGCTTCACCAGAGTGTTGCTGCCAGATGCAAACAACCCTGCCAAAACAATAAATTAATATCAGTATCGTATGAAACAAACCGTCCTCTTTTGGCTTCTCCTTCTGGCTGCTTTTCCTTCCTTTGCTTATATGAGCCAGGGCAACTGGCGCTGGCGCAACAACAACGGCTCCGAAACATCAGCTACGTGGCGGGCTCCGCAAAACCAAAGCATCACCATCAATTCAGTGGATGACATCATTAGGCTGCGCATTCAAATGCAAAATACGACCGGCGATACCAAAAGCGGCAATACCAACCTGCAATATGCTTCTGCACCCGATGGCCCGTGGCGCTATGTCACGAATTTCAAAGGCAACAACGCTTTCCGCCTGAGCAATACCAACGCGCAGGTAAAGGATACAACGGTGACAACGCAACAGATGACGGGTTCTTCAAATTCGTATGTGCCGGGTAAACTGTTTGTGAAAACCAACGAGCTGCCGGTTACCTTTTCCAATGCCACCGTTTCGGAATATGAATACTGCCTGCAGCCCACCGATAACATTCAGCCCGGCATAACCTACTATTTTCGCATTCCCGGTCTCGATTATCCAAAGTCGCTGCCTTCTGCCACCACGGCATCAAACATCGCTACAAAGCCAAAACTCGTTACCAACGGCAGCTTTGAAAGCAGCGCGCAGGACTGGCTATTCAAAGTTGCATCCGATGCAGCTGCCAGCGCTTCGTTTACCGACAGCACCCACAAAGACGGCACAAAATCGTTTGTGGTCAATGTAACCAAAGCCGGTGCGGCGACTTCGGTGAGGCTAAGCCACCAACCGGTTTCTTTCAACCGGGGGCATACTTACCTCGTTCGTTTTTGGGCGTATGCCAAGAAGAATGGCGCGAGGCTGCAAATTGCGGTGCGTGGCAATCAAACGCTTGCCTATAACTATAAACTGTACACCAGCTGGCAGGAATACCAGTTTGCGTTCAAAGCTGCTGATAGAACGGCGGCGCTGCATTTCCTGTACCAGACCGCCACCACTTACACGATTGACAAAGTGGAAATACTGGATGAAAACAACGAAGAAGTAGATGTGCCGATGAACTACATGTGGCAAAACAACCGCCCCGAAAACGAATACAGCTGGCTCTCTGCCGACGGCGAAAACAGCGAACTGCTGCCTGATGGCAGAGCGGTGTGGACCTTCTCCGACGGATGGTATGGCTACAACGATACCACCACCAATTCTATGAGTACGCACCAGCTGCTGCGCAATACATTTGTTGCACAAAGCCAGCCCCGCCCCAATGGGGTGCTCAATACCATCATTGGTGGAACAGTAAATGAGCCGGTAGCATTGATGATACCGCCCGATAAACGGGGGTACGACAACTTCTTCTGGCCCCGCGATATGACGGTGGAAAACGATTCGCTCAAAATCCTGCTGCCCGAAGTCATCCAGTGGAAAGAAAACGACCCGTTGACCGATGGCAAACGGCAGGCAGTCGGCGTATTTTCATTGCCCGACCTCACATTGCGAAGCATCAAATGGATGCCGTGGTTAGACTCCGTTGCCTCGTATTACATTGCCCTGTGCAAAGCCGATGATGGCTATACCTATGCCTATGGCAGCAACGCCATTAACCAGTTTGAAAACCATGCGGTCGTGGCGCGTTTCCCTACGGGTCAATTGTCTGCTACTACGCCCTGGCAGTTCCTGACCAACAATGGCTGGAGCAACAGTCCCGCCAACAGCAGGGAGATTGCCGATGTTCAGTTGTTCAGTGTGGCAAGGCTGGGCTATGGCAATTATGTTTCGTTGTTTCTCAATCCCCTGAGCGATAAAATAGAAGTATTGTATGCCGACAACCCAATAGGTCCATGGGTAGGCAGAAGCATTGTTGGCCAAATCGAAGGTCAGCAGGATATTTTGTCTTATTTCGGTTTGCTGCACGAAGAAACCGCCAGCAATGGGGTCTATACATTCTCTTATTCCAACATCGGTGACATCGGGCAGATGCTCAACGATAAAACCGTGTATTGGCCATCGTACCTGAAAGCAGATATCAACAGTTTGTCACCATTTCAAAATTCGGTGGCACCCATTGAAAAACTGAAATTGGTTGCTTATGCCAAGGACAAAAAAACATGGCTGCAATGGAATGCAACATCGGTAGTACCAACAGACCGTTTTGAAGTGGAAAAAAGCGCCGATGGCAAAACGGGCTGGACAAAGATTGCCGGTGTAAAAGCCAGGACGGGCGGGTCGTCCGGCACCTATCATCTCTATGACGAGCAGCCATGGGAAGGAAAAAATTATTACCGGGTGAAAAAATATGACGTAACAGGAAAAACTGCATTGTCAACCATTGAATTGGTCAACCGGCAACCGGCAGCAGGCGTGTTGGTGTATCCCAACCCGGCGCACCGTTTTGTAAACGTCATCATCAACACGACGGTATCTGATAAAATAACTGCCGTGCTGACCGATCTGAAAGGTACGGTGGTGCACCGGGAAGTCATCGCGGTTACGCCTTACACTACAAAATATGTGTTGCACCTCAGTCAGCAACTGGCTGCGGGCATGTACACGCTGCAATTGAAAGGTCAGTCACTGGCTGCTCAGCTGGCAGTGGAAATTCAATAATGAAATGTGATCACTTGGTGGATTGTTGTATGAAAAAAAATCTATGGGTTCGGGTTGCCGGTGCCGGGAATATGCAAACAAAAGGTTTTACAAACCCGGTGTGTAAACGGCTTGCTGTTGTGTGCTTGTCGTGGCTGGTAACGGGACAAACAATTGGTCAGCAGGTGCA
This sequence comes from uncultured Chitinophagaceae bacterium, assembly GCA_963826385.1. Classification (GTDB taxonomy): domain Bacteria; phylum Bacteroidota; class Bacteroidia; order Chitinophagales; family Chitinophagaceae; genus Ilyomonas. The sequence continues at coordinate 300,020 of CAWGWV010000021.1, read as the reverse complement.
ACCTGCCCTTTACATCAACCCCTTTATCGGCGCAAGCACAAGCGCCGGCAAAGCAGGTATTTATCATGGTCTGGGAAAAACGTTTCCCGGCGCTACCACGCCTTATGGCGCCGTACAGGTAAGCCCCAATACCATCACCGGCGGAGACAATGGCTCGGGCTACAGCTACGAGCACAACAGCATTGAAGGGTTTGCCTTTACCCAAATGAGTGGCATTGGCTGGTATGGCGACCTGGGCAATTTCCTAGTGATGCCCACCACCGGCGCATTGCACACCTCCTCCGGCCAGCTTAGATGATGCACCGGCCAGCGGCTACCGTTCGCGCTATGATAAACCAGCGAGCAGGCTTCGGCAGGGTATTATTCGGTATAGTTGACCGATAATCACATCAAAGCTGAAATGACGGCAGCACCCCATAGTGGCATCATGCGGTTTACGTTTCCAAAACACAACAATCACGCATACAAATAGATCTGGCAAGAAGGGTAGGCGGTACTTCTACATTGCAATCTGTAAAAGTGTCAATGAAAATACCATTGAAGGATGGATGAAGTGCACACCTGAAGGTGGCGGCTGGGGCAATGGCGATGGCAATGCAGATTATACCGTTTATTTCTATGCACAATTCAGCAAGCCACTGGTGAAAATACAGGCGTTTGGAGTGCCAATATTCCTGATACGGCAAACCGTCAACGCGAAGCCGTGGTGAGCAAGTGATTATTACCAGCAGTGGATTGCCAACGCTACAGTATTGAAAAATACCACAGTACAAGAAGGCAAACATCTGGGTTTTTATACAGAATTTGCAACGAAAGATAACGAACAGGTGCTGATGAAAGCCGGCATTTCGTTCGTAAGTATCGAATGGCGCCAGGCAAAACCTGCAGGCAGAAATCGGCGACTGGAATTTTGACAAAGCACACGGCAACGCAGTTGCTTTATGGAACGATGCTTTGAAAAGTATCAGTATCGAAGGTGCTACGCCGGAGCAAAATACCGTTTTTATACGGCGATGTATCACACCATGATTGACCCGCGCATTGTAACGGATGTGAACGGACATTATACCGGTGGTGATGGAAACATCCACCAGGCGGCAGGCTTTCAGAAACGCACCATTTTCAGCGGGTGGGATGTGTTTCGCAGCCAGTTTCCGTTGCAGACCATCATCAATCCCAGGCTTGTAAACGACATGATCAATTCGCTCGTAACGCTGGGCGACGAAAGTGGCAATCATTACCTCGAAAGATGGGAACTGCTGAATGCCTACAGCGGCTGCATGTTGGGTAACCCGGCCGTGGTGGTGCTGGCAGATGCTTATGCCAAAGGCATCAGTGATTATGATGTGAACAAAGCGTATCAGTATGCGGTAAACACGGTAGAAAAATTTGGCAACGGCAATAAGGGATTCAGCTCTGATGTCTCCATTGCCAATACACTTGAATACGCGTTCAGCGACTGGTGTTTGTCGCAAATGGCTGCATCAATGGGCATGGAACACGATGCGGAGAAATATGCCGCCCGCAGTAAGGATTACCAAAACATTTTTGATACAACACACCATTGGTTTCGCCCCCGCAAAGCAGATGGCAGTTGGGAGCCCTGGCCAAAAGAAGGCAGGCTAACCGACTGGTACGGCACGTTTGAAACCAACCCCTATCAGCAGGGCTGGTTTGTGCCGCACGACATTGATGGCATGGTGAAATTGATGGGTGGAAACAACAATGTGATTGCTGATCTCGAAACCTTTTTTAATCAAACACCCAAATCGTTTAGCTGGAATGCGTATTACAACCATGCCAACGAGCCGGTGCATCATGTGCCGTTTCTCTTCAACCGGCTTGGCGTGCCCTGGCTGACACAGCAATGGACGCGCACCATTTGCGACAGCGCCTATCACAACTCGGTAGATGGTTTGGTGGGCAATGAAGACGTGGGGCAAATGTCGGCATGGTATATCCTTGCTTCGATAGGGTTGCATCCTGTTTGTCCCGGCAGCACCCGTTATGAAATCACGAGTCCGTTGTTTCAACAAATAAACATCAACGTGGGAACAACGGGGCAAGCGCATTTCACCATCATTGCCCGCAACAATTCTCCGCACAACCGGTACATCCAACATGCATTGCTCAATGGCAAACCTTATTCGCATTGTTACCTCGATTACAGCGATCTCATTGCCGGCGGTACGCTTGAACTGACCATGGGCAGCGCGCCGGCAAAAGACTGGGGCATTGACTGATGATTTGCTGGATTGCTTTTGCAGATGATTTTTTTGTATAAAGAATATTTTTCTACAATATTTTTTTACTTTTAGTTTTTAAAACGATTGATGATATGCCTGGATCGCCGTCTTATTATTCCCAATATTCGGAAGAAGAATTGCTGAAACTGGTGAAACTTAAAAACGACCAGAAAGCCTTTGATGAAATTTACTACCGCTGCAAGCCTGCCCTGGTCGACAATGCTTACCGCAAATTGCAGTCGCGCGAATGTGCCGAAGACCTGGTGCACGACATCTTCCTGAGCTTGTACACCAAATCGGAAGCGCTGGAATTTACTGTTTCGCTGAAAGCCTACCTGCACACCGCGTTGAAATACAAGGTACAAAATGAGATTCGCAACAAGCAGGTGAGAGAACGACACAAAAAGTTTCTTTTTTTTAGCCCAGTTTGCAAAAACGATTTTGCAAGCAACTTGGAGTTTGCCGAATGCAAAAAGAAAATTGACAATACGGTTGCTGCGCTACCCGAAAAATGCCGGCAGGTGTTTACGATGAGTCGTGAATACGATTGTTCGTACAAAGACATTTCGGGCAATCTCGGCATCTCGGTAAGCACGGTGGAAAAGCACATTTCCAAAGCCTTGAAAGCGCTTCGCGACAATGTGTTGTAAATGAATGTTCACCAAACAATTGCTTTTTTTTAAAGCTGATTTTATACTACCAACATGTACAAACCTTGCATTTCCCGTCTTCTTTTCAGCCTTCTCTTGTCGCCGGTTTGCCTTTTCGCACAGCAACCCGATTTGGTGAAATATGTAAACACATTGCAGGGCACCAATTCGAAGTTTGAACTGAGTTGGGGCAATACCTATCCCACGGTGGCGCTGCCCTTTGGCATGAATACCTGGAGCGCGCAGACCGGCCGCAACGGAGATGGCTGGAAGTACCAGTATTTTCTCGACTCCATCCGCGGGTTTCAGCAGGTGCACCAATGCAGCTCGTGGACCAACGATTACAACGTGTTTTCGCTGATGCCCGTAACCGGCAAGCTTGCCGTGAGCGATGTAGCGCGGGCAGCCCGTTTCAGCCATGCCAACGAAACGGCAAAGCCTCATTATTACAAAGTGACATTCGACAATGGCATCACTACCGAACTATCACCAACAGAGCGCAGTGCGCATTTCCGATTTTCATTTCCCAAACAACAAAACGCTTATGTCGTAATGGATGGCTACACCAAAATGAGCAGCGTAACCATTCATCCAAAAGAAAGAACCATTACGGGCTGGGTGTACAACGGGTATTTTGTGGACAGCAGCCTGAAAAGCTATTTTGTTATCGAATTTGATCAGCCGTTTGTATCGTATGGCACCTGGGAAAATGTAAACAATACAACCGCTGCCAATGAAACATCGGGTGAAGGCAAAGGCGTTGGTGCATACATTCAGTTCAAACCCGGCAGCGTGGTACAGGCAAAAGTGACTTCCTCTTACATCAGCCCCGATCAGGCGCAAACAACGCTGGCAACAGAGCTGGGAAAATACAGCCATCTCGACCAAACCAAAGCCGCCGCTTATGCCACCTGGAACAAGGTGCTGAACAAAGTATGGGTGGAAGGTGGAACAGAAGCCGACAAAGCCACGTTTTACTCGAGCCTCTTCCGGTCATCGTTGTTCTCAAGGTCGTTCTTCGAAATGGATGCCGGCGGAAACCCTTATTACCGCAGTCCTTACGACAGCAAATTGCACAAGGGATATATGTACACCGACAATGGTTTCTGGGATACCTTTCGTGGCGAGTTGCCGTTGCACAACATCCTGTATCCCACGATGCAGGGAAGATACATGCAGGCATTGCTGGATGCGCAGCAGCAATGTGGCTGGCTGCCATCCTGGTCGTTCCCGCGCGAAACCGGCGGTATGCTGGGCAATCATGCCATTTCGTTGCTGACAGATGCGTGGGTAAAAGGCATCCGCACGTTTAGCGCCGACAGTGCGCTGAAAGCTTACCTGCACGAAGCCACCAACAAAGGCCCGTGGGGCGGCGCCAACGGCCGTGCCGGATGGAAAAATTACTATGCGCTCGGTTATGTGTCTTTTCCCGAAAGCTCCGGCTCTACTTCGCAGACACTGGAATATGCCTATGACGACTGGTGTGGCTACCAGCTGGCATCGCTTACCGGCAATGAATTTTACAAAGACATTTTTCGCCGGCAGATGTACAACTACCGCAATGTGTACGACAGTACGACCGGGTTCATGCGCGGCAGGGGAGATCGTGGCGAATGGACACCGGATTTTGACCCTTACAAATGGGGCGGACCGTACACCGAAGGCAATGCCTGGCACTGGCAGTGGTCGGTGTTTCACGACATAGAAGGTCTGATGAAACTGATGGGCGGCGAAGAAAAATTTGGGCAAAAACTGGATTCTGTCTGGACCTTGCCCGACTCTGTAAACGTGGGTTATTACGGCTCTATGATTCACGAAATGAAAGAAATGCAGCTTATTAACATGGGTCAGTATGCACATGGTAACCAACCCATCCAGCACATGATCTATCTCTACAACTATTGCCGGCAGCCATGGAAAACACAACAGCACATCCGCGAAGTCATGAGCAAGCTCTACAACGCTACCGAGAACGGGTTTCCCGGCGATGAAGACCAGGGACAAACGTCAAGCTGGTACGTGCTGAGCGCGATGGGTTTTTACAGTGTTTGTCCCGGCACCAACCAGTACGCAGTGGGCAGTCCTGTATTCAACAAAATGACGCTCATGCTCGAAAACGGAAAGACCTTCACGGTGGAAGCCAACGGCAACAGCAAGGAGAATGTATACATACAATCGGCAACGCTGAACGGCAAGCCGTACACGCACAACTACATCACGCACGACGACCTTACCAACGGTGGTGTTTTTCATTTGGAAATGGGCAAAAAACCCGCGCTCAACCGCGGCATCAGTGATGAGGACAAGCCTTTTTCTTTGTCAAAATAATTTATCAAAAATGATAGGGGTTGCGATAAAGGTCGGTGACAACACACCGTACAAGGTTTGGATAATCAATTCATTGAACCTTTCATAAACTGCTTGCTGTATGAAAAAAGGATTCTTGTGTGCTGCCATTGTTTTTTGTCTGTTTGCTGCCTGCACAAAAGAGAACTTTCTCGACCAAACTACCACGACTGACCTGAGTGAAGCCACTGTTTTTTCGGACAGTGCGCGCTCGATGGATTTCCTGGCAAATATTTATTCCAACATTGGCTTCAGCTTTAGTTTATCGAGGTTTGGCGGCGCCGGTTTGGATGCTTCGTGCGATGAAGCCGAAGGTCCGTTGTCTGCCAATATTACAACCTACAACCAGTTTGCTACCGGCTCTGTGAGCGCTTACAGCATTGCTACCGATGCATGGAGTATTTCCTATACGCAGATTCGCGCGGTAAACCAGTTTTTGTTTCATTTGCCCACCATGCCATTCAACGATATTTTGCGCAGCCGTACCCGGGGAGAAGCTTTGTTTCTGCGGGCCTGGTATTATGCACAATTGCTAAAACATTATGGCGGAATCCCGCTTGCAGGCGACAGTATTTACACCACGAACGATGACATCAGCACGGTAAGAAATTCGTATGAAAGCTGTGTCAGTTACATCACGCAGCAGTGCGACCTGGCTGCAGACATTTTACCCGAAAGTTACAGCGGTCTCGATTTTGGCCGTGTTACCAAAGGTGCTTGCCTCGCGCTCAAAGCGCGCGTGTTGCTTTATGCCGCCAGTCCCCTGTTCAACGGAGGCAGCGGCACGACCGATGCAGCGCTGCAATCTGTTGTTGGGTATCCTTCGTTTGATGTCAACCGGTGGAAGCTGGCTGCCGATGCGGCTAAAGCGGTGATGGACATGAACCTCTACAGCCTGCACCAGGGTACTGCCAAACCGGGGTTTGGCTTTTACGAAGTGTTCCAGTTGCGGAAAAATGAAGAATACATCCTGGCGAGGATGAATCCGAACAACAAGGATCTTGAAAGCCTGTGGCGTCCGCCTTCGCGCGGTGGCAGCACCACCAGCGGATCGTTTCCCTACCAAAACCTTGTAGATGCCTTTGAAATGAGCAATGGCAAAGCCATCACCGACGCGGCTTCGGGGTACGATCCCGCGCATCCTTACGACAACCGTGATCCGCGGCTCGATTATACCGTAACACACAATTTATCCAATATTTATGTAGCGTACGGTGCGCTTGCGCCGGTCTATACCTACGAAGGCGAGCCCAACGGCGACGGCTTTGGCGTAGGTACACCCACGGGCTACTATGGCAACAAAATGTGTAACGACGAAGTGGTGCCCAACTATTTTTTTCACGAAACGCCACGCTGTCTCCCGCTCATCCGCTATGCCGACATTTTGCTCATGTATGCCGAAGCACTGAACGAATACAGCGGTCCTTCTGGCGAAGTCTATGCAGCGGTAGAAGCCATACGCGAGCGCGCGGGGTTGACTCCTTACCAACTGCCTGCCGGCCTGTCGCAGGACGAAATGCGCAAAGCGATACAGCACGAACGGCAGGTAGAGCTCGCTTTTGAAGAGCACCGCTTCTGGGATGTGCGCCGCTGGAAAATAGCAGACCAGACCGGGACACAGCTTGCAAAAGGCATGAAGGTGTTGCGCAATGCCGGTGGTACTTACACATATACCATCGCCGATGTTCGCAAACTCAATTTCCGGGCGGCCATGTACCTGTGCGCCATTCCGCAAAGCGAAACTGCCAAATCGGCCGACCTGCTGCAAAACCCCGGGTATTAATTTCATTTATTCCGAAAATAAAAGCTCATGAAAGCTGCTGTTATTTATTGGTCATTGCTCCTCTGCGGTGTTGCTGTCTTCGCATCATCCTGCACGGCTACCAAAGATGTGCTGGTAGAGCCGCAGAAAGACCTGAACGGAACCTGGAAAATTGTACAGGTAACACGAAACACCATCGACATTACCGAATACGTAGATTCGGAAGGCTTTCGTCTCATACTGTCGAACGACAATAGCTACGAGCTGCAGAACAACAACATCCCGTTCGTGGTCAACAGCAATGGCAGCTGGATGGTAGACGACCCGCAGTATCCGTACAATCTTTCTTTTAACCCCACCGACAGCACCAACACCTTTACCGGTCGCATTGGCACACCCGTCGCCAAAGGGCTGCGCAACCTGGAAGTGACGTTCAGTCCCGGCTGCCGTGCAAATACCTATGTGTACACTTTCGAAAAACTACCGTGATAAACTACCGACGTATGCAGGCATCTAAACGAAAGAATAACAAATCGTACCGACATAAAATTTACTTCGGGTTGTTCGTGGTTTTTGCAGGGCTGGTTATTTCCGCCTGTGTGTCCACCATCAGCATTGTAAGCCAGGACAGCCATGTAACGCCCGGCGATACAGCGCACATGGTTATCAACTTGCAATGGTCGGCCATCAACTTCGACCGCAACGACCGGCAGATTGTAGGCATTTGTGTTCCCAAAAGCTGGAACGCAGCGCAAAACACCACCATGACGTACCAAAGCGATGTAGGCGACGGCACCATGGTGCTTATTCCCGATGGCATTGTGGACCCCGCCACCAAGCTGCCCTACGCCGATGCATTTACCAAAAAGTTTGGCATTGGCCCCAACTACATCAACGATATGGAATGGGTGGCATTCTGGTCGGATGTAAAGCTGAGTGCCGCCAACCAGACAACGGTGAACGGGCGCATTTACATCAACATCAAAACGGGGGAAGACAACCTCAACTGCAAACCCGGCTATGCCATGTGCGAAGACGAAGACGGCTTGTCAGATGCCAACTCCGGTTATTACACCAGTCTCTTTGGCGATTGCATGCAGTGCGGCCAACGCCGATGCCGACGACATACAGGACTTTTGTAACCCGCAGATTGGCACCGCCGACCCTTCGAGCGCTACGGAAAACGACATCGTTACCATTGTGTACAATGGCAGTCTTGATACGTCGTCTCTTTCCGCTGAAAACGATATTTATTTCTGTGCCAAAGGCTTTGTTACCGATGGCAGCATCATCGACATGTGCCAGCAAACCGATGCGACAAAACTAACACCATCGGGTTTGCAGCAATGGCGCATTAATTTCGGCCAAAGAAATTCTTCAACCTGCCGGCTGGCAAAAGCCTGTTGAAAATTGAATATTATTTCACCAACAAAGATGGTACTGTTAAAACAGGCTATGGCAATTCGGCCGATCCGTTCAAATACAATTTTAAGTGTAAATAAAGTGCCCGACAACACTTGTTGATCACCATGCATTTCTTCTGTCAAATACATCTCACGGTATGAAACGATATTTTGTATTGCTTTACTTCCTGTTCGTGGCTGCGTTGCACGCCGATTGCCAACGGCTTTCTGTAGTAGGTACGGTGCTCGACGAATACGGGCATGGTCTCACAGGTGCGGTGGTAGAGGTCAAGAACAATGCGGCTGCCTCTACGGTCACCGCCCAGAATGGTCAGTTTGCGCTCAGCGCGGCTGCCGGCGACCGGCTGTTGATCCGGGCTTCCGGCTACAACGAGGCAGAAATTAAAGTGACAGGTTCACCCAATGAATTCACCATCCGGCTTGCCAAAAGCTTTCTTCCCGCTCAAGGGCAGGTAGAGGTGCTGTACGATAGAAAAGAGGCATCCCGCATTTTGGGTGCGGTGTCCACCATATCGGGCAGCCAGCTTACCACCACGCCATCACCCACCTACGCGTATGCATTGGCAGGTCGGTTGCCAGGGTTATACACACAACAGACAAGAGGCTGGGCAGCTACCAACAGTAGTGCGCTGGTATCGCAGGACCTGGACGGCTTGTATTACCCGCAGTCGGGCACCATCGGCGCCAAAGGACCCAATGACAATACCGAAATTGCGCTTTCGCTGCGCGGACAGGGACCCGTTACCATGATTGACGGTGTGCAGCGCAGCATTTACACCATTGACCCCGAGAACATTGAATCGGTATCGGTGTTGAAAGATGCGTTGTCCACCATATTGCTGGGGCAGCGCAGCTCCAGAGGCGTGATATTGGTCACCACCAAAAAGCCATTGGCTGGACTGCCGCATGTATCGCTCACGGCGCAAACCGGCATGCAGTCGCCGTTGTCGCTGCCCGACCCGTTGTCTTCTTATCAATATGCTTACCTGTACAATGAAGCGCAAAGCAACCAGGGCAACCCGCTGGCTTATGCCTACGAAGATTTTGAAGCATACCGCAATGGCTCCGATCCATACGGGCATCCCGATGTAGATTGGTTCAGCACCATTTTACACGACCGTTCCTCCATCAGCCGTTACAGCTTGAATGTGAGTGGCGGCGGCAACGCGGCACGCTATTCTGTAGGTATCGGTTATCTTAACCAGCAAGGGCTTTTCAAAGGCAGCAATCCTGCCTACCCAACCAATGCTTCGATAAAACGCTATACCATCAATTCGACCATCGATGTAGATGTCACCAAAGAGTTCAAAACCAGGCTGCAGATATTTGCCCGCGTACAGGATGGAAACCAGCCGGGCGGCTCTACCGACGGCATCATTGGCACCCTGTATTCCACACCTAACAATGCCTACCCCGTACTGAACCCCAACGGCACGTTTGGCGGCACACAATCGTATTCTTCCAACCTCTATGCACGCCTTACCAATGCCGGCTACCTGCAGGATTATACGCGGGATTTGCTGGCCAATCTTGAACTGAATTACAAGTTTGACCGCTTTATCAAAGGACTGTGGGCAAAGGCGCAAACAAACCTCAGTGTATATTCTTCCAACGCGGTGAACCGCGCTGCCGGCGTGCCTTCGTTTAAGTTGTCGGTGAGTGCCACCGGCGATTCCATCTACAGCCGTTATGGTTCTATTTCCGACCAGGTCAATGTGTTCAATCTTACATACAGCGCGCAATACTGGTACTTGCAAACTGCATTGGGCTATACGAGGCAGTTTGGCAAACACAACGTGAATGGAAAACTGTTTTTTGACCAGTACCAGAGCATTTTCAACTACGATTTGCCCGAAACCAATCACAACGTGGCTGCTACGGGTTCGTATGATTATGCCGGGAAATATTTTGCCGAAGGCGCCATCAATTACAGCGGCAACGACCGGTATCCGCCGGGGCATCATTTCGGGTTGTTTTATGCAGCCGGTCTCGGGTGGAATATCGCTGCGGAAAATTTATTAAAAACAACAGCGGACTGCGCTGGATCAACAACCTGAAGCTGCGCGCCACTTATGGCAAAACGGGTAACGATAATGTAGGGTATTATACGCTGGCGCGAATCGTTCCAGATAGACGTGGTAAACCCAACCTATCCCATCAGCACGAGCCGCTCTTCGCAGGGCGTGGCGCAGCAAACCATCCTTGCCAATCCCAACATTACCTGGGAAAAAGCAGAGAAGTTCAATGCCGGTATAGATGTGGCTTTGTTCAACAATCATTTCCTGTTTGCCGCCGATTATTACATCAACCGGTATTATGATTTGGTACAGAATCGTGGCAAGCAGCCTTCGCTCATCGGGCTGGCATACCCGCTCGAAAACCTGGGCATCAACCGATACACCGGCGTGGAAGTAATGACCACCTACCAAAATACCGTGCGCAGCCTGCACTACTTCATCACCGGCAATGCAACCCTGTCGAAAACGAAAGTGTTGTACAGCGACGAAATACAGCAAAAATATGATTGGAACAAGCGCACCGGCCAGCCGGTGGGTATGCAGTTTGGCTACCTTGCCGAAGGCTTGATACAAACGCAGGACGAAGCCGAAAGCAGCGCGCACATAGCGGGCTACACGCTGCAGCCCGGCGACATCAAATACAAAGACCTCAACAATGACGGCACCATAAACCTCTACGATCAAACTGCCATCGGTCAGCAGAAACCATTGGTTTATTATGGATTGTCTGCCGGCATCAGCTTCAAAGGTTTCGATGCCAACATCCTCCTGCAGGGTGTTGCCAACCGCTCGTTTTTGTTGAACGAATATTCTTTTGGCTTCAATTCCAACCAGGCATACAGCTACATCATCGGGCGCTGGACGCCCGAAACGGCAACCACTGCCACTTACCCGCGACTGACGCCGGGCTTCAACATCAACAACGACATCGCGAGTACCTACTGGATGCACTCCGGCAATTATTTCCGCATCAAAAATGCGGAAGTCGGATATACGCTGCCATTCAGGTTTACCAACAAGATAAAGATTTCATCGGTGCGCGTGTTTGCCAACGGGCTCAACCTGTTTACGCAGGCGGCGTTTGACCGGTACGATCCCGAAGTGTATGGCAGCGTGTACCCGATACAGCGCGTGGTAAACTTTGGCGTGAACGTAAAATTTTAAACCAATCATAGCCGATCCTTTGCATTTCACGGATATGATTCAACAGAAGTGTTTATGAAGAAATTTTGTGTACTGGTTTTGATGGGAGCCGCCGGGCTGATGATGTTTGGCTCCTGTAAAAAATACTACGAGAGCGTGCCCGTAGAAGCGGTCACGAGCGATTATATCTGGGATACCAAAGACTCTAACGGGATTTATGCCAGCCAGTTTTTGTTTTCCATTTATTCATCGCTGCCCGATGGGCAAAACCGCATCAGCCGCGACTTTCTCGACGCTGCTTCCGACGATGCAGTGACTTCGCAGACGGCATCGGCGCCCATCACGTTGCTGGCAACAAGCGGCATCACCATTTTCACCAATCCCGATGATTTGTGGACAAACAGTTATGCTTCCATTCGCAAAGCCACCGACTTCCTGAACAACTTTGGCAAAGTACCGTTGAAAAACGCATCGGAACGGCGCTCCTGGTTTGGCGAAGCCCGTGTGCTGCGTGCCTTCTTTTATTTTGAACTGGTAAAACGTTATGGCGGCATCCCGCTGGTAGGCGATTCGGTGAAAAACCTGTCGGATGATGTGCAGATTCCACGCAGTTCGTTCGAACGTTGCATCAACTATATCGTGAGTGAATGTGACAGGGCAGCGGACAGTCTTCGCGATGATCCGGTGGATGCCTCCAACTATGGACGGTGGACAAAAGACGGCGCCCGCGCATTGAAAGCGCACGCACTGCTGTATGCCGCGAGCCCGTTGTATAACGGCGGCAACACCGGCGATACGCTGAACGGCTATGCCGGCTATGATGCCAACCGCTGGAAACGTGCGGCCGATGCTGCCAAAGCAATCATGGATGGGGGACACTACAGCCTGCAACCCAATTTTAAAGACATCTTTCTTTCGCAGCAAAGCGTGGAAGTGATTTTTGCCAAAACCAATACACAGAATTTTTTCCTCGATTCGCGCAATGGGCCGATTAATATTTCCACTGCACCAGCCACCGGCAATACGAGCCCTACACAGGAACTGGTAGATGCATATGGAATGAGTAACGGGTTGCCCATCAGCGATCCGGCTTCGGGCTACAACCCGCAGGATCCATATAGCAACCGCGACCCGCGGCTTACCTATACCGTGCTGTACAATGGTGCGCAATGGGTAGGCATACAGCTGCAGACGTTTAACGGTGGCGTAAACCGTCCGGGAGGCACCACTACGCAAACGCAGACGGGCTATTACATGCGAAAGTTTTTGGGCAATTTTGAAAACACCGCCAACTACGAAAACCACTTCAGCGACTGGGTGTATTACCGCTATGGCGAAGTGCTGCTCAATTTTGCCGAAGCCAGCAACGAATTTGAAGGTCCGTCGGAAGAGGTATTCTCCGCGGTAGAAGCAGTACGGCAACGTGCCGGTCTGAACCCAAATACACTTGACCGCAACTTGTCGCAGGATTCGCTGCGCACCATCATCCGCAACGAACGCCACAAAGAACTGGCGTTTGAAGAACATCGCTACTGGGACATCCGCCGCTGGAAAATTGCCGGCGAAGTGTACAACAACGGGCCGCTTCATGGCATCAGCATTACCAAAACGCCCACCGGCTTTTTGTACAACGTAGTGCCTGTTTTGAATACAGCATTTGACGAAAGCAAAATGTATTTCTATCCCATCCCCAACAGCGAAGTGGTCAGCAACACGAACATGCGGCAAAACCCGGGATGGTAACCGAACACTCATTAACTCATTCAGCTTTATGAAGAAATTTTTAATCATACTACAGGTGTTTTTGTGTAGCGCAATCATCAGCAACGCGCAAACCATTACCGGAACGGTGCGGGACGACAATGGTCCGTTGGTGGCAGCTTCCATCACAGAAAACGGTCTTGCCACCAATGGTGCCCTTACTGACGAAGAGGGCAATTTTACCATAACACTCAAAGGCAACACGCGAACGCTTACCATCAGCAGCGTGGGACATGCCACGCAGGAAATAAAAATTGGTGCGCGCCAAATGCGGGTAGCGGTAGTGCTGCAACCCGACGACCAGGGATTGAACGCCGTAGTGGTGGTAGGGTACGGCACCAAAAAGCGGGTGACCAATACCGGCGCGGTGAGCGCGATTTCGGCAGAAGCCATTCGCCGCATTCCCACGTCGAGTGTGCAGAATACTTTGCAGGGGAAACTGCCAGGCTTCTTCTCGGTGCAGCGCGGCGGGCAGCCGGGCAGGGATGCATCTGACTTTTTTATCCGCGGCGTGAGTTCGCTGAACCCGGATGGCAACAAGCCGCTGATCATAGTAGATGATATTCAATATACCTATGAGCAGCTATCGCAAATCAACGTCAACGAAATTGAAAGCATCTCTATCCTGAAAGATGCATCCACCACGGCGGTCTATGGCATTAAGGGCGCCAATGGCGTATTGATCGTAAAAACACGGCGCGGTGCATCGGGTGTGCCACAGGTGAATGTGCGGGTAGAAACCGGCGCCAACTCGCCGACGCGCAAACCCACGTTTCTCAATGCTTACCAGTCGGCATCGCTGGTCAACGAAGCCCTGGCAAACGACGGCTTGCAGCCCCAGTTTTCGCAGTACCAGCTGAACATGTATCAATCGCACCAGCAGCCCTACTTATATCCCGATGTAAACTGGTATGACGTTGTGTTCAAAGATTTTTCGATGCAGGCAAATACCAACGTAGATATTTCCGGCGGCACAGACAACGTGAAATATTTTATTTCAGCAGGTGCGTTTACCCAAAATGGCAACCTCAACAAATTTTCAGACCCGAGGAACGAAGGGGTAAACAACCAGTATTTTTATCACCGGTACAATTTCAGGAGCAATCTCGATATACAAGCAACCAACACGCTAAAGCTGCGCTTCGATGTGTCGGGCAGATTTGGACAAATCAACAACCCGCTGGTCTATACCAACACCACAGCGCAAAGCCTGATGTCGGAGATTTACAATTACGGTGTCATCACGCCGTTTGCCGCGCCGGAGTTGAATCCTGACGGCAGTTATGCCTATGCCTTTGGTCCTAACCTCACCAACGTGCCGACCGTCAATGCACGGCTCGCAACCATGGGCTACAGCCGCAACAGCCGCACCGATTTCAATACCCTGGTTGACGCAACACAAAAGCTTGATTTCATTACCAAAGGATTGTCGGTGATGGTGAGGCTAGCGTATGCCGGCACGAGCGACATTTCGCGTACCCAATCGCGTAGCTATTCTCCCCCGGCCTTTCACTACGATTCTACCGGTACTTATACGCTGGATAAAAACGGGCGTTACAATCTCGCGCCGTTCCGGCTTAGTGGCAGCAATGACCTCTTTGACAGTCGCATCAACATACAGGGTTTCATCAATTACGACAGAACCTTTGGTAACCATCATTTTTACTCGCTTGGCCTTGTTTAACCAGGAAAATTATACGGCAAAAAGCGGTGGTTCGCTGGGAGTTCCGCAAAAGCTACGCGGGTTTACCCTGAAAGTAGGCTACGATTATAAAAGCCATTACCTCATCGATTTCAATGCCGGCTACAATGGATCCGACCGGTTTGGCAGCGGTCACCGCTATGGCGTATTTCCGGCAGCAAGCATCGGCTGGAACCTGGCGGGCGAAGACTTTTTCAAGAACGCTTTCCCGGTATTCCAGTTGTTTAAGATCAGGGCTTCGTATGGCGTGGTAGGATCTGATGCGGTGGTGGACAACCGTTACCTGTATCAGCAGGTATATGCCGCGCGGTGGTTCTTATTCGTTTGGAACCACCGGCAACATGGTTACCGGGCATTTACGAAGGTAGCTTTGGGCAACACCAATGTGACCTGGGAAAAATCAAGGAAAAAAGACATTGGGCTCGACATCAATATGTTCAAAGATAAGATCTCAATTACCGCCGATTATTTTGATGAATACCGCTTCGACCAGTTGTTTTATCCCGGTTCTATTCCTACCATCATCGGGGTTGGTTTTGCAAGAGAAAATTTAGCCAGTGTGCGCAACCAGGGCTATGAAGGTTCGGTGCGTTTCAAAGCAAAGTGGGCAATGTAGCGTATGACATTACCGGCGTGTTTTCGTATGCCAAAAACAAGATCGTGTACCAGGATGAGCCATCGCCCGCCTACCCGTGGCTCGCGCGCACAGGGCATCCCATCAACCAGCCGTTTGGCTATACTGCCATTGGGTTTTACCAAAGCGAAGAAGACATTGCCAAAACCGCAAAGCCCAACGTTGATCCAAGCTTTATTAAGCCCGGCGATTTAAAATACAAAGACCTGAACAATGATGGCGTGATTGACGAACGCGACCAGGGACCCATCGGCAAGCCCAACATCCCGAATACGAGTGCGGGCGTTACGTTTGGCGTGCACTACAAAGGGCTTGATGTAAGCATTTTGTTCCAGGGTGCTTTCAACTATAGCTTTGCCATACAAGGCATTGGCATTCAGCCATTTCAAAGCCAGTGGCAGCCCATTCACGAGCTGAGGTGGACACCCGAAAATGCCGGCAACGCCAAATTTCCCAGGCTTAGTTCCAGCGCCTCTTATGTGAGCAGCCCGAGCGCATATCCTTCGAGTTTCTGGCTTGTGAATGCCATGTATGTGCGCATGAAAACGGTGGAAGTTGGTTATGGGTTGCCCAAGAAATTGTTGCCTTTCAAAATTCACAACGCAAGGGTTTATTTCAGCGGATATAACCTGCTTACCTGGACCAACTTCAAACTGTACCAGCAAGACCCTGAAGTGGCTTCCAATACGGCAGGTGATGCATACCTCAATCAGCGCGTGATGAACGTAGGATTGCAGGTTGGATTTTAATTTTCGATGTGTTTTTAAAATGGGAAGCCTTGTCGTGTACAGGGCTTTTTTTGTTTCATTTGCATTGCCATGATCCAATCAGTTGCAAAGGTCAGCAAAGCAGGATAACGTTACAACTCATCCTGTATGACTTTGTGGATTGACTTATTTTTAAACTGTTCTTTGCCATTTCCCTTCGCGAAAGCGTTCTGAAAAAAAATGATTTTATATCGTTATTACCGGTTATAAAACAACACCATGAAAACAGGGCTACTTCTTTTATTCGTTCTTCCTTTTTGTTTCTTTTTTCAAGCAACAGAAGCGAATGGGCAGCATCAAGCCGCCGCACAAACAGGTATAGCTAATCGAAAGGAAAACCCGGTGATACCCGGCGATTTTGCTGACCCATCGGTCATCCGGACAGGTGATGTGTATTATGCAGCGGGCACGTCGTCTGAATGGGCGCCGCATTATCCGTTGTATCAATCCAAAGACCTGCTGCACTGGCAACCGATGGGGTATGTGTTCAACCAAACGCCTGCGTGGGCAGCGGCTTCTTTCTGGGCGCCGGAATTGTTTTATTACCACAACACTTATTATGTGTATTACGTAGCGCGCCGCAAAAGCGACGGCATTTCCTGCATTGGCGTGGCTACTTCCCAAAACCCGGCAAAAGGCTTTACCGACAAAGGTGTTTTGCTGGCATTTGGCAAAGAAGCCATTGACCCGTTTGTAATAGAAGACGGCGGGCAATTGTACATTACCTGGAAAGCGTATGGACTGGATAACCGCCCGATAGAACTACTCTGCAGCCAGTTGTCGGATGATGGATTAAAGGTGGTCGGCGAACCGTTTATGTTGCTGCGCGACGATGAGAAAAAAGGACTCGAAGGTCAGTGCCTCGTAAAGCGCAATGGATATTATTATCTTTTTTATTCTGCCGGTGCCTGTTGTGGCAGCAAATGCAGTTACGACGTAAACCTGGCGCGCGCTACCTCGCTGCGCGGACCTTACACGCGGTATGAACGCAACCCGGTTCTTTCAAAAACCGACGAGTGGAAATGCATTGGTCATGGCACCATTGTTACTGCCAAAGATGGAAACCGATTATTACCTCTACCATGCTTATAGCCAAACAGCCGATGTATATACCGGGCGGCAAGGCATGTTGGGACAAATAGAGTGGAACACGCAAACCGGTTGCGCCCTCCATTGAGCCACTGGGGGCAAAGGCAGAAGCCATTCACAACTTTCGCGACGATTTTAAGGCGGCTACGTTACCGGGTGCATGGCAGTGGGATTTTCGCAACAGTGAGCCAACATCAAAGTTGCGCAATGGCAATCTTTACCTATCGGGAAAAACGGTTGCCGGCAACAAACCGGCACCGTGTTAACCGTGCGCCCGCTTGGCGAGAATTATGAAATAACCACGAGCGTGGTGAACCGGAATGAGGCTCTAAAAGGATTGGTGCTGTATGGCGATGCAGGGCAAGCCATTGGCATTGGCATTGCCAGGCAATACCGTGCAGATATGGGAAACAAAAGATGCGGCATCAACGATGAGGGGCGAACAAGTGATAACGGTAAGCAAACCCCTGTACCTGAAGATGAAGGTGCAAAATGGTTATCAGTGCCGGTTCTACTGGAGCGAAGGCGGCCGCGACTGGAACGAAATGTCCACAGGCAATGAACCGTACAACAGTGATTTTCTGCCACCCTGGGATCGCAGCCCGCGGCCCGGGCTTGCTGCACAGGGGCGCCGCTTCGGAGCCCGCCATCTTTGACTTTTTTAGCATTGAATATCATTAGCGAGTAAGAGATGAAGAGTGCTTTCGATATACGCTGATGCACAACTGGAAAAAAATACGTTTCTGAAGGTCATCCGCGGCGAAAGGGTCACAACTAAGTGAACAACAGATTCGGACTAATTTTTCTATTCCACTTCACGATTTTACCCATAACAATGAAGCGAAGCCGCTATTTTTACAGCTATGTTTTGGAGCAACTACAAGTATGGTAATGCGATGGCTGTGTGCCTGTCTGCCATCCTGGTGTTTATCGCGGTCTTGAAGATTCAGCTTGTGTTGGCGCCCTTGTGTTATGTGCCTTTGTTCATCGTATTGCAGCAACGCAGCACGAAGCCTGTAGCCGCGGGTATCGTATTTGGCGCAACCCTGTCGTTACTTTCCTTTTTTTGGATGATACCCGGCGCACAGCGTTTTACGGGGGAAAGCGCACTGTATGGCGTAGTGGTAGCGATGTTATCTGCCCTGTTTCTTATTGGCTATTGGGTACTGTTGTTCGTCGCCTTTCATTGGCTGCAACTGCCCGTGCTACGATGGCGCGATGCGGCCGTAAACGCAGTGCTTGCCGGCTGCCTGTGGGTGCTGGCAGAAGCTGTGCTGGCGCTGCTATCTATGCGGATGCCCTGGTTTTTGTTCCGCAGCGGCATGTCGCTTTCGGGCAATTTGTACGCAGTGCAGCCCATTGCCATGCTGGGTGTTGGCATCGCTTCTTTTGTTGTAGTCGTGGTCAATTGCCTGTTGGCTTATGCGGTTCAAACAAAGCTATACAAACGCTTGCTGTTGCCTTTGGCAGTAGCTTTGGTGTACATGGCGTGCGGGTATGGCTTATTCTATTTTTTTGAACAGAAAAAAAGCCCACTGCCAACCGTGAAAGCGGCTATCTTAACCGAAAACATTCCTGCTTCGATGCGCTGGGACGAAAGCAGCGGCAATGCGCTTGTAAACCGGCTGTTGACACTGGCAAAAGACGCCGCGCTGATGAAGCCTGATCTCGCCATCTGGTCAGAGTCAACCGTTCCGTGGACCTTCCGCCCCGATGATGATTTTGTGCATGAGATAGTAAACATTACCAAAGCGCATCGCATGACGCATATCATCGGCATCAACAGCGACGCGGGTGCAGAGGCGGTGTACAACTCGGTGTATGCGCTGCAGCCCGATGGCAAGGTGGCGGGGCGCTACAACAAGCAATACCTGCTCAGTTTTATAGAACAGCCGGTGGGTGGACTAATATTCCCGTTTTTATCGAGTGGCGGCTACGTGGCAGTGCCTGGCAACAATGCCCAACCGTTGGTAACGCAATCTGGCAAAGCCGGTATTTTGATTTGCAATGAATCTACCGTGTCTGCTGCGGCGGCTGATCTTGTGCGCAATGGCGCGCAATTTATCCTGAACCTGAGCAACGACGGATGGTTTAGCGATACGTACATTGCTGACCAGCATTTTTACAATGCACGGTTGCGCGCAGTGGAAACACGAAAAGATGTGGTGGTCAACAGCAACGATGGCATAACAGGTTTAATCAAAGCGTCGGGTGCCATCAGCCTTGCGCAGCGAAGCAATGAGCCGATGACAAACCTGGTGGACATTGAACCGAACAATTGGGTGCCGCTTGCCGTTGCTTCACCATATGTGATGCTGTTTGCATCGGGGTTGGTGGTGCTGGCAGGAGTGGGGATAGCAGTCAAACGGAGATAAAATGCGGGGTTGAATGACTTCCCGTTTTCTATAGCCGCCGAGCATCACCTGTTCATGCCGTGCATGGGAATTATTCAATGATCAAGTACAGGCTTGTGACTTTGATTGTCCTGTTTTTACATTGCCTTGCGCCGATACTTTCAACTGCTAACTACCAAGGAAGGGGCAACCGGAAAACAGGTTAGCATATATACGTTCCTTGTTTATATTTGCCCGCCAAAACCGCGGCTTATCGGTAGCCAACCACAGGCTTTTGAAGAAAAGCTTCTTTAGATGAATTGTGATGGTGAATCTTTTTTTACCGATAAGTACTGCAGGTTGGCAAATCAAAACATACATCCGTAAATCACAACACAACCTAACCACATTTGAAACCTGAAGCCACAAACATTACGAGTCTTACCCTCATTGAAAAAGCACTTGACTTTATAAGTCTGACACCTGATGAAGAAGAATGGCGTTTTGAACAACAGGCAGACAATCTGCCACGACTGATCCGTTTGCAACAACTGCAGGTACTGCTCACCCTGTTTGTTCCGGAAGTGTTTGCGGGCAGCAACGACATGGCTTCGGGGCTAGCCGGTTTGCTGAATGGAGCCTTTATATTGGAAAGAGACGAGGTTCGTTACCAGGATTTGTTTGCCACAATGGACCGTGCTATCACGGCTTCCCGCTATTCTCCCACCAAATACAGTGACTGGCAGCTGCATGAATTGGCAAACAATTACGAAAGAACATTCCGGTTTAAAAAGGAAATCAGCAATGTGCTGACTTTTAACGATGGCGTTATGGAAATGAGTTATCCTTACTTGTATTCTTTCCTATTAACCAAAGACATTTTAAAACAGATCAACCTGCAGGAAATCAACCGCTTTTTATCGCTTGTGATAGACCCGGCGGGCAAAACTTTTACCCTGGAAACTTTGATCCGGGACTACAACTATCCGAAAGAAAATGTAACGGAAATTGATTTTGATAACTGGTAACAGCGCGCAAAAAAAATGCTGTAATCCTTCGTAAAAGATTGGCTCGTTTGCTTCCTGGTTATTTAGGGAGTAACATGCATTGTCATACAACCTTACAAGCCATGAAACGCATAAGTAGTTCAAAATCAGTCATCCATATTGTGTTTGCAGCTATGGGTGCGCAGCCTGTCGTGTAAGCTTACCACATGAAGTCATTGCGTAAGAGCCTATCGAAACAAGGGAAGGAAAAAGCCAAGGAGCATTTTTATTCTTACCTTACCAATGATTTGATTGACAACCCCGGATCGGAAACAGGTTCTATTGCAGAGGCTCGCGTTGAAATTGAATATCCAAAATACATACCCCATGAATACTACCAACAGCCAACCAATCATTGCCGGTCATGAGACATGGGTGAAGCTTACGCATTGGGTAGGCACCATCAGCTTTTTTTTGTTGTTGTTTAGCGGCGTGGAGATATTGATGGTGCATCCGCGTTTTTATTGGGGTGAAACGGGAAACGACCTTATGCCGGCTTTGTTTGAATTGCCCGTAAGCCGCAACTATCAGCATGGCGGATGGACGACAAAAGAAGCTTTTTTCGATACCAAAAATGCCCCGGTTAGTGCAGGCAGAACCTACGACATTTTCAATCAAAACGGGTGGGGGCGCAGCCTGCATTTTGTAAGTGCCTGGGCGTTGCTGATCACCGGGCTTATTTACCTCATTACCGCCTTGTACACAAAGCATATTCAACGCCATATTCTACCCCGAAAAAATGAATTGAATTATACAACGTTCAAAGCTGATATAGACAATCATTTGCGTTCTGCCATTCATTTCATCAAAGGCCCGCAATATGGTTTGTTGCAAAAAATCAGTTATACAGCGGTCACCTTCTTCCTGTTTCCCCTGATGGTACTAACCGGTGTCACCATGTCACCTGCGGTTACGGCTTCCTGCCCTTTTTTATTGAGTTTGTTCAATGGCATACAATCGGCTCGCACCATTCATTTCTTCGCAGCGGTGTTGCTCCTGTTGTTTGTAATCATTCATATTATCATGATCGTTCGTTCAGGCTTTACAAAACAAATGATGGCGATGACCCTTGAAGCATAAATTTTTTGTTATGAAAAAGAAACACATTATTACCAGAAGAACCGCCATTATCACCGGTGCAGCTTCGCTTGGCGGTTTGTTGTTGTACAAAGTGATCGGCTCGTCGCCAACGCCAACTTACGGAAACCTTTTGCGTATGGGCGATGCCTTTACGTATGATGCGCAGCGAACGTTGCTGTCGAATAAATCGCTGGCGAAAGAATATGCCAGAAACGACATCTCTTCGTTTCCGGCAACGGGAACCATTGATCCCGGCGACGAAAAAAGCCCTTACTTCAGCAAGGACTATGCATTGTTGCACAAAGCCAATTTTGATGATTGGCGGTTGTCTGTTGAAGGCAGCGTATCTAAACCGGGATTGTATTCTTTGTCTTCCCTGCAATCGTTGCCCTCCCGCACGCAGATCACCAAACATACCTGCGAGGAAGGCTGGAGCGCCATTGCAGAATGGAGGGGCGTGCAGCTAAGCCGCGTGTTGCAGGCGGTTGGCGTTTTGCCCTCCGCCCGGTTTGTCAACTTCTATGCTTACGATGGTTTTTTGGAAAGCATTGACATGATAGATGCCTTTCACCCGCAAACGATACTGGCGTACCGCATGAATGGAAAGCCACTTCCGTTGCAGCACGGCGCGCCATTGCGGGTGCGGGTAGAAAAACAAATTGGCTATAAAAGTGTGAAATACCTGCAACGAATAGTAGTCAGTGATCAATACATTGACCCCGGCGATAGTGGCTGGGCGTGGTACACCGGTATATAATCGCCATTAAGGTTTTGATTCTGCAGATTGGGGTTGCGTTTAAGCTACGCTATTGTACAAGCGTATGGTAGGGAGATAAAAGTGGACAGCAAAGAAGGCGAAGGCACAACATTTACAATTTCATTACCCTGCTAACTGTCTTTGATGCCGGTAAAAGGAAAATGAATTGCCTTTCACCGGCAGGGCTTTCTTTTTTCCTCTTTGCTGCTTGTTAAGTTATAAATTTATGCAGTCCAAAGCAACAGGGTGCCAACTTTTTACCAACAGGTTTTTACAACGACAAACCCCTTACCATGAGAAAAATTGGATTGTTCCTCACCTTCCTTCCCTTCTTGTTTGAAGCACAGGCGCAATCATTTGAAATAGACTCGCTGCATAAGTTATTGCAAGAGCATCCCCAGCAGGATACTTTCCGGGTAAACCGGCTGGCAGAGTTAATTGTCAACTATAATGTCCCGGTAGATGAAATAGCAAAATATGCCGAAGAAGCAGCAGAAATTTCCCGGAAAATTAATTATCCTGTAGGGATGGGCTACGCCTTATTGGGCAAAGCAAGAGAAGCCTATAGTAACGGCAGCAGGGACACCGGGATGATGATGCAAAGGGGAGCTGATTCTATTGCCAACAAAACCGGCGATTTGCCATTGAAGTTTCGGGTTTTGATGAGGTATTCAATCTTGTATATATATAATGATAATAAAAAGTCACTTCCTTATGCTCTTGCGGCAGAAAAAGTGGCATTCAAGTCAGGAGACAAAGTGTTGCTTTCCAACTCGCAAAATCTTATTCGCCAGGTTTACTATCAATCAGGCGATCTAAACGAGTCGATGGATTACGCAATAAAGGCGCTCAGGACAGGAGAAGAAGCTGCTTGCTTACAATGCCAAATTTCTGCATGGAGCGGGATAGGAAATATTTATACTTTGATTGGTGATTATGACAAATCAAACGAATATTTTCAAAAAGCGCTGGAAGATGCCAAACAGCTTGGCTACAGTAAAAGTGCACTTGCAAGTCTTGCCAACAGTATAGGCGAAAATTACCGGTTAACAGGAAAATATGCGGAAGCCTTAAAGCATTATAAGGAAGCGCATGAAAATGCTCCCAATTTGATTTCAAAAAACGTATATGAAAGCAATATGGCTGATGTGTACCTGCGCATGGACAGCATTCCGCAAGCGTTTAACTACGCATTTGTTGCCATTGCCATTGCAAAGCAACTAAATGACGCTGCCGCTGAAAGCTGGCTCTTCAACATTTTGTCCAGGGCGTATTTAAAAAAGAACATGCCCGACAGCGCCCTCTATAGTGCAAAGCAGGGGCTGCAATTGGCGGAAGATTTAGACGCTCTTGAATTTATACGCGACAACACCCTCGCGTTGGCAGATGCCTATGCCTATAAAAAAGATTATCAGAATGCCTACAACTTTTACCGGCAGCACATTCTTTACCGCGACAGCATGGTTAACAGCACCATTAAAAACCGGACTGCCGTACTGGAGCACAACTACCAGATGGACAAAAAAGAAGCGCAGATTGCCTTGCTCAACCAGGAGAAAAAAACGCAGCAAAACTTACTCTTCAGTGCTTTGGTGGTGCTTGCGCTCATAGGCGCGACCGCCTTTCTTTTATTGAGAAGCAACCGGCAAAAACGAAAAGCCAATGCTCTTTTAAAGCGGCAAAAAGAAGAAATAGACCACAAAGCCGCGGAGCTTTTGGTACAAAAAGACAATGTAGAACTGCTCAGCGAAATCGGGCAGAAAATCACGGCTTCCCTGTCGGTGGAAACCATCATCAGCACGGTGTACGACAGCGTCAATGCCCTGATGGATGCGGCGGTGTTTGGCATTGGCATTTACAACGAAAACCTGCGGCAACTGGAGTTTCCGGCTACCTACGAGAAAGGCGCGCCGCTGCCCTTTTACGCCAACGCCATTGATGATGATAACCGGCTTGGGACGGTTTGCTTCAAAGAAGGCAAAGAAATCGTCATCAACAACCTCGACGAACAATACAAAGATTATATACAGCAGGTAACTACCCCGCATGCCGGCGATCAGACAACCGCTGTTATCTATTTGCCGCTCACGGCAAAAGGCAACAAGCTCGGTGTGATCACGGTGCAAAGCTTTAAAGCAAACGCCTATTCGGAATACCACCTGTTTATGCTGCGCAACATTGCTACCTACACAGCCATCGCTATTGAAAATGCAGAATCTTACCAAACGCTGCATCAAACTCTTTCTACTCTTCAGTCCACGCAGGCACAACTCATTCAAAGCGAAAAGATGGCAAGCCTGGGCGAGCTTACGGCAGGCATCGCCCACGAGATTCAAAACCCGCTGAACTTCGTCACCAATTTTTCGGAAGTGAATACGGAAATGATAGATGAAGCCACCGAAGAACTGGCAAACGGCAACCTGGCGGAAGCCAAACTGATCCTGAATAGTGTGAAAGAAAATTCGGAAAAAATAAACCATCATGGTCAGCGTGCCGATGCCATCGTCAAAGGCATGCTGCAACATTCAAGAAAAAACACCGGGCAAAAAGAGCCAACCGACATCAATGCTTTGTGTGATGAATATGTAAGACTAAGCTATCATGGGTTGAGGGCAAAAGACCAAAGCTTCAACACAGCCCTGCAGATTCATTTTGATGATAGCATTGGCAACATCAACATCGTTCCGCAGGATATTGGACGCGTGTTACTCAATTTATTCAACAATGCATTTTATGCGGTACAAGAAAAGAAGAAACAATCAGATGGAAGATTTGAACCCGTTGTTACGATCATTACCAAAAAAGAAAATGGAAATGTTATCATTGTAGTGAGCGACAATGGTAATGGCATCCCGCAAAACATCAGGGCTAAAATTTTCCAACCTTTTTTCACTACCAAACCAACGGGGCTGGGAACCGGTTTGGGCTTGAGCTTAAGTTATGATATTATAAAAGCACATGGCGGGGAAATCAAAGTAGAAAGCAAAGAAAAGGAAGGAACAGCATTTATCCTGTATCTTCCGGTAACTAACCAAAAAGCCGGCTGATGAAAGCCGTTCGTTCGTATTGACATATTCATCTCTTGGTAAACCAATGTAACCACCTGTCTTTCCACAGGTAACCGATAAAAAACCTGCATTACCGGCAGCGGCATGTGTCACCCAAATTTTAGTTGTCTTTACCTGGATGCGCTAAGGAAGTGTGCCCGCAAAGACCGCCCTCGTTTGTTGTTGCTTCGAAACTTGGTTGGCATTCAGATATGGCGCAATAAAAAAAAGCGCAATGCCGCCGATGAACAGCAAGACGGATAAGATTTCTGCCTGCGTAGGATGAAAGCCAAACAGGGAATACCGGATGTCAACCCGTATTTTTTCGATCCAAAACCGCTCGGTGCTGCACAGCAGAAGGTACGTGGCGGAAGCATAGCCCGCGGTGGTAAAATTTCGCCGGATGAGGATCAATACCCCAAACAAAAACAGTCCTGCCATCAATTCGTACAAGGGGGTTGGATATACCGGCACAGCGAGATGATAACAGTAATTGTCCCAGGTACAGTCTTTCATATATACACCTGTATTCGCTACGTTGTGCGGATAATCGTAAGACCATAGCCAGTTGGGCAGCCAGCCAAACGGGTTTGGCGCGGGGTTGGCAATGCCCCAGTCGCCATCGCCGCCTATGTGGCATCCGAGCCGGCCGAGCGAGTAGCTGAGCAGCAAGGACGGCACCAGCGCGTCGCACATGCGCATGCGCTGTACACCCCATTGGTAATGATACGTCCACATGGCTACCGTGGCCACAATGAGACCGCCCAAAAATGCAAAGCCTTCCGAAGAAAACAGGTTGGTAAGTGGCGCTTTGATAAACCAGTTCCAGTTTTCGGCAATGCCAAACAGTTTGGCGCCGATCACGCCCGAAATGCCGGCCACCAGAATGCCCTTCGACACACATTCGTGCGGCCAAATGCATACCTGTTGCGGCTCCGGCGTTTCCAGTTCTTCTTCCTTTCCTTTTTGCCAGGTTACCAAAGCCCACAATCCACCCACAATCAACCCGCCGGTGAGTGTTCCCTGCGTGGAGAATAAAAAAGCAGATGTATTGATAAAACTGCCATGCTGTAAGGCGAGGTACAGCAGCTTGTAGCCAGCCACAAAGCCCAGCACAAAGTGCAGCCCCAACCGGCTTTTGCCAGCCGGTTGTCCCACCATCACCGTTGCCAGCCGGTAGGTAAGTTCGCCACGCTTTTCCTTGCGTTTCAGTTCGTAACGCCACATCCATGCACCGGGGATAAAAGCAATGGCAATAAAGAAGCCCACCGAATTGATGGCTTTGAAGGCCGGGATGCTGATCCCGAACAACTCTTTACAGGCATAGTACAAATTGGGATACATAAGGCAAATGGGAACGTAATGTAGTGTAAAAAAGTACTGTTACTTTTAATATTCATGTGATGGATAAGATCCTGTGCCGATATCCGATGGGTGCTTTGTTACTCCGAATCTGTATACATTTTTCCGGCGGTTCTGCCTTGTAAGCTATCGGTTCTGAATGGCAACAGCGGCCAGCCTTGGTGATTGTACAAATCGAGCGCACCGGGATTGTTTGACCACGCATAACGCACTGCCAGCGGGTTTTTCACATCGCTGCTGTACACCACGATGGTACGCGGATTTTGCAGGGATGCTTTTGCCCAATGAAAAGTGC
The DNA here is from genome assembly GCA_963826385.1 of uncultured Chitinophagaceae bacterium. Taxonomy (GTDB): domain Bacteria; phylum Bacteroidota; class Bacteroidia; order Chitinophagales; family Chitinophagaceae; genus Ilyomonas. The sequence goes on along the minus strand of CAWGWV010000021.1, from coordinate 272,558 downwards.
CATCTTGCCCCGCAATGCGAAAGCCCCGGATGTAGCCGTACTTGTCTTTCGTTGCCAGGCTATCGCTCACTGTTACGATGAGGCTGTCGTTGAGAACCCTGCTGCTTACAATTGCGGGGCTTTCGTGCGTTGTATCTTTGCCGTAAGCAATCTTCAATGCCAGCAAACCAAGCCGCCTGCCAACTTCTACTTTGTTTTTCGGGTGAATATCAGTCGCTTCGCCTATGTCGATGGCTGTTGCCATGCCGGTGTTGGGCAACGACCGTGTTTTTGCCTGCGCTTCTCTTAGTTCTGCCCAGCTCTCGCCATCGGGATGGTTGTCTGCATTGTAATTGGCCAACTGAACAAACAGGAAAGGCACATCGCCCTGCCGGAAATGGTTTCGCCAGTCCTGTATCATCGCCGGGAACAGTTGTGCGTATTCTTCGGCGCGGTCGGCATTGCTTTCACCCTGGTACCAGATGATTCCTTTGATGGCAAGCTTTGTTACCGGCGCAATGTTGGCGTTGTAAAGGATGGCGGGCGAGTTGCCCAGCGTAGCGTTGGGGATATTTGGTTTTGGAAATTCAGCGGCGTTAATCCTTACGCCGGGTTTGTACAACCATTGATGGCTGGCCCATTTTGGAAACCACCAGAAATTGTACATACCGCCTTTGCCGCCCGCATCAAATACACGCACCACCAGCGCGTTGTTGGTAGGTTGTAAAAGCGAGTCGGGTGCTGTAAAGCCATGAATATTCAGGCTGCCATATACTTCGGCTATCAGTTTGCCATTCACCCACACCATGGCATAATCGTCAATGCGGCCAAAGCCAAGACCCACACCTTTTTTGTCGTAATTGTCAGGCAGGTCAAATGATCTTCTGAACCAGACCGACCCGTCGTAGTTGGGCAAAAGATTGTCTTCCCAATAGCCCAGTTCTGCCGTTGGTTTCCAGCCTGCGGTATCTGTTTGAGGCAAGTACCACTGTTGAGCCAGCCCGGGATCGTTGGCCAGGTAGTAATTTTTTTTCCACGATGGCTTCAGCTTTTCAAAAGCATCGTTCAGTTGCTGAAAACTTTTGCCCGGTGCCAGGTGTTGGTTGTAATATCCGGCAAACTGCGGAAAGCGTGCAATGGCTGCATTGCTCATCCAGGTTTCTACCGCGGTGCCGCCCAAGTTGTCGCTGATGAGCCCGATGGGCACGTTGATTTGTTGTTGCACACTTTCTCCAAAGAAAAAGCCGGCAGCCGAAAAAGCAGCTACCGTTTGGGGCGTAGCAGTGTGCCAGGTGCCACCTTTGATGGTATCCTGCGGCACGTAATCGGTAGCCGTGGTAATGGTAAGCATCCTGATGTTGCTGTTGCGATAGCGGGAAGTATCGATGCTGTGGTTGTTCATTTCTTCCACGCGAAACTGCATGTTGCTTTGCCCGCCGCAGATCCACACATCGCCAAACAATACATTGTTTAATTCAATGGTGTTGCTGCCTGAAATGAGCAGTTGATGTGGACCGCCGGCGGGCTGTGCGGGCAAAGTGATTGTCCAGTTGCCGTTGTTGCCGGCTTTGGTAGTAAAGCGTAGGTTGTGGAAGACGATGGTTACCTGTTCGCCTTTGTCAGCCGTTCCCCAGATTGGGCAGGGCTTGTCTCGCTGCAACACCATATTGCTTTGCAGCAATGAATTGATACGAATGTTGGCGGTCGCATTTACAACCGTGCAAAGCAACAGTACAACAGCAGTGCCCTTACCAACGTTTTTTAACCAATACATATCGTTTCCCCTCTTTTTTCACCTGTCACTTCCGGAGTGTTTTCCCTCATCTGCCATTCCTGTTTGTTTCGGTGTTGCGCATAAAAAAAGCATTCTTCCAGAGGTGAAGAATGCTTTTTTTACGACCCGGAAAGAGGTTATTGAACCACTACTTTTATCGTTTGAGACAGGTTGCTGCCTTTCAGCTGTACATAGTAGATGCCGGATGCCAATTGTTGATTCAGTGCCAGCCGGTAAGTAGAAGTTGCGGCCGATACGGTAAGCACCTGCCGGTGCAATACGGTGCCCTGCGCATTCATGAGCGAAGTGGTGACGGCGCCATCGTAATTTTTTACCTGTATGTTGATGCTGTTGGCCGTTGGGTTGGGATACACTGATGCGGCAAACGCTTTCACCGCCGCCATGGATAGTGACTGAATGTTGGACAAAGTGGTTTTGCCATCTTTGTCGTACTGCCGCAGGCGGTAGTAGCTGTTGCCGTTCAGTGGCGTTTTGTCGGTGGCTTCGTAGCGGGTGGTGGCGCCGGGTTTTCCTTTTGCCGGCACGGTTGTTACGGTTTGCCAGGTTTGGTTATCTGCGCTGCGCAATATGTCGAAACGGTCGTTATTGGTTTCAGATAGTGTTGTCCAGCGGATGGTGGCTTCTTTGCCGGATGGCGTTACGGAAAATCCCGTCAGCGTCACCGGCAACACGGCGCCAATGCTGATTGCCGGCAGCGGCTGATCGTAGCCCAGTATTGAGGTTTCAAAATAATAGGTCGTGTTCAGCTTTGCATGTTCTGTAGGTTTGATCACCCAAACATATTCGGTAGAATAGCCGGGCGGTAACGAGTCGGTATAGCCATCGTAAGAATCAATGACTTTGCCGGCTTTAAAAGTGTAGCCGCTTCGCGCATCTAACTGTTGTGTAGTGGGTGCAAAACTGGTCAGGTACGGGCTTTTGACAAGGATAAAATCGTTCATCAGGGCTGTATCTGTAATGATGGTCCAGCTGCCATCCTGTGCGGTCGTGGAATACGCCAGCGTGGTATTGTCGAGCGGCAGGATGCCGCTTTGCGGATTGTAAAATTCTACCCGCAACCGGATGTTGTCGTCATTGGCGAGTACAGGAATGGTGTTGAGGTCGGCGAGATAGGTGGCAGACGCTTCATCGCCATCATCTTTGTGCCAGCGCCAGTTGCCCTGCGAAATAAAGTTGGCAAATACCTGGTTGGTAATGGCAAAGATGCAAAAAAGGAGTAACATTTTTTTCATAGTGCATGCGTTTAAAGAGGCACGTCACTTCATCCCAATGCTTCCTCTATTGCTTTGAGAAATTTTTTTTTTCATACCAGGAATCGGGTGTTTGTACGCCCAACCGAAGTTTCGCTTGTCTGAAACAGCAAGATCCTTTGCCAGAAAAAAATCCCAGATCTCCCGTCTGCATGTTGGAGTGCCTGGCGCCGGTTTTTTTCTTTACAAATAAGTTGTATTGTCCGCTCCTTATCCCTCTTTTTTTTCGGCAGGTTTCCAATAGGCATTTGTTTGCAAACGCCCGATGCAATTACAATGCAAATAGGTTGTCACCCGGGTGTAGTGCGTATGTTTTACCTTTCCAGGCAAAACTTCCCGGCGTATGTGGCGGCAGGTGAATGCGGATGTTCCATTTCCTGCCATCGAGCAGGTAACTCACGGCTATTTTCCCGTTAGGGTGCGGCATTTCGCCACTGATGTTCGTCAGGTCGCCGAGGTGTGGCTCTATTTTTATGTTGCCAAAGCCCGGCGCATCGCTGTCAATGCCTAATACGGTCCGGTAATATTCAATGTTCGGGCTTGCTCCCCACGCGTGGCAGTCGGAACGGGTGGTTTGCAAATTTGATTCTTCTGCCCACGTCGTTAATCCCATGGCAATGTTGTGGCGCCAAACGTCGAGCCATTCCCCGTAATGATCGCCGAGCCCGCCCTTCACCAGCGCCTGGTGCAGGTAATACCTGAAGTAAATGGTGCACTGCGTAAGGGTGCTATCGGTTAGCAATTTGTTGCACAAAAGGGGAAGTTCAGCTGTGTTTGCCGTGCCGGTAAGAATGGCGAGGGCATTGGTATGCTGGGAAAACTGCTGTTTGTCTTTTGTATCGGCAAACAAGTGTTTGCTGTTGTCCCAATATTTTTTGCGGATAGACTGCTGTAGCTGGGTTGCTTTTTCTGCATCTTTTTTTGCGTAGACCGCTAAACCAATTTTGGCTTCCATGGCTGCCGCCCATTGGTAAGCCCACAACAGTTGCAGGTCTAAGATTGCCGAGCCGCCGCTGCTGTCTTTGGGCGGCGAACCTACAAACCAGTTGCTGCCATTTGCCCAATCTACAAAGGTCCAGTAAGGCGTATGAGCCAGTGTTCCGTCTGGTTGTTGAAATTGGCTGAAGAAATCCAGTATCGACCTTGCGCCCACCAGTTTGTCTTTGATGAACAAACTATCAGGACGATACATCCAATAATCGTACAGCATGCCAATGTACCACAGCGAAAAAGTAGAAATCACCTGCGTGCTGTGTGTTGGGTAGCGGCTCAGCGTCACCCCTTCCGGCAGGCGCGAATGATCCATCAGGTTGAGGGCATTGCGCGCCAGCCGGTCGTCGCCGCTGTTGTAGTACGAAATCATGGCTTGAATGCGCGTGTCGCCAATGTATTGCAGCTGCTCGTAATAAGGGCAGTCAAAATAGGTTTCCATGGCGTTGAGACGCGCGCTGCGCCAGCCAATGTCGAGTATCTGTTGTATTTCTTTCTTGCTGGTTTGTATGCTTGCATTTTGCTCAAAAGGATACCCGGTAAATGTTCCATACAAGTCGTCTATCACCAGAGGTTCGTCGCGGGTATGCACCAGCAGCCGCAGGTAGCGGAAAGTGCGCCAGTACAAGGTTGTGTACCATTGACCGTTGCTGCCATTTGACAGGATACTGTCTTTCCGCCCTGAAAAATCTTTGCCTTCAATGTCGTTGCGGTTGCTTTTGCGCATGCCGTACTGCGCGATGTTGTCGTACAACGATTCTGCATAGCCAATGGAAATGCCGGCATCTTTTCCCCGGCTGAACAGGAGGTGGATGTAAGCGTTGGTTTCAAAAGTCTGATCGAGCAGCATCGTGACGGTCGTATTTGCCGGGATGGTGACAGCCGTTTTCCGTGCCGGGAAAGAAGCCGGTACTTGCATGCCTTCGGCTTTTCGCAACAGTGGGATGCGTTGGTCGGTGCGTTCCATCTGTGGCAGGGTAGATGGCACCAGCATCCATCCAAAGCCGTCCGACGTCCCTTTGAGGTGACCGTTGTCTATCCGGTTTGCCGGCAGCCAGTTGGTGTTTTTGATTTCGCCCGTCATCCAGTTTGTTAGGGTGTAATTCATATTGACCATTTCGCCGGTGCTGGCTGCAAAATAGCCCCACAACGGCTGGTAACTTTTGTCTTCCCTGCACCGCCAGCTGGTGTCGGTGTTCACCCCTTCTTCTGCCGGCGAATTGCCCTGCAGGATAAAGGCGGTTCTGACGGTGATCTGCGCTTCCGGGCGATACTGTGCTTCGTTCCACACCAGTGCGGCAATGCTGTTGTCTCCCTGTTCCAGGTATGGCGATACGTCCACTGTTTCAAAATTCCAGAAATAGGTATCGCCACGCGCCGGACCCAGCGAAACCAGTTTTCCATTCACATACAGCTTATAGCGGTTGTCGGCTGATACATGTATGATAAAAGAAGCAGGCTTGGCAGCGAGGGAAATGTTTTTGCGAAACTGAAAGACGCCGTAAGTAGTACCATTGTCGTTGGGCACCGCTATCCAGGCTGCGTTCCATAGTTTGCTGCCTGTTGGCATGCCGAAAGGAGACTGAGCCTGGCTATTTTGCCCATAACCAAAAGCGGTGAACAGGGCAAATAGAAACCAAAATTTTTTCATTCGTTTTATGCTGTTTTGAGTTGCCTGAAGTTTTGTTTTTCAGTGGCTGCTTGCGAACTCATTGTGTCCCGCTTGCCTTTGCGGTAGTTGCAGAGATTTGCTGGTAATGAAGTTGATGGAGGCATTGCCCGCATTGTAAGGCAATAGTTTGAAGATGCAATCAGTAGTTTTTGCGATGGTTGGCGAAAATTCTACTGTAATGTCTTTCGATTCGCCTGCCATCAGCGTAAAATAACTGTCGCTGATCACGGCGGGCAATACCTGTTCTGTTCCCTCTGTGTTCATCGGCTGCACGCGGATGCCGAAAGCAGCTACCGGCGAAGTTGCCGCATTCGATACGGTGCCGGTAATTTTGACATTGCCGTTGGGCAGGGTTGTCTTCCTTACCTCCGATACCGACAGGTAAGGCAGGCAGGAAGGCAAGTTGTTCAGTGCAGTGAAATCGAGATAACGGGTACCGTTCCAATACGTGTTTTCAGACAAGATGTTGCCTTTGTCGTCTTTCAGCTGCAGCCTGATGAAGTAAACGCTGTTTGGCGCTGCTTCGTTAGCCAATATCAGTTTCATCACCGATGTTTTTGATATGTTACCAAGAGAAGAAAGTTTCGTTGTAGTGCCGGAGCCGGGAATCATTTTTCCGGATGTGTTGAACAACGCAGTAGCCACCGACAGGTTTGAAAGTGAATGGATGGAATTGTTTACCACGGTAACCGAATCGTTGGCAGGATTCCATTGAATGTGAACCGGTTCGCAGGCTTGTTTGGAACCGAAATAAGCGCCGGTGAGGTCGTAGTAAAAATCGTAAGTCTGCCAGATCATGGATGGGTACGACGACTGGCTCATCCAAATCAACAATCCTGACGCATCGTTCCACATGTTTTCCTGCCAGCCTTCAAACATGGCTTTATAGGTTTCAAGGTTCATTAGTTGCGCCTTGCGGCAAAAGTCTTCGATGCCATCTGAAGCGCCGTAGCGTTTGGCAATGTCGTCCATGTATTTGGTAGGTGAGGAGCCGCCGCCATAGGCACCGTCGTTGCTGAAGAAATGCTTGTCCCATAGGTCATTTCGCGGCCAAAGTTTTTCTTCGGGAATGAATTTTTTAAAACTTTCTACATTGGGAAATGCGGCAGCACCGAGTTCACTGCGGAGACTCCACGAATGTTTAGACCACGGATAACCGTTGTGCGGATCGGTGAAATAAATTTTGGGTTCTTCGTGCGTCCAGATGCCGCTGCCCGACAGGTTGTGACTGTCGCCGGTAAGCCACTCATTCGACGTGCCGGCGTTGGAGCGCGGCTGGTAGCGCCGGTCGTTGCCATCGTACTGAGCAATGGCGTCTGCCATCAGCCTGTTGAGTGTGCTGCGGCTGCTGCCACCCGGCAGACCTTCGTTGGCACCGCACCAAAGGGCGATGGACGGATGGTTGCGATAGCGTTTTACTTTTTCGATTACATTTCTCTCAAAGAGGTCGATGCTGTCTATGGGGCCGAGGTTGTTGAGCCAGAAATCATCCCACACCATGATGCCGTATTTGTCGCAGGCGTCGTAAAATTCTTCATCGGTGGTTTCTCCCGTCCAGTTGCGGATCATATTGAAGTTCATCTCTTTGTGAAAACGCAATTTGGTGTCGTATTCATCGCCGCGACAGCGCAGTAGATAATCTGACATGCCCCAGTTGCCACCTTTCAGGAAGACCGGCAACCCGTTGATGTTGATGTGCAGTGGGCCGCCAATGGTATCGTAGCTGTATTTGCGGATGCCAAATGTTTTGCTGCTGACGTCTGACAGCTGTTTGCCTGCGATAAAGGAGAAGGTGCAGGAATACAGCGGTTGCGTGCCATCGGGATTTCCGCCATAACCATTGGGCCACCATACCCGTGGCTTCAACAAAGTAAGCTGCGCAAAGTGGGCCGGCGAAAATATTACTTCGCTATCGGCACCGGCCGACAATTGCAGGTTTTGAGAAAACCGGATGTTGCCGGGCATGATGAGCCCGGACAATGTTCCGCTAACGGCTTTGCCGGCTCCATTGTGCAGCGTGGTACTTACCGACAGTACGGCTTTGTCTTTCGTCAGCGCATCGGTGCGTATCCACGGATCGTGAATCGTAACGTCGCCGGAACAACTGAGGTACACATCATCGGTGATGCCGCTGTTGAGGCCGGGCACGCGCGGCATCCAATCCCAACCCTGACTGCACACATAGGTTGGACTTTCCAGGTTGGCGAGGTTGTGTTTGTCCGGAACATAATAGGGAATGCGCACCAGCACCGCCACCACATTTTTGCCCGTTAGGGGCAAAAACGAAAAGCTGGCTCTTTGCGCCAGCCCATCCACGATGCCCATCTTTTTCCCGTTTACATATACGTCTCCTTGTTTGTTGATTCCTTCAAAGTTGATCCATACTCTTTTGTTGGCAAATGAACCCGGGATGGAGAATTCTTTGCGGTACCAGAAATCCTGGTCGTACTTTGTATAATCGACGTTGTAAATGTTGTCCGCATAGTCAGGATTTAATTCCACACCGGGTTTGCCATCGTGTGGGATATAAGACGTAAAAGAAGTGCCGGGCACCAGCGCTTCGTGCCATTGTGAATCGTCAAACAAAGGATTTGACAATGTGTTGCCGTCCTGGCTAATGCCACTAACGGGCATCAGTTTCCAGTTGTTGCCCGACAACAGAAGGTATCGGCTGTCGTTTGTTGTTTGTAAATGAGACGAAGCTGGCTGCGCCTGCAACAGCGAAGTCATCAATAAGAAACAGGTGAGCAGGAAGCATCCCGGAAGGCAGGGAAAAGATGGTTTCATAACCCGAGTTCGAAGATTTAGAAAATGAAATCTTTATCTGGCAATGCTTGCCGGATAAGCCACTTTCTTAGTCCCTCAGTTTGTCTTTTTCCCCTATTGACTTGTTGAATTCATCTGTCAAAGCCATTTCCGGGTTTTGAAAAAAACTGTATTGAAACCAATGATTGCCAAACCGTATTTGAAAATGGAAGAAGAGTAAGTGTTGAAAAACAGTATAGAATTGGATTTTAAAAAACATTTTTATATGCAACCTGACCAGATACCTATGTCTGCCGGTGACATCCGTTAAGAAAAACGGTACCTTTTGCCAATTGGTGTCGCTGACAGCAATTCGGTAAAAGTCGTTTTGATCTTGTGTACCCAGGTCTGATGTTGTTCTGTATCCATACCAAAGTATTCTGCCTGCATCATTTTCAATTTCAGTAGCAACAGGTTGCTATCATCTACGGTAGCAGCATCCGAACCACAACCTTCAACAACGCGTGCTCTTCCACTAATTCGTAAACGCGCATCTCGCCCTTTTTGATAGTAGTCAAGGTATGCAAAAAACTCCTTGTCAACCTGTAGCGCATATTTTCCGTTGCATGATGTGTAAAACCAGATATATCCTTCATCGTCCACTTTTAAAGTACTTATGATATTGTTGGGTAATTGTAGTTCAGAATCAATCTCAGCTTTGAACAGTGCGATTCTTATGTTTTCGATTTTTTGTCTTAAAAATGTTAAAGTATTGTCGTCATGTTGCATATAAAATGTTTAGAATTTATAAAAATTCAAATGATGTACCAGTTACCGGTAAAACAAAAAAAAGAAGGAAAAAATTTTTATTGTTAAATTTTGTGGAACATTTTCCTCAAGTTGCAAGAGGCTTTATTCTTCTATACTGCTGCCTGGGCTGTCGTAAAATTGTTGACCAAACATCCGGATTGAAAAGCCATGCAAATGCAGGTTTTGTACATCCTTACAAGGGAGATGTTGCCCTTTGACAGCTAAAAAGCAGCCACTGGCAATGCATCCGTTTGCTCTTTGTTGTTTACCCGGTTGGAACAAACGGCAGGATGATCTGGTTTTAAAATTGTCATTTCATCCACATGGATACAGGCATAGAAAAGATCCTCCGGTTACCCAAAAAAACAATCCGCGCAATTGTTCACGACGCCGAAAAGGCTGCTAAAGTCATTAGTCTTGTGTATGTAACCGACAACAGCGATGGCATCGGGCGAAAAAAGCGCGGCAAGTCGTTCACATACCTTTTGCACAAACAGCCGGTAAAAGACAAAGACATGTTGCAGCGCATCAAAAGCCTGGCGATACCGCCTGCCTGGAACAAGGTCTGGATCTGCGCACTCGACAATGGACACCTGCAGGCTACGGGCTTCGATGCACTGCAGCGAAAGCAATACCGCTATCATCCCTTGTGGAATGCGCTGCGCAACCAAACGAAGTTTTACCGCCTGCACGATTTTGGAAAGGCACTGCCCTGCATGCGGCTGCAACTGGAAAAAGACTTGTCGCAGCCGGGACTGCCACCTGCCAAAGTGCTGGCTGCCGCCGTTAGCCTGATGGAGCGCACCAACATCCGCGTGGGCAACAACCTGTACGAAAAATTGTATGGCTCGTTTGGCATTTCCACCCTCAAAGACAAACACGTCAACATCAACGGGGAGAAGCTTCGCTTTTCATTCCGGGGTAAAAAAGGTATTCACCACGATATCAGCATCCGGAGCAAAAGGCTGGCTGCCATCGTAAAGAAATGCCAGGACATTCCCGGCAAAGAATTGTTTCAATATTATGATGACGAAGGCAACCACAAATGCATTGATTCGGGCATGATCAACAACTACATCAAAGACATCAGCGGCGGCGATTTTACCGCCAAAGATTTCAGGACCTGGGCAGGCACCGTACAGGCATTGCTTGCCTTTAAAGAACTGGGCTTTTTTGACACGGAAACCGATACGCGCAAAAAAATTGTGGAAGCACTGGATATGGTGGCCAAACAACTGGGCAATACGCGCAATGTCTGTAAAAAATATTATGTGCACCCGCTGGTGATTTCCCTGTACGAAAGCAGGAACCTGCAGCAATATCTTTCTGACCTGGAAAAAATAGAAGTGGACGACAACAAAGCCGGTCTAACGCCGGAAGAACAGGTGCTGATGCGCATCCTGGAAGCCGCGTAGCCCCACCGGGATTCTTTCTATGCCTGCCAGTGTGTTGCGGCTCTGATAAGAAAATTTCGCAGCCGATAGAAGTTGCAAAGGGTTGAGCGCGTACAGGGTATCCCGTATTTCGAATTGTATATCAGTAACTTTTGCAGCTTGTGGCACAATGTTTTATTACTTAAGCTGCTATCAGCCAACAATGCACCGGTCATTAGTTTACAGTTGATAGAGAGCAACGCAACAAATTTTTTAAAGAAAAAAACAAAATGACAAACGGTACTTTGATTCAGTTTTTTCATTGGTACATACCAGATGACGGATCATTATGGAATCATTTAAAAGAAGAAGCTGATCATCTCGCTTCGTTGGGCTTTAATGCAGTCTGGCTGCCGCCTGCCCAGAAAGGGGTTGATGGAAGCAAGTCGGTTGGCTATGATGTATATGATATTTACGACCTGGGCGAGTTTGACCAAAAAGGTTCTGTCAGAACAAAATATGGTACCAAAGATCAGCTGGTAGAGGCTGTAAAAACGGTTCAGAGCAAAGGATTGCAGGTATATGCCGACATCGTGGTAAACCACATGGGCGGTGCTGTGGGCAAAGAAAAAATCAAAGTACGCAAAGTTGATCCCAACGAACGCAACAGATACATCAGTGATGAATTTGAAATAGAAGCTTACACCAAGTTTTCTTTTCCCTGCCGGAAAGACAAATATTCCGGTTTTAAATGGGATCACCATTGTTTTACCGGCGTTGACCATGCCGCAGATACCGGCGAATCGGCCATTTTCCAGATCATGAATGAATACGAAGGCTGGGAAGACGTGGTGGATGAAGAAATAGGCAATTACGATTTTCTCATGTTTTGCGATATCGAATTCCGCAACCCTGCCGTGCGTGAAGAACTGAAGCGCTGGGGAAAATGGTACCAGGAAACCATTGGTTTTGACGGGGTACGGCTAGATGCGGTAAAACACATTGCACCACAGTTTTACAACGAATGGCTCGATTATATGCGGGCCGAAGTTAAGCCGGGCTTGTTTGCCGTCGGCGAATACTGGGCGCCCGGCGATGTGACGCTTTTGAAAAAATACCTCGATGCGGTAGATGGCAGGATGAGCCTGTTTGATGCACCGCTGCACCGAAACCTGCACCGTGCTTCCAAAACGGGCAAAGACTTTGACCTGACCACCGTTTTCAACAGCACGCTGGTAGGCGATGCGCCTACTTTTGCCGTTACGGTTGTGGACAACCACGACACGCAGCCGCTACAGGCACTGGAAGCCCCGGTAGAAGCGTGGTTCAAGCCCATTGCCTATGCGCTGATCCTGCTGCGCGAAGCAGGCTACCCCACCGTTTTTTACCCCGATCTGTATGGCGGGCATTACAAAGACTATGGCAGGGATGGCAGCGAATACGAGATTTGGCTTGAAAAATGTGAAGACCTTGAAAAGTTGCTGTTGGCCAGAAAGCAGTTTGCCTATGGTTTGCAGCGCGATTATTTCGATCATCCCAACTGTATCGGATGGACGCGCGAAGGCACGGAAGACATCGAACATTCGGGATGTGCCGTCATCATTTCCAACAGTGAAGCGGGGTTTAAAGAAATGGAAATGGGAGACACCTTCAAAGGAAAAGTGTTTGTGGATTACCTGCAAAAACACACCGATGAAGTGACAATAGGCGATAACGGACGGGGTATATTTCCCGTTGTACCGGGTTCTGTTTGCGTTTGGATAGTAAAGGAAGCGATCTCATAATTTAAATCATTTGACATGAACAAAAATCTTGGTTTTTTATTGGTCCTCATTGCAGTTACCCTCAGCAGTTGCGAACTGGCAGGCGACATTTTTAAAGCCGGTGCCTGGACAGCCATTATCGGCATTGTCGTTGTCGTTGCCATTATTTTCTGGATTATCAATAAGCTGGGTGGCAGAAAATAATTTCTTTTTTTCCGGATGTTGATACCCGTTTCAGGATATGGTGTTTATTAAGATTGATGAAGTATAATTTTTACGGTTATGGCTAAACAAGAAGAAGCGGAAAGCAATCAAAGCATACAGGATAAAAAACTGTATTGCCGGGAGCTGGAGAAACAAATAGAATCGTTACGCAGAGCAAACGTAGAAACCATTCGCCTGAAGAACGTAGAAAAGTTTGCGGCAGCTGGACGCATGGCAAGAACCATCGCCCACGAAGTGCGCAACCCGCTTACCAATATCAGCCTCGCATTGGAACAGCTCAACGCCGAGATGCCGCACAACGACGAAACGTCGTTGCTCATTGATATGATCAACCGCAACACGATGCGGATCAACCAGATGATTACCGATCTGCTGAACTCTACCAAGTTTGCACAGCTTTCCTTTTCGCAAACCAGCATCGGCGAAGTGATGAGCCAGGTATTGATAAGTGTAAAACATTTGGCTGAACAAAAAGGCGTATCGCTCATCGACAATGCACACCAGCGATTGCCCGCGTTGATGCTCGATGCCGATAAAATTGCATCTGCATTTGAAAATATCATCAACTACATGATGGAATCGGTATCTCCACCTGGCAATAAAATCACCATTGTAACATCGGTTGAAAATGAAAAGTGCATGGTTACTTTTCGTGACAACGGGCCGGGGTTGAGCGAGGAAAAAGTGCAGCGGCTATTTGAGCCTTATTTTTCAGCAGCGGTAAAAGGGTCGGGACTGGCACTTACACATGCACAAAACATCATTCTGAACCACGGCGGCGATATTTCCGTAGAAAGTGAACATGGCAAAGGAACCTGCTTCATTGTGGTGTTGCCCTTTGCCTGAGCAATCCGGAATTTTCTTTCGAACACCATTTGTCAACATCGTTGTTTACAACAACAAAAAGCACAGGAAGGTTTGCTTTCCTGTGCTTTTTGTTGTATGTTTTGATCCATGATTATTTCGCCAATACGTTGAGCAATACATCTACGTTGTCGCTCATGGTTACACTGTTGCCGCCCACCCCAAAATCGCGGCGGTTGATGGTAAACTTTCCGGAAAACAAGATGCCCTCGGCTTTTTTCTCAGCGGTAAAAGGAAACGAAATGTTTTTGGAAATGCCTTTAATGGTCAGCGTACCGGTCATGGTATAATCATCCGTGTTCTTGCTGATGCTTGAACTGTTGATGCGGATGTCGGGGTACTTTTCCACGTCGAAATATTCTTCACGTTTCAGGTGGTTGTCACGGCTGTCTATCCCGGTATTGATGGTGGCAGCGGCAACGGATACCGCAATCTTGCTTTCCGAAGGCATTTCTTCATTCCATTCAATGCTGCCTTTCAGCCCGCTGAGTTCGCCACGGGTATTGATGCCGAGATTTTTGATGACAAAAGTTACTGCGTTTTCGCTATCTACCGGCTTGAGCATCAATACGGCAAAGGCGCTGGATAGTACAAAAATGGCAGCAATGAAGGGTAAGTGATAAAGAGATTTTTTCATATATGTGATGCAAAATTAAATTCTGGAAAGCAATTGGTGCAATGCCGCCGGTAAAAAATATCTTGCCGGAACGGTTGTCATGATCTTCAATTCTTCCTGCATGCTGGTTTCGTTGTCTAAGAACCTAAATATCTGCTGAGGTTTATTGTGCCTGAACAGATCGCTGAAAATTTGTTCTGCCGTCATCTTCCGGTTATACAAAATGTGCAGCAAAGTGTTGTCGTACAATTGAAACCGTTTGTCGGCAAAGCGGCTGGTTGTAACGGGATGTCGTCCGCAAAGCAATGCCTCTACAATGCGATCGGAATGTTTCTGGATAAACTGGAACGTGTACCCGCTGCTGCTTTTGGTTTGCCCGCCCGCCGTTCCAATGTGTACCACCGGCGATGGAAAGATGGCAGGCGCAAAGGTACTCATCGGGATCACGCCAAATTCTTCTGCTGTAATGTCGTATGTGCCGAGCTGCAGGTAGTCTGCAATGTATTGTTTCAATCCCGTATCGTATGCATGTGCATCGAGCAATTGCGGCGAAAACACCGTATATTCTACGAGCGCCTTTTGCGGCGACAACGGCAACACATATACAAACGCATTTTCCTGCACCGGTTGTATCCGGAAATCCATCATGGTTGCCACATCGCTGTTAAAACGGGCTTTGTTGGTGTCAATGATCCAGCCTTTGAAATGCTGCAACAGGCTGCCTTTTTTTTGCCAAACGGCAGGATTGAACACCAGGCTATTGAACACGAAGGGCGCAAAAAACAAATCGGTAGCGGTTTGTACAAAACCACTGTCTCCTTTGTAATACACTGCCTCTACTTTCTGCTGTACAAAAACAACATTTGAAGCTGCGTGCACCGCCTCAAAGGCAAACCGGTACAAATCTCCGCCACGGATCATTTTGTACCGGTAAGGAGCAATGTCGAACCTTGCAGAAAAGTTTTTTCCGTAAAACTCGATGTGCTCCCATTGCTTGTATACAATCTCCTCGAAAAAACCAGGCTGGGTTTCCCAGAAACACCAGGTTCTGTCATTCTTTTGTTTGTCATCCGCATCGATCAGCAAGATCTTTTTTCCGGCAAAAAAAGAATGGCGAAGCATTCGCATCAACAGGCTAAGCCCGGCGCAACCGGCGCCTGCAATGATGTAATCGTATGAACTATTGTTTGGTATATAAAAATGATGATGAAAACAAATGTAGCAGTTTGACATCATACACTAACAGAAGACCTCGAAGCCAGATAACATAGGTTGAGTATCAGCAGCTTACAATCGTCTAACGGGCGCATCCGGCATCGCTGTCTCCTGGTGGTGTTGGAAGTTTCTCTTGAGCTTTTTTCAAATACAGAAAGATACCGTTGTGCCTTTCCTGGGTTTGCTCTGCACAGTAAGTGTGGAATGATAACGGTTTAAAAACTCCCGTACCAGCGCAAAGCCCAACCCGCTGCCTTTCTCGTTGCGCGTGCCGAGGTTAGACAGTTTGCCGGTTTGTACAGTGAGCTGATGCAATTCTTTTTCATTCATGCCAATGCCGGTGTCTTTGATGCTGATGCAATGCTGCAGGTTTTCGTTCAGGTCGGCCGAAACGGTGATGCTGCCGTTTTCGGTAAACTTGTTGGCGTTGGTCAGCAGGTTTCGCATTACAAAATCAAAAGCATCCGGGTCGTATTTGATATAGGTATTGGGAGAAATGTGGTTGAACAGTTTGTTGTTTTTGAAGGAAGCTTCCGATTTCAGTCCTTCCAGCAATTGATTGGCACGCTCATATAAATTGATGGTGTTGTTTTTTTTCATGGACGGTTGCAACTGCAGCTTTCCCCATTGCATCAGGTTGTTGAGCAGGTCCAGCATGCCATCGAGTTGTTTTCTCAGCAACGTGTTCATTTTTTGCGCTTCCTCGTCGTCCAATGTTTCTTTCAGCGAATGCTGCATGTTGAGCATAAACTTGAAATTTTCGAGGGGATTGCGCATTTCATGACCCGTGATGGCCAGCATGCGGTTGTGGGTTTCAACCTGGTCGTGGATGACCCGGTCTTTGACCTTTGTTTCCAGCAGTCCGGTGGTGTGCAGTGCCAGCACTTTCAGCAGCAGTTTCTTTTCCGGTGAAATGTGGTGGTCTTTGTTGTCAATGAAACAGATGGTCCCCAACTTGTAGCCACGGCTGCTAACGATGGGTATGCCGGCATAATAGTAATAGTAAGGACTGGTGCTCACGAATGAAATGTGCTGAAAACGCTCGTCGAGATCCAGGCGCGGTACGACGAATACATCGTCCTGCGCAATTGCATAGTTGCAGATGGCATATTTCCGGTCTACCTGGCTGCAGGTATAACCATAGGCAGATTTGTACCATTGCCGGTGCTCGTCGAGCAGGGTAATGGCAGCGAGACAAGGATGAAATGTATGGACCAACAGTTTGATGATGTCGTCAAATCGTTCATCATTGGGAGTATCGAGAATGTCAAGGCTATGTAATTCTTCCAAGCGTGCTGCCTCATCAAGCGGTACAGGATATGGCTTCATAAATATTTAAATTGAAGTAAGATTTGGCAAAGTCCAGTTAGATTACCCCAACATACAGGTTTGCAGAATAGAACAGCTTATAAAACCATGCCTATATGATATTCCGGGTCGACATTGATCTTCTTTAACCTTTTTGCCGGTGAAATGATAACAGGTATAGAATGATTGCAATAATCGTTTATGTTCTTGTTTGCGTTTTGTGGTTACAGGCTGTGATGAATGGTTAAATGATTGATAACAGTTGATTCGGTTTTTCAAGTTAAGTGTTACGCTGAAATCATTTTTTCAAACTTAGACAAATATGCAAGTAGTTGATCGCCGATTTTCGTTACAGGCGAGGCTGATAAACTCCGGTTCGCTTGTTATGTTCGTGAATTGTGAATTAATCGTCTTATTATCAATTTGTAACACTAAGATAAAAACTTTTATCAACATGGTATTGCGGGCAACTATTAATTGTCTTCCTGCTTTACCTGTTGCTGCTTTGCGAAACTTCCCGGCAATGCTTGGTCATCAAATTCAGGGGTTACAAATCTTGAGTAAAATTTTCCTTTGCAACGTTTTGAAGTTGCCGGTTTTTAAAATTTTTACCCGTCGCTAAATGATGCCCGGTTTCGGGGTAAAAATTATTTCGACAAATGACAGTGTAACCTAACTGAAAATATTCACTTTGGGAAATTGGGAATTGTTCTGTCCAAATGGTGTTTCTTTTTTGGCTGCGATGATTTTTTTCTATCAAAAAAAATTATTTATTTTCAATTGAGAAATTTTTTCAATCACCAGACACAAACCTTTTACGTTCTGCTACTGATGCAATCGCCATCAGTCAACTCTATTTCCTTTTTCAACAAATGCTGCTACTTGTTACCCTGCACAGATACCTGCTTATCATTTCTTCTAAACAAACTTCAAAAAACCCACACATGGAAACATTAACCAAACAAGCTCTGAAAACCGTCTTGCCCCAACGTCTGTACACGCTGATCAAAAAACAGTTTGCCGGCAGGCAGCTAAAAGAATGGCAGGAGAAAGGCTGCCCCGCACCACCGCCACACATTGTAAAACAACTTGCCATCAAAGAGTATCAAAAGAAATCCGGATACCAAATATTGATTGAAACCGGCACTTATGAAGGAGATATGATTGAAGCACAAAAGAAAACATTCCGGAAGATTTATTCCATTGAGCTGGCAACCGAATTTTTCAGGAATGCACAAAAGCGCTTTCGGCAGGATGCGCATGTTGAGCTGTTGCAGGGCGATAGCGGAAAGGTATTGCCCGAATTGATGAAACGCATAGAAGAGCCGGTCATTTTTTGGCTCGACGGACACTATTCATCGGGCGAAACGGCAAAAGGAGACAAGGAATGTCCCATTTTTGAAGAGCTAGATGCCATCTTTCTCAGCAAGCCGCTGCGGCATGTGATGATGATCGATGACGCGCGCTGCTTTACCGGCGAGGCAGATTATCCAACGCTCGACGAACTAAAAGCATTTGTCAAAAGCAAAAACAGGAATTACGTAGTAGAAGTAAAAGACGACATCATCAGGCTGACGGCTTAAAAAATTGCTAAGAAAATTTTCACATTCAACTGATGTCCATCTGAATTTTCACATTGGGAAAAAGAGTTGGTCAAATTCCCAATACAGGAAAAATGGGCAGAAAAAAAGTAGATAGAATGTGTACCGAACGAACAAAGGCTCCGCCAATCAGCGAAGCCTTTGTTCGTTATTTCACTGTACTATTTGGATAAACAGGTATTACCGGTTGCCGCCAAAGCCGCCCCTGTCCTGGTTGTCGTTGTTTCGATTGTTGTTGATTCGTGGTGTTCTCGGGCGATTGCTGTTAAAGCCGCCGCTGCTGCTGTTGCCGTAACCGCCGCTACTGTTTCCATATCCGCCGCCGCTATTACCGTAACCGCCACCGCTGTTGCCATAACCACCTCTGTCCCTGTTTCCGCCACTGTTGTAGCCACCGCCGCCGCCAGCATTGTAGCCGCCACCGCCACCGCGGTTTTGCTGTGCTTCGGCTTCTTTTACCGAAATCTTTTTTCTTCCCAGCACCACGCCGTCAAGCGTTACGATGGTTTCTTTTGCCTCCAGTTCGTTTGGCATATCTACAAATCCAAATCCTTTACTTTTACCGGTAGCCCTGTCTGTGATCAGCCGGGCCGAACTCACTTCTCCGTACAGCTCGAACATTTCTTTGAGATCAACGTCGTCAAAATCGCCGGCTAAGCCAGCTACAAAAAGCATCATGTAATTCAATTTATATAAGTGATAAGTACGGAAAATCGTACCACTAACCGTAACAACGTACAAAGTAAGGATTCTGTATGCACTTTGCATAAAATAATCCCTCTTTCGGAGATTTTAATCGTTCCTGAATAAAAGAATAGCCCCGATGTTGGTACAGGGGGCTATTCAGGTTATATATCAGTCTTGCGAATGTTTACTTCACTTCTTCAAATTCAGCATCGGTTACGGTTTCGCCGTTGCTGCCGGCAGAAGTAGCTGTTGCGCCTGAGGCGTCGGGCTGCGCACCGGCTGCCTGTGCTTTGTATATTTCTTCGCTCGCGGCTGTCCAGGCATTGTTCATTTCTGTCAATGCGGTGTCCACTGCGTCTGCATCGCCGTTTTTCTGCGCTTCTTTCAGCTTGCCCAATGCCGTTTCAATCGGTGCTTTTTTATCGGCAGGAATTTTATCGCCAAACTCTTTCAACTGTTTTTCCGTCTGGAAAATAAGGCTGTCGGCCTGGTTCATTTTTTCTACCTTTTCGCGGGCTGCTTTGTCAGTCGCTTCATTTGCCTTTGCTTCGGCTTTCATCTTTTCAATTTCTTCCTTGTTCAGACCGCTACCGGCTTCAATGCGTATTTTCTGCTCTTTGCCGGTGCCTTTGTCTTTTGCACTTACGTGCAGCAAGCCGTTGGCATCAATATCGAAGGTGACTTCAATTTGCGGAACGCCACGCGGTGCCGGCGGAATGCCATCGAGGTTAAAGATACCGAGGCTTTTGTTCTGGCTTGCCAATGGGCGTTCGCCCTGCAGCACATGAATCTGTACGCCCGGCTGATTGTCGGAGGCAGTAGAGAAGACTTCTGTTTTCTTGGAAGGAATGGTCGTATTGCTGGCAATCATGGTGGTCATTACACCGCCCATGGTTTCGATACCAAGGCTCAGCGGGGTAACGTCGAGCAGCAACACGTCTTTTACTTCACCGGTGAGTACCGCACCCTGGATGGCAGCACCAATGGCAACCACTTCATCGGGGTTAACGCCTTTGTTCGGTTTTTTGCCAAAAAATTTTTCAACTATTTCCTGCACTTTGGGGATACGGGTGCTACCACCTACGAGGATCATTTCATCAATGTCGCTTTTGCTGTAGCCGGCATCTTTCAATGCTGCTTCGCAAGGCGTGAGGCAACGGTTGAACAGTGTATCTGCCAGTTGCTCAAATTTAGCGCGGGTCAGTTTTTTCACCAGGTGCTTCGGCACACCGTCAACTGCAGTGATATAAGGCAGGTTGATTTCTGTTTCGTGAAGAAGAGCTCAATTCAACCTTCGCTTTTTCGGCGGCTTCTTTCAGGCGTTGCAATGCCATCGGGTCTTTGCGAAGGTCTATGTTTTCGTCTTTTTTAAATTCTTCTGCCAGCCAGTCCATGATCACTTTGTCAAAGTCGTCGCCGCCAAGGTGCGTATCACCATTGGTGGATTTTACTTCAAATACACCGTCGCCCAGTTCCAAGAATGGAAATATCGAACGTACCGCCACCAAGGTCAAATACGGCAATTTTCTGATCGGCATGTTTTTTATCCAGCCCGTAAGCCAGTGCTGCGGCAGTGGGTTCGTTCACAATACGGCGAACATTCAGACCTGCAATTTCACCGGCTTCTTTGGTAGCCTGTCGCTGCGCATCGTTAAAATAAGCCGGAACGGTAATCACCGCTTCATTCACTTCCTGACCCAGGTAATCTTCTGCCGTTTTCTTCATTTTCTGAAGAATCATGGCAGAAATTTCCTGCGGCGTGTACAAACGCCCGTCTATATCTATACGTACGGTATTGTTGTCGCCTTTGGCTACTTTATAGCTCCAGTGGCTGATTTCGTTGGTGACTTCGTCAAACTGACGGCCCATAAAGCGTTTTACACTGATGATGGTGTTTTGCGGGTTGGTGATGGCCTGACGTTTTGCGGGATCACCTACTTTGCGTTCACCATTTTTCAAAAAGCCAACTACAGAAGGCGTCGTGCGGCGTCCTTCATCGTTGGCTATCACAACCGGCTCGTTGCCTTCCATTACCGCAACGCAACTATTGGTTGTACCGAGGTCTATTCCTATTATTTTTCCCATATTACTGATTGTATTCTTAGTGGTTAGATTTTTATATACAGCCTATGTTAATCAATCACTATGCCATGGGAGAAAAGGTGAAAAATTGTCATACTGTTCTACCTGTTGAGGGAAGATGCCGGGTTAAAGCAGCTGTGTCGTTCCCTGTTTTGCCACGTAAAACGGAATTTTCTTAAAAGAAAAAGTGATTTTTTGCTCGGTAAATATCCTTCACGGCCATTTTGGCGTAACATTTCCATGTATTGTATGCGGTGCCTGCCCTTCGGTTGTAACCATAGAGAATGTAAATGTGCCCGAATGCGTGCTTATTGCCATTCAATATACAGGTAGACATGACAATCAGCGACTGACGATTTGTACCCATAAAGTCCGTCGTGTCTGTCAAAAGAGCGCTTTTTTAACTGGTTCCCCGTGCAACGGTCTTTACAGGAGTGCCGGTTAAACGACAGCTTTATCGATGAAAACAACACCTGCAACGCTGATTTGTATTTTATTGCCAGCCGACATTGGATGGTAACATGATCTTCCTTCCAAATGCCGGGATGTAGAGGCAATTCGCGGCAAAACCGGAAAGGATAAAGCTTGAAAATGTACTCTGACTTACAACATTTTTTCAGGTTCCGTAACGGAGGCACAACCTGCTGTTTTTCTCCCGTGAACGGACCCGTATTTTCCCCGTATGAGTTGCTGCATATGGCGAAGGATCAAAGGTGTGAAAAAATAACCAACTGGTTATGAATAAGATAAGATATAAAATGAACAATTGCAAGTGCCGGTTGGTTGTTTGTGCCGGGTTGCGCAGCGCTGTCCTGCTATTGCAGGAACAAATAAATTCTGTTAGCTTCGTTACCTATTCAAGCCACCGCCTAAAACTCTGATCATGCCCCGAAATCCTACTATTTTTTCACCTGTTAAAAATAATCTGATGATTGCGTTTCAAAATCACCTACTCCCGATCGTTAAGCCGGCAGATAAGTCTGCGAAAGATTCAGAATACCAGCTGAATGCCATTAAAACCAAGCTTCGCAAATACGTCGCCGATAACGATACGCCGGAAGCCAGGCGCCTGCTGGAATGCCATGCACATTGTTTTATTGTTTTGTCTTAGCGGCTGTTGCCGGTAATCAATGATGGCACCACATGACCCAAAAACAACAGCAATCGTTCCCGTTGTTGCTGTTGTTTTTGCGTGGTGTTTTTTATTTAAGCGCATGCTTTTCAACAACAATCTGTTGTAAACCTCTCTGAATTCCGCAGTCCTGCTGACAAAAGCTTTCAATCGCTTATCCCTTACCCTCTAAATGATCCCTTATGTATTGTCTGTGGATGATACGCCTGGTGGATGTGATTGTGCAAACCATTTACCTGAACAATTCGCTGCTGCTCAACCTCCTGTCCGGCATTTTATTATATGTCCTGTTTGTAAAGCTGGTTTTGCTGTTTATCCGGATCAACAAAACCGATGACTAAACCCGCCTGACCAATGCCCTTTCATGATTCCAGTCTGTAATCTTTCGTTTTTTAACATGCTGTACAATGAATCTTCCTTCTTTCGCAAAGCAGTAGCCGGGTGAGCCGTTATTTTTGCGGTTTGAAATAAGGACAACAGTTTGACAGAAAAACGGGTAAACATAGCACTGGTAGGAAACCCCAATTGTGGTAAATCCTCTCTTTTTAATGCATTAACAGGTCTCAACCAAAAAGTGGGCAACTTCCCGGGTGTTACGGTCGACAAAAAAACCGGCATTGCACATCTTGAAGACAGCTTATACGCCAACCTCATCGATTTGCCCGGCACATATAGTTTGTATCCGCGCCGCGCCGACGAATGGGTAGCCTACAAAGTATTGATGAATGCCGACCAGGATGTGAAGCCGGACATTATCCTGCTCATCGCTGATGCCAGCAACCTGAAGCGAAACCTGCTTTTTTGCAGCCAGATCATAGATTTGAAATCTCCGGTGGTGGTAGCTCTCACCATGATGGACATTGCCCGCAGCAAAGGCTACCAAATTGACGTGCCCGAACTTGAACGCGAATTGGGTGTACCTGTTATCCCCATCAATCCACGCAAAAACAAAGGCATCCCGCAGGTAAAAAAAGCGCTGGCACAAACGGTCAAACAACAATACCACGCACCCAGTTTTGATTTCATCCCCAACAAAGAGCTGGCGTCTTTTGCAGTGGACGGCGTCAAAAAGCTGGTTCCAGGTCTCAGCGATTATGCCGCGGTGCATTACCTCATCAACCACGAAAACTTCCCGCTCGACAGCCTGACGCAAAAAGCCATCGGGCAGGTAGAAATCACCAATCATTTCAATTCCACCCGTACACAGGCCGACGAAATTTTACAACGTTATACCCGCATCCGGCAAATCATGCAGCAAAGCGTGATAGAACCCGACCCGCTGCAAAAAAAGCTGTTTACCGAAAAGCTCGATAACCTGCTGCTGCACCGCGTGTGGGGAAACGTCATCTTGCTCGCCGTGTTGTTTTTTTTGTTCCAAAGCATTTTCTGGTTGTCCAAATTCCCGATGGATGCCATTGACTGGAGTTTTTCCAAAGTGAGTGGCTGGCTGGGCAGCACTTTGCCGCAGGCTTGGTGGAGCGACCTGCTCATCAACGGGTTGCTGGCAGGGCTCAGCGGCATCCTCGTTTTTGTGCCGCAGATCATGATTTTGTTTGGATTGATTACCATGCTTGAAGACGTGGGATACATGGCACGCATCAGCTTTTTGAGCGATAAACTGATGCGGAAAGCCGGCTTGAACGGCAAAAGCGTGATGCCAATGATCAGCGGGTTTGCCTGTGCCGTTCCCGCCATCATGAGTGCGCGGAATATTGAAAACCGGAAAGAGCGGCTGCTCACCATCCTCGTCACGCCGCTGATGAGCTGCAGTGCACGATTGCCTGTTTACACCATTCTCATCGCGCTTGTCATTCCCAGCCATTACTATTTGGGCTTTTTCAGCCTGCAGGGATTGGTGATGATGGCGTTGTACCTTGTAGGCATCGTAATGGCACTTATTGTCAGTTGGGTGTTCAAATGGATCATCAACATCAATGAAAAGAGTTTTTTTATCCTTGAGCTGCCGGTGTACCGTGCGCCCCGCTGGAAGAATATCGGCATCACCATGATCGAAAAGGCAAAAATATTTGTATCGGATGCCGGGCGCATCATCATTGTCATCAGCCTGTTGCTGTGGTTTTTGAGCAGCTACGGACCGTCGGCAAGAATGCAAAGCATTGACGCCAAATATGCCAAAATGGAGCAAACGGCAACGCCTGCCAACAAAGACCTTCTCGAAAAACAATACAAGACGGAACGGCTGCAGAATTCATTTGCCGGCATTGCCGGTAAAACCATTGAACCGGTAATAGCCCCGCTCGGGTTTGACTGGAAAATCGGCATTGCAATCATCACGTCGTTTGCGGCGCGCGAAGTATTTGTTGGTACCATGGCTACCTTGTATAGCGTAGATGAAGAAGACGATGCCACGTTGAAAGAAAAGATGCAGAACGCCACCCGCGAAGACGGAAGCAAGGTGTATACACTGGCTACTGCTTTGTCGCTGATGATGTTTTATGTGCTGGCCATGCAGTGCATGAGTACCCTCGCCATTACCAAACGGGAAACCCGTACCTGGAAATGGCCGGTGGTGCAGTTTGTGTACATGACAGGTCTCGCTTACCTCATGAGCTTTTTGGTATTCCGGATGTTTTAACCGATTACCCATCCACGAGTTTGCCACCATTTTACTCAAACAGAAGAAATTTGTTTTTGTTATTTCTGTAATTTGCTTTGGATATGCAGGAAGCCACACCACCGCCAAATGAACAAGACCGACTGCGAAACCTTTACAGCTATGAGCTGCTGGATACTTTGCCCGAAAAAGATTATGACGACATAACCAAACTGGCTTCGCAAATCTGCAATACCTCCATTTCGTTGGTCACGTTGGTTGACAAAGACCGGCAATGGTTCAAATCGGCACACGGAACAACGCTGGAACAAACGGAACGTGAATATGCATTTTGTTCGCACACCATATTACAACCCCACGAGCTGATGATCATTGAAGATGCCGCCAATGACAGCCGCTTTTCCGATAACCCGCTGGTAACGGGCGATCTGCACATTGCGTTTTATGCCGGTGTGTCACTGGTAAGCGAAGAAGGGTTTCCCATTGGCAGTCTCTGTGTGCTGGACCAGGAGCCAAAAGCACTGAACATTAGCCAGCAACAGGCATTGCAAACATTGGCCAGTCAAACCATGCGGCTGATACAGCTTCACAAAAAAACAAAAGAACTGGAACGAAGCCGGAAACTGTTGCAGGAAGTAAACCAGGAATTGGAAAAATTTGCCGGCATCGTAGCCGCTAACCTGAAAATTCCTTGCGAAAACGCAATTGAAATTACCAACCTCATCAGCGAAAAATATGCAGATCAACTGGATGCCGATGGAAAACAAATGGTTTCGTTGGTAAAATATAGCTGCGAAAACATCAAAGCCACTGTGGACAAAACCTTGCAGCAGGCAAACACCATCGGGATGTTGCAGGACAACAAATCGCTGTTTACTTTCACCAGCCTGATGCAGGAATTAAAGCATTTGTTCCCGCTGGCAGCGGGCAATGTGCTGCTCAACAGCCTGCCCGGCAACAGCAACATTTATTACTACAAAAACCTGCTGATTCAAATATTGCAGGGCATTATAGAGGCTTCGCTATCGTTCAACGACAAACAGGATCCGCTGTTGGAAATCACTTTCCGTTCTACCCGGGACCACTACCAGTTTGTAGTTTCTGACAATGGAAAAGGAACGCCCGTTTTTTCGCGCAACGGCGGGTTTATGGTGTTGCAGTCCGCCACGGTCAGCAGCGAAGCCGATGTGCACTACACCACTCATCTCAATACGGTAAAGCATCTCATCGTCGCCCTTTCCGGATCATTGGATTTGCAGTTTGAAGAACATACCAAAACGGTGTTTACCATCACCTTGCCCAAATAGTTGAACCGGAATTCATTATAATGAGATGAACCGCCGGTGACGCAAACAACAGTAGAAAAAGAAATTTCTGCAACCAAACGCTTTGCCTCCAGGAACACATTGATGAAAGCAGAAACGCTTTCAATGGTTGGGTTCCGCATGCCAGCTGTATAGTTTGCCGTATTCTTTAGTCTGCCATTGCCACTTCCCTTGTTGCATAAGCTTCTGTTGCCGGTTGCTTGCGGATCAGTTTGCTGATTACCATTTTTTTCATTTCGTCATAACCTTCGGCAAACAGGGAAAAGAAGGAAAACGCAGAATAGCTTTGCAACGCCTTGTAGCCAATGACCACGCCAATCAGGATGGGCACCACGGTTGCCAATGCTACGCCATATACATTGCCAAACAGCCAGATGCCGGCAAAATCTGCCGCTACATTGCCCGCCAGCATCACCAGCACTTTGTAAAAATTCACTTTAGGTTTATGAATCACGTCCAGCGTCAGCGCAAAAAAGCGGTCCGCAGGGTAAAGCAGGGCAAACGTCATGAAGATGCGGAGCACATTGGCTGCTTCGGTATGCGCATATTTTCCACCGCCAATGAGGGCTACTGCAAGATCGGCAAAGAGTACAGCCGCTGCAAATGCCGGTATCAGCGTAATGGTGAGCATGCCAATGTATTTTTTCATCACTTTTATGGTCTCTGTTTTCTCGCCGCTGTTGTACGCCGCAGAAAGTGTGGGCATGCCGGTAGCAGCAAAGCTGCGCAAGGGTATTTCCACCACTTCCATCAGCCGCTGGCCAATGTTGTACACTGCGAGGGCAGGTGCGCCCAGCATAAAGTTGATGATAAACGTATCTGAACTCCTGAACAGGTTGGCACTCAGCGTGGTGCCTACGCTGTATTTGCCAAAATGAAACAACTCGCTGGTCGCGGCTTTACTCCGGCACATGAGGCTGTTCAGGCGGCTCCAGCCCGTACTGATGGCAACGACGCTGGTGAGCAGGGAAGAAAACAGGTAGCAATACAGGATATTTTCCAGCGTGGCGTGCTGCCAGAGAATACACACCGCAACGGTTATCATAAACGAGCCCTGGTTGATAAACCGGATGTACAGCAACCGGTCAAAGCGCTGCTCGCCCTGCTGCACACAGGTGGCCATAAACATGGGCAGTGTAAACAAATACGCCACGCCAAACCATCTGCAAAACAGCACCAGCCCGTCGTCGTTCAAATGCTGTACAAGCAGCAACGCCGGTATGTTCAGCAGCATCAGAACGCCGGTTATGCACACCGCGATGAACCAGGAAGAACCTGCAACTTCGGTGCTGCGTTGCGGCATGGCGCCTGCATAAAACTTGATGAACGCCGTGGTTAAAAACCCCGACCGCACCGTATCGGCAAGGATAAATGTAGATTGAAAAAATACCCACGCACCAATCTGCGCCAGGGGCAAGGCATGATACAGCAAGGCGATGGTCGCCATGCCCATAATGGACATGATGCCGTTGCCTGCCAGCGACAAGACGTGTTTGTTACTAAGCTTTTGTTTGATACCGGAGAACATGCGTGTGATGTTGGATGTTTAAGTAAAACAATTGTTTCCTGATGATTTTGATTTTGCCCGCAGAAATGAGATATTCTGTATCTGATTTCACCCTCCAATTGCGCTTCCATACAATTTATGTATGCAAACATCAAGGCGCTCAGCGGGACGATTGTATTCCATCAAAACAACCATTGCAATTTGCTTCAAAGGTCTTTTTAATTCCTGAGTGCGCACATTATGATTCGCTTAAAAGCGCACCGTTTTTGACTGAACTTTAATCGTTATTTAATCAGTGCAGGCAAGGCTTCCCGCACTTTTCTAATGGAAAACTGCCAACTTCGCAGAACCGTTTTTATTGAGCGAAAACAACATCCAAAATCAGTTCTGAACATGACAGAAGCGACACACTATTTTCCCTCCGTCAGTTTACTCATTACGCATTACAACCGCAGCCGGTCGTTAGAACGATTGCTCACGGCATTCGAGCGGCTCCACTGTCGTTTTGGGGAAGTCATCGTGTCTGACGACGGCAGCCAGCCCGAACACCAGCAATACATTCAGCAACTGCAACAAACCTTTTCGTTCCGGCTCGTTACCACGCCAGTCAACAAAGGCCTGGGCAACAACATCAACAAAGGGCAGGATGCCGTTACACTTCCTTATACCCTCTATGTGCAGGAAGACTTTGAACCCGCGCCGGCATTCCCGCAAACATTTGCCCATGCCTGTACGCTGATGGATGCACACCAGGAGTTTGACATCGTGCGCATGTATGCTTACTTTTCTTATCCCTATACACAACCTTTTCAGCATGGGTTTTCCGAGATGCAGTTTCATCCCGCGCCCTGGTACAGCAACCACCTGAAGTTTTATGTCTACAGCGACCATCCGCACCTGCGCCGCAGTAATTTCTTCGACAAATTTGGCCGCTATGCCGAAGGCGTCAAAGGCGATATCACCGAGTACCGCATGGCGGTTTCTTTTCTCCGCCACAAAGGCAAAGGCTTGTTTTACAACGATTTTACCCAACTGTTTTACCAAAAAAATACCGCTGCCGAGCCCAGCACCATGAACCGTAGCAACTGGCGCGAAAGCCGCCAGCCATTGATGCTGATGCTTCGCAGCGTTTACCTCAAGGTCAAGCTGCTGAAATGTACACTGGACCTTGCTTTTACCAAATTATAACCTTTGAACAAAGACTAATCATGTCAGAAAAAAATTACCATTTTAACGATGTATCGCTGCTGGTCACGCACTACAACCGCAGCCATTCTTTACAGCATTTGTTACAGTCTTTTCAGCACATCGGCTGCACCTTTGGGGAGATCGTGGTGTCGGACGATGGCAGCAAGCCAGAACATCTTGACTACGTAAAATCCCTGCGCCACCAGTTTGGCTTCCGGCTCGTTACCACGCCCCTTAACAAAGGCCTGGGCAACAACATCAACAAAGGGCAGGACGCCGTTACGCTTCCTTATACCTTGTATGTGCAGGAAGACTTTGAACCCGCATTTCATTTCGGGATGCACTTTCAAAACGCGCTCCACATCATGAATGAAAAACAGGATACCGACATGATGCGGTTTTATGCCTATTTCAAATATCCTTATCTCGAGCCATACAAACACGGCTTTTCACAAATGTGCTTTTCGCCCTGGCTGCCTGGTTATCAGAAGTTTTACAGCTACAGCGACCATCCGCACCTGCGCCGCAGTAATTTCTTCGACAAATTTGGCCGCTATGCCGAAGGCGTCAAAGGCGATGTTACCGAATACCGCATGATGATGTCTTTTCTCAAAAAGAAAGGCAACGCCATGTTTTACGAGGATTACAAAGAATTGTTTTTTCAAAAAAATACCGCTGCCGAACCCAGCACCATGAAGCGGGATTTCTGGCGCGAAAGCAACAACTTATTGGTTCACCAGCTGCGCGAAGTGTACCGCTATGTCAAGTTCAATTACGACCTGCTCCTCGGTGCCTGATGCATTTGGTGTTCACGACCAATTTTCGCCGGATTAATACAAACAGCCCCTGCTTTTTTTAGAAAAGTTGGGGCTGTTGGCTTTTGTTGCCGGTTCAGCTTTGGTTCGGGCTGTCGGCACTACTCCGCCACCATGCCCGCGCGCAATACCTTCAGCGGGGTAGCTGCTGTCCATCCCGCAGCCCATCGGCAGCCGACTGTCTGTCGGGCAACGCGCCGGCAGCCGCACCATCTGCGTTCCTGCGCCGGGCAAGACAGGGTACCATCTTTTGCTGCCATCAGGCGATTGCCCAAAAACGAAAGCGCCGCTCTCCGGAGAGCGGCGCTTTGTATCGTTATGCCAGTAAGGGTTTATTTCGCATAAATGTATTTCTCATTCACGTTGGCAGGTATGTGCTTGTACCAGTCTGTGTTGACCGTACCGCCCGATTTTGCCCAGGTAAGAAAATTAAGATACGCGTTGGCAATGTTGCTTGTTTCGGTTGGATAATCGAATTTCTCCGTGAAGCTCAACGCCCATGGCCAGTTGTTGGCATTCAGGTAGTAGCGGCTTTTGGTGGGTATCGAATTGTCGTCTTTGGTACCAAACAGCGATAGATCGGCAAGGCCGGTGGGCGCATTGCCCGGCAAATGCACTTCGTAGCCGCGGCGCTGGCTGCTGATGAGGAACGGGTTGTAAGGCGCCACACCAAGGTCGGCATCGGCTACAGCACTGGCGAATTTTACATACACATGAGATGTATCGCTTACCTGCGCAGATTGCCCGGTGTACACATTGGTAAAGCCACCCGAAGGAAACAGTGCGCGGGTGTCATCGAATGGGATGATCACCGCTTTGGTTTGTTTGGCTTCGGTGCCGTTGGCATTCAGAGAAATGTAGTTGGCTTTCAGCTTTTGACCCGTTACAGTGCTCACGGCAGAAGATGCCACCGGCAACTGGATGCCAAAGCCATTGGCAAACGAAGCCCCGATTGCCCGGATGTTGTAGTCGCCATACATCTCTACGGTTTTGTTCGATCCGTTTTTGATAAAGGTATAGTGGTAACCGGTTACAAGGTCGTTCAGGTCGTAGTCGCCGGTAGAAGGCCACAGGTCTTCAAACGCGAGTGTGCCCCAGCCTTCTTTCGACGGGAAATATTGTACATAAGCGCGGGTGGCGTCTTTGGGATATTTGTCATACACATCGCTCACGCCGTCGCCGTCGCCGTCAATGGGTTTGTCTATCGGGTTCATCTTGTCGCTGCTGATGGCATCTACCGGGTTAGACGTGGTGTAAAACACGAGGTCGTTAAAGTCTTCGTCGCTGCTTTGGTTGTCGCGCTGCAGGTCTTCGAAACCCTGTAAAAAGAGTTTGTTGGTTTCGTCCCACAGCAGCACGGTATGGCGCAGGTAATCCGCCGATTCTACACCCGTGTTTAGATTTTCGTCTGCAAAAAACAGTTTGGCATCGCTGTTCACTTTGTCCTGGCTTTCATTCCAGGCGTTCTGCAGCAGTACAAAACCGATACTGGTGCCGGCATTGAACTGACCGAGGTAGATTTTGTCGCCCGACATCATGGCACCGCCGCTGCCCGACAGTGATGCATTGGGAATTGCCACCGTAATGGTTTTTACATCATTGATGCTGGCAGGTGGCTGATTGGTAGGGTAGGTGTAGAAACCAAGTGAATTCATGTAGCCGGCACCTTCGCTCACAAACGTAATCCATACATCGGCTTTCTTAACCACGTTGAGGCTGGTTGATGCATCCGCGTTCAGGTAATCGGGGTGATAGGTAGGCACGGGATGGCTTTCCGGCAACGAAGCGTTGATATTTGACAGCAAGGTAGAAGAAATAACATCGGATTTTTCGCGGTTGTTCGGGCGGCCGTTGCTATTGTATTTGCCCAGGTATTCGATCGCCGGTACGTAGCTGGAGCCATAAGCTACGGATGTCTTCTGCCGGGTGGTACCGCCTGCGAGGTCGGTAGAAGGGACTACGTTACCGCCATAGCCATCTGCGCCGCCGATGATGCAACTGCTGCTGCTGCCATTGATTGCCGTTTTTGCATTGCGCATCAGCCCGATGTAGGCCGGGTCTACCACGAGGGTATCTATATAAGCAGCGATATTGAGCTTTGCATTGATGCTGCCATTTTTGTCGGTCACGGCTGTGTACAGCAGTACAGCATCGCTGCCGGGTGCATATACATTCACCAGTACGCCATCAATGGGCATGTCGTCGTTGGTAAGCAGCTTTATATCGAGGCTTACTTCTTTAGAGGTTGAAAAACTAAAATTATCTGGTGCAATCGGTTGATTGCCTTGGTTGCCGGAGCTGCCCATGTCGTTTTTTTTACAGGCGGCAAAGGCTAACGTAATGGCAACAGCTGCCATTAGTGAGGTTTTGTTCATAATACTTGAATTTTTGAAGTAGTGCTTATTGATCAATTTGAAAATTGGATGCTTTTGTATATTTCGGCTACGCTGTTTTGCCAGGTGTGCTGCGCGGCAAAATCTTTTCTGTCCTGTCGCCGTTTGGTTTCGTCTTCTGCCAGCGCTGTTTCGATGAGCGCAATGTACTCTTCCTTATTGTTGGCCAGGTAAGTATGATGGGCAAAGATGGACATGGCTTCTGTTTTGGTAGCTACCACGGGTTTGCCCATCGCCAGGTATTCGTCAATCTTCCGGGGATAATTGCCAATGGTTACTTCGTTGATCAGCTGCGGGTTGATGCATACGTCAAACGCATTGATATACCCCGGCAGTTCTTTCGGATCTTTGGCACCAAGGAAGTACACATTGCTCATTTTGTGCAGTTCGCTCAGGCGAAACTGTTCATCCTCCGGGCCCACCAGCACAATGTTCCAGCCTGGTCTTTGTTCCGCGAGGTATTTAATGATGTCGATATCGAGCCGGATGCTTTGCAATGCACCTACATACCCAATTACCGGCGACTCGAGGTAGCGCACATCCACCGGCTTGCGGATGAAATGATAATTGGTAAACATGTCCAGCTCGCAGCCCTGACCTACATAATAGGAGCGGGTATTGTAGCGTCGGCAATAGTCGGCGAGATAAGTAGAATTGGCTACGCAGATGTCACTTTTGGCAATGATGGCAGGCTCCAGCGCTTCGCCGTGTTTCTTCCAGTAATCCACTGCCAGCAGGTAATCTCTTGAATAATAAATGCTTTTGTCGGGACGCAAAATATCTTTCAGGTAAAAGCTGCGGAAGATGTCGTTGTCGTTAAACAAAATGATGTTTTCAAAACCCAGTTGGGCGATGGCTTTTTGAATGGAATTGCCAAAGCGCTGGTTGTTGTAACGGTTTAGTTTGTTGAACAGGTATTGGTTTTTGATCCAGTTGATGGATTCAATCATCACATCGGGATAATAGTTCCATAAGTTGTCACCAATCTGTATCATGCTTTCGGCTTTCCCTTTGATGGATTTCAGCCGCCGCTGCACTTTCTCATCTGCGCGGTGACGCATCAGCGTTATGCGGTCGAGCGGTGCATTTACATACAATACGCGGTTGTACCGGCTGAATTCAAGCGCAATGTTTTTACAATTGCTGCCGATTTCCACATCCCATGATTGTTGTCCCACGATTACAATGTCTCTGTTCATCATTGTCGTTTATTTATAAGGGAAATGTTGTTTTGTCAGAAAAAAAGAAGTTTGAAAAAGAAGGCAATGGCACTGACCAGCACCAATGCAACCGCTACTTTTTGTTTGATGGTTTCCAGCCATGCCGTTGTCTTGTTTTTCTCTTCTTCCGAAATGATGACAGGTTCTGTTCTCATACTGTTGGTTCTTTTTCTTTGCCTGGCAACATTGTCGCTGTGGTTGAAGTCTCCGATGTTCCGATGCGTCAATTGTGGCTGGCGATTCGTCGGTTGTTTCTTTACAACAACGCAGTAGGTTGGTTTATACTTCGTCTATTTTTTTTACATAATAATGCTGCGTGGCTACGGAATACGCATTGGCGCTTTTTGCTTTGAGCAACGATTTTACCTGCAACAACATGAACTGCCAGATGCCCGATAAGGATTGGTAAATGCGTTTGTCTGCATTGCCTTGTTTGATGGCGATGAAAAAGCCCACCACAAACAGGAACAATGCGCACATCCATAGCAGCGATGACAGCGGACTGATAACCACATTCAGCAACAGGCAGAATACAGACAGCAGGAGGAACATAAACAGCGGCGGACGCAGGAGAATGATGCCAAACAAGAATTTGTTGAAGCTGCCCGATACCATGCCATTGCCCAGCAGGCGAAAGCTGAACGTGAAGTACCGGAACCACGTATTGATCCACCGTGCACGCTGTTTTACCAGCTGTTCGGAGCGGGACGTTTTTTCATCATATACGATGGCGTTTTTTGCAAAAGCTATGCGGTGACCCCGTTTTACCAGCTCGTATTGCAACACTTTATCGAAGCCCGCGCCGGTAACGTCGAGCCGACCAAGACATTGTTTGTACAGGCTAACGGTGAAAGCCATGCCCGAGCCGGATAGCGTGGCAGAAGAGCCAAGGCTAAACAGGATTTCCCCATCGAAAAAATGATAATACAGGTCTCTTGCCGCATCGAGGCAGGCATAGGTAGTATCAAGATTTTTGGCAGCGCGGGTGCCCTGCACCGCCTGATAACCCTGGTTGAAATACACATTCAGTTCGTTCAGGTATTCCGGGTCGGCGAGGTTGTCGCTGTCAATGATGGTGAGGTGTGTATGCGGGCGTTTGAAATGTTCGATGGCATAAAAATGAGAACGCGTATTGCTGCTCAACACCTCGTCGGGACGCAGCAGCACCACTTTGTTGCTGTTGAAGGAAAGCTGGCTCACATCGCAATTGTCGGCTACGATGTAAATGAGATAATTGGTATAGCGAAGCTGCAGCAGCGAATCAATCACCGGCGGCAAGGTATGCGTTTGTCCATATGCCGTAACAATGATGGCATAGTCTTTTTCTTCGTGTAAAAGATGACTGGCGGGCGGCTCTTTCCGAAGCAGCATCACCAATCGGTAACAGAGGAATAAAACAACCGGCAAAATGAGGTTGTAACCAACGACAACCTGCACAATAATCCATAGATACTGAAAGGAATAGTGAAACATACAATTGGATTTTAAAACGTGATTGGGGATCTTGCTTTTGCCGGTTTACATGACTGTTGTTTTATTCATAATCCAACCGGAAAACGCCTGGTTTTCCAGCCCGGATAGATAGCGCATAAATTGTTTCTTTTGAGTGGTCATTTTCTGGTTGGCTTCAAACACACTGATGCAACGGTCGGCATAGGTCATCCACTCTTTGGCTTTGTTGAGCGTAGAGAGTGCTGAGGCTTCCACGATGATGATGTCAAACTCTTCTTTCAGCTGGTTGAGCCGGCAAGTGATCTGGTTGTGCGAAGCAATTTCCTGCAAGGAAATGTCATCCCCGCGGTTGCCCATGATGCTCACTTTATCAGCATGGCGGAAGAGCGATTTGTAGGTGCCGCATTTGGCTTGCAGGTAATCTTCCAAAAACAATTCGGGCTTCACCGACTGGCTGATGGTGTTGTGATTGAAGTTGCCGTCTATCAGCAATACCTTTTTGTTGGCCATGGCCGCTGCATAGGCGAGGCTTACTGCAACAAACGTTTTGCCTTCGCCGGCTTTCGTGCTGGAGATCACGAGCAACTTGCTGCCATTCATTTCATTGTCTATTTCGAAGCGGATGGACCGAAGCATGTTCTTGAACTTTTTGACACCTTCTTTGGTTGCGGCGGTTTCCCACAATTCCTTCAGGTCAATGGACTGTGAAGACAGCAGCGGCAGGCTGCCCAGCACCGGCGATTTGCTTACCTGTGCCAGTTGCGCCGGGCGCATCACGGAATTGTCGATGTAAAAAAAGATGAACAACACCACGAGGCAAAACACGACACTGATGATGCCGGACAATACTACGAGCAACATCTTTTTGGATGGCAGTGCAGGTTGCGGCATGGCAAGGTCCATTTGCCGGAGCTTCACCGCAAATTTCGAATTGAGACTGGTTTCGTTGTATTTGTTCAGGATGTCGAGGTATTCGCGGCCGGCTATGTCAATACTGTTTTCGTATTCCTGTATCACGGCTTCGTGTGGCACCAGCCCATCGAAACGGTTGTTGAGCCGGTTGATCTCGCCCTGCAGCGACGATACGCTGTTCTTTGCCAGGTCGAGCGACGTTTCCATCCCCAGTTTCTCTGTAATGAGATCTTTTTTTGCAGCCTCGGGATTGAAGATGACATCATCGGTGGCATGGTTGATTTTGGTCACCATCTCGGTGTGTACCGAATCTATTTTTTGCTGGATGGATGCATCAAAATTGTTGTTGAGATATTGGTCGTTCAGCCTGCTCAGCAACTCTTTGTCTTTCATGATTGCCGAGTTGTTGTCGGTGCTGCGGGCTTCAAGGTATTTCCGGTCGCGCGGGGTAAATTTGTTGTCAACATTTTTGATGGCCTGCGAGTACGCGATGATTTCTTTTTGTGCTGTTTGCCGGCGCGTTTCAAAGTCGGCGATCTGCCCAAACAGGCTTTTTGCCTGCTCGTTCAGGTTCAGCACATGGTTTTGTATTTTGTACTCTTTCAGCGCCTGGATATTGTTTTTCCAGGCAGCATATTTTTCTTTGAGCAACTGCGAGAGAAAGTCGGCTGTTTTGTCCTGGTTGGCTTTGGCAAGTTCATTATAATAGTTGATGAACTGCCGGATGAGCGTGTTGGCGACAAATGCCGACAACTCCGGGTTTTCCGATTCAAACTGAACGTCTATGTAATCGCTGTTGCTGACGCGGTAAACACTCAGCTTGCTGCGCAGCGACACTTCATCGTAACCATACGATTTCAACACATTGTTCAGCCCGTTCTGGTCGGCGTTGTACAACGACAATTCTGTTCTGTTTTCCAGGTTTTCCGTATAGACGGCTATGGCATGTTGTTTTGCACTTTGGTTCAGGTCGTTCATCAGCGGGCTGGGCTTTCTGAACGGCTTTGGGCTGGTGAGGTCGTGCAGCATCAGGCTATACGAAACCTGGTCTATCATACGCTTCAGCAGTATCATCTGGATCAGGTTGTTGAACTGCTGGTTTACCTCCGATTCCTGCTTGCTGCTTTTGTCCAGTGTCTTTTGAGAATCGTCTACAATGCCGGTGGCAATTCTTGCCCTTGAGTCGTACACATCGGGCAGGTTTCTCACCAGGAAAAAGGTAATGATGATGGCAATCATCGGGATGCCCATCAGTACATACTTGTACTTTATCACCAGCCTGAAAAAGTCTTTGATCTCTATCATTGTATCTGTTCTAAGGTGATGCCTACCAATTCTTCCAGCCGTGCTTTGGCGATGAGCATGGAAGCTTCGGCTTCTATTTTTGCCTGTAGCGTATTGTCGTAAGAAAACATGTTTTTGTTCAGGTTTTCCAATGATTCTTCGCCTTTTTCGTACTTGTATTTTATTTGCTGCACCGTGGTTTCCACGTCAAGCGCAGCCTGCATTTTTACCTTCAGCAATTGCTTGCTCTGGATGTACAGGTAGTAGCGTTCCTTTACCAGTGCCGTCAGGTTGATAATGTATTCATCGTACTCTGCCTTCACCACTTCGAGATCGCCTTTTGCGTGCTTCACGATGTATGGCTTTTGTAACAACGAACCAACGTTCAACAGCATCCCTACCTGGTACCCGTTGAGCAAGTTGGGATTGACGAGCGTTGTAGAATTGTTGGGACTGTAGAGGTAAGAAAAATTGAATGCATCGAACCAGCCGGCTCTTGCTTTTTTGACATCGTTTTCTGCAATCTCTACATGATGCCGCTGTGTTTGTACACGCGGGTAATATTTGATCGCCGTGTCTATCAGCCGTTGCAAATAAGCGGGCGACACTTCCTGCATCATCGTTTGCTGTGCACTGGTCCTGGCGCAGCATAGCAGGGTGGCTATCAAAAGCAGAATGGGGAGTTTTCTGAACATTGGATAATTTGGATAAAATCGTAGCGTAAAAGTAATGGCACTTTGTAAAAGATGCTATTTAAAATGCTTTAATCTACCTGAACAATTGCTTAATTTTTCAGCATGCGCAAGGATTCAAAAAGATTCATGTTAATATTGTATTGACAAAAACGGCATCTATATTCCACCATCATTTTCTTCTACTATCCAATATTCAATTATGTCTGTAGCAAACACAATCAAAGGTCATCCGGCTTTAAAAAAAGCGGTTCACCGCATGCTGATTCCCAAAGGGGAAGCTGGTCCAAGATTATGGGTAAAATGGTTTGTCAACCGCTGGTTTCACCAGTACGGCAAAGGCGCCAAAATCCGGCGATACACGCGGCTGGATGTGTTGCCCTTCAACCAGTTTTGCCTTGGCAATTATTCCACCATCGAAAATTTTTGTACCATCAACAATGGCGTCGGCAATGTGATCATTGGCAATCATACCCTCGTGGGCATGAGCAATGTAATCATCGGGCCGGTAGCCATCGGCAACGACGTGATCCTGGCGCAAAACATCGTGATGAGTGGTCTTAACCACGAGTACCGCGACATCATGTTGCCCATCAGCAAACAACCCGTTACCACGGCACCAATAGAGATTGGTGATGAGTGCTGGATAGGTGCCAATGCAGTGATTACGGCAGGCGTAGTTATTGGCAAGCACAGCGTGGTAGCCGCAGGATCGGTGGTTACCAAAAACGTTCCGCCTTACAGCGTGGTTGCCGGCAACCCGGCAAAGGTGATCAGGCAGTACGACATTGCCAGCGATGAGTGGATCAGAGCTACGTCGCAGCCGCACAAGGAGTACCTGAACTACGTGCCACCCAAAGAAAATTACGGGTAAATAAAAAAGCAGCTTACGTTATCGTAGCTGCTTTTTTTATTCTCCGGTTGCTTGCTATTCTTTGTTACACGTTCTCTTTCTGAAACAGCGCAGGGATGGTTTTGCACAGCAGGTGCAGGTCGGTGAGCAGGTTGTATTTTTGTGCATACCTGTTGTCCAGCATCAGGCGCTCGTCTTCCGACATGTCGCCTTTTCCACGCTTTTCCACCTGCCACAACCCGGTGATGCCTGCCGGCGCAATGAAGCGTTGTGCATACTTATCGGTTGTGAGGCGCTCGGCTTCGTACAGGGGCAGCGGGCGGTTGCCGACGATGCTCATGTCGCCAATCAAAACATTGAACAATTGCGGAAGTTCGTCTATGCTCGTGTTGCGCAGCAGTTTGCCTACTTTGGTGATGCGCGGGTCGTCTTTGATTTTGATAAAGGCAGAGCCGGCGGCCGCTTTTTTCATCATTGCATGCTGTTTTTCGCACCAGCTGTTTTTATCGGCATACACACTCTGCTGGCAGGCTACACCCATCTTCCGGCAATCATCGCACAGCGTGGAGGCTGTACCGGCTGCCGGCTGCGAGGTGGCTGCGTCTGCGGCACTGTACTGGTTCAGGTGTTTGAGGTCTTGCAGGCGTTTGTCTGCATTGGTGTACATCGACCTGAACTTGAAAAATTTAAACACGCGGTAGCCGGTGCCCACGCGCAACGAATAATAAAAGGCAGGACCTTTTGATTCGAGCTTGATGGCGATGATCACCAATAAAAACAAGGGTGACAACATCAGCAATGCAAAGCTGGCAAAAGCAATGTCGAATAGCCGTTTGGAAAAGGGCATTTGGTATTGCTGGTTATTCAAATTCAAAGCCGAGCTTTTCAAAAGGTGCCAGTGGTCTATGCAAAACGTAATGCGTGTACTGAGTGCGTTGAGCGAAAGCGGTTTTTCAAAAACATCTGCTACGCCTGCTTTGGCAGCCAACCGCATCAGGTTGCTGTTGTGAACAGAAGTGATGATGAAAAACGGGATGTCGGGAAAGTTTTTGCTTTTGATGGTTTGATACAGCGAAATGCCCGTATGACCCATTACTTCACCAACGGAAACAATGGCTGAAATCACCGCTTTCGATTTTTCCCATTGCGAACACAAAGTGATGCCGTTGGTGAAATGAAGAAAGGTATATTCACTGGCATCAAAGCAATTGGCGAGTTGTGGAATGACGCTTTCTGCAGCATCTATCACCGCGATGATGCGTTGATTGGTAACCACATTGTTGTTTTGTTGCTGCATATTAGATCGTTACCGGTTTGCCAAAACGTTTGAGAATGATTTTCATCCGCACATTCAGTTCTTTTGGATTGAACGGCTTTGGAATAAAGTCATCTGCGCCATGTTCAAAACAATTGATCCGCGTCTCGGTACTGTCGTCTGCCGAGAGGATAATTACCGGAATGGAATTGAAAAAACCACTGCTTTTGATCTGCTTGAGGAAATCGATTCCCTTCAACCCGGGAATGTTCAGGTCAGAAGTGATGATGTCCGGAAGATTGGCTTCCTGCAGGTGTTTCAACGCATCGATGCCATTGTTGAAAATTACAACTGTGAAACTGTCTTTGAGGCATTGTTTCAAAATTTTCTGAAGATAGGGATCGTCCTCAATTACTAAAACAACGGGTAAGATATCAGGAGTTATTTGCATGGTATATTGGATTAAATAACAGGATAAAAATAAAGACAAAATGAATGGTTTTGGAGACGCGCGGTGATTTTATAGCAGATTTAATCCTGCCCTTTAAAATTAAGGAGATTTAAAGCTTTTCAGGGTAGCCGGTGAGGTAGGCAATGCGGATGCCCACCCGGTTGGTGACCATGCCATGCTGCCAGCGATAATTGTGGTGGTTGGTTTGCTGCGCAAGGGCTGCCAGTTGTGCTGGTGTGTAGAGGCGCAATACCGACACCACCCCATCCCACACCGTACAAAAAGGCACTACCGGCAACAAATATGTAAACAACAGCCGCCGCCAGGAAAATGGCTTGATAAAAGGCGTGCATAGCAGGAAAGCCACCGGGTGAAACAAGAGGATGGTGAGTACAAACCACAGGCTTTTGCTGCCACCGTCGAAGATGGCAATGCCTTCGCCGGCGTCGGCTGCGTTTTGCAACACCTGTTGCGCGGTCACTTCGTCAAAGTGATGGAAGCCGGAGAAAATGGTCCGAAACCCTTTCAGCTGTGGTGGTACATTGGTGGCATCTACGGATTCGGGACAATGGCTGATGCTACCTTTTGAAGTTGCCTGCAACTGCTGGTAAACCGCAACGTTGGGATACAGGTCGGTCAGGATAAAAGAAACAGCTGCGCCAGTGCTGTTTTGAATATTCTGCTGAACGCTTTGCACTGCGCCGCCCGCACCTGAACAAAGGTCTATGATGGTATTGCTGTTGGTGGTTTGCAAGGCGCGAACAAGGATGGGTGTAATGGGCTGGTACAGGTTGCCGGTATGCAATACGAAGCGTAAAAAATCCATCATGTACTGCCTCAGAAACGAGGGAAACCAGGGCTGGTCTTCAAATTCAAAATACCTCCATTGTTGCATAGCAGGAAATCAATAAGCAAGAATGTTGCCCAACCGCTTGAGTTCTATTTCTGCTGCTTTGGCGGCAAAAGAGAGGTTCACCAGCCGGTAGCCTTCTTCTTCAAAGCTTTGCTGCGCGTCTTTCACTTCCAGGATGGTATTGACCCGCAGTTCAAAGCGTTGCATGACAATCGATAGCAACTGTTGTGCTGTTTCAAACGCTTTCTGCTGCGCTTTCAGCTGTTCGAGCGAGTTGATGTAAGCGGCGTAGTTTTTCAGCACTTCTGCCTCGTAATCGCGTACAATTATTTTTTGTTGCAGCCCGGCGCTTTGGGTATTGATTTCGGCGATGCGCTGCTGGCGTTTGTACACCGATCCATTGTAGATGGGAACGGCTATGCCGAGCGAAATATAGGGACCGTAGTTTTGGTTAAGGCGGGTAAAGCCAGCGGCATTTTTGGTTCTGCCGTAGATGTAGCCGGCACTGGTGCTCAGCGAAGGATAGCGCTGTGCCGCTGTTTCACGTTCGATCAGTTCGTTGATGCGTACTTGTTCCTGTGCTGCCAATACATCTGCATTGCTTTGAAGATGGAGAAGCACGCTGTCGAGCAGGAGCGAATGATCGGCAATGATGGTGTCTTCAATTAAAAAGGCAGAACCGGGTTGTACGTTCATCAGCCGCAGCAGTTCTATTTTGCTTTGTTCTATCACCACCTGTTGCGATTGTTTGGACTGTTCAAGTGCGTTAACGTCTATCTGTGCCTGAAAAAGATCGGCGTTGTTGGAAAGTCCTACGCTTTTCCGGGCTTCAATGATTAGCAACCGTTGTTTGGCTACGCTGATAGACTGGTCAATCGTTTTGATATAATCCTGCTGTCGCACCACGTCGTAATAAGTGGTCATAACGGCGGCAATGGTGTTTTGCACCTGTGCGTTGAAGCGCTGTTCGCTTTGCAATTCCAGTTCTTCCAGCCGTTGCTTGGTGGCTTTTACGCGCATGCCGTTGTATAAGAGAAAACTGGCATCAACACTGGCACTGGTACTGTTGGACGCCGCAT
The DNA here is from genome assembly GCA_963826385.1 of uncultured Chitinophagaceae bacterium. Taxonomy (GTDB): domain Bacteria; phylum Bacteroidota; class Bacteroidia; order Chitinophagales; family Chitinophagaceae; genus Ilyomonas. Next base: position 230,597 of record CAWGWV010000021.1, on the reverse strand, counting down.
TGTTGCGCGACGCATTGCGGCTGGGGTCAGAATATTTTTGGTTGATGCTGGTGATGGTTTCGCGATTGGTGCCCGAACCTGCCACGAAGGGAAGACCACCCGCCACACCGATGTTGTTGTTGATGGTGTTGACCCGGATGTCGTTTTTGGCAAGCTGAATGTCAAAGCTGTTTTGCAAGGCTGCATTGATGGCATCCTGCAATGGCAGGCGTTGCTGGCAGCAGGCACTGCCGGCATACAAAAGACAAATGAACAGGAGTTTCTTCATGAACCAAACTTAAGCGTATAGCGGGCGGCAATCTACAAACTTTCGCTTAGCGGCAGGCAGGATATATACGAAATCTGCATTTGCTTCGGTACAATGGACGGCGCGCGGCTGCGACGAAATTTTTGTAAATTCAGTTAAGAAACAGCAATGAAATTTGCAGGTAAACATTTTTCTTCTATATTTGCAACCCGAAAACAATGGCTGCGTAGCTCAACTGAATAGAGCATCTCACTACGGATGAGAAGGTTTTAGGTTTGAATCCTAACGCGGTCACTAGATTAATGAATAAAGCCTTGTAAGTCAATAACTTACCAGGCTTTTTCTATTTCGGGGGTAAACTACTGCCAAAAACGTTGGTAAGGCTGCAAATTCTTCGTTTTTGTAGAATTGCATAAGTGATAGGCTGACGAAAACAGGGCATTGCTGGCAATTACTCTTGTCAGTTGACATTGCAGACCCTTCTTTTCTCAGCTTTTGGTGTCGGCGGGTGCCACCCATTTCCGGCTCATCAATGCTGTTTCTGTGATTTCTGACTTTGCTTGTCATGAGCCATCAAATGGGATAAAGCGAGAATGCCGGACCTAACCGAATTTTCAGCCATCGCTTATTCCGGTTACCTCGCTTTGTCAGATGTTTTGGCAAGGACTACCTTACCGGGTTCGCCAATCATGACCGCGAGTGTTGGTATGATCAAATTCATTGGCATTGAATGTTGCCAACAGGTCAGGGGAATAGTTACTTGTTTCACCAAGGCAATGCTCTGAAGTTGCAAGCGGCTTTCTAAGTTCAATGTATACGGGTAAAAGCCTCGCAACTGTGAACCTCTTAATCGCTGATGCAGAGCGCCAAAAGGAAAGCTACCGGCAGCCTGCGGAAAAGGTGGCTGAGGTGGCCGCCTAATTTTGCGTCTTCATCCATTGATTCATTTTTGAGTAAGAATAACAGACCTGCTACAGGTTGGTTTCAATACCAGTGAGGTGTTCACGAAACGGGTGACACGCATCTATTGCAAGGTGCTTTCCATACTGTTATTGGTATTCGTTTGTTGAGTGCCGTTTTACTTTTTTACTTGTCTTATCGTTTCTAAGTGTTGGATAAGCGTTGGCAAAAAATCTTTAAACGTTTGATACCTACCCCTGTCTTTTGTGTAGCCTGTCAGTTGGTCTATAAAAAAGTCTAGGTAAACCCAATCTGTATAGGTTGCTTTTGTATTGTCTGCAAATGCGTGATTGCCAAGTTGCCGCATGACGATGACTTCGCCTGCTCTCACCACGTATTCATTGAATAGGGTATGCCAATCGGAATATTGCTTTGCACTTTCTATCGGTTTGTAAAGGTCACTGAATTGATCAATGGCTGTTGAATATGGCTCGGTTGACGTGATTGTGTTTACAAACGAATGACCAAACTCGTGTATACACAAATTTGAAATTTTGTCTGAATCGTCAAACCCAACTTCTTTGATCTGATTTCCTGTTACAACCTGCTTGTTGAAAGGCGAAGTGATGTTGTAAATATTTTTCTTGTCATCTTTCGTGGAGGTTTCCCAACCCATTCCCCATTCTGATTTGAAGAAAGGCATCACGATGATACTGTAACTATTTTTTTGGTCGCCGTAATAGTGTTCAAGGAATGGAATAAAGCCATCGTCGGGCAGGTTTTGCCTAACCTGTTGCAATGCGGTTGTGTAAACAGATGAATACGTTGCCTGAAATGTTTTGAAGTTTGCGGTTTTGTAAAAGTTAGCCGCAGAGACGAAGAAATCGTCGATCACAGACAGTGCCGTGTCTTTATTTTTGGAAACTTCCGTCCAGATGATATCTGGTATTTCATACTTGCGTTTCGCGGTAGGTAAGTCTTCATAATAAAGCCCCAACAGATAGATTCCGGTTCCCAATTTGTCGATGAGGATTTGAGCCTTTTGAACTGCTACATCCTTATAAAATGGTTGAAAGTAGTTGTTGGCAAGCCTCATGAGTTGGGTGTTTCTAAAAAGCCAGGGATCCTTGATGCTGTCCTGCAACATTTCCGGATAAAGCGGGATTGTTATTGCATTGATTACTTCAACATTTGTATTGACTGAAACTTCAATCTTTCTCGTTTGCGCAAAAGAAGTAAAGCAAAGTAAAATGGGGAGAATGATGAAGAGTGGTTTCATACAGTGGAATCAAAAAATGGAGGGTAACGAACCGGGATTGGTGAAGTGTGGTTAACTAAATTCCGTCAATCCCGGCGTGCTGAAGCCAAATGTATTATTTTATATTGATGATTTTCGCCTGGCTCAATTGATAACCTCCGGTTGAAGGTATGGAATGGTGCGAGCAACTGATTTCTCTCAACTGTGTTGAGGTAAAAGGCTTGTCAACAGTGCATTGTAGGGGATATGGATGCAGGGTGTATAATCTTTACGCGGTCACCTGGACAATCGAGGCGTTGTGGGTAACGGGCGGCGCATCAAATGATTTGCCTGCTGGCTTAGAAACAAAAAATGCGAGGTAAACCATTGATGGGTTGCACTTCGCATGGAGTAACGGAAAAGTTGTTGTAGCAGAACGCCGGACGTATTTTATGCCATCGCCCTTTCAGGCACGGTGATCGCTGCCAGCTTTTGTGCGGTGAGTGGTTTTTCGATAAAGCCTTCGATCAGCGGGTGTAGCCGGCTCAGTTCTTTGTCTTCCGAATTGACCGAAGAAGAAAACATATAAATGGACATATACTGGTGGATCATTTCTTTGTAAGGTTCCAGTTGTTCCAGCACTTCCCAGCCCGATAATGTGGGCATGTTGATGTCTAACAACAGGATCGTTTTTACGGCATATTGCTGGTATTCGAATTGAATGTACTCGAGCCCTTCCTCGGGCGAAGTAAAGGACAACACATGCATGCCGGGATGCGTTTTTTTGATTATGTGCAAACAAAGGAGATTCACAATCGGATCGTTGTCAATAATGATGATTCTTTCTACGTTGGTCATACAACAATTTTAAATAGGTTATAGAATGATGGTGATGGTGGTGCCCTGGTTTACCACGCTGTCAATACTTAGTTTGCCGCCCAGGCTTTCAACTTGTGTCTTTGTCATGAACAAACCAATCCCTTTTCCTTCTACGTGCTGGTGAAACCTTTTGTACAACTTGAAAATCTGGTCGCCGCGACGATTGAGGTCAATGCCCAATCCATTGTCGGTAAACGTAATTTTTGTTTTGGTTCCTTCTCTTTTACTGCTGATATAAATGCGTGGGGGCTCGTCTGGTCGTTTGTATTTGATGCTGTTGGTGATGAGGTTGTAAAATATACTGAACATGTAGCTTTTGAAAGTAGTGAGCGACTCTGCCCCGGTGAAGTCGCTTTTGATGACGGCACCAGATGTTTTCAAATTGCAGCTGATGCTTTTGATAACACCCGACAACAACTGCGGCAGGTGCACTTCGTCGCTGAATTCTTTGACTTCTTTTTGTATTTCCAGTATGCTGTTCAGGTCTTTCAGCACCGTGTCGAGCATCTCCACCGAATCGCAGAGCTTGTCCCAGAACAACTTTTGGGTTTCGGTGTCCGTACCGCCGTCGTTGAGCAGGTTGCAGATGCCGGAGATGTTGGCAACGTGCGCCCGCAGGTTGTGCGATACGATGTAGTTAAACTGCTCCAGGTCTTTGTACCGCTGCAGGAGATCGGCAGTCATTTGTTGTTTTTCGAGCTCTGCTTCTTTCAATGCGGTGATGTCGCTGCTGGCAAAACAGATGCCGTCTATATGATTCTCCATCAAGATAGGGCTCATTTTGACAGAATACCACCTGGTGCTGCCATTCAGCATCTGCTGTTCAAAAGTAATTTCCACCCGTTTGCCCTGTAAGACTTCGATTATTTTCTCCTGCTTGAATTTGCTGTGGGCCGCATCAAAATAGTCGAGGTAACAATGGTTTTCTTCCAGCGGGCGGTTGCAAATGCTGACAATTCTTTCGTTGGCTATCCGGTTGTAGGAAATGATATTCAGGTTTCTGTCCACCAGCACATAGCCGGTGTCGGTGGTGTTCAGGATTGCCTGCAGGTTGGCGGTGTGAAAGCTGATGCGTTTTCTCGACATTACCTGCTCGGTAATTTCATTGGCAAAGATGAAGACGCCTTCAATCATTCCATCTGCATTTCTATTGGGCAAAAACTTAAAGTTCAGGTAAGTGTCTGTCAACTTGTTGTTGCCATCCCGGTTGATCTGCACCATTGTTTCATTGGCATAATAGGCGGTACCGGTTTGGTATACTTTGTTCAGGATTTCCTGGTAGCCCTGCATCGTCATAATTTCGGGCAATACCAGGCTAACAGGTTTGCCAATGATGTCTTTTCTGCCAATCAATTGCAGGTAGTTGGGGTTTGCCATTTCAAATTCATGATCGGGACCCCGGAGTACGGCAATGGCAAAAGGAGCTGAGTGAAACAGGTCGTAAAAGTGTTGCTGCTGGTATTCAAATGCGTTTTCCAGTTTTCTCTTTTCCGAAGCATCGCGCGCAATGCAATACATCAGTCCGTATTCGTCATCCCAGCGCGCCGACCAGAGCAACGGAGCCGTATTTCCATTTTTGCATTTGTACCTGTTTTCAAACATGTTTACCTGCAACCCGTTCCTGATTTTGATACTGATTTGTTCGGTTTTGCAAATGTCTTCGTCCACAACAAATTTCATAAACGGCTGTCCGGTTATTTCAGACAGTTCATAGCCCAAAATCTCTGTTGCTGCCGAACTGACATTCACAAATTCGCCCCTTTCGTTGATGGTACAAATGATGTCCATAGACGAATCCATAAACCGGTTCAGGTCTTTCATTGCGTGGTGCAACGCCTGCGAAGTGGCTAGTATTTCCTGGCTGGCGATGTGGCTGGCAGTAACATCGCGGATAATCATGGAGGTTCTTTCATTGCCGTTGTCGTCCGTATAGGCCACCGATGTAAGCTCGCCGGGAAAGGTGCTGCCGTCTTTCCGCTTATACGTGATGGCACCCTTCGCTTTGCCGGTGCGTTGTCTTTCCAACAGCATGGTGGTTACCTGCGGGTCTGACAAATCAACCAGTCCCATTCTGCCGGTTGTGCGGATTTCCTCTTCGGTCATCCGGAAAATGTTGCATGCCGCCGGGTTGGCAGCGATGATGTTGCCATCGGTTTCCGATAGCAGGAGACCATCCATGCTGTTTTCAAAAAAGGAGCGGTATTTTGCTTCGCTCTGGCGGATGGCTTGTTCGGCCAATACTTGTTTTGTGATGTCGAAAGTGGTGCCCAGAAAGCAGGTTGGATATCCGGTTTCATCCCGCTGAATGAGGGCGATTGATTTGATATAATGAATGGTTCCGTCGCTCCATATGATGCGGCATTCCAGGTTGAAATCAGTATGTTGCTGGAAGGCGGTTAAGATTTCCTTATACACTCTTTGCCGGTCTTCATCGTGTACAAATTCCATCCATTTTTCAAATGAGATGTGTACATCCGTTGCTGCAGAACCGTACAGTGTAAAACAGGTGGCATCTGCTTTAAACTTTTTGTCAGACAAACAATATTCCCATACACCGATGCCGGCTACCTGTGTTGCCAGCGAAAGCTTTTCATTCGCTTTTTTCAAAGCGGCAATTTGTTCTTCTAATGATATGGTTATTGAGGTTGGTTTCATGGTTGTGTACCCTTTTAATAATTCCCAAATGCCTGAATCTCTGTTGTCAGGGTTCTTTATCCTGCCTGTTGTTGTTTTGTAAAACATCTATCAGCCATCGGTGTTATTTGTAGACGGCTGTAGAATTTACCAGTCTCGGATATTGAATTTCAAAACGGGAAGTATGTTTCCGACTGCATCAAAGCCGCTGTTACGCTGGCATCAGCAAACAATTGAGTGCTATCTGGCAAAGAACAACAACTATTGCCAGGCTCAATCCATTCTGAATCTTTTTGTTCCGGCTGCTTTTCCGGCTGGTGGAGAGTAAAATGTGATTGCTGTTGAAATAAACCATGTGATACAGCTTCCAGCTTCTTCTTTTCGTGAGGAGAAAGTAAGAAACTTTGCAACATATCAGGAAGGCAGTGATGCTAACCAGGTAATTGTTTTGAAAAATAAAAAGCATCGCTGTTTCGTCCGGGATATTTAGTAAATAATTGATCATACGTCGAAAAGTTTTACTACTGCAAAGAAAACCCGTAAAAAAACAGCGTCGTATAGTGTGAAGTCCCTTTATAATGTAGAAATTGACGTACCTGTTGTAATAATATCACTACAGGAAACGCAGCAAACCAAAAAGGCGGGATAAAGTAAATGAAGGGTTGGATCAGCAATGTTTGGGGATCAGTTCCACCAGTGTTTCAATGTTGTTAGACTTGTCTATATAATCACTGGCACCCAACTGGAAACACAATTGTTTGTAGAAATCGTCGTGCAGGTTGGTTACCATGATTACGATGGTGCCGGGATAAACAAATTTGATATGGCGCAGCAACAGCAGCCCGCTTTTGTCGGGCAGGTGAATGTCGAGCAAAACCATATCGGGCCGAAACCTGTCTATCTTGTTGATGGCATCACTGTAGGTACCGCAGGAGTCAATGCTACCAATGCAATCTACATCTTCGAGTAGTTCAATGATTTTGGTAATCATCAGCTCGGAGTCATCTACAATCAGCAGGTTCATTGCACGGTGTTTTTTCGCTTGTAATGTTTTGATACAACGGATTCCTGCCTGCACCTCACTGTCAACCATAGATTTCATACCCTGCTAATACGCAATAAGTCTGCCTTCCCAAATGTGCCAGGCATAAAAGTATGCTTTCGCCTGCTGGAAACGTCGTTGAAAAAAGTGTGTTTGTGTAGCTGTAGAAATGTAAAAAATGTAGTTGATTTACTACAATTTGTCAGGGCATCAGATGAGTTTAAATTCTAAGGCGTATTGGGTAAGCTGAGCATTTGTTTTCATATTCAGCTTGGTAAGTACCCGCGAACGGTAAGTGCTGACTGTAGTAACGCCAAGGTGCAAGATGTCGCCAATTTCCGAAATTGACTTACCGGTAGCCAGCATTTTAAAGACTTCAAATTCGCGGTCAGACAAATGTTCGTGGGATTTTTTTGGGGAATGGAAATCCACAGCTGTGGCCAGGTTTTCGGCCACGGATTGGGTAATGTATTTTTTGCCCGATAAAACGGTATTGACGGCTTTTACCAGCTCTTCCGGCGCCATGTCTTTGTTGAGATAGCCGGCAGCGCCGGCTTTCAGTACACGAATGGCGTATTGCTCTTCGGGATAAACACTTAGTATGAGCACGGGCAGTTTGGCATTGATGGATTTGATTTGCTGCAAGGCTTCAAGACCACTGCGGCCGGGCATGGAAAGATCGGAGATCACTACATCCCATTTTTCCTTCAGCACTTTGATGATGAGGTCTTCTGCGTCTGCCACCTCGGTAATGTGCGCCAGTTGAAATTCTTCCTGCAAAATATCTTTCAGTCCTCTTCTTACTATTGCGTGATCGTCTGCTATCAATATCCGGAGCATACATGACTGGTTTAAAGATTACAAAGGTATTTGTACAGAAACAATGGTCCCTTTTCCCGGCGCACTTTCAATTCGATAGGTTCCTGCAAAGTTGGCTACTCTTTCCTTAATTCCTACCAGCCCCAGCGTTCTTTTGGCGGATTGTGCAGGCAGATCGAACCCTTGCCCGTTGTCTGTTACCACGAGCCGCAGGTGGTTGTCTTCCTCTTCCAGATCGCATCGTACAGAGGTAGCCTGTGCATGGCGGGAAATATTGGTCAGGCTCTCCTGGTAAATTCTGAAAATGGCGATGGATATTTGTGGGTCATATTTCTGGTTGTCGACATTGGTGTTGCACAATACCGGGATGCCAGAGCGTTTGGTGAATTCGTGGCTCAGCCAGTTGATGGCTTCTGCCAGCCCGAGATCGTCGAGAACGCTGGGCCGCAGTTCGGCCGCGATTTTCCGAACCGTATTGATGGTATTGTCAATCAGCCCGATGGATTCCTGGATTTTGTTTTTGATGGCATCATCTGCGGCAGGCAGTTTTCTTTTGAGCCACGAAATGTCCATTTTAATGCCGGTAAGCTGCTGTCCCAGTTCGTCGTGTATTTCGCGGGCTATGTGCAGCCGTTCTTCTTCGCGCACATGCTGCAGGTGCAGTGCCAATTGCCGCAGTTCGTCATTGGAAGCTTTCAGCTTTTCTTCGTATGCCAGTTGGTCGGTGATGTCGAAGATGGAACCTACCAGCATCATGCACTCTCCCTGGTCGTTGAAAACCGGCGAGGCTGACACGCGCGCTGTTTTGACACCGGCAGGATAAGGTGTGGTTTCTTCCCAGGTAATGGTTTGTTTTTCTGTTATCGCCTGCTGGTATTTGGACAATACCAGCTCGAGCGAAGGAGAAGGGATGATGTGATGCACATAATGACCCACCACTTCTTCTTCCTTCATGCCCATCGCGTTAAGCCCGGCCTTATTCATAGATACAAACCGATACACGTCCCTGCTTTCAATGCTTACCATAAAGATAATTTCCCTCACCGTATGGAACAACACCTGCAGCTTTCTTTCGTTGTTTTTGATCTCTTCTTCAATTTGCTTGCGGGTGCTGATGTCTTTGAAATACACGGCCAGCCCGTTGTCTGACGGGAAAGCCGTTACATCCCACCAGCGTTGATAAGTGTCCGTGAAATTTTCAAAATGTTCTGGCTCGTTGTTGTCAACCGCCGTCTGCAGGTAGCGGAAAAAATCCGGATTCATAATGCCGGTAAAAGAATCGCGGAAATTTTTCCCAATAAGGTCAGTTCTCAGGAAGCCGGTAATTCGTTCCGCTTCTTTGTTCCAATAGGTGATGAGCCAGTTATTATCAACGGCAAAGAAGGCATCGCCAATGCTTTCCAGTACGGCATTGCGTTCTTCCAGAGTTTTTACAATTTGCCGCTCGGTTTTTCTCCATTCTGTTACGTCAATGCCTACGCACTGTATTTCCATTGGGTTTTGGTGCTCGTCTGTCAGGCATACAAAATCCCACAGGGTTGTCCGGATAATGTTGTTTTTACCAGGCTTGTCTATCTCTACCTGGTACACGATATTAGGGGTGGTCATACATTGCGCCACACACTGTCTTACTTTGTCGTGATCGTATTCAAGGATAGAGTGCAAGCCGTTGCAACCTATGAGATCCCCGGTACCATACACCCAGCCAAATTCATCAAAAAAATTATGGTTGTAGTAGGTGTAGTTGCCATAGAGATCGGTGCGGATCACATAGTTGGTTTGTGAGTCGATCACTCCTTTCAGGCGGGCTTCGCTTTGCTTGAGAGCAAGTTCGTTTTTGGTTTGTTGCGTTACATCCTGCACGGTGCCGATAAACGCGGTGGCTTTGCCTTCTTCATCCCGCTGCAGTTTGCCCAGCTCGTGCACGTAGCAAAGATTACCGGCGGGCGTAAGGATGCGGTGTACAATGTCGAGGTCTTGTTTCCCGGCAAGGGCTGCTTCCTGTGCTGCGGTAAACTGGTCCCTGTCGTCGGGATGTATGAGGTTGAAAAAGGTTTCGTAGTTCATTTCGGGCAGAACCGCCGGCATGTCAAAGATTTTAAAAATCTCATCTGACCAGGCCAGGATATAAGTATCCAGGTTTAGGTGCCAGTTGCCCATTTTACCGATGGCTTGTGCTGTCCGGTACCTGTCCTGGCTGTTTTTCAGCTCCTGCTCAGCTTTTTTCCGTTCGGTAATGTCAATGGCAATCACCGACCGGCAGGGCTTGTGGTTGACCATGACGAATGCGCTGTGAATTTCTACGTCTATCAGTTCGCCCGATTTCTTTTTGTGCTGCGTGATCCCGGAATAGACGCTTTTGCTTTCTGGAGATGGATTGTTGAAAATTTTCCGGAAATCAGCCAGTGATTTATCAAAGGAAATATCAGCCAGTTTCATCTCTAAAAACTCTGCTTCGCTATAGCCATAATTCTGGATGGCGGCCCAGTTCACCTGCACAAAACTGAGCGTGTCAAGGTCATATACCCACATGGGTTGCGGGCTTAGGTTGAACAGGTTGCTGAATTTTTTTTCCGACTCTTCAAGCCGCAGCGTGGTGCGGTGTCTTTCGATGGCGTATATGATGCTTTTGTAAAGAAAACCGGCTGTCAGCTCGTCTTTCAGCAGGTAATCGGAGGCGCCCAAAGCAATGGCGGTTTTGCTGAAATCAACATCAGAATACCCGGTGAGCACAATGACGGGGCAATTGAGATCCGGGAGTTTCAAAATGTCTTCCACCAGTTGTTGACCGCTTTTGTCGGGCAAGGTCAGGTCGAGCAACACAATGTCTAAATCCGGGGCGGTCATGGTAATGGTACCGGCTTCCCTGAATGTGTTTGCTACCAGGATTTCGGGGTTGTTGATTTGCTCCTGCAAATATTCTTCAATCAATGCCACATCGCCGGGATTGTCTTCTATCACCAGGATGCGATAGTGAATATTGTCCTTAGTCATCAGCTTGAATTCTCGGATTGGGTAATGTAACAACAGTGATCCAAAAGTCTTCTATACTCGTAATTACTTTTAAAAAAGTCTCTGCATCTATCGGTTTAGTGATGAAACAATTGGCATGGTTCCGATAAGATTCCATCACATCAGACCGGGAGGAAGATGTGGTTAAAATGATAACAGGTATGGTTTTGAGCAGGTCATTGCGTTTGATCGTCTGTAGTACTTCAAGCCCGTTTTTTTTGGGAAGGTTGATGTCCAGCAAAATCAGGTCGGGCAAATCGGCAGCAGTATGTAGCAACCTGTTCTCTAAAAAATCCAGCGCCTGTTTGCCATCTTTTACGATGCTGAGCATGTGTAAGATCTTCCCCTCTTTCAATGCTTCCGTAATCAGAAAAATATCACCCTCATTATCTTCAACCAAAAGGATGTGAATTGGCGCCATAGGAGAAATTTTGCTTGCTGTTGAGTGATAAATATAGAGCTTCTCAGTTACAACGTCCTTAAACTTCGGCAGGGAATTTCAATGTGTATTCATGGCTGCTATGGGGGCTGATATTCTGCCCAAAGCATTTGGATTGGCTATCAATCCATTATGCGATAATTCGCTAAGCTTTATTGATGAAATAGCAGGTTGCATCAACTTTTGGGAATGGTAAAATAAAATGTGCTGCCTTCGCCTTCCACCGATGATACCCAGATATTTCCCCCGAAAGATTCCACGATTTTTTTGGCTATCGCCAATCCCATCCCGGTACCGGCAAATTCTTCGCGGCTGTGCAGGCGTTGAAAAATGATGAATATTTTTTCCTGATATTCTTCTGCAATGCCGATCCCATTGTCGGCAATGGAAAACAGCCAATGATGTTTGCTCATCGGTTACCGAAAGGTGAATGGTGGGAACACGGTTGTTGCTGCTATAAGTGAGTGCATTGTTGAGGAGGTTTTGAAAGAGCTGCCGCAGCGGCGACCGGTTGGATTTGATCACCGGCAACTTGTCCGACGATATCAACGCTCCTTTATCGCTGATGATTTTTTTAAACAAAATGAGCACTTCTTCTACCACGCTGTTCAGGTCTATCAGTTCGGCTTCTTCGTTCAGCCTGCCTACGCGTGAATAATCGAGCAGGTCGAGGATGATCTGCCGCATGCGAACGGCGCCATCCACGGCAAAGTGTATGTATTTTTTAGCGCGTTCGTCCAGCACGTGCTGGTAGTTTTTGTTGAGCTGCGTCATAAAGCTGGAAACCATGCGCAGCGGCTCCTGCAGGTCGTGCGAAGCCACGTAGGCAAACTGTTCCAGTTCCCTGTTCGAAGCTTCCAGCTCGGCCGCTCTTTTTGCAGCAGCATTTCACTTTCTTTCAGTTTGCTGATGTCCTGCACAGCGCCAATCATGCGAATGGGTTCGCCCTGTTGGTTGCGGATGATGTATCCTTTGTCGTATACAAACGCATAAGTGCCATCGGCTTTTTGAAAGCGGTATTCGCAGTCCATAAATTGCTCCTGCGGGTTGGCAAAATTGATGGCGAACATGTTTTGTATCCATTCGGCATCATCGGGGTGCATTTTAGAAGCCCAGAAGTTAAAGCTGTCTGTCTGGTCGGCTTCGGTATAGCCAAATACCTTGTACATGCTCTCTGCGCTGCGTTCCACGTTGCCTGTTACAATGTTCCAGTCCCAGATAACGTCGTTGGTAGCTTTGGCTACAAGGTTGTATTTTTCATTGCTGTCTTTCAGTGCAAATTCAGCTATTTTTTTCTCCGAAATATCCAGGATGATTCCGTCATAAATTTCTTCTCCTTTTTCCTCATCCATTCGCCGGGAAACATTCTCGATGTAGTACATGGCCGATCCGTCTTTGCATTTCAAAACGCCTTCATGGTTTTGAATTTTATTCATATCCTGAACCATCCTGATGAATTCGGTTCTGTCTGCTTTTGAAAAATACAATTCATCTACCGGCTTTCGGATCAGTTCCTGCGACGAATCGTATTTGAGCATGTGAGCAAAGGCATCATTGCAGTTGGCAATGACGCCCGATACCGTGGTTTCGTAAAAGCCGGCCAAGCTTTGTTCAAACAAGGTGCGGAAACGCTGCTCGCTTTTTATTACCTGCATCTCGATGCGTTTTCTTTCCGTAATGTCCCTTACGATTTTGCTGGCGCCAATCACAACGTTGTCTGCATTGGTGATGGGCGAAATGGTAAGCGAGATGCTGATGCGTTTGCCGTCTTTGGTAACGCGCTCTGTCTCGTAGTTGTGAACAAATTCATGGCGGTTTATTTTTTCAAGAATGGCATCTTCTTCTGAACGCAGTTCTGCCGGAATAATGAGGGTGATGTGTTTGCCAATCACTTCACTGCTTTTGTATCCGAATAGTTTTTCAGCACCCCGGTTCCACGAAGTGATGTAGCCATGCTGGTCTTTGCTGATGATGCCGTCTTCGGAAGCCTGCACGATGGCCGTGTACAACTGTTGCTGAACAATAATTTCATGGTTTCGCTGTTCCGATTGCTTGCGCAAAGAGATGTCCCTGGCATAGCACGCCACGCCAACCACAGTTTCCACATTTACAATCGGTCTGAAAATAATTTCCTGCCAAAGGTTCTGTTCATAGACGTTGGTTGTGTTGTGAATTTCTTCGGAAAAAGATTCCCCCGACAATGCGCGGTTGTACAAGCTTTGCCAAAAGCTCAGCCATTCCGGGGAGAAATTTTCCTGCATCATCAGGTTATCGCCTTTCCTTATTTGAACGCCGGTAGTGGCATAGATGGATTTAAGAAAAGCTTCATTGGCCGCCACCAGCCTGAAATGAGTGTCAACGCTCCAGATCAGGTCGTCGGTGGTATTGATCAGGGCTTCATTGTTTCGTTGCTCTTCCCTGGCAAGTTCTTCTGCAATCTTCCGCTTGGTAATGTCTGTGATGGTGATGAATACCCCGATGATCCGGTTGTTCTCGTCTTTTGCCGGGAAAAATTTCAATGAAAAATAGTGGTGGATGCCCAGCAGTTCGTTCAGCGATATTTCTTTTTCTTCTTTCAGCCCGGCCAGTACATTCCGGTAGATTTTTTTCAAATTTTCCGCTCTGTTTGGAAAGGTGTAATCATATATTGAAGAGCCTTTGCGAACAATGTTGTTGAAGTACTTCTGGTAGGTAGCAGCAAACTGCCGGTTGTAGGAAATGATGTTGAGCTGTTCGTCCAGCAATACAAATGCTTCTTCTGTATTGTCAAGCAGCAAAGCCATTTCGCGCTCTTTTTTTTTCCATTCGGAAATGTTGTTCGAGATGCCGATGATGCCGATCTGGTTTCCCTTGTTGTCGGTGATGACCGTATCTGATACAAAGCCCAGAAATTCCGATCCGTCTTTGCGTTGCAGGGTAATCTCGCCCGACCAGGATTGACTTTGCAGCAGCTCATCCATTAATTGGATGGACTGTTGTTTTGTCTGGTTGGTTGGTGTCAGGTCAATGATGTTTTTATCCAGGGCTTCCGATGCGGTCCAGCCATACAGCGATTCGGCAGCTTTGTTCCAATAGTTGACAGAGCCCTGCATGTCGGTTGCAATTACTGCCTGGCCAATTGTGTTGAGCAGGTGTGCCTGGAATGCCTGTTGTTCTTCGGCTTTTTTGTGCTCAGAGATGTCAATGATGATGGAATCCCACACGATGGATCCATCTTCCACCAGGTGCGGGTTGCCCATGCCGCGTTGCCAGCAAATACTGCCTTTTGCATTCCGGATTCGCCATTCGGAAGTCCATTCTTTCATCTCCCTCGCAGACGCTTGTATCGAGGCGATCACTGCCGGTTTGTCTTCCGCCAGGATGATGTCCCAGATGGCGTTGTTGTTGGCAATGGCTTCTTCGGGCGGCACGCCCCACACCCCCATAGATCCCTTGCTGGCATACACGATTTCATCTGTACCATCTTTGTTGATTTTGTATCGAAACAACACCCCGTTCAGGTTGTCGGCAATGGAACTAAGCTGTATCTCTTTTTGCTTTACCAGTGAAATGTCTGTAAAGTTGTTCACAATGCCATTGATGGCAGGGTTGTCAAGGTAGTTGGTCAGGGTGCTTTGCAGCCATTTCCACTGCCCGTTTTTGTGCATCATCCGGTACACAACATTCATAACCGGCTGCCCTGGATTTTGAAGACTTTCTTCAATTTTTGACAACACATATTCCTTGTCTTCGGGGAACACGGCAACCATGTTTTCACACAGCAGGGCATCATCATCCTGGTAGCCCAATATCTTTTCAAACCCCGGCGATGAATAAATGGGTTTACCTTTTTCATTCAGCACCATGATTCCGTCGCTGCCGTTTTCTACCAATGCCTTGAAGCGTTTTTCACTCGCCAACAATTGTTCGCTCACCGTGTGTTGTTTCGTATTGTCGAGAATGGTGGAAATAACACCGATAAACTGGCCGTTCTTAAACAATGGCATTGACTGAATAGAGGTGTAAATCGTGTTTCCTTCACGGGTAATAAAGCTGGCTTCGTCGCGGATACTGTGTCCTTGTTGTAGCCGCTGAATGCTGAGGAGTGCATTGTCTCTGAAATCATCCGCTACAAAATCAAAAGCATTCCTGCCAATCATATTTTCCTTTGTATAGCCCATCAGGTTGGCGAGATAGTCGTTAAGAAAAACGATGGTGTTGTTGCAGTCTATTTCCATCATGCCTTCGTGTGCCGCCTGTGTAAGGGTGTTGTATCGCAGGTGCATATCGGCCAGTGCTACTTCTGCTTTTTTTCGTTCCGTTGCGTCTTTGATAAAAACAGACAACCCGTCGGGCGAAGGATAAATGTGGTTTTCAAAATAGGCATTCAAAGGCGCGTAATATTCTTCAAAATATAAGTACGCCTGCGTCTTCATCGCTTGTTCATAGGCAATGCGGAACGGGGTGACACTATCATCGCTGTATTCATCCCAAATCTTTTTACCCATCAGTGATGCCGCCGGTCGTTTCAACAGTCTTTCCGCACGCTGGTTGATGTAAGTATATCGCCAGTTGGTGTCGATGGCAATGATGGCGTCGCTTACCCTTGCAAACACGTTGTTGATCTCCGTTGTTTTTCGGGCTACCTGCTGTTCCAGTTCCTTGTTCAGTTGCCTGATTTTCAGTTCTGCCTGTTTTCGTTCCGTCTGGTCGCGGATCACGGCTACCGTACCCGTAATGTTGCCGTCGGTGCTGGTGATGGTACCAAGGGAAATATAAGCCGGGAAAGGCTCCCCATTTTTTTTATGGGTAATGATTTCGCCTTTCCATTTGCCGGTGGCAAACAACTCTTCCGCCACCTGCTCTGAGGTAGAACCCGGATAAATGCTCTCTGTTAATTCTTTTGTTGGTTTGCCGATTGTTTCTGCCGCCTCCCATCCAAATAGTTCCTCGGCATACTGGTTATAGCTTGTTATGCGAAATTGTTCGTCGGTCGAAACGATGGCATCGGTAATGCTGTTGAACAGAGACGTATAAAACGCGTTTTCAGATTGCAATTGGGTTGCCGGTTCCAGTGCCGGGATGGTTGCCAGCAGGTAGGTGCGCCCGGCTTCTTCAAAAGTACTGACTGTTACATTTGCCTGGCTCGGGCTGTTAGCTTTCCGGTAAATGATGGTTCGAAGTGTAACGGGTGCCTGTTGGGCGGGCAGGTTGCCCGGCAACAGCAGGTTTGCCAGTGCAGGGCACACCATACCGGGCGCCGTTGTCAGCAGTTCTGCTTTAGTATAGTGCAGTTCGGTAAGCGCTGTTTGGTTGGCTTCCGCAAACGCATTTGTTGCTGTCTCTATCACGAGAAGCAGGCTGCTGGTATGATGAAAAGCGCTTTGAATCAATTGCGGAAGCGAAACCTGGTTATCGTTGGTTCTGATCGTGGTATCCATATTCAGCATGCATTTTTCAGATTCACACATTGGGTTAGCTGCGTAGTCTTCACGGCATTGCCATCATTCTGTGCGGTGTTCGAAGCCATGAATGAGGAGCCTGTTTTTGGGGGATGGCAGCCGGTAACCGGCAGATGGGCACATCCCGTTTCGTGGTGTTGGCGAAGACCGGTTGTAAAAATATCTTTTACCATTGTAAAAACAGTATTAAGATTTTTGATTTATAGCCACCTGCTAACTCTTCAGATGGCTGCATGGGTCGCAAAACGGGCATTGCCGGGAGCCGTTGCCTGCTGTCGTTAATCTGGCGGAAACCTGTAGCTTTGCAACGCAGCAGGCAGGAAAACATCCTGCTTTTTTATTTCCGGACTACTACAACAAAAACGCGGTTTATTATGGCAGCAAAGGAAAAAATTTTGGTCATTGGCGCATCGGGACAGATAGGAGTGGAGCTAACGCTGGCACTGCGAAAATTGTATGGCGATGCCAATGTGGTGGCGTCTGATTTACGGGAGCAAAACCCGTTGTTGCAAAATACGGGTCCTTATGTTTCATTGGATGTGATGAACAAGGAAATGCTGCATGTGCAGGTAATCCGGCAAAACATTACGCAGATTTATTTGCTGGCAGCCATCCTTATCGGCCACGGGCGAAAAAAATCCCGGTCTTGCCTGGAACCTGAACATGCAGGGCTTGCTGAATGTGCTCGACATAGCCCGCGAAGAAAAGCTGCAGAAAGTCTATTGGCCCAGCAGCATTGCTGTATTTGGACCTACTTCGCCTAAACAAATGTGCCCGCAGCAAACCATCATAGAACCAACAACGGTGTATGGCATCAGCAAATACGCCGGCGAGTTCTGGTGCAATTACTATTACCACCGCTACGGCGTGGATGTGCGCAGCCTGCGCTATCCCGGGCTCATCAGCTACAAATCTTCACCCGGCGGCGGCACCACCGATTATGCCATCGAAATGTTTGACGAAGCCATTGAAAATAAGTATTACCAGTGTTACCTCCGGAAAGATACGGTATTGCCCATGATGTACATGCCCGATGCCATTCGCGCCACGCTCGAACTGATGGAAGCTCCGGCGCGGTAACTATCTCGGTACGCACGTCTTACAATGTGGCAGGCATCAGCTTTTCGCCCGGCGAAATCGCCGCTGCAATCAGCAACACATCCGCCCGTTTTCGATGAGTTACCAGCCCGATTACCGGCAGGCGATTGCCGACAGCTGGCCACAAACGATTGACGATACAGTTGCCCGCAACGACTGGCACTGGCAGCCCGAATTTGATTTGCAAAAATTAACCGCCGATATGATGCACAACCTTTCCTGATCAGGATGAATCCATTCAGTCACAAAGGCGTTAACTGCATCGCAAGGCATCAGGAACAAAGATCGGTGCGCCTAACTGATGCTGGGGGTGGAGCATAATTTATCAAAGCATTGATTTATTGAGCAGGCAGTGGCGCGTAAGAAATGTCGGCCACGGTTTTGTTTTCCAATATGGCGAGGTTGGCATCGCGCACCTGGCACATGATGCGGTGAAGACCGCAGTTTTTTTCGTCGCACTGACCGCACTGCTGGTAAAAATGCAGGCTTACGCAAGGTAGCAAGGCAATGGGACCGTCAATGAGGCGCAAGACATCGGCAAGGAAAATTTTGCCGGGGTCTTTCGATAAATAATAACCGCCTCCTTTTCCTTTTTTGCTATCCAGTATGCCGTGTTTTTTCAGTTCGAGCAAGATATTTTCGAGGAACTTCAGGGGAATGTTTCGTTGTTGTGAAATCTCGGCGATCAGCACCGGCTCATCATTGGGTTTTTGTGCCAGGTACATCAACGCTTTGAACGCGTATTGAGTTTTCTTGGAAAGCATAAATCGTTTCTCCTTCTCCACCGTGCAAAGTACTTCTTTTGCGGCAATCGGACCGGTGTCTCCCACGGCGGGATGTAATTGTGACTGTGAATGATTGTGCCGGGAACAGCGCCCGCTACTTGTTTACAATACCGCTGCCGGCTGCACTTTTCGTTCGGTGTTTTCTTTCAGCCGTGGTGCGTACCAATACAGCACGATGCCGGCAATAATCAGCAGGGAAGAAATGAGTTCTGCCTGCGTGGGGTGAAAACCAAAAATGGAATAGCGGGTATTGACCCTTATTTTTTCGATGAAAAACCGCTCCACGCCATTGACAAACAGGTAAATGGCAAACAGGCGCCCCGCCACATTGATTTTTTTGCGCAGGCGCCACAGCAACACGCACAGCAGCAAGCCGGCAATGATTTCGTAGATGGGTGTTGGAAACACGGGCATGGGCAGGTAATTGCAGTAATCGTCCCATCCACAATTGGCCATCGGGATGCCTTCCCGGTTCACATTGTGCGGGTAAGTGTAGGCAAAAAACCAGTCGGGCAAGCCGGCAAAGGCTTTTACCGATGCGTGCTGCACCGAATCGGTAGCGGCGATGTGGTCGGCATAAAAATTTTGGTAGCGGCTGAGTACGGTGTTGAACTGATCGGGTGTAGCTGCCTGCACATGCCCGTTGGGATCGCTGATGTAGGCGCTGTTCAGGATGCCCCAGTCGCCGTCGCCGGCTACCTGGCAGCCCATGCGTCCCCAGCCGTAGGCGAACATCATGCCCGGTGCAATGGCATCGCAAAGATGCACATAAGAGAACTTGTGTTTTTTTGCATAGAAATAAATGACAATGGCTGCTACAATTAAACCGCCGTAAAAGGTAAGACCGCTGCGCGAAAACAAATTGCCGATCGGGTCTTCGACAAAACGATCCCAGTTTTCGAGGTTGTCAAAAATTTTGGCGCCTGCAAACCCTGCGATAAAGGCAATGATGACGAGGTCGCCCACCCGGTCGCTTGGCCAGATTTTGTAAGTGCGTTGTTCGGGTTTGGCCAGCTTGTCTTTGTTTTTGTCTTTCCACTTCAGAAAAGTGAGCAACCCGCCCAGCAGCAGCCCGCCAATGAGGCTTCCTTCGGATGAAAACAAAAACGCCTGCGGATCGGCCAGCGCATTTTCGTTGAAGAACATGCCCAGGATTTTATAGCCAAACAAAAAGCCGATGACAAAATTGGACAGCAGTTCGCCCAGCCCCGCGGGTTCACCAACGGTGACCTGCGTTTCGGTATAGGTGAGCAATCCTTTGGCCTGCTTGCGTTGCAACTCTTGGATGAGCATCCAGGCACACACCAGGAAAGATATCGCCACCATGAACCCAAACATATTGATGACCTTCAAAAAAGGCAGGCTGACAGAAAAAACGTCTTTGAAAAAATAATATAGATTTGGATACATGTATGAATGTGATTGTAAAAGGTTGCAAGTTTACACAAAAGCGGCCATCGGCTCACTTATATTGATAAACATTTTGCAAATGCACAGTGTTTCTTCCTTTCGCATCCCAGGCAGGATCCGCCGGATTCTGGTGAATCGCAACCTGTGATGGCGGGCTATGCAGACCTCGTATTTGATGTATTGGATTGCTGTTGTCATTCGTTTTTGACCATTGTCAGGGATAGGCAGCATTGCATTTTTTCTTTTCTTTCCACAACACAAAACACATCCTGATGAAGCTTTTCCCGGTACTGGTCGCCCTTATTTTTGTAACATTGGGGTGTACCATTCATTCGCAACGTATGCCTGCTGTACCGCGCTTTGATAAGGAAGGTCACCGCGGCTGCCGCGGGCTGATGCCCGAAAACACCATCCCGGCAATGCTGTACGCCATGGACCTTGGTGTTACCACGCTCGAAATGGATGTACACATCACCAAAGATTCGCAGGTGGTGCTTTCGCACGATCCCTGGATGAATTCCAACATCAGCACCAAACCCGATGGCACCGCCATTGCGGCTGCTGATGAACGTTACATCCTCTTTCAAATGGATTACGACAGCATCCGGCAGTTTGATGTCGGCAGCCGGTTGTATCCTGCTTTTCCGCGCCAGCAAAAACTAAAAGTGTATAAACCCTTGCTGAAGGATTTGATCGACAGCGTAGAACGTCATGGCAGCCAAACAGGCAGGCGCATGTTTTACAACATCGAGATCAAATCGGCACCGGCAGGTGATCACATATTGCATCCTGCTCCGGCAATCTTTGCAGAACGGGTGATGGAGGTATTGAAGCAAAAGAACATGGTGCCCCATGTTGTGCTGCAGTCTTTTGATGTGCGGTCGCTGCAGTACCTGCACCAGCATTATCCGCAGGTAACTACTTCTTTGCTGGTAGAAGACGATGATCACCGGGCACCTGCCGATATTGTGAACGGGCTGGGTTTTGTACCCAATGTGTACAGTCCGCATTATTCGCTGGTAACCACAGAACTGGTAACATTTTGTCATCAGAAAGGCATGCGGCTCATCCCATGGACGGTGAATGATTTGTCGCAGATGAAACAACTGAAACAAATGGGTGTGGACGGGCTCATCAGCGATTATCCTGATCTCTACCGGCAGTTGTAATTGCTTTCTCAGCAGGAATGGAATGCAAAACCTGCAATGGTTTGCCTCCAAGGCTCAGGTCGGGAAATTTGAGGTCGATTGAACCATGCAAGCAGGACGATTACTATGTTTTCGCGATGCTATAGATGCAGTACCGGCAAGTTGCAAAAGACCAATACAAATTGGCCGCATGGCTACTACTCTTTTTTTACCAATTGTTGCAAAGATTGGTTACAAAAATTATTTATCGCCACCAAATAGAATGTAATCTATTTACTGTCAATGATTTTACGATTTGGCATTTAGATTGGTACTTTTTTAACCGAAAATAAAATTAATGATATTTTAATCGAATCCTTTTTCCTACTTTTATCTCGATTTACTAACGATACAAAATGCCTTTATGAAACTTGCTTTTACCATCATTATATTTTTTGCCATTCCCGTTATTTTGGGGTTGATTTTGTCTTTTGTAACGCTCTACCTGTTGGCAGAACGGTTCCTCAATAACGAACTCTCAGAGCCTGTTCCATTGTATCCAACCATCACCCGGTGGGAGTCAGAGAATTATTTGCACAGCGCAGCAATTGCATAATTCGCTGCAGCCAGATCTTCATTAGTACTGTCCCGGTTTTCGTAGTTGTGGGATGTCTTACTCCGAAAGCCGGGCATTGTTGTGTCCTGTATGCACTCCTTGATGAACAATGATGCTGTTCGTGCGTGTGTGGTAGACAAAAGTGGCTGCGCGGAAGACTAAAAAATCATCAATTTCTACATTCGCTAAAGGCGGAAAATCGGTTGAATTTTGTAAATAAAAAGCCGGCGCATCTGTAGTGCACCGGCTTTTGTATTTTGTTGAAAGCAAGATTATTTATTGTTGTTGTTGCTGTTGTAATTGTACATCAGTTCGTAATAATCATTTGCCATGCGATTGCTGTCGAACTGGAAGCGAACATCGCGCATGCCATTTTTGATGATCTGGCGCCAGGTGTCTTTATCGTCGTAGTACATTGGCAGAATCTGGTTTTCCAGCATGTCGTAAATGGTGTCAAGATCGTATTTGTCCTGTTCTATCACATGCATGTTGGCATAGTCTGCTTTGGGCACCACGAATCCGTTGTGACCCTGATCAATAAATTCGGGAATCCAGCCGTCATCGGTTGAAAAGTTTACTGCGCCGTTCATGGCTGCCGTCATACCGCTGGTGCCGGAGGCTTCGCGGGGCACGCGCGGATTGTTCAGCCAGATGTCTGCACCTTGCTTCAGGCGTTTGCTCAGTGACAGTTCGTAGCCGATGAGTACTGCCACGTTTTTGTAACTTTTGCTCAGCTGCACAAGGCTGTTGAAAGTTGAAATGGCCGAATAATCGAGCGGGTAAGGTTTGCCAGCCCAAATGATCTGTACCGGGTACTTTGTATTTGCCATCAGCTTATTGAATCGTTCGCGGTCCTGCGCCAGGAAATCGGCACGTTTGTAACCGGCAAAACGGCGCGCCCAAACGATGGTCAATACGTTGGGATCAAACAATTTCCCGGTTTGGTCGGCTACTACGTCGAAGGCTCTGCGTTTCAGGTAGTTCTTGCGGTCGTCGAAGCCGGCGTCGTCGTGCTCTTCCGAAAAACGGTACAGTTGTTTGTCGGCCCAGTATCGGTAATTCTGTGCATTGGTAATGGAAATGATGGGGCAGATGTTATCGTATTTGCTCCACATCTCACGCGCCACTTCGCCGTGCAGTTTGGATACGCCGTTTGCCAGTTTGGCAAAGCGCAGCGCCACGAGTGAATGGTTGAACTGGTCGTCGTAAGTGCCCGTTACTTTTCTTACTTCATCTATGCTGAGGCCACAGAAATAACTCATTTTGTGGCACAGGTACAGGTCGTGTTTTTCGTTGCCGGCTTCTTCGGGGGTATGCGTGGTGAACACGAGGTGTTGCTTCAGTGTTTCGAGGCTTTTGAATTTGTTGAGCAAATAAAAAGCAGCCGATAAGCCATGTGCTTCGTTCAGGTGATAAATGTCGGGGTTAAAGCCCAGTTCGTCTACCAGTTTGGCGCCGCCCACACCCAGCAGGATAAACTGCGCCACTTTGGTTGCCACGTTGGCATCGTACAGGCGGTGACAGATGGTTTGTGATACGTAATCGTTTTCCGGCAGGTCGGTGCTCAGGAAAAACATGGGTGCGCTGTTGAAGGTAGAAGGAGCGAGGTAATACGCTTTTATCCATACCGGCGTATCATGAATCATGATCTGGTATTTGATGCCGGTGTCTTCGAGGAAGCTGTATATTTTCTCCATCCAGGTTACCTGTAAGGTCTGGTCCTGGTTGCGAGCCTGGTCGTAATAGCCATATTTCCACAAAATGCCGATGCCAATCAGGTTTTGGCGAAGCTCATAAGCGCTGCGCATGTGAGAACCGGCTAAAAAGCCAAGTCCGCCACTGTAGATTTTCAAAGGCTGGTGAATGGCAAATTCCATGGAGAAATAAGCCGCTTTTTTAGTGTAGCGCTCGTCAATAGTATAAGGAACTTCGAATTTTCTGAAATTCATATTCGTGTTTTTGGTGTATCAAAAAGGTTGCGCAAGATAATGAAATGTAATTTTCACGCATTTAAATTTTGCTTAATAGAAAAAAAGGATTTAATGTATTTTTTAGAATATGACGCAAGCCTGCTTCTGTTCACTCTGTTCACTCTGTTCCCGACCATATTTTCCAGGGGCGTTGCAAATTTTTTTACCGGTTATTTATCCATCTCAGCTGGCAATCGGCAGACCTGATTTGCAATCCTGTATGCAGCAAACCATCCATATTGGTTGTCTGAATACCGTTAGCAAAAAGTGAAAAAATATTTTTTTGTATTGTGTAAAAATTACACATTTGTAAAAATTCAAACAATTGCTTGCAGATGATACGATTGGTAACCCGATGAACAAACTGTGCTTGTAAATTTTTTCCATACAACATACTGCCAAAGCAAAACAACCGGTTTTACGTGTCCGAAAAGCATCTGACTTTTTATTTTTTTTGATTATTTAATACACTCACTATGACTCTCAAACAGCTTCGTGTAGCTATTGTGCTGTTTATGGCATGCTGTTTTGCTATGCCTTTATTTGCGCAGGAGCGTTCTGTAACGGGTGCCGTTACCGATTCGGCCGGCCGCGCTTTGCCCGGTGTCTCTGTCCTGGTAGATGGAACGTCGAAAGGCACTTCCACCAAAACGGATGGCACGTTTATTCTTTCGGTAGGCCCCAACGCTACCACGCTCACCTTTTCTTCGGTAGGATACGAAAGCCGGCAGGTGTCCATTGATACCGAGCCGATGACGGTTGTTCTCCGGTCGTTGAATGTATCGCTGAGCGATGTGGTGGTGGTAGCTTATGGCACCCGTAAAAAAGGCGACCTCACCGGCGCCGTTACCGCAGTAACTTCCAAAGACTTTCAAAAAGGCAACATTGCTTCTGCCGATCAACTGTTGCAGGGCAAAGTGTCTGGCCTGCAGATTACGCCGGGTGGCGGATCGCCGGGAGGCGGCAGCCGCATCCGCATCCGCAGCGGTGCTTCGCTCAATGCGAGCAACGACCCGCTGATCGTGATTGACGGTGTACCAGTAGATGGCAACGGCATCAGCGGTTCTGCCAACCTGCTCAACACCATCAACCCGAACGACATTGAATCGATGAGCGTATTGAAAGACGCGTCTGCTACGTCGCTGTATGGTTCGCGTGCTTCGAACGGCGTTATCATTATCACGACCAAAAAAGGAGCTGCCGGCAAAATAAAGCTGAACTTCAACAGCATGGTTTCTGCCAGCCACATCTATAAAAAGCTGGATGTACTGGATGCTGAGCAAATCAAAAGCATTGTGAACAGCATGGCCGATTCTACCGGCAATGCAGCCTGGCAAAACATGCTGGGAACGGCCAACACCGATTGGCAGGATGTCATTTTCCGCGATGCCATGGGGTACGACAATAACCTGAGTGCCAGCGGTGCTTTGGCCAAAAAAATTCCGTTCCGCGCTTCGGTGGGTTACTACAACCAGGACGGTATTTTAAAAACCAGCAATTTTAAACGTGCTACCGCCGCGCTTAACCTGACTCCCAAGTTTTTTGACAATCACCTGTCGGTAAATGTGTCTGCCAAACTTTCCAACACCAAAAACCGCTTTGCCAATGAAGGCGCTGTGGGTTCTGCCGCAGGTTTTGACCCGACACAGCCGGTTTATTCCGATAACAAATACGGCGGCTATTACGAATGGCTTACCGCGCTGGGCACACCCAACGACCTCGCTACCCGCAACCCGCTTGGTTTGCTGGAACTGAGAGACAATACTTCCAGCGTCAACCGCATCATCGGCAACGTGCAGCTGGATTACAAATTGCATTTCTTCCCCGACCTGCATGTATTGGTAAACCTGGGCATTGACAATTCTTCCGGTCAAGGCGATGACATCATTGATTCTACCTCGGCTACCAATTACCTGACACAGGGAAGAGTGACGCATTACGAACAAAAAAAGAAAAATACGCTGGCGGATGTTTCGCTTTTTTATGAAAAAAACATCCGTAGCATTGACAGCAAAATAGATGTGCTGGTAGGACATAGCTACCAGGATTTCCTGACCAACGTGTACAACTTCGCTTCGTTTAGCCAGCGCGGTACCGGGCCCAATGACACCATTCCCAACTCGGTGCCTGTATTCGTCTCCGATGCGCCGCGTTACCGGTTGGAGTCTTACCTGAGCAGGATCAACTATACCTTAATGGACAAGTACCTGCTGACAGCCTCTCTTCGCCGCGATGCCAGCTCGAAGTTTTCAAAAGACAACCGCGTCGGGTATTTCCCGGCAGCTGCCCTTGCCTGGAAACTGAAAGAAGAATTCTTTAAAAATACGCGCGCCATCAACGAACTGAAGCTTCGGTTTGGATGGGGCATTACCGGCCAGCAGGATGGCATTGATTATTACAGCTACCTGCCTTATTATGGTTATAGTTCTACATCTGCTGCGCAGTACCAGCTGGGCAATACCTTTTATGGTTTTGCCAGCCCGCTTGCCTATGACATCAACCGCAAATGGGAAACCACAACCACCAGCAACATTGGTATTGATTATGCGTTTGCCAACAACCGCATCAGTGGTTCTGTCGAATATTACCACAAAAAAACGAAAGACCTGCTGAGCGTAGTGAACATCGCGCCCGGTCAGAACTTTGACATTCTCCTGCTGAAAAATGTAGGCAACATGGAAAACGACGGTGTTGAGTTTACCTTGAATACCAGCCCGGTAAAAGCCGCAAATTTTGGTTGGGATCTCGGGTTCAACATTACCTGGCAACAGTCGAAAATCACCAACCTGACCGAGTTCCAGGATCCCAATTTCCAGGGTCTTACCACCAGCGGCATTACCGGCGGTACCGGTAACAACATTGGTAAATTTTCCCTTGGCTACAGTCCTTATACATTCTTTGTTTACAAACAGATCTACGATCAGAAATCCGGTATGCCCATACAAGGATTGTATGAAGACCTCAACCGCGACGGGCAGGTTACCGATGCCGACCGTTATTATTACCAAAAACCGCTGCCAGATGTGCTACTGGGCATCAACACCCAGTTTACTTACCAGCAATGGAGCCTTGGTTTAACGGGGCATGGCAGTTTTGGCAACTACCTGTACAACAACTACGCTTCCAATAGCGGTGTGCTCAATTCCATACAAAGCCCCATCAGTATTGTTGGCAATGCTTCCTCCGACTACCTGGCTACCGGGTTTACCAACAACCAGTATTTGTCTGATTATTACATACAAAACGCTTCATTCTTCCGTTGGGACAACATCAACATCGGGTACAACGCCGGTCGCATCTTTCATGACAAAGTTGCGCTGCGCGCCATCGCTACGGTACAAAACGTGTTGCTGATCACCAATTACAAAGGGCTGGATGCCGAAAGTGCCAATTCAACCGGTGTTGATTATACCATTTACCCGCGTCCGCGCATTTATTCACTCGGTGTAAATCTTGACTTTTAATTCATTTACACGAAAAACAGAATGATAATGAATCTCAGTAAACATATATTTCCCTTGTTTGCCATTTCTGCCATTGCAGTCATGACCTCCTGTGCCAAGAAACTCGACCTGTATCCGCAGAATTCTGTTTCGCCCGACATTGCCTACAATACTGCCGGCGGTTACGACAGCGTGCTGGCGAAAATTTATGGAACCCTGGCCGTGAGCGGTAACAACGGGCCCGATGCTGGCGGAGACCTCAGCGGGCTCGATGGCGGTTCGCAAACCGGTTTTATCCGTGGCTTTTTCAACTGTGAAGAACTCACCACCGATGAAGCCATGGTGGTTTGGAACGACCAAACCATCAAAACCTTTCACAACCTGTCGTTTACCAGCACCGATCCTTTTCTGAAAGGGATGTATGCAAGACCGATTTACAACATCACCCTTGCCAACGAATACCTGGCACAGGCCACACCCGAAAACCTGGTTGCCCGCAACATCACCGGCACCGATGCCGATGAAATTTTGAAGTCAAGGGCAGAAGTGCGGTTCCTGCGCGCCTTTAACTACTGGGTGATGCTCGACTTGTTTGGCAAAAGCACTTTTATTACCGATTCAAGCAAGATCGGCGACGTGCCGCCCGAAATCAACCGCACCGATCTGTTCAATTACATCGAGAATGAATTGCTGGCGATAGATGCCGACCTGTTGCCTGCCCATACCAACCTGTATGGCAGAGTGGATAAAGCTGCCGAATGGGCGTTGCTGGCAAGATTGTACCTGAATGCCGCGGTCTACACCGGTGCTCCCAAATACACCGAAGCTGCTGTCTACGCACAGAAAGTGATTGATGCCGGTTATTCGCTCTCAGCTGCTTATGCCAGCCTTTTCATGGCCGACAACGACAAGCAAGACAACGAAATCATCTTCACCATCAATTGCGACGGACTTCGTTCCAAAGCTTACAGCAACACTTCATTCTTTATCCATGCAGCAGCCGGCGACGATTTTCCAGAGTATGGCGTAGTTGGCGGTGGCGGCTGGGGTGGTTACATTGCCACAGCTGGATTGGCCAACCTGTTCAATGATTTGTCGGGCAATGCAGACAAAAGAGCTTTGTTTACCACGTCTAAATTCGAACCCACCGACGAGCAGATTGTAATCTCCAATACCGATGATTTCAAGCAAGGCTTGCACGTGAAAAAATATGTGAACATGCGGACGGACGGCGCGCCGGTGTCGGACCCAAACAAGTATTATTCAGATATTGATTTCCCGGTGTTCCGGTTGCCGGAAATGTACCTCATTTATGCTGAAGCTGTGCTGCGTGGCGGTGCCGGCGACAGAGCTCTGGCTCTGACGTATGTCAACAACATCAGGATGCGCGCTTTTGGAAACGGTTCCGGAAACATCAGTGACCAGCAACTGACCCTTGATTTTATCATCAATGAAAAAGGACGCGAGTTTTACTGGGAAGGTCACCGCCGCACCGATCTTATCCGTTTTGGATTGCTCACCACCGGTACCTATTTGTGGCCCTGGAAAGGCGGCGTGCCATCGGGAACCGCAGTGGACGATAAATACAATTTGTTCCCCATTCCGGCCGATTTCCGTACCGTGAACCCGAACCTGACGCAAAACCCGGGATTTTAATTCTATACAATTGCAAAACATAATTATGAAACAGATTTTGAATGTGATCGCCTTGTTTTCGCTGATGGTTTTTGCAGTGAGTTCCTGCAAAAAAGATGAAAACAAAATCTACTTTGAAGGCGGTACCGCCCCGGTGATTTCTGCCAGTAAAAGCAATGTGGTGCTGTTGGCCGACAATGCAGCAAAAACGGCTGTTACTTTTTCGTGGACCAATCCCGAATACCAGTTTACCACCGGCGTGAGTTCGCAAAACGTCACCTACAGCCTGGAGATAGATTCTGCCGGCGCCAACTTTAGCAGCGGCGTTAAAAGAATTTACAGCATCGTCAACGACATCAGCCGCTCATTTACTGTATCGGAATTGAACACCATCCTCGTTAGCGGCATGGGGCTTTCGGTGAATGAGCCGCATGCCATTGAAGCGCGGGTTGTTTCTTCTCTTTCCAAATCGGCTCCTACCGAGCTTGTTTCCAACGTCATTTCTGTAACTGTTACACCATACGACCAACCCGTTATCATCACGTACCTGTATGTGCCGGGTAATTACCAGGGATGGTCGCCATCTACCGCTGCACAGCTGGGTTCTGTGGATACCAAAAATTATGAAGGCTATGTGTATTTTTCTGAAGACAATACCAAGTTTAAATTCACGAGCCAGCCCGATTGGAATGGTACCAATTATGGAGAGGATGGCGCCGGGGCCATCAGTCCGACCGGTCCCGACATCACGATGCCGGCAACAACAGGCTATTACCTGGTAAAAGTGGATTTGTCTACATTGAAATGGACTTACCAACTGATGAACTGGTCAATGATTGGTGCTGCTACTCCTGGCGGATGGGACAACGATACGCCAATGATGTACAATGCCGATGACAAAACGCTGGTGATTGAATCGGTTGCGCTTTCTGCCGGTGAGTTCAAGTTTCGCGCCAACAGCGGCTGGGATGTCAACCTCGGCTCGAACCCCGAAGGTGGCAATTACCTCGCTTACAACGGTGGCAACCTGAGTGTGCCGGAAACGGGCAATTACAAAGTGGTGCTGGACCTCAGCCATCCGTACCAATTCACTTATACATTATCCAAGCTGTAATGGCAGATACTCAAACCATTTTCAGCGCGATTACTCTTTAAATCAACAGAACAATGACACGCTTACTCAAATACTTGTTTTCTGCAACTGCCGGGATTTCCCTGATGGTCGCCTGCAATAAGGTGGATGATCTGCCTTTTTATGCACCGGGAACAGCGCCGGTGCTCACGAGTTCCTCTACTGACCTTTCCCCAACGGCAGCTGATTCTACCAACGACGTGGTGACCTTCACCTGGACCGACCCGGCTTATACCGGAACCGACAGCAGCAAAGTGAAATATGTAGTGGAACTGGACTCGGCAGGTCGCAATTTTGCCGATGCTGAAACGTATACCGTTACCGGCAACCGTAGCCTTTCTTTGACCGGCACACAGCTGAACAATGCCCTGGTGGCCTGGGGAATGGAGTTTAACAACTCCTACAACATTGATGTTCGGGTAACGTCGTCTTATACCAACAACAATGAACTGTACCGTTCCAATGTTGTGACGGTAAAAATGACACCTTACGCCATTCCGTTCAGCCTGTTGGCTACTGACGCCGGTCCGCTGACCATCACCTTGCAAAACAAGGAAAGCATGGTAGAAACGTTCAACTGGCAATCGCCCGCTTTCCCCAATGCAACGTTTACCTACGAACTCCAATACGACACTGCCGGCAACAATTTTGCAAACGCTACCACCATCGCTGCTGGTGAAGACAGCACCGCGTCTATCAAAGGCGCCGATCTCAATGGGTATGCGGTTGCCAGCGGGATTGCCGAAGGCACACAAGGCGCGCTCGACTTCCGGGTTGTCGCCATCATCAACGGAAGGCAGCGGCTGTCTTCTTCTACCCAAACGATACTGGTAACACCCAATGTTTTGTTTGCAACCCTGCATGTGGCCGGTGATTACCAGGGCTGGAACCCCGGTGCGGCACCCATAATCGCTTCGTCTGACGAAGTGGGGTATGAAGGTTACGTAAACCTCACCACCACCGGCGGCTTCAAGTTTACGACGCAGCCCAACTGGGATGGTCCCAATTATGGCGATGGCGGTGGTAATAAACTGAGCAGCGACGGTGGTGCAGGCAACCTCAACGTACCTCAAACCGGGTATTACCTGCTAAAAGCCAACCTGGGAGATCTTACCTGGAGCGCCACGCTTACTACGTGGGGTGTCATTGGTTCTGCCACGCCCAAAGGCTGGGATGCCAGCACTCCCTTGACATTCGATGCCACTACCAATACCTGGGTCATCAATTCCATCAACCTCACTGCCGGCGATATTAAATTTCGCGCCAATGACCAATGGGATATCAACCTTGGCGGCAGCAGCAACAACCTGACGTATGGTGGCGCCAACATAGCGGTGGCAGAAGCAGGAACTTATCAACTGGTGCTGGATCTCAGTACGCCTTTGCAATACAAATACACATTGACGAAATTGTAACCGCACCCTTGCCGGTACTTTTTCGCTACTTTGATAAAAGGTTGTCTCTTTGCAGGGCAACCTTTTTTTGTGTTGACACAATTGTAGATCTCTGTCCGGGGCTGCTTATATTTGAAACCGGCTAACCTGTAAGCGGTGCTTTGCCAGTCATTTTTCAAAGAAAATACAGGTGAGATTGCTGTATTTAAAATATTTTCACTTCCTTTTCTGTTTATATGTCAAGAATGTTGATCAATGAAGTATAGTGTATTGATATGGTTTTGCTGTATGTGTTTTTTGTTTTCTTCAGCGCAGCCGGGAACCACGGTAGAACTGAAGAAACCTGAAAAATACGAAAGCCGGACGCTGGCATCTGAAAAAAGCGATACCAAAAAGTTCGGTTTTGGCAGGCGCGCCTATCAAAACATGGTAACGCATTTCAACTATTACTTCAATGCCAGCAACCTGATGAATACAGTAATCGCCAATGCCAAAAAAGCGCACAAAGACGATTATACCAAGCTGCTTTCTTTTTACGATTATGACCTGAACACCACCGCGCAAAACGCAGACGATATTGACTCTGTGATCTATCATTGCACTGCCGGCGTATTGCTCCACGACCTGCGCAACGACTGGATTGATGACTTGTATTTTTTACTTGGCAAAGCCTATTATTTCCGGAAAGATTTTGATTCTGCCATGACGGCCTTCCGGTTTGTCAATTATGCCTGGGCACCCAAAGATGAAGGGTACGACATTCCCATCGGCAGCAATGCCAGTGGCAACAATGGTGAATTTTCCATTGCCAGCAAGGAAAAAAACGACCTGCTGCACAAAACCGTGCTGGATGCGCCGGTGCGCAAT
Source organism: uncultured Chitinophagaceae bacterium (assembly GCA_963826385.1). Taxonomy (GTDB): domain Bacteria; phylum Bacteroidota; class Bacteroidia; order Chitinophagales; family Chitinophagaceae; genus Ilyomonas. The sequence continues at coordinate 198,470 of CAWGWV010000021.1, read as the reverse complement.
GATAATTTTCTCTGGATGGCGCGCACCAACGTTGACATGGGACGCGAAAGCCGCGCTGCCGGGCTGTTGCAGATTTTACAACACGATCCCCATTTTCCAGAACGCCTGAAGACAAGCCTGCACGAAGCACTGGCTTACTTGTATTACCAACAGAAACAGTACGACAGTGCTGCCTATTTTTTAGATGCAGCGCTAGACAATGCCGGCAACCGTTTTGAGCGCGCCCGGTGGGAATATCTCATTGCACAGATGTATGCCCTGACGGGAAATACGGAGCAGGCAGCTGCTTATTTTGAACGCAGTGCCGAACACACCACCGATCCCATCATGGAAGTGAATGCTTACTTACACAGCATCACCATCGGCAACGACAGTACAGGCGCTACTACACAGCAAAGACTCAACAGCCTGCTGAAACTGGCTCGCCGGGAAAAATATTTTCAGCACCGCGACATCATTTATTATGCGGCGGCAAAAGTGGAATTGCAAACCGGCGACCAACCGGCTGCCATTGACATGCTGCACAAAAGCATCCGCTACAGCATGGACAATGCAGAGCAAAAAAGCTTGTCGTTCCTGCTGTTGGCCGATTTGTCGTACGACGATCAGCAATGGAGGGACGCCCATCGCTATTACGACAGCACACAGGCATCGTACCTGACCGATTCTGCGGTGATGGCGCGGGTTGCTATGCGGCAGCCAGCTTTACAAACCATTGCGCAGCAGTTCGATAACATCGGCAAAGAAGACAGCCTGCAGCAGGTAGCGGCATTGCCCGAAGCGCAAAGAACTGCGTATCTAAAAAAAACACTGAGACAAATTCGCAGGAGCCAGGGTTTGAGCGAAGAAGAGCCCAGCTTTGGCAACAGTAGCGCCTCCATCAATCCGTCGGACAACCTGCAGACACAAGCCGAACTTTTTAACAATCCTTCTTCTTCTTCTGAATGGTATTTCAACAACAACGGGTTGAAAAGCAATGGTTTTGGTGAATTCAGGCAGCGATGGGGCAACCGTCCCAATGTAGACGACTGGCGCCGCCAATCGTCGATTGACCAGATCAACCTGGAGCAGCGGGCAGGCGGAGACGTGGACAGCAATGAGCCATTTCTCGGCAAAGCGGTTGCTTCCGACGCCGGAAGCGCCATACCTGAAACGGTGGAAGACCTGGAAGCCGGCCTGCCGCTGACCGGCGAAAAAATGGCTTTGTCCAACAACAGCATATCAGGGGCGTATTTTGCCAGTGGCGTGGTGTTTCAAAACGAGTTGCAAAACTACCCGGCGGCTATAGACATGTACCAAAAAGCGTTGGCAGCCAGCGATAGTTCGCAATATACCGAGCCGGCGCTGCGCAACCTCTATTATTGTTATACCAAAACCGGTGACCGTCTCCGCGCCGATTCTGCGCTGGCTGCCCTCAAACGGCAATTTCCGGGCGGTGAAGCACTTTCTTCTCTACAGAAAAAAGACAAAACGGCGCCGGAAACCAGCAGCAACAACCCGGCTACCATGGCTTACCAGGCAGTGTACAACCAGTTTATCGAAGGCAATTTTAGTGAAGCCAAACGACTGAAAACTGCTGCCGACAGCTTGTATGGCAATAGTTACTGGACACCACAGCTACTATTCATTGAATCCATCTATTATGTTTCGGAACGGGAAGACAGCATCGCCATTAACCGTTTGCAAAACCTGCAGATGCAGTTTGGCGGATCGCCCTTGGCCGATAAAGCTGTGACCATGATAGACGTCTTGAGCCGGCGAAAGGAAATTGAAACCTACCTCACCAATCTACAAATCAGCCGCAATGAAGATACCAGCACCACGCGCATCATTAACCTGCAGCCGGTAGAAACGGTGATGAACAAACCAGTTGACGTTACCAAAGATTCTGTCGCAGTGGCGCCACCGCCGGTCGTGAGTCAGCCGGTGATCAAACCCGATACGGCGGCTGTAGCAGTGGCAACGCCAAAAACGTTTCAGTACAACGCTGCCGATCCGCAATTTGCTGTACTGCTGTTAGACAAAGTAGCGCCGGTATTTGCCAACGAAGCCAAAAATGCGTTCAGCCGGTACAACAAGCAAAAGTTTTACAATCTTCCCCAACTGACCATTACGGGCGTAAAACTGGATGATCAATACAACCTGGTATTGATAGGTCCGTTTACCGATGCCCTTGGTGCGATGGACTACATCGACAAGGTAAAACCGGAAACGGCGGGAAAAATATTGCCCTGGCTGACGGCCGACAAGTTCAGCTACCTGATGATCAGCGAGGCAAATCTAAATTTACTCAACGAAAACAAAGACCTGGAAGGTTACCGAAAGCTGATAGAGAAAGCACTGCCCGGCAAATTTTAAACTTGTGGCTACGCTGGCTGGCGTGGTGTTTGCCCCATGACTGTCATTGTTAACCAGTAAAATTGTAAGATTATGCCAGGGAAAGAAAATATAGTGGGACAAAAAACAGCTACACCACCGGAAGCTGACAAAGCATCGAAACAAACCGCCGATCCAAATTTTTCGGGTAACCTGGAGGACATCAAACCCGAGTATCGCCCCGAAGTGAAAAAAGCTTTCAACGAAGACATCGGATCGAATAAAACAGGACCTGATACGCGTGAAAATCATGACAGCAATACGCGGCAGATGGGAAGTTAGCAGCAATGGATTTGATATGCTAAAACGTAAACAACCGGCTGATGAATATTGATCATCAGCCGGTTGTATGTTGGTACTTTACCCAACGGAGTTTTTATACCAGCGCAATGTCAAGTACCTGCTGCATGGTTTTTACATAATGAAATTGCACACCTTTGATGAATTCGGTATCTATCTCGTTGACATCTTTTTCGTTGAGGTAGCACATCACAATCTCGCGGATGCCCGCACGCTTGGCTGCCAGCACTTTTTCCTTAATGCCGCCTACCGGCAACACCTGCCCGCGCAGCGTGATTTCGCCCGTCATGGCGAGGTACGACTTTATTTTTTTACCCGTAAAAGCCGATGCCAGCGATGTGAGCATGGTGATGCCCGCACTCGGCCCGTCTTTCGGCGTAGCGCCTTCGGGAATGTGGATGTGAATATTTTTCTTATTGAAGAGTTCGGGGTTCACATTGATTTTCTTTGCATTGGCTTGCAGGTAACTGTATGCCGTGGTCGCGCTTTCCTTCATCACATTGCCCAGGTTTCCCGTCAGTTTCAGTTCGCCCTTGCCTTCGCTGAGCGCCGTTTCGATAAACAGGATGTCGCCACCAACATACGTCCAGGCAAGCCCCACGGCTACGCCGGGCATATTGGCAGTTTTGTATATTTCGTTGCTGTACCGTTGCGTGCCCAGGATGTCTTCCACATCCTGCACCGTGAGGGGCGATTTTACTTTGCCCGTTACGGCAAAATCCCTTGCCTGGTTGCGCATTAATTTCGCCAATTGCCGGTCCAGCTCGCGCACTCCACTTTCGCGGGTATAGCTTTCGATGATTTTTTCCAACACTTTGTCGCTGATGCGCAGGGTCACGTCTTTCAGCCCGTGGGCTTCTTTCTGCTTGGGTACCAGGTGACGGCGGGCAATTTCTATTTTTTCTTCTACCGCGTAGCCGCCCAGGTCTATGATCTCGAGCCGGTCGCGGAGGGCAGGCTGAATGTTTTGCAGGTTGTTTGCCGTGGCGATGAACAACACTTTGCTCAAGTCGTATTCGAGCTCGAGGTAATTGTCGTAAAACGTGTTGTTCTGCTCAGGGTCCAGCACTTCGAGCAGGGCAGAAGACGGGTCGCCGCGAAAATCGACTGCCGATCTTGTCTATTTCGTCCAGAATCATAACGGGGTTCGACGATTTTACTTTCCGCAGGTTTTGCAAAATGCGTCCCGGCATGGCGCCGATGTAGGTTTTGCGGTGACCGCGAATTTCGCTTTCGTCGTGCAGCCCGCCGAGGCTGAGGCGTACATATTTCCGGCCCAGGGCATGCGCAATGCTGCGTCCCAGCGATGTTTTGCCAATCCCCGGCGGACCTACGAAACAAAGTATCGGGCTTTTGAAATCCCCTTTCAGTTTTAAAACGGCGAGGTATTCAAGGATGCGTTCCTTTATTTTTTTCATGCCGTAATGGTCATCGTCGAGAACCTGTTGGGCGCGAATGAGATCGTAATTGTCGTGCGTAATGTCGTTCCAGGGCAGGTCGAGCAGCAGGTCGAGGTGGTTGTAAACCGTAGAATAATCGGGTGTGCTCGGGTGCATGCGTTCGAGCTTGGCCACGTTGGTTTTGAAAGCATGTTTGGCAGCATCGGGCCATTTTTTGACTTCGGCTTTTTTCTTCATCTCCGCTACTTCACGGTCGTTGCTTTCGCCGCCCAGTTCTTCCTTGATGCTTTTGATTTGCTGTTGCAAAAAGTATTCGCGCTGCTGCTTGTCTATCTCGGTGCGCGTCTTGGTGGTCACCTTATTTTTTAGCTCGGCAAACTGCAGTTCTTTTTGCAACAATTCCACGAGGCTTTCGGCTTGTCGCTTCACTTCCATGATCTCGAGCAGGCGCTGTTTTTCAGACAGATCGCTGTTGAGATTGCTGCTGACGAAATTGATGAGGAACGAAGGATTTTCAATATTCCGGAGAATGATGGATGCTTCGGAAGGCATATTGGGCGATAGCTGTATGATCTGCGATGCCAGGTCTTTGATGGTGCTTACATACGCTTCAAAATCTTCTTCTTCCGGTATTTTTTCTTCCTGCAACACCAGAATGCGGGCTTTGAAATAAGGCTCTTCTTCGGCAATGCTGATGAGTTCGAAGCGCTTCTTGCCCTGGATGATGATGGTGGTGCCACCATCGGGCATTTTGATCAGCTTTACAATTTTGGCTACAATGCCAATTCTTGCCAGGTCATCAAACCCGGGATCTTCCACGCTGGCATCTTTTTGCGCCAGCACGCCCACCAGTTTGTCTGACTTGTAGGCATCGTGCACCGCTTTGATGCTCTTGTCCCTGCCAACGGTAATGGGAAGGACTACACCGGGAAACAACACCGTATTGCGCAGGGGCAACAAGGGCAACACATCGGGAATAACAAGGTCTTTATCGCTTTCTAAATCGTTTTCATTGATCGGGATTATGGGCAAAAACTCAGCATCCTCGTCGGAGCTGAACTGAAATGTATTTTTATTCATACTTATCATCTATGGTAGTGAAGGTCAACTTGTCATTCTGGTTTGACAAAAGCGGTTTCTCTCAGAAAATCTCAAATGGTCAATATAAATGCCAAAGGGTGGAAAGGTAATTGAAATGTACAAATTGTCGTCTCAAGCGCCAGTTTCGTTACCAGTTTGTCCGCAACAAAGCGCGATGGCAGGCGCCACGAATTTAACAACAGATAAGAAAAAGGAACAATACTTGTTTGCTATCTTTACCCATCTACTCAACAATCAAAATTTTATGGCAACAGCGCAGCAGATACAGGAAGGATACATAGATTATGTGTTGACGAATAACGAGCCCCCCAAATCGGTGTATGTGTTCGCCAAAAGCCTTGGCATTACCGAGCAGGAATTCTACCTGTTTTACTCTTCTTTTTTAGCTATTGAAAAAGCCATCTGGACCGACCTCACTTTGAAAACCATCAGCGAAATAGAACAGCAGGAAGTGTGGCCAAACTATTCGGCACGTGAAAAAGTGCTGGCGTTTTTTTACGCCTACATCGAACTGCTGAAAAGCCAGCGCAGCTTTGTGGTGTATAGCCTCAACAAACACGCTGCGCGGCTACAGACACCCGAAGTATTGACCGGCGTAAAAAACGTGTTTGACAACTTTGCCGATGCTAGCATCCGCGAAGGTCTTGACAAAGGCGAACTTGCCGACCGCAAGTTTTTTTCCAAACGCTACAAAGATGCGCTGTGGGTGCAGTTTGGGGTGATTCTTAATTTCTGGATCAACGACAACAGCACCGGTTTTGAAAAAACAGACGAAGCTATTGAACGCGGTATCAACGTGACCTTCGATTTGTTTCAGCGCTCCACGCTCGACAACCTCATAGATTATGGTAAATTTTTTGCCCGCAACAACAAAGGGTTCAAAGAAGCCATGCGATTTTAAACAACAACATTCCCGCAGATGGCGGTTATTGCCGCAGCGAAACACCGGCAGGCAAACCCATTGAGCGTTTGCCTACAGGTTGGTTCCGGGATATCTGCGCGGCACCACTCATCAACATATACATGAAAGCACAGGAAAGCATTCCTACCAGTAAGGTAGCCCGCTCGGCAAAGTTTGTAAAAACCGGCATACAGGTAGGTGGCAATTACATCAAGCATTATTCTAAAAAACTTTTTAACCCCGAGCTAAGTCGCGACGAATTGAACGAAGAGAACGCGGAAGACATCTACAATTCGCTGAGCGAACTGAAAGGCAGTGCGCTCAAAATTGCACAAATGCTCAGCATGGACAAAAACGTGCTACCGCGGGCTTACATAGATAAATTTTCGCTGTCGCAATACAATGCGCCGCCTTTGTCGGGCCCGTTGATTGTGCGTACGTTTACGCGCAACTTTGGCAAAACACCCGATAAAATTTTTGACAGCTTCAACCTGCAATCTACCCATGCCGCTTCTATCGGTCAGGTACACAAGGCTACGCTGAACGGTAAAACGCTGGCAGTAAAAATCCAGTTTCCCGGCGTGGGCGACAGCATTTCTTCCGACATCAAAATGGTGAAGCCCATTGCCTTTCGCCTGATTGGAATGGACGAACGCGAGTTCCAGGTGTATGTAAAAGAAGTAGAAGAGCGCCTGCTCGAAGAAACCGATTATGAACTGGAAGTACAGCGGTCTATCGAAATCTCCACTGCTTGCGTTGAGTTGGACAACGTGGTGTTTCCGCATTATTATCCCGAACTGTCGGGGCACCGGGTGATTACGATGGACTGGATTGAAGGTCTGCACCTGAAAGAATTTTTGCAAACCAACCCTACACAGGAATTGCGCAACAAAATAGGTCAGGCATTGTGGGATTTTTATAATTTTCAGCAACACAAGCTGCGCAAAGTGCACGCCGACCCGCATCCCGGCAATTTCCTGATTACGCCCGGTGAAAAGCTGGGAGTGATTGATTTTGGCTGTATCAAAAACCTGCCCGACGATTTTTATTACCCGTTCTTTTCGCTCATTTCAGCCAACGTGCTGGCAGATAAAGAGAAGACGCTGGAAGCCTTCCGTCAGCTCGAAATGGTGCTTCCTTCCGATACGCCCGAACAGCAGGCTTTTTATTACAAATGGTACCGTGAAATGATCGGATTGTTTGCCCGCCCCTATGCGAGTCAAAGCTTTGATTTCAGCCGGGATGAATTTTTCGACAGTCTCTATGCCTACGGCGATAAAATCGCTAAAATGCCGGAGTTTAAACAAGCGCGTGGTGTGAAGCATTTTATTTATGTAAACCGTACCAACTTTGGGTTGTACAACATACTCCACGAGTTACAAGCCACCGTGCAAACCGATCGGTACAAGCCCGATTTGTATTGAGATGGGAAAGATGACAATCAACGCCTGCTTGAGAAATTGTGCGGGCGTTTTTGTTTTCCTAACGTCATGTTGTGCTGTATCGCTGAAAGCTGATTTTTCAGGCAAATAATAAACGGGCTAACTGCGGAGATCAGGCAAAAGAAAGCCCCGAAGAGACTTCGGGGCTTTCTTTGTGGGAGCACACGGGTTCGAACCGCGGACCCTCTGCTTGTAAGGCAGATGCTCTAAACCAGCTGAGCTATGCTCCCTTTTTTTGGTTGGGAGTGCAAAGATAGCCGCCAGATCTTTTTTTCCAAATTTTTTTCAAATTTCTTTTTCAAATTTTTATCCTGATGAATGTGATAATTTTGTCCTATGAATGCAAGCAATATCGGATATAAGCCACAACAGGAAGACGAAACAGATATCCTGGTATCTGAAGAAAACCCGTTTAGCTTAGTTGTGTGGAATGATGAAGTCAATACATTTGAATGGGTCATCGAGACCCTCATGGAAGTATGCGATCACACTGCCGAGCAGGCAGAACAGTGTGCCATGCTCATTCATACCAAAGGCAAATATGCCGTAAAACACGGCGACTACGATACCCTGAAACCCATGTGCACAGCCATCACCGAACGCGGAATTGGCGCTACGATTGAAACCTTGGCAGACAAATAATACTTTTGTCCATATGCCCCTTCATGTATTAGATAACAAAGTCTGGTTCCCGGATGTAGACGATGCTTTGAACGATGGACTGTTGGCCATTGGTGGCGACCTTTCTGTAGAGCGGTTGCTGCTGGCTTACCGGCAAGGCATTTTTCCCTGGTACGATGGCAATGTGCCGTTGTGGTGGTCGCCCGACCCGCGCTTCGTCTTGTATCCCGGACTGCTGAAGGTGAGCAAAAGCATGAAACAACTGATCAAACAGGAAGCATTTGAGTTTACCATCAATACAGCGTTTGAACAAGTCATTGAATGCTGCATGTTGAAAAAACGAAAAGGACAGGATGGTTCATGGATCAACAAAGAAGTCATCAACGCCTATACCCGGCTTCACCAGCTTGGCTATGCCCACAGCGCCGAAGTATGGCAGGAAGGAACGCTTGCCGGCGGTTTGTACGGCATACGGATGGGAAACCTGTTCTTTGGTGAAAGCATGTTCAGCGACGTAAGCAATGCCAGCAAATATGCATTCATCCGGTACGTCCAGCAACTGCAGTCGGAAGGCGTCGTGCTGATCGACTGCCAGGTATATACCCAGCACCTTGAAAGCCTCGGTGCGGGGATGATCAGCCGCGATGAATTCCTGTGCGTCTTACGGAATTACCTCGCTTAACAGCTGTTCATTGTCGGAAAGCTTTTTTTCTTTCCAGCCTATCAGTGTTCTTTCATACGCCACCCGGTTGCTCAGCTGGCTTTCGTTGTTTTCCACATCCACCGCCGATACCGAAACATAGCAAACCGGCCAGTCGGCTGGAATCTGCTGGTTGTAAATGTTGAACGAAAAACGACCCGACGAAGCAGCGTCTGTCGCCGATACAAAAAACGGCGTGTTGCCCAATGTCGCCGTATCGTTGGAAATATACAGCACAAAGCTCTTTACCGTTTCGCCTGAAGCCGTGTCTGAGATTTTCCCGTCTATTTTGATGATGTTGCCCACGGCAGATTGGTCGTCTTTGGCACGTGTAATCACGGGTGCTGCCGGAGCCACCGTATCTATCCAGCTCATGGGCGGAATGAGCGCCGGTGTTTTGTAATAATGATTGCGCAGGCTGTCGTTCCACCCGTTCGGGTTGCGGAGAAAATCCTTGCTGCTGAAGAAAATGCTGCCGTTGACATTCTCTGTTTCCCTGGTCAGTTTGATTTCATCCGGCAATTCGTTCGGGTTGCGCCAGGCCGTATTTGTGCCGCCGCGGTACAAGGCATGACCAATAAAGATCTGTTTTCCATAGCTGTGCGCGCCCCACCAGTTGATCAGCGTTTGGTAGTCGCACAGGCGGTGCCCGATTTCCCAATACAGTTGTGGTGCCACATAGTCGATCCAGCCTTCTTTCAGCCATTCGAGTACGTCGGCATACAAATCGTCGTAGTTGGTAATGCCCGCTTTGGTCACGCTGCCATCTGCATCCTGGCTTTGGTTGCGCCACACGCCAAACGGGCTGATGCCAAATTTAATCATTGGTTTTACCGCCAGGATGGTTTCGTGGATGCGTTGAATGATGCTGTCGCAATTGCTGCGCCGCCAGTCCTGCTTCGTCCTGCCTTTTCCATACAACCGGAAACTGGTATAGTCGGGAAATTCTTTGCCGGCAGCCGGGTAAGGATAAAAATAATCGTCCATGTGAATGCCGTCTACGTCATATCGTTCCACGATGTCTTTTACAATGCGGGATACAAAATCAATGACGGCAGGATTACCGGGGTCAAATATTTTTTGTTTGTTATAAGTGATAAACCAGTCGGGATGCTGCTTTGTAATGTGGTTGGGCGCAACCGAGGAAGAATACACGTTGAACACAGCGCGGTAGGGGTTGAGCCACGCATGAAATTCCATTCCCCGCTTGTGGGTTTCGCCGATCATGAACTGCAGCGGGTCATAATACGGCACCGGCGGCATGCCCTGTTTGCCGGTCAGGTATTCACTCCACGGTTCCAGGGTAGAAGGGTAAAACGCATCTGCCACCGGGCGGATCTGTACGATCACCGCGTTCATCCCATTGCCTTTGTGCATGTCGAGCAGGCGGATAAATTCGTTTTTCTGTTCCGCCACCGACAACCCTTTTTTGCTGGGCCAGTCAATGTTTTCCACACTCGCTACCCACACCGCCCGAAATTCGTATTTGGGCTGTGCCCATACATGCGTGTGTAGCAAACAAGACGAAAGCAGAACAAAAAGATAAGACAACCATTTCATGTAGCGATGTATTTGACCCCGGTATTGACAACAAACTTCCATTGGTATTTGTAAAGACGCAAAAATTGGGAGCAGATGATGAGCGATTCCCAGTTTTTGCAATTATTTATTGCAAAAGAAGCATAGTAGGAAGGATAATACTAGCATGGGTAAAAAAAGACCGTTTAGGTACGGATTATAAAGATGTGCCGTTTTTAGCGTTTTGGTGAAGCTGTCACACCCGTATTCCTGTTGTTTGTATGAAGATGTTGAACAAACTGGCTATCCAATTTAAGAGTAGGGAACCGGCTGAGCAAATCGCAAGCTGCAACCATTCTCGCCGGTTTGTCATTATTTGTATAGTTTAGTCACCCATTTGGATATTTGGCAAGCCAACCAGTTGCGGCTGCTTTTCTTTCAAACTGAATTTTGTGTAAGGTAAAACTTTTTTACCCGTTCATTGGCTGCTTTGCTCAAACGATTTTGTAACCATACCATTTGACAATTTTATCTTGCAATGAAAAAAAATCTCACACTTGCTTTTTTCGTACAAGTTATCTGCCTTGCTTGTTTTGCACAGGTCACAGTACAAAACCTGACAATTGAAAATCTGAACAATCCCATCGGGATAGATGTTTCCCGGCCGCGTTTTAGCTGGCAATTATCTTCCAAGCAGCGAAATGTACTGCAATCCGCTTACGAAATCCGCGTTGGTACCGATGCTGCAAAGCTTGCTGCCGGCAAAGCGGTCTGGACAACCGGCAAAGTGAATTCCGCGCAGTCGCTGTGGGTTCCTTATGGCGGCGATGCGCTGCATTCCGGCGACCGTTATTACTGGCAGGTACGCGTGTGGGATGGGATGAACAAACCTTCTGCCTGGAGCCCGCCCGCCTATTGGCAAATGGCACTGCTCGATACCGCCGACTGGTCTGCAAAATGGATAGAACCTGGTTTTGCCGAAGATTCCCTGCGGGCGTCGCCCCTGTTCCGCAAATCGTTCAGCAACAGCAAACCCATCCACCGCGCCACTGCCTACATCACGGCGCACGGCTTGTACGAAGCAAACATCAACGGCAAAAAAGTAGGCAATGCCTGCCTCACGCCCGGCTGGACCAGCTACAACAAACGCTTGCAATACCAGGTGTATGATGTGACAAACCTGTTGACACCCGGCAACAATGCCATCGGCGTGGTGCTCGGCAGCGGCTGGTATCGCGGCAACCTTGCCTGGGGTGGTAACAAAGACATTTATGGAAAAGACATTTCCCTGCTGATGCAGCTTGATATTATATATGCCGACGGCACTACGCAGCGCATCGTCACCGACGATAGCTGGAAGTCATCTACCGGCGATATCCGGTATGCAGAAATTTACCACGGCGAAACCATTGACGCACGAAAAGCGAAAAAAGACTGGGCAACCGCCGGTTACAACGACAACGATTGGCCGGGCGTAAAAGTGAGCCATTACCCGATGAATGTTTTGCTTGCCACCTACAACGAACCTGTTACGAAGCACGAAACTTTTACTCCAGTGCGCATTTTTACCACGCCGAAAGGCGAACAGGTATTGGATTTCGGGCAAAACTTAGTGGGGTGGGTAACAATCAAGGTGAAAGGCAAAGCCGGTGATACGGTAACCATTTCGCATGCGGAAGTGCTGGACAAAGCCGGTAATTTTTACACCGACAATCTTCGCCTTGCAAAATCTGAGGACAACTACATTCTCGACGGAAACGGGGAAGAAACCTTTGAGCCGCATTTTACCTGGCATGGCTTCCGGTATGTAAAAGTGGAAGGTTATCCCGGTACGTTGCAGCCCGGCAACTTCACAGCCGTAGCCTTGTATTCGGATATGAAACCCACCGGTACGTTTACCTCCTCTAACCCGATGATCAACCAATTGCAGCACAACATCGAGTGGGGATTGCGGGGCAATTTTCTCGATGTGCCCACCGATTGCCCGCAGCGCGACGAGCGCCTCGGCTGGACGGGTGACGCGCAGGCTTTTTCCCGCACCGCTTCTTTCCTGCGCGACGTCAATAATTTTTTCGACAAATGGATGAAAGACGTTGCCGCCGACCAGTTGCCCAATGGCAGCGTGCCGCACGTGATTCCCAATGTGCTGGGTCCCGCCGGCGGTTCTGCAGGCTGGGCAGATGTGGCCACCATTATTCCATGGAATATGTACCTGGCCTATGGCGACAAACAATCGCTGGCAAGTCAATACCCCGGTATGAAAGCCTGGGTAGACTACATGACTTCGCAAAGCACAGATCATCTCTGGAACAAAGGCGCTCACTTTGGCGACTGGCTGTTTTTCAGTCTTGGCGATGATACCGACGGCAGTTCTGCCATTACCAATAAATTTCTCATCGCGCAGTGTTTTTACGCCCATTCCACGCAGTTGCTCATCAATGCAGCGAAGGTGTTGGGTAAAACGGAAGACGCAGCGCAATATGCTTCTCTTTTATCCAACATCAAAAAAGCATTTGTCAATGAATATGTGACGCTCAACGGCGCTACCATGTCCAACACGCAAACGTCGTATGTGCTGGCGCTCAACTTCGATATGCTGCCCGAATCGTTGCGCACGCAGGCTGCCGACCGGCTGGTGAGCAACATCAAACAATACGGCAACCACCTGACGACAGGTTTTTTGGGCACGCCTTACCTAACGCATGTGCTGAGCCGGTTTGGTCATACCGATATGGCATACAAGCTGTTGTTGCAGGATACGTACCCATCCTGGCTGTACCCCGTAACGACGCGGCGCCACCACCATCTGGGAGCGCTGGGATGGCATTAAACCCGATGGCAGCTTTCAAACACCCGGCATGAACTCGTACAACCACTATGCTTACGGCGCCATCGGCGACTGGATGTACCGCGTGATGGTGGGGCTTGATACCGATCCGGATAGTGTGGGGTATAAAAAAATCATCATCCGGCCGCATCCAGGCGGTGGATTCACCCAGGCGGCTGCTACTTACGACACGCACTACGGCGTCTTGCGTTCGGGCTGGACAGCCGGCAACGGCAAACTGACACTGGAAGCAGAAATTCCTGCCAATACAACGGCAACCATTTTTATCCCAGCCCGCGAGGCAAATGCGGTAATGGAAAACGGTAAGCCATTGTCGGTGCTAAAAGACATTCAAATGGCCAGTACCGATAGCGATTATGTAGCCGTCAATGTGGGATCGGGAACGTACCGGTTTACTTCCGACTGGCAGGAAAAAACCGGAGCTGCCAACCTTGCGCAATATGCCGGCAAGTACGAAACCGTTGGTGCTTCGTTCCCGGTGATTGTGGTAACGGTGAATGACGGAAAACTGGTGGTGGAGGCGGAGAATATGGGCGGTACCCTGCGTGCCACCGACACGCCCGATTTCTTTACCAACGATGCAACGACAGCTACCTTTGCACGCGATGCAAACGGCAACGTCGCAGGCATCAGCATCGAGTACCGGTTTTTGAATGTAAAAGGAAAAAAGAAATAGGCAAAAGCAGTTGCTTCCTCTTTCTCAACTCTGCAGGGTAGCAAACAGTACAAAGCCTGGCATTATTAATTGCCAGGCTTTGTACTGTTTGGTCAGCAGTTACATTGAAAAAACAATTTTTATTACCGGTTACGGGTGGCTTTTCAGGGAGTTAATCTTCCCACACGGTAAGCCCTTCGCTGCAGTTGGCGCAAATGTCAATGTTTTTACGGCTTTCCATCATTTCGCGGCGAAACTGTTTGTAATTGTCATTGTTCCACACTTCTTTAAACGATTGGTTTTTCAGGTTGCCAAGGCGGTGCATCGCGTCTTTATCAAAACAGCAGGGCACCACCAGTCCGTCCCACGTAATCACGTTGGCGTGCCACAGTTTCCAGCAGTGGTTGCCAAGTCCGCTTTTGCTTTTCATTTTGCCATCTTTTCCCTTGCGGTAACGGCTGTATTTGTCAATTGTCGGAATGAGCTGGTGCGGGTCGTTTTCATAATCGTACACCTGCGCCGTTTTAAAACGCACCTGGTCTACGCCCACTTCTTTAGCCAGTTGCTTAATATCTTCAATCTGGTGCTCGTTGGGTTTCACCACCAGAAACTGGAAAAACACGAACGGCGTTTTGCTGTTCAGTTCTTTTTTCCACTTCACAATATTGCGCGCGCCTTCCAGATACCTTATCCAGGTTGCCGCCTACGCGGTATTGCTTATACACATCCTGCGTGGTGCCGTCTATTGAAATGATGAGGCGGTCCAGCCCGCTTTCCACCGTGCGTTTGGCTTTCTCATCAGTTCAGGTAATGTGCGTTAGTAGAAGTGGCGGTATAAATGCCTTTGTCGTGCGCATATTTCACCATTTCCAGAAAGTCGGGATTCAGATACGGCTCGCCCTGGAAATAAAAAATCAGGTACAGGAGGTCTTTGTAAATGTCATCAATGGTTTGGCGGAAAAAATCCTTTTTTAGCATGCCCGTATGGCGGGTAAAGGCGCGCAGCCCGCTCGGACATTCGGGGCAGCGCAGATTGCACGAAGTGGTGGGCTCAAACGAAACCGAAATCGGGTAGCCCCATTGCACCGGTTTTTTGGTGAGCCTTGTATATTGGTAGCTTGTCACCACTTTCGCAGCGTTCCAGAAGCGGCGCGGAGTTAGTTTGCCAATGAGGTTGATGGTATCGTTCCAGTTGAAATACATGAAGGGCAAAGATAGACGAGGATTGTAGGAGTTAGAAAAGGAATTTGTGAGGGGAACTGTTATGATTTAATATTTATAGACAGTTATGCTTTTTAGTTAATCATAAGTCCAATTATCTTTTAAAACTAAAACTGGTTTATTCAAATTCGAATTTGCTTTAAGGGTTTATTAAAAGCACTAATTCAAAGCATTTTGAGGTTTTTTATCCATGAAAGGTTCAAAAAATGCTAAGTCAACATCATAAACTGTTTTAGGTTTTACGCCCAATTGTTTGACCTCAAAAAGGTGCACAAGCTTTTGCCCATCAATCAATTCAACGGGAGGTGCGCCATCTCTTGAAGCTTCCCGTTTTGCATCTTCTGAAAATGTTCCGGTTGTTAGGATGATACCTTTTTCTGCTCTGCCAAACATTGCGTTTCTAAAGTCGCCAACCTGTGCTCTTGAAACTGTTCCTTTATAACGTTTGCATTGAAAGAGAACTTTAATGGTGACAAATGGATTTAATTCCAGTGTGCCATAGCCATCTATTCCTCCGTCATGTGATCCCCCTGTTACTTCAACATTATCAAATCCATGTTCTCTTAATAGCCTTTTGCATATATTTTCAAACCCTTTGGGTGTAACGTTTTGCAAAACTTCGATTAAGCTTGGAATAAATGTGTGTTCGATATTTTCAGGTTCTTCCTCTTCTTGTTCTATAATAATTTCTGCTTTAGATTTATCCTTTCGTGCCTTTTGATGAATATCGACCCATTTAAGAAAAATCTCACGGCTTTCTTCATTTGTAAGTGTAGTTGTTCTTCCCTTATTAGTTAATGTCCATATACCACGTGTATTATCTTCTAATAGACCTTCCCACACCAGATATTGTCGAGCCCATGCTACCTGGTTTGCAAAACGAGGAGTGCCCGATTTCATTAATTCTTCTAATATTATGTCTGGGATATGCAAATTCTTTGCAACTCTTTCTGTAGCTTCTTTTGGTCGTCCGGATCCTCCTAAATCTCTCAACGCATCGAGTAAAGGTCCAAACCATTTTGTAAATTCTGCTTGTCTGACTTTTGGTTTAGTTTTCATATCAGGCTTAATAAAAGCCCCTTTTCGTATACGGAAAGGGGCCAAATTCATCTTTTCCTATTGTATTGTACCCAAATACCTGCTGAATTCAGTAATGACATCAGCCGCGGCTTTGATGCCTGACTGCGCTTCCGCCCAGTTTCTTTGTTCGATCGCTTCGCGGATGCCGGGCAGTGTTTTTACCCCATAACCGGTATAAAATCCGGGTGCGTAAATCGCGTGTTTATACCAGGTTCTGCGGGGCAGCCCGTCGGGCAGCAACAATCGTTGCTCAGCCATATACAAAGCTTTGTTGGTCTTGTCGTCCACGCCCGATACGCCGGCTCTCTGCAATCTTGCCTGCAGGCTGTCGGTACTTTTTTGCAGGCTGTCCACTGCCGTTTGCAGCGGCGCAAAATTGAAGTAAGGCACCGCTCCTTTAGCGTCAGGAATGTTCAGGTGGTCTGCCGTATCGGTCGTGATCCGGTACACGCCGGATTCAATGAGCCTGTTCTCCATTCTTGTTTTCTCCCGCAGGTCATCGGCGAGCGTCATCACCTGTTTGGTAAATTCGCTGATGTCTTTGTACAAAAACGTATAGTCAAAAGGCAGTTTTTCAGCTTCCGCCATGCGGAGCGATAAGTGACCTGCCGTTTTGGCCAACGCCACGCCATATTGAAACGACGGATCTTTAAAACGGCGGTAATCATCGTAAGAATCATAAATGGAATGGTACTCGCCACCGCCATCTTCACCTCCAAAACCAAGGTTGAGAGACGCAACGCCAATGTGCTGCAAAAAGGGCGAAAAGTCGGAGCCGGAACCCAGCGGTTCCAGGTCGAATGTTTGTTTGCCCATCGCGTCCTGTTTTGCTTTTACCGAAGAAGCATCGGCCGCTTCTTTTGCCAGCAGCCGCTCTTTTACGCTCACGCCGGTTTGCGGGTCGGTTACTTCTTTCGCCACTTCATTCACCATGCCGCGCAAAGCCTGCGAGCCGCCGGCGCCTAAAAATCCCCTGCCGTTGCCATCACTGTTGATATAGACCACCGTTTTTTGCTGCAGTTCATCGGCATGATCTTCCACCCATTCGGTAGAGCCCATCAGCGAAGGTTCTTCGCCATCCCACGCGCAATATACCAGTGTGCGTTTGGGCTGCCAGCCTGTTTTCATCAGTTCCCCAATGGCTTTCGCTTCTTCCAGCACCACTGACATGCCGCTGATGGGGTCGCCGGCACCATTTACCCATGCGTCGTGATGGTTGCCACGCACAATCCATTCATCGGGATAAATAGCGCCTTTGATGGTGGCAATCACATCATTGCAAGGCACCATATCCCAGCTAAACGCGAGCTTCAGGTGCACTTTTGTTTTTCCGTCGCCAATGTGATACGTAAAAGGCAAACCACCCGCCCACGCGCGTGGCGCCACTGCACCTCTCAGCGATTGCAGCAACGGTGTCGCGTCGTGGTAGCTAATGGGCAGCACCGGTATTTTCATAATGGTGGGCGACTCTTTGTAAGAAGCCAGCCGTTTTGCGTTTTTGGTAGCTGCCACACCTGGCGTCAGCGGATCGCCGGGATACACCGGCATATCCATGATGCTGCCACGCTGCACACCATATTCATTCTTATAAGCGCCTTTCGGATACACATCACCTGCGCTATAGCCGTCATCTGCCGGGTCGCTGTACATAATGCAGCCAATGGCACCATGCTCCTGCGCAACTTTCGGTTTGATGCCGCGCCAGCTATGCCCGTATTTGGCAATCACAATTTTTCCTTTTACACTTACGCCCATGCGGTCGAGCAGGTCGTAGTCGTCGGGCAAACCATAATTGACAAACACCAGTTCGCCGGTTACGTCGCCATCGGCGCTCCAGGCGTTGTAAGTAGGCAGTTGCCCTTCCTGGTTGCTCGTAGCGTCTTCTGCCAGCACCGGTTCTTTCAGTAAAGCTTTGTAGGTAGTGGGCGATGTCATTTCCAACACTCTTGTTTTGGGCGTGGGAAAAATCACCTGGTAGGTTTCGATGTGCGCATCCCAGCCATAACTTTTGAAACGGGCAAGAATGGTATCTGCCACCGCTTTGCCGCCCGGCGAGCCGAGATGGTGCGGCTTCGACGCTAACAATTTTATTGTACTGCCGATATGCGCGGCATCGAGGTGCTGGTCAAACTGTTGTTCGATTGAAAACTGTTTCTTGGCTGCGGCTTCGCTAAAGCCGCTGATGGAGGACTGTGCCATTTGCCTGGCCGTAAATAAAAAAAGGGAGACAATGGTGAAAAAAGCTGATTTCATAAGTAAGGTTTGCTTGCGCTTAAAAGTAGGGATTAATCGGCAGAAGTAGCCTGCGGGCAGAGAGTGTTCGGTGCGACCGCGGAATCATTGGATGCTTTGAAACCAAGTATAGCAAATTGGTTAGTATAGAGAATCGGCAGTTTGTTTTTGGGGAATGCTATTGTGCCGCTTTGCTGATGGTTTGATGGTGGTAGCTACGGTTTTATTTTTTGACGGATAAGTTTTGCATCGCCCGAAAGCTTACCATGTCCCGGATGAGCGACAAGGGCAACGGTTGGTGTAGAGGAAACTGCACGGTGCCTTTTGCACATTTGTAATGTGTCAGTTCGTCCAGAAATGCCTCTATTGCAGCCGGTCCGGGATAAAACCCGATGTGGTGCTGGTAAGCTGCAAAATGTACGAGGTTGCCATTGAGCCGGAAGGTTGGTATGCCATAGCTAATGGCTTCTGTAGCCTGTGGCGCAGCCAGTTGAATGGTGGTTCGCATCTGCATCAGCATCTGCTGAACATCGCCGGGAAATTGGCTGATGTAGTCGTCAATGTTGGCAGGTGCGTTGGTTGATTTCATTGCAGTTGGTTGGGGTAATAAAGTTAGGGAATCAACACCTGCCATGAAGAAAGACAGGGTGGAAATTTGGATAACGGGGGGTTGCAGATCATTGGTTAAATCATTTGCCGAAGCGTGATTCCTCAAGATGTTTTGCTTCCTGTAGAAAAGAAGCACCATCAGCGAAACATCAGGGGCTCGTTTAAAATACAAACGGGTAAGAAAAATGATCTTACCCGTTCCTGTTTAGTTGGTTTGTAGCTTATTTATTTCACCACCGATACTTTGTATTCGGTCATGGTGCGATACGTATCACCCGGTTTCAGCACGGTGGTAGGAAACGCCGGCGTGTTGGGTGAGTTGGGAAAATGTTGTGTTTCCATGCAGAAGGCAGCGTGTTTGTTGATGGGTTTGCCACCAGCTGTTTTGATGCTGCCATCGAGGAAGTTGCCGGTGTAAAACTGGAGTCCCGGTTCCATGGTAAAAACTTCGAGCTTGCGTCCGCTGATGCTGTCGGTAACTTCGGCGGCTTTGGTAAGTGAAGAATCTGTTTTGTTCAGAACCCAGTTGTGGTCGTAGCCACCTTGTACCTGGTCTATACGTTCGCCGATTTTGTGCGGCGTCGTAAAATCGAATGGAGTGCCTTTTACCGGTACTATCTTGCCCGTAGGGATCAGCGTAGCATCTACCGGAGTATAACGGTCGGCATCTATCAACACCTGGTGATTCAGGATGGTGTTGCTTACATCGCCGGTAAGATTGAAATAGCTGTGGTTGGTGAGGTTGATGGGGGTAGATTTGTCGGTGGTAGCCGTATAGAGGATCTGCAGGCGGTCGTCGTCGGTGAGGGTAAAGGTAACCTTTGAAGTCAGGTTGCCGGGGTAGCCTTCATCACCGTCTTTGCTTACATAAGTAAGGGATAATGTGGGTTGGCTGCCCGATGTATCCGATACGGTCCATACCACTTTGTCGAAACCTTTTTTGCCACCATGCAGATGGTTTTGCCCATCGTTGGTAGCGAGCGAATATTCTTTGCCGTCAACAGTAAATTTTCCTTTGGCAATGCGGTTGCCATAGCGGCCAACGGTAGCACCAAAATAAGGAACACCTGCCGTATACCCGGAAAGGCTGTCAAGACCCAACACAATGCTGCTCTTGTTTCCGTTTTTGTCGGGGGTAATAAACGAGGTAACAGTAGCGCCGTAGTCTGATATTTTTACCTGCACACCATTGTTGTTGGTGAGGGTAAACAGGTGAACCGGTTTGTCGTCAAACGTGCCCCAGTCGGCTGATGTAATGCCGGTTTGAGAAGTTGTGGAGCTGTCGGTGGTGGTGCCGGCATCGTTGGTGCCGTTGTTACAAGCCATACAGAAAAGATTGAGTGATAGCGCGATTGGTAAAATGTGCTTTGATTTCATATTGCAATGCCTGGTTTTGAACGGGCAAAATACTGAATAAATGTAAGAAGCCCGGGAATAAGTGTTAAAAGAGGAATTGATGCTTAAAACAAAGATCCCTGTTCGCCAGGCCGGCGAAACAAAGTGTGATCCAGATCCCAGCGCTCTGCATTGAACCCATACAGCTTGTTGTATTTGTGAAACTGTTGCCGCACCAGCTCGCTGATGGGTCCTTCACCGCGCATCCGCACACCCCATCGGCTGTCGTTCACTTTGCCGCCATGCCCGTTTTCAATCAGGTGCCAAACTTTGTCGGCCCTGCCGGGAAAGTTTTTGTACAACCAGTCATGAAACAGCAGCTTGATGGCGCCGTTGAGCCGGATAAAGGTATAGGCGGAAAAGACAGCCCCGCTCTCACTTGCCGCCTGCATGATGCGTTGCATCTCGTGGTCGTTGAGACCGGGAATCATGGGACCCAGCATCACGCCCATGCGCACGCCTTCGCGGCTCAGTTCCTGTATTACGCGCAGCCGTTGTTTGCCGGTGGTGGTGCGCGGCTCCATCACGCGGCGCAGTTCATCATCAAACGAAGTGATGGATACCAATACACTCACCAGATTTTTGGCAGCAAGTTTCACCAACAGGTCTTTGTCTCTTAATATGCCGGCGTTTTTGGTGATGATGCCCACCGGTTGATGAAAGGCGAGGCACACTTCAAGTAGCTGGCGCGTGATGCGGAACCGCTTTTCAGCTGGTTGATAGCAATCGGTATTGCCCGACAGGCTGATGGGCAATCCTTCCATTTGGGATGCATCAAACATTTGCGCAGCAACTCCGGCGCATTTTTTTTCACAATGATCTTCGATTCAAAATCGAGCCCGGCGCTGTATCCCCAGTATTCAAACGAATTGCGCGCGTAACAATAGATGCAACCGTGTTCGCAACCCTGGTAAGGATTCATGCTGAACATCATGCCTACGTCGGGACTTTCTACTTTGTTCACAATGCTTTTGGCTTCCACCTCGATAAACTGTGTGTGAACGGTCGATTCTATCCAGTCGTCAATGCCTTCTACATGTTCCTGCACCCGCTCGTTAATGATGAATTTGTTCTTTGTATTGAACTGAGCACCGCGTCCTTTTTTATAACTGTCTTCATCGTTGTTCATGTTGGTTGGTTTGGTAAAAAAAATGAAATCGAAAACTGCCTGCCCGTTAGGAAAAAAGGCTTCCCTG
This sequence comes from uncultured Chitinophagaceae bacterium, assembly GCA_963826385.1. Classification (GTDB taxonomy): domain Bacteria; phylum Bacteroidota; class Bacteroidia; order Chitinophagales; family Chitinophagaceae; genus Ilyomonas. The sequence continues at coordinate 176,875 of CAWGWV010000021.1, read as the reverse complement.
CAGGTTGGTTTGGGGCAGGTTTTGAAAAGAAAAATCTTTTACATGCTGGTAGGTTCTGTTGCCCACCTTTCGTTTCAGCAAAGTCATTTTTTGGGCAATGAAACGACCGGTAAATGGCGTGTGGCTGTATTCAATCCAGGCTTTATCGTATTGCCACGGCACCAGTTTACGGGCAATGGTAATCTGTGGCTCTGCGATGAAATGCGGTTTAAAATTGGGGTCGTAGCGCAGCAGCGATTGTGCTTCTTTAATAGCTTTCACCAGTTGCAGTACCGGCACCTTCGTCGTTACATTGATGTAGATGGTGTGCGAAGGATGACTGCCAAAATCTTTCAGCTCGATCTTTAGCGGTGGCTGTGCCGCGCCGATAGACTCCAACCGCTGCACAATGCGTTCTTCCGCCATTTCCAATTGCAGAAAAGTAAGCAGGGTAAGTTGGGGTTTCAGCACCGTAGCTGTAGGGCAATGATACCGGCCGGCAAAGTCTGATTTCACAGCCATTATCCGGTTGTACAATTCTTCGTGCGGAGACAGCATCAAGGCATATTCGGCGGTGCTGTAGCCTGATAATGTTTTGGCTACCGAAAGGTGGCGCGCTGTTTTAGATGAAGATTCCATAACAATGAATTCAGTTGGTTGATGAAAACCGGTTGCCGGTTTAGCAATACTATGCTAAATTATTTAGTAAAAACGGGTCTTCAAAATTTTTATTTGGATCCAATAAAAACGAACCTGCACTTTTGCGCTTCATTTGGTTCAGGTTGGTGAGTGATTGCCAGCCTGATGAAAAGGGAAGCCGCGTGAAAGTCCGGCGCTATCCCCGTAGCTGTATGCAGCATTTTTTTTAAAAAAAACCATTTGTCAAAGATGTCACTGCGCCGCTACCCGCGGTGTGGGAAGACGGCAAACGGGGCTGTGAGCCAGAAGACCTGCCAGGTGAACATATTTCGCTGAGCTTTCGGGAGAAAGGCCGGGGATGTATCAATGCCGTCTGCTGCAGAGGATGGCTGTGCATGTCTGTGCCCTTGCCGGTAAGCTCATTTTTTCAAACACGTTTATCTTCAATCAACTGAAAAATGAGCCGTCATCTTACGTTCTTCTGTACCCTTGTATGTCTTTATCCCTGCCTGCTGTCTGCGCAGGATTCTTCATTCCGCCAGTTGGATGAAGTCGTGGTTACTGCCAATAAATTTCCCCAAAAACAAAATACCACCGGCAAAGTCATTGCGGTGATTGACCAGGAAACCATTGCCGGAAGTGCAGGCAAAACGCTGCCGCAACTGTTGAATGAACAAGCCGGCGTAGTGGTTGGCGGCGCGCTCAACAACCTTGGCAGCGTACAATCGGTGTATGTTCGCGGCGCGGCTTCGGGCCGCACCCTGATATTGCTCGACGGCATACCGGTAAACGACCCGTCGATGATCGGCAACGAATTTGACCTGAACTTGTTTGCCCTGCAAAATATCGAACGCATCGAGATCTGCAAAGGCGCACAGTCCACGCTCTACGGCAGCGATGCCGTGGCGGGCGTCATCAATCTCATTACCCGAAAATCGAATGTGGACAAACCGCTGAAGGCAAGTGCCACCTTATCGGCAGGCAATTACAATACCTGGAAAGGCAATGCGCAGTTGTGGGGCAAAAAAGGAAAATTGTCCTATGCGGCACGCTACGCCACCTTGTACAGCGATGGTTTTTCGTCGGCAGCCGATACCGGGAACCAACACTTCGACAAAGATGGTTACCGCAACAATGTGTGGAGCGGAAACATCGGCTGGCAGGCAACGAAGCAGCTTACGCTGACAACATTTGTACAACACAGCCGTTACAAAACCGAAGTGGACGCGGGTGCTTTTACCGACGACAAAGACTTTACCATCCGCAACAGCAGTTTGCTGACGGGTGCGGGATTCTCTTATCAGCACAATGCGCTGACCCTGCGGGGCAATTATCAATACAACGAACTGAACCGTTACTATTTAAACGATAGCTTCGATGTTCCGACGTATGTTGTCTTTGACCGAACCGATTATTATTCCAAAACCCATTTTGCAGAGTTGTACGCTTCGGAGACGTTGGGCAACGGCTTTACGTTGCTGCAGGGCGGCGATTACCGCATGGGCAGCATGCACAGTCTTGGTTATTCAACCTCGTTTTTTGCACCCGATTATTACGCCTTTACCACCTCGTTTCCCGATACTTCGGTATCACAGGCATCGTTGTATGCGTCTTTGCTGTACAAAAGCAAGCAGGACCGGTTTCATGCAGAACTTGGCGGCCGGCTAAATGTTCATTCACAATATGGCAGCAATGTTACTTATACGTTCAATCCATCGTTGGCGGTCACGGAGCAAGTGCGCTTGTTTGGAAGCGTGGCAACCGGCTACAAAGCGCCCACGCTCTACCAGTTGTATTCGCCGTATGGGAATGCTGACTTACAACCAGAAACATCGGTGAACTATGAAGCCGGAGTGCAATGGCAACCGAAAACGGTTACTGCGCGGCTCGTTTATTTTTACCGCAACATCCGGTCGGGGCTCGACTTTGACAACCATGCAGTTTGTTTATTTCAACAATGTAAAACAGATTGTAAGGGGCATAGAAACAGAACTGACGATTGTACCGGTAACAGGATTGACCATCCGGCTGAACGACACCTATCTCGCTGCCGGCGAAACCACGCAGGAACGAACTTCCTTTGCCAAAGACACCACGTACCACTACCTGTTGCGGCGTCCGAAACATACGTTGAACGCAACGTTGAGCTATGAACAGGGCAGTCATTTGTCGGTGAGTATAAGTGCCAAATTTGTAAGCTCGCGGTATGATGCCGGCGGCTATGGTGCTGCTGATATCAAACTCGGCCGTTACTGGCTGATGAGTGCCTATGCAGCCTACCGGTTCAATAAAAGCGTGAAACTGTTTGCAGATGTGCAAAACCTGTTCAACCGGAAGTTTTATGATGTGTATGGGTTTCAGTCCATTCCGCTGATCATCAATTCCGGCATTTCCATTGACTTGTAACAACAGGATACGGGAAAAGAGTAGCCTGGGGCAAACTGCTGCCGGCTACTCTTGTTCAAACAATACCTTTGCATAAAAAATAGCGCAATGGAGTTATCGGATAGATGAATTGATCACCATCACTTTTACGCTGTTTGCCGTCATAGACATTGTGGGTTCCATTCCGCTGTTGATTACGCTGAAAGAACGCTCCGGCGACATCAGTGCTTTACAGGCAACGGCCATTTCGGGTGCGCTGATGATTTTGTTCCTGTTTCTCGGGCGGCAGTTTCTGAACATTCTCGGACTCGACATTTATTCATTTGCCGTAGGCGGATCGGTGGTCATTTTTCTGTTGGGACTTGAAATGGTTTTGGGGCACGAAATATTCAAGGGCGATACCAGCGGAGGCGCCAGCGTATTTGTGCCGGTTGCTTTTCCTACCATCGCCGGCAGCGGCACACTCACCACCATTATGTCGCTGAAAGCCAATTACCTCGACCTGTCTATTCTAATTGGCATCTTCATCAACCTCGTGATCGTGTATTTTGTTTTGCTGTCGCTCAACCACATTGAGCGGTTGCTGGGCAAAGCGGGATTGATCGCCGTCCGGAAGTTTTTTGGCGTTATACTCATTGCCATCGCGGTTAAAATTTTCAGTACCAACCTCGCTGCTTTTGGTGGCAAATAAAAAAATAGATTTTTAATATCCATAATATAACGTTATGACCATTCAGGAAGCACAGGAACAGGTAGATGGCTGGATAAACACAGTGGGAGTGCGGTATTTCAGCGAACTGACCAACCTTGGCATATTAATGGAAGAAGTGGGTGAATTGAGCCGGCTGATGGTCAGGACGTATGGCGAGCAAAGTTTCAAAGAAAGCGACCGGCAGCATTCCCTGTCAGATGAAATGGCAGACGTATTGTGGGTGCTCCTTTGCCTGGCTAACCAAACCGGCATAAACCTGACCGATGCGTTGCAACAGAATTTTGAGAAAAAAAATATCCGCGATGCTAACCGGCACAGGGACAATGAAAAATTGACGTGATATGAAACTGAAAGTAAAAAACATCTGGTCTTCGTTTAAAAAATCAGGCAGCGATATTGGTACTTACAACATCACAAAGCTGAGCGCTGCCCTAGCTTATTACACTGTATTTGCACTGGCACCCATGCTCATTGTGCTCATCAGTCTCATCAGCTTTTTTTATGGAAAAGAGGCCGCACAGGGAAAGATTTACGGACAGATCAAATCGTTTGTGGGCAGCGACGCGGCAGCGCAGATACAGCAGGTCATCGGACATGCTTCTGTATCACCGAGCTTTACTTTTGCCTCTATTGTTGGTGTTATCGCATTGCTGTTTTCGGCCACCGGGGTGTTTGCCGAGATTCAGACCTCCATCAACCTGATCTGGAACCTGCGGGTAAAACCAAAGAAAAGCGGCATTTTGAAAATGCTGAAAATACGACTGGTGAGCTTTTCACTCATCATCAGCCTCGGCTTTATTGCCTTGGTATCGTTGCTGATCAACTACCTCGTAGATGCACTTTCGCAAAGGCTGCAACGGTTTTTGCCCAATGACACGTTATACATCGGGTACATCGTGAATGTAATCATTACGCTGTTGGCCATCAGCCTGTTGTTTGCCATCATCTTCAAGTTTTTGCCCGATGCAGAAATCAAGTGGAAAGATGTGCGGGTAGGGGCTGTTACCACCGCCATTCTCTTTATGATTGGTAAGTTTGCCATCAGCCTGTATCTCAACAAAAGCAACCCCGGCAGTGCTTTTGGCGCAGCCGGTTCCATCATCATCATCCTGTTGTGGGTGTATTATTCCTCCATCATCCTGTATTTTGGCGCTGCCTTTACCAAAAACTACGCGCAAGCCATTGGCCGGCACATTTATCCCAACGATTATGCTGTGTATATTGAACAGGTAGAAGTAGAAAACCAGGGATCGCTGCAGCAGCAGAAAGAAAAAGAAGTCAAAGAATGCGATACCGATAAACCGATGGAAAAACAGGAAGACTGTACAGAAGAAGCGGCAGCAGAATTAGCGAAATCAAAATAAGCGTTAACTTTTTGGAAAGGGAACGACGCGGTACCTCAAAAAGTGCAGCCGTGATAAATGTACATAGTATGTTTGCAGGGTATGAATGTGCAGTCTGGTAGAAAATGGCGTATCACCGGCGGTTTGTTTATAATAGCACTCTGCATCAAGCTGATTGCCGGTAACAGTGAACTCGTTGAGCATTATTATGCAACCGGTGTGTACACCGTTATCACCGGCACCCTGCGCGTGCTGCTGGGTTGGTTGCCGTTCAGTTTTGGCGATCTGTTGTATGCCGCGGTTGTTGTCTGGCTGTTGTGGCTCATCGTCCATTTGATCCGTCTCCTTGTCCGCAAACAATTTACCAATCAAAAGCTATGGTCTGGCCTCCGCAGGTTGGTAAATTTTGCACTGTTGGTCTATCTCATTTTCAACGTCTTGTGGGGGTTGAATTATGATCGTGAAGGCATTGCCTATCAATTGCAGCTCAACCTGCAGGATGGCAACGAAAAAGAGTTGCATTCCCTAGCCGGCGTATTGCTAGAGAAGGTAAATGCCTGCCGGAAACAATTGCCGAACGAAGTCTCATACCTGTCCTCTCAAAACAATTTTTCGGCAGCGGTCAAAGCCTACGACAGTGCAAAGCTGCAATACCCGTTTTTACACTACCGCTTCTCTAGCATCAAACCCTCTCTCTATAACATCCTTGGCAACTATCTTGGTTTTTCAGGGTATTACAATCCGTTTACCGCAGAAGCACAGGTCAATACGAATGTGCCGCCCTTTCTCATTCCTTACATTGCCTGCCACGAGATGGCGCATCAGCTGGGCTATGCATCGGAAGACGAAGCCAACTTTGCCGGTTACCTGGCCGCCAAATCGTCGCACAATCCGCAATTTCGCTACTCGGTGTATTTCGACCTGTTCAATTATGCCAACGGCGAACTCTTTCTGCACGACAGCCTCGCTGCCAAAGCCAACTACCGCAACCTGGATACCCTGGTGAAAACCGACATTCAAGCCTACCGCCGTTACCTGCAGGCATACAAAAACCCGCTGGAGCCAATTGTTACCGTGTTGTATGGCAAATTTCTAAAAGCCAACAACCAGCCCGCCGGCATCAAAACGTATAGCAAAGTAACTTCCTGGCTCATCGCATTTCGCAAAACGAAACGGCGAAATCTGAGTCATCAGAAGCCGTGTTTCATTGGGTAAGAATTAGTAAGTGCAATTGCAGTAAAAATCAACAACTTTACCAGTTAAAACAACGGTTTGACAACAAGGAAATACATAGCCAAACACAAACTTGCCGTTATCACCATTGGCTATTGGTTTTTGTTGATTTACATTCTTGGTGGCGCTTGTATTCTGGTACCTTGAACTGCAAAGGCAAAACGGGCAGATGTATGAATACCGCGTTGAGCAATTGAAAAAAGATGAGCCCGATTTCACGCTACGCTGGCACAAATCGAAGATGCAAGGCGAAGAAAAACCTCGCAATACATCGGCGAAGGAAGCACGTTTTTATTGCTCATTTTAGTCGGGGCGGTGTTTGTGTATCGCGCTACGCGCAAACAATTGTTGCTATCTCAACAGCAGCAAAACTTTATGATGGCGGTTACCCACGAGTTTAAAACGCCCATCGCCATTACGCGGCTCAACCTGGAAACGCTGCAAAAGCGACGCCTGGAAGAAGCGCAGCAACAAAGGCTCATTGGAAATACCTTGCAGGAAAAAAACCGCCTAAATCTGTTAACCAACAACATCTTAATGGCTGCACAACTTGAATGCGGGCATACCGCCTTAGCACGCAATGGCTTAACATTAGCCAACTGGCAGAAGATGCGGTAAACGAATATGCAGGTCGCGGTTCCCGCAACGCAGCTATCGATGCCGACATTGCTCCCGGCATCGACGTTCAGGGCGAACATTTGCTAGTGCAGATGCTTATCAGCAATCTGCTGGATAATGCAGTGAAATATTCCGGCAAAGAAAGCCGCATGACTAATAGCTGGATGGAAAAAACCGCCAACTCTTCTTATCGGTATCGGACGAAGGCATTGGCATCCCCAACGAGAAAAAAAGAAAGTGTTTGATAAGTTTTACCGTGTGGCAGTGAAGCCACACGCGAACAACAAAAGGAACCGGTTTGGGTTTATATTTTCCAAACAGATTGTACATGAATTTGGCGGTACCATCACAGTAACCAACAATACACCAAAGGGCAGTATTTTTACGGTGCGGCTTGTAATAACCGCCTATTAAAACGGAACTATGAATAAAGATACCAAAGGCAATATTTTATTGGTAGAAGATGAAGAAAACCTGCATGAAGCCCTGAAGCTTAACCTTGAAATGGAAGGCTATGGCATCACTTCGGCCTTTACAGGAACACAGGCACTGAAAGCCATCCAGAACGAATATTTCGATTTCGTGATTATGGATATTATGCTGCCCGAAATAGATGGAATTTCGGTTACCGAAAACATCCGTGTGCAACATTTGATGTGCCTGTTTTATTTTGAGTGCAAAAAATACCGGTGCCGACCGGGTATTGGGTTTAAAAAAAGGCGCTGATGATTACATGGTTAAACCTTTTAACCTCGAAGAATTAATATTACGGGTAAACAAGCTTAATCCAAAAAAACAAAAAGCTGCAAACGAAAGAACTGATTGGAGATATTTACGAGTTTGATAATAATAAAATTGATTTTAAAGCACAGGAAGCCATTACCTGGAACGGGCAAAAAGTAGAGTTGAGCAAAAAGAAAGCATGCTATTAAAACTGCTGATCGAAAACAAAAGTGAAGTAGTAACGCGCGAAAAAATTTTACAGGTAGTATGGGGATACAATGTGTATCCAACCACGCGCACGATCGATAATTTTATTCTTAATTTTCGTAAATATTTTGAACCTGATAGCCGCAATCCGGTTCATTTTCATTCGGTAGAGGAATGGGCTATAAATATACCGATTGATTGGTTTCCATCCGTTCATCATTAACCGGCCTAACCGATCAACCAGTTTGGTTTTGTGCTGCTTCATTTTCAACCGGCGTATAAATGTCTTCGTTACAATCAGAGATTATCTCCGCTGCTTCCGCAGCCAGCTCTGCATCCTTTTGTTCGGAGCAGTTTAATAAGCATCGTTTCATCTTTGGTTTGGCGATAAGCTGGTTTGCAGGGACACTTAGCAAGATGTTTTCACATGGTAAAAAACGTTTTGTTGTCTTCTGCTTTACTCAGCACGTTTGTCAGCCATTTTATAATCTGGTTTCGCAGGAATGTTTTCTTCTTTCGGTTCCGGTTCCGTAACAGGCTTTGTTTTACTGCGGGTTGTAGCGGCTATGCTGCGGCTGTTTTTTGCCGTTTCATTCTTCGTTTACCAGCAACCAAAAAACAATCACGATCGCAGCAATTGCCGGAATCAACCATAAATAATATTTGTTTGAAAGTTATCGGCTGGCTGGCAACAACAACCCGGCCGATTTTTGCAAGGCGGCAGTTACGAATGGGTATTTCTTTGGTGGATAATGGTTTCAAATTGTTTATTATCGGTATTGAAATAGGTAAAGCTTATTTTTGGAATAACACGCTTCCTTTTTTCATGCTTACAAACGGAAAAATAAAAGTTTTGTCGCCACTTTCGGGAAAGTTAAGACGGTTAATATGCTGGCTGTCTATCGCATCAAAATGCTCTGTGTTGGTTGGCCAGTTCAATTGTTGGTTCGTGTAACGGCTTCAATATTTCCTGTGCCGGCAATGGTTATCTGCAACCGGTTGTTTTCGCCGGCAGGCAATGGTACTTTGCTATCGGCTTTTGGCTTCTATTGTAAATGTACCGGTTATGCCGCTAAAATCGTCAGGTTGTTGCCGTTGGTAAGGCACTTACCCCAACCGTATAATTTTCACTGCTTACATCTGCCGAATAACTTTTTTGCATGTATGGATCTTCGGGTGTAGAAAAGCCCACATCGTTATTTACAGTTGCGGGTGGTATTTGTAAATCGCCTGCCTGCAGGGGTATCAGCTGCACTTTACGTATCAGTTGCACGCGGTATGTTTTCCCGTTTTCAGTGAGGGTTTGTTCAGGCTCATCCGATGTCATTTCAATTACACTGCAACCGCTAAAAGCAACTTGTTTGGTTACCCTTGAGTGGCAGGATACTAGCGGTGTATAATTGGTATGTTACCAATATTGGTTCGCCAACATAACATTGTTTTTTGCTGATGGTGGTTTTGATAAATACAAGGCGCTGAATTTTTTCCTGCGGATCTTCACCGGGTTTTAAAATCGAATTTTTATAAGTGTTGTTTTGTAAATCCGATTCGTTAAAAAGAGAAGGCAGTTGCATAGGTTGCGCGCTTGCGTGCAGTAAACCCGCAAACCAAAACAGCCCTATAAAAAGTAAATTTTTTTTACCGCATCGCATAGCAGCAAATTAATCCATAAACCTGAATTTGCACTGTTATAAATATGAAAATAATGAGGATGAAACTATATGCTTATCCGGGGTAAGAACCGCATAAAAAATGCCGCAAATAAAATGCGGCTTTTTTTACGGGGAGTATATGGTTAATTGTGCTCAGATTGCAGCACATTTATAAATTGTTTTTTGATTCTTTTCTTCCTGGCGTTAACTGGTTATCAGGTATCGGCGCTTTTTCAAAAGTATCTTTTACAATGTTGTAAAACTGGGAGTAATTGAGCGTGTCGTACAATTTATAATCGATGTTGTTTACAAAACGCACGCGGGGTACATTATCTGCCAAAGTACCATCCCAATGGCAAAATACCCAGCTTCTGTCAATGCCCCTTTTACCCCAATCAGGTTATCATAAAAGCTTACACCATCCAGTGTTCCGTAATTGGTTGGTTTTGGAATACCGGCTATGTCAGCAATGGTAGGCAGAAAATCAGTGTAATCAATCAAGGTAGTATTATCACGTTTCGGAGTGATTTTACCCGGACAATATACCACGAGCGGATCTAAAGTTCCCCAAAGATTGGTTTCTGTTTTTTGACCTGAGATTTCAACATTATCAGGTCCCCAAACTGAGGTTATCCGTCTGCTGGGTTGCATTGTCGGCAATCCACATAATAACTGTATTTTTATCCAAGCCGTCAGCTTTCAGTTTTGCAATTACCTTACCTACCATTTTATCCATGTAAGCAATCATGCTCGGATAATATTTAGCATCATCATGCCTGGTTTCGTTTGTTGTATTCCAGGTTGCAAATTCAGGATCGTCGGGTGTAGGAACATATGGCGCAGCAGCTTCGTTAAAAGCATATGTTGCGTAAAAGGTTTTGTTTTTATTTGAATCGATAAATTTGCACAGGTAATCAGAAAAAATATCTTCCGAATATTTTCCCTGGGTTTCGCTTGATGGCAGGAACGCGCCATTTTGATAAATAACCGGGTTTTTATATCGTCCACACTGCTTTGTCGTCGCCATTATTAGCCTGGAAGCAGCTGTATGCATCATAACCCTGACTGTGTATGCCCTGGTCGCCGCCGCCCATTACCCACCTGCCTACATAACAGGTTTTATAGCCTGCATCGTGCAACATATTGCTGTACGATTTTTCGCCCGGCGGAAAATGCCCCCAATAGGTATAATTTCTGAAATTGTATTTTCCTGTAAACAACGCCAGCCGTGATGGATAACCGTCAGGGTGCGAATAAGCGTGCTGAAAAAATGCGCCATTGGCAGCCAGAAAATCCAAGTTTGGCGTGTTGTAACTTTTACCACCGGTATAAGTTGGCACTTCGTAACCAATATCATCACCCAAAAAAAGAATGATGTTCAGTTTTTTGTTTCGCCCGCCAAGTGCGGTAAGGGTGTTGCTGGTTTTGTCGCCGTCATGTTACTGATGTGTCTTTAAAATCTTTGTTACAGGCTCCGATTGTTAATAAGACCAAGAGTAAAGCCAGGCTCATTGTGAACCGTGCAGGGATAAGCTGATTGAATTTCATAAACGTTTTTTACGTGTTTTGAGCTGTGAAAGAATTGGTATTGTATTGAATTTTTTCAAAGTAACGTATTTCTATTAGCATATTAAATTAAAATTAAAAAAGGCTGCTCCATTGGAACAGCCTTTTAAATATAAAAAATTTATAGCATTCAGGTATTCATTTCTTTCGATTCTTCGTAGCTCTTTATTTTATTATACAATGTTTTACGATCAATTTTTAAAATTTCAGCCGCTTTCGATTTGTTGTTGTTTACTTCTTTCAACAAATTCATGATGGTTTCATACTCTGCTTTGGCAGCGGCATCTTTCAAATCTATTTCTTTAGGAGAGGCAGAAGCTGTAAATGCAGGCTGAACAGTCAGCGGCTTCGTGCGTAGGCTTATTAAATATGTTGGTGTTGGTAATTTCCCACGGCAATGTTTTGGCAGAAATTTTATTACCGGTAGTTAACAATACGGCGCGGCGAACCACATTTCTGAACTCGCGCAGGTTACCCGGCCATGAGTAATTTAAGAAACATGTGCATGACATCATCATCAAAACCCTGAATGTTTTTGTTCAGTTCATCGTTTGTTTTATCAAGGAAAAACTGGGCAAATAAGGGAATGTCATTTTTACGCTGCCGTAAGGGTGGCAGGTTAATGGAAAATTCGTTAAAGCGATGGTACAAGTCTTCGCGAAATTTGCCTTTGTGATAAGCTTCCTGCAGGTTTTCGTTCGAGGCAACGATAATGCGGATATCGATATCCATTTCTTTTGTGCCGCCAACGCGCTTAAATTTACGTTCCTGTATAACACGCAGTAAAGTAGCCTGTATATCAAGCGACAAATTGGCAACTTCATCTAAAAACAAAGTGCCGCCATTTGCCATTTCAAAATGACCTTCTTTATCAGATAAAGCGCCGGTAAACGCGCCTTTTACATGACCAAACATTTCGCTGCCGGCAAGTTCTTTCGATAAGGTTCCACAATCCATTGCAATGAATGGTTTGTTCTTCCGCTCGCTGTATTGATGAATGGTTTTGGCAATTACTTCTTTTCCTGTTCCGCTTTCTCCATACAGGATAATGCTGTAATTGGTTGGTGCTACAATTTCTATTTGCCGGTAAATTCCTGTGTCGATTCTGATTGCCCAACCAGATATTCGCCGCTTGGTTTTGAAAGCTGGTTTTTTGGACTACTGTTGTTCGCATTGGTAGAAGTGGATGATGGTGCTGCGGTGCGGCAGCTTCCCTCGGACTAGTGGCGGCGGGTTCTTTAATGCAGATGCCAATACGTTTAGCACTTCGGCGGGTATCAGGGGTTTGGTAATATAATCGTAAGCACCCAGTTTGATAACTTCCACCGCTGTTTTAATGTCGGAATAGCCGGTGATGATTAAAACAATTGCCTGCGGATTTACTGTTTTCAATTCAGACAGTACATCGCGTCCTTCTTTGTCGCCCAGCCGGTAGTCGCAGAGTACCAGGTCGAAATTTGATTCTTTAAACTTTGCAATGCCTTTATTCCCGGTATAGGCAACGTCGGTTTCGTAGCCTTCTTTATTCAAAAATCTGCTAAGCAACGTACAGATATCAATGTCATCATCAATAATCAATATTCTCTTCTTCATAAAACTTGCTGTATTTTTTGCCTCTTAGTTGCTATGTAAAATACGGGATAAATATAAATGATATGGTCAAGAACCCAAGAAAAAATAAACAGTGAAGCAGTTTTAAAAACACTTAAATTCAAGTTGCAGCTGGTGGTTACAAAGTAAACAACATCTGTTTAAGGTTCGGAAAAAAACTATACAAGCTATTTATTTTTAATTTATTCGCCACAAAGAAAAAGAAACTGTAAAATACTGCTTTGATAATTTTTGAAAAATTAAACTAACGTGGCAAAATAATTGAACAGATACCAACAGGTAATACTGTAAAAGTGAATATAGGTAAAGATCATATTTCTCATGCACTGATTGTGGACGACGAAGCGGACATCTGTTATTTGCTTGGCGGCATTCTTCGTCAAAAGCATATCCAGACTTCCTTTGCCAATACATTGGCCGACGCCAGCCAGAAGCTGCAGAAAGAACACCCGGCAATTTTGTTTCTGGACAACAACCTGCCCGACGGAAAAGGGGTGGAATTCATCAGCCTCGTAAAAACCCTGTCGCCCGGCACAAAAGTGGTGATGATCACTGCTTACGACACGCACACTGACCGAAGCCGCGCTTACCACGAAGGTGCCGATTTTTTCATTGGCAAACCATTTACCCGCGAGTTGATCACCAATACCTTAGAGCAGCTTGGACAATCGGTTACCATGCCGCGGCAATAGCCGTTTTCAAACATTCTTTCCCCATTTAACAGGCAGTTAAACGTGCATACTTTATCTTCACGCCATGAATTTTGATTTCCGGAAGTTGTTGCGAAACAATGTGCGCAACCTGACTCCATATTCTTCTGCCCGCGATGAGTTTACGGGTGTGGCACAGGTTTTTCTCGATGCCAATGAAAACAGTTTGGGCTCGCCACTAACCCGGTGGTACAACCGTTATCCCGATCCGTACCAGCTATCGGTAAAAGAAGCTGTTGGTGCCATTAAGAAAGTAGCTGTCGAAAACATTTTCCTGGGCAATGGCAGCGACGAATGCATCGATCTTTTGTACCGTTGTGTTTGTGTTCCATCGCAGGACAACGTTATCATATGCCCGCCTACTTATGGCATGTATGAAGTGAGCGCCAACATCAATGATGTCATCATCCGCAAAGCACCGCTGCTCCCGGATTTCCAGCTCGACCTTGTACACATCGAAAACCTGGTGGATGAGCATACCAAAATCATCTGGATCTGCTCGCCCAACAACCCCACGGGCAACTCCATGCACCGCGCCGACATTGAAATGATTCTCAACAATTTTAATGGGCTGGTTGTGATAGACGAAGCCTACATCAATTTTTCACAACAGCAATCCTTCGCGCGCGAACTGGCAGAGTATCCCAACCTCGTGGTGTTGCAAACGTTCAGCAAAGCGTGGGGACTGGCGGGGCTGCGGCTTGGGCTTGCCTTTGCATCGCCCGACATCATCGGCGTGATGAACAAAGTGAAACCACCCTATAACATCAGCCAGGCTACGCAGGAACTTGCCCTGAAAGCATTGGAGAATGTGGATCAGGTAAACGATATGATCGTGGAACTGGTAAATATGCGGCAGGCATTGGCAGACGTGCTGCAGCAAATGCCGCTGGTAGAAACCGTCTATCCATCAGACGCCAATTTTATATTGGTCAAAATAAAAGATGCGCGCAAAATTTACCATCATTTGCTATCAGAAAGCATCGTTGTGCGCGACCGCAGCAGTGTGTTGCTGTGCAATGACTGCCTGCGCATTACCATTGGTACCGAACAGGAAAACACCAGGCTGGTAGATGCCCTGATTGCATATATGGAAATGGAATCTGCTCAATTTGAAAACAATTATCAATAAACGGATTATGCAACTGATAACAAAGCAATTTGTTTTCCTGCTCTTCGCTGTTGCCGGCCTGTTTCCGGCTGCCGGCTTTTGCCACCGCGATAGCACGGTACACCGCCCGCAGGCGATACAACCCGATGCCGGCAACGCAGGCTTGACATTACCACCCGGTTTTTCGGCGCTGGTCGTGGCTTCCGGCGTTGGCTCGGCGCGTCACATGGCTGCTACGCCGCAGGGAAACCTGTTTGTAAAATTAGATGGCAATGTAAACGGCAACGGCATCCTGTTGCTGCAGGACGACAATAAAGATGGCAAAGCGGAAAACATCTCCGGTTTTGGCAATTATGGCGGCACCGGTATCCTCATCAAAAATGGGTATTTGTTTGCCTCTTCCGATAACGATGTGTACCGCTACAAGCTGGATGAAAACAACAAGGTGATCGATCCATCGCAACCCGAAAAAATTGTTACCGGGCTGATCAACAAGCATCATCACAGTTCCAAATCGCTGGCAGTGGACAACGATGGCAATTTGTATGTAAACATTGGTGCGCCATCTAACATTTGCGCGCAGCGCGGCAATGCCAAGCTGGGGCAAATGCCTTGCCCGCTGCTTGATTCTAATGCCGGCATCTGGCAGTTTAAAACTGACAAGCTCAATCAAACTTATGGGAATGGTATTCGTTACGCCACCGGTTTGCGCAACGTAGTGGGGCTCGACTGGAACAATACCACCAATACTTTGTTTGTGATGCAGCATGGGCGCGATAACCTCAGCACCACGTTTCCCGATTTGTACACCAACAAGGAAAGTGCAGAACTGCCTGCCGAGTGCATGTACGAATTGCACAAAGGCGACAATGCGGGTTGGCCATATATGTATTACGATCACCTGCAGCACAAAAAGCTGGTGAGTCCCGAATATGGCGGCGATGGCAAAAAGGAAGCCGACAGCAAATACATAGATCCGGTAGCGGCTTTTCCGGGTCACATGGCGCCCAACGGGTTATTGTTTTATACCGGCGACCTGTTTCCCGAAAAATACAAAAACGGTGCTTTCATTGCCTTTCATGGCTCCTGGAACCGTGCACCGGAACCACAGAAAGGTTACCTTGTTGCGTTTGTGCCGTTCAAAGACGGCAAGCCAAGTGGCGACTGGGAAATTTTTGCCGAAGGCTTTGCGGGCGGTGCCGAATTCATGGAGCCCGGTAGTGCCAAGCACCGCCCCTGCGGACTGGCGCAAGGTCCAGATGGATCTTTGTATGTATCAGACGATTCTGGCGGTACCATTTACCGAATTTTTTATCACCAATAGACTAATAACTTATGTTGAAATATTGTATCTCCGCCATCCTGCTCCTGTTTGCAGGCTATGGTTTTTCGCAAAGCAAAACCACGACCGGTAAGGAGATTTACACCACTTATTGCCTCACCTGTCACCAGCAGGATGGCAAAGGCGTACCCAAATTAAACCCGCCACTCGTGAAGACTTCCTTTGTGGCAGGCGATAAAAAAACGCTGATCGAATGGGTGCTGCTGGGTAGCAGTGAAGAAAAACAGCCTGTTGAAGGGGTATACTACAACAACAACATGCCGCCACAGAATTTTTTGAAAGATGATGAGTTGGCCAAAGTGCTCACCTACATCCGCACCAGTTTTGGCAACAAATACAGTGCAGTAACAGCAGCCGAAGTGAAAGCGGTGCGTGCTGCTATTCAGTAGTAAGCACAGTGATACAACATTTTCTAACGTACACGTGTTGGCGCTTGTCCTAAACAGACAAAAGGCAGCCAACACGTGTTTGTTTATTCTGCCGGTAAGCAGTGCGATTGCAATATTTGATTGGATAAAATCTGCCTGCAGCAGTGATTTTTTTTGTTTGTTGTTTTCAAAGCCCAACTTTGCGCCGCTACCATCACAATTTGTTGTCATGAAAAAAGTTCTCTTTATAGACCGCGACGGTACATTGATTAAAGAAGCGCCGCCAACCTACCAGATCGACAGTTTTGATAAGCTGGAGTTTTATCCCGATATGTTTACCTATCTGCGCCGCATTGCGGCAGAAATGGATTACGAACTGGTGATGATCAGCAACCAGGATGGGCTGGGCACAGATTCTTTCCCGGAAGAAACGTTTTGGCCGGTGCAGCACTTCGTCATGAAAAGCCTGGCGAATGAAGGCATCTTATTTACCCAATGTTTCTTCGACCGCACATTTGCTGCCGACAATGCGCCTACGCGCAAACCCAATACCGGTATGCTCACCAGCTATATCAACGATGAACAATACGACATTGCCAATAGCCTCGTCATCGGTGACCGGATTACCGATGTGCAACTCGCCAAAAACATGAATTGCAAAGCCATCTGGCTCAACAATGATGCAGCATTGGGCGGCGCCGAAATACAGGATTCAATAGATGAATTGCGACCCGTGATTGCGTTGGAAACCACTCGGTGGGAAGCGATTTACCAATACCTGAAACAGGATGCGCGCAAAGTGTACCACGAACGCAACACCAACGAAACGAAGATTGCAATTCAATTGAACGTTGATGGTGAAGGCAAAGCAGACATTGATACTGGCATTTCATTCTTCGATCACATGCTTGACCAGCTGGCGCGTCATGGAAAAATGGATTTGACCATCAAAGCGCAGGGCGACCTGCACATTGACGAGCACCACACCATCGAAGACACGGGTATTGCCCTGGGCGAAGCGTTTGCCAAAGCGCTGACCGACAAGCGGGGCATGGAACGGTATGGTTTTGCCTTGCCCATGGACGATGCCGAAGCAAAAGTACTGATCGATTTTGGTGGCAGAAACTGGATTGTCTGGAATGCCGAATTCAAACGGGAAAAAATAGGAGAGATGCCGACCGAAATGTTTTTTCATTTTTTCAAATCGTTTAGTGACGCTGCCCGCTGCAACCTGAACATCGCGTGCACCGGCGACAATGAGCATCATAAAATAGAAGCCATTTTTAAAGCGTTTGCAAAAGCGATTCGCATGGCTGTAAAGCGCGATCCATTGAGCAATTACCTGCCAAGCACCAAGGGGGTTTTGTAAGCAACAATAAAAACGTAGCGTAGGGAGAACAAGTGTTGCACATAATCTTTTAGTTCTGTTTGCAGGTTCCGGCAGAAGGGGCAGACCTCATTGGCTCAAAAAAGAGACATGGGTAGGAAAACCAACCGGCTTTCAAATAAATATGCGGCGAAGCAATGGATTATTATTGTGCACCCTTATTTTTGCAATGCAATTGTAAAAACTATGATAGACGATTTACAGGAAATCAAAGACAAAGATTTTAGTTATAATTGGGTAACCTCCTCACGTTTTCTGTTTTACGTAGTGGTATTTTGTTTGATATCGTGGTCGTTTGGTGCTTGTTACAAGCTCTACACGCACCGTTACAAAGGCAAGCCTGACGTAGAAATTCCGGGCAATACCCTCTATACTCCTCAGTATAAATAAATAATAAAAAACAGGGTCAAAAATTTTGTGGTCTGGCTGAGATGTTTATTTTTGCACCCCATTAAGTTCTTAATACAGTCAATAGCGGAAGTAGCTCATTTGGTAGAGCACGACCTTGCCAAGGTCGGGGTGGCCGGTTCGAGCCCGGTCTTCCGCTCTCTTTAACATCCCGCTTCCTCAAGTGGGATTTTTTTTGTAGCCCTGGTGGTGAAATTGGTAGACACGCAGGACTTAAAATCCTGTTCGCCGCAACGCGAGTAACGGTTCAAGTCCGTTCCGGGGCACTTCATCAATCAGTAAGCCGTTACTCCTGTAGCGGCTTTTTTTATTTTACCCAAGATAGCAGAAACTTTCTACGCCTGCGCTTGTGGCGATGTCCTGCAGAATGGGAGCTTTATTGTCAATGTTGTTGTTTATTTTTCTATTCCTACACCTGTACGTGGGCAGTTTAAAGGACTGGAACTTTGAACCATTTCGTGGTAGTTTTGGGTTCCCCCCCGATAATTCCCTGCATCGCATACAATTCTATTCAATTTGAAGCCTTGCGGGATTACATATTCATTCGAGCAGGTAACAGCCTTTTCTTTCAACTTCGGTCTGGTTTGAAAATCTGATTGTGATCAAATCCAGTTTGTATTCCCTGATTTTCTACGCAAATGATGGTTTTCATCATCGCGGCTTGATTTTCGCTATGGGCGCACGATTTTTTGCCGCAGTTACCCCGTTATTTTAAATCATCAATTTATCTAAAATCATCTTTTACACGATGCTCATCCGTAATCATGCAATTACTTTAGCTGCCATCTATTATCATCACGAAGTCGTTCGCTGGCACCGATTTGTTAAACCCAATATCACCAGTCAATCTTGTGTTGTAATGATGGCCTTTGTAGTGCTGTTGGCAACCGGATGCCGCAAAGAAAAGGCTGCCATCCAGCATCTGTCGCCTCAATCAAACATCAATACGGAAAAATTCGATCCTTCGCTCAAAGGCACCGCCAAAACTGTTGCCCGGTACGGGGCACTCATCGGTGCGCCTGCCAATGTGGATCCATACCAGTTTACCATTGATGTGGCAGGAGCTATCGGGCTGTCGTGCATCCGCGACAAAGCACCCGTGCCGGGTACCAAAAAAGTAAAGATGCTGACCTCGGGTTACAAAGTGCTGCTCAATTTTACCACCTGCACCACCATGCCCATGCGTTTTCGTACCGACCTGTCAACTTACCAGAACGACCTGCGCAATACCTTGTCTGTATTTACCACGTTGCCAACAGTAGCCGTGATCGAAAACGAAGAATCGAATTCGCAGTTTTATAATGGCACTCCGCTCGAATACGTGAACCAGTTACAAGCAGCCATTTCGGTGATGCATGCCAACCACATACCCGTGGCAAATGGCGGCATCACGTCTGTAGGTCTCGAATACCTCGTGTACCAGGATTACCTGAGCCGCGGCATGACAAATCAGGCGGAAGACTTCCGGCAGCGGATGAACGTAGCCATCAATTCGTCCTTTACCATAGATCGCGCAAATTTCATCAGCATCTTGCTGGCCAACTATGCCATAATGGATCTCGATTATGTCAATTTTCACTGGCGTTCTACTTCTTCATCAGATTCGGAAGGATTGGGAGAAACCATCGCTTACCTGAAACGGGTAACGGGCAAACCAGTGATTACCAATGAAATCGGGCAGTACGACCAGGATCCGGCAACACTCAACGCATCGGTTGGCATGTGTAAAAGTTATCAACTTCCGTATGTGCTTTGGTACAGTAAAACAAACGATAGCCGGTCGTTCCCGCTGCAATACGACACCGAGGCATTGACGGTGAGTGGAGAAGCTTACAAAAGCTTTCTTGCTGCCAATTAACGTTTTAGATAACATGGTCTTTGCCGGGCAATGATGCCACCGGCAAATGCAACAGCCATGTGCAAAGCGAGTCTTAATCTGCCCCTCTCCGCGATGGCAGTCGATGTTGCCATTTATAGAAGATAAAAGAGGGAGGTTAAAAGGCAATCTTGCCCCTGCAATATGGCCAAATGCAGCATCCATCAGCATCCGGTGATTCTGTGGCAGTTTGATTTAACAAAGACTTTTCAATAATCCCTCTAATTTGCCGCCCTTACCTACTGCTGCTTTGTAATAAACTTATCAGTTTCAACAGGTATTACTTAAAAACAAACCGCTACTTTGATGCGCTACGTGTATAGAATTCTTGTTTTACAGTGTTTATTGGCAGGATTGATGACTAGTAAAAGTTATGCGCAGCAAACGCCCGCTACCGATTCTACTTTCACCGGCGATACCACCCTTTACCCCGAAACCGATACGGTACCGGTGACTTCTGTGGACGCCGACCTGATGAATATCTTTAACCAGCGCACCCCCAAAAAATACAAAATCGCCAACATCAACGTTAGCGGAAACCGCTTTTTCGACCAGGCATTGCTCGTGTCTATTTCCACGCTTGCCGTAGGTGAAGAAGTGGTGATACCCGGCGGCGATAATTTTGCCAAAGCCATCCAAAAACTGTGGGCGCAGAACTATTTCAGCGATGTGGAAATCTACATCACCAAAGTGGAAGGCGACAGCATTGATCTCGAAATTGCAGTGCAGGAACGTCCGCGGCTCGCCGATTTTGTGTTTGAAGGTGTAAAAAAAGCAGAGACCGACGACCTGAAA
Source organism: uncultured Chitinophagaceae bacterium (assembly GCA_963826385.1). Classification (GTDB taxonomy): domain Bacteria; phylum Bacteroidota; class Bacteroidia; order Chitinophagales; family Chitinophagaceae; genus Ilyomonas. The sequence goes on along the minus strand of CAWGWV010000021.1, from coordinate 156,210 downwards.
ACAAAGAGTGGTCTTGTAAAAGGCAGGGTGATCACCGAAAACATGAAACGCACCGCTATTGACGCCATCAATAAATTTTATGCGGAAAAAGGGTTCCGCGGTGTATCGGTGGACATCAAAACAAAGCAGGATACTGCGCTCGTCAATTCGCAGGTGCTCACCTTCGTGGTGGATAAGGGTGAAAAAATCAAAATCAGCGACATTTATTTTCTCAATAACAACAGTGTGGACGATGCCAAACTGCAAAAGCAGTTGAAAGGCACAAAGGAAATGACACGCCTCACACTGTTTCCGCCAAAAGATCCTTCTTTCTTCGATCCGAAAAAGTACACCTTCAGCGATTACCTGGGCGACAAAGGATATTTTTACCCGTCGCTCACCAAAAAAGTGCTCGACCCCTATGTGCGGCTCAAGTTTTTTACCTCTGCCAAGTTTAACGAGAAAAAATACAACGAAGACAAGGAAAAAATCATTGATTACTACAACTCGCTGGGTCACCGCGACGCGATGCTGATCGACGATACATTGTTTTACAACAGCAAAGGCAATCTCGACATTGCCATCAAAGTATCGGAAGGTCACAAATATTATTTTGGAAACATCAACTGGACGAGCAATACAAAATATCCCGATTCGCTGCTCACGGCGGTTCTGGGCATTCAGAAAGGAGATATTTACAACCTCGAATTGCTGAACAAAAAATTAGGGAAAACCGTGTCTCCCGAAGGGGGCGACATCAGCGGCTTGTATATGGACGATGGCTATCTTTTCTTCCAGACGCAGGTTACTGAAACTGCCGTGTACAACGACACCATTGATTTCCTGATCAAAGTGATTGAAGGACCACAGGCAACGTGGAAAAACGTGCGCATTACTGGCAATGAAAAGACAAAGGAATACGTCATCCGCCGCGAATTGCGGACGCTGCCCGGTGAAAAATTCAGTCGTACCGATGTCATTCGTTCCACCCGCGAAATAGCCAACCTCGGATTTTTTAACCAGGAAAAAATCAACCCGAACATTGTTCCCAACCAGGAAGACGGAACGGTGGATGTAACCTGGGAAGTGGAAGAAAAATCGAGCGACCAGCTGGAACTAAGTGCCGGTTTTGGCGGCGGCATCGGTCTGACGGGTACGCTGGGTGTGTCGTTCAACAATTTTTCGATCAAAAACATTTTTCACAAAGAAGCCTGGGATCCATTGCCGGTGGGCGATGGTCAAAAACTGAGCATCCGTTTCCAGAGCAACGGGCGTGCTTACCGCAGTTACAACATTTCGTTTACCGAACCCTGGCTCGGAGGCAAAAAAAGAAATTCGCTGACCTTCTCCTTGTTCGATACCAAGTACTCCAACGGGTACAACTATTTAACGGGGCGCTACGACAAAACATCTGATACTTCTTACTTCCGTACCACGGGTGCTTCTATCGGTTTGGGCAAACAGCTGAAATGGCCGGATGATTATTTTTCGTTTACCACCACGCTCAATTATTCCCGCTATACGTTGCGCAATTATGCGCTCGATCAAAGCCTGACACTGAGAGACGGCACCCTGTTGAGAAACGGGTACTCCAACAACGTGAACCTGCGCTTTTCTTTGCAGCGTTCGTCTGTTGACCAGCCCATTTTTCCGCGCACCGGGTCTAACTTCCTGCTGAGTCTGCAGGCGACGCCGCCCTGGTCTTTGATCAATCCGAATATTACCACGGACCTGAATCCATACAAGCTGATTGAATACCACAAATGGCGGTTTACCGGCGAGTGGTATGTGCCCTTGGGCAAGCCGCGCGGCGAAGACAAAAACCAGCAATTCGTGTTGAAATTCGCTGCCAAATACGGGTTCCTCGGGCGTTACAACAACAAGCTGAACATTTCACCTTTCGAACGCTTCCAGGTAGGCGATGCCGGCATCAGCAACAGCTATGCACTACTCGGGTACGACATCATTGCGCAGCGCGGTTATCCCGTGTACAGTACGTCCAACCCGAAAGTGAATCCTGACCAGCAGGCGGCACCCACGTATTTTACCATCTTTAACAAGTATGTCACCGAGCTTCGCTACCCGCTGAGCCTCAATCCCAGCAGTACCATTTATGGATTGGCGTTTTTTGAAGCCGCCAATGGCTGGTACAATTTTAAAGAATACAATCCTTTCCAGTTGCGCCGTTCCGTAGGGTTGGGGATGCGGTTTTACCTGCCGATGTTTGGCTTGCTTGGCTTCGATTATGGCATAGGTCTCGACCGGTACACGCCGGGTGCCACGCTCAAAGACATAGGACGATTTACGTTTATGCTGGGTTACGAACCGGATTAATAGTATCAAAGAAAAGGTAAAGTATCGGTGAACAATCCTGTTTACGGTGCAAACCATTAAATTGCGGAAAAAAGAAAGACCATGAAGAAAATATTGGTTCTGCTGACAGGAGCCTTGATCCTTACTTTTGCCGCCACGGCACAGCGCTATGCAGTGATCGACACCAAGTATATCCTGGACAAAATGCCGGAATACAAAGATGCCGACACCAGGCTGCAGCAGGTTACCGACCAATGGCAGAAAGACATAGACACAAGGCAGGCACAGCTTGATAAAATGTACAAAGACTACGAAGCCGAACAATACATGCTGAGCGATGAGCTAAAGAAAAAGCGGGAAGACGAACTGTTTAACAAAGAAAAAGAAGTGCGCGACCTGCAAAAACAGCGCTTTGGTTACCAGGGCGATCTGTTTAACGAACGGCAGAAGCTGATAAAGCCCATCCAGGACAAAGTCTACAATGCCGTACAGAAAATAGCCGCCGCCCGCAGCTACGATTTCATCCTTGATAAAAGTGAAGGCATTACGGTTATCTTTGCCGACCCAAAACTGGACAAGAGCGATGACATCCTTCGTGAACTGGGGATCAAATAAAAGAAGCAATCCGTTTTAAAAATAAAAAATCAAACAGCGCAGTAAGACAAGCGCAAACAAAAGCAAATCTAAAAAATGAAAAAAGTGTTCTTTTCGCTGTTAATGGTAGCAGCATTGGGTTTTGTAGCAGGCAATGCAAATGCACAGTTTAAAATAGGTGTGTTTGACATTGATTACATGGTGCAGGCAATGCCTGGCTATTCTGCTGTAGATAGCATGGTGCAAATTTACCAGAGAGATTCTTTGGGTACCGAATACCAGATTGCCAACAGCGAATACCACCGTTTGGACAGTACGTTCAAAGCTGATTCTGTCGCTAAAAAACCACAGGCAGTATTGGACTACAGCGCCAATCAGCGCCAGCAAATGGCAATGAAACTCGTTTACTGGCAGCAATATGCGCAAAACAAGTCTGACATGAAAACACAGACCTTGGCGCAGCCGTTGTACGAGCAGGTGGTAGATGCGTATAAGAAAGTATTGGCTTCAAAAAAATACAGCGTCATCCTGAAACCACAGACCTACGAAGCGGGTTTCCCAATAGACAACCTGTTTATTTCTGTTGCCAAAGAGTTGAAGCTTTCAGAACTGCCGCAACAACTGATCGTGTTGGGCGACGATCCCGATGCAGCTGCGAAGCCTGCTGCTGGTGCAGCAAAGCCAGCCACCGGTACGGTGAAGCCAAAGCCATAAAAGCATAACATTGAGCGTTGATAAAAAAGCCACATCCTTCATGTGGCTTTTTTGCGTGTAATTAAAAAGTAAAATTTAAACAAACGTTTGAATTTATTGCCAATTCCAACCTACCTTTACCACCTCTCTTTATCATACAAATTAGCAGAATCGCTAACCACACCCCACTTTACGTTTAAAAATTGTATGTTTTTTGATACAAAGAATTCTCTCATTATGATAGTGTACAAGCTCATTGGAGTGTCTTTATTTTTTTCATTGGTTTTCAGCGTAAAGGCGCAGGACACACACCCTGATTCGTTGTTGAATGAAGCTACTTTACAGACTTGTTTGCAGTATGCACTCAATCATCAGCCCGTCATCCGGCAGTCTTACCTCGACGAGCAAATTACCGAACGCCAGATCAACAGCCGCCTGGCCGATTGGTATCCTCAGGTCAATTTCAGTGGCAATTACCAGCACTACTTCCAGCTGCCTTCCAACGTGTTCGGAACAGATTCAACCGGCAAACGGCAAATCATTCAAACGGGCATCCGCAACACATCTGTGCTTGGTTTATCGGCTACGCAAAATATTTTTAACCGTGATGTATTGCTCGCTTCCCGCACTGCCGCCGATGTGCGCCAACAGGCAAAACAAAACACCATCAGCAACAAGATAGACATTGCCGTTGCCGTCAGCAAAGCATTTTATGATATCCTTACCACGCAGCAGCAAGTTCGCCTGCTCGATGACGCCATCATCCGACTCTCGCGCAGCCTGCAGGATGCCTTCAACCAATACAAGGGAGGACTGGTGGACAAGATTGATTACAAAAGGGCTACCATCGCGCTTAACAACAGCAAAGCGCAAAAGAAATCATACGAAGAATCGCTGACCGGGAAATATTCTTACCTCAAAAACCTGATGAACTATCCGCAGGAGGGAGACCTGGATTTGCAATACGATTCGTTGCAACTGGAAATGGATGCCCGCCTCGATACCATGCAGCGGGTACAATATGCCAACCGCATCGAATACCGGCAACTCGAAACAGAGCGCAGCCTGCAAAAAGCCAACCTGAAGTACAACAAATGGAGTTTTTTGCCCTCCGTCTCGGCATTTGGCAACTACAACCTCGTTTACCTCAACCAACAGTTGAAAGGATTGTATGGCTATGCCTTTCCCAATTCGTATGCGGGCATTTCTGTGAGCGTCCCCATTTTCCAGGGATTCAAAAGAGTACAGCAGATCAAAGCCGCCGAGCTGCAATTGCAGCGGATAGACTGGGATTTTGCTTTGCTTGAAAATAATATCTCCACGGAATATATCCAGGCAATGGCTTCTTATAAAGCCAGCCTGTACAATTACGACATTTTAAAAGAGAATGTCGACATCGCCACCGAAGTGTACAATACGGTGCAACTTCAATACAAGGCAGGCGTAAAAACCTATCTCGACGTCATCATTTCGGAAAGCGATCTGCGTTCGGCGCAGGTAAATTATACCAATGCATTGTACAACCTTCTCTACAGCAAATTAGATGTACAGCAGGCAGCCGGTTCCATTCAGTTTTAAACAATAAAGAGTTATACTTATAAGATGAGATACATGTTTTTTGGGGCAATCCTTTTTTGTCTTTCTGCCTGTGGCAGCAAAACGGGCGATGCCAACAACCAGCAACAGCCACCGCCCGCCGTAGCGGTCAATGTAGCCAATGTAAAAACCGGCAATGCAGTTTATTATGACGAATACCCGGCTACCGTTACCGCGCTCAGCGAGGTGGAAATTCGCCCGCAGGTAAGCGGGTACATCACCGGCATTTTTTTCAAAGACGGGCAGCACGTTTCCAAAGGACAGAAGCTCTATTCAATAGACCCGCAGCAATACCGCGGTGTTTATGAACAGGCACTTGCCAACCTGAATGTAGCCAAAGCCAACGAAGCCCGCGCTAAACAGGATGCCGAACGCTACCAGCAACTGTCTGAACAGGATGCCATCGCACGGCAGGTGCTCGAACATTCCATCGCCGATCTCAACACCGCCAAAAGCCAGGTGGCTGCGCAGCAGGCCAATCTGAGCGCTGTGGCTACCAATCTGAAATATGCGACCATTTATGCGCCCCTGACCGGCACCATTGGTATTTCGCAGGTAAAAATGGGCGCCTCTGTTTCGCCGGGTAGCACGGTGCTCAATGTATTGTCGTCCGACGACCCCATGGGGGTTGATTTTGCCGTGGATGAAAAAGAAATCAGCCGTTTTGTACAATTGCAAATCAAAGGCACCGATGCTTCCGACTCTGTGTTTACCATCAGCCTGCCCGATGGATATGTCTATCCGTATCCCGGTAAAATTTTCCTGATCGACCGCGCGATCGACCCACAAACCGGCACCATCAAAGTAAGGCTGGTATTTCCAAACGACAAGCTGATGCTTCGCGCCGGGATGACCTGCAATGCAAAGGTGAAAAACAACGGTACAGACAACCAGCAAATTCTCATTCCCTACAAATCGGTTACCGAACAAATGGGTGAATATTTCGTGTATGTCATTGGCGACAGCAGCAAGGCAATGCAGAAAAAAGTGGTCATCGGTCGCCGCATCGGCGAAAATGTCATTGTAAAATCGGGATTGGAAGGCAACGAAACCATTGTGACCGATGGAATCCAGAAACTGAGAGATGGCGCCAGGGTAACCACCGGCAATGCAACTGCAGCACCGGCCACGGCACCCGCAGCCCCTACTCCTGATACGACACGCAAATAAAACTGTTGGCATCGGCCAAGGAATAAATCCGGGACAACCGGTCGCTTTGGTTGATGACAGTACACAGAAAGAAAGAGCAGAACATTATGATCGCAGATACTTTTATTAGAAGACCGGTAACGGCCATTGTGATTTCCATCGTGATTGTGCTGGTCGGTATTTTGTCCATCCTCAATTTGCCCATCAGCCAGTACCCGGAAATCACACCGCCTACGGTGCAGGTAGCAGCTACTTTTACCGGTGCCGATGCACAAACGGTGGAGCAGACCGTTACTACGCCCATTGAAACGCAGATCAACGGTACGCCGGGCATGGATTTTATTTCGAGCAACAGTACCAATGACGGACGGTCTTCAATTACCGTATCATTGAAAGTGGGTACCAACCCCGACATTGCTGCGCTCGACATTCAAAACCGTGTCAGCATTGCCACACCACAAATTCCATCCGACGTTACGCGGCTGGGCGTTACGACCCGCAAGCGCAACCCAAGCATCCTGATGCTGGTAGCCATGTATTCGCCAAACAGTACGCACGGTGTTTCGTTTGTGGACAATTACACCAACATCTTTGTTCAGGATGCATTGAAACGCGTAGATGGCGTGGGCGACATTTTTACCCGTGCCGACGACTTCAGCATGCGTATCTGGCTCAATCCCGATAAGCTGGCACAACTGGGCATCACTGCCAACGAAGTTGTGCTGGCTTTGCAGGAACAAAACGTGCAGATTGCCGCCGGTTCGGTAGGTGCCTCACCGCAACTGAGTTCACAGGCGTTTGAATATACGGTGATGACCAACAGCCGCCTGAGCACCGAAGATCAGTTTCGCAATGTCATTATCCGCAGCCGTCCGCAGGATGGTTCGCTTGTGTATCTCAAAGATGTGGCGCGGGTGCAGTTGGGAAAGTTCAGCTACAACAGCAATTCGTTTGTAGATAAAAAACGGGCTTCTTACCTGCTCATTTTCCAGGCGCCGGGCAGCAACGCCCTTGATGTTGCCGAAGGCGTAAGACAGCAAATGGAAAAAATGAAACAGTCGTTTCCCAGCGATATTGATTACATGATTCCGTTTGAAGCTGTGACAGTGGTAAAAGTATCCATCGAAGAAGTCATCGATACGTTGCTCATTGCGTTGGCACTGGTGACGCTCGTGGTGTTTTTTTTCCTGCAAAGCTGGCGTGCCACCCTCATTCCCATTCTCGCCATCCCGGTGTCCATCATTGGTACGTTTGTCTTTTTTATCCCGCTTGGTTTCACCATCAATACCCTCACCATGTTTGGCTTTGTATTGGCCATCGGTATCGTGGTAGACGACGCCATTGTAGTAGTGGAAGCTGTGCAGCATTATATTGACACCGAAAACCTGTCGGCAAGGGAGGCGACACACAAAGCGATGAAAGACATTTCAGGACCGGTAATCGCCATTGCACTTATCCTTGCTGCCGTGTTTGTGCCGGTTGGGTTTATCCCGGGCATCATCGGGCGGTTGTACCAGCAATTTGCCATTACCATCGCCATCTCTGTTGTCATTTCTGCGTTCATTGCCCTGTCGCTCACGCCGGCGCTTTGCTCGCTGATGTTGCGCCCGATGAAGATCAATGCAGAAGCCAAAGGGCTAAACAAATTTTTCTACCACTTCAATACCTGGTTCAACCGGGTAACGTTAAAATATACCATTGCCGTCAGGCGCATCATCAAAGGCGCGCGCTATGCTGTCATTTTTCTCATCTGCCTGTTTGTGGGTACGTTTTTCCTTTTCAAAAGCAAACCTACCGGCTTTGTTCCCTCCGAAGATGAAGGCCGTTTGATCATGACATACGAGTTGCCGGAAGCGTCTTCTACCACGCGCAGCCTGCAGGTGCTCGACAGCATGATGGATATTTTGCAATCTACCAAAGGCATCCGGCATTTTGCCGCGCTTGGTGGATACAACGGCATTACCGGCGCTGCCAAAACCAACAGCGGCACCATCTTCAGCCAGTTGCAACCATGGGATGAACGCAAAAGCGACTCGCTGGTTGCCACCGGTTTGATGTCCACCCTGCAAACCAAATTTGCCTCCATCAAAGGTGCCAACATCCGGGTGGTGTCGCCACCTGCCATACCTGGCCTTGGAAACACGGGTGGTTTCACCTTTGAATTGCAGGCAAGGGAAACAAGGGATAGCTTACCACAGTTTCAGAAAGTGGTACAGAACTTTATTGCTGCTGCCAACAAACGGGAAGAACTGCAGGGTGTCTTTACCTTTTTTACCGCCAGTACACCCAATTACAATTTGTCTGTTGACAGGGAAAAAGCCAAAAAATTAGGCGTTTCGCTCAGCGATGTCTATAGCACCATGCAGACGCTGCTGGGCAGCCGCTATGTGAATGATTTTACAGCATACGGCAGAAACTTCCGCGTCGTGGCACAGGCTGATACGGCTTTCCGGTCAGACATTACCAACCTGTCGGATTATTACGTTCGCAACACGGCAGGTAATATGCTGCCGCTGAGCACCATCGTTAGTTACAAAGTGGAAGAAAGCGCACCCTTGGTATCGCATTTCAACCTGTTCCGGACAGCCGAAATCAATGGAGGCGCCAAAGAAGGCTACAGCACCGGTGACGCCATTGATGCGCTGCGCGAAGTGGCGGCAGAAGTATTGCCCGAAGGGTATGGCTACGATTTCGGCGGGTTAAGCCGGCAGGAGGTGCAGAGTGGCAATACGTCAATCATCATTTTTGCATTGTCTATTTTATTTGTCTTCCTGTTTCTTGCTGCGCTGTACGAAAGCTGGTCGGTACCGTTCTCTGTATTGCTGGCAGTACCTATCGGGATGTTCGGCGCCATTTTGACCTTGACGCTCATACCGCGGCTCAGCAACAATGTGTATGCGCAGATTGGCTTGATTACGCTGATCGGGCTGGCTGCTAAAAATGCAATTTTGATCGTAGAATTTGCCAAAGAAAGAGTAGACAACGGCATGGCATTGTTGCCGGCAACACTCGAAGCGGTAAAATTGCGGTTGCGTCCCATCATCATGACGTCGCTGGCATTTATTCTGGGTGTATTGCCACTTGCTTTTGCCACCGGCGCTGGTGGCGTAGCGCGTTCCACCATCGGCTGGACGGTATTGGGCGGCATGCTGGCAGCTACCCTGATCGCCATCTTTATCGTGCCCGTATTGTTCATCCTCATTTCGCGGATTGCATACAGCAAAAAGAAACTGGAAGAGTTGCGGTTGAAAGCGCTGGAAGTGGATCAGGGCGTGCCTTACGATCTGCCGGACGACAAGCGGAACCGGCACTAAACGATTGGGTTGAATAATCTGTAATGCAACAAGATATGAATCAGATAAAAGCCACAAAGTGTTGATAAAAACTTTGTGGCTTTTTTTATGTTTTATTACCATTTACCTGCCTCGTAAAAAAGAACCGGCAACCGTTGCCGGCGTCCGCTTTTCTATCCTACATTTATTCTCCAAAATGCTTCTTATGAACAACCTGCTGAACGCTTCCGATGTACAATCCATTCTTAAACGCCTTGATCATTTAACGCCGGAATCGCAACGGCTTTGGGGGAAAATGACGGTGGACCAGATGCTGGCACACTGTACCGCCGCTTTACAAGTAGCCAACGGGGAAGCCCGGCCGCCGCGCATGTTCATCGGGCGAATTTTGGGAGCAGCTTTCAAAAAGAATTTTTTCAACGAAAAACCATTCCCCAAAAGTTCCCCAACCGATAAAACCTTCATCATCTCGGACAGGCGGGAATTTGTCAAAGAAAAGCAACTGCTGGCAGGGCAAATCCAAAAGTTTTTTGATGGTGGCGAAGCCGGCGTTACCCAATATCCACATTCTTTTTTCGGCAGGCTCACACCCACGCAATGGAGCATCGGCATGTGGAAACACCTCGATCATCACCTGCGCCAGTTTGGGGTATAACGTTTGTTTTTACTGTCCTGACATGTAGGGAAAATCAGGAACAACGCAGAGTGGAACGATCGCGTGGCTTCCAGCGATTCCCGCTACGGTATAGTGTTTGTGTTTTTACGGTATTGTTGATCCGCTAAAATCACAACCTATGTTTATCGCTATTTTCATCATCGTTCTCCTCATTGTTGTCATTAGTTGGTATTCGAGGAAAAACAAAAGACAAAAAGAAACCAACGATATTCCGCCGGGACCTACCAATTAAAAAGCTGTCAGCAAGTGTTGTTCTTTTAAAAACGCCTGCTGACAGCCGGTTAACGTTGTAATAATGTTCGTTATCACTATCGCTGCAATGCTTCGAGCGCATTGGCGAGGTACACCAACGGTGCGTTCCAGTTGATGGCAATTTCATTGCTGGCATACGAACAATCCTGGTCGGTGTATGCTGTTTCGGGTTCAATAAACTGATACGTGCAATGATCCTGCATGCCCGGATTTGGACCACCTGCCAGCAAACCGGGCACCGGTTCTTCAATGCCGTCTGCGGTAGAAGGACGGTGGTGCGGGTGCATGGTGCTGTGGCTGCCAATGCCGGTCAAAAAGCTATAACCCGTTGCATTTCTGCCCAGCAGGTAATCAACATTGCTCAGCGCACCGGCAATGTATTTTTTGTCTTTGGTGATGAAATAAGCGTAGATGAGTGCAATGCCCTGGTTGGCAGCATTGGAATTGCTTCCCCAGTTAAAATCTCTTACGGAGCCACCCATCACCGTTTTGAATGCATTGTTGTTAACACCTTCCAAATATCCATCTGCCAGTGCTACTACCGCTTTTGCCAGGGGCGCGATCTCCGCGCGATGCTGTGCCAGTTGCTGTTGAAACCGCAACAGCGTATAAACACCCAGCGTATGCACGTTGCCCCATGATGGCAATGTAACCGGAGCGTTAATCCCCTTCGTTACAATTGACCAATACGCTTCTTTCCGGGTAGTGCTAAAGAGTTCGCAGGCAGCCCAAAACCACTCGTCTGCAAAGTTGTTGTCGCCATAATCGCCGGTAGTGACAGCAGGCTGGTATTGCTTGTTGTTTTCGTTTTGGTTATAGGCAACAGCCGGGTGTTTTTCTGCCCACTCCCATGCTTTTTTGGATGCCTGCAAACAACTGTCTGACAGTCCGGGCAATGCTTTATGATAAGCTTTCAATATCCGGGAAGCCTGCGCGGTGACGGCAGCAAAATCCAGCGTAGCGGCGGTACCTTTTCTGCACCACGTATCTTGGCAGCGTCGTAATGCCAGGCATCACCATGCCATCAAAAGCAGCGTTTGTCAGCTTGTGATATACTCCGCCATCAGCCGGGTCCTGCATCGTCAGCATCCAGCGCAGGTTGTAAAGCGCTTCATTCAACACATCCGGCACCTGATCGTTGCTTTCCGGGATGTGGGTGTCTAATGTATCGAAGTAAGCAGGGAAATCTTCATACGCCGACAGGAGCGTACCCATGGTAATCCCGCTGTTCACAATGTATTTGTTGTAATCCCCGGCATCGTACCAGCCACCGGGCGATGAAATGACGGTGCCTTCGGGACGGCTGGCAGAAACCGCAGACGAATGGATGAGCACTACCGTATCGGGATGCCCCGCGGGACGATGCCATTTGCCGGCAAAAGCTTCTTCCAGCGGTGTTTGTGAACGAATATAATAAAACCCTTTCAAGGCTGCTACCGCCGCCGGGTGATTGGCATTGGGGGCAATGTGGAAGGAATAGGAACGGCCCACAGAAGGAATCAGGAGGTAATAGTTGCCAGCGGTTTGATACTTGCTGAAATCAGCAATGCGCGTTGTCGTGGAAGAATTTTTTGAGACCATCAGGCTGCCGAGCGAGCCGGTGAACACAGTGTCTTTTTTGCCTTCTTCTACCAGGTAAAACGTGGTTGAGGAAGGGGTGCCTTTAACCACCGCCAACTTCTCTGCCTGCGGATAAAAACCAAGCTGGTTAAGCACAATGCTGTCCGATGCAGTCTGGCTGAAAGTGGCATGGGCGATGGCTAATAACAATGCGATGAATAGTGAATGTTTCATAATGATTGTTGTAAAAGAAATGTATGGGTATTACCAACCCGTTACTTGTTTCACAAAGGTGGTCAGCTCTGCTGCCATATCCTGGTGTTCTGCAAGATCGGGATGGCTGTCGCAACCGTGGTGAAATTGTTTTGAGAAAAAATAATGTTCTGTTTTCCGGTCACCGTTTTTGTGCAGGTAATCCACAATGCCGGTGAGGTAACGTTTTTGCACCGCGGCAAGTGTGCTGTCTGCCATGGGACTGGTCAGGCAAATGATCATTGCCTGTGGATACACATCGCGAACCCGTTGCACAAACTGCACATAAGCGCTGCAAAACAACAGCGAATCCTGTATGCCGTCGTTCTGACCCAGGCAAACGGTTACCACACCGGGCTGGTAGTTGTTGTAATTCCACGTAAGGCTGTCCTGAACGTTGCGCATGTTGACGTTGGCATATACCTGCGGCATCACCACATCCATGTTGCAGCAACTGTGCACCAGCCCGATGCCCGATACGGAAGACAACATCCACTGTGCGTTCAATGCCCTGCCGTTACCGGGCCATAAGAGAGGTAAGCGTTGTGCTGGTCGTGCCACACCCCTTTTCCACACGGGATTACGCTTTGATCGGCGCCGGTGCCGCAGGTGATGGAGTTGCCGATGAATTCCATTTTTCTTTCCGGCTTGGGCGGCAAAGGCAATAATGCATTGCATTGCAAACCGGCAAAGCGCAGGTAGCCTATGTTGGCTTCCGTATTTTTTGCCACCACGATGGTATGTGGTCCGTTTGTCAAGCCTTTGGCAACGCGAATGGTATCCCGTTTCCCTTTTGTTTGTATCCTATACAACACCGTATCGTCAACCACGATTTCGAGATAATTGTGATTGTTTCCACCCAGCATTTCATCTTCCACCACCACGTTGCAAAACGTGCCGGTAAAACGTGCTGTTACATACACGCCCGGCTGCCAGTAAAGGGGAAGAGCGGGGTTGGTGAAATCTATTCGTCCCACATATTGAATAAGCTTGTTGCCGGCACTAAAAAAAGCAGCGGGGCGTTCCTTTTTTTGCGCCAAGCCTTGCAGTGCAATCAGCAGGGGCAGCAAGATCAAACAACCACGGTATGCCGTTCCATTTTTTAAATTCATCGTGTGTTCTTCTTTTAGTTGATCAATGTGAATAGTAACCATGCTGTTCTTTTACAAATTTTATCAAACCACGTTTTTTCTGCTTTGTTCAGCAAGGTAATGAGTACTGAATTGTGCAAGCCAGCAACGTTTTTATTGTTGAAAAATCGAATTGCTAAGTGGTGGCTGAATGGTTCATTGAGAGCGCCTCCAAACCCTGTATCCGGGAAATGATTTCCATGCAAGCCCGCGCGTTGTGATACGGACATTTCCAGAAGCCGGCTTTGTCTTCGCCGGGCATGATGCGGTAAGTTTCATCCACGCCCCAAAACCATTCGCCGTTTTTTTTATCGAGTAAATATTGTTGGGTAAAATGCCAGGCATCCAGCGAACGTAGCAGGTATGCTTCGTTGCCCGAAAGCTGCCATGCATTCAGGTAGCCGATCATGGCTTCTGCCTGCGGCCACCAATGTTTTTGTTTGATGAGCTGCTGTTCTTCTGGGTCAAATTCATACCACATTCCACCATCTTTGTCTATCCCTTCCGCTGCGGCGTTGGCAATCTGCAGGGCGTGTTGCTGATAGATGCCGATCCAATTTTGGTGGTCAATGGTTTCTGCGCATTTCAGCAACAGCCACGCGGCTTCAATGTCATGACCATACGAAACGACATCGGGTTGTTCGTTCCATTCGTTATCAAAAAACAAATGGAGATGACCGGTTTCCGGGTTTATAAAATGTTGATCAAACAAAAACAACAGGTTTTCAATTTTGCTTTTCAATCCATCGTCTTTCCACACTTTGTACAGTTTGGCGTATGCTTCAATGATGTGCAGGTGGGTGTTCATCGTTTTGCTGGCGTTGGCATCTTTGGCGCTCAGCCGCACATCTTCTGCAGGTTGCCAGTCGCGGGCAAATGCTTCGTAGTAGCCATTGTGCAGGTGGTCAAAACTGTATTGTTCCATGTGGTGATACAATTCTTTGGCAAACTGCAAAGCCGTGTCATCGCCGGATGCGCGGAAATATTCGCTCATGCCGTAGATGGTAAAGGCAAGACCATACATTTGTTTGCGGCTGTCCATCAGGTTGCCGCCCGCGTCCACGCTCCAGAAGACGCCGCCATACACTGCATCCCGGAATTGGGAAAAAAGGTAACGGCAGGCTCGTTCGGCGGTGGCCAGTACCGCAGGCTGCGGTAAAAAAAAGTATGCCGCCGCAAACGCCCAGAGGATGCGGGCATGCAGCACCACCCCTTTGGCTGCCGTTACATCGGCGACATTCCCGTTGTTGATTTTTCCAAAAAAACCTCCCTTCTCTTCATCAATGGTATGCTGCTGCCAATAGGCAACAATTGAAGCCAGTTCGGTTTCCATTTCCTGCCGGTAAGCGGTCAGTGCAGGTTGAAGAGAAGGAGTTGTTGTCATTGCGAAAAGTAAAAAAAGGTAGTTATACAAGCTAAATGAGAGTAAGTGAAGTAGCCGCAGAAATGCGGTGTGTTAAGAAGACAGCTTTTCCAAGACGGGGGCTTTTTTGTTGTTGTCAATAATGGCGAAAATGGTTTTTACCGTTTCGGCTGAGCGAAGCCCATCCTGTGGATTGTTCATGACATAATCGAGCAGTTTGTCCACCGATGAAACAGCAACATGCATGCGCGTATCCGATGATGCGTAATAGATAAAAACGGTGTCGTCGTCATCTTTGATCCAGCCGTTGGCAAATACCACGTTCGATACATCGCCGATGCGCTCATCTCCTTCGGGGGCAATGAAATAGCCGGCGGGTTTGTGCATTACGGAAGTCAGGTCGGCGAGGTCGGTCATAAACATATAGAGCACATAGCGCAGCCCGGCAGCCGTGTTGCGAACGCCATGGGCAAGATGCAGCCAGCCTTTGTCCGTTTTAATGGGCGCGGGGCCTTGCCCGTTCTTGGCTTCGTACACCGTGTGATATACTTTTTTGTCCAGTATCTTTTCTTCGTCAATGGTTGCGTTCACGATGGTGTCGCTGAGTCCAAAGCCAATGCCACCGCCTTTCCCGGCTTCGATAAAGTTATCCTGCGGGCGGGTATAAAAGGCATATTTTCCATCCACGAATTCGGGGTGCAAGACCACGTTGCGCTGCTGTGGCGAAGGCGTTTTCAGGTCGGGCAGCCGTTCCCATTTCAGCAGGTCCCGGGTGCGCGCAATGCCACACTGCGCAATGGCGGCGCTCTGATCGCCGGCCGGTGCAGAAGGATCGCGGCGCTCGGTGCAGAACAAGCCGTAAATCCAGCCGTCTTCGTGCTGTGTCAGCCGCATGTCGTAGATGTTGGTGTCCGGAACCTCTGTCTCCGGCATCAGCAGCGGGTAAGCCCAAAAGGTAAACTGGTCTATGCCGTTGTCGCTTTCTGCCACGGCAAAAAACGACTTGCGGTCGATGCCTTCCACCCGCGCAACGAGGTAATATTTGTTGTTCAGTTTGATGGCACCGGCATTCAATACGGCATTGATGCCAAAGCGTTCCATCAGGAAAGGATTGCTTTCGTGATTGAGATCATAACGCCAGGTAAGGGGCGCATGCTGCGCCGTAAGCACCGGGAAGCGATAGCGTTGATACACGCCATTGCTTTCTTTTACGGCTTCGTTTTGCCGGTGCACTACTTCGCAGTAATGCTTTTCCAATTCTTCCAGGCGTTTGTAAAACAGGTCTTTCATACAGGTTCAATTTTAATTGTTGATAGGATATTAATCTTCCAGTTTGTTCCACCAGGTTTTTTTTAAAATCATAATGATGATGATGCAGAATGATGACAATGATGAATAGCGGCAATTTGATCCACAATACAAGGTACATCGGCAGCATGGTGAGGCAACACTGCGCGATGATGCCCAGCACCACGTTGAACATATCCAGCCCAAATCGTTTGTTGGGTTGAAACTGCGGGTCATCGGCAACCACCAGTTCGTGTACCGGCTGCCAGAATCCCCAGGGACGCACTGTAGCGTAAAACGTTTTCAGCATGGCGGTATCAGTAGGGGATGCTGCATAAGTACCGGCGATGCAGCCAATCACCGAGATGATGAACAGCAGGGGCCAGTTGTACAAATCCAGTTGAAAAAACACGCCCGGAAACACCTTTGAATAAGGGAAAATAAGCGCTGCCGCAATGCCGCCGCCATGCCCCAGAAAAAACCATTGGCATTGAAGCGCCACCAGTACCACTTCAGCACATTGGCGGCAATGTAGCCGCCATACAATCCGCCCACGATCCATTGCAAAACACTGTTGACATCTTTGGCAAAAAAACCAAGCACAATGCCCACCAATCACCACCACCGACCCCTACGAGATAGTTCATGGTGATGATGTTTTTGGTGGTGGCGCCAGGGCTGATGTATTTGAGATAAATGTCGTTGACGATGTAAGCCTGCGCTGCATTCAGCGTGCCGGCAAAGGTGCCCATGAAAGCACCCAGCAGCCCCGTCAACGTCAGCCCCAGGATGCCTGCAGGCAAAAAGTTGTTGATGGCGCCCGGCAATATCCGTTCAAAGTCGGTTCCGCCAGGTGAGGAGAGGTCAAGCTGCTGGTAATACAGCAATGCCAGCACCGTGAGCCCGATGATCATCGAATAACGGATGGGCAACAGGATGACCGAAACAAACCCCGTCATCTTGCTGGCTTCTTTGGGCGAGCGGGTAGACAGCACTTTTTGCATGTCGTAGTTGGGCGCCGGGCCGGCAAGCGAGGCAAAGATGCCTTTGAACACCATCATCATAAAGAAAATACTGAAGAGCGAGAATCCGTCTTCCTTTATTTTTTGCTGCGCATCGGGAATCATGCGCGACCAGTCGAGCTCCAGCCGTTTGCCAAAGAACGGCGACAACCAGCCGTCGGGTACGTTGAGAGTTTGCCCGCGCAGGTCGGTCATGGCAATGTAACCGATGGAGAGGCACGCCACCGTCATGATGGAATACTTGATAAGGTCGCCGATCACGATGCTGTGCATGCCACCGAGCACCGAATAAAATAGCGGCAAAAAGGGTAAAGATGACGCCATAAAAATGCGGGACATATTGCTCTGAAATCAAAAATGGTACATACGGCTGAACCAGCTGCCACGGAATAAAGATTTCTACAAACTTGCCCAGCCCGATGAAGCCATATGCCAGGAAGCCAAAGCAGCTGAGCAGAGCAAATGCCACCACCACGTTGTGCGAGGCGCGCACACTTTTGCCCGATGTGCCAAAGCGGGTAGCCAGCCATTCGGCACCCGTAGTGGCATTGGAACGGCGCAGCCATTTGCTCAAAAACATCATCATGAAAATCTGGTTGAATACCGGCCATAGCCAGGGTATCCACATGCTTTTCATGCCATACACAAAACACAGCGACACCATCCACATGGTGCCGCTGATGTCGAACATGTCCGACGCATCGCTTAGCCCCAGCAGGTACCAGGGGAGCGATTTGCCACCCATCAAATAGTTGTCTTTGTTCTTTCTAGCTTTTTTTCGCATTGCCCAGCCCACCAGCAACATGCTGAGCAGGTAGGTGATGAGGATGGCAATGTCAATCCAGTGAAGATTCATGTATGCTCGTTTGTTGAAAGCTGTTCTGGCAGGAAGGCACAAAATAAGGCTAACCTATTGAACCCGCTCCTCTATTGTACACAAAGGTTTTAGGGGAAACATAACAGAGCCGTTTGTGAATTTGTAAGGCGGCATCGTTCAACCATTCCAGCCATTATCGATACACCTGTTCTTTGGCGATGTCGCTGGCAAACAAAGTTTTGGGCAATTGGTAAAATTTCACAAAATCGGCTTCCGATTGCTGCCCGCTGAAAGGCACCCAATATTCCATTTCGCCATCTGGTTTTTTGCCTGCATTGCGCCACGCCAATGCATAAGAGATGTGATGGTTTTTCAAGCCTTCCCACAATACATTTGTCCACCAGGTGCTGTCGGGCACTTCGATGTATCCAAACTCGGTGAGTGCTGGTATTTTGTGTCGTTCTTTTGCAATGTCTTCAATGGTGGTCAGGCTCTTGTCAAGGTCTTTGATGAAAGCCGCATTGTCGCCCACCTGGTCTTTCTGGTAAATGTCGAAGCCTATCACGTCCACCCATTCATCGCCGGGATAGCGCTCCAGGAATTCTTCCCGGTTGGCAAAGCGGTCGGTATTGTAAGCATACAACAGGTTGTGCACCTGTTGCTGGTTGCGCAGGTAAGTTTCGGTGTATTGGTAAATGCGCTTCAACTCGTCGGGAGTGCAATGTTGTCTTCCCCACCAGAACCAGCTTCCGTTGAGTTCATGAAAGGGTCGGAAAATAACCGGAATGGCTTCGCCGTTTTTGCCCTTCAGGCTTTTCATAAACACTGCCACTTTATCGAGCCATGTATTGTACAGCTCATTTTTTTCACCGCCGGGTAAGATGGAATGTACCGTTCCCGGTTCTGCTTCCCAGGCCGTTTTGCCGGTCAACGGGTTGTTGAGATGCCAGCTAATGGTAATGACGCTGCCCCGTTCATATGCCTGCTGGATGTACCGTTTGGTGCTGTCGAATGAAACGCCGTCAATGTCGTTTTTCCAATCGAGTTCGATGCGCCCGATTTCGAAGCCAACTACCGCCGGGTAATCGCCGGTTACGTCTTTTACATCGCTGCGCCCGGGTTCGTATTTCCAGTTTACACCATAGGCATAATCGTCCTGGTGACCAAACAGGATGCCTTTCTCTAACAGTTTGTGCAGGTTGCGATACAGGTTCACGGTTTCTTTGGTTGCGTTTTTATCTGCCGGCAAGGTTTTTTGAGAAAAACCGGGTGCCGAAACCAGCAGCAGCATTAGCGGGAGCAGCAAGGATGTTTTCCAACAATCGGGAGTAAATTGACCAAAAGGATAACTGTAAAGAAGTTTACCGGCAGATGTATGTTTCATAGGGAAGTATCAGGCTAACAAAATTGTAGTTTCTACCCTAACAAAAGAGATACTATTTTATCAGTTTGCTCTATTGTTTTTATCTGTTGTCTCACGTGCCGGCCAAAACTTCACCTGGAATCCTTGCCAACCTTTGTCTTTGGTGCGTAAGAAATTTTCTTTGCATACTCATTGGTTTAAACAAACTTGTATTATTTTAGCTAAAATCTTCGTAAATGCCTGCCACGCTACTTCGGGAAATCATCCCGTTGACACAGAATGATTGTTTTACCATTTTTTCACGCGTCAAAGATCATTTCGACTTTCCGCTGCACACGCACGAAGAGTTTGAACTGAACTTTATCATCAATGCGCAGAATGCAAAGCGCATCATCGGCGATCACATCGCTGAGATTGACAACCTTGAACTGGTGCTGGTAGGTCCTAACCTGCAGCACGGTTGGTTTACCCACAAATGCGAGAGCAAAGAAATTCATGAAATCACCATCCAGTTTCACAAAGATTTGTTTGACGAAAAATTCCTGCGGCGCAACCAGCTCAGTTTTATTCGCAGCATGTTTGAAAAATCGCTGCGCGGTATCTTGTTTTCGCACGATACAACGCAGGCGATCATGCCCCGCATCATCGAGATGACGCACAAGCAGGGCTTCGATTCGGTGCTCGAACTGATGTCGGTTCTGCACGATCTGTCCATATCGCGCAACATGAAGCTGCTGTCCGATTCTTCGTTTACCAACAGCGACATCCTGTCTTACAACAGCCGCCGCATTGAAAAAGTGATGGAATACATGAACCGGAATTTCGACCGCACCATCACACTGGCTGAAGTGGCAAAAATTGCCGCCATGAGCGAAGTGGCGTTCAGCCGTTTTTTCAAAAGCCGCACCGGCAATACGTTTATCGATACACTCAACGACATCCGGCTTGGTCATGCCTCGCGTACACTGATCGAAACCACCAACAGCATTACTGAAATCGCTTACAAATGCGGCTTCAACAACATCTCCAACTTCAACCGCATCTTTAAAAAACGAAAAAACTGTACGCCAAAAGAGTTCCGGGAAACTTATGCCGATTCGGGTGTCAGAAGCTTTATTTAACCTTGTTCCAAAGCGATCGATGGCTGGAGAATCAACAAATTATCTATCTGGATTTGCATTGCCGCCGCCGGCCAATTGCTGCATCAGTTTGCCAATGCTGACAAATTCGCTGCGCAGGTGATTGCCGGGGCAGCATTCTTCAAAAAACTGGGGTGCGTAATAGGTAGTGGTATGAATGTGTTGGGGAGTTGCGACGCTGAGCGACCAGGTTTCTGCATCGTTGATATTGCATTGTTTATTACCGGGGCAAAAATTGCCGCCGTCATCGCCCGCTGTTTGCCACAAACCAGCTTTTGTATAGCGTTCCAGCAATGGCAATACCGAATCGGCCAGTACACTTTGCGGCACCAGTTCAATAGTGGCTTCATTACCCGGCGATAGTTTGGCTTTGTATTGATACCGTTTCCAGATCCCGTTTTTACCCGCAATCACAAAATAAGTCCCGGTGCGTGACCAGGCAAAGTTGAGCGTGGCAAATGAGATGACGATGTCGTTCTCTTTTTGCAGCTGCGCAAGTTGTGGGTTAGCGTCTTCAGCATCTGTCTTGCTGCTGTTGATGTGCTGAATGAGTGTGTCGAGCGTGGGCATAGCCGATTGCGCCAGGTTTTTATTGTTGCTGCAGGCAGAGAGCAACGCCATCAGCAGGAAAGGTAAGAGTATTCTTTTCATTGTGTTGTAGATTCCGGAACCGCAGGAACTACCGGCGTCCAGGTATTTGTGCAAATGTATTCCAGTGTGGATTAGTAAACAGACTAACAGGTTTAAATGAAACATAGATTTTGCCAAAAGCAGCACAACATGTTTCATTCTTGTCTTTATAGTTCTGACGATTGATAATTATTAGCAACTCCTTTTCCATTGACGTCGTAATGATAAAATGCATTGACCATGCAACCGGGAAGAAAAGTGACTTTTTTTGGTCGCCTGATTTTCTATGGCCTTCCGTTTGTTAATATACGACAATGCAGGAATTGCGATAAGCCGTCGCCAGGGTTCGGATAACGGCGTTCAAAATTAGCTTCGATATGAAAAGTGTTTATTTGTTTCCTACCTAATCTTGTTTCTTCCCAGGCTGTTGAATACAATCCATTGATTGGCAATATAAAGTTGAATTACAATACAATTTCAATGTATGAAGAAACAAGTTTACCAGAAAAATACCCATGTGAATGATCAACAAAGGGTGCAGAAAAACCCTTTGCTCTCTGCTCTTTTGTTACCAATAACCCTGATGATTTCCGTTTGTTGCCTGCTGGCTTGGCTACCCGCCACCGTGCATGCAGCCGGTAGTCCTGCGGCGATCATCACCGGCACCATTACCGGCGATGGCAACCAGCCATTGACCGGCGTTTCCGTGCAGGTGAAAGGCACCACGCGCGGCACCACCACCAATGCGCAGGGAATGTTTACCATCGAAGCCTCTCCGTCAGATGTGCTCGTTATTTCGTATGTAGGCTACGGCACGCAGGAAATTACGGTGGGCAACCAGACACAGGTGAATGTATCGCTTACGTCTACCGGCGGGCAGGAACTGGCGCAGGTAGTGGTCATCGGTTATGGAGCCGCCAACAAACGCGACCTTACGGGCACCATCACTACGGTGAAGGGAAAAGAAGTGGCCGACAAACCGGCAACCAATCCCGTAGCCTCCATACAGGGAAAAGTGGCGGGTGTTTACATCGTAAATTCTGGTCGTCCCGGTGCTGAACCGGATGTGCGTATCCGCGGTACCAACTCTATCAACGGCGTCAAACCCTTGTATGTGGTGGATGGCATTTTGAACGACAACATCAATTTTCTCAATCCTGCAGATATTGAATCCATGGAGATTTTGAAAGATCCGTCTTCGCTGGCCATTTTTGGTGTTCGGGGCGCTAACGGCGTGATCATCATCACCACCAAACGGGCCAAAAGCGGGCAGTTGCTGGTGAATGTCAACAGTTCGGTCGGCATGAAAAAAGTGGTGGACCGTGTGGCACTCACCAATGCAGCACAGTTTAAAGAGTTGTATAATGAACAGCTGGCCAACCAGGGCAGCAACCCGTTTGATTATACCAACTGGCAGGGCAACACCGACTGGCAGGATGAGATTTTCCAGAACGCGATGATCAATTACAACAACATCAGCATCACCGGCGGAACCGATAAAAATAAGTTTTACATGAGTGCCGGCTACATTACAGAAGAAGGCATCATCAAAAGTGAGGAGCTGCAGAAATTTACCCTGACGGTAAATGACGAGTTTCAAATCTCCAAATCCCTGAAGTTTGGGTTCAACTTCAATGGCTACCGCGCCAAACCGCAGGTGGACCGCAACGCTACCAGCGCACTCATTGCTGTACCCATCGTAGATGCGTACAATGAAGAATATGGTTTGTACAGCACCATGCCATCGTTTCAGCGGGCGCAGGTGTACAACCCGTACGTGGACATTTCCCTGCGCGACAACAAGCAGCGCAATTATGAATACCGCGCCGTAGGCAATATTTATGGGGAAGTAAATTTTCTGAAGCATTTCAATTTCCGCGCTGCCTTCCTGGCCGATTATGGATTCAACACCGGCCAGGGGCTACAACCCAATCATCACGGTGTACAATCCCGAATCGGGCGGCAATCCCAATCCGTTTGTGGATTCGCTCGTGACATTCACCTCCGTCAATCAAAACCAGAACATTTACACCAAAATACAGGCAGATTATTTATTGACTTATAAACAAACCTTTGGGCAGCACAACCTGTCGGTGTTGGGGGGCGTTACAACTTACTACAATTCTTTCCAGGGCGTCAGCACCAGCATGCGGCAATACCCGACAACGCCCATTCCTGACGATCCGTCAAAATGGTATACCAACAGCGACATTGCCGATCCTACCACCGCCAGCAACAGCGGCAGCGCCTGGGAAAACGCAACCTTATCTTACCTGGCGCGGGCACTGTACAGCTACAAGCGCAAATATTTGCTGAATGCTTCTTTCCGCAGAGATGGCAGTTCGGCATTTTACCGAACCGGCAAGGCTTACCAGAATTTTGGCGCCATCGGCGGTGCCTGGGTCATCAGCGAAGAATCGTTCATGAAAAACGTGGATGCCATCAACAGCCTTAAAATCAAAGGATCATGGGGTGTTCTGGGCAATCAGAATGTAGGCGAAACCTACCGCTATCCTGCCTATCCTGCTTTGTCGGCAGCCAGTTCGGGTGTGTTTGGAAACAATGTGATACAGGCATTGACGCCGGTTTATCTTGCCGATCCCAACCTTGGCTGGGAAACCGTATATGCCTGGGAAACGGGTCTTGAACTGAACACCTTCCACAACATGCTTCACTTTGAAGCCAATTATTACAACAAGGAAACACGCGGCATCCTCACCACTGTTCCGGGCATCAACGGCACTACGCCGGGGCTGGCAAACATTGGTACCGTTACCAATCATGGATTTGAGTTTTCAGCTTCGTGGAATCAGTCCATCACGGAAGATTTGTCGTATTCCATCAGCGGCAACTTCACCACCATTCAAAACAAAGTGCAGTCGTTGTCCACTACCGGTTATGCCATCATCAACGGGCCTTCGCGCACCACGGCAGGCTATCCCATCGGATATTTTTATGGCTATGTGTCAGACGGTATTTACCAGACTGCCGAAGAGATCAAGTTGTCGCCGCAAAACAAGCTGGGCGATGTGCAGCCGGGCGATATCAAGTACAAAGACGTAAACGGGGATGGCATCGTGGACGAAAAAGACAGGACCGTGATTGGCAATCCAACGCCTGATTTTACTTATGGGTTTTCGCTGAGCCTCGATTACAAAGGGTTCAACCTGAGTGCCGATTTCATGGGCGTGTATGGCAATGAAATTTACCGTGCATGGGACCAGGCGACCTATGCACAGTTCAATTTCCCTGCTTACCGTCTCGACCGCTGGAATGGCGTTGGCACGTCTAACTGGGAACCGATTTTGAATACGGGCAGAGCGGTTAATTATCTCAACTCTTCTTACCACATCGAAGACGGATCTTTTTTCAGAATCCGTAACCTGCAGCTGGGATACAATTTCAGTCCTGCGTTTTTGAAGAGTTTGTACCTCAAATCGCTCCGGGTATATGCCAATGCGCAAAACCTGAAGACGTTTAAAAACAACAGCAGTTTTACACCCGAGTTTGGCGGCAGCGCCACAGTGTTTGGCGTTGACAATGGATCTTATCCTTTGCCCGCCATTTATACACTGGGTATCAATTTGAATTTCTAAATTTTTAACTAGATCGTGATCTATGAAAACGAGAATCAACGGACCGATTGTTTCCCTCGTCATCTTGCTGGTGATCGGGAATTTGATGAGCTGTAAAAAAGATTTTTTAGACCGCCAACCGCAGGGACAATACACCACCGACGACCTCACCGGGGGCTCTTTTGAAAGCCAGGTGTTTGGCATGTATGCCGGGCTGCGTAGTTGGGGCACCAGCGGTTTGCCATTGGCTGCCGTGCAAACCATGCGTTCCGACGACGCCATCAAAGGCAGTTCTACCTCCGATGGCGTAGATGCCGAAAATGTGTTTGACAAATTTCAGTACAGCAAGGATTTTTGGCTCACCAACAGTTACTGGTCTGACCATTTCGCCCTTATTTCGCTGACCAACAATGTTATTGATGCCATCGATTCAGCGCAGTTAACCGATGAAATCAGCATGACCAATAAAGCAGAAGCTAAATTTTTAAGAGCCTATGCCTATTTCAACCTGGTGCGTGCCTATGGTGAAGTGCCCAAAATAGATTTCAAAATTACCGATGCGGCGCAGGCCAACATTGCCAAATCGCCTGTGTCAGACATTTATGCCCTGATAGACGCCGACCTGCAGGAAGCGGTAACTAACCTGCCCCTGACATGGGATGCCAAGTACATTGGCCGGCTTACAAAGGGTGCAGCGCTGGCATTGCAGGCCGAAAACGTTTTTGTACCGGCAAAACTGGGCAGGTGCACTGGCTTCAGCCAATGCGGTGATGGCTTCCGGTGTGTATGATCTGAGTACACCGTACAACAAAATTTTTACGGAAGAAGGCGAGAATTCCAAAGAGTCTATTTTTGAAATACAGGCTTATTATACCAGTACCGTTACCAACCTGGGTGTGCAATACGCACAGGTTCAGGGTGTGCGGGGCGCCGGTAGCTGGGATCTTGGCTGGGGATGGAACACGCCCGATACTTCGCTTGCCAACGCATTTGAAGCCGGCGACCCGCGCAAGGATGCAACTTTGTTGTATTCCGGGCAGGTGAACCAACCGTACGGGGAAGCGGTACCACCGGCAACAGCAGATGTGCCGCGTCCTTTCTGGAACAAAAAAGTATATACCAATCCGGCCGTGCGCGCAGCTACCAACAGCCGTTTTGGCGAATGGATGAACGTGCGTATCCTGCGTTATGCCGACGTGGTGCTCATGGCAGCCGAAGCCGCCAACGAATTGGGCAATACAGCAGAAGCACTTGCCGACCTTGAAATGGTGCGCGCCCGTGCCCGCAACGGCAACAGCAGTGTACTGCCACAGATCACGGAAACCGACCAGGATGCACTGCGAAACATCATCCACCACGAACGCCGCGTGGAAATGGGAATGGAATTAGACCGATTCTTCGACCTGGTACGCTGGGGAGTTGCAGATGAAGTATTTGCTGCATTGGGTGTCAATTACGAGGAGCGCAACAAATACCTGCCCATTCCACAGCCGGAAATAGACAAATCGAACGGCGTGCTGGTGCAGAACCCCGATTACCAGTAAGCTGCGAACCGTTATTATATTTCAAATCATTGAAAAAACAGATTTTTTATGATCATAAAACAACTGTCATCGTTCCGGATGTTTTTGTTGATAGCCATGGTGGGTGTGGGTATTTTGTCCTGCCAAAAGCTGTATCGCCCACCACTCAACATCATCCCCGATCCGCCGCCACCACCTTACAATCCATTGAAAACCTTTTGGTCGTTTGACAACAACCTCACCGATGCCGGCGAAGACAGTCTTGCTGCTACCGCTGTCAATGTATCTTATACTACAGGCATCAACGGGCAGGCGTTGCAGGGCAGCCAAAACGGCTATGTGCTGGTATCGGCACCCGGCGACACCATCAAAAGCCTGGGAAGTTTTACCATGGCATTCTGGATGAACTTTACCGGTCCGGTAACGGGTGGCGCAAGAGGCTTGTTTTCCATTTCCAACAACAAACAGTTCTGGGGCAATTTTGATATTTTTCTTGAAAATTTCGGGGACGATGCCACCACCGCTTTTGTCAAAATGCACATGTACAATAGTAAGTACGATGCCGACGACAGCAAATCGGAAGAATGGACAGAAATGAAGCTGCCGAATGTGTATGGAAAATGGTCGCACATCGCCATTACCTACGATAGCGCAACATCGGTACTCACTGTGTTTACCGACGGTGCATCAGCATTTACCAAAACGATCAAAGGCGGCGATTATGGACCCATCGGGTTTTCCAACGTCAGCGGCATGGTGCTGGGCACTTTCCAATTTCAGACCAGTCCGAGCCAAACGACAAGTGCAGATGCCCAGGGATGGGCAAAAAATTATGAAGGTGCGCTCGACCAGTTCCGCATCTATAACAAGGTGTTGACCAACGACGAAATTTCGCAGTTGTTCAATTCCAAAGAATAAAACTATTGCCTTCCCATAAAGTAACGATGTAACGGGCTGCCTGATACAGGCAGCCTTTGTTTTTTCCTATGTAAAACATCAAATTATGAAATGGCGTTTCCCGGTTTATCTACTGTTGATTGTTGGTATTTCAGTATTGTCTTGTAAAAAAGAGAGCAATCCGCAATCGCCTGCTGCATCGCCTTTTATCGTCAATACCATCAAGGTAAACGGAGTGAGCAAGGGCTTCACTTACGATTTTCTCAACCTGGCTCCGGTGCTGCAACTAAAGTTTTCTGCCAGCATCAACCCGTCTTCCGCATCGGCAGCCGTTCAGTTCAAAACCGAATCGGGCAGTGCAATTGCAGCGGGCATCACATTTCAAAACGGCGACAGCAGCATGCTGGTGCAGCCGGCATCTCCTTTACAGCCGTTATCCAAATATGTGGTTACGGTATCCACTGCGTTGACATCCAAAGACGGTGGTCATTTGCAAAACGCACTGACTTTCTTTTTGTCCACCGCCATTGATTCGACAGATAAATTTCCCCGCATTTCCAACGATTCGTTGCTCACATTGGTACAAAAACAAACGTTCAGGTATTTCTGGGAGTTTGGTCACCCGGTAAGCGGCATGGCACGTGAGCGAAACACGTCGGGCGATATTGTGACTACCGGCGGCACTGGCTTTGGCATTATGGCGATACTGGTTGCCGTGAACCGGCACTTTATCTACCCGGGAAGAGCGCGGTCAGCGCATTAGTACCATCGCCGATTTTCTCAAAAACAATTGCACCGCCTACCATGGTGCTTATGCACATTGGATTAACGGCGCAACGGGCGTTACGTGCCGTTCAGTCGCAGGACGATGGTGCCGACCTTGTAGAAACGGCTTACCTGATTCAAGGGTTGCTGTGTGCGCGGCAGTATTTTCGATGGCGCCGATAATGAAGAAGCTTCTATTAAGCAGCACCATCAATGCATTGTGGGATGCCGTTGACTGGACCTGGTTTCAGCAAAACAATCAATCTGTATTGTATTGGCACTGGAGCCCCGATTATCAATGGGCAATGAACCAACCCGTACAAGGCTGGAATGAAGCCCTGATTGTTTACGCTCTGGCAGCATCTTCGCACACATAGCCAATAGACAAAGCTGTTTACGATAATGGCTGGGCACGCAATGGCGCTATCGCAATCGGCAAGAATTTTACGGCACCCTTTACCGCTGGGCGAAGATTTTGGCGGTCCACTCTTTTTTGCGCATTACTCTTTTTTAGGAATTAATCCTCACCAGTTAGGGGATGCCTATGCTGCAGATTATTGGGCGCAAAATGTTGCGCAAACAACATCAATTACAATTATTGTGCCACAATCCAAAAAGCTACACAGGCTATAGCCCGGAGAACTGGGGACTGACCGCCAGTGATGAACAGAGCGGGTATAGCGCACATTCGCCCACTAATGATAACGGTACCATTTCGCCAACAGCAGCCATCTCGTCTCTCCCGTACGATAGTGCGAAAAGCATGGCAGCGCTCCGGTTTTTCTATTATAACTGGGCGATAAATTATGGGGCGATTATGGATTTAAAGATGCTTTTAATTTAAACAATAACTGGTTTGCCGATTCGTATTTGGCGATTGACCAGGGACCCCAGATAGTGATGATCGAAAACCTGCGCGAACGGGTTTGCTATGGAATTTGTTCATGAGTTGTCCCGAAGTGAAAAGAAGGATGAAAAGCGGTTAAAGCCCCATTTCAATTGAGTCCTTACCATGCCATAGACTGCCGGCAGCACGGCTTTAAAATACTTTATAGTCTGAATAGCTTTTGAAAATCACCTATTTTCGCATCCCGATAAACAGTTGTGTTCATGAACTTATCGTTGCAACGGCCCTGTGGTGTTTGTTGACCTTGAAACCACGGGTATCAATCTGGTTACCGATAGAATACGTAGAAATTGCGCTTGTTAAAATTTTTCCCAATGGAAAAAGGCAGGTAAAACGAAAGCTCATCAATCCGCAAATGCCCATTCCCGAAACGGTGATCGCCATTCATGGCATTACTGATGACATGGTCAAAGATGCACCCACTTTTAAACAGGTGGCCAATGAAGTGAAACAATTTTTTGATGGCTGCGACATTGCCGGCTATAACAGCAACCGCTTTGACATTCCCATGCTGATCGAAGAATTTTTACGCATGTGGCTGACGTTTAACATGGAGAACCGCAGGAACTCATCGACGTGCAGAAAATATTTCACCAGATGGAACAACGCACCTTGAGCGCAGCTATACGTTTTTATTGCGAAAAAGAACTGGTGGGTGCACATGGCGCCGAAGCCGATGCCACTGCTACCTATGAAATACTGGAAGCGCAGGTAGACACGCTATCCCAACCTTGGCGCTACGCCGGAAATGATCTGCAAATTGTGCAGTGAAGATGATACCATCGATTTTTCGCGGCGGCTTATAAAAGTAGATGGCGTCCGACACTTACAACTTTGGCAAACACAAAGGCAAAGCAATAAAAGAAGTGATGAAAATAGAACCACAGTACTACGATTGGGTGATGCGGGGCGAGTTTACGTTGCATACAAAACAAAAGCTAACCGAAATAATTAACCGCACTTTGCTAAAAAAAATATAAAGAAAATAATTTGTATTGCGGTTGCCTTTTCTCTTTACAATTAATTGTATTTTGCTTTTCTAAACTACTTTTGCTTTGAATTTGAAAAAATTAATTATCATACCCACGTATAATGAGAAGGATAACATTGCTGCCATCCTTATGCCGTTTTTTCTTTACAGCAACAGTTTTGACGTACTTGTAATTGATGATGGATCGCCCGACGGCACCGCACAAATTGTAAAAAATCTTGTTGATCAATATCCCCGTTGTTTGTTCCTAGAAGAACGGCAAAGGCAAATTGGGTTTAGGCACTGCTTATATTCACGGCTTTAAATGGGCGCTTGGCACGAAGCTACGATTTTGTTTTCGAGATGGATGCCGATTTTTCTCACGATGTTCATGATCTTGACCGGCTGTACCAGGCCTGCGCAAATGGCGCCGATGTTTCCATTGGCAGCCGCTATGTAAAAGGCGGCAAAATTGACAATTGGCCATTATCGCGGCATATCTATTCACGTGGCGGTGCTTTATATACCAGACTTATTACCTGGATGCCCGTTAACGACCCGACGGCCGGCTTTGTTTGCTACACCCGCAAAGTGCTCAATACCATCAATTTTGACGAAATACAATTTGTAGGCTATGCCTTTCAGGTAGAAATGAAATTTGCCGCCTGGAAACTGGGTTTCAAAATTGCAGAAGTGCCCATCGTATTTCGCGACCGCAAATATGGCATCAGCAAAATGTCGAAAGGCATTTTGAAAGAAGGCATTTTGGGCGTGTTGAAAATCCAATGGCAAAGCATGTTTAAAAACTACCGGAAAAAGGTAGGCATGAAAGTGATGTCAACTGCTGTGCAACAACAGGCGGTTGGTATTACCAGTAACCTGTAACTCCTTTCCACCGGCGCCATTGCCATTTATAAGCCGATGTTCCTTTGTCTCTTTTTGTAAATTCCTGATGCTGCCAGGCTTGTCATGATTTCAAAGCTCCTGCCGGCATAAATTTCCTGTTTCCTTTGCCCTTTCTTACCGGTTTCCTGCTTCCGTAATCTACATTCTTTCAACAATCATTTGTAACTTGTTCCAACTTCTGCACCCATCACCGATATTCGCAGTAAGAACCCTGTTAGTTATGGAGTTATCTTTTGACAATACTAAAGTAGCCTTTGCATATAAGAACGATAAGGAGCTGAAAAGCGGACGCTTTCTGTTTCAACACAATGAATTATCCTATGTTTTCTGCCCTTGGCGTAAGGCTCACACCCTTTCTGATGAAGACAGGATTGCCGGTACACGGGCTCATCCGCAAAACCATTTTCAGGCAGTTTGTAGGTGGCGAAACGTTGGAAGAAACGGCTGTCATTGTAGGGAAGCTCAGCGACTATCATGTCAAGGTCATCCTGGATTATGGCGTGGAAGGCAAAGAAGGCGAAGACAATTTTGAAGAAGCCACACGGCAATTTATCAAAGGTGATTGATTATGCAGCTTCGCAAAAAAACATTCCGTTCATCAGTATCAAAGTCACGGGATTTGCCCGCTTTGGTTTGCTAGAAACCCTCAACGAAGCACCCCGGCTGCGCAGCGGTATTCACGACCATGAAGTTGAAAATGAAGAATGGGAAAGTGTAGCGCGACCGCATGTACCGAATTTGCGAAGACGCCGCCAATAAAGGCATTGGGGTGTTGGTAGATGCCGAAGAAAGCTGGATTCAAGACCCTATTGACCGGCTCACAATGGAAATGATGGAAATTTTCAACAAAGAAAAAGCCATTGTGTACAATACCATCCAATTGTATCGCCACGACAGGCTGAATTTTCTCAAACTGTCGCACCGCATTGCCCGGCAAAAAGGATTTTATTTTGGGTGTAAAACTGGTACGCGGCGCCTACATGGAAAAAGAAAGGGCACGCGCGGCGCAGAAAAATTATCCATCGCCTATACAGCAAGACAAATCTTTTACCGATGGCGATTATAATGCAGCTATTGAATATTGCATCCACCACATCGATACACATTGCCACCATTATTGCTATCGCACAACGAATACAGCAACCTGCGCGCTGCCGAACTGATGGATGCCAAAAGCATCCCGCACGATCATCCGCACATGCATTTTTCGCAATTGTATGGCATGAGCGATAACATTACTTTTAACCTTGCCAAAGCCGGATATTCGGTAAGTAAATATGTGCCATTTGGTCCCATCCGCGAAGTGATCCCTTACCTCATGCGCCGTGCCCAGGAAAACAGCAGCATCAACGGGCAAACAAGCCGCGAATTGGTACTGATCAATAAAGAACTCAAACGGCGGAAAAGCGAAGATAACATCGTGATGTCTGATTCATAGATTATTGATCCCGGTTTCATGTTTTGTCCAACTTTGTTATGTAATCGTCATGCAACAATACCAGCAATTATTACAGCATATTTTAGACAATGGCGCTACAAAAACCGATCGCACGGGAACCGGCACCATCAGTTGTTTTGGTTACCAGATGCGGTTTGATCTGCAAAAAGGGTTTCCCGTTGGTCACCACCAAAAAACTTCATCTCAAAAGTATCATTTACGAGTTGCTTTGGTTTTTGCAGGGCAATACCAACATTAAGTATCTTAAAGATCATGGAGTAAATATCTGGAATGAATGGGCTGATGAAAATGGCGACCTCGGCCGGTGTATGGCAAACAATGGCGAAGCTGGCAAGGCGCTGATGGAAAAGTGATTGACCAGATCAGCGAAGCCATTAAGCATATCAAAAATACACCCGATAGCCGCCGCATGATTGTGAGCGCCTGGAATGTTGCTGAATTGCCGCAAATGGCATTGATGCCCTGTCATGCTTTGTTTCAATTTTATGTGGCGGATGGAAAGCTTAGTTGCCAACTTTACCAGCGAAGTGCCGATGTGTTTTTGGGTGTGCCGTTCAACATTGCTTCTTATGCTTTATTAACGATGATGATTGCACAGGTTTGCGATTTGGACTATGGTGATTTCATTCATACGTTTGGTGATGTGCATTTGTACAGCAACCATATTGAACAGGCAAAATTGCAGTTGACTCGCACGCCATTTCCATTGCCGCACGATGAAAATCAACCCTGCCGTAAAAGATATTTTTGGTTTTCAGGTTCGAAGATTTTACGTTGGAGAACTACCAGTTTCATCCGCATATAAAAGCACCGGTCGCGGTATAAACGGTTGATATTTGATCAAAAGAAACATTGCTTTTGCCGGATTGCTTTTCATTTCATTGTTTGATTGTCATCAATTTTGATTCACATGATTATTTCACTTATTGTTGCCGCTGCCGAAAACAATGCCATTGGTAAAAACAATGACATTGCTCTGGCATTTGCCCAACGATCTTAAAGTATTTTAAAAACGTAACCTGGGGCATTGCCGGTATTGATGGGCAGAAAAACATTTGACTCCTTTGGCGGTGGAAAGCCATTGCCCGGGCGGGCCAATATTATTCTTACCCGCAAAAAAGATTACCATCCACCAGGAACGGTAGTGGTGAATAAACTGGAAGATGCTTTTTTCTTCGTTAATGAAAACGATTTTAACGAGCTGATGGTGATTGGCGGCGGAGAAATTTATAATCTGCTCTTGCCAAAGGCGACCATATTTATTCTGACCCGTGTGCACGAAAGCTTTACGGATGCCGATGCCTTTTTCCCTTCGCTCGACGAAAAAAAATGGCAGCAAACGAGCGTGCAACACCAGCAGGCTGATGAGAAACACCGCTACGATTACAGTTTTGAAGTGTGGGAACGCAAATAAAAACCATGTACTTTGCAATTCCTGACTGAGGCTACACGACTTTGGTTCGCCGTTTCTTCTTCATTTACAACTTATCCGTTAACATTGCGCTTATGTACAGTAAGCTGCAGCTCGCTACCAAATACATTCAATACTGGCTGGGTGCATCAAATGGAAAAGGACATGGCATCCATTCGCCGTTTGTCTTTGATTTCGTAACCAGGGTAATGAACGATCGGCGCATCTTTTACTGCTATGAATCTATCGAATCCCTGCGCAAGCAACTACAGCAAAATACAACCGTATTGACCATTGAAGATTTTGGTGCCGGATCGCGTGTATCGCCTACCCAACAGCGTACCATTGCTTCCATCGCTGCCTCGGCACTAAAACCGAAAAAGTACAGCCAGCTGTTGTTCCGCATGGTCAATCATTACCAGCCTTTCAATATCCTTGAACTCGGTACGTCGCTGGGCATCACTACAGCTTATCTTTCCTGTGGCAAAAGTGATGCACACGTAATCACGATGGAAGGATCAGAAGCCATAGCGGGAGTGGCGCAGCAAAATTTTCAACGCCTCCAGCTGCAGAACGTAGAGCTCATCACCGGGAATTTTGATGACCAGCTGCCCGGCAACTTACAGCGCCTGTCGTCGGTTGATTTTGCTTTTGTGGATGGCAATCACCGCAAAGCACCTACCCTCGCTTACTTCGAACAGTTGCTCGCAAAGACACACGAACATTCGGTGTTGATTTTTGACGATGTACACTGGAGTAGAGAAATGGAAGAAGCCTGGGAAGAAATCAAAGCGCATCCAGCCGTTACGCTTTCCATTGATTTGTTTTTTTTCGGGATAATCTTTTTCAGGGCAGAAAACAAAGCAAAGCAACACTTTACAATCCGGTTTTGATAAGGGAAATGAAGATGATTCTGGATGTAAAAACAACCTGCTTTGGTTTTGACCAATCGCATCTTTTTTGCCGGCTGCTGTTTTGAAAACAACAAAAAGGATTTTCCAGCGTCCATTGCAATTGCCGGCAAAAAAAGGTCTGTACGTTGCCGCAACAGACCTGTGCAGATAAAAGATTTCAGGCTCATGCCGGGAGCGGACTGGAAGATACCGCCGCTGTTTCGCCCCAGAAATGAGCGACCTGCTCCTTGTAAAGTGTATCGGCAAACCTGCCTTCGGGTACTATGACATCATCAAAGGTGATGGCGCTGTCTTTCGCGATGTCGTTAACCAGGATGCAACCTTCTGCCAGCCCGTGCGGCAACAGGTTTTCCCGTTTGCGGGTATCGGCATTTTCACATTCTCCGTAGGTCATGTAAAAACCAATGCCGTCAATCACTTCCCCTTTTTTCAAATCTCTTTTGGCGATGGCCACCACTTCTACATACGGCTTCCCGATGGGCGCTACCGCTGCATCGCCAAGCAGCACGGCGCGGGCAATGGTATTGGGCGCAAGCAAATGACACAAATGATACGGTTCGTAAAAAAGATACAGAGGACCATCGCCAAGTTTGTACAATTTCAAAAACTGCTCCTGGAAGGGATCATCGGTGGTAGCCAGCACAAAAATGCCGGGTGCCGGCTCGCTGACCCCCACCACGTAATCTACAATGCCCGGACCGGTAACCAGGTCTTCGAGCGGAAAGAGATTTACCACGTCTTTGATAGTAGTATTGGGCGGAACGGTGGGGCCGTGCATGCCACGTTTGGCCACCCGCATGCCGGTATTGTTGGCGATGATGGATTGCTCAAAAGATATTTTGCTGCCATCGGCAAACGAAGCAACCTTATCGGGTTTTTGCCCCCATTGTTTGGCAAATGCAATCTGTGTGGTTGGATTGCGGTAAGGATCCTGCAGACCTTTCATGTTGCCGCACATCACCGGTTTTAGTCCCATGCCTTTCACCATGCGATATACATTCATGATCACCCCCGGCTGATCGCCGTCTACGTTGGTATATACCACGCCTGCTTTGTCGGCATACATTTTTAAAATAGGACCTACCGTAGAGTCAAGTTCAGCATTCATGGATATGAAATGTTTCCGGTGCCGGATGGCATGCCAGGCAATTTGGGCACCAAATTCTATGGAACCGGTTATCTCCATGACGGCGTCAATGCCTTCGGCTTCGCAAATGAGCAGCGGGTCAGCCACCACGCTGTATTTGCCGCCGCTAATGTTGTCTTCGAGGGCTGCTGTTGTTGTTGGCTCTTCGAAAATTTCAATTCCCGCTTTGCGGTAGGCTTCCCGGGCTTTTTCGATGTGTCGGTTGGCGGTGGCAACCACTTTCATGCCCGGTTTGTATTTGCTGATCTGCAACACGACAGCACTGCCCATAAAACCGGTGCCGATGATGCCCACTTTCACAGGGTTGTTGGCGTCTTCCCTTTGTTGCAATAAAGTATCTATGATAAGCATCCTGTGGTTTTGTGTCAAAAATTGGAAATCAATAAGAAGTGAGCGGGTGGTGTATGTTGTCTGGTGTAAACAATGGGTGTGTTTTGTCTTTGTCCGACATCACCTGTGGGGCTACCGGCCAAGGGATGTTGAAAAACGGGTCGTTCCAGCGGATGGCTTTTTCGGCGCCGGGGGCATAAAAGCTGGAAATCTGGTAAGACACGCGTGTTTCCTCTTCAAGCGTAAGGAAGCCATGTGCGAAACCTTCTGGAATGTACAGCATCCGGCAATTGTTGGCCGATAATTCCACACTTGTCCATTGCAGGTAAGTCGCCGAACCGGGACGCATGTCAATGATGACATCAAACAAACTACCGCTGATGCACTGCACCAGTTTGGCTTCGGTGTGCGGCGTGTCTTGCATGTGAATGCCGCGCAGCGTACCTCTTGTTTTGTTGTAACTGATGTTGCTTTGCACAATGGTAAAATCAATGCCGTACTGCTCAAATTCCTGCCGGCAATAGGTTCTGCCAAAAAAGCCCCGCTCATCGTTCCGACGCTCAATGTCTAAAATGAAGGAACCTTTTAGGTTGGTTTCAGTAAAAATCATTCTTCTCGTGGTTTGTATCGGGAATTGTATAAGAGGCATTGTAAGATTTGATAACACTGCGAACGAGATTGCCTTACATTTATTACCATCCCTATGGCAATGCCGTTGTCAACATTGGGATGAGCAACTTACAAGGTGGCTGCTACCGGCTGCCCGGCTGCTGGAACAAGGTGTTTCGAATGTTTCCATTGCAGGTGGTGGCTCAGTTCGTTGTTTTCCTGCAGGCTTGTCAGCACTTTGAGCCGCATCAGGTTCGATGCTCTGAAATCGGCATCCTGGAAATTCATTTCTTTCAGGCTTTGCTCTAATTCTGTTACAGCTTCGGGCAGCGTTACCTGTGGCTGATGATAGGGAGCCAGCGAGGCAAACAATTTAAATTCCACGCGGTAAGAGCGTTTGTCGGGTGGTGCGTCCTGGTTGATGATCACCTGTACATTGGTGATGACTTTGGCGACCGTTTCGGCCAGTTCGCGCACCTGGTAGTTCCATTCTTTACAGCCGGTATTGACGGCCAAAAATTCGCCGCCATTTTCTGCAGGTCGCTGGATAGCCCATTCTATGGCACGTGCCATGTCTTTTACATGAATTAGCGGCCGCCAGGGGCTGCCATCGCTTAAAATATTGATGATGCCTGAAGCTACTGCGCTGGCAACAAAATCGTTCAGCACCAGGTCGAGGCGAAGGCGCGGACTCATGCCACAGGCTGTCGCAAACCGCAGGCAAGTAACGGTAAAGCTGTCGTCGGCAAGGGCTTCCAGTTCTTTTTCCGTAAACACTTTCGAGCGGGCATAGGCTGTCAGTGGGTTCAGTTTTGAACTTTCGGTTTTGGGTGCATCTTCAGCTGCACCGTAAATGCTGCAACTCGAGGCAAATACAAACGATTTGACGCCGGCAGCTTTTGCCATGCGCGCCACCCGTATGCTCGAAATAAAATTGATGTCCATGGTTACATCTTCGAACCGGCTGCCCATCGGGTCGTTGGAGATGGCAGCCAGGTGAATGACCGCATCTATGTTTTGCAGGATGCTTTCGGGCATAGAGCGCACATCACCAAACAATTGCTTGTCGAGTTTGCTTTCGGGCAGGATGTTGGCATTGGTCAGGTTGGCGGCGAAATATCCCATGTCGTAACCGGTGAGGTTGGCAGTGGGAAAGGTAGCGCGCAGGTGGCTCACTACCACTGGGCCAACATAGCCCATATTGCCTGTTATTAAAATGTTCATAGGGACGATTAATTAAAAAGTTTAAGATGTTAGTATGTCATTCAGGAGTTGACGGTATAAGGAATTGTTGATTTCAAATCAAGTTCAAGATTCATAAAACGAGCCGTTTTTAAATAGCTCCACAAACAAAAGAACCAAAACAAGGCTGACAGCTGTTGGTACCAGTTTACTGTTTCTCTCAATCCTTTTTCCAGATGAGTGCTGGCTCTCCAGTTTAGCTTTTGATACGCCAGTTCTGTATTGGCAGTGCGTGTATGTTCCTGGTGCCGGTCGGGCAATGCGCCAAAGACAGGAAGGCATTCCGGCTGCATGATGTCCGTTATTTTGTCGATCACTTCCCGAACCGATGTCAGCGTGCCGCTGCCGAGGTCTATGGTCATTCCTTCACATCCATCGGAGATGCTGGCGGCTATCATTCCTTCGATGGTGTCTTTGATGTATACCCAGTCGGTGCGCCAATAACCGTTTGACAACAAAGGCGCTTTTTTTTGTAAAAAAGATTGAATGACAAACGGGATGATCTTTCCTGCCGGCTGTGCCGGTCCATATCCCATAAACGGGCGCACCATCACTACCGGCGACTGGTACATGTTCTGAAACATGCGGCGTACATGTTGGTCGCCCATTTGGCAGCAGCATACGGTGAATTGGGAACAGGATCATCGGCTATCGGTTCGGTGCTGGAACCCGTCAGTACAATGCGTTCGCAATGGGTTTTGTCTGCCAGTGTCAGGATGTGCAGCGTGCTCGTGAGCAGGCTGTGATAGGTGGACAGCACACGCGACATATCGTTGGCTGCCGTTACATCGCCCGACAGGTGAAACACGATGTGTGGTTGTATTTCCCTGAAAACCGTTTCGGCAAATGCAAAATCCTGGAACGTGCCCTGCCACCAGGTTACCTGCTCATTTTCTGCTGTTGCAAGGCTACGCGAGGTAGCATGTATCTCCACATTGTACTGGCTCAACGCATCCAGCAGGTGTCGGCCCATAAAGCCGCTTGCGCCGGTAATCAGCACCCGTTTGCCCGACAGGGAGCGACTGGTAGCTGGGAAATGGCTGGCTGTAAACGTGGGTGTACTCATGGGGCATCAATATTCCGGGATGGTATCAATCAGCAGCAAAAGCGGTGGTTGTTTTATAAAGTAGATGCCATTTCGTTGTTCCAGATATACCATGGCGCCGTACCTTTTTGCCACAACTCTTCCAGCACATTTTTGTCGCGCAGGGTATCCATCGGCTGCCAGAAACCGGCATGGCGAAAAGCAGAAAGCTCGCCGTCGTGCGACAGGTTTTCCAGCGGTTCACGTTCCCAGGTGGTGGATTCGTCTTCAATGTAATCCAGTACTTCCGGCTCCAATACAAAAAAACCACCGTTGATCCAGGGCATTTCGTTGTTGCTGTTGGGTTTTTCCTGGAAACTTTTGACGGCGGTGTCTTCCGGGGCAAGGTTAAACACACCAAACCTGCCGGGTTGCTGTACTGCCGTTAGTGTGGCCAATGTGCCTTGCTCGCGGTGAAACTTGATAGAGGCGGTAATGTCCACATCACTGACGCCATCGCCATATGTCATGCAAAAAGTTTCGCTGCCAATGTAATCCCTGATGCGCAACATTCGTCCGCCAGTCATGGAATGAAACCCGGTGTTTACCACCGTTACTTTCCAGTCTTCGGTGTGGTTGCGGTGAATTTCCATGCTGCCTTTGCGCATGTCGAACGTGACATCGGAATTGTTGAGACAATAATTGGCAAAATATTCCTTGATGATGTGCCCTTTGTAGCCACAGCAAATGATGAAATCGTTGATGCCATGGGCAGAATAGATTTTCATGATGTGCCAGAGAATGGGTTTTCCGCCAATTTCTACCATCGGTTTGGGACGCACGCCGCTTTCTTCACTGATTCGTGTACCAAAGCCGCCTGCCAGGATAACTGCTTTCATAGTAGTTATAAATTTTGGTTATGAAATATTTTTTTAAAAGTAGGGTGAAAGCCATCGAGCCGGTATTTTTGGTTGACAGCGATATTGATTTGTCATTAAAAATAAGATATATCTGAATAAATAGCGCAACAGGCAATCAAAAAAAACAGGTTGCAACCCGGTCTGCCGGTGATTGCCTGTCAACTAGCGGTGAACGTCAGGCGCCGGCAATTACTTCCAGTTGCGGAATGGGAATGACAAACCTGCCGTTCCATTCGCTGATGTAATGCAATTGTTTTACAATCTCCTCTTTGATGTTCCAGGGAAAGATGATGATGAAATCCGGTTTTTCCTGGCGGATGTGTGCCTCGTTGACCACCGGGATGTGACTGCCGGGCAACCATTTGTCTTGTTTGTAAGGATTGGCATCTACCACAAAATCTATGAGGTCGTTTTTAATACCGCAATAGTTTAGCAGCGTGTTGCCTTTGGCAGCGGCGCCATAAGCAGCCACTTTTTTACCCTCTTTTTTCTGCTGCAGCAGGAAGTCGGTGAAATCGAGTTTGACGGCAAATGAATTTTTTTCAAAATCGTTGTAGTAGTCCAGTGTATTCATGCCTTTGCCTGTTTCTTTGTCGAGCAACGCCTGCACATTTTCGGATACGGGCCTGGTCGCATCGTTTTCATGTTTTGCATAAATGCGCAGCGAACCGCCGTGAACCGGTACTTCTTCCACATCAAACATATCAAGTCCCTGCGCCTTGAAAATTTGTTTGACTGTATAAAAGGAAAGATAAGAAAAGTGTTCGTGGTAAATGGTGTCGAACTGGTTGTTGTCTACCAACTGCATCAGGTGGGGAAATTCCATGGTGATGACGCCATTGTCTTTCAGCACCATCTTCATGCCGGCAACAAAATCCACGATGTCGGGTACATGCGCCAGCACATTGTTGCCCAGCAGCAGGTCGGCTTTGCGGCCCTGCGCCACCAGTTTTTTGGCGAGATCGGTACCAAAAAAT
This sequence comes from uncultured Chitinophagaceae bacterium, assembly GCA_963826385.1. Classification (GTDB taxonomy): domain Bacteria; phylum Bacteroidota; class Bacteroidia; order Chitinophagales; family Chitinophagaceae; genus Ilyomonas. The sequence continues at coordinate 115,526 of CAWGWV010000021.1, read as the reverse complement.
TCGCTGATGTTTTCGATGCCTTTGCCCCTTGAAACATCGGCGGTATTGCCCGTGGGTTCAATGCCAAGTACCGGAACATTTTTTTCCTTGAAATATTGTAACAGGTATCCGTCGTTAGATGCAATTTCAATGACCTGGCTTTGCTCGTTGAAGTGAAAGCGGTCGATCATCTTTTCGGTATATTGCTTTGCATGTTTCAACGCGGTAGAGGAATAAGATGAAAAATAAACGTATTCGTTGTTGAAAATAGTATCGCTCTTTTTGTATTCTTCTATCTGTACCAGGAAACATTGGCTGCAGGTATAGACTTTCAACGGGTAAAAGGTTTCAGGTTCGTTCAGCTCTTCTTTGGTTAAAAAAGAATTGGAAGCCGGAGAGTTGATCATGTCAATGAAAACATCAGTAAGTTCTGATTTGCAAAATCTGCATTGCATAGTTGAAGTTTAGTAAAATGGTGATTTATTTTTTATTGGAATCCTCAAAATGGTAAGTAACGGTGAACAATCTATGGTTTAAGGGTATTGAAAAAGTAAACAGGTTTGTGGTTTTAATACTTGTTTGCAACCGGCTTTAATAAAGATAAGAAAAGTAATGTGTTGATCGAAATTTTTTGCATGCATTATCCTAGCAATTGTATAGCCAAAAAATATTGTTCCGGTAAATCCCCGCCAACCATTTGCTTGTTCTTACAGTCTTCCATCGGTAAGGGTTTTGTCAAACAGCGATTTCACATCAAACAGCACACACTTGTTACGGCAGGTTTTTTTAACCAGTTCATACGTAAACTGCCGGTGCGCCACTGCCACAATCACGGCGTCGTACTGAGTGTCTTCCAGTAGTGCCGACAGCGAAGGGATGCCCAATTCTTCCTGCACAACGGCTGGTGTTACCCACGGGTCATACACATCCACACTGATGTGATAACTCTTCAATTGTGTAACGATGTCAGATACTTTTGTATTTCGCACGTCGGGGCAATTTTCTTTAAACGCAATGCCCATCACCAGGGCTTTGCTGCCCGCAAGCGGGATTTCTTTTTTCACCATCAGCTTCACCACTTCGCCGGCGATGTATGCGCCCATGCCGTCGTTGAGCCGCCGCCCCGCCAGTATAATTTCCGGGTGATAGCCTACTTCAATGGCTTTTTGTGCCAGGTAATAGGGATCTACCCCAATGCAGTGCCCGCCCACCAGTCCGGGTGTAAACGGCAGGAAATTCCATTTGGTGGCGGCAGCTGCCAGCACTTCGGCGGTATCGAGCTGCAGGTAACGGAAAATTTTGGACAACTCGTTTATGAAGGCGATGTTGATGTCTCGCTGCGCGTTCTCAATTACTTTGGCAGCTTCGGCTACGCGGATAGAGGATGCGCGGTGCGTGCCTGCCGGAATAATGGCTGCATACAGGTTGTTCACGACATCAGCCGCTTCGGGTGTGGAAGCAGAGGTGATTTTGACCACTTTGCCGATGGTATGTTCGGTATCGCCGGGATTGATGCGTTCGGGCGAATAGCCAACAAAGAAATCTTTGTTCAGCCGCAGTCCAGATGTTTTTTCCAGTACCGGCACGCATACGTCTTCCGTTACGCCGGGATAGACCGTTGACTCAAAAATCACGGTGTCGCCAACCTTCAGGCAGCAGCCCGCCGTTTTGCTGGCCGCGATCAGCGGTTTCAGGTCGGGACGGTGATAGCGGTCCACGGGCGTGGGAACGGTGATGATAAAGATGGTAGCAGGTTGTATGGCTTCCCGGCTACCGGTAAGGTACAGTCCGTTGGCACCGCTGTCGTTGTCTGTCAACACCTCTTGCAGGGCGGTAGTTTCCACCGCCAGCGTGGCATCGTAGCCGCCTTGCAGTTCCTGCACACGCCGGCTGTTGATGTCAAATCCAATCACAGCATGCTGTTTGGCAAATTCTACCGCCAGTGGCAACCCTACATATCCAAGTCCGATAACCGCGAGCTTCTGTTGATTCATGATGCTGATCGTTGCGTTTTGAATGATCCGGTAGCGGTCAAAAATAGGCCAAGCTGGTCTTTGCCTTGTCTTTTTTTGTGTAACCGGTTCCCGGTTTTTTCGTGGCAGTCTGCCTGCAAAGGAAGATGCAGGGAACAGGAAAAGCTGCGGAATGGTTCCGGGCGGGTAAAAAATCCTTTTTATTTGCAGAAACGAAGGCATATTGAATTCTTCGGAACTGGCTGAATGTAGTATGAAACATCGGCGAAACAGAATTGATTGAAAACGAATAAAACAGTGATTTATGATGAGAAGTGTAATGGCATTTGGTATAATGACCCTGATGATGTTGATAATGAATGCTGCGACGGCGCAGCAAATCAAAGACGGCAAGTTGTGGTTGAATGATGATGGCAGCCAGTATTTTAAAGTAACAATGCTCGGGCAATTTTGGCTTCGCAATACCGAAATGAATCCTGGCACCACCATCAACGGTTTTCGCAAAGACCAATCTACCGACATCGGCATCCGCCGCGCGCGTTTGCAGGCTTACGGGCAGATTGCCGACCGCGTATTCCTGTATTCGCAGGTGGGCATGAACAATTTTAACGCGCTCGCCGACCGCAAAGCCGGTTTTTTCATTCACGACATCAACGGCGATTACGAAGTGGCGCGCAAGAAATTGTTTGTAGGAGCGGGGCTCACCGCCTGGAACGGCCTATCGCGCTTTTCGGCTCCCAGCGTGGGCAGTATTCTGGGCATTGACGCACCCTTGTTTGAGCAAAATACCAACGATGTTACCGACCAGTTTTTGCGGAAGCTGAGTATCTATGCCAAAGGAAAATTGGGCAAACTCGATTACCGCGTGGTGATGAGCCAGCCTTTGTCTGTCACCAAATCTGCCAATTACAACGGGACCATTGGTACCCATTCCAACTTTTCACCCATGCCTGCCAGTATGCAGTGGCACGGCTATTTGTCGTACCAGTTTCTTGATGCGGAAGCCAACACCACAGCTTATATGACGGGCACTTACCTCGGCACCAAAAAGGTATTCAACATCGGCGCGGGTTTTCAATACCAGCCCGATGCACAATGGCATCTCGGCGGTGCAGGCGGCCTGGATACCGTGCAGACAAACATGCGCAATATAGCAGTGGACGTGTATTACGATGCACCGTTGAACACTTCTACCGGCTCGTCCATCAGCGCTTATGCCGTATATATGAACATGTTTTACGGTCCGGGTTACCTGCGCAACCAGGCAACGATGAATCCTGCCAACGGATCGGTGGCACCCAACATCATCAATGGCGGGGGCAACGGGTATCCTTCTTTTGGAACCGGCAACCTGCTGTATGGGCAGGCAGGCTACAAGTTTAAAAACAACCTCATTGGCAACACGACGTTGATGCCATATGCCAACCTGCAATACGCGCACTACGACCGGTTGGCCGACGACCTGTATTTCTGGGATGCGGGCATCAACTGGTTTTTAAAAGGACAAACCAGCAAGCTGACTTTTGCCATCCAAAACAGGCCGGTGTATGAAGCGGTTGCCGGCAGTGCCAAAGCCAACCTCACCGAACGAAAAAACGCCTTTTTGTTACAATACCAGGTGTATTTGAATTAACGTGCGTTCAGGTAAAGGAATCAAAAAGCGAACGCTGCAATGGCGTTCGCTTTTTTTGGGGGATGGAGGAGTTGGTTGTATCGTAATTATCCTATGATATAAGCTGGGTTATTTGACTAACATTCCGAATAAAGATTGAACTTTTATGTGATTTTCAAATCAATTCTGGCCTATAGATTGCTCCATTATTACGTATTTTCTTTGAGTAATTGTGCAGAATACTTTTTTTTGTTATTTTTATTTATCACAATTCTGAAACCTTATTACCTAATTATGACATCTACAGACAATCTTAAAGATCGAAGTGAAATTGTAAAGTCGAAAAACCAAAGATGGTTAGAAGTAGCAAATATTAAAACAGAATACAACAAAAAATCACCATCTTATGACCGTGTTGTCAAATTTTCTCCTGTTGAAACCCGCCTTGATAGAGAAATTATCAGGAATGCAGTTCGTAGCGTAGTAGCTATTGAAAAATAACCGACTCATTTACGTTTGCCCCATTTGATCAACTTCCATCAATTATTTCACTTCGATGGCCAGAAAGATTGTGCACCCAAATTATGGTAACAATGTTTTCATCAATTGCCCTCTCGATGATATCTATAAGCCACTTTTTGACGCATTGGTATTTGCCATACACGATGCTGGTTTTATAGCCAGGTGTGCAATTGAAGTTCTCGACTCAGGACCTACACGGTTGACTAAAATTCTTAAAATTATTGAAGAGTGTAAATATGGAATTCATGATATTTCACGAGTCGAATTAAATGCCGATACCGATTTGCCACGTTTCAATATGCCTTTTGAATGTGGATTGTTTTGGGGAAGTTTTCATTTTGGAGAAAATATTCATAAGGATAAGAAGATTTTGGTTATGGATAACAAACGCAATCAATATCATGCTTCAATGAGTGATATCTCCGGGCAAGACATTCAAATTCATGAGAATGATGCCAAAACTTTAATCAGTAAAGTGAGGTCATGGCTAAACAACCGGCCAGATCAAATTAAAATACCGGGCGGTACTGCAATCTGGGAGCATTATCAACAATTCAAATCAGAATTACAAATGATTGTAGAAAACGCCAACATTACACAAGATGAACTTAACAAACCCGAATATTTTCCCGATTATATAGCATTTGTAGCGGAATGGCTGAGGCATAAAAATTTTTGATTTTTTATATCTTTATCAGTACCTCGTTGTAAAGTTCGTCTCATCTCATTTCCCTTTAATTCCCAATTCTGACTACAGGTTAATGTAAGAACGCTTCCTCGTGATTAGATGAATGTTGTGAATGGAAGAACTGCAATTGTCACCAGTTGCACATGAGTAACGATTGCAGTTGAACCGCTGAATTACAAAGGCAAACCATCCACATGATTTATAAAGGAACGAACAGCTTTGACCACCCTGTTTACTTTCTGTCTTTACGGTTCAAACAGTACTACTGTTTCATTTGCTGACCAATGGAAGATAGAAGTAAAACAGCGATCCTTTGTTGACTTCACTTTCCACAAAAATGTTGGTGCGGTGCAGGCTGATGATTTCCTTGATGATGAACAAACCAATGCCCAAGCCGGCAACCTGGTTATTGACGTTGTCTTTTACCCGGTAATATTTTTCAAATATATGTTTCAGCTTATCGGGCGGTATGCCTTTCCCATAGTCCTGAACGGATAGTTTTATGCGCTGTTCGCCGGCAATCAGTTCGGCTTTCAGCAGCACCTCCGTTTTGCCGGGCGAATACTTGATGGCATTGCTCAGCAGGTTGATGATCACCTGTTGGATGCGTTGCACATCCATCAGCACGGTCGCGTGGCGGCTGGCTTCAAATACAAAACGAATGTGGTGGGAAGGATAATTGGAGGCAGTAAGTTCCATGCTTTCCTGTAGCATCTCGTACAATGGCGATTCCGTTATTTCGAGGCTCAGTTGTCCCGAATGGATGCGCGATACATCGAGCAGGCTGCTGACCAGGTATTGCATGTTGTTCACCGCTTTTACACATCGGTTGATGATGTTGGAAAACAAGGGGTCGGCTCTTTCTTTCTGAATGATCTGTATGTATCCTTTGAGGCTCGACAGGGGCGTTTTTAACTCGTGGCTGGCAAGGCTGATGAACTCGTCTTTTTTCAGTTGCAGTTCTTTCTGTTCTTCGATGTTGGTACAGGAGCCAAAAAATTTGAGAATACCGGTAAGATCGTCGGTATAAGGCACGGCCCTCACCAGGTGCCAGATGTAATCTCCGCCGGCGTTTTTCAGCCGCATTTCAGCCCCAAACGATTTCATTTCCCTTGCCGATACAATCCATGCTTTGAGGCACCGGATTTTGTCCGACTTGTGCATGGTGTTGACGATGCGTCGTTGGTCAAACTCGTGTGTGGGCAGGTTGAAATAATCGTAAAAGCGTTTGTTGGCATATTCAATCACGCCCCTGGGCGTGGTGGTAAAAATGATATCCGGCGTAATGTCTGCCAGCAGTTGAAAACGTTTTCTTTCGGCATCGGCTTCTTTTTTAGCGTTCAGCAGTTCCGATTCATATTTTTTGCGGTCGGTGATGTTAAAAAGCGTCACATTGATCGCCCTGATTTTGTCAGCTGTGTCTTTGACAACCACCGAATTTACGAGGGTGGGAAAATAAGTGTTGTCTGCCCGCCGGATGTCGAAATTGATTTCATTGACAAAGCCCTGCATTTTGAGCAGCGGAATGTAAAACATCTCGTAATAGATGACGCCCCCTTTGGATAACAAATCAATGAACAGCTTTTTGTACAATACATCAAACTCTGAATACTGCAGCCAGTCGCACAGGGTACGGTTGATTTTGATGATGGTTCCATCGGGATGAAAAGAGAGGTAACCACAGGGCGCATTCATGTAAAGGTCTTCGGTATTGATTAACGATGCCAAAAACTCTTTGTTCAGATCCAGTAAGCGATTGTCAAATGGGTTCTCCAAAAAGATTATATAAAAGATTTAATGGCCTCAATGGTTTCATCGGGGGCGCTCATGTGCGGGCAATGCCCGGTGGCTTTCAGGACGCGCAGGGTATTGCCGGGCGTGTGTTGAAGTATGTAATCGCCTACTTCCTTGGGGGCAATGATGTCTTCCGAACATTGCAACGTGAGGCTTTCCACCTGCAGCCCGGGCAGGTCTTCGCGGTTGTCTGACAAAAAAGTGATGCGGGCAAATTGTTTGGCAATTTCGGGATCGGTGGCGCAAAAGCTGTTGGCCAGTTCTTCGCCAAGTGCCGGCCGGTCGCCGTTGCCCATGATGGCAGGGGCAAGGGATTTGCTCCATCCCAGGTAGTTGTTGTCCATGATCTCGAACAGCTTTTCAAGATCATCTTTTTCAAAACCACCAATGTAACGGGTATCGTTGAGGTACCTGGGCGAAGGTCCTATGAAGATGAGTTTTTTGAATAAGTGCAGGTCTTTGTTTCGCCGCCAGCACACCAATCATGCTGCTCACGGAATGACCAACAAAAATGATCTCTTTTAACTGCAGGGCTTCACAGATGTCGAGGATATCGGCGGCATATCCTTCGAGGCTGTTGTACCGGTAGCGATCGTAAGCAGAAAGGTCTGACTTGCCGGCACCAACGTAGTCAAACAACACCACGGTGTAGTCGTCTGTAAACGCATCTGTCATATACCGCCAGGCATTTTGATCGCAGCCGAAACCGTGGGCAAACATCATAACCTGGTTGCCGCTGCCAATCATCCTCACATTATTTCTTTTGATAATATCCATTATAAAAAAATTTGAAAGGGAGGAACTGAAAGATGCATGTGTGATACAAATGTAATTCATCTAAACGAATCCGGAATTTTCATTGCCGGTCTTTCTCTCCTGGCTGGTTTACCAGCAACCGCAATGACATAGTGCCAGCACCACCGGGCGAATTGCGCGGGTTCCCGCCTTTTCACGTTGCCAGTTGTGAAAACAATTTCTGCCGTTCTGAAAACCATATTTTAGAACAGCCTATTTTTATTGCCACAAAAAACGTGTTATGATGAAATGCTGGTGGCTCGTGTGCCTGTTGACTATCGTGTCTTGCGGAGAAAACGAAACAAAGGTTTCAGAAAACAAACCGGTAACGGAAACCAATTTTTTCGAAGCGTTCAGTTCACTGCCATTGCCCTTTGCTACGGCAGACACCAGCCTTGCTAACCTCGCTGATACAACCTCTGTAAGTGCTGCCCTGTTGCGGAAACTGGTTCCCGATTCGGTGTCGGCGATATTGCTGCCCAAACAACCGGCGGCAGGCGTTCTGCATCCTGTTGGCAAAATAGACAAGCCAAGTGAAACATACCTCTTGCTCACGGTGCCTGCCGGCAGGCACACCAAACTGGTGGCGTTGCTATTCAACGACAAACAGCAATACACCGGCTACCTGCCGCTGATAGCGAGTGGCAACAATGATGGATATGTGCACAGCGTCAACATCAATACAGAACCTACGTTTACCATCACCCGCGACAAAACGGTGAAAGACAATTTTCTGTACACCAAAACAGGGTATGCCTACAGTGCTTCGGCAAAAGGGTTTATCGAAGTGATCAACGAAAGCAATGAAGATGTTGCAAAAAACCGGGAAGTCATCAATCCCATCGATACGCTGCCGAAAACTTTTAAGTACAGCGGCGACTATGCGAAAGACAAAGCCAATTTTATCTCGGTGAGAGATGGCTTATCGCCGGGCAAATACCTGTTTTTTTTACACACCGAAAAAAAGGGAACCGACTGTGGCGGTGAACTGAAAGGCACGCTGAGCATGGTGGATGCCAGCAAAGCGGTGTTTCAGCAAAGTGGTGATCCCTGCGTGATTGATTTTGTATTTGGCAGCAAAACCCTGAAGGTAAAAGAGCGTGGCAGCTGCGGCAATCACCGCGGCATGAACTGCCTCTTCGATGACAATTATAAGAAGACCGTTCAGCCGGCTAAAAAGAAGAAATAAGAACCACAACGTTCCTCATTCATCCTTCAACATTTTCGCTTGTATATTTCAGAAACCACCACCCGTGTGCGCTATGCCGAAACCGACCAAATGGGCATTGTTTATTATGGCAATTATGCGCAGTATTTCGAAATTGGCCGTGTTGAGAGCATCCGGCAGCTTGGCTATTCTTACAAGCAGATGGAAGACGACGGCGTGATGCTGCCGGTTGTGGATCTGCACATCAAATTTTTGCGGTCTGCCGTCTACGACGACCTGCTTACCATCCGTACCACGCTGCGCCAATTACCTGCCGACCATACCATTACCTTTCACCAGGAAGTGTTTAACGAAAAAGGTAAACTGCTGACAACCGGCACTGTACAACTGTATTTCCTCGATACGGTTACCAAAAGACGGACGCACATGCCGGAGAAAATGCGGGAATCATTGCTGCCTTTTTTTGAGGCTCGTTGATGCGGATGCGTTGGATGGGTGCGACCTGATGTGATAGAAAAATGTCTATGGTGAAGACTATTCCCGACAGCGGAATTATTCACTCATGTTTTCTGTGAAATTCAAATATTATTGATAGTTTCAACTATTCATCATCAAGAAAACTGCAAGCTATATGACCACCTTTTTGCGCATCTGTACAGTTTTTGTTTGCTTCCTGGTGTCAATATCCGAATCTGGTGCACAGCCGTTACAAACAGCTTATGTAAATCCGGATAAAGTTTTTTCTGTTTCACTACCGGATGATTGGTCTGAGCCTGCTTTCAAGCCAAATCAAAAGCTGAAGTTTCACAATCCTGAAAACCAAAAGATGTTGATTTCTGATATTGAAATGAAACAACCACTGGCATTTAAAAATGAGGCATTTGAGGAATTTCAAATGTCTCAGATTGAGGCGACAGATGAGATTCGTGAGAAAGAAAAATCAAAACGGAGTGATTTTGTTGTAGATCATCACAGCGGAAACAAAGGATTGAAATTTATCCTTACAGAACAACACTTCCGGACAGTCGGTTTTCAAAACGATTCTGCGCCGGCATTCAGAACAGTGGATAGTGACCAATTTTTTCATGCCAACAGCAAGCCTTCCAACATGGTTTTGCAGCCGCCTGCAACAACTGAAGCAGAAGCTAAGAATGTGGTCGAATTGCATCAGCCATATAAATATGCTTCCTTGTATCAAAGTGAGAAAGGTTTCGCTTTGAGAGCAGATATGAAGAAAGATGTTCCGGTAACGATCCTAGATTTCTCCGGAAAGAAATTATTTACATTTACCACTACTGCTAAAAAAGAAAAGATAAGCATTGAAGGCGGGGAAGAAGAAGTGCTTACTTATCTGAATGGAACTCCATCGACCAATACCCCGTATGTAAATATGGTGGGCATATTGAATTATTCAGGCACTACTTATACATCAATAATGGGAGATACATTAACTGATGTTACTTCGATCAGTAAAATTCATCAAAAAATAAAAAAGGATATCGGCATACAAAAACTGATCAAAGAATATGAGGATCCTGAAGAAGCACAATCCGGTTTTTTCGCGACATCAACCCCCAAGGTTTTCAAGCTGGATTCTCTACCAGATGCTTATTTGGTTTGTTATAAAAAATCAGGGTTTTACCTTGAACCATTACCTTATTTTTTGGTCGTTTATGTAACCAAAGATTCCGTATATCCTGTGGCGGGCAATTGTAGCAATGTCAGTGACGTTTATCAATTGGACGATGCCTGTTTCATATACAGTGAATGGGAGCCCTGCGATGGGGATGAAAGCAATACAACGATTTATCAGCTTACAAAAGATGGTTTTAAAAAAGAAGCCAATTTATAGACATTCTGTCTCTGGTTGCGCCATCTGCGCTCGTATCTCGCTTGTGCCCTATGCTTCCCGCCATGTGCCGGGGCTGAGACATGCGGGCAGGAATAGAGGAGGTTGATCAATCCGGAATCCCGGTATTCTTTGGTAATAAATACATCAATCCAACACATCCGGAAAAGGAAACAGAGGAGCGACATGAATGGTCATCAAACTTGTATGTGCGGCTCTTGTTGAACCTGTGTTAACTTAAGCGACAGGCATCTATAAAATGAAAGTTTTGGAATGGTAAATGAAGCAGACGTTTGTTAGCACAGGAGAGATACGCGAGCGCCAAAAGGTAAATGCAAAATAAACAAGGCAAAACAGCCAAACATTTTGCTCCGCTGATTTGCCTTGCCCAACAAATAAGATTCGTACTCTATTCGGCGCTTACTCTTTCACAAACTGTAGATTCGTTATCGTCTTGCCATCATTTACATGCATCACATAGTGTCCACTTTTCAGCTGGTGGATGTCTATTTTTTGTGTTGTTGCATTTTTGCCAATGGTAGTCATCCACACATAACCACTCAAATCCGCAACAGTCAATTTTACTGCATCCTTTCCGTTCATTCCGCTAATCAGCAGGTAATCTTTTGCAGGGTTGGGATATAAGGAAACAGCCAGCGTATTTTTTGCAATTGCCGTCGCAGTTGTATAGCTAACTGTATCTGTAGTCAATGTTAAGGCAGTAGCCAGTTTATTGGTAATGTTGGCAAAGTATTGCCCGGAAGTGGCAGGCTGAAAAGTAGAGTCGCCCTGTATGGTAGCAACGGCAGTCGCAATGCCTGATTGATACCACGTGTACGTATTGTTGCTTAATGTGCCGCCAGCCGTTACAGCCAGTTTCGTTCCATGTGTGTGTATAGAAAGGGGCGCCTGGTTTGCATAAACAGGACGCAACACTTTGCCGGCAATAAACTCAAGTCCGTTAAAGTTGTAATCATTGAAACTGACATCCACATCGCTGATGGTGATAGTTTTGTCACCATTATAATTCCGGCTGGCAGTAAGGTGATTGTGCGCCGCGCTGATATCGTGCATCGTAGGCGACGTGATTAGTTTCAAAGGCAGTTCTCCGGTGAGGTCATTATTCGCAACATAGAAATATTGCAGGCCGGGCGCGTCGCCAACAGCTGCCGGAAGAGTACCCGACAGGTTATTGTTTTCTGCCTCAAAATCGTACAGTCTTGTACAATTCCTGAGTGGCAGGCACGCTTCCCGAAAAATGATTGTTGCTGACATTGATGGTCACTATAAGGTTTAAATTTCCAATGGTAGATGGAAGAGTTCCCGTAAATTGGTTGTCTTGCAGAAACAGGTAGTTGATGTTTACAAAATTGCCCACCAGGGGAGAGAGGCTACCGCTCAACTGGTTGCCGCTTAGCGAAAGATTGTACATGTTGGTAAGATGATAAAGGGAAGAAGGAATTGTTCCGCTAAGCAAATTTGAATTTAGTCCAAGTAACTTCATTTCTGTGAGGTTGCCAATTGAAGCCGGTTAGAACCCGTGAGCTTATTAAACTCTAAATACAAACCCGTCAGCTTTACCAGGTTGCCAATAGAAGCAGGAATGGTATCACCAAGCTTGTTATAATTCATATGCAAAGTCGTCAGCTCTGTCAGGTTCCCGATCGACGAAGGAATGGCACCATACAACTGGTTATAACTCAAATCGAGATAAGTGAGCTGGGTAAGGTTGCCGATTGACGAAGGAATGTACGACTGCAATCCATTGTTTCGCAGGTTTACAGTCGTAAGCTGTGTAAGATTGCCGAAAGATTCCGGAAGGGTACCTTTTACCCGATTGGTACTCAGCGACAAAGCCGTAACCCGCCGGGCAGCGGTACTTACACCATACCACGTACTCACAGGACGTAAGGTGAGCCAGTTGGTATTTTTCTTCCATTGATCGCCATTTGTATTGTTGTAAAAATCTACCAGTGCCAGCGAATCGCTGGTGTTCAACTGTGCCTGGCTGCGATATGACAAAAGGAATAAAGAGATTGAAATGGCTAAAAAATGTACACATTTTGTGTTCATAAAAGTTGGTTGTCAGGGTTTTTTAAATAAGAATTGAAAATAATAATTTTTAATTATTGCAAAGTATCACTTTCATAAATTTTCAGGAAAATCTTGGATGTCACTCGCCTACGCTGTTTTCGCCGGTTATCCATTGCCTCCGTATCGCGCAGGTGAACAAAGCGTTTGATTGTGTACATCCTTCTTTTTCACCAATTATCTATAATCAGGCTGGAAGGAATGTAAAAGCCATTTTGCAACAGGCTGATGCCATCCCGCTACAGTCGGGAACATAGACATGATAGGGAAATAAAAAAAATTCAACCGAATAAGGGCTAAACCCAAATAGAGACGTTGCCGGTAGCTGGACATCGAATGCCGAACATACGAAAATTGCAATACCTTGTACGATGTCTCCAAATTTTGCAGGTTTGCTCCTTTCGCGGGTAGCACCGCCAGTCTATAGTATAAAAGCTTTCTTTAGGTCAGGGCTGGTAGCATTTGACATAAAGGTGTTCAATCTTGTATTGCAAAATTGCTTGAAAACACTCATCGCAAGACAAGTTGCACACTTTACATGAATGAAAATAAAAAATATTTTGCATTGATTAACGAGCGAAAGAAAGAAGTAAAATAGGAAATCACTACACGTAACGAAATTTTTAACTATGCAGTATTGCTTCGCAAAATAGTAGCAACCTACGATGCGGAGAAGAAAAGACGCAGCTAACAAAAGTGTTTTCTTTCGCTTGTTCTCTCCACCAACCGATTTAGTAAAAAGCCCTTAACACCTGTAACGAAAAATCAAGCACAGAACGAAGCATCCCAGCTACGCTTTATTCATACAACACACCTGTAATTTTTTCAGGAAAAACAATACGAGCCTGCATTTCAGTCAGTTAAAGAAAGATAAAAGAGACAGAATTTCCGTTATTTCCCACTGGTGTAATGTTTGTTATTCTTATACCACGCTCCGCATGCAAAACGGATCGTCAAATGACAGCATATGAATTTAAACAATTATACCATTAAGGCACAGGAAAGCGTACAGGCGGCACAGCAGGTTGCTTTTAATAATGGTAATGTCAATATCGAAACCAACCATTTGCTAAAAGCCATGCTCGACGATGACGACAGCCCGGTGGAATATTTACTGAAGAAAAACAATGTCAACATTCAGTATGCGGAAACTAAGCTGAACGAAAGCATCAGCCGTCTGCCCAAAGTGCAGGGCGGTCAACCTGCGCAAAACATCAGCCGCGAACTGAACAATGCGCTGCTGTATGCCAACACTTCGCTAAAACAGTTTGGCGATGAGTTTGTAAGCGTTGAACACCTATTGCTGGCTTTGTGCACGGCAGCGATGATACCGCCAAAATGCTGAAAGATGCCGGCCTCACAGAGAAAGGATTGATTGCCGCCATTAAAGATTTGCGCAAAGGTGCAACCGTCAATTCGCAAACCTCCTCTAACCAATACAATGCCTTGCAGAAGTATGCGCGCAACCTCAACGATATGGCGCGCAACGGCAAGCTTGACCCTGTGATTGGCCGCGATGAAGAAATTCGCCGAACGCTGCACATCCTATCGCGCAGAAGCAAAAACAACCCGATTTTGGTAGGTGAGCCGGGCGTTGGTAAAACAGCCATTGCAGAAGGCTTGGCCATCCGGATCGTCAATGGCGATGTACCCGAAACCTGAAAAGCAAAATCATTTTTGCGCTGGATATGGGTCAGCTGATTGCCGGTGCAAAATACAAAGGCGAATTTGAAGAAAGGCTGAAAGGCGTGGTGAAAGAAGTAGCCGAAAGCGATGGCGAAATCATGCTTGTTTATCGATGAAATTCATACGCTTGTTGGTGCAGGCGGTGGCGAAGGTGCGATGGATGCAGCCAATATTTTAAAACCTGCGCTTGGCGCGTGGCGAATTGAGAGCCATTGGTGCCACAACGCTGAACGAATACCAGAAATATTTTGAAAAAGATAAAGCCCTGGAACGCCGTTTTCAAAAAGTAATGATCGACGAGCCGAGCGTGGAAGATGCATTTCGCATCCTGCGCGGTATTAAAGACCGTACGAAACGCACCATCATGTGCGCATTAAAGATGAAGCCATTATTGCCGCTGTTGAACTATCGAACCGCTATATCACCGATCGTTTTTTGCCCGATAAAGCCATTGATCTGATTGATGAAAGCGCTGCCAAACTTCGCCTGGAAATGAACTCGCATGCCGGAAGAACTGGATAAGCTGGAACGGCAGATTCGGCAGCTGGAAATTGAACGCGAAGCCATCAAACGTGAGAATGATGAAGACAAACTGAAAGAACTGGGACAGGAAATCTCCTTGCTCAGTGTGCAGCGCGATACGCTGAAAGCAAAGTGGAAGGAAGAGAAAGAAGTGGTGGAAAAAATACAAACTGCCAAGGCAAATATCGAAGCATTGAAAGGCGAAGCCGAACAGGCAGAACGGGATGGCGATTTTGGCAAAGTAGCCGAAATCCGCTATGGTAAAATAAAAGAACAGGAACAAATCATTGCCGAAACATTCAAGAGAGCTTGATACGCTGAGCGAACGCCGGTTGTTGAAAGAAGAAGTGGATGCCGAAGACATTGCCGAAGCTGTCGCCAAAGCCACCGGCATACCGGTGAGCAAAATGCTGCAAAGCGAGCGCGAAAAACTGCTGAATCTCGAAGACGAACTGCACAAACGCGTGGTGGGTCAGGATGAAGCCATTGAAGCCGTTGCCGATGCCATCCGCCGCAGCCGTGCCGGGCTTGCACGATCCCAAAAAGCCCATTGGCTCGTTTATCTTTTTGGGTACCACGGGTGTGGGTAAAACGGAACTTGCCAAAGCACTTGCCGAATATCTGTTTGATGATGAAAACATGATGACGCGGATTGACATGAGTGAATACCAGGAAAAACATTCCGTCTCGCGTCTGGTGGGTGCGCCTCCCGGCTATGTGGGCTATGATGAAGGCGGGCAACTAACGGAAGCCGTGCGCCGCAAACCTTACAGCGTGGTGCTGCTCGATGAAATTGAAAAAGCGCATCCCGATGTATTCAATGTGCTGCTGCAGGTGCTGGATGACGGACGGCTGACAGATAACAAAGGTCGCGTGGTAAACTTCAAAAATACCATCATCATCATGACGAGCTAATATCGGCAGTCATCTGATACAGGAAACGTTTGATGACGCGACGATGAATACAACATGGACGATGCTAGCGGAAACCGCTAAAGACAAAGTGCTCGACTTGTTGCGGCAAACCATTCGCCCCGAATTCTTCAACCGCATTGATGAAGTCATCATGTTTCATCCGCTTCAGCGGAAAGAAATCAAAGGCATCATCCGCATACAGCTCGACCATCTGAAACAACTGGTTGCAAACAATGGCATTCAGCTAGAGTTCAGCGATTACGCGATCGAATACCTCGCAGAAAACGGATATGATGCTACATTGGGTGCGCGTCCGCTGAAACGCTTGATCCAAAAAGAAATTATCAATGGATTGAGTAAAAAAATACTGGCCGGAACAATAGACAAAACACAACCTGTGTTGGTGGATGTGTTTGATGGAATGGTCGTGTTTAGAAATGATGTGCACGAACATGCATAATCTGTTTTCACATAGATAATTCGCAAACATCCCGGGGCAGGCAGCACCGGGATGTTTTTTATGTTTGTACCCGCTTCCCAATACTCTGTTAAGATGAACTTGTGCGGGCAACATCGCTGTGCAAATGGAATCTTACCAGCATCTACAAATGCAAGTAATATCATGTTGCCTCAAAAAGACACAACGAATAGGGATGACAAGAAACAGTGTAACTATGCTTCCATCTTTCATCCTGTCCTGTTGATGCCAACTGATCAGCATTTGCCATCATTCTATGTTCATTAAAAAAACAAATTTTCCCATGACACAGGTTCCCGACATTTCCCGTTCTATGAAAAAAAACTTACTGCTGTTTGCCCTTGGCGCGCTTTCTTTTTGTTCGCTGTCAGCGCAGACCAATGCGCCGGCGCAGCGAACCATTGCTGCCAATGGCAACGCCAAAATTGAAGTGATTCCTGACCAGATTTTTGTGCAGGTGAACCTGCGTGAATACGATAAGAAAGGTGGTGGAAAAATAGACATCGAGACCATTAAAAACAATTTCCTGGCTGCCTGCAAAAGCATTGGATTGCACGATACAGATGTTACGGTGCAAAGCTACCAGGGATGGGATGGCAACATCTGGCGATACAAAAAGAACAAAAAACAAAATCCCGATCTGAAAGCCGGCATCAACTATTGGGTGCAGGTGAATACCTTGAAGAAAATGGATGAACTGGTTGCCAAACTTGATGACGAAGCCACCGAGAATTTTTTCATTGCCAAAACCGATTACAGCCGGCGCGAAGAAATGGCACTGAAGATGAAAGCCGACGCCATCAAAGCGGCAAAAGAAAAAGCCATCTTTTTAGCCGCTGCCATCAACGAAAAAGTGGGCAATGCCATCAGCATCAGCGAGCCCAACGAAATCGGAGACCGTCCGCGTCCCATGTATGCCATGTCTATGTACAAAATGGCCGATGCCGAAGGGGCCGGCGAACCACCGATGGATGTGGATTTCAAGAAAATGAAGATTGAATACGAAGCCACTGTTGTCTTTGCCCTGCTCTGATTGTTTACAAAGAAATAAATCTGCCACAGATCAATTGACGAAATGAAACTAACCGAAAGCCGGTGACCCACAATGGTTGCCGGCTTTTTTAGTGTCAGGAAAACAAATCGCGGATCTTTCGAAAACCCATTCATGCAGAACAGGCTGAAATTTGCGGGTTCTGCGTTCTCCTCTGCGTCAATTGCAGTGCATACAAATCATTGGCAATGCAACAAAGAACCAATAATTCGCAGCAGCACTTTTCTGCAACCCTATCTTTGCGGCCCAATTAGTAAGAACAATATGAAACTGGATACCGTAATATTTGATATGGATGGCTTGCTGGTAGACAGCGAACCGCTATGGGGCATTGCCGCCAATGATGTGTTTGAGCATTACGGTTTCCGCCTGTCGCCCGAGCAGCACATCACCACCACCGGCCTGCGTACGCGCGAGTTTGTACACTGGTGGTTTCAGCATTTCAACATAGACCGAACCGAAGAGCCCGTGGCGGAAGAACGCATCCTGAACCGTGTACTGCAACTGGTGGACAATGACTGTAAAATGATGCCCGGCGTGGAGAATGTGTTCAATTTATTTCATTCCCTCCGGTTCAAAATCGGCATCGCATCGTCTTCGCCGCAGGCACTCATTGATTTGGTGATGGACAAAAGCGGCATCCGCCAATATGTGCAGGGAACCGCTTCGGCGCAGCACCTCCGGTACGGAAAACCACATCCGCAGGTGTATCTCGATTGTGCCGAAACCCTACAATCGGTACCATCAAATTGTATTTCGTTTGAAGATTCATTTTACGGCATGATCGCCGCCAAAGCAGCGCGCATGGTGTGCGTGGTGGTGCCCGAATACAGGCGATACAAAGAAGAACAGTGGGGTGCTGCCGATTTAAAATTGTCGTCATTGCAGAATTTTAATTCCTTGCATCTCGAGATGCTGCAGAGATAATGAAGGATACAATCTGATTACAGTGGTCAACCGATCTGCTCCTTTTGGAACCTGGTCAATGTTTTTTATCCTGCTGCTCATATCCCGCATAAAATATTACCTTAGCGGCGCTTTTTTACACATAAAAAAATACTATCATGGCTAAATACCGCGCAGGCGTTTTATTCGGTGAAGAACTACATGCCCTTTACGAAGATGCAAAGCAAAACAAATTTGCCCTGCCTGCAGTCAATGTTACCAATTCCAATACCGTAAATGCTGTGCTGGAAACGGCAGCAAAAGTGAACTCGCCGGTCATCATTCAGTTCAGCAATGGCGGTGCACAGTTCTTTGCCGGTAAAGGAATGCCCAACGATCAGCTGCAGGCAAATATCGCCGGTGCGATCAGCGGTGCGATGCATGTGCACAACGTGGCAAAATATTATGGTGTTCCCGTGGTGTTGCATACCGACCATGCGGCTAAAAAATGGCTTCCCTGGATAGACGCTTTGCTCACCGCCGGTGAAGACTACATGGCTAAAAACGGTCAGCCCCTGTATAGCTCCCATATGCTTGACTTGAGCGAAGAAGACCTGCACGAAAACGTGGCTACCTGCGTTGACTTTTTCAAACGCATGAACAAGCTGCAGATGAGCATCGAAATAGAACTCGGTGTTACCGGCGGCGAAGAAGATGGTGTGGACAACAGCGGCGTTGACAATTCCAAATTGTATACACAGCCCGAGGATGTCTATCACGCGTACCAGGAACTGGTGACCGTAGGTACCCTTTTTACGGTTGCTGCTGCCTTTGGCAATGTGCATGGTGTCTATAGCCCGGGCAACGTAGAACTTCGTCCTGAAATATTGAAAACCAGCCAGGAATTTATCGCTGATAAATTGGGAAAACCGGCCGGCGACAAACCGGTGTATTTTGTGTTTCACGGAGGCAGCGGTTCACCCAAGGAACAAATTGAAGAAACACTTAACTATGGTGTGATCAAAATGAACCTTGACACCGATATGCAGTGGGCGTTCTGGGACGGCGTGAAAAAATACTACCAGAAAAACGAACCTTACCTGCAGGCACAGCTTGGCAACCCCGAAGGTCGAAGCCAAGCCAAACAAGAAATACTACGATCCTCGCGTATGGCTTCGCAAAGCAGAAGAAAGTTTTGTAACCCGTTTGGAAGAAGCATTCCACGATTTGAATTGCATCGGCAGAAATGCTTAATCATATTGTTTGATGGAAAAGCCGGCGTTGTGCCGGCTTTTTTTGTTGGTGATAACGAAATCCGATTAAACTTGCCAAAGCGGTTCAGGGTTCTTTTTCTAAAGAATTACATTTGTCCCAAACTATTGGTATGTGGCTGAATAATATTCTGGAAACGATAGGCGATACACCGTTGATCAAGCTGAACAAAACCGTGAAAGAGTTGCCCTGCACCGTGTTGGCAAAAGTGGAGTATTTCAATCCCGGCAATTCCATCAAAGACCGCATGGCCATCAAAATGATCGAGATTGCCGAACAGGAAGGCAAACTGAAACCCGGCGGCACCATCATCGAAGGAACCAGCGGCAACACAGGCATGGGGCTTGCGCTTGCGGCCATCGTCAAAGGCTACAAATGCATCTTCACCACCACCGATAAGCAAAGCAAGGAAAAAGTGGACATCCTGAAAGCCGTAGGCGCCGAAGTGATTGTTTGCCCTACCAATGTAGAACCCGAAGACCCGAAAAGCTATTACTCCGTTTCGAAACGCCTAGCGACCGAAATTCCCAATTCTTTTTACGTTAACCAATACGATAACCTCGCCAACCGCCTCGCACATTACGAACAAACCGGTCCCGAAATCTGGGAGCAGACCGAAGGGAAAATCACGCACCTCGTAGTGGCTACCGGCACAGGCGGCACCATCAGCGGTGCTGGTAAATTTCTGAAAGAAAAAAATCCGGCAATACAGGTGTGGGCAATCGACAGTTATGGCTCGCTGCTCACCAAGTATTTCAACACCGGTGAGATAGATATGAAAGAAGTGCATCCATACATCACGGAAGGCATTGGCGAAGACTTTGTGCCGCAGAACTACGACATGAGCGTGATCGACAAATTTGTGCAGGTAAGCGACAAGGAAGGCGCCATCATGGCGCGGCGCATTTCTAAGGAAGAAGGCATTTTTGTGGGCTATAGCGCCGGCAGCGCCTTACAAGGGTTGATGCAGCTAAAGCAACACCTCAAAAAAGAGGATATTGTGGTGGTGATTTTCCACGATCATGGCAGCCGATATGTAGCCAAAGTGTACAACGACCAGTGGATGATGGAACGCGGTTTTTTAGACGTCAAAACCTGCAAAGACATCATCAGCGGGCGCGGTACCAAACGGCTCGTTACGGTGGATATCCACCATACGGTTGCCGAAGCCGTGGAGCTGATGAAAAAATACGACATCGAACACATTCCCGTTATGAACGATGGCGAACCGGTGGGTGCCATCAGCGAAAACGGCTTGTTCCGGCAGGTGTTTCAAAATCCAAATCTTGCCAATGAAACCGTAGACCAGGTGATGGAAAGAGCCTTTCCCATCGTGTCGCCCGACGCACAGGTAGAAAAAGTAAGCCACCTCATCAGCAAAGAAAACGGTGCGGTGCTGGCGAAAGACGAGCAGGGCGATTACCACATCATCACCAAGTACGATATTTTGCAAAGCATCGCCAAATAAATACCATCAATCATCTCTATGGAACTGATAGCAGGCAAGAAAGCCCTTGTTACCGGCGGCGCCCGCGGCGTAGGAAAAGCCACCGCCCTGGCACTGGCAAAAGAAGGCGTAGCGGTGGCGCTCATTGCCCGCACCGAAAGCGCGTTGCAGGAAGTCGTGAATGAAATACAGGACGCCGGTGGAACCGCTACCTACCGCGTGGCGGATGTAGCCGATAATGCAGCGGTTACCCAAGCCGTGAACAACCTGCAGCAGGAGTGGGGCGACATAGACATTCTCGTAAACAATGCTGCCGTTGCCGAATGGGGCAGCGTTATAGAAATGGAACCTGTAAAATGGGAAGAAATCATCCGCATCAACCTGTTTGGCGTGTATTATATGACCAAAGCGTTGCTCCCGCGCATGGTGGAACGCAGAAGCGGCGACATCGTTACCGTGGCCTCCACTGCGGGGTTGCGGGCCAATGCCAACGCGAGTGCTTACAGCGCTTCCAAATTTGGCGTCATCGGCTTTATGGAATCGCTGATGTATGAAGTCAGAAAACACAATATCCGCGTGCACACCATTGTGCCCAGTACCATTGCGACTGATATGGCAGAAGGGCTTGGCTTTTCGGGCAATAAAGACAGCATCTTGCAGCCCGGCGATTTGGCGCAACTCATTGTACACCAGCTGCAGCTTGACAAACGGGTGTTTGTCAAAACGGCTACCATTTGGGCTACCAATCCGGGCTAAACCAGCCGGTACATTTTTCCCGGTAAAGAAATAATGAGGTTCTGCAATTCCAGGTTCAAAATGGCGGCTGCCACGGCACTGCTGCTAAGCCCGCTTTGCAGGTACAACTCGTCTATGTGCACCGTGTCTTTTTCCTTTAATCCATCAATTATTTTCTGCTCGTCTTCCGTTACTTCTACAAAAAGTTGCCGTTGCAGTTTCTTTTTCTGTTGTACCGTTTGCCAGCCCAGTTCCTCCGCCAGTTGCGCGCCATCGGTGAGCAAAATGGCTTTGTTGCTTTTGATCAAATAATTGCAGCCCGCGCTTTTGCTGTCGGTGATTTTGCCCGGCAGGGCAAAGACATCCCGGTTGTAATTGTTCGCCAGTTCTGCGGTAATCATGCTGCCGCCGCGCAAAGCGGTTTCCACCACGATGGTGGCATCGGCAATGCCGGCAACAATGCGGTTTCGTTTGGGAAAATTGTGTTTGTCGGGTTTGGTCTGAAATGGAAATTCTGTCAGCAGACCGCCGTTCAATTGCAGGTCGCGGGCGAGGCTTTTGTGTTGCGCGGGATAAATGGTGTGCAGTCCGTTGCCCAATACGCCAATGGTGGTCAGCCCGCATTGCAATGCCGCTTTGTGCGCGAGGCTATCAACGCCAAACGCCAGTCCGCTCACCACAAGCGGGTTGTATTCTTTGATGTCGTTCAACAATGTTTCAATTACCTGCCGGCTGTACTCGGTGCTGTTTCTTGTGCCGATGATGCTTACAATGCGCGACGTGTTAAGGTTGGCACTGCCCTGAAAATACAGTAGCGTAGGCGAATCGTAACAATTCAGCAACCGTTTTGGATACCGCTCATCTGTTATGAAAAGCGGTTCTATGCCGTGGCTGTCTATCCATTTCATTTCCTCTTCTGCCTCGCGGAAACCCGCAAAGGTTTTGATGTGCCTGGCCCTGATTTCGCCAACGTTCTCCACAGCAGCCAGCTCTTTTACCGATGCGTTGAAAATGCTTTTGGCGTCACCAAACCGCTCGAGCAATGCCTTTGCCTGCACGGCGCCCACATTGGGAATGAGGGTGAGGGAAATCTGGTAGAGTAACGACTCTTTCATAGTAGGGAATCCTGTTGCAATAAAAGAAATGTTTGCCGAACCGACAAAAAACAGTAATGGTTTACATCCACGATTATCGCCGTTTATCCATCTTTCTGTTGCCATAGATTGCTGATCGTTTTTTCTTTGCATCACATTTTTAATCAACACAAAACCTCTTAAAAAATGAAACAACTTGTTTTGGCAATGATCTTCATTGCATCTCTCTCGTATGGCGCCCAGGCGCAAAAAGGAACCACACAAGTAAGCGGCGGCGTTGAAGTTGCCTTCCCAACAGGCGATTTTGGCGAAGCGTTTAAAACCGGGTTTGGTATTAACGGCAAAGCCTTGTTTGGCATCACCGATCAGGGGCAGATCACGGCTACTACGGGTTATGCAGGTTTTACCGCCAAAGGTTCTACCAAAGACTACAAAATCAAAGTGGGTATCATCCCACTGCTGGCCGGTTACCGGCACAGCTTTGCGCCCCTAGGCGTGTATGTGGAGCCACAGGCTGGCATCGCGGTGTATCCCAGCAAAACAAAGTTCAATGGCAGCAAATCAACCGATTCGGAAACCAACTTTACCTGGGCACTCGGCGCAGGATATGTGTATGACAAGTACGACTTCAGCCTGCGTTACCAGAGTGGCGAAGCCACCGGCAGCAGCATCGGGCTGTTTGCTTTGAAAGTAGCGTACAACTTTATGCCCGGCAAAAAATAATGATTCTGAACAACGATTCTCAAAAACGGGTTGCCGCAGGCAACCCGTTTTTGTTTTGTCCCGATCCTGAAAAAGGAACGGCAAAGTGGAAGGCCTAAATAATGGGAGAACCCTTATTTTTGCTACCTTCAATTTTATGGAAGAGCCGAATATGGAACAAAATGCTGATAAGCAAACCGGAACTACCGGAAGTTCGACCAACCAGCAGCAGGCAGACAGTGAACAGCAGCGGGGTTGGTTTAGAAGATTCCGGAAAGGAATTACGACTTCTACTGCCGAAAAGAAAGAAACACCGGAAGGTTTGTGGAACAAATGCCCGGAGTGCAATTACATTACCACAACGACAGAACTGGGCGAAAACCTCTTTGTTTGTCCCAAATGCAACTACCATCACCGCATTGGCAGCGATGAGTATTTTGAATTCCTCTTCGACAGTGCTGCCTATGAAGAATTGTTTGCCAACATCCGCAGCAAAGACTTTCTGGGATTTACCGATTTGAAACCATATCAAAAACGGTTGGACGATATTCACGCGAAAACCGACCTCAAAGACAGCATGCGCGTTGCCGTTGGCGAGGTGAACGGACAGGGGCTCGTGATAGCCTGTATGGATTTTGAATTCATCGGTGGCTCATTGGGCAGTGTGATGGGTGAAAAATTCAGCCGCGCGGTGGATTATTGTATTCAATACCGGCTACCTTATCTCGTCATCAGCAAAAGTGGCGGCGCCCGCATGATGGAAAGTGCTTTCAGCCTCATGCAGCTTGCCAAAACCAGCGCCAAACTGTCGCAACTCAGCGACGCGAAACTGCCCTTTATCTCACTGCTCACCGATCCTACCTTTGGCGGTATCTCCGCTTCGTTTGGGATGCTGGGCGATCTGAATATTGCAGAACCCGGCGCCCTCATTGGTTTTGCAGGACCGCGCGTGATCAAGGAAACCATCAAAAAAGATTTGCCCGAAGGCTTTCAGCGCAGCGAATTTTTACTTGAGCACGGATTTCTCGATTTTATTATTGATCGGAAGCATCTCAAAGAACGCCTTGCGCAATTGATTACCTTATTTGACCATTAGTTTGCCGTTTCTTGTTTGGTACAAGAACCCGGTGGCAGTAACCGAATCTGCCGTTCTCCGGAACGGGCAGCCAATGCTTTATTGAATAAACCCAATACATCCCTGTTGCCATGGCAAAAGAATTGAACAACCGGCAGGCTTATTTTAATTACCAGATAGAAGACAAATATGTGGCGGGCATCGCATTGCTGGGCACTGAGGTGAAGTCTATCCGCGAAGGCAAAGTAAGTTTCAACGACAGCTTTTGCCTGTTTGACAACAAAGGATTGTGGCTGCGGGGCATGTACATTGCCGAATATTCGCTCGGCACCACCAACAACCACATCGCCGTTCACGACCGCAAACTGCTGCTAACGGCGCGGGAGCTAAAGCGGCTGCAGGCTGCCACCAAAGAGCGTGGCTACACCATTGTGCCATTGAAAGTATTTTTCAACGACCGGCACCTCGTGAAAGTGGAGATTGGTTTGGGACGGGGTAAAAAAGTGCACGACAAACGCGAAACCATCAAAAAACGCGATACCGAAAAAGAAATCAAACGGTATTTGAAATAGCCCGTTACGGGTTGTATTTCTTCAGCAAGCGCTTTTGATTCTAACGCCCGATTCTTTTAAATCCGATTCTTTCCAGCCGCCTTCTGGTGAAGCACTTTTTTTCAGTACCGAGCAGGTTTCATCTTTATCCGATACGCTCCACGTTATCCAGCTGATTTTATTGTCTTCAGCCCAGGTAATCCATTTTTGCCATTCTTCTTCGTTCAAGGGGCCGTCGCCACTGGCTTCCATGCCTGCCGATTCGGAGATAAAAATGGGGATGCCTTTGCTGAGCGCGGCATCGCACCGGTCGCGCAGCCATTGTTTGTGCGTCGCTGCATAAAAATGCACCGTGTACATTATGTTTTCATAGCCCGTCAGCGGATCGGCTGCTACGGTATGAATGTCCTGGTCCCAGTGCGGGTTGCCCACAAAGATTATGTTGTCGGGGTCTACTTCACGAATGGCATCTATCACCGCCCGCGAATACGTTTTCACGCTATCCCAGCTTTCATAGTCGGGCTCGTTGAAAATTTCATAGATCACGTTTGGATATTTCCCGTATTTCGTTGCCATGGCAGTAAAAAACTGCGTTGCTTTTTCCTGTTGAATGTTGTGGCAATGCCAGTCGATGATTACATAAATGCCCTGCTGAATGGCGCTGTTCACTACAGATTCAATTTTTTTCGTCCGACCATTCGGGCTGCCCGAAATAGCCGCTATCGTTCAGTTCCACGCCCATTGCCGCGCGCAATACACTGCAATGCCAATCTGTCGCCAGCCAGGCAACACTTTTTCGTTGTAAAAACGAGGCCACAGGTTGTGCCAGCCATAGCTCATGCCACGTAATACAACCGGCTGGTTGTGTTCATCAAGCAGTTGCGTGCCGGTAACATGTAGCTTTCCATGTTCTTGACCGGGCTGGGCAAGCCCAAATACAAACAAACAGAAAATAATAAGAAAACAATTTGAATTTCATAATAAACCGTTTTCTGACGACAACATTGTAAAAATAGGCTGAAAGGAACAGAGCGCGGACTTATGCAAAAATGTGGCGAGAATGTCCTAAAAAAGTATTTGGTTTATAGAGAGCGAAAGGCATAAATAACCCCGGTGGGGAACCATCGGGGTTGTTATAAGCAAGCAACCGAAAATGATTATATTTCAAATCCTGATAAAAGTAATCATCTTTTTTAATAATACGCAACATAATTGTTAACAATTAATTCATATTCATTGCAATAGCATTCATTTCTCACCAGTTACCATTGTTTTTAAATAATTTCGCGTCCCAAACTGCAACGGATGTATACGATTAAAATAAATTTTGAACAAAAAGGTAAGATGCCGGTAACGCTTACTAACATTGAATCCGACCAAAGCCTGCTGGAAGTGTGCCTTGATAATGACATAGACCTGCACCACAACTGCGGTGCTGTTTGTGCCTGTAGCACCTGCCATTTATATGTAAATAAAGGGATGGATAGCCTGGAAGAAATCAGCGACCGGGAAGAAGATTTTATTGACCGCGCCATTAGCCCGCGCATCAATTCGCGGCTGGGTTGCCAATGCGTTTTATTAGAAGGAGATGGTGATAGTAGAAGTTACCTTGCCCGATCAAACACAATTTTTAGGAGAATAAATAAATACACACTCGTATGAGTCACTTTGAGCCCCCGATTACCTGGAACGACCATGAAGATATAGCCATGAAGCTGTACGAACGTTTTGGGAGTGATTTTAGTGAAGGTAAAATTTACCGCCTCCGGTTTACCGATTTGCTGGAGTGGGTTTTACAGATTCCCAATTTTGAAGGTACCCGCGAACAAAGCACCGAAGGCCATCTGGAAATGATACAAAGCGCCTGGGTGTACGAATGGCGCGATAACCAATAACAATCCGTTTTTCTATAAGGAGAATACGAAAGGGAGTTTCATTAATAAAGAGTCACAACTATGCGGAATGAGTGTAGCACACAACCAAAATTTTACAAACTCCGGTGCCGGAGATGGTAATGTATTATGCATGTTTTGACAATATATCAACCCTGGTGTTTGATGTTGATGGTGTACTTACCGATGGTACGCTTATGATTTTACCTGCCGGTGTGATGGCGCGCCGCATGAATATTAAAGATGGATATGCACTGCAGCTTGCTGTTAAAAAAAACTATCTGTAGTTATTATATCGGGTGGTAACTCGGCAGAAGTAAAAGAGCGGTTACAACTATTGGGTGTACAGGATGTTTTTATGCGGGTAACCGATAAAAAACAATGCTTACTTGAGTACCTTGAAGCCAATGCATTACAACCAAGTGAAGTATTATTTATGGGTGATGATTTGCCGGATTACGAAGTGATGAAACTGGTTAAGTTAGCGTGTTGCCCGGCCGATGCGGCTCATGAAATAAAAGACATCAGCCATTATATTTCCCCATTAAAAGGCGGGGAGGGGTGCGCCCGTGATGTGATAGAGAAGGTGTTAACGCTGCAAAACAATTGGCTTCCCGATACTCATATCAAGTCTCAATAAAACCCCTTCAATTTGAAGCGAATACGTGCTTTTTTTACTTTAACCCGCTGGCAAAATTTATTGTTTATTGCCATTACGCAATTTTTATTTGCGTGGTGTATTATTACACCGGTTTACGAGGCAGCTTCACAAACACCTATTGTAAGAGGCACAACCTTGTTTTTATTGATACTGGCATCAGTATCCATTGCAGCAGCAGGTTACATCATCAACGATTATTTCGATTTAAACATCGATTTAATAAATAAACCGGATAAAGTTGTAGTTGGTAAAATCATCTCGCGGCGGTGGGCAATTGTATTTCATTTGTTACTTAGCCTTGCGGGTATTGCTATCGCTATTTATCTCGATGTTACAACGCGTATACTGCTGTTGAGTATTGCAAACTTTGTTTGTGTTTTGTTGTTGTTTGCTTATTCCATCTCTCTCAAAAAAAAATTACTAATTGGCAATGTGCTCATCTCCCTATTAACAGCGTGGACCGTTTTGGTTATTACCTGGTGCGAAACGCGAAACCTATTATCGCCATTGGGAGTAAGCCGAATAAAAATTACGCGTTACACACTTTTATATGCAGGTTTTGCTTTTATCATTTCGCTGATTCGGGAAGTAATAAAAGATATTGAAGACATGGAAGGCGACAGGCGCTATGGTTGCACCACCATGCCTATTGTATGGGGTATCAATGCTTCAAAAATATTTATTGGCGTGTGGCTGTTTGTATTACTGGCTTTGCTTATTAGCCTGCAATTTTATGTACTTCAGTTCCGCTGGTGGTTTAGCGCTTTGTATAGCATTGTCTTTATAATTGCACCATTAATAAATGTATTTCTGCAGCTTTTCAAAGCTCAAACCTCGGCAGATTTTCATATCCTCAGCAGCCGCACAAAATGGATTATGTTAACTGGTATTTTATCCATGATATTTATTAAATTCTATTCCTGATTTTTATGCAGCCTATAATTTTAGCGTCGCAATCGCCCCGTCGTAGACAGTTGTTGGAATGGGCTGAAATTCCCTTTGAAATTATAGTTAGGCATGCAGAAGAAACATTACCCCGGGTATGGATGTGCACGAGGTACCGGTGCATATTGCCCGCACAAAAGCAGCAGCGGTTACAAAAGAAACCCGTTTAAAAGATAAATTGATTCTGGCTGCCGATACCATTGTTGTAATAGATAATGAAGTTATTGGCAAACCCGAAAACCGGGAACATGCTATTAATATTTTACAGCGTTTAAGTAACCGGCAGCACGAGGTAATTACAGGCGTTGTATTACAGTATAACGATGAGGAAATAGCTTTTGCCGATGTTACCATCTGTAACATTTCACCCCATCAACAAGGGAACAGATTGAATGGTATGTTGATAAATACAAGCCGTATGATAAAGCCGGCGCATATGCCATACAGGAATGGATTGGAGTTGTGGGCATAAAAGCTGTTGCCGGCGATTTTTATAATGTGATGGGCTTGCCCGTAAGCCGTGTGGTGAAGGCACTGGCCAAATGGAAAAGAGCAGATAGACAATTGTCTACTGCTCTTTTGAATGTGTTGACAAACAACTGGATTACATTTGGCCAAATTCTCCGTTGGCTTTGATTTCTACCTCATCGCTCAGCATGGGCGAAGGATATTTGGATCCAATGTTAAAATCAGAACGTTTGATTACGCCCGTCAATTGAAAACCTGCGCTTGGTTTTTTGCTCATGGGGTTGGTGATGGTGCCTTTGTGAACCAGCGTCATGCTAACGGGTTTCGTGATGCCGTGCATCGTCAGGTCGCCGTTCAGTGCATATTTGTTGTTGCCCAGGCTTTTCAGCGAAGTGCTTTTGTAAGTGAACGTTGGGTATTTTTCCACGTCGAAAAAATCAGATCCTTTCAGGTGGTTGTCTCTCATGTCAGACTCTGTATTGATAGACGACGCGTCACCGGTCATCTCAACTTTCGCGTCACTGAAATCTTCTTTGGAAGAAGTAAGTGTAGCATCGAAATTTTTGAACAATCCATCTACATCCGAAATACCAAGGTGCGTGATGGTAAAAGAAAGCTTGGAGTGCGCTTTGTCGTTTTTCCAGGTGGTTTGTGCAAAACCGGCAGTAGTGATGGCAATAAAAACCAGGGAGGCGATTGCTTTTTTCATGTTTTTTTAAATGATAATAAATGAATGATGATTCCGGTTATAGCAGCTTGCTGAATAGGTCGCTGCGATAACCAGGCTCAAAAATACATGTATGTACTTGTATTTTAGAATTTTTATTTGTTAAATGATTGTTGAGTAACTTTTTTACACGGTCATTGTGCTTCGGAACTGATCTGCATCAGCCTTTAATCCATCAGTTCCCAGGCACTTTGGTAGGCATTGTGCTGATCGGCATAAGCAATGAAACCGGCGTAAAACGGCAACACCGATAAGGTGGCACTGTCGCCAATCACCACCAGTTTTTTGCGCGCGCGGGTCATGGCCACGTTCATGCGGCGGATGTCGGATAAAAACCCAATGCTGCCCTCTGCATTGCTGCGGGTAAGGCTGATGTAAACAATGTCGCGCTCCTGACCCTGGAAACTGTCAATGGTGTTTACGGAAATGTGGTTGCCATATTCCTGCAGGCGGGCGAATGCTGCACCAGCGTTTTCAACAGTTCCACCTGCTGCTTGTAAGGCGAAATAACTGCAATGTTGGGGAAATTTTCAGGTGTATAATAATGCAGCCAGCAGGTCAACGTGCCGCACCAGCAGCTTCATCAAAAAAGCAGCTTCTTCGGGGTTGCGCGTGCTGGTGCTTTCAGTTTGTTCATCGAAGCTGCAGCCCGCTGTGTCAATGAATGACAAGGGCGTAGTCGCCTGCAAACAGCAGGTGCTGTGCCACCGAAGAATGTGCCTGCAATTGGCCGTTCATAAAAAACGTCGGACGAATATCCCATGATCGTTTCGTGCATCCGGTATTGTTCTGCCAGCATGACCACCGCTTGCGGGTAACGGCCAGCATTTTTCCAGCAGCGTTTTGTCAAGCCCGTTTTTCGCCGCCTCGTCTGATTTTACGGTAGGCGGCAATTGGTGATGATCGCCTGCAAGCACCAGTTTTTTCCCTTTCAAAATGGGGATCCAGCAGGCAGGTTCCAGCGCTTGGCCCGGCTTCATCTATTACCACGGTATCATAGTTAAGTTCCGGACAGTGTAGTGGTTGGCGCCGACAAGTGTTGCCGTGATGACCTCGCTTTGGCAAGGATGTCGTTGACGATGTATTGCTCGGTGGCGTCCACGCTCCTTCATGATTTTGTGCGCTTCGTCAAACAGGGCTTTGCGCTGTTCGCGTTCTGCTTTTCCAAAGTTGCGCTTGTATTTGTGCGCCAGGTTTTTGTATTCCGTTGCCTGCTTTTTCAGTTTTTTAATTTCTTTCATCGCGCTGTGTTCCGCCATCTTGCTGTCGAGTGTCAGGCGCATCAGTTGTTCCGATATGCGTGCCGGGTTGCCCACGCGCAGAACCGACAACCCTTCGGCAGACAGTTTTTCGCTCAACAGATCTACGGCAGTATTGCTGGGTGCCGTTACCAGTATTTGCTGCTGACCGTGTTTGTATCAGCCGTTTGATTGCGCCTACCAAAGTGGTGGTTTTGCCGGTGCCCGGCGGACCGTGCACAATGGCAACATCTTCGGCCGCAACAATTTTTGTCACCGCTGCATTTTGCGAAGCGTTGAGCGAGGGAATAGAAATGGTTTGCGTTTCGCCAAAAACGGGCGGCTGGCTGCCGGTGAGTACGCGGATGAGGCGCCCTTCGGGTTTGTCCATTTTTTTCGCGCGCTTCTGCCAGCGCGCTTTTCATTTCGTCGTAACTGTTGTCATCAAACAAAAGATCAATGCCCAGTTTGCCGTTGTCGGCCCATTCCGGCAGTTCGTCGGTACGCAGTTGCAGCCGCAGGCGGTTGCCGCCAACATAGGTAATGATGCCTTCAGTTTTGTCGTGATGCCGGGTCGTGGTTGGAAAACAGCATGACCGAAACACCATTGCGCAACTGGTGAATGACATCGTGGTGCGTAGTGCGTTCGATTTCGACGGACAAATAATCGCCGCGGCTGGGTTCGGTGCTGCGAATGGCGACGGGATACCAGCTAAAACCCAATTCGCGCCGTTGCGCCACAGAGGTGTTTTGGGTAAAATTGAGATAGCTTTTCCGGTCTTCTTCGCGCTCGGTAGCAAGCAAGGATTGCAATTGTCCAAAATAATCCATGCGCAAAAATAACCGGACAATGGTTGTGGTAAGCCACGGTGGAGAATTGCACGAAAAAGCCGGCTGCCCATGAGTGCAGCCGGCTTTTTATTATTCCGAAAAAAAATTACCTGTTGGATCATCCGTCCGGGATGAAATTCGGTAACACGTCGGCTAATTTACTTTTTTCAGCATCACCAGGTAAGTCGGAAAGTGATCGCTGTAGCCACCGCGGTAGGTATTGCCGTCCCAGGTGCGCATCGGGTAGCCTTT
This sequence comes from uncultured Chitinophagaceae bacterium, assembly GCA_963826385.1. GTDB lineage: Bacteria > Bacteroidota > Bacteroidia > Chitinophagales > Chitinophagaceae > Ilyomonas. The sequence continues at coordinate 83,628 of CAWGWV010000021.1, read as the reverse complement.
GTACTTCCCGATGTTTTCTACCAAATACTCTTTGTTGAAGATGCGTTGCTGGTAAAAGAAATAGCCTTGCTGGTCTTTGGGCAGCCAGTTATAATTGATCATGATTTGGTCAAACAATCCCCACGCGTCCTGGTAGGCAAGCGTACCAATGCCTTTTTTGTACATCGCCACCCAGGGGTTGAAGAGTTCACCTTTCTGCACGTCTTCGGCTTTGCCTTTTGCTTTCAATACCTGCGTAATGCTGCGGCTAACAGGGTCGTCGTTCAGGTCGCCCATCATGATGATCTTGGCCCCGGGTTCATCGTGGCTGATGGAATCCATGACATATTTGTTCACTTCTGCCGCGGCAAACCGTCCCGGCATACTGCGCTCTTCGCCGCCCACCCGGCTTGGCCAGTGGTTGACAAATACATGAACGGTATCGCCGTCGAGAACGCCTTTTACCCACAATACGTCACGGGTGAATATGGATTCTTTGGCGCCCGCGGGCAGTTTTACATAGAGTTTGTGGCTTTCGATGACCGTAAAATATTTGGGATTGTACAAAAAGCCAACATCTACACCTCGGATATCACGCGAATCGTAGTGAACAATTTTGTAATTGCATTTGCTGAGCAGCGGGTGATGCACGAGGTCGTTGAGGACTGTATCGTTTTCCACTTCGGCTACGCCCAATATGGCGGGACCATCAGGGGAGATGTCGGTTCCGATCTGAGAAATAACAGTTGCAAGGTGCGCTACTTTGTCGAGGTAAATGTTACCGTTGTAATTGCGGGGACCTTTTGGTAAAAACTCGTTGTCATTGACCATAGGGTTGTCAATGGTATCGTAAAAATTTTCCAGGTTGTAAAAAGCGGTAATGACGATTTTGTACTGTTGTTTTTGAGCAGATGCATGGAAATAAAATATCATTAATGAAAATAGCAGTATAATTTTGGACATAATCTATAAAACAGATTGCAAACATAAGATTTCAGGCTATTTGTAATATTAATTTATTATTATCGGGTTTGTTTTTTATAAATTATCATTTTTTGCAGTTTAATTTGCAGCTGAATCATAACCAAACGAACCCAATGAGAAAATTGTTGCTGGCTGGCTTCTGCACCGGTATTCTGATAAGTGCTCAGGCGCAGAAGTATTTTAAACCAAACACCGACACCACTGCTCGCCCAGATTCCATCCATTTAGAAGAACTGAAAGACAATGTACTCGACAACATTCCGGTCATCACGCTCGATGACAACGATTTTGGCGATGGCAGCAGTCAGAACATTTCTTCACAGCTCACTGCCGGGAGAGACCCGTTTTACAATGCTGCCAGCTTCAACTTCAGCCCGGCCAGGTTCCGCATCCGAGGCTACGATCTCGATTTTGCATCCGTTTACATCAACGGCATCCAGATGGACAACCTCGATAACGGCTATACGCCCTGGGGATTGTGGGGTGGTCTCAACGATGTGTTCCGCAACCGCGACGTCAATTTTGGAACCCGTTACAACACGTTTGGCTTTGGTGACATTGGCACAACGACCAACATTGACGTGCGCGCCAGCAAGCAACGCAAACAAACAAGCCTCAGCCATGCGTTGTCCAACCGCAGTTATACCAACCGTACCATGTTCACACACAGCACAGGTTTGTCGAAAACAGGCTGGGCATTTACCATTTCGGGCAGCAACCGCTACGCCAACGAAGGGTATGCGCCCGGCACCTATTACAACGGCTGGAGCTGGTTTGTAGCGGCCGACAAAAAGCTGGGACAAAAACAACTCCTGTCGCTGATCGCGTTTGGTACGCCCACCGAGAACGGTCGGCAGGGTGCTTCGACGCAGGAAATGATGACGTTGGCAGGAACGCATTACTACAATCCTTCGTGGGGTTACCAGGATGGGAAAAAACGCAATGCCAACGTGGCAAAGACCAACCAGCCGGTTTTGTTGCTGACGCACGACTACCGCATTAGCAACAAAACCAACCTTGTCACTACCGTTTCCTATTCGTTTGGTGAACGAGCGGTGTCCGGACTTGACTGGTACAATGCTGCCGACCCAAGACCCGATTATTACCGTTACCTGCCCAGCTATTACGAAGTGAACGACAATCCTGCAATGGCACAACAGGTAAGAAGCCTGCTGAGCACCAGCGAAGCTGCCCGGCAGATCAATTGGGACAATCTCTACAACGTGAACCGCGACAACATTTCTTCCATCAGCGACGCCAACGGAATCAGCGGTAACACAGTATCCGGCAACCGCTCATTTTATGTTCTTGGCGAACGCGTAACGGCCGTAAAGCGTTTTGCTGCCAACATCGTTTTAAATTCACGCATCAATAATCACATTGACTTTACCGGCGGCATCAGCTTTCAATCTACGCGCAATCATTATTTCCAGCGGGTAAAAGATTTGCTCGGCGGACAGTTTTGGGTAAACCTGAACCAGTTTGCGCAGCGCAGCTTCCCGGACAATAACAGTGCATACCAGAACGATCTTGACCATCCCAACCGCATCGTGTATCAAGGGGATCATTATGGTTATGATTACAACATCAACATCAACCGTCCGCAGGCGTGGGGACAATTTGTGTTCAAACTCAGCAATTTTGATTTGTATGTGGCGGGCGAAGCGTCTCAAACACAGTTTTGGCGCACCGGCAATGTGCGCAATGGATTATTTCCGGAAAATTCTTATGGCAAATCGGGCACTAATACTTTCACCAATTTTAATGTGAAAGGCGGTGTTACCTACAAGCTCAACGGCAGAAATTATTTTTATGTCAACGGTGCCGCCATTACCCGCGCGCCGTACTACGACAATTCCTACGTTTCTCCCCGCACCCGCGATTATGTGCAGAACAACCTGCGCAGCGAAGCCATCCAAACAGTGGAAGGCGGGTATGTGCTGAACGCGCCAAAGGTAAAATTCAGGGCTTCCGGCTATTATACCTCTATGCAGCACGGCTTTAATGTGCTGACGTTTTACTACGATGAATACCAGGATTTTGTCAACTACGCACTCAGCAATATTGACCGGCTTTATTTTGGAGGTGAGTTGGGCGCAGAAGTAAAAGCTGCCCGCAACATCACTGTGAATGCAGCAGCTTCGATCGGGCGCTATTACTACAACAGCCGCCAGCATGCCGTGGTAACGGTTGACAATACAGCAGAAACCATTACCGAAGCCACCGTTTATTCCCAAAACTTCCGCGTGTCAGGAACACCGCAGGAAGCCTACAGCCTTGGAATCAGTTACCGCTCACCCAAGTTTTGGTTTGTAAGCCTGACGGGAAATTACTTCGACCAGATGTGGCTTGACTTTAATCCGTTGCGCCGCACCTATGCCGCTACTGATGGTGTCAACGATCCAAATGATGAAAAAACGCGTGCCGTATTGGCGCAAACCCGGCTGAACAGCCAGTTTACACTCGATTTTTTTGGCGGCTATTCCTGGAAAGTACCACATACCTACATCGGTGCCAACAAACGACCGCTGTACATTGCCATTAACGCCGGAGTCAGCAACCTGCTGAACAACCAGGACATCATCACCGGCGGTTACGAGCAATTGCGCTACGATTTCTCTGCATCAGCCCAGGAAAACCTGCAGAAATTTCCACCCAAATATTACTATGCATACGGGCTCAACTATTTCGTAAGCCTGCAAGTTCGTTTTTAACCAACCTAACAATAACTGATCACACCACCTTTTGATTTTTATTCAATTATGAAACATAAACCATTCCGACTGCTGCTGAGTGCAGCCTGCATCGTGGCTGTTTTCGCAGTAGCTGTTATATCCTGTAACAAAAAATTTGATGCGCCTCCCGGTTATATTCCGCCCAACATCAGCGTTACATCCAGCATACAGGAGCTGAAGGGGATGCACAAAGCAGGGCAGGTAGATTCCATTGCTACAGATATGGTGATTGGCGGCGTGGTGATTGCCAATGACTCGAGCGGTAATTTTTACAAAGAACTTGTTTTGCAGGATTCTACCGGTGGCATCTCGGTTCACATTGACGATTACAACCTGTATGCCTCGTTTCCCATCGGCGGGAAAGTATATGTAAAGCTGAAAGGATTGTACATGGCCGAAGACGCCGGGCTTATCTACATTGGTGGCATGCCCAACAATGCCGGCGAAGTATCGGGCATCGCCAGTCGGCTCAAAGACCAGTACCTCGTAAAAGGGGAAACCAATGTGCCGGTTACGCCAACAGAAGTTAGCATCTCCGAGCTGAAAAGCAATTCTGAGAAATACATGTACACCCTCGTGAAGTTTAGCAACTTTGAAGTAAAGGCTTCGGATACTGCCAAAACATACGCTTTTTCTACCCCGACGTCTAAAACCGATGCCAACATCATTGTAAAAGGTTGTGGCTCCAGCGATACGATGATTATTCGCAGCAGTGGGTTTTCTGCTTTTGCCAATGTCAATGTTCCCAACGGCAACGGTACGCTTACGGCGTGTATGCGTATTACAAAAGCCCTTACAATTTTAGAATTACGCCGCAGGTGATTATCCGCGATACCTCTGATGTGCAGTTTACCGGCGATCGTTGTGATGGCTCTGCACCACCGCCACCGCCTCCGCCATCCAATGGTACGCTCACCAGCATCAAAGCCGTGAGAGACATGTACAAAGGCAGCGGCATCAAACTCGGTTCTTACAAAATCGGCGGCGTGGTAATCTCTGATGCGGCTAACAAAAATGTATCGAACGGCGTTGCCATTCTGCAGGATGGCGGCTATGGCATTTCCGTTTATTTCGGTGGAACGGTTAGTTACAACATTGGTGATTCCATTGTACTCGATATCACCGGCGATTCACTGCTTAGCTACAGAGGCTCTCTTGAAATCAAAACCGTGTATGGCACAGAAAAACCAGCGCCGGTAGCTACCGGCATTTTCATCACACCTGCAGAAATGACCATTCAGCAACTAAACAGCAGCCTGTCTGAAAAAGAATACACTCTGGTGAAAATTAAAAACGCAACTGCTACCGGGGCTTCGATCTTTAGCGGCAATCAAACACTATCCGACGCTTCAGGGGAAATCACTTTATATACATCTTCCAGCGCAACGTTTGCATTCAGCTTTACCAACCGAGGTGAAAAATTGGGTAGGCTATGGCAGCTTTTATAACAGTACAAAAGAACTGCAACTCAGGAATCTGGTGATATTATCCGATACTACAAACCAATACGAACGGCACAGACACAGCTTCATTGCCACCCGCCACTGCAGGCGCCGATCTCCTTTTTTCGGAATACGTGGAAGGCTCATCAAACAACAAATACCTCGAAATTTTTAATGCTGGTACCACAGATGCTGATCTGTCACAATACACTGTAAAACTGTTTCAAACGGCATAACAACTACGCCTACCAACGTTGCGATATTGGATACGCTTTTGAGTTCTACCAAACTTTGCCACCCGGTGCAGTTCTTGGTTATCGACTTCCATCGGCCGCTTTATCACTCCCTGTCGGTGTTACAGCGATATGCTCTTCGGTGTGCAACTTTAATGGAGACGATGCTATTATGCTGGAAAAAAACGGCATTGTGATAGATGTGTTTGGTTTCGTGGGGACCGACCCGGGTACCAGCTGGACAATTGCTGGCGATGCAACCGCGCATTGGATCATACATTGCGCCGGAAAACTTCGGTAAAAGGAAATACCAATTGGGCCACTTCTTCCGGTAACGAATGGACTGTTGGTGCAAAAGATGATGTGTCGGGCTTAGGTACCCGCTAAATATTCTAATGGCATTGATTGAAAAAGGTGCTGCAAATCGGTAATCATAGTACATCCTTATACGTTGGCATAATTGGCGCTTCGCATTTTTATTAAAAAGCAATAATTACAAAGGCATTATTCTTGATATTCTGGGCACATGAATCTACTTAAAAAAATACTTTTCCCTCTCTTGTTCTTATCTTGTTTTCATCTGCCGCTTTTTGCGCAACAAAGGTTAGTGAAGGGTTTTGTGAGAGATAGTATTACCGGTGTACCAATCGTAAATGCCATCATCAGTAATGAAATACAAAGAAAATGATCACGCCCGATCAAAATGGCTTTTTTAGTATTTCAGCGTCGAAAGGCGATCTTGTATTCATCAATGCATTCAATTATCATTCGATACTTCGTTCAAACATCGCTTCTTACCCGATACCCTGCATATAGTGTCTTGATCGCATTAACGAGCTGCTGCCCGATGTTACCGTTTCAACGCAAGGTTATTAACCGCTACCAGTTGGATAGTTTACACCGGCGGGAGGAATTTGTTAGCGATATGGGTGGCTTGGTAAAATGCCTGCTGTGAGCAAGGCAACCAACATGGGGGCAGGTATCGGTATTAACCTCGATGCGTTTGCACGAAAAAGAACCAAAGACAGGAACAAAGCGTACGAAACCTTTTCGTTTTTTAGAAAAGCAAGCATATATTGATTACCGGTTTTCGCCACAAAAAGTGTCAACAATAACGGGCTTAAAAGGCGATTCGCTGATGTCAGTTTTTGAGTAAATAATACTCCTTCTTATGAATGGCTCCGCAGCCATACAACCGATGAAGATATTTTGTATTACTCAACGAAAAATTAAAGAATTTCCGAATCAGAATTAACTGTGTTTATTCAACAATATCCCGAGAAGCGAGTCTTCTGGCAAGCTATGTTCTTCCGCTCAATGTCCGTCGTGCGCAAACAACAACAGTAGTGACAGATTCACGTTTATAAAAAACAAACAAAGCAAAAACAGCTACTATTGCCAATACGCCAACATAAACCGGATAATTTTCATCCTGCAAACTTTTTTCAGTCAGTTTACCCGAGCGGCTCAACATATACAATCCCGTTACCACAACAGCATTATTTAAAAAATGAGCCGTAATATTTAACCAGATGTTTTTTCTGTAATAAAAAATATATCCTAATAACAACCCGAAAAATAAGCGGGTAAAAAACCATAAAAAGAAAAATGGGCTGCACTGAAAAAAATGCTCGTAACCAATATGCCCGGCAAAATGGTTTGCGAAACAGCCGGAATAAATGCCTGTTGCAAGGCGCCCCGGAAAAACAATCTCTTCAAACAAAGCAGGTAAAAAAGCAAGTATTACGAGGGCATATATATAATCGCCAAACGTTTTCATCTGTGCCATGCTCAGCACTTCCTTTGCATATTCATCTTCCATTCGCCGAAACTTTTTTCCAGGTTTTGGAAATAGGAATCATTTCATTCAGTTGCGAAATGGTGCTTTGGGCAAATAAGGCAGCATAATAATCAGTAAGTACAATGTAAAATTGTTTGGAGTTGGAATGCGTGGTAAAGCCAAGGTAATGGGCTGGGCGCCGATTTACCACTCGGGCAAATATAAATGCCGGCAAGGCAAAAAAAAAAAATGTGCTGGCAAATTGTACAAAACGTGCAATTTGTATGTTTTTAGGATCGAGAATAGCGGCAGCCATGACTGTTAAGCGGCACACCTAGCGCAAATTTGATGATGACCACCGAAACGATGCCTGGCGAAAATTAAGCCCAAGCCAAGTAACGCGATCAATAACCCCAACTGACTAACGGACTGATACCACGGGAAGAAGACTGATATGTTGTATTCATAATTCTGCTTGTAACTTTGCGAAGATAGAAAGGGAATGAGTATTCTGAATTAGGTATTCCATAAGCAGCAAGCAATAGTCCACAAATATTAATAGACGTTGCCTTTTGTTTAAAAAGTACCGCGTGTGAATACCATTCGTAAAGTGAATGAATGATGAATATAGGAAATATAAAATTGCCCGATTTTTCGTTGTTGCTGGCGCCCATGGAAGATGTTAGCGATCCGCCGTTTCGTGCCGTTTGCAAAGTGAATGGTGCCGACCTCATGTACACCGAATTTATAAGCAGTGAAGGGCTTGATACGCGATGCTATTAAAAGCCGGCAAAAGCTGGATATTTATGAAGAAGAGCGCCCCATTGGCATACAAATTTTTGGGGGCGATGAAGACGCAATGGCAATGAGTGCCCGCATTGTGGAAGCTGTAAACCCCGATTTGGTAGACATTAATTTTGGCTGCCCGGTAAAAAAAGTAGTGTGTAAAGGCGCAGGCGCCGCCGTACTAAAAGACATTGACTTGATGGTGCGGCTTACCAAAGCCGTTGTGAATAGTACCAACAAACCGGTAACGGTAAAAACGCGGCTTGGCTGGGACGACGATTCAGCAAAATATTGAAGAAGTTGCCGTGCGCTTGCAGGATACCGGCATTCAGGCATTGGCCATCCACGGGCGTACCCGTGCGCAAATGTATAAAGGCGAAGCCGACTGGCGGCTGATTGCCGCAGTAAAAAACAACCCGCGCATACACATTCCCATTTTTGGCAATGGTGATATTGACAGCCCGCAAAAAGCACTGGAATACAAAAACCGCTATGGTGTAGATGGCATCATGATTGGCCGCGCAGCCATTGGCTATCCCTGGATTTTCAACGAAATAAAACATTTTTTGCCACCGGCGAAACACTGCCGCCGCCCACTATTCAGCAACGTGTGGAAGTTATCAAACAACATCTTTCTAAATCGGTGGAATGGAAAGGCGAAGTGTTGGGTGTATTGGAAATGCGCCGGCATTATACCAATTATTTAAAAGGATATCCCAACATCAAGGAGTTTCGGCAAAAGCTGGTGAACCTGTCTTCGCTGGCTGAAATTGACGACGTGTTGCAGGAAATTGAAGCCTGCTATGGCAATTATGAAATAGCTGGTTTTGCCTGAACTTAAACGGTCTAACTTGTAAAATTTTCATGAAAAAATTTCAGTTTCGGACAATGAACTGAATTATGATTTGTCAAAATTTCATTCCTGGCTTGTCTGGCATTTTGATTGAAAAGTTGAGGATAAAAAAAGGAGGACACTATGACCAACATGATGAAAAGAGAAACAGCCAAACAGCCGGCTACTTTTGGAAGTGTGGTAGATCAAATCTTCCAAAACAATCTCTCCCGCTTTTTTGACGATTCTTACTGGGGCGGTTCACAGGGCATTTCCGGACGTACACAGGTTCCGGTGAACATTCGTGAAACCGACAAAACCTACGAAATGGAACTCGTGGCACCCGGATTGAAAAAAGAAGAGTTCCAGATGAATGTCGCTTCTGACACGCTCACCATTTCATTCGAGCACAAAGAAGAACACCGGAACGAAGACCACAACGAAGGATGGCTGCGGCAGGAATACAAAAAGCAGTCATTTACCCGGAGCTTTACCCTCGATGACACCGTGGACGCAGGCAACATCAGCGCCCGCTACGACAACGGCGTATTGCACGTAACACTGCCGAAAAAAGAAAATGCACAAAAAATTTCACGCACCGTTGAAATACAATAATCAGCAATGGTGACTTACCGGTAGGAATGTAAAGGGCGGATACCGCAATGGGCCGCCCTTTTTTTGCTCATCCCACTACCAGGCAATTTTTGTCCGTAATCCGCCCGTTCAAAGTTCATTTGTTCACAAAACTCACCACATGGAATCATCCTTCTACATTCGGTACAACATCAAAACCATCAGTGGCTATGAAAGCTTTGCGAAATTTTCGCTTGGTAGCGATGCTGCTTTTGCCGCTGCGGTTTTTGGCAAATTAAAAGGGCAACCCGACGTTACCGAAACCAGCATGCTCACCACCGAACTGGTGGAAGAACAAGAAGGCTTGCCGGTCAATATCCGGTTGATGAGCTGCACACTCGACCAGGTCGCGCAAAAACACGCGCATCATTACAAAAGAAGTGTTCAAATCACTCAATTTATCAGACATCTAAACCTGGTATTGGCTTTTATACTGATACAATGGCTCAATCTTTCCGGCTGGTAATATAGGCTGAAAATCCATGGTTAAGCATCTGCTCACCACTGCCGGATAACTTGTCTCCATTGTTGAACAACCCCGCCGGCGCATCGTGATGTTTGGCGAATCGTCGAACGGCATGCATGAATGCTACACCTGTCGCAAGACCATTTCGAAACGGCTGATGTTGGCACAGTGATCGCCGGCGACGATTGGGGCGCACAGGTGAAAGTAATGGACATGCCCGAAGCCCGGCATGGCAACATTGAAGCTGGATTGCACGAAGAAGGGACAGACGACCGGTATTGTTTGATGGAAGAAGAAGAGGATGAGCTTTTCCGCAAACGCAAGAGGTCATCGCGCCACCGGCATGTTATATGATCCGCTGCGCGAAAAAAGGGGCTAGTATGTTCCCTCCGTAATTGCCGACCGATATGATTCTTTTTTATTTGTTAACCGAACGCCCGCTTTACACCAGCTGCACCTGGAACCGCACAACCGGCACATACCCGACACTTACCTGTTTGGCGTATAAAAAGAGTTGATCTTTTGTAATTTGATTCGCCACATGTGCAGGGAATCCTTCATTTTTGCAGGTCACCATGCGTTTCTTCTTATCCATTTCCCCACGTCATGTTACCGGTATGAAAAAGGTATTGCTGATGGTTTGTTTTTCCTGTTTGTTGGCTTGCAACAGGCACGATGAGGAATCTGATTGGTTCAGGCTTATGAAAGGAACCGTCAACGACAGCCCGGTATCAGTGTACCTATACAAATCCGGTCACCGGTACGATGGGTTTTATGATTTTGATTCTTTGCAGGCGCCGGTTGATTTTAGTGGCAGCGATACCATCGAAAAAGGAAAAATTGTATTGACGACAAATGGTGAGGAACAAGCAGACACTTTCATCCTGTCATTTGACAACCATTCTGCCAGTGGAACCTGGCAACCGGGCGGACAACGCGCACTCCAAAAAATAGCACTCACACAGGTAGTTTTACCGGTATCTTTTACCTATGTCAAAACTGATACGTCTGTACTGCTCAACAACAAGGTGAAAGAGTCACCCGGCGCGTATTACGACGCTGCTGCGGTGTGGCCTACCGGTAAAACGGCAGTTGATGAATTTGTAAAAACAAACATCCGAACTTTATTTCCCGATACTTCTCGGCAAACAGACATTCGCCCGATGCTCCGGGAGTTGGGAAAAAGCTTTGTCGCCGATTATCTTGATATGTATAGTGATGTTTTGCCGGCAGACATCATCGGTTTCCCGGCTTCTTACAATTCCGATCTTCGCTATCACGTAGGCATCGTGTTTGCCAATCCGCATCTCTTCACCTTGTCTTTGTTTACTTCCTCCTATACGGGGGGCGCACACGGCAATTACAGCACCCAATACCGGTCGCTCGACATGGACAACCAGCGCGTGCTTACATTGCCGCACATCCTTACAGCAGCTGGCATACGGCAGCTTCGCCCGATGCTGGAAGCATCGTTCCGGAAGCAATTCGGCTTGAAGCCATCCGAACCTCTGGGAAACGCGGGTTTGTTTGAAGAACGCATATTGCCAAATGAAAACCTTTTGATTACGGGAAAAGGATTGGGGTTTGCTTATTCGCCTTACGAAATCGGCCCGTTTGCCATGGGAGAAATTGACATCGTCGTTCCCTATTCCGACCTTGCTGCTTACCTTCAGCCCGGGTTCAAAAAGCTACTGTGACAATAGTGGTATTGTGCAACAAATGAAGGATAGAATGAAGGGTTGAAAACATCAATTGTTTGCCACTTCGTTAATGAAAACCGGGTAGGCGGGTTTTGAAATATCATACAGCCGGATGCCATTGCTGACATAACAAATCAACAAGGTGTCGTACACGATTGCATCTTCAAAGCTGGCGTTGGTGATCGTTAGTAACAATTTTGGCGCTTTTGCATTCGAAACATCGAGTACACTCAGTCCCATTTCTTTCCGGCACACATACAAAACGGTTTGATTGAGCGCCAATCCGGCCGGAGACGACAATTCAAAAATGGTTTGCAATTCGGGGTTGCTGCTATCAGTGATGTCATAGGTATATAACCCTTCTGTTGCCGGGCCGCACGGCGAGCCACCGCGAAGGGTAACAAAGGCGACTGTGTCATTTGCCACTACCGGGTCGCAGCTTCGCAGGTGCTGCGCTTGGCCTGCCAGTGCCGGCCGGGCGGGATCTACCAGCGAAAAAATAAACATACCGGTGGAAGATCCTAAAAACAGGTTGTCGCCTTGCGAAAAAATGGTTTCGATGCCCCAGCCAACATATACCGGTTCTTTTTCTTTGGGAATGCCGTTTTCCGACAGGTCAAACACTTTCAGCTCAGCCTGGTCGGCGAGATAGAGATAATTGCCTACCACAATAAATCTCGCCAGTGAACCGCCGGTGCCACTCTTGCCGCCGGCATTGTCGTAAGCCGTAGATTGATGGTTGCCATCCTTATTACAGGCAATCGCAAACAGCAGTAACAGGATAACCAGGTGTCGAACTTTCATAGGTTATAGTTTTTGGCAGCCGGCATATACCGAATCTTTTACCCAGTTGACAATGACTGAATCCATATAATAAGCCGGGCATTGATACCAGCCGGTATCTTTGGGTTCTTCCCAGCTATGTTGCAAACCATTGGTGGCAAAAAAGGCATTTATTGAGCGACTTACCAGGATGGGATTGTTAAACTGAGTAATGTCAATGGTCACCAGGTCATAAAAATTATTGGTGTACAAATAATTGCCTTTGATAGAGATTTCTTCGCAGCCAGGCACCACCAGGAAGCCGGTACGTTTTGCCGTTGCCGGGTTGTTGTTGTCAATGATGTGAATGCCGGCGCCGATGTCACATTGGTAAATGAAGTTGTCTTTTACATAAATTTTTCCTGCCCGTTCCACAGGTCTTGCCTCGCTATAGCTGACAGTGCGGTAAGTAGAGTCTATGGCATATACCGGCTTCCACGCCCAGCGTTTCTGGTTGAGGTAAATTTCCGGTTGCCGCGGTTGGGAAAACGACCACCAACAGCCGGTGAGACCGGCGCAAAACAGAAGAAGCAACGCAATAGTGGGATAGTGTTTCATACTCAGTCGTATGAATATGGGAGAGTATGCCGGGATGCAAAGTGCTGCCTCACCGCCCGCATTTATTTTTGCGTGTCGTCTTTTTGCATCAGCTCCCATCTTCTTCGTTTCCTTCTACTTCTTGGCGGCATTGTCCCTGCGCTGCATTTGTAACAGGTATCAACCAAAACCGTTAATTTGGTGATTCTCTTTAAAATATCTTGTACCGCATGAAACAGCCAAACATTCTTCGTGATGTTGCCATTTTAATAAAGAGCCTGTCGATCGCCATATTCTGTTCTGTAACTGTCTGTTCATGGGCGCAACAGCAAAGCAGTATCCAGCCGCCCCGGTTTGCCGACAGCAGCCGGCTGTTCAAAATCAAACAAACCTTCCCGGTGGTTGACAGCATCATGAATGCGGTTGCGAAAGCAAATCATTATCCCGGGATGGTGTTTGGAATTGTTGTCGACGGAGAACTGGTACACACCGGCACCTATGGATTTACCAATCCGGAAAAGAAGATACCCGTTAGTACAACTTCTGTCTTTCGCATTGCGTCCATGAGCAAAAGTTTTACCGCCATGGCAGTACTGAAGCTGCGCGACGAAGGCAAACTACGGCTCGATGATCCCGCTGCCCAATACATTCCCGAAATGAAATCACTGCATTACCTGACGGCAGATGCCCCGCCCATCACTGTCCGGCACTTGCTGACGCATGCAGCGGGTTTTCCCGAAGACAATCCCTGGGGCGACCGCCAACTCGATGATACCGATGCGCAGTTGATGGCACTGGTGAAAAGCGGGCTTTCATTCTCCCATGTTCCCGGCGTGGCGTATGAATACAGCAACCTCGCGTTTGCCTTGCTGGGTCATCTCATCACCACTGTTTCCGGCATGCCTTACCAGCAATACATCAGTAAAAATATCCTTCAGCCGCTGGGCATGTTGAACACCCAATGGGAATACACAAAGGTGCCGGAAGCAAAGCTGGCGCATGGTTACCGCTGGCTCAATGAAGGCTGGGTAGAACAACCGCTGTTGCACGATGGATCCTATGGCGCCATGGGCGGGTTAATGACTTCGGTAGAGGATTTTGGCAAATACATGGCGCTGCACCAGTCGGCTACGCCGCCAGCAAGCAATCCCGAAACCGGCCCGGTACGCCGCAGTTCGCTGCGCGAAATGCAACAGCCCTGGAACATCAATACGTTGTCGCCCGGTTACCGGTTTCCCGACGGTCGGCAATGTGCTACGGTAACGGCTTATGGCTATGGTCTGCGCTGGATGAAAGATTGCGATGGCAAAATCTATGTAGGTCATAGTGGCGGGCTGCCGGGCTTCGGCAGCGAATGGAAGATATTGCCTGATTATGGCATCGGGGTGGTATCATTTGCCAACCTCACTTATGCCGGTACCGGCAACCTCAACCTGCGGGTGTTGGATACCATCATCCGGTTGGCGGGTTTACAGCCCCGGCAATTGATTCCTTCGCCCGTTGTTGCAACAGCGAAAAAACGAACTGCTCAACGTGATACAAGACTGGAAAATGGCGGAGCAAAGCCAGTTGTTTGCCCAAAACTTTTTTCTCGATTATCCCATAGATTCTTTGCGAAAAGAATCGGCACGCCTGTTCAACAATGCAGGCGCCATCAAACAGGTAAGCGATGTATTGCCGCTCAACGAACTGCGCGGTTCCTTTGTCATTGAAACGGAGCGCAAACACATTCTTGTACAGTTTACCCTGACACCCGAAAATCCACCACTGGTACAGGAATATCACATCCGGGAAATGGAAAACAGCAGTCAGCCGTAGCCAAATGCAAAAGGGAACTGTTTTTTGAACCAATGGCGATAATCGCCAACAGAAAAAATGAGGGATACAAAGCCTAACAATTATATTTGTTTCCATTTTTACATCGCAGAACTGCTTTCGTTCTTATGAATAAACCAACACGACTTTTTGAGGCCATTGACTTGCAACTGCAAAAATTTCCCGATATCACCATGCTGGGTGCAAAGGAAAATGGGGAATGGAAACAATATGCCACCCGCGAGGTAAATGACATTGTAAACCGGTTTAGTGCCGGCTTGTTGAAGCTAGGCGTAGGCGCGCAATCCTTTACCCCCGAAGGTGCTGATAAAATTGCCATCATCAGCAACAACCGCCCGGAATGGATTTTTACCGACATCGCTGTACAACAAACCGGTGCCATCCTTGTGCCACTGTATCCCACCACCAACCCGCTGGAAATAGAGTTTATTTTAAATGACGCTTCGGTCAAATACATGTTTGTGAGCAGCGAAGAATTGTATCACAAAATTGCTTGCTTGAAAGACAAAGTACCGTCGCTGAGCGAAATCTATATCTTTCGAACAAATCGATGGCGTAAAGCATTGGTCAGAACTGTTGTCGCAAGGCACCGGCGACGACCTGCTGAAAGGTGCAGGAAATCAAAGAATTCGATTCCCGAGGAGCATCTTGCCACCATCATTTATACATCCGGCACTACAGGCACGCCCAAAGGCGTGATGCTTACTCATAGAAATATTGTGAGCAATGCCTTGTATAGCAAGGAAAGTTTTCCTTTCAGCGATGCGCCCGGCGAAAAGGTGCTGAGCTTTCTACCACTCAATCACATTTTTGAAAAATGCGTCACTTACATTTATATGTTCAGCGGCATTAGCATTTATTATGCAGAAAGCCTAGAAACCATTGGTGACAATCTGAAAGAAATAAAACCCGATGGATTTACCACCGTTCCGCGCTTGCTTGAAAAAGTATTTGAAAAAATCATGACAAACGGAGCACAGCTCAACCGGCATAAAACGCAGCTTGTTTTTTTGGGCAGTGCGCGTCGCCACAAAATACGATAACCTGTAAGATGGCGGCGCTCTGTACAACGTGAAATTAAAGCTTGCCAACAAACTTATTTTTAGCAAATGGCGCGAAGCATTGGGTGGCAACATTTCCTTTATCGTTACTGGTGGCGCTGCCTGCAGCGAAAAGCTGCTGCGCATTTTTAATGGTGCGGGTATACCGGTGTATGAAGGATATGGACCTACTGAAAATAGCCCCGTGATTAGCGTAAACCGAAAAGCAACGGGCGATAACAAATTTGGAACGGTTGGTCCCATTATTAAAGGCGTTGAATTAAAGCTGGAAGCCGATGGAGAAATCTGTGTGCGTGGCAACAGCGTGATGGTGGGCTATTACAAACGCCCCGATCTTACAGCCGAAACCATTATTGACGGATGGCTGCATACCGGTGATATTGGTGTGTTGGATGAAGAGAAAGTTTTTAAAAATTACCGACCGTAAAAAAGAATTGTTTAAAACAAGTGGCGGCAAATATGTTGCACCGCAACCTATCGAAAACAAGCTGAAAGAAAGCATGTTTGTAGAACAGGTGATGGTGATAGGTGCGGGAAAAAAATTTGTGGGGGCGCTTATTGTGCCTTCTTTTGCCGCATTGAAAACCTGGGCAAAAGACAACAGCGTTACCTACCAAGCAACGAGCAGATCATCAAAGAACCCAAAGTGCTTGAATTTGTTAAATCCATTCGTGATAAATACAACCCGTTTTTCAACCATGTAGAGCAAGTCAAACGCTTTCAATTGTTGCCGCGCGAATGGGGAATCGAAACCGGTGAAATGACACCCAAGATGAGCCTGAAACGCAAAGTGATCATGGAAAAATTTAAAAAAGAAGTTGACGAAATTTATAATTAAAGATCATTTGAATACACGGTATGGGGCAAAGATGAATACATCGTTTGCCCTTTTTTATGCAAACGATTGAGTGCGCAGTTGTGATGTGATTTGTATTAGCTGTTGTCTTAGTTCTTTCAGGTTAATTGGTTGGTTTCCTTTTATCATTTCCCTGCCAATCAAACACTGCTTTTTCAGTTATCTTCACAACGTGATCATACAATCGTTAACATTGGAAACAAAGCTGCAGCAGAATGGATATGCCTATCACCCGGTGGTGCCATTTTCGCCGTCGACCGATACGCTGTTACAAATGGATTTTACGGCTGCCAACAACGAACTGTCGGACGAGATTTTAGGAGACACGGCGCTTTTTACCCAATACATTCAGCAACAGCTGGAACAACACAGTGCCCTGTATGGCATTGGCGGGTACAACGAACACCGCACCATTTACCGCCGCAGCCCGGTGTTCAACGCGGGAATTAATTTATTGGCACCGAGGCGGTTACACCTTGGCATAGACATCTGGGGAAAAGCCGGTACACCGGTATTTGCGCCGCTTGGCGGCGTCATCCACAGCTTCGCTTTCAACGACCGCTTTGGCGATTATGGCGCTACCATTGTTCTGCTACACCAGCTCAACGGCGAAGCGTTTCATACCTTGTATGGTCATCTCAGCATCAGCAACCTCACCAACCTCGAAGAAGGCAGGTACCTTAGCATCGGTGAAAAAATCGGGAGTTTTGGCGAGCCATTCGAAAACGGGCATTGGCCGCCACACCTACATTTCCAGATCATCCGTGATATGGAAGAAAACTGGGGCGATTATCCCGGCGTGTGCGCCTTTGCCGAGCGGGAAAGATATTTGCAAAACTGTCCCGATCCCGACTACATTTTACAGATGATGCAGTACGCAAATGCTGCCCGGCAATCATCGTAACCGGCATCAACGGAAATCAACCTGCGTTTTATTCCAGCGCGATGAATTCTGCTACCAGGGTTTTCCATTCCTCTTTCAAACTAACGTCCGGCATCTTTCTGCCCGCGCGGTTGTACCAATAGTTGGCGTTCCAGTGGTCGCCTTCTACACGGTGCAGGTACGCGTGGACCGCTGCGGCTTTGCTGCCGGGCAGGCTGTCCACCAGGTCGTGTGCGGATTGCCAGTCGCCGTGTGCATCGTGCCACAGCGACTGCAGGTAAACGGAAATGCCTTGTGGCGCTTGCCCGTTTTTGAGGCTTTGTTCAAATGTTTCCGGTGATATCATAAATGACGTTTTATAGTTGTTCAATCTGGTCATAAAAACCACCGAAATTATTTTTCTTCACGGCATCTTCCTTATAAAAATCGTGCGGGAAACCCAGTTCAATAGCGCTTACGCGGTGCAGCCTGTCCATGGCATCTGGAGATAGTACCAGGTCGGCCGCTTCGAGGTTGTCTTTCAGCTGGCTCAGCTTCGTTGCACCTACAATGGGGATTGAAGAAACACCCGCCTGCATGGTCCAGGCAAGTGCTACCTGCGAGGCTTCGGCACCAAGGTCTTCGGCTACAGCCATCACCTCTTTGGTGATGCGTTCACTGCGTTCGTTCAGCCGGTTGCTCCCTTCTTTGATGCGTCCTTTTTCACCCCGTAAATATTTACCGGTCAATGCGCCGCCTGCCAGTGGCGCCCAGGGCGTCAGCGTCATGCCAAAATGCTTTGCCATGGGGATCAAATCCCGCTCGGCGGCGCGTTGCAGCAGGCTGTACTCAACCTGTAGGGCAATGAATTTACTCCAGCCCATCAGTTCTGCCAGCGTATTGGCTTTGGCAACTATCCAGGCCGGCGTATCGCTGATGGCGGCGTAGTTGATTTTGCCCTGCGAAACAAGGTCGTCGAGGCCACGCAGCACTTCGTCCACCGGCGTCAAAAAATCCCAAATGTGCAGGTACAATACATCAATAAAATCGGTTTGTAACCGCTTTAAGCTGGCTTCCACACTGCGCATCATGTTTTTGCGGTTGTTGCCGCTGGCGTTGGGATTGGTGTTGTTGTCGAACAACGAATACTTGGTGGCGATAACAAAATAATCGCGGTCGCGGCTGCTGACAAAGTCACCGATGGTTTGTTCACTGGTGCCGGTTTTGTAAAAATTGGCGGTATCCAAAAAGTTGCCACCCGCGCTGGCAAACGCTTCCAGGATTTTGAAACTCGTTTCCTGATCGGCACCCCAGCCGCCTTCGGTACCAAAGCCCATGGTGCCAAGGCAGAGCGATGACACTTTCAAACCGGATGATCCCAACAATTTGTATTTCATATCTTTCATTTGTATGCTCGTCATCTGCTTTGCAAAAATGATGCAGCCCGTTTTGAGAATGGAAAGATAATAATGGCTATTTTTATACTGCATGTAACCGGGCAACCGTTGGGCAGCCGGCGTGATTTTTCCCAGCATCCGGACAAACCACTGCGGGCGTTGAGTTTTGATACAGAGTGCGTAAGCCTTAGCGTTTTTCAATCTGGACATCCAACTGATGTCGAAAAGATCATGATAAGATAACCGCTTTTTATCCGATCATTGTAAAGCAATTGAAACGGTAAACAGAATTCATTTGTTGACAAGCATGTACGCACGTTGTGGCCAACTTTCCTTTGGCGCTATGAGAAGAACCTTAATTTTATATCCAGTATGACACACGTTGGTCTTTCGGTTTTATTGGGCATCACTTTGTTACTCATCATTTTTTTTGTTGGTATCGAAGCCGCATTTATCAATGCCAACCGGTTGGGCATCGAGCTAAAGAAAAAACAGGGCAAACGCAGCGGTATCATCCTGTCTGATTTTTTCGAAAATCCCAATGATTTCCTCGGCGTTTGTTTAACAGGCAGCATCCTGTTTCTCATTATTTTCATGCTGGCACTGGTCGAACTGTTGTCCCTGACGCTGTGGAAAAATCCTTTTTTCAGCAGTATTCAAAACGACTACCTATACCTCGCTGCCGATGCGCTGATCGCCATCACCGTCATCCTCTTTTTTGCTGAATTTTTGACAAAGGCATTGTTTCAGGCCAAAAGCGATGCGCTGCTGTCGTTTTTGGCACCACTGGCAAAGTTTTTTTACAACATCCTTCACCCGGTGGTTGGTTTGTTTGTCGGCGTGGCGGGTGGCATTTTGCGGTTTTTGTTCAACGTGCGGCTGCGTGAAGACAGCGAACCGTTTACCAAAGTTGACCTGGAACATTTTTACCAGCAAAACAATGAGCAGGACGAAGAATATCCCGAACTGAACAAGGAATTGTTTGAAAATGCGCTGTCGCTGCCTACCGTCAAAGTCCGCAGTTGCCTGGTGCCACGCACCGAAATTGAAGCCGTGGAAATCAGTGCTAGCATACATGATGTAAAAGCCAGGTTCCTGGATACAAAGCTGAGCAAAATGGTGGTGTATGAAAAAAACATTGACAACATTATTGGTTATGTGCACCAGCTTGATTTGTTTAAAAAGCCGGCAGACATCCGGTCGGTTTTGCTGAGCATCCCGGCGGTGCCGGAAAGCATGAGCGCCACTGACCTCATCACCAAATTTTCAAAAGAGCGCAAAAGCATTGCGTGGGTGGTGGATGAATTTGGCGGCACCGCCGGCATCGTGACGATGGAAGATGTGCTGGAAGAAATTTTTGGCGACATCAAAGACGAATACGACACAGAAGAATTTGTGGAAAAGCAGATCAGTGAAAATGAATACATTTTTTCTGGCCGGCTGGAACTCGATTACCTGAACGAGCGCTATAGCCTTGAATTTCCCGAAAATGAATCAGAAACCATTTCGGGCTTTATCATTGATGTGCACAAGAGCATTCCCAAGCTGAAAGAGCGGATCATCATCGGAGATTATGAGTTTGATGTACTGAATGTGAGCAATACCCGCATAGAAATGATAAAAATGAAAGTATTAAGATAAGATATCGCCGGCGCCCATACCTTTGCCCGCTATAATTTCGTATCTATTTGTAATGGCTACATCACTTTTTAACCGAGGCGGCAATCCGAACACAGCGGAAATGTCTTTTATAGATCATTTAGAAGCGCTTCGCTGGCACATCATCCGTTCGGTGATTGCCGTTTTGGTATTGGCGGGTGTTATTTTCGTGTACCGCGACTGGGTGTTCGACAACATCATTGCCGGTCCCATCAATCCCGATTTCATTAGCTATTCGGCGCTTTGCCAGTTCAGTCATTTTATTCATGCCGGTGACGCGCTTTGCCTCAAAGCGTTTCATGTAGAGATGCAGACCACTACTTATGGCGGGCAGTTTCTCAGCAGCATCACCATCGCACTCATGGGCGGGCTCATTGCCGCTTTTCCCTATATCTTCTGGGAGTTCTGGCTGTTTGTGAAACCTGCTTTGAAACCGAAAGAATTGCGCAATACACGCTTCATCATTTTCTGGGTGTCGTTTTTCTTTTTCCTCGGGGCGGCATTTGGTTATTTTATACTCGGCCCTTTCACATTCAATTTTCTCGGTACGTTTACGCTGGGTACCAAAGACATGCTCATTACGCGTCCTACGCTGACAGATTACCTCGACAACCTCACCAACATCATACTCGGTTGCGGACTGGCATTTGAACTTCCGGTACTGGCATCGGTGCTCACGCGCATCGGGCTCATCACACCCATGTTTCTGAAAGAGTCGCGCAAGTATGCCATCGTGGTCATCCTGATCGTGTCTGCCGTCATCACGCCAAGCCCCGACTGGATCAGCCAGATGATTGTGTTTACCCCCTTGTTCCTGTTGTACCAGCTGAGTATCCTGGTGTCAAAAAAAGTATACAAAGACATGCAGGAAGAAGAAGCCAACGGTTCCAAAGACCCTAAAGAATGGGAATAATACACCAGCCGATTCTACATCAACATAAATGGAAATGCCCGCACTCATCATGCGGGCATTTTGCTGCCGGAGTATAACGCCTTCGAACAGGACATGGGGAAGTGGGAAATATCAGTGTTCCCGCTGCCTGGCTTACTTAAGATGTAAAAATGTGATATCGCCCAAGTAATAGATTTCTATATAATGGCGTTGAGCCGGTCTATACAAAAGCATTATTGAAAACTACAGCTGAAGAAATTTTCAATTAACCCGCATTTTGTCAAACCCCTTATTGGCTATAGGCTTTTTCCTGCTTGTGCTTAAAGTCTTCCATAGCATGTTGTAAGTCTTTCAGATACTGTTCTTTGACCTGCAAATATTTTTGAGACAATTCGCTTTGTATATGCTGCATACAGTCCACGGCGTGAAACTCTTTGTCTGTATTTTTATTCTGGGTCTTCTTATGTTACTTCTTTTGGTGTTCTGATGTCAACAAACTGATACCCAAATATAAGATTTAGTGAGTTGTATTGTTTGATACGGATAAAGTTAACCATCTGCCTGAAGTTTCAACTTGCCAAACTATCCACTTTTAAAATTGACGCCATTGCAATATGCTGAGCGCCTGGATAAAATTTCGGTGTTAAAGCTCCTTCTGCCACATAACGATTGGCTAGTGTCAACTGTTCTTCTGTGATTGTAGACAGATCAATAAACTGAGGTTCAATTGTCGTTAGCAATTTTTGAACATTTTGTAGTGCATTTTGCAATTCGCCAAGTGTCACGTCTGATAACACAATGGAAAAACGTCCTTCTCTAGCCTGCTCAACAAATGGAACTGCCCACTCAGAAAATGCTCTGTCAAAATATCCGCCCCATACCGATGTGTCAACTTAAAATTTCATGTTCGAATTCACTGAAAATTGTCCTGTTGTTTCGAACAACAGGAAGTATCCCATAAGCTTAGGCCATTATTCCGCTACGATTACTTCGCCGCTTGTATTTTTATCGTGGCTGCCGGCAATGCAACGGCTGTTGCTCCCAAACCATTTGTAGGCTGCGGCATGCGTACGCTGTAATGTTTCGAGGCTTTGCTGATAGGTAAAAACGCCGGTGCAAAACACCAGCAAGCTGTTGTCTGGCAAGGCTGCCGGCAAAGCTGAATCCAGGTTTTTGTGTATGATGTTTACATGGGGCAACCGTAGTTTGATGATCTGCGCTGCGGCACTTGTCTGCACCGCAGCGCCCAGGAGGAAGACATGCGAATAGAAAGCCGTTTGACCCGTTTTCTTTTTCCGGAAAGGCAGGCCGATGGCAGCTATCATTCCCCTGACTACAATACCCAACTGCAAACATTGCCGCAACATCAAGGCGCCGGTACCGCTATAATGCTTTTGCACAAACAGCGACATGGCATGGTAAAAAACTTTTACATAATTGAGGTTGCCTTTTTTTGTACTTTCTCCTTTGAAATGCACGATGCTGGTATCGCCAAGATAATAATTGCGGAATCCCGCCTGTTGAATGCGATAGCTGAGGTCAATGTCTTCGGCGTACATAAAAAACTGCTCGTCAAAACCGCCGGTCGTCTGCAACACTGCTTTGGGAACCATCATGAATGCGCCGGCCAATACATCTACCTCGTGGATGTTGTGTTCATTTAGCGAGCCAAGGGCGTATTTGCCAAACAGCCTCGAACGGGGAAACAGGGACGATAAGCCGGTGAGTTTGTAAAAAGATACTAGCGGCGACGGAAAAGCGCGTTTGCTTTCGGGTAAAAAAGAGCCCGCACCATCTATCATCCGCACGCCGATGGCACCGGCCTTGGTGGTTTGGGAAAAAAAATGAAGACAGCGTTGCAGGCTGTCTTCCGGTAAAATGGTATCGGGATTTAAAAACAAGATGTATTCTCCCGAAGCGACTGACAACGCTTTGTTGTTGGCGGTTGCAAAGCCATCATTGGCAGGGTTCGAGATAAACTGAACCCACGGAAACAATGGTTGCAGGTAAGCAAGGCTGCCATCTGCCGAGCCATTGTCGATCACCAACACTTCGGCGTCTATCTTTTGAATCGCTGCCTTCACCGAGCAAAGGCATTGCTCTAAAAAATACTTTACGTTGTAGCTGACTATGATGATGGAAAGCGTCAAGCAACCGACTTAAATGTTTAAACCACCGCACACACTCAATACCTGGCCCGTAATATAAGCACTCATGTCAGATGCCAAAAAGAGCGTGGCGTTGGCCACTTCTTCGCCTTTTCCAAAACGCCCAAGCGGTATTTTTTTCATGAAATCATCAGCTGCACTGCCTTCTTTGAGGTAGTGTGTCATGTCGGTTTCAATAAAACCGGGTGCAATGGCATTGCAGCGGATGTTGCGGCTGCCCAGTTCCAATGCTACGCTTTTGGTAAAACCGATGATGCCTGCTTTGCTCGCGGCATAGCTGCTTTGACCCGCGTTGCCACGAATGCCAATGATGGAGCTCATGTTGATGATGCTGCCGCTTTTGGCTTTCATCATCGGGCGAATCACCTGTTTGGTCATGTTGAACACGCTTTTCAGGTTGATGTCCATCACGTCGTCCCACTGCTCGGGCGACATGCGCAGCAACAGGTTGTCTTTGCTGATGCCTGCATTGTTTACACACACGTCAATGGTTCCAAACTCTTTAGTTACACTGCTGACAAAGTTTTCGCAGGCGGAAAAATCACCGGCGTTGCTCTGGTAAGCTTTGGCTTTCACGCCCATACCCGAGAGTTTCGCTTCGAGGGTAGCTGCTTTTTCGGCGCTGCTATCGCTCACATAAGTAAAGGCGATGTGAGCGCCGTTTTCAGCAAGTTTTAGTGCAATGGCTTCACCAATGCCGCGGGCAGCACCGGTTACAATACAGATTTTGTCTTTCAGCATTTGGTTGGTATTGGTAAGTAAAAAAATGAATGGGTGATAAAAGTAGGCAACCGGCGATACTTACACGACGGCAAGGTTGGAACTATCCATCACTTTGCCGCGTTCGGTGGTAAGGATGCGCGAAGGGTATTTTTTCAACACCAGGAAATCGTGGGTCGCCATTATGATAGATGTACCATAGTCTTTGCAGATGCGGATGAGCAGTTGCATGATCTCATCGCTCGTTTCGGGATCGAGGTTGCCCGTCGGTTCATCGGCCAGAATCAATTTTGGCGAATTGAGCAAAGCACGCGCAATGTCCACACGCTGCTGTTCGCCACCGCTGATTTCAAATGGCATTTTAAAACCCTTGCTTTTTAGACCAACTTTATCCAGCACATCATTAATTTTTTCGTCCATCAGCCGATTATCCGTCCAACCGGTAGCACGTAATACAAAGCGCAGGTTTTCATATACCGTTCGATCGGTCAGCAGTTGAAAGTCCTGGAATACCACGCCAAGATTGCGGCGTAGAAAAGGTACTTTTTTCCAGGTCATAGCTGTGAGGTCAAAGCCTACGACATTGGCAGCTACCCGCTTGTAAAGGAACAATTCGCCATACAAGGTTTTCAGCAGGCTGCTTTTTCCCGAACCGGTTTTACCAACCAGGTAAACAAATTCGCCCCGTGTACGGTAAAATTTACATTTTGCAGTACCAGGTTGTTGCCCTGGAAGATATTTGCATTCTGAATAGAAACGACAGTTTCAGACATATAAAATCACATTTGGGCGAAGGTAAAGAATCCCGTTTTTTATGAATTGTAAAAGTTCCTTCCATCCCTCAACATGCCGTGGCAACCACACAGCTACAACAGAATACAATTGATTTTGGTAAAAAAATGGTTTCGGCTTATGCTGCCAGTGGTATCGCCGTATATACCTTTTTGAATTAGATACCTTTGCAACATGAAGGCAACACAAAATAATTTAGATAAGTTGCTGCCATTGTTCATGAAGCAGGGTATACATTGCGCTACGAGCGGGGCACATTTCAAAGTGGCTGGTGCCTGCTGGAAAGCAAACACGTAATTGTGTTGAATAAATTTCTGGATACCGAAGCCCGCATGCATACCTTAACGGAATTAATTCCGCAATTACCGGTGGATGCCGATAAGCTAACATTGGAATCGCAAAAGTTATACAACGAACTTTTAAAAACAGCTACACCCAAAGTATAAACTTTTAAGGTATTCCCATTATCTTTCGCCTTTGCAAACACCGCTTACCATAACGTTTTTAGGAACCGGCACCAGTACAGGGGTTCCCATGATTGGCTGCTCCTGCGAAGTATGTACGTCTCCCGATGAAAATGATAAACGACTGCGCAGCAGTATCTTAATACAATCGCCCAAACACCACCATTGTGGTTGATACGACGCCCGATTTCAGGCACCAAATGTTACGCATTAACAATACGAAACTCGATGCTGTTTTGTTTACCCACCCGCATAAAGACCATATTGCAGGGCTGGATGATGTTCGCCCGTATAATTTCTTTTCCGGTTTAGCAATTGATGTGTTTGCAAACGATATTACCAGCGAAGCGCTGAGAAGAGAATTTTCCTATATTTTTGCCGAACACAAATACCCCGGCATTCCCAACATTAATTTTATGACCATCGCGCAAGAGCCTTTTATGATTGGTGATATCCCGGTAACGCCCATTGCTGTGTGGCATCATAAAATGCTGGTTTTCGGTTATCGGTTTGGCAATTTTACTTATATCACCGATGCTAACCGGATTGACGAAGCCAATAAAGAACTCATCAGTGGCTCACAGTACTCGTCATCAATGCGCTGCGACGCGAAAACCACATTTCGCATTTTACCCTTTCCGAAGCGGTAAAATTGGTGGATGAACTAAGCATTCCGCAGGCGTATTTTACTCACATCAGCCATCAGCTTGGCAACCACAAAATTGTCAATGAAAGTTTGCCAAAACATATATCTTTAGCATATGACGGACTGACCCTCCGGCTGTAATTGCTAAACGACGTATGTATGCATACAAACCCATCCTGGAAAGACTATTTTTTCTTTTCGAAAAAAGAAAGGGCAGTTTTCATTGGCCTTCTCACGTTCCTGATTCTTACTGCTTGCTCTTGTCATTTTACCAGCCCGCTCCCGATGTGCCGGACGTCGAAAATCTTGATGCCAAAATCAACAGCCTGTCCCAGCCTTCCGGAAATTCAGATGACCCGTTGGTACAAACATTACTGACAGAGGAAGGAGTGCCCAAAACTTCAGGTAACGCTGTTTTCGTTTGATCCCAATATTCTTGACGAAGCTGGTTTCAAACAGCTCGGGTTACGTGACAAAACCATCCGCACGCTGATCAACTACCGCAACAAAGGCGGGCAATTTCGCAAGCCCGAAGACATTCGCAAGATTTATGGAATGACGACCGCAGACGCTGACCGGATCATCCCTTAGATTCATCTTCAGATGGCACGTCCTACGCAACGTACAATAAAGACAATTGGAAGACTGCAGGAAACAAAGCCTACAACAAACAAAACCACAGGTCATTGATGTCAATACTGCCACGGTGGAGCAATGGAAAGCGTTGCCGGCGATTGGTGACGTGCTGAGCAACCGCATTGTGAAATATCGCGATCAAATGGGAGGGTTTCCCTCCATCAGCCAGGTCAAGAATACCTATGGGTTGTCTGATTCTGCTTTTCACACCATTCTTCCTTATCTCAAATTGTCGGCAGCAACCCGTACAACAGAACTTCAAACGGGCATCGCAAACTGAACATCAACAAAGCTTCGGCTGCTGATCTGAAACAAAATCCTGCCATCCCGGCGGAAGTTGCCGATGCCATTGTCATTTACCGCAAACAGCATGGCATTGTATGGGTCGTGGCAGACATTCGCAACATTGTGTTCATCAACGAAACGTTTATCAGAAAGTCTCGCCTTTTCTTACAGTTGAGTAAAACGGTTTCGGAAAAATTTTCCAGAAAATTTTTTATATTTGCAAACTAACATTCGTTAGTATGGATTTTTCAAGAAGTGATTTCACATAGCAAGTAAAAGAAACCGCCAAAAGTTTTGCAGAACAATGCATCAAATCCGCATGTAATGGAATGGGACGAAGCACAGAACTTTCCCGCTGAACTTTTTAAAGAGCTGGGAGAACTGGGGATGATGGGTGTTTTGGTGCCCGAAGAATATGGCGGCGCCGGGCTTTGTTATTTTGAATACAAAGCCATTATTGAAGAAATTTCCAAAGTGTGTGGCTCTATTGGCCTGAGCGTGGCAGCACATAATTCGTTGTGTACCGGTCATATTTTGGTCTTTGGAAATGAAGATCAAAAGCAGAAATATCTGCCCAAACTGGCTACGGCAGAATGCATTGGCGCCTGGGGATTAACAGAACCCAATACCGGCAGCGATGCCGGCAATATGAAATGCACAGCGGTAAAAGATGGCGATGACTGGGTATTAACGGCACCAAAAACTGGATCACCCATGGCATCAGCGGCGATATGGCAGTTGTGATTGCACGTACCGGCGAACCACGAACCAGAAATAATGCAACTGCATTTATTGTGGAAAGAGGAACGCAGGGATTTTGCGGTGGTAAAAAAGAAAACAAACTGGGCATGCGTGCCAGCGAAACCGCCGAAATGATTTTTGACAACTGCCGCATTCCGGATGCACAACCGCTTGGGTGAAGTTGGCGAGCGGTTTTAAGCAGGCTATGAAAGTGCTGGATGGCGGCAGCATCTCTATTGCTGCCCTGTCGTTGGGCATTGCCAGAGGCGCTTACGAAGCTGCGCTGCAATATGCAAAAGAACGCCACCAGTTCGATAAACCGATTGCTTCTTTCCAGGGTATCAGCTTTAAACTGGCCGATATGGCAACGGAAATAGAAGCGGCCGATTTGCTGATTCTCAATGCCTGCGATTTGAAAAACAAGGGCTTACCGGTGACCAAAGAGGCGGCTATGGCAAAATATTATGCCAGCGAAGTAGCTGTAAGAGTAGCTAACGATGCCGTTCAGATTTTTGGTGGTTATGGTTATACCAAAGATTTTCCGGTTGAAAAATATTACAGGGATGCCAAGCTGTGTACGATTGGCGAAGGCACTTCCGAAATTCAAAAAATTGTAATTGCCCGCGAAGCATTACGTGACTAATGGCCTCTAACGATTTTCTTTGATTGCTTGCTAATAAAGCCTGTCTTGTTTAGGACGGGCTTAATTGTGGGCATGACTTGCTGAATGCGGGATATATTTTTCGCAATACCTTATAACTTCAACATCCATTCTTTTACTGCTTCAAATGTAGCCGGCATCGGGATGCTTTTTTTCTGCAACGAAAACAACTGCTGTGCACTATCGGGAACGGGTACCGGTTTACCGGTTGCTTCTTCCACAACAGCTGGAAATTTGACCGGGTGCGCCGTTTCCAGTATAAAACCCTGCCCCTTGGTTTGTTGCAGGTAATCGTCAAGCGCTTTGTAAGCCACCGCGCCATGTGGATCCAGCGTATATTGAAACCGGGTAAATACTTCGCTGATGGTCGTTTTGGTAGTTTCGTCGTCAACAGAAGCCGCGCTCACCAGTTTTTGCAATTGCGGCAGCTCGTGTTTGAAGATTTCGAGAATGCGGATAAAATTGCTCGGGTTGCCCACGTCCATTGCATTGGAAAGGGTGGATACCGAATTTCTGGGTTCAAAAATACCGTTTTGCAGGTAGCGATACACCACATCGTTGGCATTGCAGGCTGCGATGAAATGTTTTACCGGCAGCCCCGATACCTGTGCAAGAATGCCTGCGCAGATGTTTCCAAAATTGCCGCTCGGCACGCTGATTACCGGCAGGTCGTTTGCCTGCCACTGCTGCAACGCGAAAAAGTAGTAAAGCTGCTGTGGCAGCCAGCGGGCTACGTTGATGGAATTGGCAGAAGTAAGGATGAATTTATCGTTCAGTTCTTTGTCCCAGAATGCTTTTTTCACAATTGCCTGGCAATCGTCGAAGGTGCCGTCCATTTCGAGCGCGGTGATATTTTGCCCGCAGGTTGTCAGTTGCAGTTCCTGAACAGGACTCACTTTTCCCGAAGGGTACAGAATAATAACGTTCACGCCTTCTACCCCGAGAAAACCATTGGCAACAGCCCCGCCGGTATCACCCGAAGTGGCGACCAAAACCGTGGTTGTGGTGTGTTTGTGCTGGTTGAAATAACCAAGACAACGGCTCATGAACCGTGCGCCCACGTCTTTGAACGCGAGGGTAGGACCATGAAACAATTCCAGTGAAGCTATGCGCTCATTGATGGAAACCAACGGAAAATCGAAGTTGACCGTTTCCGCTACAATGCGTTCCAGCTCTGCTTTAGGCAAACTCCCCTCAGTGTAAGGCTGCATCACGGCAATGCCAATTTCTTCTTTGGAAAGGTGTTTCAGGTTTTTGACAAATGATGCCGGCAATACAGGAAGGCTTTCCGGGAAATACAATCCTTTGTCTGGTGCCTGGCCCAGAACGGCAGCTTCGGCAAATGAAACAGCGGGAGATTGGCGGTTGAGGCTAAGATAATTCATTTAAAAAAATGCAGAATTAAGATGTAAAATTGAAATGAGCAATGCGTTTGTCAGCTATTTATTCTACGGTTACGCTTTTGGCAAGATTTCTTGGTTTGTCAACGTCCAACCCTTTGCTGACGCCAATGTAATAGGCAAGTAGCTGCATCGGGACGACACTCAGCATAGGAGCCAGTATTTCATCGGCTGGAGGTACCGGGATGACCACGTCGGCAATGCCTTCGGTAACGGTATCCCCTTCGGTAATCACGGCGATCACTTTTCCTTTGCGCGCCTTGATTTCCTGCATGTTGCTGATGATTTTTTCATGATATACATCTTGCGTGGCAATGAAAACAACCGGCAACGTGTCGTCCACCAATGCGATGGGACCGTGTTTCATTTCGGCAGCGGGATACCCTTCGGCGTGGATGTAAGAAATCTCTTTCAGCTTCAACGCGCCCTCCAGAGCCACGGGAAAGTTGTATCCCCGGCCGAGATACAAAAAGTCGCGGCTGTCTTTGTAAGTTTCTGCAATGGCTTTGATGGCATCGCTATGTTTCAATATCTGGGCTACTTTTTCAGGAATGGCTGCCAGCTCGTTGCACAACTGGTGAAAACGTTCAGTCGTAAGCGTGCCTTTGTCGTAACCAATTTTGAGCGCAATCATGGTGAGCACCGCCAGTTGGGCAGTAAATGCTTTGGTACTCGCCACGCCAATTTCAGGTCCGGCGTGTGTATAGGCGCCGGCATGTGACAAACGTGCAATGGAAGAACCCACTACGTTTACGACGCCGATGATGATCGCGCCTTGTTCTTTGGCTTTTTCTATGGCGACCAGTGTATCGGCCGTTTCGCCGCTTTGTGAAACGGCGATGATAACATCACCGGGATGCACAACGGGATTGCGATACCTGAATTCGGAAGCATATTCTACTTCTACCGGGATGCGGCAGGTTTCTTCAATGATGTATTCGGCGAGCAAACCGGCGTGCCAGCTCGTACCGCAGGCAATGATGATGATGCGCCGCGCATGCCATGATTTCTTTTTTGTACAACTCGATGCCGCTCATTACGATTTTGCCGTCGGCCAGGTCGAGGCGTCCGCGCAGGCAGTCGAAAATCGTGTCGGGTTGCTCAAAGATTTCTTTCAGCATGAAGTGTTCAAAACCGCCTTTTTCAATGGCGGCCAGTTCCATGTTCAGCTTTGTGATAAAGGGCGTCTGCTTGTCGTTGCCCAGGTTTTTCAATACCAGTTCATCGGGTTTCACAATGGCGATTTCGTAGTCGTTTACATACACTACTTCTTTGGTATATTCCACGATGGGGGAAGCATCGGACGCGAGGAAATGTTCGTTTTTGCCAATGCCAATCACCAGCGGGCTGCCTTTGCGCGCCGCGATGATGGTGTCTGGCTCGTCTTTGTCCATTACCAAAATGCAATAAGCGCCCACCACACGGCGCAGGGCAGTGCGCACAGCTTCTTCGGTCGGGCAGTTTGCGTTGAGCTTGATGTCTTCAATGAAATTGAGCAGCACTTCGGTATCGGTATCGCTCTTGAACGAATAGCCTTTTTTGACCAGTTCCTGCTTGATTTGCGCGTAGTTTTCGATGATGCCGTTGTGTATGATGGCGAGGTTGCCGCTTTGCGAAAGGTGCGGATGTGCGTTGCGGTCGCTGGGTTCGCCGTGCGTCGCCCAGCGGGTATGACCAATGCCAATGTGGCTGTGCAGGTCTTTGCCGATAACGTCATTTTCGAGTTCGGCACACTTTGCCTTGTTTTTTATACACTTTCAATCCGCCGTTCATCAACGCCACACCCGAACTGTCGTAGCCCCTATATTCCAATCTTTTCAAGCCTTTGAGGATCACAGGGTAAGCTTCCCTGGGGCCAGTATAGCCAACAATACCGCACATATTTATTTAGTTCAGAATAACAACAATAGTCTTCACTTTTGTAAAAACGAAACAAAAGTATGATTATTGACTTCAATTGCAGTAACGATTATATCCTGGAAGATGAGCGTGTTTTGCTGCGACCGCTGCGGACGGAAGATTATGAACACCTGTTGCCTTTTGCCCTGAACGAGCCTGAGTTGTGGAACTATTCCATCAAAAGCGCAGCCGGCGAAGAAGGCATGAAAGAGTACATACAGTATGCGGTAAAAGCGAGAAAAAAGAGTAAAGGAATATGCATTTATTGTCTTCGACAAACAGCTGCAACAATATGCCGGCAGCACCCGCTTTTACGATCTCCAGCTGCCGTATCAATACCTTCAACTTGGTTATACATGGTATGGCAAAGCTTTCCAAGGAACAGGGCTAAACCGCCATTGCAAATATTTGCTCCTGTCATTTGCATTTGAAAAACTCAATATGGAACGTGTGGAATTTCGTGCCGATGCAGACAACAGCCGAAGCATTGCCGCGATGAAATCCATAGGCTGCGTGCCCGAAGGCATCCTGCGAAACCACGTGCCCCGGCAAGATGGCAAACGCCGGAACAGCATGGTGCTCAGCATTATCCGGTGCGAGTGGTTTGGTGGTGTCAAACAACGGTTGAAAGATAAAATGGAAGCCGCAGCCGAACAGCTCAAAAATTGAAATGATACGTAAGTGGATTCATCTTGTTTCGTTTCCGCAATTGTTTAAATTCTTTGTTTGTGGCAGAGAAACAGACAACAAATCCGCAATAAAATAGCGGGCAGCTAATACACAAAGAAATCATTGTGTATTAGCTGCCCGCTCGTCTAAAAAATGACTCAATTACTTATACCGCTGGCTCCGAAATATTTTCCTTGATGTCCTGCATCAGCCGCCGGGCAATGTTGTCTGCCGTTGTTTCAAAGTTGCTTTCGGCATAAATGCGGATGATGGGTTCGGTATTGCTCGTGCGCAGGTGCACCCAATCGGTATCAAATTCTATTTTCAATCCATCATCGGTATTGATGGGGTTGTTCTTGTATTTTTTCTGTATGCGGTTGAAAATATCCGGTACGTTCACATGCTGTTCCAGCTCCATTTTATTTTTCGAAATAAAATAATCCGGGTATTGCCGGCGCAGTTGCCGCGTGCTTTTCTTCGATTTTGCCAGCATGGTCAGAAACAGCGCAATGCCAATGAGCGCATCGCGCCCGTAGTGCAGGTCGGGAACAATGATGCCGCCATTGCCTTCGCCGCCAATCACTGCATTTACGTCTTTCATTTTGGTCACCACGTTCACTTCGCCCACGGCGCTCGGGAAATAGTCACCACCGTTTCTCAGCGTAATGTCTTTCAGTGCGCGGGTAGAGCTCATGTTGCTCACCGTGTTGCCCTTGCGGTGTTGCAGCACGTAATCGGCGACTGCCACGAGTGTATATTCTTCGCCAAACAAAGAGCCGTCTTCGCACACAAAGCAAAGCCGGTCCACGTCCGGATCCACGGCAATGCCGAGGTCGGCGTTTTGTTTGTTTACTTCATTCGACAGTTCGCTCAGGTGTTGGGGCAGCGGTTCGGGGTTGTGGGCAAATCTGCCGTTCACTTCTGCATTCAGCACGGTGTATCTTTCCACGCCCAATGCTTTCAGCAACAGCGGCACTGCCAGCGATCCCGTACTGTTGATGCCATCCACCACGATTTTAAAGTTGCGCTGCCTGATGGCTTCAATATCCACCAGCGGGTAAGCTAGAACTGCTTCGATGTGTTGATCCAGCAACGATGGGTTTTGAGTAATGGTTCCCAATTTGTCTACCGGTACAAAGACGAAAGTTTCGTTGGCGGCAATGTCAAGTACTTGCTGTCCGTCTTCACTGCTCAGGAATTCGCCTTTGCTGTTCAGTAGTTTCAGGGCATTCCATTCTTTGGGGTTGTGGCTTGCCGTGACGATGATGCCGCCTGCTGCGCCTTCCGACAACACGGCCATTTCGATTGTAGGTGTCGTGCTCAGTCCGGCGTCTATCACATTCAGTCCCACTGCATTCAGAGTGCTCATCACCATTTGCTGCACCATGTTTCCACTAATGCGTCCATCCCTTCCTACCACAATGGTTTTGTTATGAGAAAGTTGTTTTGTAATCCAGCTACCGTAAGCAGCCGTAAATTTTACAGTATCCAGCGGGCTAAGGGTCTCTCCGGGTTTGCCACCAATCGTTCCACGAATGCCGGATATGCTTTTAATCAAAGGCATAATCTGATTGCTTTATCAACAAACATAAACCAAAATTCATTCTTTTTAAAGCTTAGTTTTTGGTTGGCGGCATACATTGGTTGCCATGACAAGCCTACCGGCAGGGTTGCATTTTTTTGCTACCGCAATTCTCTCACCACCTTATCTTCGCAACGCTTCATTGAAATTGTATGGAACAGGCTACGTTAGTGGCTCACCTGCAGTTGTCAGGAAAGATACAAGCGGAGCTGTCCGTCATTTGCTGCCGAATCTAAAATCCGTTGGTGGCAAATGCTCACCATTCATAATTTTTATACATGAAAAGAGCCATCAAAAAAATTGCAGTCCTGGGAAGCGGAATCATGGGTTCGCGCATAGCCTGCCTGTTTGCAGGAGTCGGTGTGCAGGTAATGTTGCTGGACATGGTGCCCAAAGAAGCCACCGGCAGCAGCGACAAAAACGCCCGCAACAAACTGGTCAACGATGCCTTGACTTCTGCCATCAAAAGCAATCCTTCGCCCATCTACGAAGCCAAAATGGTAAACAAGATCACCACCGGCAACTTCGACGACAACCTGAAAGACATAGCCGGCTGCGACTGGATCATTGAAGTAGTGGTGGAACGGCTCGACATCAAGCAAGCAATGTATGAAAAGGTGGAATTGTATCGCAAACCTGGCACCTTCATTACCACCAATACATCAGGCATTCCCATCAACATGCTGGCGCAGGGCAGGAGCGACGACTTCCAGCAATATTTTTGCGGCACGCACTTCTTTAACCCGCCGCGTTATTTGAAATTGCTCGAGATTATCCCGACGCAAAAAACCGACCCCGCCGTGGTGAATTTCCTCATGAAGTACGGCGATGTATTTCTCGGCAAAACCACTGTGCTGGCAAAGGACACACCCGCCTTCATCGCCAACCGTGTAGGCGTGTTTGGCATCATGAGCATTTTTAACAACATGCAGAAACTGGGGCTCAGCATTGATGAAGTGGACACGCTGACCGGGCCAGTCATTGGCCGTCCCAAATCAGCCACCTTCCGCACGGCCGACCTCGTGGGCATTGATACGCTGGTAAAAGTGGCCAAAGGCGTTGCCGACAATGCGCCCAACGACGAAGCGAAAGACATTTTCGCCCTGCCGGTATGGCTTCAAAAAGTGGTAGACAATCAATGGCTGGGTGATAAAACCGGACAGGGATTTTTCAAAAAAATCAAATTGCCGCTTACCTCCGGCAGTCCCGAAGAACAAAAGAAAGATAAAGAAATACATACGCTGAACCTCGATACGCTGGAATATGCGCCCCGTAGCCGGGCGAAATTTGCAACGCTCGAAATGGCAAAACCAGTGGACGACCTGCAAAAGCGGTTGCCCCTGTTGCTGGCCGGCACCGACAAAGCAGGCGCCTTTTACCGGCAGATGTTTTATTCCCTGTTTTCATATGTCGCCAGCCGCATTCCCGAAATCAGCGACGAACTGTACCGCATAGACGATGCAATGATGGCCGGCTTTGGCTGGGAAATGGGCGCATTTGAAAGCTGGGATGCGCTTGGTGTTGAAAAAACAATCGCTGCGATGAAAGAAGCGGGATTGGTCATCGCGCCATGGCTCCACGACATGCTGGCGGCCGGCATTACTTCGTTTTACAAAACCGAAAACAACAAACGGTTGTATTACGACATTCAGTCAAAAAGCTACCAACCCGTTCCCGGTGGTGATTCGTTCATCATCCTCAATCATTACAAAGACAAAACGGTATGGAAAAGCGCGAGCGCCGGTTTGTACGACATTGGCGAGGATGTGGTGGCATTGCAATGGAATACAAAGATGAACAGCATTGGCAGCGAAGTGCTGGAAGCGGTGAACAAAAGCATTGAACAGGCAGAAAAAAACTTCAAAGGACTGGTGATCGCCAACGACGGCGCCAACTTTAGTGCCGGTGCCAATATCGGGATGATTTTTATGTATGCTGCCGAGCAGGAATATGACGAGCTCGACTTTGCCATCCGAATGTTTCAGAATACCATGATGCGCGTTCGTTATTCATCGGTGCCGGTAGTGGTGGCGCCGCACGGACTGGCATTAGGTGGCGGATGCGAAATGACGCTGCATGCCGATAAGGTGTGCGCTGCTGCAGAAACATACATCGGACTGGTGGAAGCGGGCATCGGCGTGATTCCGGGCGGTGGCGGCACCAAGGAATTTGTGCTGCGTGCTGCCGACGAAATGCACGAAGACGAGCCCGAAACCATCACGCTGAAAAACCGGTTTCTGACCATTGCCACCGCCAAAGTGGCGACATCGGCATTTGAAGCCTATAACCTGGGGATTTTGAGAAAAGGGCAAGACGAAGTGGTGATCAATCCCAGCCGCCGCATTGCAGAAGCCAAACGCAGCGTAACCGAGCTGTCGTTGTCGGGCTATACGATGCCGGTACCGCGTACCGATATCAAGGTGTTGGGACGGTCGGCACTGGGCGCTTTGCTCGCCGGTATCAACGGAATGCAGCGGGCAGGCTATGCGTCGGAACACGATGCAAAAGTGGCGCGCAAACTTGCGTATGTCATGTGTGGCGGCGACCTGAGCGAACAAACATTGGTGAGCGAGCAATACCTGCTGGACCTGGAACGCGAAGCATTTCTTTCGCTGTGCGGGGAACGCAAAACGCTGGAACGCATTCAACATTTGATTAAAACCGGGAAACCATTGAGAAATTAATGACCGATAGTAAGTTTTTTGTAAAACGCTGTTTCAAATAAAGAAACGGCGTTTTTTTGTGTAACGACTATATGAAAATGTAATTGAAAACCATTTCAACTACAATCCGGCAATGACAATTTGCTCCGTGTCGGTATTGAATACCAGCAACCCTTCCTGATGATCATCAAGCTTTGCCAACAGCTTTCCGGTTTTTGACCAAACTGCGCTTTGTCCTGCGCTATAAAAGTTGTCGCAAAAACCTACGCTGTTGCACAACAACACCGGCATGGAATGGTGGCTGGCCACTACGGGAAAATGGCTCATTGCTTTGTCAATGCCTTTCTGCGATTTGGCAACGCTGGCAATGTACAGTTCCGCGCCCAATGATTTCGCCTGTTCTGCATGGTGCGGCAGGAGACTCTCATAGCAGATCGCCGGCGCTATTTGCAGTTTGTCAACAGAGAAAATCAATTGCCGGTCACCGGTTGTAAAATAAGGCAGCTCGTCTGCATGCAGGTGTTGTTTGGAATACAATTGCCGTTCTTTTCCCGGCTGAAAAAAGATCATGCTGATGCAGATTCCGCTACCGGAAAGCGTAGGCGCGCCATTGCCGATGCTGATGTTGCCGCGATCGCTCGCTTGTTGAAACACATCGAAGCGGCTATCTTGTTCAGTGATAGCAAGGTCTTTCACCAGTTCCGGCTCGTAACCGGTAAGCGACAGTTCAGGGAAAAACAGGGCGTCGCAACACTGCCCGATGGCTGCCTGCACACACTGCAAATGCATGGTGATGTTGGCACCGATGTCACCTTTCTCCGGTTTGATTTGTGCGAGTCCGATGGTCATCATGTTGAGTTTAAAAAAATGACTGGCTGCTTTGAAACACCTGTTTTCAAGTGCCGATGATAATTTCCAATATACAATTGCCAGGTTTGATGTAACCAGCTTGCTTGTTTACCATTATTGATCCACAAACCCAATTTACGATGTATCCAAGAACTGCCAATTGCAACTTGTTGCAACAACTGTTTGTCGTTCTTTTATTTACAAACAAGCTAACTGCGAATACCATAAATAGAGTACTTTTCGTTTCGTCACCAATTGTAGAACAATGTGCTTATGATTACAACCATTGATATTGGAATTGCAGTAGCGGGGGTATTGTTGTCGGTAGTAGTATGGTTGCTCACCCGTCAGTCAGCCAACAACCGGCTGGCGGTTGCCGGTGAAAAGCTGTTGCAACTGGAACAACAGGTTGCGCAGCTAACCCACAGCAGCAATGAATTGCGGCAGCAAAAAGAATGGCTCCTTCAGCAGGCAGCCAAAATGGAAGGTCAGCTACAGGCAATGACCGAACAATGCAACAGCCTGAAAAAATACCAGCGCGATTACGAAATCCTGTCGGGACAACTGACCCTTTTCAAAACCAAGTTTCACGCTGCAGAAGAAAAGCTGGAGCTGCAGAAAGCCGAACTGGAAATGATCGGCGACCAGTTTAAGCACGAATTCAAAAACCTGGCGCAAACAATTCTGGAAGAAAAATCGGCCCGGTTCACTGCCTTGAACGAAGAAAAAATGAACGCGCTGATTACACCGTTGAAAACACAGTTGGGCGAATTCAAACAAAAGGTGGAAGAAACATACGACCGCGAAAGCAAAGAACGGTTTTCGCTGGGCAAAGAAGTGCAGCGGCTCATCGAAATGAGCCAGCTGGTGAGCCAGGAAGCCAACAACCTCACTTCGGCGCTCAAGGGCAATGTAAAAATGCAGGGCAACTGGGGCGAAATGATCCTCGAAAGCCTGCTTGAAAGCAGCGGGCTCACCAAAGGAAGGGAATACCAGGTACAACAGTTTATCCGCGACAATGCCGGCAACATCATCAAAGATGAAAACGGAAAAGGATTGCAGCCCGACATTACCATTTTTTACCCCGACAACCGCAAAATCATCATCGATAGCAAGGTTTCCCTGCTGGCCCTGGGACGAATACACTGCCTGCAGCAACATCGACCAGCAGAAAATTTGCCTGCACAACCACATCCGCTCGGTGCGCCTGCACATCGAAGGATTGAGCCGCAAAGACTATCCCCGTTACGCCGTGGCACTCGATTATGTGCTGATGTTTGTACCCATTGAGCCTGCCTTTCTCGAAGCAGTAAAAAGCGATACCGCTTTGTGGAAATATGCCTACGACAAAAAAATATTGATGGTGAGCCCCACAAATTTGTTTGCGGTGCTAAAGATTGTTGCCGACTTGTGGAAAGTGGAACTGCAAAACAAACATGCGCTCGACATTGCCGCCAAAGCCGGCGCGTTGTACGATAAGTTTGAAGGTTTTATCACCAACTTTGAATCGGTAGGGAAAAAAATTGGCGAAGCCACCATCTTGTATGAAGAAGCGCTGGGACAATTGAAAAATGGCAAAGGCAACGTGATCCGGAAAATAGAAGAATTGAAAAAAATGGGTGCGGTTGCCAAAAAACAATTGCCTGAGCGGTTGCTGGACGAAGAATGATCAACTGGTAAATGAGAGACGCACAACCCGGCAATCGTGCGATTTGGCATCGGTTTCCCTGTATTTTGATTTTAGGGCAAGAAAGATATCCTTGTGTGATGCAAACACAGAAAATATGAAGGTGGTAGCCGAAAACGTACATGTCAACTTAATTTTTAATAAGAAATATTTTTTAACAACCCTTTTTTTGTATAATATTGCGCAGGTGCCGAAACTACATATCTGATTAGCAAAGTCCATTATCCATCTTTTTCCTGTAACCTTTCATTCAGATTAATTTGGCAGATTAACGCCATTCGAAATATTAAATCACCCGGTGAAATCAAATACACTGGTAAATTAGTTAAAATTCCAGGGCATGTTTGAAAAACAGTACAATCTCAGGTATTTTGAAATGAACAAGTTTGGCGAAGCCTCGCCACTCACCATGGCAACCCTGCTTGAAGAAACTGCTTCAGATCATTGTAACGAAATAGATTTTGGACTTTTTGATTTGTATGCACAAAACATAGGATGGGTACTCATTTCCGGCTTCATGCACATTGAACGATACCCGTTGTTCAAGGAAAAAATCACCATCCGCACCTGGATGTCCGGTTTCACCACCACCCGTGGCTACCGCGAAAACCTGATTTTCGACAGCAACAACAACATCATTGGACGGTCGCGTGGGTTGTGGGTCTTTTTTGATACCGTGAAAAAAAGACCAGTAAGAATTTTTGACAAAATACAGGAACGGTGGCCGCTTTACAACGAACCCTGCATCAATTACAACATCGACGACAAGCTCATTTGCGCAGAAAAAATACAGTGCAAAAAGCATTTTGATATTTACCAGTACGATCTCGACGCCAACAATCATGTGAACAACCTGCGTTACCTGCAATGGGCGCTTGAAACGGTTCCCGAACAGTATTTCGACAACAAACAGCTTTCTACGCTGGATGCGCGCTTTATCAAAGAAGCATATTATGGTCAGTCCATCGAATCGGTTTCTTTATCGGAAGACGAAGACAACTGCTTTCATCACCGCATTATCAATGCTTCTACCGGCAATCTTTGTGCAGCTGCCAACACCGGCTGGCGCGAGCGGGTTACGCTACCCAAATGCAAGGTGTACCAGTTTGCCTAACCTGTGCCATCTGGCGTTTGTCATTGTTTTACAGCCGGCTTCAGCCGGTTTTTTTGCGTCAATACATGTCCCGTTTCGCCGGCTACCTTTTTTTATTTTTCTTTTCACTACTCAGGATTGCCTGTCTGGCGACAGACCTTAACACAAAAAATACGGCAGATACAAAATGGCTGTCTTATTTTCATCGTTTGAGAGTCACCAAACATTTTTTTAT
This sequence comes from uncultured Chitinophagaceae bacterium, assembly GCA_963826385.1. GTDB lineage: Bacteria > Bacteroidota > Bacteroidia > Chitinophagales > Chitinophagaceae > Ilyomonas. The sequence continues at coordinate 42,946 of CAWGWV010000021.1, read as the reverse complement.
GCGGAAATTTTTGTTGTTGATCGCTTTGCTTTCCTGTATTACGGCACAGTCGCAGGACGACTACCCCGATTTGCGCAGCAAAAAAGACAATTTTAAAAAAGTGGGTGAAAAAGATGTTCGCAGAGATGCCGCTGCTTTCACCATGTCTGGAATTGACGAAAGCATCAGCAAAACGCCGCTGCCATCTCTCCCGGTTACCGATTATAGCCGCAACCACATTCATTTTGAAGGCGATGGAATACAGGTGACCATTACCGCGGGCAATTTTGAAGCTGCCAAACACAAGCTTACTTATTCGGACAAATACCTCATCAAAATAGACAACAAAGCCTATTATGGTTTATATACACAGGTGCCCAAACATTCTATTGCCAACCTGGCAGTGGTGATTGGCAAAGATTCTGTTGCCATACCGCCGGCTGCTTACGCCGACCTGTATAATCCTGCTTTTGCCTATACAGATGGCGACAAGCTGAAAACCTTTGCAGGCGTTTACCAAAGCGCCGATAAGCGAAATGTGTACATCTATATGCTGAACCGCGATGAATTGGGCAGTTACGAAGTGACCTGGGTGATTCAGGACAAACATTACCTGCGCCGCATCGTGGATTTTGGTTTTTTACAGTGATTGCCTTTGCAAAACCGTTGCTTCGACGTCGTATGGAAAGCTCACAGGTTTTCAATAAATCCCATTCAATCGTTCTATGGATTTTTTATTACCAAATTCAAAGCTGTTAGCTGACCACCGGTTTTGATGAAAAAAACTGCCGGAAGAACGGATATGTATAGCTCGTTAGCAGCGAAGAATTTGTAACCCAGTTTTTTCCTCAAACTTGAATAAACTTTTACCAAAATTCCCATTGCATTTTGGATAGCCAATGAGTCATAAAACGGGCTTGCCGGTTGTCGTCGCATCGGTGTAAACCATATGAAACTGTGCCCGGCAAGCCCGTTCAACTGTATTAAATTTTCAAAAGGGTTAGGCGCCCGGGCCGATCATTTCTGCCCCGCTGCCGCCATCTGTGCGGTTGCTTTTGCGTTTGAACAAAGTAGCGTCAAACTTGCCAAAACGGTAATTGATATTGAGCCGGAGTACCTGCGGATCCCTGCGACGCCGACTGATTTGGGTAAAATAATCGGTCGCCGACAACTGTGCAGAAGAATAGGTTTTGAACAACTGGGTGCGGGCAAAATCGTTCATGCTCGAGTGTGGCCGCCACCGAACTGCCTGCCTTCAGCGTCCATTCTTTGCGGATGGCAACATCGAAGCTATAGCGCGGGTAGATGAAGCCCTGTGCCGAAGTAGAAGGTCCGCCCCATCCGCCACCACCGCCGCCATTGCGTGCACTGCCCGAACTGGCAGGTAAAATGGTTTTAGACTGGTAATCGCCCGACAATTGGATAGAATATCCTTTTTTGAGCTTGAAATTGTTGTTCAGCTTTGCAAAATAACTCCACCGCTGCTGCGAAACAGAATTGGCAACGTTGCTTCCGCCATTGATTTCAGAATTGAACAGGTTGAGGTTGGCGGTTACATCCCAGATCCTCAAAACAGTGATGCGGTTGGTGAGTTCCAATCCATATACATTGCTGCTTTGCGCGTTGATATACGTGCTGTAATACACGCTATCCTGTTTGTTAACCGTTTTATCGGGATTAACACCACGGTAAATGTAGTTGGTAATCAGGTTGGTATTGTGCTTGTAATAGGCCGAGATCAGCAAATTGGCGCCTTTTGTATAAACGTTGCTGTAATTGGCTTCAAACGAATTGGTGAATTCAGGACGCAATCCCGCGTTGCCGATCGACACATTCAGCGGATCGGTATTGTCTATAAACGGAAGCAATTGCCAGAAATTCGGGCGGTTGATGCGCCGCGAATAATTGGCCGGAAATCCTGCTTGTCGTCTAAGCGATAGGTGACAAAGGCGCTGGGAAACAGGCTCACCGGGTATTTGATTTTGAAAGAAGAATCTTTGCCCAGCAAGGTGCCGTTGTAATTGGAGCTTTCTGCCCGCAGCCCGACCTGGTAATTCCATTTTTTGGCTTTCAGGCTATAGGTGGCATACGCCGCATATATCTGGTCGTTGAACTGGTACTGACTGCTGATGTTGGTCAGCAGGGTATAAGCCGAATCTTTGTTGTTGGAGATGTATTGCAGGTTATCGTTCAGGAAGCTGCGCAGTGCTACGCGCGCACCGGCTTCAATCTTGGTGTTGGCCGTTACCTGGTTTTGATAATCGGTCTGCATCGTACTGAAGCGGTTGTAGCCTCCGCCATCAATGCGCTGCAGGTAAGGTTGGTATTTGGGGAGCCCGGTAGCCGTAAAATAGTTCGTTTGGTAGTCGCCGGTATTGTCGTTCTGGCTGCTGTTGTAGTTGAAATCGGCTGTGATTTCGTGACCGTCTTTGGCAAAGTTGTGCTTGTAGCTAAACTGAGCGCCAAGGTTGTGAAAGCTGCGGTTGGTATAAGCATCGCGCTCGCTCTGCGTGAGCACAGAACCGGTAATGAGGCTGTCAATGTCCTGGATTTCAGAATTGCGGAAACTGCCTCTGACAAAAGAACCTGACAGGGTAAACGTGTTGCGGTTGTCTACAAAATAGTCCATGCCGCCTCTCAGAAACGCAAATGTCGCATTATTGATGCCTTTTGAATACTGGTACACTTCGCTAAACCTGTCGCCGATAAAGTTGTTGCGGTCGATGAGGCTGGTGGATTTCGATTTGCGCTGGTTCAGGTTGGCGCTGGCAAAAAAGTTGAGTTTGTTTTGCCGCACATTCAGGTCAATCCCGCTGTTGATGCGCCCTCTTGAATCGACACCGGCGCGGATGTTGCCATTGTAGCCCGTTTTTTTATTTTTCTTCAACACAATATTCAGGATGCCGGCGTTGCCACCCGAAGCGTCGTATTTGGCGGAAGGATTGGTTACCAGTTCCACCTTTTCAATGATGTCGGCCGGAATCTGGTCGAGCGTCAGCGTGGTAGGACGTCCATCAATAAAAATGGTTGGTGTTGCATTGCGCAGCGTCACGTTGCCATCTATGTCTACGTTTAAGGAAGGAATCTGCTTCATGATTTCGGTAGCCGTTTGCCCCGTAGTCACTATGTTTTTATCTACGTTAAACACCTTTCTGTCTACTCCCATTTCGAAAAATGGTTTGGCACTCGACGTAACCACTACATCTGCCAGCGTGGTTTCCGAAGGTTCTAACTTGATGTTGCCGAGGTCTTTGTCGCTGGTACCGGGTTCGATACTTACTTTCCCGCTGTAATCGGCATAGCCAATGTTGGTAACACGGATGAGGAGCTTGCCACGTACAGGCACGTTGTCGAAGCTAAAGTCGCCATTGGCTTCGGTCAATCCGGTAGCCACGGGAAAATCGCGCAGGTTGCCAGTGCTGTCTTTGAGGTTGGTGATCAGTTGTACCGTGGCGCCATTGAGCCCTTTATTGGATTTGCTGTCCACAATTTTGCCATAAAAATGACCGTTTTTCACGGCTGCAAAACTGCCGCCTCCCTGCCGGTTGGCGGGCGGCTGTGCAATGACAGAACAAAAGCATAGGCTGGTGATCAGGAAAAAGAATACCGGTTTCATAATATAATGGTTAATCAAAATACAGGTAGGTGTTGCCAATCGATGTAAATCCAGTCGTGCATTCATGGTATAGCAAACAAGAAGAATGGAAACATTCTTTGTTCAACTGCAAATGTCAGGTAGTAGAGTGAGCCTTCTAAATATTATCGGCGTCAATGGCGTTCCGTTAGGCAATCGATGCCATCAGGAGGGAAATACAACCGCAAAGGAAACCGGTGGCGGCACAAGCAAGGGAGACGACCTGCAATTGTCGTTTGATCAGCGGTGTTACCATTTCAAGAGACAGGTTGTTGAGATGGCTGGCAATGAGGTTGCCGATGCTTAGTCCGTGGGTAACATTCGAAAGATATTGGCGAATGAGTACCGGGAACAATTCTTTTAGTTCGGTCATGAAGATGCCTTTCATATCGGCTACAAGCTTGTCGCTGATAAACATGGCGAGCATGGGCATGGCTGCGGGAAATTTAACCCGTAAAAATGTATCGATGTGTTCTTCTGCTACGGGAATGATTTTTTCTATCGCCGCTGGTTCTGTTAATTTTTCTTCAATGGTCGCCAGCGAAAATTGCTTTTCCGGCATACCTGCCAATGCCAGCAAACAACTGTTGCTTTTTTTTCAATGCCGCAGATAGGTAACCAGATACAAAGATTTGCGCGAGCAGCCAACCCAGCGCGGCAAATAAAAAAGGCAACAAATACATCATCGGTGTCGTCATGTGCATAGATATTCCATAAAAAAAGCCTTATAAATCTGCATTTACAAGGCTTTTGCCATCCGGGAGAACAATGGGTCTCGAACCCACGACCTTCGGAACCACAATCCGATGCTCTAACCAACTGAGCTATGCTCTCCGTGTAAGGGGCTGCAAATGTAAAATATTTTGCCTAAAGAAATAATCCGGCAGAAAATTTTTTCATCAATACGCTTTAAATTTTCATCTCACTATGAATGCCAGCCAATAAACGAAAGCCTGAATGGTCAAATTTTACCAAATTGTTGGGAGGAGAATGAAGTGGATGACTGCTTTGCCGCCGGTTCAATCGTTTAATTAGCCCGCTGAATTTGATTAACTTTGCAACCTTTTAAGATTATCGCATTCATTATTAATATATGCAGGTAAAATACAAGGAATTTTCAGGTCTACATTTACCCGAAATAGAACAGGACATATTGACAAGGTGGAAGCAGGAAGGGGCTTTTGAACAAAGTGTCTCGCTGCGCGAAGGTGCAGAGCCTTTTGTTTTTTATGAAGGTCCGCCCAGTGCCAATGGTATGCCCGGCATTCACCACGTCATTGGACGTACGCTGAAAGACCTGGTGTGCCGTTACAAAACCATGAAAGGTTTCCAGGTACAACGCAAAGGCGGATGGGATACGCATGGGCTGCCGGTAGAACTGGGCGTGGAAAAAGAGCTCGGCATTACGAAGGAAGACATTGGTAAAAAAATATCGGTGGAGGAATACAATGCCAAATGCCGTGAAGCCGTGCTGCGCTACAAAGACAAATGGGATGAACTGACCACCAAAATGGGCTATTGGGTTGACCTGGAGGATCCCTACATTACCTTTACGAACGAATACATTGAAACCTTGTGGTGGCTGCCTGAGCGAGCTGTACAAAAAAGGCTTGCTCTACCAGAGTGTCAGCATTCAGCCGTATTCACCGGCTGCCGGCACAGGGCTTAGCTCGCACGAACTGAACCAGCCCGGCTGTTACCGCAATGTGAAAGACACAAGCTGCGTTGCCATGTTCAAAGCAGCGCGAAACGCGCAATCAGAATTTTTGTTTGCCGCTGCCGACGGTTCTTTTTCTCCAGATATTTTCTTTCTTGCCTGGACCACCACGCCCTGGACATTGCCTTCCAACCTCGGGTTGACGGTAGGCGCCAACATCAACTATGTATTGGTGAAAACCTTCAATCCCTATACGCATTTGCCGGTACACGTTGTTCTGGCCAAAACATTGGTGGGCAAATATTTCAAACCGGAACACGAAAACACGGGTTCGATCAGTATTCAGCTGATGCCAAAGTGCTGCCCTGGAAAATACTTGCCGAATTTACCGGTCTCGAAATCGAAGAATGTCGCTACGAACAACTGATGCCCTTTGATGCCAACAGCCTGGACAACAGTGGCGGCGATCCGTTCCGCATACTGCTGGGCGATTTTGTAACCACCGAAGACGGTACGGGCATCGTACATACTGCGCCTGCTTTTGGCGCCGATGACTTTCGCGTAGGAAAAAAATATGGCATCGGCATCCTGACCATGGTGGACAGGCAGGGCAAATTTGTGGACGGTTTGGGCGAATTCAGCCATCGCTATGTAAAAGATTATACCAGATGACCCGGCGTATGCAGATGTGAATGTGGACATTTCCGTAAAGCTGAAAAAGAAAACCGTGCTTTTAAAGTAGAAAAATACGAGCACAGCTACCCGCATTGCTGGCGCACCGATAAGCCGGTATTGTATTATCCGCTCGATGCCTGGTTTATCAAAACCACTGCCTGCAAAGAGCGGATGGCGGAACTGAACAAAACCATCAACTGGAAACCAAAATCTACCGGCGAAGGACGTTTTGGCAACTGGCTGGAAAATATGGTGGACTGGAACCTGAGCCGCAGCCGCTATTGGGGAACGCCGTTGCCGGTTTGGCGGACAGAAGACGGTACCGAAGAAATTTGTATCGGCTCAGCATCGCCGAACTGCAGTGCCGAAGTCAGCAAAGCCGATGACAGCATTGGGGTATGTCGACAAAGATTAGCCTGCATGCAATCCGGTACGCTCGACCTGCATAAACCTTATGTAGATGAGATAATATTGGTAAGCGCTTCGGGAAAACCGATGCAGCGCGTACCCGACCTGATCGACGTATGGTTCGACAGCGGCGCGATGCCTTATGCGCAATGGCATTATCCGTTTGAAAATAAAGAATCTTATCAACGACCGCAAAGCGTTTCCCGGCCGATTTTATTGCCGAAGGCGTTGACCAGACCCGTGGCTGGTTTTATACCCTGCATGCTTTGGGCGTGATGCTGTTCGACAGCGTGCGTATAAAACGGTGGTTTGCAATGGCTTGGTGCTGGATAAGAACGGCAATAAAATGAGCAAGCGGCTGGGCAATGTGGTAGATCCGTTTGAAACCATTGAGAATTTGGCGCTGATGCCACGCGCTGGTACCTGATCACCAATGCCTCTCCATGGGACAATCTGAAATTTGACCTGGAAGGCATCAAAGAAGTTCAACGCAAATTTTTTGGTACGCTGTATAACACCTACCAGTTTTTTGCCCTGTATGCCAATGTGGATGGCTTTGTTTTTACAGAAACTTATATCCCGCTGGACGAAACGCCCGGAAATCGACCGCTGGATCTTTCTTCGCTGAACACCCTGGTAAAAAGGTTACTGCATGCTATGGACGATTACGAACCCACGCAGGCAGGCCGTGCCATCGAAGATTTTGTGGATGAGCACCTGAGCAACTGGTATGTGCGGCTTTGCCGCCGCCGGTTCTGGAAAGGCGAGTATGAGCAGGATAAGATCAGCGCTTACCAGACCCTGTACGAATGCCTGGAAACCCTCTCGCTTAATTGCGCCGATTCTCCATTTTTCAGCGATGCCATTTACCGGTAATCTCAACAGTGTTACCGGCAAAGAACAGGTGTGCTATCTGTGCATCATGCGCTGTTTCCTGTAGCCGATGAAGCTGCCATGGACAGCGACCTGGAAGAACGGATGCAACTGGCGCAGGATGTCTGCTCGCTCGTATTGTCGCTGCGCAAAAAAGTGAATATCAAAGTGCGGCAGCCACTGCAAAAAATACTGATCCCGGTCTTGAACGCCACTATGAAGCAGCAGCTGCAAAGCGTAGAAGAACTGATCAAAGCGGAAGTCAATATCAAAGAGATAGCCTATATCACGGATACCGAAGGATTGATCACAAAAAGATCAAACCCAATTTTAAAAAGCTTGGTGAAAAGTCTGGGTGCCAAAATGAAAGCAGTAGCGTCAGTCGCTCACCGGATTGGGGCAGTCGGACATTGCAACGCTCGAAAAAGAAGGGCCAACTGGCAATAAATGTAAACGGGAGCCGTTTGTCATCCTGCTTTCCGAAGTGGAAATTACTAGCCGAAGACATCCCCGGCTGGAGTGTTGCCAGCAAAGGACTACTGACCGTGGCACTTGATATTGATCTTACAGAAGCTTGAAGCAGGAAGGCGATGCCCGTGAATTCGTCAACCGGGTGCAGAATCTGAGAAAAGACAGTGATTTTTATCTCACCGACCGGATAGACGTTGAAATTGAAGACAATGAAAAATTAAGAAAATCTATTAATCAATATATAGATTATATTTGCGCCGAAATTTTAGCAGATTCAATCAATTGGGTGCCCTTACCAAAACAAGGAACTGAAATTGAGATCAACGATACTCCGGTAAAAATCTAGTTTAATTAAAAAACAATAACATTGTTATGGCCATGAAAAAAACAGCGCCTAAAAAGGCTGCCAAACCTGTTGTTAACACTGCTAAAAAATCTGCAGCATCAGTAAAGCCCGTAGTTAAAACAGCGGCTGTTAAAAAAAGTGCGCCTCTCAAAAAAGCAGCCCCTGCACCTGCCGCCCCGGTAAAAAAAGCCGGGCAAGCCGCTGCTAAAAAAGCAATGCCTCCGACGAAAACAGAAACTAAATTAAAATCATCAATAAGTAGTAAGCCCATGACGAAAAAAGAGACAGCTAAACATGTGAAAGAAGAAGAAGTAACGCCGGAAGTGAAAAACAGCGGGGCTACCCAAAAAAGCAAACCTGCCAGCAAGAAACAGGCAGAAGCATCGGAAGAAGTCAAAAAGAAAGCGTCCGAACCCGTAAAAGAGGTCAAATCTCCCAAAACCACGATCAAAACTTCGGTACCTTACCAACCGGAATACAAAACACTGGATCAGCGGCAAACAGGCACCAATGGAAAAACCAACGAGCCGCTTGTGCGATACAACGACAATGAGTTGACCGAGTTCAGGGAATTGATTAACAAAAAGCTGGAAGCAGCCAAAAAAGAACTGGCTTACCTGCAGGGACTTATCACCCGCAAAGATGAATTGGGTGGCGACGAAACCGACAACCGCTACATGACCATGGAAGACGGTAGCATGAGCATGGAACGCGAACAACTGAGCCAGATGGCCAGCCGGCAGATCACATTTATTGATCACCTGGAAAAAGCGATGATGCGCATCGAAAACAAAACGTACGGAATCTGCCGCGTTACCGGCAAACTGATTGACAAAGCCCGCCTTCGCGCAGTGCCGCACGCTACCTTGAGCATCGAAGCCAAACTGGGACTGGTAAAACCCGGAACTGAATAAAGCACGTATTATTTTGCAAACAAAAGCCGTAAAGTAGTATCGCTTTACGGCTTTTTTATTTGAAGGAAACTTCATTATCCCACTCAACTGTTCGTTATTTCCCGGTAGGTTTTTTTCCCGGCAAGATAATATTGCCAGACAATGCTGAACTGGGGAACGCCCGGTGCATTCGACAGCGACAATTTTTTCTGCGGGCTGTCTTTTTCTGCCGAGAACATCCACCTGAAAAAATCACGATATGCTTTGACAACCGCCCAAAGGCTGTCTGTATTTGTTTTCAGTAAAAACTGGACTGCCGCGGCACTGTCCATCGCCATCCGCAATGGTAGCCACCACGCATTCACCTGCCACGGCGAATTGCGCCAGCACATGATGAGGTTGTTCCGGAAGTTGAGGTAGGTTTTGCGCGGCGACTGGTAAGATAAAGCTCCGCCACCCAAATGATAAATTAGAGAATCGGGACAATACATCACTTTCCAGCCCATTGTATTGAAGCGCCAGCACATATCTATTTCTTCCATGTGCATGAAATAATAGGCATACATGCCGCCCGCTTTCCAGTATGCCTTGCGGCGAATAAGGCAGCACGTGCCCGATGCCCAAAACACCTGCTTTGGTTGTCATATTGTCCCGAATCCGTTTCCACCGTATCAAAAACACGCCCGCGGCAAAATGGGTAGCCCAGTATATCCATCATGCCGCCTGCGGCACCGGCATGTTCAAAAAGGTGTTTGTTAACCAAAGAACGGATTTTGGGCTGGCAAACCGCTACCTGCTTGTCGCTTTCCATCATCGCTACCAGTGGTTCGATAAAACCAGGCTCCATTTCCACATCCGAATTCATCATCAGGTAATGGTCTTCTGTCAGCTGCCGCAATCCTTTATTGTAACCCGCTGCAAAGCCGTAGTTGTCGTCTAGTTCAATGGTTTTTACCAAAGGAAAATGGGTATTGACAAACAACACCGAATCGTCGGAACTCATGTTGTCGATCATATAGACCTTATAATTGGGATACGTAAGATGTTGCAGCGCCGGCAGCAGCGTTTCCAAAAAACGTTTGCCATTCCAGTTCAGGATGGCGATGGCAACGGCAGGCATTTGCATCATGAGAGTTTTTGCTGGAGCGAATGCAGCCGGTGAATGTATTTGCCAATCATGTCAAACTCAATGTTCACGATGCTGTTGACCTCAACCTGCTGAATATTGGTGTGATGGTATGTATAGGGAATGATGGACACCGTAAAATTTGTATCGCTCACGTTGTATGCCGTAAGGCTGATGCCGTTGATGCACACCGATCCTTTTTCAATCATCAGCGCGGCAAACTGTTCGTCAAACCGGAAGCGGTAATCCCAACTGCCGTTGCGGTCCTGTTTATCTATGCAAACTGCCGTCGCGTCGGTATGTCCCTGCACGATGTGACCATCTATCCGGCCATTCATCTGCATACACCGTTCAAGGTTTACGAGGCTTCCCGGTTGGCAGAATCCGAGGTTGGTTTTTGACAGCGTTTCGGCAATGGCAGTTACCCGGTGGGCATCGCTGCGCAATTCATCCACCGTCAGGCATACGCCGCTGTGGCTTACACTCTGGTCTATTTTTAATTCATTGCTAAGTGAGCTGCCAATCCAGAAAACCCGGTTGGTCCATCGGCTTCCACCGAAAGTACAGTGCCAATGGCTTCTACAATTCCTGTAAACATGGGCGCAAGTTACTGATAAGATGCGGCAGAATTGCTGAGTTGATGTTTGCAGATGTTGCCGTTATTATGCTTGCGTAAGGGCAGCAATTTCTTCGGTTAACGCTCTACGCTCAGCGCCTCTGCTACCGAAAATTCGCCGATGCGGGTGCGGCGACAGGCTGCTGAGATAGCCACCCACGCCAAGGGCGGCGCCAAAATCGTTGGCCAGGCTGCGGATGTAGGTGCCAGTACTGCACACCACTTTGAAATGCACCACCGGCAATTCTATGTGGGTAATGGTAAATTCGTGGATGGTGAGCGGGCGGGGTTCCAGCACTACGTTTTCGCCTTTGCGGGCAGCGAGGTACACCGGTTTGCCATCGCGCTTGATGGCGGAATGTATGGGCGGCACCTGCAGAATATCGCCGGTAAAATGGCTGTCGCATCATGAATCTGCTCGTGCTACAGGTGACTGATATCGGTTACATTGATGGGCGCGCTTTCCTTATCGTAAGTGGGCGTGGTGGCACCGAGCGTAAACGTGCCGGTATATTCCTTTTCCATGCCCATGTATTCGTTGATTTTTTTGGTAAATTTCCCCGTGCAAACGATCAGTAGTCCTGTGGCCAAAGGGTCAAGCGTGCCGGCATGCCCGATCTTGGAGATTTTGGTGAGGATGCGGATTTTTTTTACCACGTCAAACGATGTCCAGTGCAGTGGTTTGTCCAGCAGCAGTACTTTTCCTTCGAGGTAAGGTTGCAGCGCTTCGTGTATCGGTTTTTGCTTCATGATGGTGTGCCGGGGCCATTGATGTCCCTATTTTCAGTTTGTTCTTAACAGCTTTCCTATGCCGGGATAATGCCGGTTCGGCTATCTTTGCGGCGGCAAATATATTGTTGTCAGCACAAACAGCGGTGTGTTTTGCCAGGCACCTATGTTAGCATTCCCAATACTTGATTTTGTAATACCCATGGAAGATACCAGAAAGAAGGCCATTATACTGATGAACCTCGGCTCGCCCGATTCGACCGAAGTAAAAGATGTTGCGAAATATTTGAGAGAGTTTTTGATGGATGAGCGTGTCATAGATGTTCCGTACCTGCTGCGGCTGTTGCTCATTAAAGGCATTGTTGTTCCGTTTCGGGCGCCCAAATCGGCGCATGCTTACGAAAGTATCTGGACCGACGAAGGTTCGCCGTTCATCGTGCTTACCAAACAACTCCAAAACGCCGTGCAGCCGCACTTCGATATGCCGGTGGAAATCGCCATGCGGTATGGCAATCCCACTCCTGAAATTGCTTACGAAAACTTGCTGAAACAGGTGCCCGATCTTGAAGAAGTTATTCTCTTCCCGCTGTACCCGCATTATGCCATGAGCAGCTACGAAACAGCGGTAGAATACATGAAAGAAATTCACCAGAAAAAGAAATACCGATTTTCTCTGTCGGTAGTGGAGCCGTTCTATAACGATGATGAGTACATCAACGCTCTGTCGCAAAGCATCAAACCGTTTACAGATCAGCCTTTCGATAAAATACTCTTTAGCTTTCATGGCATCCCTGAACGGCATGTGAGGAAAACAGACCCCACCGGCAGGCATTGTCTGACAGTTGCCGACTGTTGCCATGTGGCATCGCCGGCTCATGAGTTTTGTTACCGCCACCAAACTTTGGTGACGGCCGAACTGGTGAGTAAAGAGTTGAGCTCCCGAAAGAGAAATGGGAACAAACGTTTCAATCGCGGCTTGGGCGCGACCAATGGCTGCTGCCTTATACCGCCGTGCGGCTTACCGAGTTGCCCAACGAAGGCATTAAAAATTTGTTGGTGGTTTGTCCCTGCTTTTATCAGCGATTGCCTGGAAACACTGGAAGAAATGGCAGTGGAAGGAAAAGATATTTTTTTAAATGCCGGTGGCGAAAGTTTTACCGCTATTCCTTGTTTAAATATTAACCCGCTTTGGGTGAATGCGCTGGTGAGTTTGGTGAAAAACAAAGTGAGCCACAACTGCCAGCCAGCAACCGGCATTCAACCGGTAAGTCATTTTCGGCAGGAAAGAAAATTCTGGTCAGATCGGATGGTTGTTGAAAACGGTTTGACCGGCATCCGGTTTTCCGATGATCTGCCGGGTTGCTGGCGATTAGATTTCTCATCACGATTTTCCATTCATGTATCAACTACATTAAAGCCCTACACATCATCTTTATTGTCACCTGGTTTGCCGGTATGTTTTATATGCCAAGGCTGTTTATTTATAACACCGAAGCCAACGATAAACCACGCTGACGAAAAGGCGATTTTGCAACAAGCAGTTCGGCATTATGATGAAGCGGTCTGTGGTATGGCATTACGGTGCCATCGGCAGTGCTCACACTTGTCTTTGGTCCGTGGATGTGGATATATGCTCGGCGCCTTCCGCAATGGCTGCTATCAAGCTCGTTTTTGTTTCTTTTTGTATCTGTACTTTATTTCCCTGCACCTTATTTTCAAACAACAAATCAGGGGCGTTTATAAATACACCTCGCAACAATTACGGGTATGGAACGAAGTGGCAACCATTTTTCTGATTGCCATTGTAATGCTGGCGGTAGTGAAAGAAGCCATTAGTCTTGCGTGGGGTTTGGGTGGTTTGGTGTGTTTATCGTTGTTCTAATGTCCGCCATTCGTATTTATAAAAAAAGGAGAAGTAAAAAAGAATCTGGTATAAGGTACCAACTTCTGTTTTATCTGCATTATACATACTACTTTGTACCACACACAATTTCCGGCTACATTTGCCACAAATTTTGAGTTATGCAATTGATTGAAGAACTGCGCTGGCGCGGAATGATACAGGATATCATGCCCGGCACGGAAGAGCAATTGAATAAAGAAATGACGAGCGGCTATATTGGTTTCGATCCCACCGCCGATAGCCTGCATATCGGCAGTCTGGTTCCCATTTTATTATTGGTGCACCTGCAAAGGGCAGGTCATAAACCCTATGCACTGGTAGGCGGCGCCACCGGTATGGTTGGCGACCCGAGCGGCAAAAGCGCAGAACGCAACCTGCTGGACGAAGAGACTTTGCAACACAACCAGGACGGCGTAAGAAAGCAACTGGAAAAATTTCTTGATTTTGATGCAAGCAAAGCCCAATGCTGCCGTAATGGTTAACAATTATGACTGGTTTAAAGAAATTAATTTCCTGTCGTTTATCCGCGATGTGGGCAAACATATCACGGTCAATTATATGATGGCGAAAGACAGTGTGAAGAAACGCACTTGAAGGCGATACCGGTATTTCGTTTACCGAATTTACATACCAGCTGATACAGGGCTATGATTTTTACTGGCTCTACAAGAACAAAAACTGCAAACTGCAATGGGTGGCAGCGACCAATGGGGTAATATCATTACCGGTACCGAACTGATTCGCCGGAAAGCCGGAGGTGAAGCGTTTGCCTTTACGTGCCCGCTGATTACCAAAAGCGATGGCGGCAAATTTGGCAAATCAGAAAAAGGAAATATATGGCTGGATGCCGAAAAAACATCGCCCTACCAGTTTTACCAGTTCTGGCTGAACGCAACCGATGATGACGCGAAAAAATGGATTAAAATCTTTACATTTTTACCCGAAGAAAAAATAACGCCCTTATTGGCGATCATGCCAAAACGAAGCGGCGAGGCTGCTGCAAAAAGCGCTGGCAAAAGAAATTACCTTGTTTGTTCATGGCGAAGATGGATGAAGAAGCAGTGGCTACCACGGAGAAATTATTTGCCAATCAATCTGCGCCGGCTGAAAGTCTATCGGTTGATGACTTCGAAAGTATGGACGGCGTTACGAAGTTTTCGATAGACAAACAAAAAATAGAAATGGGAATTGATGTCGTTAGCTTCTTAACAGAAACTTCTGTTTTTCCATCCAAAGGCGAAGCGCGCAAAATGTTGCAGGGTGGTGGTGTGAGCATCAACCGCCGGAAAATGACCGATCTGCAAATGCCGGTGAACAGTGCTTTGCTGCTGCACGACAAATACATTTTGGTGCAAAAAGGAAAGAAACATTATTACCTCGTGGCGGCAGAATAACGTATCGCTTTTTTATTGCCCGCAGATGGCACAAATGGCCGCAAACAGGAGAGAATGTTTGCGAAAATTGGGTCAACTACGGGCAATGTAGTTCCGGGAAACAACTGCCTCTGATGGCTGCTCTTTATTGCAGTGTTCCATGAATGGTTTCGGGGAAACAGGAATTCTGATTTTTTACAACAATTCTATTCCCAATCCCGGCTTGCCACTAACCGACACATTCCCGGCATCGTAGGTCAATCCCTTGGCAATGTCTTCTCTCAACAACAAGGGTCCATCCATGTCCACGTAATCAAGTTGTGGCAGCAGGTGTGCAATGGCGGCAGAACCAACGGTGCTTTCGTTCATGCTGCCGGCCATCACTTTCAGGTTCAGTTCCCGCGCACGTTTGATCATGCGGCGTGCCGGCGTAAGCCCGCTGCATTTGGTAAGCTTGATGTTGATGCCGTGAAAATGGCCTGCGCAGGCATCTACATCGCTTTCCTTTACGCAGCTTTCATCGGCGAAGAGCGGCAGCGGCGATTGTTCATACAGCGTTTTCATGTCTTGCCATGCGTCTTTGGATAAGGGTTGCTCAACCAGTTCCACGCCCAACTGTTGCAGGGCAGGAATTTTATCCAGCGCTTCTGCCAGCGTCCAGCCCGCATTGGCATCCACGCGAAATACGGCATCGGTGTGTTGGCGCAGTTCCGTTACGATCTCTATATCGTTCGGCTGCCCCAGTTTTATTTTGTAAATGGGTGCAGGGTGCGCTTTCATTTTTTCCACCATTTTCTCCATCGTATCCAATGCCGATGGTATAATCGGTGAGGGGCGTGTTGTTCCATTCGGTAGCCCATAATTGGTACAGCGGCTGCCGTTTCATTTTGCCCATCAAATCCCAGCACGCAATGTCGAGCGCGCATACCAAAAACGGATTGTTGGGCAACAGGTGATGCAGGTAATGCCAGTAGCGTTCCACTTCGGTGAGGGCAAACTTTTCGATCATGGTCTTTTTACGCTCGATGTCTTCGATCATTTCTTCTATGCTGATGTTGTAATAGCTGATGGCCGGGGCTTCGCCAAAACCGGTGAGGTTGCCGAGCGACAGCGCAACGAGCAGCGAAGGCTGGTGTGTTTTGGTGCGCCCGCCCGAAATGGTGAAGGGATATTGAAACGGCAATTCGATTTTCCGGTATTGTACTTTCATGCTTGCAAAACGGCAAGGTAAGCCGGATTGTTTCCAAAAGGTCTGTTTGTGGGCAAAAAGCACATGCAATAGCACGAATTGGTAGGACGGCTGCAAAAAATGCGAAACTGCTAATGGTGTAGGTGTTTGCTGGTTGTAACGAAATCTTTACGCTGCTTACATTTGCCCCCGGTAATTCGGGTCAAAGTCCACCATCCATTCAATGCCATATTTGTCTCGGAACATACCAAAATATGAACCCCAGGGACTGTCAGTAATGGGCATTTCAATTTCTCCACCTGCTGAAAGTCCGTTGAATAATTTGTCGGCTTCTTCTTTGCTTTCTGCACTGATTGAAATTTTACTCCTGTTTTCATTTTCATTTGTTTGTCCCATAAATTCAGGAACATCATTGGCCATCAAAATATTTTTGCCAATCGGCAAAGCAATGTGCATGATTTTATTTGCCTCTTTTTCTGCTACCGGAAATTCAGGGCTTGCCATGTCTTTGAAACGCATAATCTTTGCGAACTCTCCGCCAAATACTGATTTGTAAAAATTGAATGCTTCTTCGGCATTTCCGTTGAAATTGATGTGCGGATTGATAAGTGCCATGGTTTATTTTTTAAAAATTGGTTTCAGTTAATAAATGCTTGTCATGCTGAGATCGATATCAAATTGCTGAGTTGTCATTTTTGTTTTGTCGATCATTCGATTTTGTCCATGTCTTTTCTGCCGATTATTTAGGTGCAAAAACATTAGCCACCCAGGGCTTTGTGTTGTCAGGGAAGCCGGGTTATGTTTGCCAAAACAAAGCTTGTATTGAAAATCCGGAGTGGAAAATAACTATAAAATACTGAGTAAGGAAAAGTTTGATCAATGAAGGCATTTAGGTTCCAATTTGTCAATGAAAGTACGATACTGCTTATTGTTTTGCTCCCAATAACTTGTTGAGTTTTGGTTGCAGCGTCCATATTCTCAAAATAAAAAGGTCATTCGAAAAAAAATTTGAAAGTCGTTTATCAATACAATTACAGCTACACCTGCATTTCCTGCAATTATTTTGTTGTTGGGTGTAAAAAACAAAGCATTCGGTTAACAATTTATTGCTGTATCAATACCTCATGCTTTTCCATGAAAGACTTTACCCTTACAAGCGTTTGTTTATGGTTCAAGCAATATGACTTTCCACTCGTCATTTCCTGTTTCAAGTATGTGCTTTATCATGTTTGTTTACAAAGTTCTGAAAAACAAAAGCCGTTTGGAAAGATGATGTTCAATTCACCCTTCAAAACGGCTTTGTTTATTTTTTGTTTGATTGACTATTGATTAATGAACAGCCATCGTCATATCACTTTCTGTAGTGGCTTCCTTGGCATTTTTTTGCCAGATAAAGAAGATGATAAACAATACAATCAATATGGCAGGAAAGGTCATCATTTTTAATAACGATTGTTGCCCGGTTGCCAGTTCCAGTGCATTTCCGGTAAGCCCTCTTGCAGCGTTGGTTGCGCGGGCAGTATCAATCCAGCCGCCAATGATAGGTTGAAAGATAGAGGTTGAAAACATCCCTACGCCACCCACAAGCGACATGCCCAGCGCACTGCTGCGCGGTACCCGGTGCGCTACCGAACCAATCATAACCGGCCAGAAGTAACAAATACCAAGTGCATACACAATGGCGGCTACATACGCCATCGGTCCGGTTACGGTGCTGAATAAGTAAATGCCTATCGTGGCAAGAATAGCTCCCATCAGCAACACGCCGGTTTGCCCCAAACGACCTACTACCGGTCCGGCAAAAAACCTGCCCACCGAAGAGATACCATTTGTGAGCGCCAGAATAAGCATGCCATTGGCGCCGCTGGCTCCTAAAACAATACTTACCCATTGGCTGGGACCAAACTCTGAAATAGCCGTAAGCGCCATGCAGCAAAACAGGAATATGTAAACCGGGGTAAGCATGGCTTTGAAATTTTCGCGGAAAGAAGTTGCCTCGGCAACCTGCGCTTTCGGAAACGTTTTCCCAAAAAATAAAACAGCGTATACAATGGTTGGTATCAGCGTAACCCACATTTGTGCCTGCCAGCTGGCTCCTAATTTAGTCATGAAATAAGAGATCAGCGAGCCTACCAGTATACCGCCGGGAAACCACATGTGAAACCGCCCCAGCATCTTTTGCATCTTCACGCCCGAATACATGTCAGCAATCATGGGGTTACAAGCCGCTTCGGTACAGCCGTTTCCAACGCCAATAAAAAGGGTAGAGATTAATAAGGTTGTATAACCGCCGGCAAAAATAGTAGACAGGATGCCGATGGTATGGCACACAAAGGCAAACGACATGATGGTTTTAGGACCAATGGTATGATAAAACAAACCGCCCAGGATCATAGAAATCGGGAAGCCCAAAAACCACATCGAGTTGATGAATCCGAGTTGTTCGGCAGAGAGACCAAAGCTTTGTCCCAATTGCGGCAGAATGCCCGCGCGGATAGAAAATGTAAAAGCTGTGGTGATGAGTGCAAAGCAGCTTCCGTTGAACAATGCGCTTTTGTTAACATTCTCATTCATTGAAATTAATTTTAGTAGTAAGCAATCGTAATTAAAAAAGTAAAGAATTAGTTTGACGCAATATAGATCAAATTGTTTTTGGGAAATACATTATCATTCCTCAATCCATCTTTTTTCGCCTTGTTTCCGCTTTGGGGGATGGTGGGGCTAAACTATCGATGTCAAATTCTTTAGTGATTGAATGCTACCCGTTACATTGAGAGATTTGTACCGGTGCAGCGTAGTGGAGAGCCATTCCACATCAGTGAGTTAGTAGTCGTAGAACATACCAGCCAATTTATCAAAATCGTTTTTGAGAGAAGGTTGGTAGCCGGGTCAAAATTTGGCTTCTGAATCATTATGGATACCCAAACGTTTTCCTGCACTTATCTTCGTTGCAATCACGCAAAAAAATATTTGGTACGGGTATGTACCGTTTTTGCGGCTGGTATGCTGAACACGATGTTTCACAATCGTGTTGCCGGTCGCAATCACGTTTTGCAAAAAATGTGAAATAAAAACTTAGTCATTTCAATGCCCAAGGCAAGTGGGAAGACCGCTGTTGATGAGAGCGTTGACTGCCCTGCCTGCACAAATTGTTTTGTAGGGCGTTCGTTCACATAGAAGCAACTTGCACTTGCCTGATACGTTTCTTTCTATACACTACAGGTAGGAATAATAAATAACGAAGTCAGGTGCCTGGAAGCTTTTCGTAGTTACTTTAGATAGCGTTCCATTCGCATTGTAATCATATTGGAATTCAGTTTTACAATCACCATTATATCCAGGTTTTCTGATTAAGTCTGGTCGCTCTTTTAAAATATACATGCTATGTAGGCATTGCCCTGCAGAATTGTAAAGCCAGCGATAGGTTGCTACAAAGTTTGTCATTTCAATGAGCTTGTCATTGCCTTGTTTCTTTCTTTTAAAAACAAAAGTTCCAAAAGCCGGGTTGTATGTGCTGTCCAATAAGCCGTCGGAATGATAATAAAATGAAGTGTTTTCAATTTCTTTCCCCTGCAATAC
The DNA here is from genome assembly GCA_963826385.1 of uncultured Chitinophagaceae bacterium. Classification (GTDB taxonomy): domain Bacteria; phylum Bacteroidota; class Bacteroidia; order Chitinophagales; family Chitinophagaceae; genus Ilyomonas. Next base: position 23,495 of record CAWGWV010000021.1, on the reverse strand, counting down.
TTTCCTCAGGTTCACCAACTGTCCGCTGTTATTGTACAAATGATATATCATGAGTGAATCATCTGCTACTTCAGTATAGGATTTATCGATACCCAAACCGTCCGGGTATATTCGTTGCGAATGCGGGTATTTGTTACTTTTATTATCTGAAGTTGTAACCTTGCTTATTCTACTCAAATCATCATAGATAATCGTATCGTTTATACACAGGAAAGACTTGGTGTTCTGATCAATTGCCAAACAAACCGTCGCGTTTTCAATATTACCGTCGTTGTTTAGGTGCACGATTTTGTTAGCAATGTTTCTCTTGTTTCCGGATGCTGTTTGATGCGCAGTTACTTGTTTGATTCCTGCTTTTTTCAAAAGAGTTTGGGTGTTCAATACGGTATCACTATAAATGTCGCCATGAACTGCTAATGGAAAAACGTGAAAGGAAAATTGGGATGAACCGCGCAGGCAAATGAATAACATTGCGAAACATACTACTGATATTTTTCTCATCTTATCTATGTAAAGTGATGAATCAATGGACGCCAAATGGGTCTGGTCTTCAATCAGAAGCGGATTGGAAAATCAAAGTACAAAATCGCCGGCTTCGCTTATCAAAAGTTGTGAAATGAATACGGCACGCAGGCGAACGGTTTTGGTGTCAGCCTCGTTAACCGTAAAGCATCAGCATAAAGGTACCCGCTTTGCACTCATCGAAGACCACTTCCTACAACTCCAGTGGCACCACGGTTTCGGTTCGCCGGTTTTCCTTTACTGTTTTGAGCAACTGGATCAATACCGCTGCGATGATGAGGAAAAAGCCAATGTAAAAAGTAAAGCCAAAGTCTTTGTTTTCGTGGTAAATCAAAAACGCGAGGATGATGCCATATACCGGCTCAAGCGTAGTGGTGAGGTTCATGGTAAACGCACTCACTTTTTTCAACGCTTCAAGGTACAAGCCATAGGTAAACACGGTGCATACCCAACTCAAAATGAGCAGCCACAGCCAGTCGGAACCCGAAGGCAACAGCGATGGGGCAGGAAACAGGAAATTGTAAAGCGGCATGAGGGCGCTGAGAAACACAAATGCTCCTGTCAGCTGGTACAACGTCATGGTTCGCGGTTCATAACCTTCCACCACACTTTTGTTAAGGATAGACACCAGCACCACCAGCAAAGCCGACAACAAACCGATATAAATGCCGGTAGAAAAACGAAGGTTCGACACATAAATGAGCGCAATGCCTGCCAGTGCCATCAGCCCGAGCAGCACTTCAAACAAACTCACGCGCCGCCTGAAGAAAATGGGTTCGAGCAGGGCGGTGAACAAGCCGGTGGTGGACATACACGTGAGCGCTACCGATACGTTGGCGTACTTGATGCTGCCGTAAAAACATAGCCAGTGCATTGCCAGCACAGCCCCGATGGCGCCAATTTTTAATGCATCCCTGCGGGCAATGCGGCGATCGCGTTTTGCCAGAAAACTAAGCGTCCAAACGGTAATGGTGGTAATGAGGAGCCGCCACCACACCAGCAACCCTTCGTTAAGCGTAATGACGCGACCCAGCACGCCTGTGAAGCCCCAGAGAAAAATGGCGAGGTTGAGCTTTACCAAAGCAGATTTCATGCGCGAAAGTAATGGGAAAAGGGCAACGGTATTTTGAATTTGTCGGGAAAAGCTATCCGGATATGCAATTACTTTGCGAAGTAAATCAATCGAAATTTTATGGTGTACAGGGCGATCGGTGTAATGAGCGGTTCTTCGCTCGACGGGCTGGATGTGGCGTTTGTAACGTTTGAAGAAAACCGCGGCGCATGGAGCTACGAGATAGTAGCGGCGCAAACGTATGAATACAGCAGCGAATGGCGGCGGCAGTTGCAGCAGGCAACCGGCATTTCCGCTTACGATTACCTGCAGCTGCACAGCGCTTTTGGAAAATACATCGGCGAGCAGGTAAACCAGTTTGTTCAGTCGCACAATCTCTTTCACCAGGTGCAGCTCATTGGCTCGCATGGGCATACGGTGTTTCATGCCCCGCAAAACGGTTTTACAGCACAGCTTGGATGCGGTGCCACCATTGCCGCCATTACGGGCATCAACGTAGTGAGCGACCTGCGTACGATGGATGTAGCCCTGGGCGGACAAGGAGCGCCCATTGTGCCAATAGGTGAAAAGCTGTTGTTTCCCGGCCACAACCTGCTGCTGAACATCGGCGGCATCGCCAACATTACGTGCAAAAAAGAGGAAGACTATGTGGCGTTCGATATCTGCCCGCCAATAAAGTGATGAACCTGCTGGTAGCAAAAAAAGACATGGCGTTTGATGAAGCGGGCACCCTTGCCGCAAGCGGTACCGTACACGATGGACTGCTGGAACACCTGAACGCACTGGAGTATTATCATCAGCCTTTTCCCAAATCGCTGGATAACAGCTTTGGTTCTCAAACAGTATTGCCCATTATCGAAAGCTATGCGCACATAGATACTACTGATGCATTGCGCACTTATGCCGAACACATTGTAACACAGGTATTCACGGCAGTGCAGCAGCTGGACTGGCGGTTTGGTATCGACAAAAAAGTCCTGTACGTGACGGGCGGCGGCGCCCACAATGCATTTTTGATCAGTCAATTACAGGAAGCATTGTCACGCATTGGTTTCTCGGTTGAAGTGCCGGCGGCACACATCATTGACTATAAGGAAGCGCTCATTATGGCGCTGCTGGGTTTGCTGCGCTGGCGTGAGGAAAACACGGTGCTGCAAAGCGTTACGGGCGCCGCCCGCAGCAGCATTGGCGGTGCCGTCTGGATGGGGCAGGAAGCCTGATGGCAACCAATTTATTGTGCTCGGCTAAAATGAATGTATGTCCCGCATCGTTTGTTCATTGCAACATGACTGTATGATACTTCGCACGATACATATTTGGGTGCTCGCGCTTATACTTGGTTGTCAGTTGGGTGCCTGCAGCAATGGCATGAACGAAGATGACAGCCAACAATACGACAGCCGGAAAGAACTACTGGCAAAACAAGAGAGAGACAACCCACTGTCTTTCCTGTACGTGCAGGCAGATAGTAAGAAAAATTTTTTCGGAAGCACGGTGGTGCGTGGATACGTTGCCAACAAAGCCACCGTGATCAGCTATGGCGATGTGCGCCTGCAGTTGTTGAGCTATGATGATAAAGGTAAACTGGTGGAAGAACACGAAGATGTTTTGAAGGGGTACATCAGTCCCAACAGCAGTGCAGATTTCAAATTGCGGTATCGCCTGCCCAAAAGAGCCGACAGCATCATGGTGCGCATCATGAGTGCTTCGGTGGTAAATCAGTAGGCGCAATCACAAATGGATTAACACACATGATTTCGCATTCCCAACTACCATTTAGCTGAAAGCAGTATCCAGCCTGCATTTCCGGGCATAAAAAAACCACCTCTGAGAGGTGGCTGTGTGCCCAGAACAGGAATCGAACCTGCACTTTCTTGCGAAAACCAGATTTTGAGTCTGGCGCGTCTACCAATTCCGCCATCTGGGCATTCCTTTTTGTAAGGGCTGCAATATTAGTGTATCAGTTCATTCCAGCCAAAATCCGCGTCAGGTATTTTTTCTTATAATAATATTCTTTTACCTGCAGCAACTCTTTTTCGGTAGTAATACCTTCTTTATAATGCTCAACAATCCCTTTAACAGGCTCATAAATTTCAGTTTGTACATTCTCAATTTGTTGTTGTACGGCTGCCATTGCTGCTTCGTCGCCTTCCATTCTTGCTTCCATCATTTGTTCGCTCAGTTCCAGCATCTCCATTAAAAAATCCGGGGGCAATTCATACTTTTCTTCTTCCACCAGCAATCCCTTTAACTGCAATACATACTTGATGGTTTCGTCGTCGTTCTGCAATACTTTAAAACCTTTGTTCACCATCGAAGACATGTCCAATACCGCAGCCTGCTCTTCCTGCGGGGCGCCGGTAAAAAAATCGGGATGGTAGCGGCGGCTCAGTTCGTAAAAAGTTTTCTTTAATGTTGCCTTATCGGTTGTCAGTGATACAGGCATCTGGTACAATTCAAAATAGTTCATTCCCATTCTTTGCTTCACGTGGTTTGCGCCAGCAAAATTAATCATTAATTGCAGCATGCGTTCAACTCATTCAGGCAGGATACAAGAACCCACACTTGTGTTAACAGGAAGTTGAGGACAGTTAAAAAAGAGATTTAATTTGTTGGTTTGATATTCAAATGATAATTTGTAGCCTTAAATCAAATATCCAAACAACTGTTATGAAACCCAAATTCCTGATGCCACAGCTGTCCTTCGGCGCAATTTTTCTCCTGTGTTTGATTGTAGCGGGCAGCTGCTCCAAGCGGGCAGATTTCAAAGAAACTTCACCGGACGATAACGCGATGTACAATGCATCCCTGGCTTCCAAAGTAAGGTCGCAACCCAATGTCATCGTTATTCTGGGTGACGATATCGGCTATGAAATACCTACTTATTCGGGTGGTCAATCTTACCAGACACCCAACCTGAATTTGTTGGCGAGCCGCGGCATTCAAATGTCTCATTGTTTTGCTACCCCCAATTGTTGCCCTTCCCGCGTCGAACTGCTGAGCGGCAAATATGGCTTTCGCAACTACCGCGACTGGAGTGCGTATGATACCACGGTAAATACCTTTGTCAATTACCTGCAGGATGCCGGTTATGCCACCTGTGCTGTGGGCAAATGGCAACTGGGTGGGGGAGACGCTTCGGCAAAACGAATGGGTTTTGACCAATACCTGCTGCACTACCCGTTCAACAACGAAAAAGGAAACGATGATGCACACCGTTACAAAAGTCCATCCCTGTACCAAAACGGCGCTTACCTGCCCGATTCGGTAACGAAAGACAAATATGCCGATGACATGTTTGTGGACTACATCAGCAAATACATCGACAGCAACAAAACAAAGCCGTTTTTTATTTATTATGCTCCCAGCCTGTGCCATTGGCCATTTCAGCCAACGCCCGACGACCCTGAATATGCGAGCTTTCAGCCCGGCAACACCGTCAGCAATCCCAAATACTTTCCTTCTATGGTCAGCTACATGGATAAAAAGATTGGTGATGTAATTCGCAAAGTGCAGTCGTCCGGATTGGCAAACAATACCTACATCCTTTTCTGCGGAGACAATGGAAGTCCCGAGAGCATTACCTCGCAATACAAAGGCCGCACCATACAAGGTGGCAAAAACCACAGCAACGATTATGGTGTACACGTGCCCATGGTGATTTATAGTCCGCAAAATGCCAAGGCCGCGGGCTCCGTACAACCGTCCATCATCGACTTCAGCGATATCTTTAAAACCGTTACCGATATTGCCGGTATTTCTGCTGCGAAGCTGGCGACAGCCGGGATTCTGGATTCCAAATCGTTTTTCCCTTATCTGCGCAGCACCAACCCCACCGATCCGAGAACGTGGAGCTATTGCTACTGGAAACCCGACCCGCTGCGCGCACCCGTGCAGGACAAACATTTTGTACAGGACCTGACGTATAAACTATACGATACTACTTACGGCAACCGCTTCTTCAACATGATGCAGGATTCTTCCGAAATCGTTCCCCTGCGCGACGCCGACCTGACGCCGGAAGAAAAAAGCATCAAACAGAATTTCCAGGCAATATTGAACAACATGCACAACTAATTATTGAGGATACTTTTCCGGTTACTGCAGCAAGGTAAGCCCATGTAAGGCTTACCTTGCTGCTAAATAGCCTTTATGTTTACCATCGGACTCATCAGGGAAGGAAAAATACCTGCCGATAACCGTGTAGCGCTCACCCCATCGCACTGCCGTTGGCTATTGAAGCACCGGCAAGGAATGCGCATCATCGTGCAACCATCTGAAAAGCGCTGTTTCAGCGACCGGCAATACCAGAAAGCAGGCGCCCTGTTGTCGGAAGACCTCACTGACTGCGATGTATTGCTTGGCATCAAGGAAGTGCCGGTAAAAGACCTGGTTCCGGCAAAAACCTACCTGTTTTTTTCCCATACCAAAAAAGAGCAGCCACACAACCAACCGCTGATGCATGCGTTGATAGACAAAGGCATTACCCTGATAGACTACGAATGCCTGGAACACGAAGACGGGCAGCGCATCATCGGGTTTGGCTTTTTTGCCGGCGTGGTTGGCGCGCACAACGGCATGCTTGCGTATGGAAACCGCACCGGTGCCTATGCATTAAGCCGCGTTTATCAAAACAAAGATTATCGCCAGCTTATCCGCAGTTATTTCGGGCTGCAGCTTCCCAACCTGAAAATAGCCGTCACCGGCAGCGGGCGCGTGGCACATGGCGTGCTGGAAGTCATGAACCTGATGGACATTCAGCAGGTGGAGGCCGAAGAGTACCTCCAAAAGCCATTTCAGTATCCTGTGTATGTTCACCTGAAAGGCGCCGAATTGTATACCCACAAAGACAAACGCACCTATAGCCGCGACGATTTTCACGCGCATCCGCAAGCGTACGAATGTTTGTTTGATGGATATTGTGCCCACACCGATGTGCTGATCAATGGCATTTACTGGGATGCTTCGATGCCCAGGTTGTTTGAACCGGAGCGGATGCAACAGGCTGGTTTCCGGATACAGACCATTGCCGACATTACCGATGATGCGTTTGGCAGCATTCCCTGCAACCTTGGCGACGCTACCATTGAAGACCCGGTGTATGGGGTAAACAAACTTACCATGCAGAAAACAGCACCTTACCTGCCCAATGGTGTGGACATGATGGCTGTGGGCAACCTGCCCAACGAATTGCCCTGTGATGCCAGCGAATATTTTGGCGATCAGCTTATCAAATACATTCTCGACAACCTGGTAACGGGGGGAAGCATCGTGCTAGACCGGGCGACCATATTAAAAAATGGAAGATTGACCGACCGGTATCAATACCTTACAGATTATGCTGCGCACTGAGTGCATATTTACAAATAGAGATAATACTCTGTCAACAAATTTATAAAGACATCTGAATAGGCATTGCCTTCCGTTTTGATGCACATATCATCTTCTGTAGTATCGGCGTTGGATTTTCCAAACAACAGCATAGACCGGAAGGGAGCGTGCTGCGGGGTTTGCCGAACAGTTGTTTTGTTTACCAAAAACAAATGTGCAGACAACGCCATCTGTACAAATTCATTTGTTCGTTGAAAAGGTAGCAACACAGCTACACTGCCACCGGGCGATAACCATTTTTCGATGCTTTGTATCAATTCGGGAAAGGTGAGTTCTGTGTGGTGGTGTGCAACATTCCGCGATAGGTCCCTACTTGTGAGATCGTTACTATAAAACGGCGGATTGCTAATGATAAAGTCGTAGGTTTTTTCGGGACAAAAATCCTGCAGCCGCGTATGGTATGCACTAACCGGTCTCGCCAGGGAGATTGGGCAAAATTGCCGGCAGCCTGCACTGTTGCCGCTCTTCAATTTCAATCGCATCTATGCGGGCGGTTGGTAATTGTTGCGCCAGTTGCAGGCTCAGCAAGCCAGTGCCGGCACCAATATCCAATACCGTTCTGGCAGGCAATCTGCCTCCGTAACGTTGGTACGTGCTGCCCATGCGCCAAACAAACAGGAATCGGTACAAACTTTCATGGCACATTCGTCCTGGTGAATTGTAAATTGTTTAAACCGGAAGTAATTGTTGGGCATGTAAGAAAATGATATGGCAACGGCGATTATAAGTTAATGGTTACAATCGTTTGCGTGGCAATGGTTGGCTTTTTTGCAATACCTGAAATTTAAAAAGTGAGCCCCAACAATAAACAAAACGGCGGGTGGTAATAACCAAAACTGTTTTTCGTGCCATACCTGTTTAGCTATCAAAAACAATATTCCAACAAAAAAAAGTGCTACCGGCATTAGTAAATGGTGATGTTTACGATAACCGTGATACAGCGAATAAAACCCAACCGCAGCAGCAAAAGCAATCATTCCAATTTCAAAATTATTGTTGTCAATAATATTGATGCCAAAAATGGGTAAACTGGTGATGAATAACGGAAGCAAGGCGCAATGAATAGCGCAGGCAAGAGAAGCTGATATACCCAAACCATCCCAATTCACTTTAAATCGCATAGCCACAAAATTAGGGAGGTTTCTTATATATGCAACTATGTTGCAAAATTTTATAACAGAATGTTACATTCATTTGTTCCCCACATTCCTGTTGTAATTTTGAGATATGAAAAGGAAGAAATTACTTCTTTATGGTGGTTTTTTTATAGTTCTGGTTCTCTTATTTTTTTGTTTTGTTTTTTGGGGAACCGATAATTGGAAACCACGACTGCCCCAGCTTTCAGCCACAGTACAACCATTTACTTTTACAACTGAAAATAATACAGTTTTTACCCAAAAGGATATGGAAGGAAAAGTTTGCGTGGTGAATTACTTTTTTACAACCTGCAAAGGAATTTGCCCGCGAATGAATGGGAATTTAAAAAAGGTGTATGATGAATTTAAGGATAATCCTGACTTTTTGATAGTATCGCATACCTCAGACCCCGAAATTGATTCGGCTGCCACTTTACTGGCATACGCGAAGAAAATGAATGTAGATACGCACAAATGGATATTTCTTACCGGCAGAAAAGATAGCTTATATAAACAGGCACGCGACAGTTATTTACTCGACGATCCAAAAAATGCAGTTGTGAATATCAACGACCAGTTTTTGCATACCCAGTTTCTGGCTTTGGTAGATAAAAACGGCAACCTGCGCGGGCAAATTTACGATGGTTTAAAAGCGGGTGAATTAAAACAACTGGAACAGGATATTGCACTTTTATTGCAGGAAACGCGTTCCAATTTTTCGGGAAGCAATTTCAATTCTTCAACCAATTGAGTATGACAGTAGGAGAGCTTTTAAAGAAAAGTGGGTTGAGTTCAACCGAGAGCCGGAAAGCCATTCTGCAGTTGTTTCTCCAAAGCCAATGGTGCGCTTGAACATTCAAATATTGAAAAAAGAACAGGGGAGCAATTCGACCGCGTTACCATTTACCGTACTCTGCAAACCTTTCAAAAATCAGGGATTATTCATACCATTCCTTCGGTTGATAATGTAGTTAGATATGCTTTATGCCAGAACGATTGCAAGCAGGGGCATCATCATGATAATCACATTCATTTTATATGCGATAATTGCGGAGTTACTTTTTGCCTGCAAAACGTTGTCATCCCAAATGTAAAATTACCCAATGGTTTTACAGGCAGCAATATGGATGTTTTGGTGAATGGTATATGTAAAAACTGCAACTGACAACTTGTTACAGTTATCAATTGCAGTGTTTATTTTGAAATGCAGATAAGTTACACAGTCATAGCATCATATACGATAACCTTTGCCCACAAATGGCTGTAATTTTTTATAAAATCCTGGTGAATGGGGTCAGACTGATAGGAAGCCTGATCCTCCAGGTTATCAAAAAACATAATTTCTGATACTCCCCACGAAGCATCTACAACATCGCGCTTTTCGGTGTTGGCAACTATACCCACATATAATGTTTTGATTTTTTTTATACCTGCCAGGGTTTTAACACCTTCAGCTAGTTTATCCCGGTCGGCAACCGAATCCGGCTTGTTTAAGCCAGAAAATTGCATGATGAATTAATGGTTTTTTCATGTCTTTATTGTTGTTTGTAAATGGCATAGAATGTACAACGGCTGCTGCACTCAATGTTGCAGCAGCCGTTATAAATGCTCTTCTGCCTGTTTTTTTATTAATCATAAAATACAGGTTAAGTAAGTTAATAAAAATCAGATCGGTTATCGGAAATGGTAGCACTTTTACGCAAGGCATCAAACACACCTCCATTGCCTTGCTGGCGTTGCAACATTTGTTTTAAATTTTCCTGCACCTGTTCAACCGATACACCCGATGAGGCAAGCGCGGCTACACCATTGCTTTTTAAAACAAACACACCTGAATTACCTGCAATTGGGTCGCTCATTTTGGTGGTCAGGCTTTTATTAAAACTTGCACCTAAAACTTTGGGCTCGAACCCAACATTTGGAATGGCGGGCGATTGAAATGAAATGCTATCTGCCTGCTGAACACCAGTGCCGGCATTTTTGGCGACTTCATCAAGTGTTGAACCTTTTATTTTTGTTTTGATTATGATCTGCGCTTTCTTCTCATTCCGAACAACGCTTTCAATTTCGGGACGAAGGGCATGTGCCGATGGCAATCCTGCTTTTTCTGCCGAAGTAATTATAGCCACTACATATTGATCGCCTACTTCATAAGGATCAGAAATATCACCTACATCATTATTGAAAATCCATTTGATGAACTCACGGTTTTCACCACCCGTTACACCTAAAGAATAATCGGCTTTATGAATTTCCTGCGAACTAACGGGAACGAGTTTCATTTTTTTTGCGTTTGCCTCAAACTGTTTTTGGTCTTTGCTGTTTGATGCAAATTGCGAAGCTGCTGCGCTTGCATTGTTTATGGTTTCGTTGCTGGCATTAATAGGTTTTGCAATGTAAGCAATGTTGTAAGCCTCCTGCATATTTTTCTGGTTCAACACTTCTATGTAGTGATATCCTGCATATCTGCTGTTGGCAACTTTTACCACTTTTCTAGTACCTACGGGGCTATAAAAAGCTGTTTCGGCAAACTCTTTACTAATGCCATTAAACTGCGAATAAGGAAAGTCATATACACCGCCGGTGATTTGCTGCCCGGGTCATCACTATATCTGATCACCATCGAATCGAAATCGAAGCACCACCCTGAATGGCTGCTGCAATGCTATCAATCCTTCTTTTCGCAATACTGTCGGGTAAAACATCTTTCCCCTGATCTTGCGTTTTAATTAAGATGTGGCGAACTTTTGCGGAATCGGGCACTGTGCGTTTTCCAACTATTTTTGCCAGCACGTATTCTCCATTGTCCACATACGGTCCGTACACCTGACCCGGAGGCAATTGCATTAAGGTATCGGCGTAAGTATCTTTAAAATTATTTTTTGTGATGATAGCCATCATTGTATGGTATATCGCTGTTTTTAGATACTACAAACGATGCAATGTCGTTGGAAGTTGCAGAAGGCAGGTTTTATGTTCTACCAGCGCATTCCCGTACGGCGGCAGAATCGGCTGCGGTTGGTGTTTCGCTGAAAGTTACATATTGAACCGTGCGGCTTTCTTCCTCACGTGTAAACTGCTCTTGTGTTTTTTTGCAAACGCGTTAATGTCATCATCCGCTAACTTTTACGGCACTATCGCTGATTGTTGTATAGGGCACCATTACATACGATGCTTTGGCTACCGAATTGTTATCAGCATTTAATTTTTCAGCCATCCATCGGGGCACGTAAGTGGCTTCGCTAACCAGCGCTGCATATTTGCTAAACATAGCCTGCTGTATGGTAGGATCGATAAATTGTTTTTGTATTTCCTGAACCCGTGGGTCGTTTGCATTTTTTTTAATCTGTGCAAACTGCTGGCGGGCAGCATTGGCATCAAATACCGGTTTTAGGATCAGAAAATTGCTGCTGCATCCATTGGGGTGGGTTGTCGCCAAACAACACATCTGCAAGTTCGCGGGAGGTAAATGCAAGCCCTAATTTTTGTTCTTCCTGTTTCAATAATGTTTGCTGAACCATGTAGTTCCAAACCTGACCGTTTAACATGCCGGGCTGCATTTCCTGTCCGCGCTGTTTGGTCATGTTTTCAAATAAAGCTGAGGTTGCTCTGGAAATCAGTACGGTCTATTTTTTCGCCGTTGATAGTACCGATAGTGTTGGTATTGGAAAATACATTGCCTCTCCGTAACGAAGAATCCTGCAATATAAAAGCAATGAGGGCAAGAGCAATAATGGCAAACACTATCCACGCACCTTTATCACGAATTCGTTGAATAACTGACATACAACAATAGAAATTTTTGAGGATGGCAAAAATAGGGGAATATAATATACAAAATTAAGTATGAATTTACCTGTGCAAAGCCCGCCAACTCACACACGCCAATATAAAATGTGTATGCAATGAGGTAAAAAGTTGATTGACTTATATAAGTAAGAATTTGAAAAATATTGATTATTGCCGCCCTTATCCAGAAATGGCAACAGGCTGCAAACCCAGTTCGGCGGCTTTTTGCAGCATAAACCCATAAGCTGCTTCGTATTGGTTGGTGAATTCACCATCTAATATGGCTTCGCGAATGGCATCTTTAATCTTCCCCACTTTTCGCCCTGGCGGTAAGGCAAAGGTCTGCATAATCAGTTCGCCGGTAATTGGGCGGCTGCCAGTTGCGCACTGTCATCTTGTTCTCCACTTCGCTACAAGCCGCTCGCGAACCATTTCAAAATTTTGCAAGAAGCGCTTTGCTTTGAATTTATTTTTTGTAGTGATGTCTGCTTCGCAAAGAATCATCAGTTTATCCAATTCTTCCCGGCATCAAATAACAAGCGCCGGACAGCGCTATCTGTAATGTTCTCTTTTGTTAAAGCTGATGGGACGTAAATGGAGTAACACCAGCTTTTGCACAAATTTCATATTTTCACTCAGGGGCAGTTTCAGCCTGGCAAACAGTTTGGGAACCATGCGCGCGCCCACTACTTCATGCCCGTGAAATGTAAAGCCATGACCTTCCTCAAACCCTTTGGTGGCAGGCTTTCCAATGTCGTGCATGAAAGCCGCCCATCGCAACCACAAATCGTTGCTTTTTGCGGCAACATTATCTATTACCTGTAAAGTATGGTAAAAGTTATCTTTATGTCCCAGCCAGTCAATATTTTCGGCACCCTGCAAATCTGCCATTTGTGGAAAAATACTTTGTAACAAACCGCTATCATATAACAGACTCCAAACCAACGGAAGGCTGGGCGCTCAACATTATTTTATTCAGCTCATCGGTAATGCGCTCCTGCGAAATAATGCGGATGCGAGTGTGCACTTTCGCGAATAGCGGCATACGTTTTTTCTTCGATGGCAAACTGTAATTGCGATGCAAAACGGATAGCGCGCATCATGCGCAGGGGTCGTCGGAAAAAGTTATGAGAGGATCAAGTGGAGTGCGGATAATTTTTTGAGCAATATCTTGCAGCCCGTTGAAAGGATCGATCAGTTCACCGTAATCTTCTTTGTTGAGACTGAATGGCCAATGCATTGATGGTGAAATCGCGGCGGTTTTGGTCATCTTCTGAGTGTGCCGGGAAGCACATCGGGATTGCGGCTCTCGGCGCGGTAACTTTCTTTACGCGCACCAACAAATTCTACTTCGAAATTGTCGATTTTGATTTGCGCGGTACCAAAATTTTTGAAAAATGCGACTGTTGGTTTAGGATGAAACCGTTCAGCGGTTTGCTGTGCCAGCTGTATGCCATCACCGATACAAACGATGTCTGCATCTTTTGATGCCCGGTCAATGATTTTGTCTCTAACAAACCCGCCAATGAGGTAGGCAGGATATTGAAGCGTTTGTGCAGCGGCGGCTATTTTTTTAAAAATAAAAAGTTCTTTATCAGTACAATTTATCTGCATTGCTGCAAAGATAAATTGACAAACCACACGATGCCGAAAGATTAAAAGAACTGTTGACTCACCGGATCAGCCAGCGTGGCTATTCAAACTCCAGTTCGTTCATGTTCAGTTCCCAGTCGAACGTAAACGCCCGGGCAGAAGATTTCTTGAAACCAGTTTTTGGGAGCAGATGAATAACTGATGTAATTGTTACCGGTGTTGGTTTTTTTGCCATAGTTAACATTGGCAGGCATGGTCAGTACAGCATTTGCAGCAGCAGGAACCGGTGTATGGATGGTAAGAGAAGTCATGATGTCGATTTTTAATTACGCACAATTATTCCACATAATTGTGCCATTTTTTTCATTCAAAAAGATTGAAACGATAAAATAAAGATTAAAAAATTGAGCAGGTTGATTCTGAAAGAGTTATACAGTAATGGGATTTTGGTTAACTAAATGGGGAACAAAATGACAGTTGGAATGATTCCGGACACTCCCTGTCTGCATCCGGATAAATGTAAAATGAATAGCAGGTGTTGGATTATGGAGAAGCTATCGCAGCACTAAATACAGCAGGATGTAAAAAAGTTTTTGCATTTTTGCAGCAAGCATCTTCAATCTATCTGCATGAAGCAACAACTATATCAACAGTTTAAGGATCGGAAAAAGCTCGGACGAAAATCATTTGCAGTATTGATTGATCCTGACAAAGTTGATGTAGCCAAAACTGACAGTCTTGTTTCACTTGCCATTGAGGCGCAGGTAGATTATTTATTTGTAGGCGGCAGTCTGGTGATCTCCAACCACCTTGACGATTGCATCCGGCAGATCAAAGCGTTATGTCACATACCCGTTGTGTTGTTTCCCGGCTCGCCTTCTCAAATCAGCAAATACGCGGATGCGTTGCTGTACCTGTCACTCATCTCGGGCCGAAATCCTGAATTGCTCATTGGTCAGCACGTTATTAGCGCACCGGCGGTCAAAAACAGCGGGCTCGAAATCATGCCCACCGGTTATATGGTGATCGACGGTGGCGCACCCACTACGGTGTCGTATATTTCCAATGCCTCGCCCATCCCCGCCGATAAAAACGAAATCGCAATGTGTACGGCCATGGCTGGCGAAATGCTGGGCATGAAACTCATTTACATGGATGCCGGCAGTGGCGCCAAGCGTGCCATCGGCGAAATGATGATTGAAAAAGTAGCGCGCCACATCGAAGCTCCCCTCATTGTAGGGGGCGGCATTACCGATCCTGAAAAGGCATATCGCAACTGCAAAGCGGGCGCAGATGTAATAGTTGTGGGCAATGCCATCGAAAAAGATCCGGCTCTCATCAAAGACATGAGCAATGCCATTCATTCCGTGCCCATGACGGTATAAATGCTGCCAGCTTTTTTACTTTTCACCCAGGTGTTTTGCGCAGGCCTGCAGCGTATTTTTGTGAATCAAACAAAGCATTTATGATGAAGCCGTTTCTTCTACCCTGGCTGCTGATGCTGGCAACGGTTTCTTTTGCGCAGCCCCCTGTTTCCCCGGTCAACATAGCGGAAAGCGAGAAAAAAGCTGCATTTCATAAGTTGTTGGGCGACAACCAAACCCATACCCTGGCATCTGTCAACTTTACAACGTATTACGCCCGGTGTGAATGGAACATCAACCCTGCAGTGTATTACATCAGTGGTGCCGTAACGCATTACATTGCCTTATCGCAAAATGCCGATGAAATTGTGTTTGACCTTGATAACCTGCTGATGGTTGACAGCATCCGGTTTCACTCAGTTGAACATTGCTTTTTCGCAACCTGCCGACAAGACGCTGCATTTGTTTTTCCCCCAAACGTTAGCCGCCGGCAGCCGGGATTCTGTCTCCATTTACTACCACGGAACGCCTGCCAACAATGGACTGGGCAGTTTTACGAAGCGAACGCATTATGGCAATGTGCCGGTTATCTGGACACTGAGCGAGCCATACGGCGCACGCGACTGGTGGCCTTGCCGCAATGGTCTCGATGACAAAATAGACAGCCTTGATATATTGATCACCCATCCGTCCATCTATTCCGCATCGGCTAACGGCGTATTGACTGCAGTCGTGACAAACAATGCCAATGCAACGTCGCATTTCAAACACCGCTATCCCATTGCTACTTACCTGCTGGGAATTGCCGTGACCAACTATACAAGTTTTACCAAAGAACTGCCACTGCAAACCGGTACCTTGCCGGTGATTACAACCGTATATCCCGAATACCTCGATTATTTTCAAAAATATATCCCTACTGTTTACAACGCACTGCAGCTCTACGACCAGTACTTTGGACCTTACCCGTTTATGAACGAACGCTATGGACAAACGGAATTTGACTGGGGCGGCGGGATGGAGCACCAGACCAATTCGTTCATCACCAATGCCGATGAAAACCTGACAGCGCATGAACTGGCGCACCAGTGGTATGGCGACAAAGTGACCTGCGGCAGTTGGCAGGACATCTGGCTCAATGAAGGCTTTGCCACTTATCTCGCAGATATTTTTTACAACGAACACCTGCATCCCGAAAAACTGGCCGACGTGGTGGCGCGTGATATGGCAGCCGCGACTGCCGATGCTGCAGGATCGGTCTGGGTGAAAGACACCATGGACATCAACCGGCTGTTCAGCGGCAACTTGACCTATAACAAAGGCGCAATGCTACTGCGCATGCTGCGGTGGACGCTGGGGGATTCCATTTTTTTCAAAGGCATGAACCAATACCTCGAAGACCCGGCGCTGCGTTATCGCTTTGCCCGTACACAGGATTTTCAGCGCAATATGGAAGCCGTAAGTGGCAAAAGCCTGTCGTATTTTTTCAACCAATGGTTTTATGGCAAAGGATATCCTTCGTTTTTTGTACAGTGGAGTTACAAAAGAGGGAATGTACAATTGCAGATCACCGAAACGACGAGCGATGCGGCTACCAAATTGTTTGCCCTGCCGCTGCAGCTGGTATTTGCCCGCGGTACGCAGCAATTTGCCACTACAGTAAACATTCAGAAAAACATCACCAAACTGGTGCTGCCGCTGGGTTTTGCACCCGATTCGGTGTTGATAGATCCTTCCCAATACATCATCAGCAAAAACAATGTGTCGCGAAAATCGGGAAGCCTTACAATGGTGGACGTGAGTGATGGTGAAAACCGGTTTGCTGTCTATCCCAACCCGGCTGCCAACCTGTTGTACATTCACCTCGATGCCGCCGACAACATCTTATCTGCCGAAGTAAGCATCCTCAATGCTGCGGGCATTTCTGTTTACCGGAAACAATTTTCGGCCATCAGTCAAAACCGGCTGAACATTCCCGTGGCGCAGTTGCCCAGCGGCGTCTATTTTCTCATGATCAAAGATGACAAAGGCAATACAACAAAAACCTCTTTCATCAAGGAATAACCACGCAGGGGAATCACGCAATGGCGAAAAAGAAAAAGCGGAAGTGGCGAAAGCAATGGTTGTACTTTTTGATCGTGGTGGTGATGATGGTTGCCGGCTACATTGCCTACCAGCTTTACCAGGTGTATCTTTCCTACAAGCCCGACTTTGTACGGTACGATGGGTTCAATGTTGATGTGCCCATGGGTTATACTGTTCACGGCATAGACATCAGCCGCCACCAGGGAACCATTTCGTGGGCTGCCGTTAAAGCGATGCAGATCAAAGACATCCGGCTCGACTTTGCTTTTATCAAAGCCACGGAAGGACTCACCAAAGTGGACAAATATTTCAAGCGCAACTGGGACAAATGCCGCGAGCTGCACATTCCGCGGGGCGCCTATCATTTTTACCTGGCAAAAAAAGTGGCGCCGCGCAGGCTCTTAATTTTATCAAAACCGTAAAGCTAAAACCCGGCGACCTGCCGCCGGTGGTGGACATTGAACAACTGTATGGCGCCAAGCCCGAAGTGATGCGGGTGGAACTACAGCTGTTTCTGAACATGATCGAAACGCATTACGGAGTAAAGCCGGTGATCTATACCTACGTGAACTTCTATGAGCGCTATCTCGGTGAGGACTTTGACGAGTACCCTTTGTGGATAGCACACTACACGCAGCAAAAACGCCCCCGTATTGAGCGCGACTGGATCTTCTGGCAATTCAACGAACACGCTACGGTCAACGGTATCTCGTACGATACCGATTTTGATGTCTTCAATGGCGATACAGCTGCCTTCAACGAACTATTGTTGAAGTAATGTTTTTGTAAAAATTAAATGATAAAAACAAAAAGGCAGCTACTATAGAAAGAAGCTGCCTCCTGCATTTTTTTATAAAAGGATCGGATGTTCAATTAAGGACAAGTGAGAAAACCGTTGTCTGTGTTTTTGCTGCCCATGTCATAATTTTCGTTGATGGCAGTAGCGGTTTCATTTACCTGAGAAGGCGTGTAGCGGGTGCTGCAACCGCCTAACACAAGGTTGGCTTCATTGAAAAAAGCCACGACTGTCCAGCCGGCAAATGGTCCGCTGCAATGATCATGTCTTTCAATGGGGTGGTGATGTTCGAAAAATTAGGATCGTATTTTTCCAGTCCCAGGTTCAGGCACAAAGTTACCAGTTGTCCTACCAAAACATTTTTCGGGGCAGTGTCAACGTAATCCTGCGTCAGTGCTGCCGGTTTTCCACCGGTTGGCAATGTATTGGTAACCGCTTGTGGTGACCGCATATAGACCACGTGACCATCAGGGCATTCTTTGGAACCTACCGGAAAACCTTTGGGAAATGCCTTCCGGAAGTTGGCGTACATAAAATCGTGAGGCTGCCCATTGGGTGCGCCATAACCACCTTGTGTATAAGTGCAGTGATAGCCGCAACTTGTGGTGGACACCCCTGCCAGGGCATTTGCGGTTTTGTCGGCGGTCTGCTGGTTGTCTGCAACCGGCCGAAGTTCAGATTTGGAACAGCCAAAAAAAGTAATGGCAAACATGCCAATGGCTGCAAACGGGAGACGAACTGGTTTCATGGATTTTGATTTTTGTTGGGTAACAAAATTACTTTTTTTAAGCAAAATTTAAGTTTATTTTAATCCATCGCAATTCAAACGGAAAGTTGGGGCGACCAATAAAGGTGAGGCATCGAAAAGATACGACTGCGCTTTCCAAAAAATTTAGATTACCGCCTCGATACAGGAGGAATTGGGAAAGACAATGACTCTGGAATACAAAAATGTTTTGCAGCAGTCTGCCGAATAAACAACCTGGTTTTAGGACATTGGATATATGGAAAAAATGGCGGGGGTGTTCGGTTGTTGAGGGTACGGTTGATCCATTGACTTTAATGCGAGTTTTTTACTCTCCCATCATTGTTCAAAAAACTAAGCTTTGTTTTCTGAAATGGGCATTTTTGGTAAAAACGTCATTGCTTCCATCAATAGCGACAGGAATATCAACAAAAAAATACCCACTTTTTTTTGGGGGCAAATGCCACCCGAACAAGCGCCGATCAGGAGGTAATTGCGGATGCTCCAGGCAATGTTGATGGTACCTACAAATACATTGGTTCGCTTTGCCCACACCTTTGGAATGGCAAACAGCAGCAGCATGATGGAACTGAGGATGATGTTGAACAGGCCGGGCTTTCCATAAATGTCTCCAGCATCCATTCCCTTGATGAGCAGGTTGATTTCTGCCACGTAGCTCCACGGAAGAAAGCAGGCGAAGATTAGTGCCAGGCACGCTGCCATCCCAATCTGTTGAGAGTATTTCATACCAAAAATTGAAAAACCTATAAGGGATCATTTCCTTATAGGTTTTGAAGAATGAGGTCCCGACCAGAGTCGAACTGGTGTGGAAGCTTTTGCAGAGCTCTGCCTAGCCACTCGGCCACAGGACCTTAGAGGGCGCGAAAATAAAGGAATGAAATCAATTATAAAATTTTGAAGCAAACTTTATGAATCTAAACCCGATTTTTGTATGCAAAACCAGGGAATGAATACGATAGCCGAAAGTGAACTGATCATCAACCAGCGTGGCGCCATCTATCACCTCGATGTAAAACCGGAAGAACTGGCTACTACGGTCATCACCGTCGGAGATCCCGGCCGTGTACCGCAGGTGAGCCGTTATTTCGACAGCATCGAAACACAGCAACAGCACCGCGAGTTTGTGACACACACGGGCTATGTAGGCAAAAAAAGAATCTCGGTTGTATCAAGCGGCATTGGTCCTGACAACATCGACATTGTGCTGAACGAACTGGATGCACTGGCAAACATTGATTTTGAAAGCCGCACCGTCAAACAACAATTGACATCCCTGCAAATCTTTCGCCTTGGCACTAGTGGCTCACTGCAAAAACACATTCCCGTAGATAGCTTTGTAGCCGGTACACATGGACTGGGCATCGACAACCTGCTGCACTTTTACCGCCACGACAACAACGAAGAAGAACGCCAGTTGCTCAGCCATTTCATTGCACACACCCAGTTTGGCAACGCGTCTTCACAACCTTACATTGCTTCGGCATCGGCACACCTGCTTAAGCATTTTGCGCAGGATTACCACCAGGGCATCACCGTTACCTGCCCAGGTTTTTATGGTCCGCAGGGGCGTGTGCTGCGGCTGGGGCTCAGCCACCCCGATTTCGTGAACCAGCTCACCGGTTTTCGGTTCGGCAACCATTACATTTCGAACTTTGAAATGGAAACCAGCGCCATCTATGGTTTGGGCAGGTTGCTCGGGCACCAGTGCCTGAGCATCAACGTCATTGTTGCCAACCGCGTAAGCCGCCAGTTTACCAAAGACGGCGTGGCAACGGTAGATAACCTCATCAAAAAAACATTGGAAATCATCGCGTCTGTTTAAAATTATGCAATTGACATTTTACAAATACCAGGGTACCGGAAACGATTTTGTGATTCTCAACAACCTGGCAAAAGAAATTCGCCTCACCACCAGCCAGGTACGTCAACTGTGCGACCGCAGGTTTGGCATTGGTGCCGACGGTCTCATGCTCCTCAACCCTTCGCAGAAATACGATTTTGAAATGGAATATTACAATTCCGATGGGCGGGAGAGTACCATGTGCGGCAACGGCGGCCGGTGCCTGGTGAAATTTGCGAGCCACCAGGGTATCCGGAAAAACCAGTATTTTTTTACCGCCATTGATGGTGTTCACGAAGCAAGCATTGAATTCAACGGTTGGGTGTATCTCAAAATGAAAGACGTACAGGGCATCCGCAAACTGTCGGGCGATTCGGTACTCGATACCGGTTCCCCGCATTATGTACGCCCCTCGCAGGACTTGCGGCAGATGGATGTTTTCAAAGAAGGAAAAGCCATCCGCTACAGCGACAAGTTTAAAGATGACGGCATCAATGTAAATTTTGTGGAAGAAGACAGCTCCGGCATTTTCGTGCGGACTTATGAGCGCGGGGTAGAAAACGAAACGCTCAGTTGCGGCACGGGTGTAACGGCAGCAGCCCTAATATACGCACATAACGAGCTGGGCTTTAACCGCGTGGATGTAACCACGCTGGGAGGGAAACTGGCAGTGGAGTTTGACAAAGTGGGCAAAGAAACATTTGAGAACATCTGGCTCTGTGGTCCGGCAGAATTTGTATTTTCCGGTACGATCGAAATTTAATTGAATCGATCATCAACGGCTGCTGTCTGCACTAGTGGCGCCCGAGATCACCGCTTGACCATTTTTTATTGTATCGAGGGCAACGGCTCCGCGGTCTTCTGAGCGGTTGCTGTCAATGGTTGACAGCGTATCGGTTCTTTCTTTGTAACCTCCACCCGGCATTTCGGTGCTGGTATCGTTGGTCGTCTCGTTGTTTTTACACGAAAAAATATACATGCTGCAAAAGATAAAGAAAATCAGGACAATGGTTTTCATGAGATTGCATTTGTTCAATCGTCCAAAAACCAAAAGAAATGCCACAATTAGCTGGCTGCCGGTGTAATGGTTTTGATATTACCGTCAGCATAAGCGGCAATCACCAGTTGCGCCCGTTGAATAAACAATCCGTTGTCCACCACGCCGGTAATGGCGTTGATCTTGTCATGTAAAGCCGCCGGGTCAGTAATTTTCCCAAAATGACAATCGAGGATGTAGTTGTGATTGTCGGTAATATATTCTTCGTTTCCGTTTTTGCGCAGCGTAGTTGTACAGCCCAATTGCTGAAGTTGCCGGTTTACAACAGTGAGGGCAAATGGCACCACTTCCACAGGCAGCGGGAAAGCGCCCAAATGTTTTACCAGCTTCGTTTCATCCACAATGATGATGTTCTTGCGGGTTTGCCCCGAAACAATTTTTTCGCGCAGCAATGCCCCGCCGCCACCTTTGATGAGGTTCAGGTGTTCGTCCACTTCGTCGGCACCGTCAATGGTGATGTCTATCTGTTCAATGTCTTCAAACCCCACTATCGGGATGTTAAATTCGTGCGCCAGCGCATCCGACCGTTCCGACGTGGCAATGGCGCGTATCTGCAACCCTTCTTCCGCTACGCGGGCACCTATTTTCTGGATGGCAAAGGCTGCGGTGCTGCCGGTTCCGAGCCCGACAGTCATCCCGTTTTGAATGTGTGTAACGGCTTCTTCGGCGGCTAATTGCTTCGTATTCACAGGCGACATGGTTTTGTAGAATGAGGTGTCAAAAGTCAGGATTCCTTTTTAATAAATGGTCAATTCCGTTTTTTTATTTCTCGTTCCATTCCGCATACAAACACATGGCGTGGTCTTTACGCCATGTCGTGCAAATCTTGCTTCGCAACTACCAACTTTACTTTAAGTTCGCGGTTAAATTGCTGATATGATCCCGTCTTACCTTATGGATTTGTTTACCGGGCAGTCTTACGATTCCGACCAGTTTTTCCTGGTTGCCGGGCCCTGCGTCGTGGAAAGTGAAGAACTGGTGATGGAAGTGGCCGAAAAAGTGTCTGGCATCTGCCAGGCGTTTGTCCATTCCCTATGTTTTCAAGGCCAGCTACCGCAAAGCCAACCGCACCAGCGCGAGCTCGTTTACCGGCATTGGCGACGAGTCGGCGCTCGAAATCATGAAAGAAGCGGGGCTTGCCTATAAAGTGCCCACCACCATCAGACATTCATTCACACGACGAGGCTGCCCTGGCTGCCAAATACGTGGACATCCTGCAGATTCCGGCGTTTTTGTGCAGGCAAACCGACCTGTTGCTTGCCGCCGCCGACACCGGCAAAATTGTGAATGTAAAAAAAGGACAGTTTGTGAGTGGAGACGCGATGAAATTTGCCGTTGACAAAATCAAAAAGCAGGCAACGACAAAGTGATGCTCACCGAAAGGGGCAACAGCTTTGGGTACCAGGATCTGGTCGTGGATTACCGCAACATCCCGTTTATGAGAACCATGGCGTGCCCGTGGTGATGGACTGCACCCACAGCCTGCAGCAGCCCAACCAAACCAGCTGGCGTTACCGGCGGCAACCCGCAGTTGATTGGTACCATTGCAAAAGCTGCCATTGCCACAGGTGCCGATGGCTTGTTTATTGAAACCCATCCCGACCCATCCTGTGCATTGAGCGACGGCGCCAATATGCTGCAGCTTGCGCGGCTTGAAGCTTTGCTGGAGCAGTTGGTAAAACTGAGAAGAACTGTGGTGGAGATTTCGAAATGATGTTCTTTAAAAAACAAATCCAGCTTTTTGCAACGCAAAACAATGGACAGGACAAGCGGTGATTGGCCCTCAGCAACCAGTCATCACCGCTTGTCCTTTGTGATAGCCATACAAGTCTTGTCACAATATATCTACATGCCTTCTTTACGTATCGTTGTTTAGAAACCAAAAGAATTCACTCCCTTATCTTGGTGCTAATGTAATTGTGTTGTTCAAGGTATTGAACTGTAATGAATCGATTGTTATTGCTGATTCGATTTTAGCTGAAAGGTTATACAATCGCCTGTTTACATTGCTTCCCTCGAAATGCAAATTCATTCTTACTTTGTGTATTGGCTTTTTTCTGTGTTCGATAGTTTCAAGCCATTTA
>CAWGWV010000020.1:0-10198 GCA_963826385.1 uncultured Chitinophagaceae bacterium | reverse complement strand
AGGTCGTTGTGATTGCTACCGGGTCGTGGGACCGTGAAGTAGCCGCGATGCTCGACACCAAAATCCCCCTGATGCCAGGGCGGGGCTATTCTTTTACACTCGAAAATTCTCCTTACCAACTGAACCGGCCCGCCATTCTCACCGAAGGCAGGGTAGCCATCTCGCCATGGATGGCAACAAAATGCGCTATGGCGGCACCATGGAAGTGGTGAGTACCAACACGCCGCCACGCTACCACCGCGTGGAAGGCATCGTGAAAGCCGTGAAAGACTTTCTCCCGCAGTTCGATATACAAATGCCGGCGAGGATAAAATTTGGCATGGCTTCCGGCCCGACATCGGCTGATGGCGTGCCGTACATCGGACGCATAAAAAAATACAAAAATGTTACGGTTGCCACCGGTCATGCCATGCTGGGGCTAAGCCGCCGCCGGTACCGGCAAACTGGTCAGCGAACTGGTGAATGAACAAAAGCCAAGCGTTGATCTGAAGGCATTTGAAGTGGAAAGATTTGGATGATAAATGCTTTTTATTCGATTAAATCACCAGCCTGTGAAAGTGTTTCGCAGGCTTTTTTTATTGCCAAAACCAACCATTTTTCACATCCCGATGAAGCCAGATTGTATCCATTTGGCAATCCCTCGTATCTCTTTCCGCAAGTCTGTTAATATCCGTAAAGCATACATCAATATGAATCAATTGCCCCGTCATTTCTAAAAATAGCTTTGTGGAAGATCATACCCCCATTGATGATTTCAAAACAAAAAATGTATATGAGCCTACCAAAATTTTCTGTCACACCATTCTTACTCACGCTGAGTATAATGTTGTGTATGTCTTTTACCGCTATTGCGCAGCAAACCCTGCAGGGCAAAGTGCTGGATTCGCTTGGCAACCCTTTATCAGGCGCGGTGATCAGTAGCAAAAATCCGAAAGCATCGGCTGTTACCAAAGAGAACGGCAGTTTTGCCATCAGCGTTGGCACCAACAGCACCCTTATTGTATCGAGCATCGGTTATGCCAGCAAAGAAGTATTTGTTGGCAACCAAACCAATGTTATCATTACGCTGAGTTCATCTACGGCTTCACTCAATGAAGTAGTGGTAACCGCCCTTGGTGTAAAACGCGAAAAGCGAAATCTTACCTATAGCACGCAGCAGTTGAACGGCGATGAAATTGTGAAAACGCGCGAGCCCAACCTGGTGAATGCCATGGCGGGCAAAGTAGCGGGTGTACAAATCACCAGTTCATCCGGAACAGCGGGCGCTTCTTCGCGCATCGTCATCCGTGGCAATAGCTCCGTAACGGGCGACAACCAGGCGTTGTTTGTGGTAGATGGCGTTCCCATCAACAACGATGAAACCGGTACCGGCGGCGGCAATGCGGCCGGCTCAGGCGTTAACCGGGTGATTGACATCGATCCTTCTACCATCGAAAGCATCAACATTCTGAAAGGTGCAGCTGCCACTGCTTTGTATGGTTCTTCCGGCGCTCGCGGCGTGGTGCTCATTACCACCAAAAGCGGCGCGGTGGATAAAAAACCGGTGTTCACCGTGTCTTCCGATTTGTCATTTGAAAAACCTTTGCTGCCCGAACGCCAGACAATATATGCGCAGGGCAACAACGGGGTATATGCCAATGGCGAAAACCAGAAAACCAGCGCTTCGTGGGGGCCGCGCATGGATACGCTGACCATCAACGGGCAGCCAGCCAAAAAATACAACCCGTTTGATTTTTTCCGTACCGGTGTTACCAGCAATTCTACTGTTTCTGCTGCCGGCGGCAACAGCAACTCGGGTTATTATATCAGCTATTCGTATTACGACCAAAAAAGCGTGATGCCGGGCAATGATTTTGTCCGTCACTCCTTCTTTGCGAAATACAACAACAAAATGGGAAAGTTTGTGAATACCACTTTCCAGCTTGGCTACAGCAATTCAAAACAGGAGCGACTGCCCGAAGGCGCAAGCAACGGTCCGCTGTTTGTTTTATACGGCCAGCCTGTATCCTGGAACCCTTATCCTGTGCTGGATACCAACGGCAATATGCGGTTGTACCGGTATTCGAGAAACGCGCCGAACTGGACACTCGACAACATGAAAAATACAGGGGTTGTCAATCGTTTTTTACCCGTATATACGATGAATGTCACGCCCACGAAATGGCTCACCATTACCGAGCGGCTGGGTGCTGATGTATATACCGAGCAAAACAAATATTACGAAAACCCGCAGCCTGCCATTGGCCTGAACGGGAAAGTGGTGGACAACAATACCAACTTCCGGCAGGTGAACAATGATGTCATCATCAATGCGCAGCAAACGTTTGGACGTTTTAACCTAAACCTGCTGTTGGGAAACAACATTCTTTCCACGTATTACCAGGGCGTGAATCTCACGGGCAACGGGCTTACGATAGATGAATTTTACAACACGTCTGCCGGCAGCACCATCACGTCTTCCGAATCCCATTCTTTGCAAAGAAAAGTGGGCTTTTATGCGCAGGCAAACATGGAATACAACCGCCTGCTGAACCTGTCGCTTACAGGCAGGTATGATGGCAGTTCGGTGCTCTCGAAAGGAAACAATTTCTATCCGTACGGATCGGCTGCAGCAAGCTTTATTTTTTCCGAACTGCTGAAAGGCGACATCAAAAAGACGTTGAGCTTTGGCAAAATCCGGTTCTCTGCGGCTACCGTTGGCAACGACGGCGTAGGACCCTATTCGCTCAACACGCCGTATGTATTGGCAGGCAGAAATACCAATGCGGGCTATTTCCTGTATCCCTACCAGGGGCAACCAGGCTTTTTGCTGAGCTCCACGCTGGGCAATCCCAACCTGAGAAACGAGCGGCTTGACGAATACGAAGCGGGGCTGGAACTGCGGTTTTTACAAAACAGGATTTCATTTGAAGGCTCTTATTTTTATCGCAAATCGCACGATGGCATCATTCCGGGCGTGAGCATTTCCAACGCCACCGGCTTTAGCGGCACCACCGTGAATACGGCAAGTATCGAAAACAAAGGTGTCGAACTGTTGCTGAGCGCTGAACCGGTAAGAACAAAGGATTTCAGCTGGAACCTGACTTTCAATTTTACCAAAATCAACAACAAAGTGCTTGCGTTGTATCCCGGCATCACACAACTGGGAAGAATCATTGTTGGCGAGCCTTACAATGTCTTTTACGGAACCAAATACAAACGTACCGGTGACGGGCAATTGCTGATAGATGCCAACGGGCTGCCGGTAGTAGGCGACCAGGGAATCGTTGGCAACGCGACGCCGGACTGGCTTGCCGGTTTGGAAAATACGCTGCGCTACAAGCAACTTTCCTTGTCTTTCTTTTTTGATATGAAGAAAGGCGGCGACATCGAAAACGCAATGGATAGCTATGGCTTTTTCTATGGCAGTTCCAAAGCCACCGAGAACCGCGAGCCCTTTGCTGTTGCGGGTATCAGCGAAGTGGACAACAAGCCGAATACAGTGCTGGTCAATCCACAAACCTACTGGCAGAGCCGTCAGTATGAATCCATTATTCAGGATGGCACCTACATCAAATTGCGCAACGTAACGCTGGTTTACAACCTGAAGCCGGCATCACTCACCAAAACGCCCTTCACCGCCGCTTCCCTCACGCTGAGTGGCAGGAACCTGTGGATCTACAGCCCGCATTTTACCGGCGCCGATCCCGAAGTGAGTTCCTATGGCAGCAGCAACGGGGCGCAGGGCGTGTATGCATTTTCCACACCCACTTCTCGTTCTATGAACGTATCGCTGAAACTTAGTTTTTAATCATGCCCAACATCGCAATCATTATGAAACAATCAATCGTACTCATACTCATTACCATCGGTATGTTTGGCGCCGGCTGCCAGAAATTCCTGGATGTAAACAAAGACCCGAACAACCCGACCGATGTGCAGGAAGCGTTGCTGCTGGCACCCATCGAGCAAAACATTTCCGACAACATACAAGGTGGAAACGCCGGAACCATTGTTCAGAATTTTGTGCAAAACATCGCTGCCAACCAGCCCAATCCGGGCTTGTGGAATTACCAGTTGTTCAACAGCAACTTCGATGGCGACTGGTATTATTTTTATGTAGTGGTGCTGAACAACCTCAAAATTTTAAACGAAAAAGCCGAAAGCAAGGAAAGCTGGAACTATGCGGCGATTGCCAAAGTGCTGACAGCCTATACGCTGGGCACGGCTACCGACTTCTGGGGCGACATTCCTTATTCGAAAGGCTTTGACAAAACCAGTTTTTTGGTGGCTTACGACCGCCAGGAAGACATCTACAACACCGTTCAATTGTTGCTCAACGGGGCAATCGCTGATATGGATAAAAACAGCGGCATCGTGCCCGGTGGCGATGACTATTTTTACCAGGGCAATATGCCGGCGTGGCGCAAGCTTGCATTTTCATTGAAAGCGCGTTATTACATCCACCTCACAAAAGCGCCGGGACACACCCCGACGGCACAGGCCGACAGCGCACTGGCTGCGTTGCAAAACGGCATGATGAGCAATGATGACGACTGGCGATTTGCCTACGAAGGCAATACCGGCAGCGAAAACATCTGGAACCTCACCTTCTCGCCCGTTACTACTTATGTGTTGAACGCTACCTTGATCGATACTTTGAAAACAAGGAATGATCCGCGGCTTCCCTACATTGCGAAACCCGCCGCCACAACGGGTTTGTACAACGGCAGAACCATCGGCACCGAAACTGATGAGCTGGAAAAATATTCTTATCCCAACGAGTTGTATGGCGGTGCTGCATCGTCCAATTACCTGTTCAACTATTCGGAAGCCTTGTTTATAAAAGCCGAAGCGCTGTACCGTACTGCTGGTATAGCGGCTGCGCAACCGGTGTACGTCAGCGG
The DNA here is from genome assembly GCA_963826385.1 of uncultured Chitinophagaceae bacterium. Classification (GTDB taxonomy): domain Bacteria; phylum Bacteroidota; class Bacteroidia; order Chitinophagales; family Chitinophagaceae; genus Ilyomonas. The sequence goes on along the minus strand of CAWGWV010000020.1, from coordinate 5,312 downwards.
CATACAATCGCACCTGCAAAAGATGGGGATTGATACTACTTCTGCTGCGGCAACAGCTTATATCAGCAGCCGTGCACTAGCCGAAGGCAATGCGCTGCAAAGGATTATGGAAGAAAAAGCCGTCGCCAACCTGTTCAACTTTGAAACCTGGACAGACTGGCGCAGGACGGGTTACCCGGTACTGTCACCCGTGTCGGGCGCTTTGTCTGACATCCCAAGAAGATTGCTGTATCCGCAAAGCGAAATATTGACCAACGCTCAGGCACCGCAATCGGCAAAGCTTACCGACCGCTTGTGGTGGGATGTACAATAAATCATTGCTTGTATTACTGCAAATGCAAAAGCCCTTTCCGTTGATGAAAGGGCTTTTGTTTTTGATCAAAAATTCATTCGATATCAGGCAACGAACGCCGGTTGGTTCACGCTCTTGAAATAAGAGTCGATGTATTCTTTCGGAGATTTTTTAACGACGCTTTTAAATACGCGGTTGAAGTTGGTAATGCTGTTGAAACCCGTGTTGTAAGCTACCGAGGCAATGCTGTCGTATTTTTTATCTACCAGCTTTTTGCAGGCTTCATTGATGCGCACCTGGTTTACAAAAGAGACCAGCGTATGATGCGTATGTTTTTTGAAATAACGGCAGAATGCCTGCGGTGTCATATAAGCCAGCTTCGATACTTCTTCCAGCGTGATGGGCTGGTTGTAGTGCTGCATTACATAGTTGTAAATGGTGGCAATGCGGATGCCTTCATGATCGCTGTACGACACGGTTTCCGCTTTGCTCGAAAGAGGTTCCAGGTGTTCAAACGAGGAGATGGTTTTCAACAATTCTATAAATGCAAAAAACTGTTCTACGCCGCTGCTGTTGCGGATAAATACGATCTTTTCAGACAGTTCTTTCACGGCTGATTGTGGAATGCGGAAGCCGGAATTGTGTTGCTGAACAAAGTCTTTCAGGTTTTTGATTTCGGGAATGGAAAAAAAAGAATTCAGCTGCGAATCAATGCTGAAAAAGATGTCAATGGTATGTGTCTTTTTGGTGCTGTCTTCAAAGTATGTGGGATCGCTTTTGAACACATGCGACTGGTTGGCACCGATCCAGTAAATCTCGTTGCTTTGAAAGCTGTGCATGTTGTTATCGGTCACCAGCGTGCCTTCACCCTTAATGACCCACGTTAGCTGCACTTCGTGATGACGGTGCAGATGCGGGTAAAAATGGGGCAATGATTCTTCCTTCGTAACAATCGATTTATTGTCGGGCACCGGTACTGTAAACTGTAAAATTTTCATACCCATTTGCTAATGAAGTGTTTTTTTTACTATTATATCAACGATCTAATGTACAAATATTATCCTGAAACGGACAAAGGATGGCGTGAACAAGGTTAAAATACGGTTATTATTGATTAAAATAGATCAATGTTCTGCCGCAAGCCTGCCTTTTTTGCCAAATGCAATCGGTTGCTGCACCAATGGTTAATATCAGGTCATCATTTATTAATAATGATACATCCGGCTGCTGCTGCACCAAATAGCTTTGAAGAAAAATTACATCATGGCAATTGATTGGAAAGGTGTCTTCCCGGCACTCACAACCAAATTTGATGGCAACGATCAACTCGACCTGCCTGCATTTGAAAAAAACCTGTCTGCACAGCTGGAAGCCGGTGTGGATGGAATCATTTTGGGTGGAACGCTTGGCGAAAGCAGCGTCCTTACCCTGGAAGAAAAAGCAACCCTGGTAAAGTTTTGTGTAGAAAAAGTAGCCGGCCGCGTACCGGTGGTGATGAACATCGCGGAAGGCTCAACGCGCGAAGCGGTAGCACAGGCAAAACTGGCGAAAGAGTGGGGCGCAAAGGGACTGATGTTGCTGCCGCCCATGCGTTACAAGAGCGACCACCGCGAAACGGTTACTTATTTCAAGGCGGTAGCGGCTGCAACTGACTTGCCCATCATCCTGTACAACAACCCGGTTGATTACAAAACCGAAATCACGCTTGCGATGTTTGATGAACTGGTGGATGTGCCAACCATTCAGGCGGTAAAAGAATCTACCCGCGATGTCACGAATGTCACCCGCATGATCAACCGGTTTGGTGATCGATTCAAACTGCTGTGCGGTGTAGATACTCTGGCTATGGAAGAACTGCTGTTGGGTGCGCAAGGTTGGGTAGCTGGTTTGGTGTGCGCATTTCCTGCCGAAACGGTAGCCATTTACAAGCTGGTAAAAGCGGGTAAAATCAAAGAAGCGGTTGTCGTTTACCGCTGGTTTATGCCCTTGCTCGAACTGGACATTCATGCCAAGCTGGTACAATACATCAAGCTGGCTGAAACGCAGGCGGGTATTGGTACAGAACATGTTCGTGCACCGCGCCTTACACTGGTGGGCAAAGAAAGAGAATACATTTTACACATCATCAATGAAGCTTTGGAGGCACGCCCTGCCTTGCCCGAATACCATTCGCTGGAAGAAACCGCGTTTGCGATTTAATAGGATCTCACATGAATGAAACAAATACAATTTACACACCGGGTGCTGCCGGGCAGCCGGAGATTGACGCCGTGATGCAGCGCGCATTTGAAGCGTTTGGCGTCTATAAAAAAGTAGCACCGCAACAACGTGCTTCTTTCCTGGAACGGATGGCGATGGAAATCGAAAACCAACGCGCTGCACTCGTAGAGGTGGCACATGAAGAGTGCCATTTGCCGGTAGCCAGGCTGAACGGGGAATTGTCGCGTACCACCAACCAGCTCAATCTGTTTGCGGCATTGATAAGAGAAGGTAGCTGGGTAGAAGCCTCAATCGATACCACCGATGCGCAACTAACGCCTGCAAAACCAGACCTGCGAAAAATGCTTGTTCCGGTAGGTCCTGTCATTGTGTTTGGCGCGAGCAATTTCCCGTTTGCGTTTTCTACTGCCGGCGGCGATACGGCGAGTGCACTGGCGTCTGGTTCTACGGTGGTCATCAAAGGTCATTCTGCACATGCACATACCTCAGAACTGATGTTTGACGCCATGAAAAAAGCAGAATTGGCAGCCGGTATGCCAGTCTGATACCGTACAGCATGTGATGGGCTCCGGCAACGTCGTGGGCAAAGCCCTCGTGATGCATCCGCTGGCAAAAGGGGTGGGTTTTACCGGCTCGTTCAACGGCGGAAAAGCATTGGTGGACTACAGCCATCAGCGCGAAATGCCTATCCCGGTGTTTGCAGAAATGAGCAGCATCAACCCGGTTGTTTTTTACCCGGATTCACTGGCTCACAACGCGGCTGAACTGGCTGTGCAATACGCCACTTCCATTACCATGGGGGTCGGACAGTTCTGCACCAATCCCGGTATTTTGCTGGGCATCAACAGCGATTCTTTTTCTGCGTTTTTAAACCTGCTGGGTAAAGAAATCACAAAGGTGACGCCGCAAAAAATGTTGCACAGCGGCATTTGCGATTCGTACCAAAACGGATTGGCACACATGCTGGAACAGCAGGGATTATCGGTGATTGCACAGTCGTCTTCTGTGGCAGGTGAGGGCGAAGCGGTGGCATTGCTGGCTTCGGTGAGCGGCGCAGATTTTTTGACCAACCGTCATTTGACCGAAGAAGTATTTGGTCCCTATTCCATTGCCGTTATTTGCGACAACAAAGCACAGTTGATGCAGGCTTTGCAAACTCTCAAAGGTCAGCTTACCTCCACCATCATTGGTACAGATAAAGACGTTGAAGATTATGCAGATGTCATCGAACTGCAACACACCTTGGCCAGCAGAATTTTACTGAACGGCGCGCCTACCGGTGTGGAAGTATGTGCCAGCATGGTGCATGGCGGTCCGTTCCCCGCTACCACCGATGCGCGGTTTACCTCTGTAGGCACCTCCTCCATCAAACGCTGGGTGCGCCCCATTTGCCTCCAAAACTTCACAGAGCACCTCTTGCCAGATGAACTGAAAAACAGCAATCCACTCGGCATATTGCGGCTTGTCAACAACGGCTATACAAGAGAAGCGATTTCATAAAGCATACAATTGATGAAGAAGAATTTTTTTTGTGTGGATGCGCATACCTGTGGCAACCCGGTGCGACTGGTGGCCGGCGGCGGACCGGTGTTGGAAGGCAGTAACATGAGTGAAAAAAGCCAACATTTTTTACAGCAATTCGACTGGATCCGCAAAGGGTTGATGTTTGAGCCTCGTGGTCACGACATGATGAGCGGGAGCATTTTGTATCCGCCACACCATCCCGAAAATGATGTGGCTGTTTTGTTTATTGAAACGAGTGGATGCCTGCCCATGTGCGGGCATGGCACCATCGGCACCATCACCATTGCCCTGGAAGAAGGTTTGATTGTTCCCAAAACACCGGGTGTTATTCGCATGGAAGCGCCGGCGGGGTTGGTACTGATCAATTACAAACAGGAAGGCAACAAAGTGAAATCGGTGAAGCTTACCAATGTGAATTCTTTTCTGGCCGCTGAAGGCATTGAAGTGGAGTGCCCGGAACTCGGTTTGCTAACGGTGGATGTAGCTTATGGCGGTAATTTTTATGCCATCGTGGATCTGCAGGAAAACTTTCCCGGGCTTCAATATCATAGTGCAGACAAACTTATTACTGGAGCCGTGTGATGCGCCAGCGCATAAATGCAAACAACACGTTCATTCACCCGGATGACCCGACCATCAACGGCTGTTCGCACATTCTCTGGACCGGCGATGTACTGGATAAAACTTCTACTGCGCGAAATGCGGTGTTTTATGGTGACAAAGCCATTGACCGTTCGCCTTGCGGTACCGGTACGTCGGCACGCATGGCGCAATGGTATGCAAAAGGAAAACTGAAAAAAGGAGATTCATTTATACATGAAAGTATTATCGGTTCCAAATTTATCGGTACGGTAGAAGAAGAATTGATGATTGGCGGCAAGCCTGCCATCCGCCCCGGCATTGAAGGCTGGGCGCGCATTTACGGGTACAATACCATCTCCATTGATCCGGAAGACGATCCTTATGCATATGGCTTCCAGGTGTTGTAATTTCATCAACATCAATTCAAAACTCATGCTTGCAGATGTTTGGTTGGTTAACCATTGCTCTCTCATTACACTCATTGTATGCGGTTTGTATGCAGCCACGAAACAAGGGCTAATCGGCAAGCTGGATACATCGCTTCGCAATCTTGATTTGTGCAGCAAGGTTGGGCTCTTGCATTGACCAACACATTTTATCAATATAACAGATTTCGTATGCCAGCATCGCCGGTCAACCGCTTTCAGCCACAGTTTAGTCTTTTGGACGCCACGATGATCGTTGCCGGTTCCAT
>CAWGWV010000019.1:0-43648 GCA_963826385.1 uncultured Chitinophagaceae bacterium | reverse complement strand
ATAGATTCGGTGTATGCGCCGGTCGACCCGCAAACACCCGTTACAATGGGATTTTTTGGAGATGATTGGCAGGAAAAATCTTTTACACACAACACAGCAGTGGACGGAACTCCGTCCACTGCTGCTGTCACCGATTCGGTAACCATAGACGTCAACAAAGTAAAGCAGAAAGTGTTGCCGTATGTGTATGGCAATAACTCGAACCTGTGGATGGGACAAATGGTAACGCAGCCATCACTGATGCAATACATCAAAGACCTGTCTCCCAACATCATCCGCGCGCCGGCTGGCAGCGTAAGCGATATCTATTTCTGGAATGGAACAGACGCCCAACCTGCACCGGACGATGTACCCGCAACCCTGGTAAATGCCGATGGCAACTCTATTGGCACCAATCCCTGGTATGGTGGCAACAGCGCATCGTGGACATTCTCGCTAGAAAATTATTACAACCTGTTGCAGCAAACCAACAGTACCGGCATCATCACCGTCAATTATGGTTATGCGCGGTACAGCACGGCTAACAACCCGGTAGCATCGGCTGCACATCTTGCCGCCGACTGGGTTCGATATGATAGGGGCAGAACCAAATTCTGGGAAATCGGTAATGAATCTTACGGCAGCTGGGAAGCCGGCTACCGCATCGACGTAAGCCAGAACAAGGACGGACAGCCGCAATTGGTTACCGGCGCCTTGTATGGACAACACGTAAAAGTGTTTGTCGATTCCATGAAAGCGGCTGCGCAGGAAGTAGGTGCCACTATTTACATCGGGGCTTCGTTGTACCAGGAACAGCCTTACAACGGCGCTTATACCAGTATTCAGACATGGAACGAAGGGCTACTGGCGAATGTGGACAATGCGGCTGATTATTATATCGTACACAATTATTTTACAGGTTACAATACCAATTCCTCCGTTGCGGATATCATCAGTACCGGACAAACGGTTCCTGCCGATATGATTGCCTATGTAAAAAATGCCATCAGCACAGCAGGCGCAGCCATGAAACCCATTGCTCTTACCGAATGGAATATACAGGCAACGGGCGCCAAACAAAATACATCGTTTGTTGCGGGTATGCATGCTGCCATTACGTTGGGTTCCATTATAGAAAATGGGTATGGCGAAGCGAGCCGCTGGGATCTTGCCAACGGTTATGACAACGGCGACGATCACGGTATGTTCAACATTGGAGACGAACCGGGCGTTCCGTTGTGGAATCCGCGACCTGCGTTTTACTACATGTACTATTTTCAGCAATTATTTTGGCGACCGCATGGTGAACAATACGGTTAAAGGAAGCGGCAACGATGTAATGGCGTATGCATCTACATTTTCATCCGGCGAAGCAGGCGCAGTGGTTATCAACACCGGGCAAATGAACCGCGTGGTGTCCATTGATTTTAATCATTTCCCGGCAGGCAGCAACTACTACTGGTATGTACTGTCAGGTGGCAACGACAATGGCAACTTTTCGGGCAAGGTGTTTGTAAATGGAACAGGCCCGTCAACGCTACCGGCGGACCATTGAATTATGCGGATATCAAACCTTTTTCGGCTCCTTTAAATGGCACGATAAACTGACGTGCCTGCCATGAGTGTGGTGTACCTCGTTGCGGACAAAAAATAAAGCTTCATTTACTCTACGATGCGTGAAATAAAGCAGTAAAGCACATACTTCTTTGTTTCACGCATCCTATTTTAGTAGCTTGCCGAGCAAATGTTTTTATATCAGCGCCGGTATGATATAGGTTTGATGCGCCGCGTTTTTACAGAAGCTGGTACTTTTTGTGGAATGCACAGCCTATGCAGGCTTATAGTAGTTTATTAGGTCAACGTGTTATTCTCTTGTTATATGAAGTACCTGTTCATCTGTCTTGCCTTCTTTGCTTTGTCTTGCCAGTCTTCCACGAAAAAAGAAGGTTTGCATTTCAACCTCCTGTCATCCTCGCACACCGGTGTTGATTTTACGAACAGCATCGTGGAAAACGACAGCGTCAACATGTTTGTCAATGAATATACCTACATGGGCGCCGGCGTAGGCATCGGCGATTTTAACAACGATGGCTTGCAGGATATTTTCTTTTCGGCTAACCAGGCTTCCTCAAAACTCTTTCTCAACAAAGGCGACCTGCACTTTGAAGACATCACAGAAAAAGCAGGTGTCGGCACGCATTCGTGGTGCACCGGCGTGAGCGTTACAGACATCAACAATGATGGTTGGGCTGATATCTACGTTTGTGTATCGGGCAGCGTGAGGGGAGCGGGGCGAAAAAATCTGTTGTTCATTAACCAACATAACCTCACGTTTACCGAAGAAGCGGCGTCATATGGATTAGACGATACCTCCTTTTCCACGCAGGCAGCGTTCTTTGATTATGACGGCGACGGCAGGCTCGATATGTACCTGCTGAACCATACGCTGAGCGACCGGCAGCCCAATAATATTCGTGATTATAAAACGGACAGCAACGCCATTGCCGGCGATAAACTTTTTCATAATGAAGGCAATGCTACAAGCGCCAAACATCCCGTTTACAAAGACGTTTCCAAAATCGCCGGGATTGCAGAAGATGGCAACGGGCTGGGCATTGCGGTGAGCGATTTCAACAACGATGGTTTTCCCGATGTCTATGTTGCCAACGATTATATACGCAACGATTTGCTGTGGCTCAACAACAAAAACGGAACGTTTACCAATGCCATTGCCACTTCCATCCGTCATCAGAGTTATTCGAGCATGGGAACTGATGCAGCAGACATCAACAACGACCAATTAAGCGATGTCATTACGCTCGACATGCAGCCCGAAAGCAACGAGCGCAAAAAAATGATGTATTCGTTCCTGAACGAACAGCGCTTTCAGATGGAAATGGACAAAGGCTACGAGCCACAATACATTCACAACATGCTGCAACTGAACAATGGTGTGCGAACAGTTGATGGCAGGCAGCAGCCTTTTTTTAGTGAAGTAGGCGAGATGGCGGGCATTGCCGAAACCGACTGGAGCTGGAGTGTGCTGATTGCCGACCTCGACAACGATGGCTGGAAAGACATTCACATTGCCAACGGGTTGGGGCGCGATCCTACGAACATCGACTTTCTGGAGTATCGGCACAATACAGTAGTGCAAACCGGGATTTCGGATAATGACGCGAACCAGCGACGCATGTTTATGGAACATTTGAAATCGCTGGGCGAAGTGAAGCTGCGCAATTACATTTACCATAACAGGGGCAATTTTACATTTGACGATGTGTCGGAAAAAGCGGGTATTGATGAACTGTCAATTTCCAACGGCGCAGCTTATGCCGATTTGGATAATGACGGCGACCTGGACATGGTGACCAACAACATCAATGGCAAAGCGTTTATCATGCAGAATGATAAGAATGTCAACAGGAGCTAAAAACGATAGCCTGCATTACCTCACCATCCGGTTGCAAGGCAATGAACTGAACAGAGATGGTATTGGCACAAAAGCGTTTGCGTATAGCAACGGTACAACGCAAATGCTGGAACAATTCCCTGTGCGCGGCTACCTGTCAACGGTGGATAACCGGCTGCATTTTGGCTTTGGAAAAAAGGGCATTGATTCTCTGAAAATTGTTTGGCAGGATGGAAAAAAACAACTGATCACATCGCCATCTCTCAATACCATTTTGGCAATCAACTATACCGATGCCAAAGAAGTGAACGATGTGCCGAACCCTTTGGCAGCGCCGCTCTTCAGCGATGTAACAATCGAAACAAACATAGATTTTCAACATAAGGAATCGTTCTTTTTAGACTATGCCTTTCAGCCATTGATTCAACAAAAATATTCGCAGGAAGGACCGTTTCTTTCTACCGGCGATATCAACGGCGACGGGCGCGAAGACTTCTTCGTAGGTGGCGCTTATACGCAATGGGGAAAGGTTTTTCTACAGCAATCCAATGGTACTTTTTCGGGTAAGGATTTGCAGACCGGAACGAAGAATGAGGAAGATATGCAAAGCGCCCTGTTTGATGCAGATGGCGATGGCGACCTTGATTTGCTCGTGGTTAGCGGCAGCAGCGAATTTGACCCCAACTCTTCCTTTTACCGCCCACGATTGTATAGCAATGACGGCAAAGGCAATTTTACCCTCAATGAAAAAGCGATATCCACCATTATCCGCACGCCGGGCAAGTGTATTGCTGTTGCGGACATGGACGGCGACGGCGACAAAGATGTGTTCATCGGCGGGCGCGTATCGCTTGGCACTTTTCCTAAACCGGTAAGGAGTTATCTTCTGCGCAACGACAATGGAATATTCACTGATGTTACCAGGGCGGTTTGCCCGTCCCTTGAAGAAGCCGGTTTGATGAATGCAGCACAATGGACCGACATCAACAAAGATGGCAAGCCGGATCTTATCATTGCTGCTGATTGGGCGCCCGTCCGCATCTTTACAAACAACGGTTCATCTTTAACGGAAACCACTGCTGAGAGCGGCTTGCAGGACTTGCCGGGCTTTTGGCGCAGCCTCCATGTTGCCGACATAGATGGCGATGGTGATGCCGATATCATTGCGGGCAATCAAGGATTGAATACGCCTTATCGCATCAGTCAGGAACAGCCAGCAGAGCTGATTGCCAAAGACTTTGACGGCAATGGCATGGTAGAACCTGTCTTTTGTTATTACATCAAGGGGAACGATGGAAAATATGTATTGTCGTCCGGCATATCGAGAGATGAATGGGCGGTGCAGATGCCTTCGCTGAAAAAAACATACGACCAGAATGCTTCATTCGCCAAAGCTTCAATGGACCAGATATTTACCCCGGAAATGAAAGAAGGGGCTGTCACGCTAACGGCAAAAGAAACGCGCAGTGGTTACTTCCTGAATGATGGCAAAGGCAAATTTACCTTTCATCCCTTTGCGATGCAAGCGCAGACAGCACCCGTTAATGCGATCCTTTTTACCGACATCAATAACGATGGCAATAACGATTTGGTGTTGGCAGGTAATGAATACCAGGTTGGCGTAAATCCCGGTCGCTCCGACGCATCGTATGGCTTATTGATGTTGGGTGACGGCAAAGGAAGTTTTGTGCCTGTGCCGCCTGCTGCAAGCGGTTTGGTAATTGATGGCGATGTAAAAGATCTAAAGCTGATTACGGCTGGCAAGAAGCGGATCTGTTGCTAACGGCAATCAACGATAAAAAGCTGATGGTCATTTGGCATCTCGCAACCTTAAATTCTGATGTGGACACGTTGCATTGTGCTGCCGTATGATGATACATAAAACAGCCTGTTTCCCGCTGATGGGTTGCTTCATGCAACAGGTGCACACCATTTTCTTGTCTGTCAACGCGCCGGTAACTTCTGTATGCGCATTATCTGGTCGCCGAAATATAAACACGATTTGCGATGCCAATACTGATAACTTGATAAAACCGATGATTATAAATTGCAAAGTACGCTAGTGCAGTCATAATCACTTGTGTGGACAACACATCTTTGCCTGTTGTTTCGTCAATGTTGTCATACAATCTGCGCAACATAAATGTAAGGCTTTTCTAAACAGCGTGAAAGCACATCAGATTTGGGATATAGTGACATACTGTGCATTAAATGTGCCATCGGTTACGGAACATTTTTGCAGTTTTTGAGGACTGAGTGTTCAACGATTATGCTGCCACTGCAGTAAGTCTTAACATGCATTAATGAACATTTTAAAGAATTTAAGCAGCCTGTAACAATAATAACAATGGTAATCAATGGGCTAGTTGGTGAAAATATGAAGTCTCTGGACGAAAGTAAAACGTTTGTTGAATGCGGCAATTTCAACCAGTTTATAACGATTGCTAAACCAGGTAAAAAAGTTTTTTTGCTCATAAAAAAAAGAACTGTTTAAATTAGCTGATTGCAATCGGTTACATTAAGATTTCTTCCATTATGAAAAGACTAACATTTTTGCCAGTTGTAGTGCTGCTATTGGCAGCATTGAATCATGCTTCGGCCCAGGATTTAAAACTCAACGATCTTGAGTATTTTCAAACGCAGGGCGTGAATGTACTTGTGTACAGCAACCTGTTTACCGGAGGTTTTAACGATGAAAAAAACGCCGGTATCGAATTCATTCATCACGGCGTCAGAACAGCGCAGGGTGGCGCCATACGGCTCTCCAACACGCCCGAACAGTGGGATCTTGTGCCTGTGGTGTCAAACAGGAAAGTAGACCGTGCGTCGAACAGTATTTCGGCTACCTTAACTTACCCGGATTACAATTTCGAATCGCGGGTGGTGGTTACTGCAAAGGGCAGCGGGGTAGAAATATCCGTTTACCTCGATAAAGCCGTTCCCGAAACACTGGTAGGAAAAGCCGGGTTTAATCTTGAGTTTTTACCTTCTCAATATTGGGCGAAAACGTATTTGATGGATGGACGTTTCAACCGCTTTCCCCGCTATGCAGTAAGCAATACCGTTGCAAGGCCGAACAGTGAAAAAATCAAACAATTCAAAGGGTATCTGACTGCCGACGACAGGGGCACCGGCAAATTTGTCGATCCGCTTCCGCTCGAAACCGGCCGTACCATGTTGCTGGCACCCGATGAGCCCAGCCGGTTGGTAAAAATCACTTCGCCCGATGCAGATTTGATGCTCTTCGACGGGCGCATGCTGGCGCAGAACGGATGGTTTGTGGTGCGCAGTTTACTTCCTGCCGGAAAAACAGGCAAGGTGTTGACCTGGACAATTGAACCCAATGCTATTAAAGGTTGGGTAAGAGACCCCAATATCGGTTTCTCACAGGTAGGCTATATGCCTTCGCAGCCAAAAATTGCTGTTATAGAACTGGACAAAGCAGGCAAACCACTCCCCAAAGCATCGTTGTATAAAATAGGCACCGACGGCAATGCTACCGAAGCCTTCAGCGGCAATATTTTACCATGGGGCGATTATTTTAAATACAACTATGTAAAATTTGATTTTTCATCCGTTAAAACGCCGGGTATCTACTATATCAAGTATGGCGACTTTAAAACCAACAACTTCTTAATAGATACCGACGTTTACAAAAACATTACCGATGCCACCAGCGATGTATGGATCCCCATACACATGAACCACATGTATGTAAAAGAAGGATACCGGGTATGGCATGGCGAGCCTTTCAAGGAAGGATACCTGCAGGCGCCGCCAAACACCGACCACTTCGATCTCCACGGACAAGGACCTACCACCGACACAAAGTACAAAGCATTGGAACTGATTCCCGGCTTAAACGTAGGCGGTTATTTTGATGCCGGCGATTTCGATATTGAAACCGGGTCGAACATCAATGTGGTGCAGAATTTTGTGCGCACATGGGAATATTTCAAACCGATGCGGGATGAAACGTTTGTTGATGAAAAGCAACGCTATGTTGATCTTCACCGCCCCGATGGAACGCCGGACGTGATGCAGTTTATCGAGCATGGAACCCTGAACCTCGTAGCGCAGGCAGAGAAGATTGGGCATATGGCACAAACGCTTACCAACTCTGTTCTTGACAACTACCATCATCTTGGCGACGCTGTTTCCATTACCGATGGTCTGCCTTACAATCCGAATCTTGGACCTTACGAAATCGCTCCAGACGGTCGGTCGAGCGGCGTAAAGGATGATATGTGGGCATTTACGAGCCGCAACCCGGGTCTCGATCTACAGGCGGCAACTATATTTGCCGCAGCAAGCCGGGTATTAAAGGGGTATAATGACAGCCTTTCGGCAAGAGCCTTAGTGCAATCGAAACGCCTTCTCCAGGAAGCAACCGAGTTGCTGGCGAATAAACCAAAAGACAGTTCCCGCTGGAGCATGTTTGCCGACATAGGCACCAATCTTCAACTGTATATTTCAACCGGCGAAAAACAATACGTCAACAAGTTTGAGGAGCTTTTATGGCCTGCTCTTGACCGCAATGTTACCTTCGTCCTGCTTACCGCATTGGATGCCATCCCGCACATGAACGCAGCATACAAAGAAAAGCTACGGCCGTATGTGGTGAAGTACAATGAATACATCAAAGGTCTCGAAAAAGATAACCCTTACGGCGTACCCATCGACCTGGGCAACTGGGCAGGCAGCGGAGACGTGACCAACTTTGGTACTACCGTTTGCTTTGCCAGCAAATATTTCCCGGAAATTATTGACGCCAGCAATGCTTACAAAGCCGCTAATTACCTGTATGGCTGCCATCCTTATCACAACTATTCATTGGTGGCAACCGTGGGCGCTACCCGTCCCAAAGCTGTGTTTTATGGGAATAACCGGGCTGATTTTGCAGCCATCCCCGGCAATGTGGCTCCCGGGTTGTTGTTCAGAAAACCCGACCATTTTGAAAACTACGACGATTGGCCATTTTTGTGGGGTGAAAACGAAGGCACAATTGCAGGAAATACCAGTTACCTGATCTTTGGATCCGTTTTTAAGAATGTAATTAAATAAAGAGTTGCACCGAAACAGTTTTGAATCAACAATCTGATGTAAAACTGTTTCAGGAAAGCGTAGGTTATAAGTCTGTTTCGAAAGGCTTGTAACCTGCGCTTTTTTTGCTGTGCAAGAAGCTGAAAGCGACGCCTCATACAATCAAATGCTGACCAAAAATGGATCAAAAGAATTGGGGAAAAATGGATAGACTAATGGATCTAAACGTTACTCCTGCTCACTTTCGATTTAGCAAAATTGAGGTGAGTAATACGTGTAATTATTCGCAGTGATGCTTGAGAGATATTTATTTGCAAAGCATAAAAAAATGGAAACCACTCCCATTAGTGGGCTATAATATTCATGTGCGTATAGATACAGCCTATTATCGTTTGTAAGAGGGATGGCTGCAGTAGTTTCCATTACCATTCTACATAGTGATGACGAAGAAAAATATCAAAGTTGGCAGCTTTGAAAAAGGCTTACACGCGTTGCAGGATAAACGCATGCTAAGAAACTGGTGTGGCACTCATTCTGCTGTGGTTGCTGTGCGCTATTGGTGGCACTATTACCATTCCCAACGAATGAGGCCAGTTTCAAGATAAAAGAAAGCTAATCTAGCAAACGCTCATCATAGCTGCATTATATTTACCATCTGCCTGCTGCGCAGTTATTTACCTGCCGGTTGTGCTTTTATAAATTTTGCCACATCTAATCATCGGCGCCACCCATATCTCATTTTGCTTTTTCTGCAGGTAATTGAGCAACACGCGATGCGCTTCCACCGATACATTCAAACCATGCTCGCCGCCCACACCATGAAACAAAAACACGAGCAGCGTATGGCTCGCTTCCGCCTGTTTTACCAGCTGTATCATTTGCTCACCGGTTTGCCCGTTCATCATGTAGGAAGGAATATTGTATAGATCCACTTTGCTGATGGGCAGCATCTCCGCGCTAACGCCACGGGCAGCAATAAACTCTGGTTTCAAAGGGTCAATGTACGCACTGTCATTAATCTTTGTGTCGCCGCAGGGATAGGCAAATGTTCGTTCTTTTTTTCCGTCAATGGCTTGCAACAGGTTGTTCATCGCCCTGATTTCATCGTCCATTTTTTTTACGGTATAATACCGTAAATCATAGTCTTTTACAAACTCGCGACCCGCCTTGCCGCCTTCGCAGGCATGCCACATCGTGTGGTTGGCCAATTCGTGACCTTTTGCCGCTGCTTTGCGCCAGCCGTCAATCTGCGCCGACAAACCATTGAAATAATCGGAGATGTAAAACGTGCCTTTCAGCCCGGCAGAATCCAGTGCAGGAACCACGTTGTCAAGGTCAATGTTCAGTCCGTCGTCGTAAGTCAATACTACCGCGGCGCCTTTGCCATTCCACGTGGTAGCCGTTTGTGCAAAAGAGCAAAGGAAGCCCGATGAAAAAAGTAAAATGAAGGCAAGTTTTTGTATCATTATTTAATTGTTTACTGGTGTTTTGATCAATGGAATGAAAGATAAACGGGCTAATGGCTTTCAATCCATTGTTGTTAATACTAAAAGCTGATTTAATGAAGCCGCCACTTCGAAAGAAGCAAGATATTCCTTGTTCCTCAATGAAAATAACAGCTTTTTATTTTCCCTGGAACGCTTCCCATACAGCTGTATAAGCCATTTTGCGCGAATAATCGGAACGGTATAGCAATGGGAAATCTTTACCCTCGTTGTACAGCCAGCTTGTATTGTCGGTCAAGCCCCAGATCGTAATACCAAACTGTTGCGCTTTGGGAATGTTGGCGATGTATGAATGAATCACATACTTGTAAATATCTGCCTGTTTGGCTTCGAGGTCGGGGGTTAAGGTAAAGCCAGCCTGCGCCGAAGGATTTGCCCGCACATCCAGTTCGGAAATGCGGATGAGCAAACCGGTAGCTGCCAGTTTCTTCATCATTGCATCAATGGCGGGCTTCGCGATATTGATGTCAATGTGCATTTGCGTGCCAATGCCATCCACAGTTGCACCTTCGGTTTTCAAAAAGTTCACCATCGCAATGAGCGAATCGAGCTTGGCAGGAAAATATTCGAGGTTGTAATCATTGATAAACAATTTGGCGGTTGGGTCGGCATCCTTAGCATACTGGAAAGCCTTTACTGCATAGCTTCTGCCAAGGTAGCCGGGGTCTGACCATACCAGCATATCGTTGCTGCCGGCCGTTGGCGTGGTGTTGGCATTGCTGCGCAGGGCGCCGTTTTCAGCAAAGAGTTCATTTACCACATCCCAGGCTTTTACCTTGTCTTTGTAGCGCGTAACGATGGCATTGATAAAGGTGTGCAACGCCGTATCGAGCTTTGCCGCTACTGCTTCGCCCGAGCCGTTAGACACTACTTCGCGCACGCTTACATCATCTATGTAATACGTGTTGGCAGCGGCGCCCATGTCGAACAGGATGCGGGTTTGCGCATCTTTCGCTGTAATTGTCCACGATACTTGCTGCCAGTCGGTACCAATGGGTTGATCAGCTTGGTACTGTGGGGTTGAACCAGTTGATAAGCGGATGGACCCTGCGGCGGCCGCTGCTTTTACCCAATAGGAAACGGTGTATTGCGTGCCGGTTTTGGTATTGAATAAATCGCTCGCTACCTGTACTTTCCATTGCTCGGTAGCGTTGGCAACCGGGTTTTCCACCTTCATAGATAAGGAGTTGGAATGAACATTCGCAGCATTGGTTTCCAACGAAACGGCAGCGCCGTTTTGTGCATTAAAAACTGACCAGCCAGTCAACTCAGACATGCTGTTTTCGAAGCCGGGGTTTGTCAGCAATTCGGTGCCCGAAGAAGCGATGATGCCTGCATAATTTTTCAGGTATACGGCATTCTGGTTTTGGTGCCAGCCGAGCACATGACCAAAAATCTGCAAACCGGCGCTTGCATTCACAAGGGCATCGGTATTGGTAAAATCCATGCTGCCATCGTCTTTCACTATGGCGCCGTGCTTCATCTGGTAAGCAAATGTAACGCCGTCGAATACCTGCTTTACAGTGGCATTGTACAAAGGGTCGTTGATCATCGGGTAATAATCAATGGCAACGCCAAGGGGAATGTCGGTTACTTCTTTCAGGATATCGGAAGTTGCGACCGTATCTACCGGTGGATCAACGGGCGGCGTTACCGGCGTATTATCTGCACGTTTGGAACAGGAAGACAGCAGCAGGAGGAGGGTGGAAACAAAGAAAAGATGTCGATTCAATTTCATGATTTTATTGATGTACATATGAGCGGATAACGATACTATTCAGGTTGTGATAATGTGATTGCGAATTCAGTTTGATGAATGCATCCGGTTGCATCATATTTTTCATTTGGATGGTATGATCGCCTTCGGTGCTTCTAATAGAATGTTGAAGTACAAGAGTTGTCCCTTTGCAGGTATAATCTTTAGTCATCAATAAAAATAGGTAGCCGGCGCAATCGTCATTGACAATCGGAGCAGCTAAAATAAGCATTTTTAGATTGATTGCAACCGATTGCATAAAAAAAGTACCTTGTATCCCCGGATGATATCATTGAACAATTTTCGAATTTGTGTACATCAACAAAGGAAAGGAACCAACAATGAACTCTTTGAAATCATAGAATTTTGCATAGATTGATACCAGCATCTTACTTTTTTCTCCTGACAAAAGGGATTACTGGCGCTGTTTGCGGCACCGGCAAAAGGAAAAGTTTTGAAAGAAAAAAGCAATAGGTCCGCCTATCTTTGCATTGTTGCGAAAGTTGATCTCCATAAGCTGCATCCTGCTGTATCTCTCTGCTACCACCGAGATTTACCAGCTTTCAAAAGTGCCCGTGCTGTTTGAGCACTACCGGGCACACAAACTGGCCGACGCGCATCTTACCCTTTGGTCTTTCCTGTACGAACACTATGCTAACAGCAGCGTGAACGATCCCGATTATATCGCCGATATGCAGCTGCCGTTCAAATCACACAACGAATGTGTGGCTTGCAACATCAGTACCATCCGTTGTGTACAGCAACCACAGGAAGACATCCTCCATTTTACGCTGGCAGAACCCGCCGGTACCGAATACCAGTTGTACAAACAATCTCACCTGTTGTCTGCTTATCTCGCCAATATCTGGCAGCCTCCCAAAATCGGTTGATTGAATATGTTGTTCGATTGCATCTCGCCCCTACACGGCGGGCTGGCCTTTTTGTGCATTCGCTTCACCAAAACAATGAATTAACAGACAGAATCATGCTGAATAAGATAATCGGGTTTTCGGTAAACAACAAACTCATTATCGGGCTGTTTGTCGTGGCACTCATCATCTATGGAGCCTTCCAGGTGAGTCAGTTGCCCATCGACGCCGTCCCCGATATAACCAACAACCAGGTACAGGTTATCACGGTCGCGCCTGCCTTTGGCGCCACCGATATTGAAAGCCTCGTTACGTTTCCCATTGAGCAGGCCAACAGCAACATCAGCGGGCTGCAACAGATCCGCAGTTTTTCACGCGCCGGCCTGTCGCTGGTCACCATTGTTTTCAACGATGGGGTTGATGTTTATTGGGCGAGGCAACAGGTTGCCGAACGGCTCCAGCAGGTGCAGACCGAAATCCCGCAAGGCATCGGCACCCCTACCATGGGACCCATCACCACGGGGCTCGGAGAAATTTATCAATACGTATTGCGTCCCCGGAAAGGTTACGAAAAACAATACAACGAAACCGAACTACGCACCATCCAGGACTGGATTGTGCGGCGGCAGTTGCTGGGGGTAAAAGGCGTAGCCGAAGTGAGCAGCTTTGGTGGCAAACTCAAGCAATACGAAGTAGCAATTGATCCCGGCAAACTGCAGTCGCATGGCATCTCCATCAACGATGTGTTTGCCGCCCTGCAAGCCAACAACCAGAATACCGGCGGTGCCTACATCGAAAAAGGTCCGGCAGTGTTGTTTATCCGCAGTGAAGGACTCACGAGTAATATCGAAGACATCAACAACATCATTGTCAAAAGCGACAGCCACGGCATCCCGCTGTTCATCAGGGATGTGGCGACTGGTGCACATTGGTTTTGCCACACGCTATGGCGCCATGACCTACAACGACATGGGCGAAGTGAGCGGCGCCGTGGTAATGATGCTGAAAGGTGCCAACAGCAATGAAGTAATCCGCAACGTCAAAGAAAAAGTAGCTGCGATACAGCAAACCCTTCCCGAAGGTGTGGTGATTGAACCCTTTATCGACCGGACCAAAATGGTGAACAATGCCATTCGCACGGTTGAAAAAAACCTGATGGAAGGCGCGCTCATCGTGGTGTTTATCCTCGTTTTGTTTTTGGGCAATGCACGCGCCGGTTTGCTCGTTGCTTCGGTGATCCCGTTGTCAATGTTGTTTGCCATTATCCTCATGAACCTATTTGGCGTCAGTGGCAACCTCATGAGCCTTGGTGCGCTCGACTTCGGGTTGATTGTTGATGGTGCAGTCATCATTGTAGAAGCGGTGATGCACTACATGTCGGTTCATCATGAAAAAGTTACAACTGAAACAGATTTCGCAGCGCGAAATGAACAGCATTGTCACCACTTCGGCGGGTAAAATGATGAACAGTGCAGTATTCGGACAAATCATCATCTTCATTGTCTATGTTCCCATTTTTACCCTCGAAGGCATCGAAGGAAAAATGTTTCGTCCCATGGCAGAAACGGTTGCGTTTGCCTTGCTCGGTGCGTTCCTGCTTTCGCTTACCTATATCCCGATGATGAGTGCATTGGTGTTGAGTAAAAAAGTAAAAACATCGCTCAATTTTTCCGACCGGCTCATGTTGCGCATCGGGGCTGTTTACCAGCGGATGCTGAAAAAAATTCTGCATTATCCCAAAACCATCATCGCTTCTGTCGTCGTGCTGTTTGTGATAGCATGTTTCATATTTAACCAATTGGGTGGAGAATTCATACCAGAAATAGAAGAAGGCGATTTTGCGGTAGATACACGGGTACTTACGGGCAGCAGCCTCAGCACCACCATAAAAAGCACGCAGCAGGCCGCGCATATATTGTTACAGCAATTTCCCGAAGTAGAGAAAGTGGTTACCAAAATCGGTAGTGGTGAAGTACCCACCGACCCGATGCCGATGGAAGCGAGCGACATGATGGTGATTTTAAAAGCCAAAAAAGACTGGACCTCAGCCAACAGTTTTGATGAGCTGTCGCAAAAAATGACCACCGCGCTCGATGCTGTTCCCGGCATTACCACCAGCTTTCAATTCCCGGTACAGATGCGCTTCAACGAGCTCATGACCGGCGCGCGACAGGATGTGGTGTGTAAGATTTTCGGCGAAGACCTCAGCACGCTGGCTGCCCAAGCTGATAAGCTGGCGAAGATTGTAAATACGGTAAAAGGCGCAGAAAATTTGTACGTGGAACCAGTTACGGGATCGCCGCAGATCATCGTTCACCTAAACCGAGCAACCATCGCACAATATGGTCTCAACGTTTCGGATGTAAACAACGTATTGAATGCTGCATTCGCCGGCAAAGTCGCAGGGCAGGTATTTGAAGGCGAAAAACGCTTTGACCTCGTGGTCAAAATGGCAGAGCGATGAGCGCAAAAACCTGGACGATGTGCAACACCTCCTCATTCCAACACCAATGGGTACACAGGTACCGCTGTACCAGTTAGCGGAAGTTTCGATCGAAAACGGACCCTACCAGATTCAGCGCGAAGACAGCCATCGCCGCATCATCGTCGGCTTCAACGTAAAGGGCAGGGATGTGCAAAGCATTGTAAACGAGTTGCAGCAGAAAGTGAGCCGGCAGCTGCCGTTGCCGGCCGGATATTACATTACCTATGGTGGCGAATTTGAAAACCTCGTCGCTGCAAAAGCGCGTCTCAGCATCGCGGTTCCGGCTTCTTTGCTCACCATTTTTATCCTGCTGTTTCTCGCTTTGGGATCGGTGAAGCAGGCTTTGCTCATTTACACTGCCATCCCGCTGTCTGCCATTGGCGGCATTTTCTTCCTTGCCATGCGAGGCCTGCCTTTCAGCATCAGCGCCGGCGTGGGATTCATCGCTTTGTTTGGCGTAGCCGTACTCAATGGAATTGTATTGATTGCGGAGTTTCACCGGCAGCAGCAATCCGGCTATACCAATGTATATCATAGTATATTAGCCGGTACACAATTGCGGTTGCGACCGGTGCTGATGACAGCTTCCGTAGCATCGCTGGGATTTTTGCCCATGGCAATGAGCAGCGGCGCAGGGGCAGAAGTGCAGCGGCCGCTCGCTACGGTTGTCATCGGTGGATTGCTCACCGCTACTTTTCTCACCTTGTTTGTCCTGCCGGTGCTGTATGCCTGGATGGAAGGCAGGCGCAAACGTTCAAAATTATTTCCTGTGAAATCAGTATCCCTGTTGATTGCCGCGCTGTTGATAAAAGCAGTTGCCGCCACTGCGCAAACGCCTGTCAGCCTGCAACAAGCCATAGAAAAGGCGGTTAACAATAATCCATCGGTAAAAAGCGAACAGCTGAAAGCCGATTACCAGAAAAAACTGTTGAAAGCAGCAGCCATTATTCCACCAACCAGTGTGACAGCAGAAATGGGGCAGGTTAACAGTGCTTATATTGACAACCGGTTCGGCGTATCGCAATCCATACCTTTTCCGACTGTTTTCGCAGCGCAAAAACAAGTGTACAGGGAAGAGTGGCAGGGGGTGTTGTTCAATGTTGCGTTGCAGGAACAGCAGCTGACAAAGACGGTGACGCAGGTATTTTATACCATCCTCATCGAAAGAGAAAAAGAAAAACTGCTGCGGACAGCAGATAGTCTCTATGCTTCGTTCTTAGACAAAGCCAACCTGCGGTTTTCAACAGGAGAAAGCAATGTGCTGGAAAAAACGACAGCCGAAACACAGCGTGGCAACATCCGGCTTCAGCTGCAAGCCTTGCAACAGGATATCGAAGTGTCGAAAGCACAGCTTCAATTGCTTTTGAATACAACTTCAGAAATAGAACCGGCGGCAGAGGATCTCATCATCAGCGAAGTAGCTGTTACCGACAGTGCGCTGTTGTCGCAGCACCCATTGGTGCAGTGGTATGCACAGCAGCAAAAAATTGCAGAAGCACTTACCCGGCTCGAAAGAGCGCGGTTGCTGCCCGACCTCAGCGCTGCTTATTACAATACCAGCATCAGGGGCATTGGCGCGGATGACAAAACCTATACGGTTGCCGATCGTTTCCAATCGTTCCAGGTCGGCATTGGCATCCCGCTGTTCAACGGGGCGCAAAAAGCCAAAATACAGGCAGTGCGGGTAAACGAACAGGTTGCCGCCACGCAGCTCGATGCACAGTCGCTTTCGCTGCAAACCCAGTACAGGTCGGCGCTTGCGCAATACCGCAACGGGCTGAACGCGGTGCAATATTATCGCAACTCGGCACTCCGCAATGCAGATACCATTGTAATGACTGCCAACCTGCAATTGGCAAACGGCGACATCAATTATCTTGATTGGGTGATGCTCATCAATCACGCATTTGCCATTCAAACCGCTTACCTCGATGCAGTTCAGGCGCTCAACGAAAGCATCCTTATGCTACATTATCTTCTATCAAACAGCAACAGATGAAACTGATTTATTCTTACCTGCTACTCCTGCTGATAACGGCATGCAATGCCGGCACTTCTGAAGAGAGCACCACGGCAGAAACGGCACAGGACACGGCATCCGATGTACTGCAACTCACCGACGCGCAGTGGCGGAATGCAGGCGTAGAAACCGATTCGCTGCGACAAATAACATTGTCTGAAGTCATCCGGGTCAATGGCAGCATTGATGTGCCACCACAAAACATGGTGTCGGTAAGCGTCCCGCTTGGCGGCTATTTGCTTTCCACCCACTTGTTACCGGGCGAACATATTTCCAAAGGTCAATCCATTGCTGTGATGCAGGATTTTCAATACATCCAATTGCAGCAGGACTACCTCACCACGCAGTCGCAGTTGCAGTACGATGAGCTTGAATTTAACCGCCAGAAAGAACTGAACAGCAGCAAAGCCGTCAGCGACAAAGTGTATCAACAGGCAGAAACACAGTTTCACCGCAATCAGATTGTGCGAAATGCGCTGGCCCAAAAACTGCGTCTCATCAACATCAATCCCGCAAAATTGAATGCCGGCAACATTTCCCAAACCGTGCAGGTGTATTCGCCCATCAACGGTTTTGTGTCGAAAGTGAATGTGAACATTGGCAAGTATGTGAACCCGACCGACGTGTTGTTTGAACTCGTGAATCCATCCGATATTCATCTCAACCTGATTGTTTTTGAAAAAGACGTAAGCAAATTATCCATCGGGCAAGAGTTGTTTGCTTACAGCAACAATGAACCGGAGAAAAAATACCGTTGTAAAATCATTCTCATCAGTAAGGATTTATCGCCGGAACGGTCGGTAGAAGTACATTGCCATTTTGAAGATTACGACAAAACTTTGTTGCCGGGTATGTACATGAATGCCATCATCAAAACCAGCAACCGAAAGGTGTATGCGGTACCCGAAAATGCGGTGGTAAACCATGAAGGAAAAGATTTTGTATTTGTGGAAACCGGCAGGCAAACCTACCGGTTGACGCACGTGCAAACAGGCATCAGCGAAACCGGCTTTACCGAAATCAAAAACGCCGATGCACTGACCGCCAAACCGGTGGTTACCATAGGCGCTTATACTTTATTGATGAAACTGAAAAACACTGCAGACGAAGAAGAATGAGGATGTAAAAACTGATCGTAGATACAGTTGGATTTTGTGCCCGCTGTAGCTGTTGCATGCGAAGGCGCATCGGTAAGTCATCAGTTACCGGCAATGGCATTCCTGTTTACCTGCAAACTCAACCGTTTCCAACTTGTAAATGGTTTGTCTGGCGATATCGCCATCATTCACTAAAAAAACGAGCCACGCCAAAAGCTGCCGCCGCTGCTACCGCGCCAATCAGCGTCACTTTGATGGCGCCGGCAATTGCCGGCTGTCCCGTAACCCTGCTTTTGAAATATCCGAAAATAAACAGGCAGAGAATGGTAATGATGGCAGAGAATTTTAACCCGGTAAAAGGCGTATCAGTGAAAAAATAAGGACACAGCGGCACGAATCCGCCGATTGCATACGACAAACCAATGGTAAGAGCACTTTGCCGCGCCCGGTTGGCATCGGGTTGTTCAAGACCAAGTTCAAACTTCATCATGAACAATACCCATTTGTCTTTGTCTTTTGCCAGTTCTTCCACAATGGCTTTTTGCGATGTTTCGCTCAGTCCATACGTGGCAAACACTTCACGCACTTCTTCTTTTTCAATCTCGGGTACGCGCTCCACTTCTTCGTATTCACGTTTCAGTTCCGAGGTATAATGATCCTGTTCTGTTTTGCCAGCCAAAAAGCCACCCAACCCCATGGCGATAGAACCGGCAATGATTTCGGCGATGCCCGCAGTTACCACGATGTCGTTGCTCGAAACAGCACTGCTGATGCCTGCTGCGAGTGCAAACGGCACGGTAAGCCCGTCCGACATGCCAATGACAACATCGGTAATGAAATCGGAACTTTTCAGGTGCAGTTCTTCATGAGATTTGGTGAGCATAGCGCCGATATTTGGAAGCAAGTTAACGCTGCTGGCATTGGTGTTCTGAAAAAGTTGGGTTGCGATGAACTGCTATTTCTTCCTTCCAAAATCGTTTTCCCGGTTGCCTGTGACAATCAGCAGGAGCCGCAGAAAAAGATCCGGATCAAAAATCTGAAAGAATCCATCCTTTTTAAAATCGATACTGTATTTTACGTTCGCAATCAGTTTCAATTTACGGTTCGTTCAAAACACAGCGCGGCGGCTTGGCAATACTGCTTTCAGCCAGCTGCCTGCAGGCAAAAAAAACATTCATGCAATCATCACTAACAGCAACAGCACCGGCAAAACAGTTCAAACCTTCGTTTAGTCTTTTAGACGCCACCATGATCGTAGCGGGTTCCATGATTGGTTCCGGGATTTTCATTGTCAGTGCCGATATGACGCGCAATGTGGGTTCGGCAGGATGGCTCATTTTGTTGTGGGTGCTTACCGGCGTGCTCACGCTCATCGCGGCACTTACCTATGGCGAGCTCAGCGCCATGTTTCCCAAAGCCGGCGGTCAGTATGTGTACCTGAAAGAAGCCTACAACCCGCTTGTAGCCTTCCTGTTTGGCTGGAGTTTTTTTGCCGTTATCCAGACGGGCACCATCGCGGCGGTGGGCGTGGCTTTCAGCAAATTTGCGGCGTACATTTTTCCTGCGTTGAGCGAAAACCACATCCTTGCAGACATCGGGCTGATGAAAATCAGCGCTGCGCAAATTACCTCAATCCTACTCATCATTTTCCTCACCTGGGTGAATACGTTGGGTGTTAAAGAAGGCAAGTTTATCCAAACCTTGTTTACACTCACCAAGCTGGCAGCGCTGTTCGGGCTCATCATCTTTGGTTTTATGGCGGCGAACAGTGCGACCTGGGATGCCAACTGGCGCACCGGTTTTTCGTTTGGGAAATTTGATGGCAATACCTTGCTGCCTTATACCGGTGCTGCGGCGTTGGGCGCTATTGCCGGCGCGATGGTGGGCAGCCTGTTCAGCTCCGATAGCTGGAACAACGTGACGTTTATCGCGGGGGAAATAGAAAACCCCAAACGCAACATCGGGCTCAGCCTGTTTCTCGGAACGCTCACTGTTACCCTCATTTATACCGCTACCAACCTCATGTATCTTGCCGTGATGCCCTTGCAGGGAATTGCCACCGCAGAAAACGACCGCGTGGGCGTGGAAGCAGCCAGGCTCATTTTTGGCAATGTGGGCACCACGGTGATTGCCGTGATGCTGATGGTTTCTACTTTTGGTTGCAACAACGGTTTGATATTGTCAGGCGCACGGGTGTATTACACGATGGCAAAAGACGGTTTGTTTTTCAGCGGCGCGGGAAAGCTGAATAAAAATTCGGTACCCTCGAAGGGCTTGTGGATTCAATGTTTGTGGGCGTCGGTGCTGTGCCTCAGCGGGCGTTATGGCGACCTGCTCGATTACATCATTTTTACCGTGCTCATTTTTTACATTCTTACCATTGCAGGCGTATTCATCCTGCGCCGCAAACGTCCCGACATTCCGCGCCCTTACAAAGCGTTTGGCTACCCGGTATTGCCATTGTTGTACATCCTGGCAGCCAGTATTCTTTGTTTGTCATTGCTCATGTATAAACCTACATTTACGTTCCCTGGTTTGGGCATCGTGTTGCTGGGCATCCCCATTTATTATTTATTTGGTAAAAACAAACACGTGGTAGAAGAACTATAGGTAACGGAAGAAGCTGAATTGATTTCCAAATGACCGATTGGTATTGATAAACTTTAGCCATATCCGATAACAATTGTCATCAACCGTATTTCCAACATTTTGTTTTATAAAATAACGATTATGCAGAGACAACAGGTAAAAAGATGGATCGCAGGCAGTGCCACAACCTTGCTGCTGGGCACCGCCATTGCGCAGCAACCTTCAGGCGATTATCCCATTCAGCCGGTAGCATTTACACAGGTACATTTGACCGATCAATTCTGGCGTCCGCGGCTTGAAACCAACGCGACTGTTACCATTCCCTATATCCTGCAAAAGTGCCGTGAAGAAGGGCGGATCGACAATTTCCTGATGGCTGCCGGGAAAAAAAAAGCGGCAAGCTCACAGATTTTCCTTTCGATGATACCGACTTATACAAACTGCTGGAAGGCGCATCCTACAGCCTGCAGGAAAAGTACGATGCCACGCTCGACAGGCAGATGGATACGTTGATACAAATCATCGGCGATGCACAGGAACCTGATGGATATCTGTATACCTTCCGCACCGCGAAGGTGGACAAACCGCATGACTGGATTGGCAGCAAACGTTGGGAAAAAGAAGAAGACCTGAGCCATGAATTGTACAACAGCGGTCATCTGTTTGAAGCAGCGATAGCACACTATGCAGCAACCGGCAAAAAATCATTTTTAAACATTGCCATTAAAAATGCAGACTTATTGGTCAAAACTTTTGGTCCTGATAAACTGCACATTTATCCCGGTCACCAGATCGTAGAATTGGGACTGGTGAAAATGTATCGCGTTACCGGCAAGAAAGATTACCTTGTCTCGCCAAATTTTTCCTGGATATCCGCGGTCCCGGTGGCGAGAAATACAACCAGGCAGATGTAAAAGCAGTAGATCAAACAGAAGCCGAGGGGCATGCCGTGCGTGCCACGTACATGTATACCGGGATGGCGGATGTGGCCGCACTTACAGGCGACGAATGCTTATCTTGATGCCATTGATGCCATCTGGAACAATGTGGCCGATAAAAAATTGTACATCACCGGCGGTATCGGCGCCACGGGCAATGGCGAAGCTTTTGGCGAAGCTTATGACTTGCCCAATATGAGCGCGTATGCCGAAACCTGCGCCGCTATTGCCAATGTGTATTGGAATCTCCGCATGTTTCTGCTGCATGGCGATGCAAAATATATGGATGTGCTGGAACGCACGCTGTATAATGGTTTGCTGAGCGGCATCTCGTTAAGCGGCAACCGGTTTCTTTTATCCCAATCCATTGGCTTCGGTTGGCCAGCATCAACGCAGCGCCTGGTTTAGCTGTGCCTGTTGCATTACCAACATGACCCGCTTTCTTCCCTCTATGCCGGGTTATATCTATGCGCAGAATAAGAACGATGTATTTGTCAATCTGTTTGTGAGCAACAATGCAACCATCAAGCTGCCGGCAACCGATGTAAAGCTGACGCAACAAACCGATTATCCGTGGCAGGGCAAAGTCAACATCGCCGTTGACCCAGCCAAAAGCGCCGCTTTTGCAATGCACATCCGCATTCCCGGCTGGGCGACAGATGAACCCGTACCGGGCGATCTGTATTCTTTCATCAGTACAAAAAAGCCAACCATTCCCATTTATGTGAACGGAAAAAAAATAGCTTATACCACCACGAAAGGTTATGCCGTGATTAACCGAACCTGGAAGAAAGGCGACCAGATAACCGTTGATTTCCCGATGGAAGTGGAAAAAGTGACCGCCATTGATTCGGTAAAAGCCAATAAGGGAAGATTTGCATTGCAACGCGGTCCCATCGTGTATTGCCTTGAAGGAGCAGACCAGACAGACAGCACGGTGCAAAGTATTGTGGTTGATACAGCGGCAGCTATTAAAACCGTCTATAAACCCGATATGCTGAATGGCATTACAACACTTACCATGCAGGGTATACCAGCTGTGAAAGAGCCCAAAAGCGACAATACCTTGTCTGACAGAGCAAACCGTTCACCGCCATCCCTTATTACAGCTGGAATAATCGCGGCAGCGGTGAAATGGAAGTCTGGATTCCCTATACTGCAGATGTTGCAAAACCAAAGGCTGAACCTACCATTGCTTCCAAAGCGAAAGTATCTTCTTCCGCACGCAGCAAGCTGATGGTGAAAGCAATCAACGATCAGTTTGAACCCGCAGACAGTAAAGACCAAAGCACTAACTATCTGCATTGGTGGCCGGCAAAAGACACCACCGAATGGGTGCAGTATGATTTTGATCAAAGCCTATACGATCTCCGAAAGCAAAGTGTATTGGTATGACGATAAGCCGTGGGGGGTTGTGCGCTGCCAGAATCGTGGAAGTTATTTTATAAAAAAGGCGAAGAATGGTTGCCGGTAAACAACACAACCGGATTACGAAATTGCCAAAGACAAATACAACAGCGTAAAGTTTTAACCCGTTACCACGACCGCTGTGCGAATGGTCGTGCAATTGCCCAAAAATGATGCTTCCGGCATTCATGAATGGATTGTAAAATAAGGGTGGCAAACCAATTGTAATCAACAGCCAGCATTCAAACATCAGCAGATTGAAAAAAGTCACCAGCTATATTTTGATAGTACTTGCTCATGCAGCAGGCGCTTCCCTTTTTGCGCAGCCAAAAGCCACCATTTCGATTGATGTGGCGAAACAGGAAGCGCCTGTTGCCCCTACCTTGCATGGTGTTTTTTTTGAAGAAATCAGCCATGGCGGCGAAGGGGGATTGTATGCCGAACTGATACAAAACCGGGGCTTTGAAGAAGCCAATATTCCACCCGGCATGACGCTGACCAATGGCTTTATCATGCCGCCGCAAACGCCCCATTTTTCCCTGCCCGGCAACCGGGTAAGCGACTGGAAGATGGAATGGCCGATCAAAAGCTGATTTTCCTGCCTGGAGCTACAAAGCCAATGGCAGCGCGGCTTTACAGGTTTCACGGACTAACGAAAACCCTTTGAATAACGCCACGCCGCATTCCTTGCAGGTTGACATTGCGGCAGGCAGATAACAACCATACCGCAGACATTGTCAACGAAGGGTTTTGGGGAATCAACACCGTGGCAGGTGAATCATACAACCTGACATTTTATTTGCGCAGCAATAGACTACAAAGGGAGTGTAACAGCGACCTTGCAAGGCAAAGATGGCAGCACTTTGGCATCATCTGTATTTTCAACCGTTACCACCAAAAACTGGAAAAAATTTACGGCAACAATCACTGCGAAAAAGAGCGATGCAAAGGCAAGTTTTGTGTTGTCTTTCAATCAGCCGGGCACGCGTATGGCTCGACTTTGTTTCCCTCATTGCCTGTTAACACATTTCATAATCGTCCCAATGGTTTGCGCCGGGACCTCGCACAATACATTGCCGATTTGAAACCGGCTTTTATCCGCTGGCCGGGTGGATGTTTTGTGGAAGGCATCACCATTCAAAGTGCACCCGATTGGAAAGAAACCATTGGCCCGGTTGAACAGCGGGTAAGCACCTACAGCCCGTGGGGATATTGGACAAGCAACGGCTTTGGCTATCATGAATACCTGCAGTATTGCGAGGACATTGGCGCTGCCGCATTGTATGTTTTCAATGCCGGCGTATCGTGTGATTTCCGGAGCGGGACATTTGCCAGCGACGACAGCCTGCAGCCTTATATTCAAAGCGCATTGGATGCCATTGAATACGCAATAGGACCTGTAACCAGCAAATGGGGAAAAGTGCGTGCAGCCGCTGGTCATCCAAAGCCTTTTCCTTTAAACTATGTGGAGATAGGCAATGAACAGGTAGGACCCCGCTATGCTGAACGATACAATGTGTTTTATGATGCCATCAGGAACAAAATATCCGCAACTGAAAACCATTGCCAGCATGGGCATTGGCGATGTGAATGATTATACATTGAAAACAATGAAGCACGTGGACTATGCTGATGAACATGCATACAAAGCGGCCGGCTGGGCAATGACACACTGGGATCATTTTGACAACTACAAGCGCGGCAACTGGGACATGTATGTGGGTGAATATGCTACCAACAATGGTGTGGGGGCGGGCAATATGGAAGCCTCGCTCAGCGATGCCGTGTATATCATGAGCATGGAAAAAAATGGTGATCTCGTAAAGATGAGCAGCTATGCGCCCTTGCTCGTGAATACCAACGACATTGACTGGCCGGTAAACCTCATCAACTTCGACAATGCCAACAGTTTTGCCCGCATATCGTATTATGCCATCAAAATGTTCAATGAAAACAGGGCAGATGTAAATGTGTTTACTAATGTCAACGTGGAGCAACCTGCTGTTAAACAACCCGCTTTTGCGGGTGGCATCGGGCTCGCTACCTGGGATACCAAAACCGCTTACAAAGACATTGAAGTACTACAAAACGGCAAGACCGTTTTCAAAAGTGATTTCATCAACGACCTGGAACAATGGTCATTGCTGAGAGGAACCTGGGAGGTGCAGGACAGTGCCCTGGCACAAACGGCAGCCGGCGCACAGCAATTCGCTATGCTGAACAACAAACGCTGGGACACATATACATTGAAGTTAAAAGGAAAGAAACAGGAAGGATACAATGCCTTCATCATTCCGTTTGCCGTGAAGGACAGCAATACATTTTACCGCGCCCATATCGGTGCGTGGATCAACAAAATTGCGGTGTTTGAAAAAGTAAGCAACGGGTATGATGTCAGCAATATTTCATCTGCTGTTGATTTGCCCGATACCATTGCCGCCAACCGCTGGTATGATATTGAATTGCAGGTAGGAACCGATACGGTGAAATGTTTTTTGGATGGAAAACTTTTGATGACTTATACAGAACCAAACAAGTTGTTTGCCATTGCCGGAAAAGACAGTTCCAATGGTGATGTCATCGTGAAAATTGTAAATGCCTATGGTTCTGAAATGCCCGTGGACATTGACTTGCAGGGCGCTAACCAGATGTTGACTTCTGCGCAGGTTACCACTTTGTCCTCACCTTCCTTATCCAGTGAAAACAGTTATGAACATCCACAGCAGTATGTTCCGCAACAGGCAGAATTCAACACAAAAGGGAAGCGGTTAACTTTACGGGTAAAACCCTATTCCATCAATGTGGTGAGGCTGCCAATGCATCATCCATAAACACAGCTGCCGCTTCCTTGCCGGCTCTTGATAGTTAACACTTAGGCTTATGATCCGGTTACTGTTTGCATTCCTGCTGGGCTGTTGCACCCTGTTTGCGGCGGCAGCACCACCACCCGATTCGATGGTGGTGAAAAACAGTGAATTCAACATCCTGTTTCAGCAGCAGGGCATCGGCAGTATCCGGAGGGTAAGCGATACGTTTTCCACCAATTATATTTTACCCGGCAAATTACTGGGCGAGGCAATGGTGCGCTATCGGCAGGGCAAAGAGGTTGATTCTGCTTTTTCACCGGAGGGAAAGACAACGTTTTACCTCGATGGCAAACTAATCAATGAATGGACCCCTGCCGATCATCAACAGGACCTGCACATCAACCAGTCATTTGATCTGCAACCTCACTCACTTACCTGGACCATCAATATCGTCAACAGCAGCCACCAAACCATTACGGTAGAAGACCTGGCGTTGCCCATGTTTTACAACAATGGGGAAATCGAGAACCCAAAGGAAATATTTGAACAACGGGTTATTCAACACCAATTTGTATCCGGCAACAATTCTTTTCTTTTTTGGGAGCGTCCTTCGGGTGTGGGTCCTTACCTGTTGATGATGCCGCTGGCTGGCACTGCACTTGAATATTTTAATACATCGCCTTATCGCGGCAGCGACCCGGTGTACCAGGCTTTTGTTCATGCCAGCTATACACAGCAACATACTGCCGGTAGCTGGCGGCAGCCTGTGACAAGCGTAAACATTGCGGCCGGCGGGCAACGTTCTTACCGCTTCAGGCTGCGATGGGCAAAGGATTACAACGATATCCGGAATATACTGGTAACGGAAGGTTTGATTGATGTGCACATTGCACCGGGCATGACGGTTCCTTCAGACCTGGAAGCCTTGGTCGCGTTGCGCACGCAGCAAACAATTCAAACCATTACGCCGGAATTCCCGGCACAAACCGACATTCAATTCATAGGTGAAAAAAACAAAGGCACCCGGCTGTACAAGATTCGGTTTGCAAAATTGGGTGAAAACAAACTCACCATTTTGTATGGTGGCAACCGCAAAACCTATCTTGAATTTTTTGTCACGGAACCATTGGAAACCTTGTATAAAAAACGCGCCTCTTTCATCGTTAATCACCAGCAACATACCGACAGCACGAAATGGTACGACGGGTTGTTTTCGGTGTGGGATATGAAAGACAGCGTATTGCGGGGTCCCGACAATGATGACGGATTCAACAAAAGCCGGCTGACCTACCTGCTTACCTGCGATGATCCGGCGCTTAGCAAAGCACCTTTCGTGGCAGCCAAAAATGTATTTTTTCCAAACCAGAAAGAAATAGATGCCGTTGAGTATTATGTGCAGCATTATGTGTGGGGCGGCTTGCAGCGAACAGACAAGGAAACCAATCCGTACGGCATTTATGGTACACCCAACTGGCTGGTGGGGCGCGATTCATTGAAGCGGGCTGCTAACCTGAATGACCCCAACCGCAACAAGATGCACATCTGGCGGTCGTACGATTATCCGCACATCATCATGTTGTATTATCATCTGTACCAGGTTGCGTCCTTGTACCCGGGCATGACGCATTATCTAACCAAAAGGGACTATCTGATCCGGGCAAAAGAAACGGCAAAAGCCTATTTTACCTATCCTTACCAGATACTTCCCTGGTATGAAACCTACAAATGGGGCTGTTACAATGAATTGCTGATTCCCGGTTTGATTGAAGACTTAAAGAAAGAAGGGTTTGAGGAGGATGCAGCGTGGCTAACCGGTGAATGGGAGAAAAAAGTGAAGTATTTTGTGTATGATGATCCTTATCCGTTCCGCTCGGAATACGCTGTTGATGCCACGGCCTACGAGTCAACGCACGCTTTTGCAAACTATGCCCTCACGCATGACATGAAACCCGATACAATGTTGTGGTACGATCAGAATTTGCAGAAATGGTATTCACATCCTACGATCTCGAAAAAAGAGGCGCACCGGTTTATGCAAGCGCAGATGCAGGCGAACATTGCCAGCCGGGGCTGGCTTGAACCGGCGTATTATTACCTTGGATCTGATTTCAGGGGAAGAAGTGATGTGTATTTGCTGAGTTACATGGCGCAGATGGGCGGCTGGGCAGTTCTCGATTATGGATTGAACTATGCCTCGCAACCGGCAAATTACCTGCAACTTGGCTATGCTTCTTACCTCAGTTCGTTTGCCCTGATGAATACCGGCACGCCCGAAAGCGGGTATGGTTTCTGGTACGGCGGAAAAGAGAATGATGGCGCTACGGGGTGGGCGTTTGAACCGCAGCAACATGCCGTTACCTGGATAGAAAAACCACAGGGCAGGGGAGCCTGGTATTACGATGGTGAAATAGACCTTGGCTATGGCGGTGCCACACGTGCTGCGGCAACCATCATTGCCAAAGATCCCACCTTTGGAACGATTGCTTATGGCGGCTCGCTGCGAGTTGACGGCTCACAACTTTACGTCATACCGAAAGATGGTGTCAGGCAAAAATTGTATTGCCGTATGGACAATGACAAGTTCGACCTGGTGCTGAACCGCGATGGTTTTGCCAAAGGCAAAGAAGTGTTGTTGAATCCCGTCAAACATACCGTGCAGTGCCTGGTCGAAAACAGGAGCAACGATGCTCACCTTACCTCGCTGTTCATCAAAGGCTGGGGAGGGACATTCAGGGTATGGATAAATGGGAAAGAAGCGCCTGGTGTCGTGCTGCAAAGCAATGGGTCAACGGTGAATATCCCGGTGTTGCCCCGCCATTCACCGGTGACGGTTACCATCAGCCGCGATGGACGTAAACGATAGTTGCATTTACCCGGATCAAATTTCAGCCGCTTTGTTTTTTTATTGATATCCGTTAGTTTTAATCATTATGACACAACACCTGTTTCACAAAGAAATATACGTCTATCGCCGCAGGCAGCTTGCCGGCAGTATCGGCAGCGGATTGATCTTGTTGCCAGGCAATGAAGACAGCCCCATGAACTATGCAGACAACTGTTATCCTTTCCGGCAAGACAGCACCTTCCTGTACTATTTTGGTCTCGACACGCAGGGGCTTGCCGCTACCATCGATGCCGATACCGGCGAAGCCGTATTGTATGGAAAGGAAGCAAGTATGGACGACATTATCTGGACGGGGCCCTTGCCTTCATTGCAAGACATGGCAAGTGCGGTGGGGCTTGTGGTTTCGCGTCCTTACCGGCAACTGGAGAGCCGGTTGCAGCAAGCCAAACGCAGCGGGCAAACCATTCATTTTTTGCCGCCTTACCGTGCCGCCAACAAACTGCGCTTAGCAGAGTGGCTCGGCATGCCGCTGGCTTCCCTAGCACAACAGGCTTCAATTGCTTTGATCAAAACGGTGGTGGCACAGCGCGAATGCAAAGAAGCCTGCGAAATGGTTGAAATAGAAGAAGCGGTATCCATCAGCGCGGAGATGCACCTCGCCGCCCTGGTGACGGCAATGCCCGGCATGCGGGAGTATGAAGTAGCCGCAAGGGTGGAAGAAGTGGCGCTGGCTGCCAATGGCAGGCTGTCGTATCCCATCATTCTCACCACTAACGGGCAAACGCTCCACAACCATTATCATGGCAACCGGATAAGTGATGGACAAATGTTATTGATGGATGCCGGTGCTGAAAACAAAATGCATTATGCCGGCGATTTGACCCGCACGTTTCCGGCAGGGAAAACCTTTTCGGCAAGACAAAAAGAAATGTACAACATTGTGCTGGATGCATTGAATGTGGCGGTGCAGCTTGCTGAAACCGGGCATTTCGTTCAGGGAAGTGCATACGCAAGCCTGCATCCAACTGATGGAAGGATTGAAAGCAGTGAGCCTTGTAAAGGGCGATGCTGCAGAAGCTGTTGCCGCCGGTGCGCACACGCTGTTTTTTCAATGCGGGCTTGGACATATGATGGGGCTGGATGTGCACGACATGGAAGACCTTGGCGAGGAATACGTGGGCTATAACGAAACAATGAAAAAAAGCACGGAGTTTGGCTGGAAATCGCTGCGCCTGGGCAAAGAACTGAAAGCTGGTTTTGTGTTGACGGTAGAGCCGGGTATTTACATCATCCCCGAACTGATTGACCGCTGGAAAGCAGAAAACCGGCTACAGGAATTCATCAACTACGATGTGCTCGAAAGCTACCGTGACTTTACCGGCATCCGCATCGAAGATAATTTTGCAATCACCGCCGAAGGCAGCCGGAAACTGGGCAAACACCTCGTGAAAACAGCTGAAGAAGTGGAGGCGCTGCGCAACGGAGATTATTAACTGGAAAATCCCGGCTAAATCATCTGTACAGTCAAATCTATTGCATAGCGCCCAACATACGTTACACCGTGCAGGTAAGTAACCTGCGAATGGTCTTCCCGGATGATTATGGTTTCCATGTTTTTTGAAAATGCTTTTGACTCCTGAAATCTAGAGGTGTTCAATTGCGGGGCTGAAGTAAGAGCGAATTTTGCGCACACATCCGTGTCCAAATGCAGGCATTTGCCAAAGGGAGGAATGATTTCACACACTTTGGTTTTTAACCTTTGTTTTGTCAATGGAATTGTACACCAGTTAATTGCTCACAAGTTTTGATGAACGCATCCAGTACAGGCAGGTCGTCTGCCGCTGGATGGTAGCGGGATTGTTTCTTGTGATGAAAATAGTAGCCGCTTACAAGCGCCTCCTCATCACCACTCGTAGCCAGCCAAACCTGCG
This sequence comes from uncultured Chitinophagaceae bacterium, assembly GCA_963826385.1. Classification (GTDB taxonomy): domain Bacteria; phylum Bacteroidota; class Bacteroidia; order Chitinophagales; family Chitinophagaceae; genus Ilyomonas. Next base: position 12,965 of record CAWGWV010000019.1, on the reverse strand, counting down.
TTTCATAGCCTTTCTGCAAACTATCCGGCGCACCCGGTCCGCCCATTTTTGTAGGCACCCAGCCGGGGTTCACTGCATTGGCATATACATTCTTCCATTTGCGGGCAACTGCTTTTGTCAATAGTACATTGTGCAATTTGGTATCTGAATAACTTACGTTTTCTCCCCGTTTCAATAAATCCGCATTTCCCGAAAGGTGCATGCCCGAGCTTAGATAAATCAGGCGCTCCGGCTTTTTCATGAGGCAGGTCAGCAGATATGGCGCCAATGTGTTGACCGTCAGCAATGTTGAAAACGCTGCGTATTTATTGTTTGATTGAAGGATTCCGGCGTTGTGTATGACTGCATCGAATTCGCCCGCTGCATTGGCCGTATCTGCCAGCTTTTTGATCTCTTCTATGTAGGATAAATCTGCGATCAATACATTTTCTGCGCCAGGTGCTTTTTGCATTGCCTGTTCTGCCCGGGCTGCGTTTCGTGCATGCAACACTACCTGGTGTTGTAACCTGATAAGTTCCTTCGCCGCTAATAAACCAAGGCCATCAGCAGACCCGGTGACCAGTATTCTTGCCATTTTCTCTTGTGTTTACGTTGGTCAAAGAGCGTACATTTCAAGACTACTTTGCCAAATTGCCTGCCTTTTTTCTCGGTAACCGAAAGCGTTTATAAAAACAACTTTGGAAAGTTGTATCAATCACAGGATTACAGTCACTACAAAAGCACTTTCAATTACCATCTGTTTTATCCTGTACTTAATTTGTATGCCTTTCAAGATTAGTTTTTTTCTACCGCTTGTCTCAGTCTTTCGACCGGAACATTTTCCCCGGTGATAACGCCATCAAAATCGCCGCGCAAAACTTTGAGTGCATACTTCTCTTCTTCAATTTCTTTGCTTGACCGCACTTTCAACATTCTCAAAACGGGCAAGGGCGGGCACCAGCCCTGTACGGCATGCTGAAAGAAAAATGCCAGTACGACGACCGTTAATATCAACCAATTGATATGTACAAAATAGGCCAAGGCTGCCCCTGTTAACGCAAGCGTACTCATGTTTACACCGAGTACGCGTTCGATGTCCCATTCTTTGTTGAGGGTTTCGATCCGGGCAGAAATGTCAGCGTTGCTTTTGCCGGCATACGCTGCAACCTGCTGCCAAGCTTCGGTTTTGATTTTTTCGTTGAGGGATGAAGGCGTGGCTTCATTTACCCGGTCGTGATTTTGTGTAATGGTTGCCATCGCTGAATCATTTTATGGTGAATTAATCCTGATAAACCTTTGCTGCTGAATTGGTGGTGCTGTTGTTTTTGGCAGAACGAACCAGGAACCATCCAATCAGTAAAAACAACAATCCGGAACCGAGGAAAAGGTAATCGTAGATCGACAAACCCTGTAATTCGACCACGTGGTGAATGCCTAACAGGTGATGATCAATGGTACCTTCCACAACATTGAAAATGCCCCAACCTATCAGGAGACCACCCCAAAGTATCTGACCCGACCAGGTTCCGTTTTTTTCGTTGCCTGCCTTCCACAACAATGCGATGCCAACGGCGGTGGTAACCCATGTCAATGCATGAAAAAGCCCATCCCACACCATGCTGATTTTTACGTTTACCAATACATCCTGCGGCAGTTGGGCAGACAGCATGCTGTGCAGTTGGAGGATTTGGTGAAAAAGAATTCCATCCACAAAACCACCCATCCCGATACCCAATAGTGTACCCGCCGCAATCATCGGTTTGTTATTCATTGTTGTACTTTTTGCTGGTTTTGAATGTAACCGGGAAACCACCATGATAAATGAAATAAACAATCAGAGAGCATATCACGAACGGTAAACAAGTAATCAAAAGATTGAAGAACAGATCGGGACCAAACAGGGAAGCCCGGATTCGGGCGGCTGTGTCTGAATTGCAAAGCGGGCAAGCATTACAAACGGTTTGTACACCAACAAAAAAAACGAGCAGGCAAATTTTCATGAACTACGTTTTCTTTCAGTAGTTGCAAAAACTGTTCCCTTCAAGCAACTGCTGATTGCAACCAGTTGCAAGACCATAAAACGCTCTGCCGGGAAGTCTCTTTGCGTGAGGGATTGAAGTGGAAAGCCCGCAGCCAGGAGGGACGACTGGCGAGGACTTGCAACGGAAAGCCCGACCCGAAGGGGCACGCCCAAAATTTGCTGGAAAACTATTGGTTGATATCTATAGAACAAAGTACCTGTTTGAAATGAAACAAAGAACTACAGGTTCACAGCATTTGCACAAAGCATCGCTCCGGAAATCAAACGAACGGCTGGAATCTTATAATCTCATTCAAAACAACAAGCGAGATTGGTGTTACTGAAGTGTTGGTGGAAAAGTGGAATTCTATAACAAAGGTGTAAAGCAGCAACGGCGGTTTTGAACGATGTGCCTGTACTGCCGTCCGCATATAGCCCGACGATATAAAACAGTACATTGAAGATCTCGATCGATTTGTTGTGGTGATCAATAACGATTCATTTCTGCACGACCAGACGAACTCTATACAAAAAGACCACCATCATACATGGTAAGATGGTGGTCTTTGCTGTTGATTATTTTTTCAACATGCTAAGAGCTTGTCAGTTGCTTTACTTCCTGATGGTTCGGCATCCAAACATCCTGCCGGCGGTTTTGCCATTGGTTCACTGCATGCGTACGACAACTCTTGTTTTGCCGTTGATCAGCTCCGCAGGTATGGGATATTCCTTGTCGAAAAACCTGCCTGTTTCGCCGCCTTTCAACTCTTCGGAAGCAATCTTGACCCCATCAATCAAAATGTCGAAATTCGCGGTTTTTATCATCGCCGATATAGGTACACAGCAGGGCATTGGGAACGCCCGGCTCAACCTTCATGTCAAAGGAGAAGAACCCGTTTTTGCGGGCTTCCCGGCCGGTTCTTCCAAAGGCATCACTGGTATAGGATTGTTCGCTTGCCTGCAGGTTGTGGTCGCGCTCCGGCTGCATTTCACCCAGGCGCATGACGTCTATGGTTTTTGCTTCTACTTCCTGTTGGTGCTTCTTTTCGGCTTCATATTCTGCCTGCTTGGCGTTCCAGTCTTCATTGGTAAAAAAATCCCAGTACACACTGTAATAGTTGTTCCGGTTTTTGTAAAAAGGAGATAAGGACACGTCGAATGGTTTGCCCACCCCTTTCAGGTGAAATAGCAATGGCTCATGACTGTCTGCCACTGCCCAGTCGTTGACGTTGTGATTGTCTGTCAGTAACACCGGTGTTCCGTAAATGGGGTCGGGCATTGTATCGCCGAGATTGCCAGCCAATACCAGCGGACCATACAACAGTGCCACGCGGTCTTTGTTGTCGGGCATGCTCTCGGTATACAAACTCATCGGGAAGCTGACTTCCACTTTATCGTTGTTCTTCCATTTGCGGTTGATGACAAGGTACCCTGTCGTATCTTTTTGCGCAGCGAATGTTTTCCCGTTCACTTGTATTTGTGCACCGCTGTTTTGCCCACCATGGCTGCCGGATGCGCACTGCAAAAGAAGATGGCGAATTGGTGTTGACAGTCAATGTGCGGTGCCTTTTTCCGGATAATCCGTTTGCTGGGTAATGGTTACGTTCTTCTCTTTCCAGTTTAGCTGTGAAGGAATAAACAGGTTCACATACAGGCTGCCATCAGCTCCCTGGAAGTAAATGTCTTCGGTATATTTCGCATGATTTTCCATGCCGCTGCCTACACAGCAGGTAAAAGTATTGAACGAATCGCTGAATTGTTTTTTGCCACCCATGCGCAAGGGTTCGAAGTAAAGCATCATCGCCGTGTTGGGGTCTTGCGAAGTCAGGATGTCGTTGTACAATGCCCGTTCGTAATAGTCCATCAGGTGGCTGCCGGGCTGCCAGCTAAAGAGGTGACCGGTCAGCTTCAGCATATTGTATGTGCAGCAGCTTTCGGTAGTGGCATCACTCAGTGCGTCGTTCAGTTTACCGGGCGCGCCAAGGTATTCGTAGTTGCCATTGCCGCCATTTACATAAGTATGGTCGTTCACCAAAATATTCCAGGCGCGGGTGGCAATGGTTGCATCACTTTTATTGGTCGTCAGTTCGTATTGTCGTGCGCTGCCAAGTGCTTTTGGAATGTTGGTGTTGGAATGTTTGCCCGCCAGCGGATCGGGTTTGCCTTCAGCCAGTGGCTGCATCACAAAATCATCGTAGAATTTATAAGATAGGTCCAGGTATTGTTTCTTGCCCGTGAGGGCATAAATATTTGCCAGTACATCGTTCATACCGCCATATTCACATTTCAGCATTTGCTGGCGTTGTTCGTCGGTGAGCGGGTTTACAATATGCCGGTCCAGTCAGCCATTTTGGTGACGATGGCCAGGGCTGCTTTGTTGTCACAATACAGGTAAGCGTCCACCAGTCCTGCCATCACTTTGTGCACCGTGTACCAGGGGCTCCACGCGCCGTTGAGATCGAACCCGCCCGATTTTATAATGCCGTGCTGCACTTTGTACCACAACGAATCTTCGTTGGGAATGGCACCCACATAACCTGTCTTGCGTGCATCCTGGCATTTGTCCAGTTCGCCAACGATATAGTCAACTCTTTGTTTAAATTCCTGCCTGCCGGTAGATGCATACATCATGGACGCAGCAGAAAGATAATGCCCGAGCGTATGTCCCGACAAGCCATCGTTTTCCCATCCGCCATAGATAGAATCTTTTAGCGGCAATCCGGCATTTTTATAAAAGCGGTAGAGCAATCTGTCGGGCTTCAGCGAGAGGATATAACCCGCGTCGGCATCCATTGCTTTTTTAAAAGGACTGCCATCGAGTAGCTGCACCTCTTTCAGGTTGAAAGCATACGCCTGTATTCCAACGGCAGGTTTCACGATTCATTTTCGCATTGTTTTTTTCGGGCAAATAAGACTGCGCAATACCAGATACCTGCGCCAGGCAACCCGCTGTGATGAGCCACAAATACATGTTTCGAATCGTAATCATCGGTTTCGTTTGTTTATATAAAATCATATTGTAATAGACAAGAATCCTGTTGTAAAAAGAATCAAAATATGGCTTTTTGCCTAAACACATTTTAACCGGCTTTATGCGGTGATTGTCTTTGTTGGATTGCCGCAGATCTGACTGCAGCAGATTGCGCGGTCACCATTGTGAATGGAAACGTTCAATTAAAAACACAATACAGAGTAATGCTTTACTTCTCATGCGATGCCATATTTAGTTGTTTATACGGGCAACCGTATGTTTCGACTGCAACAATCTGTCGCTTTCCAAGAGTATGAGTTGATGACTTGGTTGTAAATATTTGTTGTGAATAAATTTCTCCGAAAGCTATTTATGCCACGCGGAAGTGTTTTTGTTGCTGATAGATTTGACAGGCGGGTTTCAGAATTTGCCGCAAAGAAGGGAACGTACGTAATTACTATTGTGCCCCTGTTTTTTAGAAATGCATTTCGATGTAGTTGCTGTGTGGTATGTTGAAATTCAGGCAGGCTAGTTACGGGTTGCGCTTCTTCAAATACCTCTACAAACAGAAGCCGGAAAAGGTTATGCAACCGATGTACAATTATTAATTGTAAAAATGACCTTTTTTATTTTGTTTCGAAAATAAGTGGTCACAAATAATGGGAGAGTAGTGGCAGATGAACAAATAGGATAGCAGAGAATGCAGGTTTAGTTTAAAAATAAAAAATTAAAAGCATTGTTGCAAGAATGTGAATACCAAATCTTTACAGTGTACTAAAAATAAAATATATAAAGTTAGTCCATTTCAGGCAGCGAATCACAATAGAATCCTGTCAAACGTACGTCAGGTTTTCAGTTTTCATCGCAACTTGGAAATTTTAATGCAATCGGTTGCATTTTTATTCTTATGTTTGCGATCACCTTTTTTGCCATGTAGTTAGAATTGCAACGCCGGTAGCTTAAATTTTTGTCATTGCAGGCATGTATTGAGTTAATATAATCGTGAATAGAGATAATATAGTATTGTTTTGTTGGCTGGCATTTGACAGTCAACTGCCAAATGCATTGCGTATTGCCAGTGTAGATTTTCGAATAACATTCCAGTCCGGCAACTTTGCTCTGAAAAAAGGCAACAAACAATCAAAATAGTATTATTGAAAAGATAATATTCAAACTAAGTTCGCATTTGTAAAAAAGCTGTATGAATCGATTTGCTCGTCTACTGATGATTTCACAATAATTCCACCTAATATATAAACTATGTTTTCCTGATCGCTGCTCCTTACATTACCTGATAAATCATAGAATCTGTTTGTAAATTTTTAATCAACACAATAATTGCTGTTCACATGAAACAACTTAATGCCGCGGGCAAATGGTGGATTCATTCATTGGCTGTCATTTTACTTCTCTTGTTTTCTCATTCGTTATTTGCTCAAAAGAGCACGGTCAAAACCGTTACCGGCCGGGTCATCGCTTCGCGCTCGGATAGTGCCGTTGCCGAAGCTTCGATACTGGTAAAAGGTACGTCGAATGCAGTGGTCGCCAATTCTGCCGGCGAATTTTCTATTTCCGCACATCCGGGCGATGTGCTGGTTGTCTCTTTTGTGGGTTATAAATCCCGCGAAATAAAAGTGGGAGAGAACGACCGGGGTCTCAACATTGTCCTTACCGAAGACCAGTCGAGTCTTCAGGATGTTGTGGTGGTAGGCTATGGACGGATGAAAAAATCTGACCTAAGCAGTGCCGTACATACCATCTCCAATGCCGACATTGAAAAAACGGTCAATACCACGCTCGACCAGGCGTTGCAGGGCAAATCGCCCAACGTGTATGTGTCGCAGAGCAGCGGCGCACCCGGAGCAGGTGCTTCGGTGATCATCCGTGGGGTTAGTACCGTTACCGGCAACTACCAGCCATTGTATGTAATAGATGGTGTACAGATCCGTCCTTCTACCAGCAGGGGCGGTGCTTACCAGACGTCTTCCGGTGGTCCCGGCAACCAGCTCGCTGGTTTGAACCCCGAAGACATAGAAAGCATCAGCGTATTGTCTGGCCCGGCTGCTACCTCTATTTATGGTTCGGCAGGTGCCAACGGTGTACTGGTAATCACCACCAAGCAAGGCAAGGCAGGTGCGACCAAAGTAAACGTTACAAGCCAGCAAACCATCCAGGAAAGACCGCGCGAACTGCCGGTGATGAACCTGAAAGAATACGCTGTTTACCTGGGTAAATTGCAGACGTACGGTTTGGTGGGCTTCCTTGCTCCCGAAATGAGAGATCCTTCTCTTTTGGGCGAAGGCACCAACTGGCAGAATGAATTGTTCCGCAATACCCTCATGCAGAAATACTCACTGTCGCTAAGCGGCGGTTCCGAAAAATCAACTTTCTATGTTTCCGGCGATTATCTTTCGCAGGATGGTGTGGCAGTCGGTTCCGGCTTCCAGAGAGGCTCTATTCGCCTTAACCTCATCAATACGGTAAACAAATGGCTGAAATTCAATACCAACCTGAACAGCTTTGCAACAAAGGAAAAAGTGAATACATACCAGTCTAACATCATTAGCCTGGCGTTGCAGCAAAATCCGACCATCCCGGCAAAAAACCCCAACGGTACGTATGGCGGTCCGGCTACGCTGCAGGAAGCGCAGTATGCCACCACCAACCCGCTGGCAGTTGCTGAGCTGAACAACAACTACAATACTTCTTTTGGTATCATCGGTGGTTTGAATATGGATATTACGCCAGCCAAAGGGTTGGTGTGGCACAATGAAGTGAATGGCAACTACAGTTTTGGCAACAACTATTCATTCAATCCATCTTATACATTGGGTAGATATTATACGAATCCCAACACCACCGGTAGCCGTGGCAGCAGCAACAACTACTGGCTGTCTTTCCAAACCCGTCTGCAGTACGACTATTCTGTCAACAAGCACAATTTTGCAGCGATGGTGGGTCACGAAAACCAGTACTACGCTTACCAAAACCTTAGTGCCAGCGGAACCCGCTATTCAACCAATTCGGTAGAAGAGTTGAGCGTTGCTGATCCTTTGTCGCCTCCGGGGACAAGCGGACGCGGCGATGGTTCACAGGAATCTTATTTCAGCCGCATCAACTATAGCTACGACAACAAATACATTGCACAGTTTGTATTCAGAAGAGACGGCAGCTCCAACTTTGGACCCGCCAACAAATTCGGTAATTTCCCGGCTGCTTCTGTTGCCTGGAAAATCTCTGACGAGAAATTCATGAAAGGTCTTCCTTTCATCAACGAGCTGAAACTGCGTGCCGAGTATGGTGTTTCGGGCAATGCCGGACAAGGCGGTGCCATTTATTCTAACCTGTATGCAACTGCTACCGTATGGGGCGGCGGCTTCCTGCCTTCCAACTTCCCCAATCCAAACCTGAAATGGGAACAGGACCAGGCTACCAACATTGGTATTGACTTACACATGTTCAACAACCGCATCGAAGTAATTGCTGATGCGTATCTCAAAAAAATCACCAACCTGATTTTGCCTGCTACCGGTCCTGGATACCTCGGTGGTTACCTGAGCGGTGGGTATGGTGGTCAGTTGAGCTGCCCATTGTTAACTACGGTGGCATGGAAAACAGGGGGATAGGTGTTTCGGTAAATACCGTGAACATTTCCAACAAGAATTTTCAATGGAAAACAGGGTTGAATTTCTCTGTTGACCGCAACAAGGTGACCAAACTTGTATCTCCGATTTTAACCCAGTATTATTCCCAGATCAATGACCGCCAGTCAGAATTCCTGATTACAGAAGGTCAGCCGCTGAGCATGATCACCGGGTACATCGCTGAAGGGTTGTTTACCGACTACAAAGACATTGCCGATCATGCGATTCAGACAGGAGCCGTTGGTACACCACTGATCATCAATCCAACCAACGGATCATGGGTAGGTGACATCAAATACAAAGATCTCAATGGTGACGGGTACATTGACCAGAACGACAGAACCATCATTGGTAATCCCTGGCCGAAATTTACCTACAACTTCACCACTTCGTTTAGCTACAAAGCGTTCGATCTGAATTTGTTCTTTACCGGCGTACAGGGCAACGATATCCTGAACCTCGTGAGATACCAGAATGAATTTCTGCCGCAAGGCACCGGTCCTTACAACAACCACTTCAGAAACGCAACCAATTTCGCCATACCGAGCAGCATAGATCCCAACGATGCCCTCACTGCCACACTCACCAACCCGGGATACAACATTCCGAACGTGTTTGTAGATGCAAATGGCAACAACAGGCTTTCACAATGGAACATCGAAGACGGTTCTTACCTGAAACTCAGGAACGTTCGCCTCAGCTACCGCGTGCCTTCGAAGATCATTTCGCGCACACACGTTTTCAGGGGTGCCATGGCAGCTGTACAGGTGCAGAACGCCTTTGTAATTACAAAATACAACGGTTTCGATCCTGAAGTTGGGATGTATGGTTATTCAGGCATCAACATCGTAGGTATGGACGAAGGCAGGTACCCGATAACAAGGTCTTACACCTTTAGCCTTTCATTGGACTTCTAATATAAAATTCACGCATAGTAAATTGTAAGAATGAAACAGAGAATAACGGTTGTAACCATTTTGGTTTCCCTCGTAATGGTCATACAGTCATGCAAAAAGGAATACTTAAACCGTCCGCCGCTAGGTGCTCCTACCGCCGGTACCTTTTACCAGACCGACGCTGATATTTTAAGCGGCACCGGTGGTTTGTACAACGGTTCATGGGGTGGATACAATGGTACTTCCCTGCAATACATTGGTGATGTACTGGGTGGCAACAGCCAGTCGGACAACTACAACGGCAGAGGCTCGTGGCTCAACTTCACGGTAACGTCTACCGACCCGAGCGGTGCGTTGCAAAGCTCTTACCAGGCTTTCTGGTCTGTGATTGCCAATGCCAACGTTGTTGCCTACAACATCAAAAATGCAGGCGATGGCGCCAGCGCAACAGCAAGGAATTCAGGGCTGGCAGAATGCTACTTTATGAGGGCATCTGCTTATTACTTCCTGGCGCTCAACTGGGGTGCCGTGCCCATCATTTACAACAACTCAGAGCAGCTAGGCGATAGCAGCATCCGCAGAAACGATTTGGCTGATGTGTGGCAGTTTATCATCAACGATCTGACATGGGCGAAAGACAACCTGACGCCAACACCACTGCAGCCTGCCCGCATCAGCAAATGGAGCGCAGAAGGCATGCTGGCACGTGCTTATCTCATCCGCTCAGGTCTGGGCGGTTCGGGCTCACGTAACCAGGCAGACCTGGACAGTGCCAAACATTATGCAGGCGACGTTTGTAACAACAGCGGTCTTGCACTGATGCCCAGCTATTACGATCTGTTTCCTTAGCGCCAACTTCAGTGGAACCAAAGTGCCGCAGGAAAGTTTGTTCTCCCTGCTGTGGGTGCCCACCGGTCAGTGGTTTGTACAAAACCACATGCAGGCCAATCTTGCTTACGACAGCAAAATCACGCAAACCGGCGATGGCTGGGGAGCTTCTTTCGGTGCTTCACCAAGCCTCCTTGCATACTATATGGACCCGGCTAACAAAGCGGATTCGGTACGTAGAAAAGCTACCTTCTTTTTGCCCGGCGACGTATATCCTGAAATCAACCAGTCAAATGGTGGCTGGGTCGTTGACACTGCCTTGTTCAACAATGCAACCGATGCTGTGACCGGGGAAAAAATTTATACCCCTGTTACTTCCGGCGAATACTATGGTAATGACCGTGCGTTCGTTAAAAAATATGTGATCGGTTCACCGGCAGACAATGGTGGACTCGGTGGATCGCAGAACATTAACCTGAACACGTACATCTTCCGCCTTGCCGACGTGTATCTCATTTATGCCGACGCTATGCTGGGAAACAATGCTTCTACTTCAGATCCGGAAGCGCTGAAATATTTCAATGCCGTTCGGCAGCGTGCGGGTGTAGAACCAAAAACATCCATTACCTACGCCGACATTTACCAGGAAAAGAAAATCGAATTTGCATTTGAAGGTCACCAGTGGTACGACTGGAAACAATGGTACTACTTTGAACCGCAGGCTGCGCTCAATTATTTCAATACGCAGAACCGGGGCACTTACAACATCACGTATAATGAGGGCGACCCGTTTGTAACCTTTTTCAACGACGCTACCAATCCGCAGACGGTGGGTAAACGAACCTACGACATCACAACGGTCAAAGCCGATTTGCCTTATCCGGAATCGGACCTGAGGGTATCACCAAACCTGTCATTGCCACCGGTGCCGTTCGACTTTGCCGTTGTCAATTATTAAATTCAGTAAAACAGTTTTTTAGAATTGTTCTCAAACAAAATAGCATTATGAATAAGCAAATATTGTTTCTGCTGCTAGTGATGGCAGGACTCGTTCAATTTGCCTGTACAAAAGAAAATGGCGGCGGAACGCCGGTGATCAGCAGTGTAAGGCTGGTAGATTCCACCAAGCGCGACAGCTTTTTCACCATGGCCCAGCCAGGCACGCTCATTGCCATTCAAGGTAGTAACCTCGATGGATTGCAGGCGGTGTATTTCAACGATACGGCCGCTTACTTCAACCCGGTGTATGCAACAAGTTCCAACATCATTGTAACCATACCGTCCACGACACAGACAAAAGCCACCAATCCGGATGTGCCCAACCTCATCCGGGTTGAAACCGATCATGGTACTGCAACGTATTCTTTTGAATTGTTTCTTGATCCGCCGGTGATTACCTCCATCGCCCTTGACAACAGTGGTACGATGGTTACCATCAAAGGCATGAATTTCCAGGGAATTCAAAAAATTACGTTCCCGGTGCCATCGCCCGACACTGCGCTTTCCTATACAGTAAATAAGGAATACACGCAAATTGTAGCTGCTATTCCTCCGGGATCCCCAGCAACTGATTCCATCCGTGTATATGCAACATTTGGCGTAGCCGCATTTGCTTATCCGCCACCGATGGATGTAACCTCTGTATCTAACGAAAATGGAGCTCCCGGTACCACCATCACCCTCAACGGTACCAATTTTATTGGTGTCAATGAAGTGATTTTTCCAGGCAATATCAGCAGCACCAACATCACGCCGATCAATGTAAACCAGTTCCAGGTGGTCGTGCCGCAAGGCATCAGCACAGACGGATATCTGACCTTGTCAGGTGTATTGGGTACCACACAGTCTCCTTTGCCTTATGCAACCTACATCACGCATCCGTCACCGGGCTATATCTCTAATTTCGACAACCAGTACAATTCCGACAATACAGGTTTTGTGGGTTGGACAGGTGGTTACGCCGATGCAAATACTGCCGAAGCCAACTATCATGGTGCTACCGGCGGCGTTGCGGTGTTGAAACAGGAAAGCCCCATGTCAGCCAATGCCGGTCCTACCTCACAGGGAAACCCGGGATTGTTACAACTGAATGAACAGCCATGGGTGTCCAACACATCACAATCCATTGATGGCTATTCCATGAAGTTTGAAGTGTATGTAGCCAAAACCTGGAGCGCCGGCGAAATCTGGATCTCTGTTGGTGGCTGGTACGGCTGGAACAGTTATACGGCACGTTATGCCCCGTGGGAAAGTGCACCGGGTGGCAAACTTCAGCCAGGTGGCTGGTTTACAGCTACCATTCCATTGACCGAGTTTATTAAGGGAAATGAATTCTGGAAAACGTCATGGACATCGTCAGGAGCAGCAGCTTCCAAATTTTCTGATTATCCTTCTACTGCCGTTGGATTCCTGATTGCCAACGATCAGCCTACTGCTGTGCCGGCAAACAGTCTCCACATTGCTATCGACAATGTACGCATTGTGAAAGAAAATTAAAGACATATCTGAAAAGCATAAAGAGTGAAGAGAAGCTTTTTTATTGTTTTAGCCGGAACCGCTTTGCTTATTGGCAATAGCTGTAACAAAGGCACCTCATCGTCTGACGATGGTGGTGGCAACCCGCCTCC
>CAWGWV010000018.1:0-125162 GCA_963826385.1 uncultured Chitinophagaceae bacterium | reverse complement strand
AAAGCACATTCCCCTCTGCTCTCTGCACATAGTCGTGTCTTCACTGCCGCTACCTCTTAACAGGTAAGCTACTCCTCACCAAAGCAACACCATCAGCAACCACTTGGCACATCTATTGTGTTTTTCTATCCTGTCTTTCGATTGTTCATTTTAAAACGTAAAATTATGTCTAACGAAAATGAAAGCCTGGGTAACAAAGCACACGATGCCGTAGATGATGCCGGTACCTCCATGCACAACACCGCAAAAGATGTAAAAACAGGCACGGAAAATACGGCAAGAAGTGCAGAGAATGAAGCCAACAAAGCAGCCAACAATGCAGAGGCTGCAGGTGGAGATGTTTTTGACAAAGCAGGTGCTGCCGTTAAAAATGCGTTTGGCGATGCCAAAACCGCTACGGAAAATACCGCCAATTCTGCAAAAAATGAAGTGGAAAAAGCTGGCAACAAAGTAGATAACGAAGCCACAAAAGCAGAAAGAGACAGCCGCGACAATAATTAGTATTTACTACTTCCCGTACTTCCAGGAGAACACCACACCTGGAAGTATTTTTATGCGGGTAATGCTTCCCTATCATTAAACGATACAAGTCGCTGGATTTACAAGCATCAACACACATACGAGGTACGCCAATTACACCTTTTAAACAAGCACCATCGCATCTGCATGGGAATGTCCCATTTCACAAAGCAGATCAATGATTGTGCAATCAACCACTAAACTATATACTGGTTCATAAGTATACATTTCCCCATCAATCCAACATTTCTTACTCATCTCTTTCTTTATACTTTACAACAAAAATTGTATATGACATCAGTGCAGCAAACAAGGGTGGTTGCCTGTACCAAATACACGCTGCCGGGGAGCAATACCCGCATTCGATAACAGCACAGCACCTGCCATGAAAACTGCAATGAAAGAAAATTTTCGAAACGGTACAGGCAGTGAATGCTCATAACGAACAATCATTAAAAAAACGAACCCCGGATGGTTGTTAAATGACCATGTAAGGATGTGTACAACAGCTCAAATATAAAACTGAATGGTTGCCTCCATATTCATCTCTTCAATTCGCAAAAATACCCTCTCTCCCTTGTTGAATGATCTATATGCTACCCCGTTATTTCGTGTAGCTTGAAATCGATGATAGGGCTCATAGCGTTTAGCGCAAGAATGTTGGGATTAAATCCAAACGGCTTTTCAATTTCAGTAAAGATACTTTCCGGCAACAGGAAAGTATAGCAATCAACAGTGTCATTGCTGGTGTCATTTATAAATGCTGACTACCATTCCAATCGGCAAAGAACACAGCAAACATATACAGGTAGCAGCCAAAGAGTATATGAAACAAATCGGTGTTAATGCACAAAGCTCGAATATACCAACTAGCTAAGCCAGATTGGAATGTTTGGCACCTCCCCAAACACAAAAAAGGCAGCCGAAGCTGCCTTACAATAACGTTAATCCAAGGGACGAATAAATCAAAAATTAAAATTTAAACATTACTAAAACTGCACTTTTGAAATAACAAATAAATGAATACTAATAATTAAAAAAATAGCACTAAGTAACAATGAAACTTAAAAGATCAAATAACTCGAGGCGGGATTAACGTTACTGATGTATAATCTGCAATAGTAGTGCCAGCAATTGAACTAAAGCAATGTCGTTGTTTAAATTCCATATCCCAACTGTCTGTCAACCTTTTCCACACGCCGTTCAATCCACTGACATTGAATTGTTTAACAGGCAACCAGCGTTCTTCGCCATTGAGATTTATGCGGCATTTCTTTTTATTACGCCCAGCGGCAGCACCGTTTTGCCATACACTTCATTGAGAATCTGCGCCACACAACCATACACCGCGCTGGCACCACACAGTACGCCCTCGTAACCGGCAAGCGTGTGCAGGCTTTTGTTGCCCGTAAAATCGGAGATGGAAAGCAGGAAAAACAACAATGTAAGGGTAAAAAACACCACCTGCAGCATGCGGTTCAGGCGCAAAGTGCCCACAAACATGCATAGGGTAAAAATGCCCCACAACAACAGGTAACACCCCATGCTGTTTTCGTCACTCGCATAGGCTTCGCCAAAACTGGTTTTGGGAATGAGCCAGGTAGCTACCAGCGACAGCCAGAAAGAGCCATAAGCCGTAAACGCCGTGGCACCAAACGTGTTGTTTTTTTTCCATTCCTGGATACCGGCAAAAATTTGCGCAATCCCCCCTACGAAAATGCCCATGCCCATGATCATCGAATTGACGCCGTAAAAGCCGGCATTGTGAAGATTGAGTAAAATGGTAGTCATTCCAAACCCCAACAATCCAAGGGGCGCAGGGTTGGCAGTCGTGTCTCTGATGGCAACAGAAGTTTCGTTTACAGTCATGGCAAAAAATCGTTTTAGCTTCTAAAGATTTGGAAAAAAGGCGGCCTCACCAAATGATTTTTTATTCATCCCTGCCGTAGCAACCGCCTGTTTGCAAACCGCTTCGTCACCCTTCTACAGACAGCATCCTAACCTGCCCGCAAACGGCGCAGGTATTCTTTGTCACTTTACTACCTAGTACATATGGAACAACATTCTAAAGCACCACTTTTTCACCCGCTCCTACCCATTCGTCCGTTTTCCCGCCAGGAAAAACAACAATGATTGAAAGAATGATTGTTCCGGGGAAATAAAAAGCTACCGCTCACTTTCAGGGGTTGCAAACAGTAGCCGGGTATTACATCCGGGACACCAATTCCCACAACCGCAACAGGTGCTGCACCCATTTACCGCAGGCAGTTTGAAACATGCGTTGCAGGCTGCAACAAGACCAGGCTGGCATTGTCCAGGAATCCATTTCTTCCACATGCTCTCCGCCATTTTTACAGCAACCCGTTATCGCAACAGCAGCCGCACCCGCAACACCGTTGGGGTATTGCCAAAACCCGGTCCGCCCCAGTCGGTTTCATCGCCGTTCAATATGCGCAACCGCGTAAACACGCCGTTTTGATAAATGCCTTCTTCTACGGCGGCATATTGCCACGCATGATTGCTGTTCGCGCCGGCAGGAGCAAAACTAACATGACAACGCGTGCCCACGATGAGGAAAGACTGCGGGTCCAGCGTCACAAACATCGCTTTGCCGGTGGGTTCGTCATACACCGGTGTTGCATTGGCACGTCCATCGCCGCCAAAGGTCACGGTTGCCTGCCAGTTGCCGAGGTCTGCCGTTTGCGCAGCATGGTCTTCCCGTTCTACCACCGCCGTCACTTTGCCGTCAAAACACCACTGTGCCACTTCGCGCATCATGGGCGATAGAACGCGGTAAGCCTGCGCGTAGGGCAAGAGACGCTTGTCGAGCGATGCATCGGCACTGGTATCGCCGTTGTTGTCGATGCCAAAGGGCGCAAAGCCAATGCCGCCACGGGCCAGGACGGCAAACAGGTACCTCGCATTTTCAGTAGTGAGTCCCGCTTCGGGCACAAACAGCGCATTGTCGGGGCGGTTGTAGAGATCGAGCACGGTCAATACCTTTTCGCTGCCCGCGAGGTAAATGTCGGGTGCCAGCAGGTCGAGTGCCGGCGCCGCTGCCTGCCAGATGGAGATTACATTATCGGTGGGTCCGCCGCTTTCATACTGCGTGGCGGGCGGGTTGGTCAGCGGGTCGCGCAGGGCCGCGTTGACATACATGGGCAGGGCATATTCTTTTTTTCCGGCAGCGGCGACGGTACCAATGTACCGCGCAACCGACCACGCATGAAAATATTCATCTGCCCTTTCGCCAAACACTTCTTTCCACGAGCCTTTTGTAACAGCGGGCACCTGCAGTGCTGACAGGATAGATGGCTTCATCAGTTCGGGCGGTACAGCAGCTTCAAACAACCGCTGCGCCGCGGGCGAAAAATCGCGGACGCTGTTCCAGGCGCCGGGCTCGTTTTCTACCTGCACCATGATGACAGTATGCTGCGGATCCTGCTGTTTCAAATGCCGCATCACGGCAGCAAAAGCTTTGCTGTCGGCCTGCAACGTGGCTTCGGCATGCGGAGATGGTGAGTCTATGGGCTTGCCATCTTTGTTGACAATGTTGGGATATACCGCCGCCTTTTCTTTCATCCAAAGGGGCAGGTAGTGGTTGCTGCCGTTTTTCCAGGTGGCAAACCACAACAGCACCAGTCGCGTGTGGTGCGTCCGCGCCTGCAAAAGCAATGTATCTACCAGCGAAAAATCGAAGCGGCCTTCGGCAGGCTCCACCTGCTCCCAATACAACGGCACTTCCAGCGTATTGAGGTGCATCATCGCTGCCCGCTGCCAAACCTGCGGCAACAAGGCGGGCCAGGCGCTGGAATTGCGAACCTGCCCGCCCAGCACAAAGAAGGGTTTGCCGTCAACAAACAGCGCATGCCGGCCGTTCTTTGTAACCAGTGAAGGCAGCTGGGCAAAAGTGGTGATTGAATGGAACAGCAAAACAACGAGAACAGCTTTCGATATGTTGATCATGTGGCAATGGATTTAAACCTCATGAAGATATTGGAAAAAAGATAATGGCGGGAAAATCGTTGCCTGCATTACACGGTGTCTCCGGATCGTGCTTCTGCTTACGTGCATGTTGCACTACTCACATGTTGTAATGGACAAAGCAGAGCCTGAAAAGCCTCTTCAAAAGGAAAGACGACAGGCAAAGGCAACAAGGTTTCCCGGTACACCTGCTAAACTTTCGTTTTCTCTTTGTGGAAAGGTGCGCTCTCCACCAGATGCAGGTACACAAGGTCTGTCCTGATTTCTAAACTGATAATCCTTTGAATTACCGTAAGATTGTTAAGAATAGTCAACTTGTAAACCGCTCGTTCCGGTTACTTGAGTTCATATTTCCAGTCAAATTACCAACCGCTTTTTTAAGTGATTGTTTTCAAATCAGAACTCGACAAGGAGGTCATGTTCGTAGCAAATACGCCTCCAGTCTGAACATTCTCAATGGAATTGGTCAGCTTGTGAACAAGGAAATCCAGTTCAACAGGTTTATGCTTTTTCACCTCCGCAAGATACAAACAGCTACACGGTATCTCACCCACTTAGAGATGGAAGCTGTCGCCGAAAGAATATGCGACGGGGGCTAAACACCTTTTGTTTACCCCTGACAATCAAGCACTCATTGGCTTATCGTTCACATAGCAGTTGAGTGGATGCTGCTTTCACGCACCCACCCTCCTTTCCCCAAAGCCATAGTAAAGCCATGGTAAAGTCATACACCATTTAAAGCCATGGTAAAGCCAGGGCAACGCACGGCATCAACTTCCGGTCGACGTTGCAATCCCGCCCCGCACAGCTTACCGGCAACGCCGGGAACAGTCCGCAAATTCACCGAAATCATTCCAGTACAAAAACCATGGCTTGTGTTATCTTCAATTTTCAAGATCAATGCGTAGCATATGCCAAGACTGTTGCTGATGATGTCCCTGTTTCTGCTTTCCCTGCTCACGGTGTTCCGGGCGCCGGCCAATTGGTTGTGGTATGTATCCATCCTCGTAACTGAATTTTGCTGGGTATTTTTTTGCCTCGTAGCCATACTGCTTTTCTGGCGGTTCAACGGCCGGGCTTATGTGCTCACCATCTCCCTGCTGGGCGTGGCTTCGCTGGTGTTGTTTGCCATCCCCATCGCCGATGCCATGCGCGTAAGCAAGGAACTGCAACGCCGTTTCCCCCATACAGCTTCCCCGTCAGGCGACAGCACCGCTCCGTTTCGGTTCTGGCAAATGATCTCCGGTAACGGTATCAGCCCTGTTGCTTTTCAAACCATGACTTATGATGCGGACAATGCGCTGACGCTTGATTTTTATCCGGCTGCCGGCAACGGCAACAAGCCCTGCGTAATTGTGGTACACGGCGGCTCCTGGGCGGGTGGCGACAGCCGGCAACTGCCTGAACTCAACAGCCTGCTGGCAAACAAAGGCTACCACGTAGCCAGCATCAATTACCGCCTGGCACCGCGTCACACTTATCCCGCACCGGTGCAGGACATTGCCACGGCACTGCAGTTTTTACGGGATCAATCCGGTGGATTGTTCATTGATACAAGCAACTTCATCCTGCTTGGCAAAGCGCCGGCGGGCAAATCGTACTCTCGGCGGCATACACGTTGCACGACCCGTCTGTTAAAGCCGTTATCAGCTTTTACGGACCCGCCGATATGGTATGGGGTTGGGGGTATCCCACCAGCCCGCTGGTACTCGACAGCCGCAAGGTGATGGCAGACTACCTCGGCGGAACATATCCACAGGTGCCACAGCAATACGTGAACAGCTCGGCTACCGAAACTGCCACGCCTGCCGCACCCGCCACGTTGTTGATTTACGGGGAAAACGACCCGCTCGTATCGCACCTGCACGGCGTTCGGCTCGATCAGAAACTGGACAGCCTCCATGTACCGCACATCGATCTTTACCTGTCGTGGGCAACACACGCTTTTGACTGGACGCTGAACGGGCCGGGCGGTCAACTGAGTACCTGGAGCGTACTGCAGTTTCTGAAAAAAGTGATTCCTGGAAAATAGCCCGCTACCGGTTGCAATTGCTGTTTACCGGGAACAAACAGATCTCCGTTGCCAGACATTTCACAAAGCCAACCGGCAATTTATTTTCTGCGGTGTTCGCGGGCAGATTCCTTAATTTTATGGAAGCACGGCGCCCATTGCCGGCAGAGCAGGCATCACCTGGCAGTGTTGCCGTTTCCAGCGTGGATTGGTGGCTGGCAATGGCATCCGGCTGTTGTTTACAGGGCAGGAAAAAGACCAACGGTGGGTGACATAAGTACCATCCCTTTATCCCAAACACCGTCATTCTCCCGGTATAGCAATTTTCTTTTGTTACCCTGTCAATCTTCAATACAAACCCATGAACAACAGCATCGATGAAGTGATACAGCAACTGGAGGCACTGGTCCTTACCAGTGAGCAGGAAGAAAGCCCGGCCGGTTATTTTGCCGCCCTCTATCTTGATGTAACCCGCACCATCAAAGCCGCCATCGATCAAGGAACCGTATTCGAAAACAACCAGCGGATGGAAGCCGTGGATCTCTGCTTTGCTTCGCGCTATTTTGATGCCATGGCAACTCTCGGCAACGACAAGGCTCCCACGCTGCCCTGGCAGATCACCTTTGCCGCGCTCAAAATGACCGGCATCGTGGTAGATCAGCACTTGTTGGCTGCTGCCAACGCGCACATCAATTTTGACCTGGCCATCGCGGTAGGACAAACCTGCCGCGGCGACGAGATCGCCGGTTTTAAAAAAGACTTTGATACCATGAACGCCATTCTCTTCAGGATGAACAATGCGGTGAATGGAATGATTGTCAGAATATGGCCGCCCATTTCCCTTGTCCTGCACGTCTTTGGCTCCGATATGTTGTGGATAGAAGATGCGGTGATGAAAAAAGACCGCACACGGGCCTGGAGCTATGCCGTCAGGATCGCCACTGCCGGCGAAGCGATGCAGCAGGCCGTCATCCGCGAAATGGAAATAAAAGTGTGGCGCGCCGGTGTGCAACTCATCCTGCCACCGTTGTGGCTGCGTCTCCTGTTCGGCCACATTGCCAAACAGGAAAAAGGCGATGTGGCGTACCGCATCCGCTGCCTCGTCGAAAAAATGAACAACAGCAACCCCCACTCTGCCTGATATGAACCAACGACCGCTGCTTTTGCTCCTCTTTTGTTTTGGCTGCTGCTGCTGCGTGGCGCAGCCCGCAATGACATGGGTGGTGAAGAGCGGTTTTACCTCCGCCAACGCATTGCCTTATCTCGAAGTAGCCACTGTGCCCGCCGGTGACAGCGATGTGCAGCAGTTGCTTGCCAACCGCTATGCCGCCCGTTTTGCCCCGGCAGGCATACAGGTGTTCCAGACCCGGAAAGCAGATTCGGCTTATTGGCTTCGCTTGTCGTTGCAAAACGATACGGCTGGCGACCTCTGGCTGTTTTCGCCCTATTCGGGTTTTCATCAATACAATGTGTTTGAGACCGATGGCGATAGCCTGTTCAGGTCTTATTCCTATGGTGCAAAGCGAGATTTTTCAGACCGCGAAGTGCCGTTGAACATCTCTGTATTCCCGCTACGCATACCGCCCGGCACATTGCGGCAGGTGTATGTGTTTGTGCATTATTCCTATACGCCTACCAGCAACCTGTACCTTGCCACGCCGGTTGCTTATTTGGGTTACCAGCACCGCTACGATCTGATTGGCGGTGCATTTGTAGGGCTTTGCCTGCTCATCCTGTTTTACAACCTCGTTATTTACGTGTACCTGCGAGACATCAGCAACCTCATCTATTCGGTGTGGATTGTCGTGAGTGCAATGGGTACGCTGTCTTACCACGGGCTGGGCTTCGAGTTTTTGTGGCCGCACCAGCCGGCGCTCAACCTGTACATTGATGTGTTGCCTGCCATCGCGGTGTTGCTGCTCAATGCGCTCAACTTTTCCCTGTTCCCGCTCCGCCGCCTTTCCCCATTTTTTGCCCGCAGCAGCTACGTGGTGGCAGCCCTCACCGTTGTCTGCATCCTGTCGCATTTGTTTGGCTTCGATGCGGCCGTATACCCGCTGTCAGACGCGGGCACCGTGATTATCCTGAACGGCATCAACACGGTCGCGTTGTCCATCGTGATGGTGAAGCGTGGCAGGCGGTATGCGATTTATTACCTGCTGGGGCATCTTAGTTTGTTCATTTCAATTGTGCTGGTCGTTTTATCCGCATTTGCCATTGTCAACATGCAGGTCATATCGCAGATGTCGCTGGTTTATTTCGGCGCTGCCGGCGAAATCCTGTTTTTTGCCCTCACGCTGGCGTTAAAAGTCAGGCTGCTGAAACAGGACCGTGAGAAATCGGAACGCGAAAATTTTCACCTGCTGCAGGAACGGGAACAACTGGTGCGGCGGCAAAACGAAACGCTCGAACGGCTGGTATCGGAACGAACGGCTGCCCTCAGCCAATCGTTGCAGGAACTAAAAGAAACACAAACGCAACTGGTGCAGCGCGAGAAGATGGCATCGCTGGGCGAACTGACGGCCGGCATCGCGCACGAAATTCAAAACCCGTTGAATTTTGTGAACAATTTTTCGGAGGTAAACGGGGAACTGATCGAAGAAATGACCGAAGAACTACAGTCGGGCAATGCGGTTGTGGCAACCGAACTGGCGGAAGACATCCGGGCAAACAATGCCAAAATCGGCCATCATGGCAAGCGGGCCGGCGACATCATCAAAGGCATGCTGGAACACAGCCGCAACCTGGGCGAAGGAGAAAAACAACGCACTGATCTCAACGCGCTGGTGAAAGAATACCTGCAACTCGCGCATCATGGCATGCGTGCCAAAAACGCATCGTTTGCGGCGGTCATCCATACAGGTTTTGATGACCGCATCGGGGAAGTAACGGTTGCCCCGGCAGAGATTGGCCGCGTACTGCTCAACATTTACAACAATGCATTTTACGCCATCCTTGACAAGAAGAAAAAAAGCCCTGGCGATTATGAACCCTCTGTCTGGATCAGTACGCAACGGCTGGCAGGCAAGGCCGCCATCTGCATCAAAGACAATGGCAATGGCGTTGCCGCAGCCATCCGGGATAAAATCTTCCAGCCGTTTTTCACCACCAAACCTTCCGGACAGGGCACCGGGCTGGGCTTGTCTTTGAGCCACGACATCATTACCAAAGGTCACGGCGGCACATTGCTGCTGAACAGCGAAGAAGGCAGTTATGCCGAATTCATTATTCATTTACCGTTATAACTGCCTGTTGTATATTGTTCGCAATTAAAGAGAACTACTTTTTTGAAAATACGGTTTACCCAGCAAGTGGATGTAAGTGAAGTTTTTGATAACGATTACTTTTCTGCAGCGGGATCGGGAGCATGTGTTGATGCGTCGTCGAGGATCAGCAGCCAGTCACTGCCCCTGCCCACCGAAGATGGCGTAAAAGTATGTGTACCGGTATTGCGAAAGGCGGGGATAAAAATGGTTCTGCCATCGCGCGGGTTGAACCACCAACCAGTCAGCATGTCTGCCCGGATGGCGCCGGTGTTGACGGTAGCAGGGCTGCCAAACGGAATGTAAAGCATCAAAAAATCGCGGCGGCTGCTTACGGCGGCCACGATGTAGGTATTTCCCGCTGGATTGTTGCCCATGATCAGTGACTGATCGGGCTGCAGCAGTTGCCAGTCGCGTGATTCGAGCGCTTTGCGCAGCCAGCCCATGGCAAAGGCACCCGGCTGGTCCATCGCCGTTTTCCAGTGTGTTCTCGCATTGTTGACCGGGGTTCTTTCTTCGGTATAAAATTGCCAGATGTTGTGGTTGCCGTACGTGTGCCCGGCACCACCCGACAGCAGGTTCCAGTAAGCCGCCTGCCGGGCGTCAAAAGCGTCCATCCAGCCTTTGTCAAGTGGGTTAAAATCATTGGGATGATCTTCGTAGCGCGGCTCACCGTCTATGTGCGGGCGGGCTTTGGAAAGCTGTCTTGCTTTTTGGTTGAAGCGATAATTGGGCGCTGCCACCTGGTGCCCGGTCTGCGACATGTGAATGTCAATCCAGTCATCGTTGTCAAAAACATCAAAGGAACTGCTGCCACCCATCGGGTGATAGGTCATCAGGTGACGGCCGCCATCGCCTTTGCGCAAGCCATGCGCCATTTGCCGGATGATTTCCAGGTCTTCCGGCTCTTCGGGATTGCGGTCGCCACCCAATACCCACACGATGTCTTTGTCCCGGTATCTTTTTCCCATGTATTCGCCAAAGGCAAAGGCATTTTGGGGTGTAAAAATGGGGGGACCAACCCCCCATTTTTGATTCCATTTGTCGCCCCAGCTTGGCAGCAGGGCGATGATCAATCCGAGTTGGTTGGCTTCCTGCACCAGCTCGTCCACGTATGCGAAATAAGCTTCGTTAGGCAACAGCGGGTTGTTTTGAAACAACGGAACATCGCCGTTGGCATTGGGCGTGTTCAACCCGTCCAGTTCGGCCAGCACCACGGCTTGTATCACCGTAAATCCTTTGGCAGCGCGATTTTGCAGGTATTGTTTCGCCTCTGTTCTGTTCAGCCGGTGAAAGAGTTCCCAGGCAGTATCGCCCAGCCAGAAAAAGGGTTTTCCATCTTTGGTGAGCAGGTGCCGGTGGTCGCTGCTGATGGTGAGCTGCGCCAACAAAGGATGAAGAAAACACGTACACAGCAGCAGGCAAAACAATGGTTTCATGGTATGACAATGGAAGAAAAAGGTGGCAAAAAGACGGATGAAAACGGCAACGGGATCTTTGATGGAGCGGCATCAGTTCGGGCAGGCCAATTTGGCTGATTGTTTACTCCAGTCATCGTAACCGTCTATTCGGATGGCGGTATTTCCGTTGAGCGACAGCCAGCTGAGTTTGATGAATACCACGTCTTTTTTGGGCAGCTTTACTTCGTACCAGTAATAGCCCGACACCATTTTGTTGTCGCAGCTTTTGAGGAGTTTGGCGGCAAAGGGCTTGTTGCCAAAGACGCTGTCGAGCGTGTATTTCGGCTGCAGGTCTTTGGACGGCGAACTGATGATGCTGAAATTGGTATAGCCCATGCGCGGACCTTTGAGCAGGAGGTTCCAGGTAACGGGTTTGCCCGCCTGTGCATATTGCCGGCCGTTGAGCAGTAGGTTGGCGGTTCCCTGCCGGTAAAAATTGATGCTCGTGTCTTCGCTCATTTCCAGCTTTTCGGCTTTCCATTGCACAGGAAAAGCCGATGGTTTGCCCACCGACCAGTCGCCGACATTTTCGTACCCGGTGCTGTCGGTGACAAATGTTTTTACCAGGTTGTACAGTTCGGTTTTGGGCGGCTGTGCACAGGCGATGGCAGCGCCGAAGCTGAGTAGTATGAAGAGGGTAATGTTTTTCATATCAGCAAGGTACAGATATTTTATTTTCCTTTATGGAGGTGGCAGCAGGGATGGGTACCGGCACTATGCAACACTTTTCCAAATTATTGAACAACCATTGCGAAGCAGGTGGTGCAGGCGATGAGCGGGCAAGCTGCTACCCGGCAAATCACCGCGACTGAACTGGACAGGAATTTGCATACTTCCCCATCATCAAAAGAGTAGCAGCAAACCAATCAACACAGATACGACTATGGCACTTTCTACACAAATCGTCTGGCTTTTTATCCTGGCTATCCCGGTGGCCTGCGTAGCCTGGACGGTAACACACGAAGAAATTTTTGCAGAGCCGCGCAACTATTGCAAGGAGCAAAGCCAAAACGGCAAAACGCTGGCTAAGCGGAAATTCTTTTATCTCTTTACCTGCGAATATTGTTTCAGCTTTTATGTAACGGCATTGTTTCTCATCATCACCAAATACCAGTTGTTGTTTGACGACTGGCGGGGTTACCTCATTGCAGAGTTTGCGCTGGTGTGGATGGCAAATATGTACATGAGTTTGTTTTTCCTGCTGCGCACCGGCATCAAAAAAGATGGCATAGATGCCAAAATCAAAGAATCGAAATTGAAGGAATAACCCGCTGCTTCAACTGCATTTGTTTCACAATCCGGCAAACCCTGTTTACACCAAGAGGTGGGTGTTCAGAAATGCGTTTTCAAATTTGCCAGCGGGATCATATTGCTCCATTACCTGTTTAAAAGACGGCAGGTTGGCATACCGGCTGTCCAATACCTTTGGCGACAACGTAAAGATCTTTCCCCAGTGCGGGCGGGCATGGAAAGGCGCCAGCGCCGCTTCGATACGGGGCAACAGCTTCGTGACTTCTTCCCATTCCTGCTTCCAGGTAAAATGGATGGCCACGCTGTCTTGCCGGTAACAAGGACTCATGAGAAAAGGATCGGCGGCAATGGTGCGGATTTCGGAAATCAAGAGGTGTGGACCAATGTCTTTGCCCAGCTGCTGCACTGCCAGAAACGCTTCTAACCCATGCTGAAACGGCACAAAATATTCTGCCTGCAATTCTTTACCGCTGCTCGGTGTAAAGCCCATTTTAAAATGCGGCAGGCGCTCGTACCACGGTCCGGGAACACCCATCTGCCCGGTACAGTTCTCAGCAGATAGTTCCGCGATCGGGTGCAGGTTTTGGGTGGCGGGCCGGGCACCAAAAAAGTCGTGTCTGACTTCCTTGTTGGCGGTATCGGACACAAGGCTTTTGATCCACACTTCGTTCACGCTGTCGTGCTGCCAGTCGGTAAACAAACTAACGCTGTAGCCGGCAGACACAATCTCGTTGAAATGCTGTTGCAGTTGCGACAGCGGCAAGCCTTCATACACATATTGCCGCATGAGGAAAGTAGGCTGCACATCGAGCGTCACTTTTGTAATGATCCCCAATGCCCCGAGCCCTACTACGGCAGCATAAAACGCATCGCCATCTTTCCTGCTCAACTGAATGACCGAACCATCGGCTTTTACCAGTTCCAGCGCGCTGACGGCAGTGGCGAGGTTGCCGTTTTTGACACCCGATCCATGCGTTGCCGTAGTGATGGCGCCCGCCACCGAGATGTGCGGCAGCGAGGCAAGGTTGTGCAGGGCAAACCCCTGTTCGTGCAGCCACGGGCTGAGTTCGCCATACTTCATGCCGCCTTCCACGGTTACGGTGCCGGCAGCTTTGTCGAGCGACACCACTTTGTTCATGTCGCGCAGCGAAATGAATGCGTCTTTGCTATCGGCAATGGTGTTGAAACAGTGGCGCGTACCCAGCGCTTTGATCTTCGGATGGTCTTTGACCAGTTGCTGCACGTCTGCAACGGTTGCGGGATAATACACCACATCGGTGCTGTATGTTAAATTGCCTGCCCAGTTTTTCAATGGATCTTTTTTTACAAAACTTTGAAGGGGTGAAACTAAGGGAGAGAACGATAAAGCAGAAGATAATTTTACGAAGTGTCTTCTTTTCATATGGCGCAGTTTACGGCTAAGCTAAAGTTTACCGGTGACATTGCCACGAAAGAAGTGTTGCCGGAACAAAGCGTTCTGTTGTTATGGGGTTAAGAACAACAGGCAACAGACTCAATTGATTTTGCTGCCTGCAGATCGCCGGGTACACAATACTACTTCAGTGATTATCCGCGCCATGTACAGAGCATGGAAGAAAAATGAGCCGCTGCCAGCTCTCCTTCCATTTATCCTTGCTCTCAACCGCAAAACCCGCTGCCAGCAAGCAGCCTGCTTTTCCGCCCGATATTTGCCCGCAATGTCATTGTTTGTAAAACAAACAGGGCAAACGAAACGAAAGTCAATGCAGTGCAGACAACCTGCAGGCAATTGTTTTTTTTAAGCCAATGGGTAACAATTCTTTATTCATATCTACCGAAATCAGTGAATCTTACAATGAAATATGTGCGCCGGAGCTTACCGATCATCTTCTTTTTTTTCCTGTGTCTTCCCCTGTTGCTATCTGCGCAGGACAAGGTGACCATCAGCGGCACCATTACGTCGGCCGCAACCGGCGAAACGATTATCGGCGCGTCGGTGCGGGTGCTCAATACCGGCAATGGCACCACGAGCAACGAATATGGTTTTTATTCGCTCACACTCGCCAAAGGCAGCTACACGCTTGTTGTTGGCGCCGTAGGACTGCAACCGAAAGAAATAGTGGTAACGGCAAACAGCAACCAGGTGCTCAACATGTCGCTGGCAGAAGAAACGAATGAACTGCAATCGGTGGTGGTGAAATCTACCGGCCGCCGCAGCATTGCCAGCCCGCAGATGGGTGTGGACAAACTGACGATGGCAGAAACCAAAAACATCCCGATGCTGTTTGGCGAACGGGATTTGCTGAAAGCCATTCAGCTACTGCCCGGCATCAAATCGGCGGGCGAAGGCAGCAGTGGCTTTTATGTGCGGGGCGGCGCAGCCGATCAAAACCTTATTCTGCTCGACGAAGCCACGGTTTATAATGCATCGCACCTGCTGGGCTTTTTCTCCACCTTCAACTCCGATGCCATCAAAGACATTACGGTTTATAAAGGCGGCATGCCGGCACAATATGGCGGCCGGCTGTCGTCGGTGCTCGACATCAAGATGAACGATGGCAACAACCAGGACTACGACGTGAGTGGCGGCATCGGGCTGGTATCGGCAAAGCTGAATGTGGAAGGACCGATACAAAAAGGCAATTCCTCGTTTCTCGTTTCGGGCAGGCGTACGTATGTGGACATGTTCCTGAAGTTGTCGTCCGATTCCACCATCAACAACAACAAACTTGTATTTCTACGACCTCAATGCAAAGCTCAATTACCAGTTGGGCAAAAAAGACCGCCTGTTTTTGTCCGGTTATTTTGGAAGAGACCAGCTGGGCGTGGGCGAATCGTTTGCGCTGCAATGGGGCAACGGCACCGGCACGCTTCGCTGGAACCACATCTTTAGCAACAAACTGTTTTTAAACACCTCGCTCATTTACAGCAATTACAACTACAAAATCTCCATCCGCAGCGGCAGCAACGATTTTGATATCTTTTCGCAGATCCGCGACCTCAACCTGAAGCAGGAATACCAGTGGTATGCCGGCAGCCGCAATACGGTTCGTGTTGGCTTCAACTCCATTTACCATACCATCCGTCCCGGCGAAATCACCGCGTCGGCAACATCAAACATCAGCGACTCCCGGCTGCAGCAGCGCTATTCGTGGGAGAATGCATTTTTTGCCACCAATACCTTCAAAGCGTCCGGTAAAATCAGCCTCACCTATGGCGCGCGGCTGTCGCTGTTCAGCATTTTGGGCAAAGGTGATTTCTACCATTTCAACAGCGAAGGAACGGTGACCGATACGCTGCGGTACCAGCAGGGAGAATTTGTAAAAACCTATGTAAACCCCGAGCCAAGAGTAGCTGTTAGTTACCTGTTCAACGCCTCTACCTCTGTCAAGGCGTCGTATGTTCGCAACGTGCAAAACCTGCACCTCGTGTCCAACTCCACGTCGGGATCGCCTACCGACAAATGGATCGCGAGCACCAACGTCATCAAGCCCGAAATTGCCGACCAGGTATCGCTGGGATGGTATAAAAATCTGTACAACAACCGGTACGAACTCACGGTGGAAACCTATTACAAAAACATGCAGCGGCAGATCGACTATCGCAACGGCGCCAACATTTTCGCCAACAGCGATGCCATTGAGTCGCAATTGCTCTTTGGAAAAGGCAGGGCATATGGCATTGAATGGCTGCTGCGCAAACAAACAGGCAAACTATCGGGCTGGCTCAGCTATACGCTCTCCAAAACGGAGCGCAAAATTGAAGGCATCAACAATGGCAACTGGTACAATGCACGGCAAGACCGCACGCACGACATTGCCATAGTAGCATCGTACAAACTGAACGAAAAATGGACACTGTCGGCCAACTGGATGTATTATACCGGCGATGCCGTTACGTTTCCCGCAGGGAAATACCGCGTTGACGACCGCGTGGTGTTTTATTACACTGAACGTAACGGTTACCGCATGCCCGACTATCACCGGCTCGACCTTGGCGCTATGTGGCAACTGCGCAAGACAAAAAAATTTTCGTCGGAACTGGCGTTTAGCCTGTACAATGCTTATGGCAGGGAGAATGCGTATACCATCTCTTTCCGCGAAAGCAAAGACGACCCGCAAAAAACAGAAGCCGTACGCACGGCGTTGTTCAAATACATCCCTTCCGTTTCCTACAATTTTAAATTCTGACAATCATGTTCCTGAGCCATACATCTCACTGTTTTTGGGTACAGCAAAGCCGCCGTTGGAAACATTTGTTACCCATCGCCTGTCTTTTTGCATGCCTGTTGTTCTGTTCTTCCTGCGAAAAAGTAATCGAGGTAAACCTGGACAAAACCGAAAAAAAATACGTGATTGAAGCCGTGCTTACCAACCAGCCGAATACCTGCCAAGTATTGCTTTCGCAAACCAAAAATTTTGATGCCGACAATGTGTTCAGCGGCGTGAGCGGCGCCGTGGTCAGCATTTCGGGCGACGACAATGTGATGGTTACGTTGAATGAAACCGGCGCGGGTATATATGAAGCGCCGGCATTGACAGGCACGCCGGGCAGCCGTTATCACCTGTCGGTAGCCATTGCCGGGGAGTTGTTTACCGCCACGTCTGCCATGCCATTACCGGTTCGTTTCGACAGTCTTGCCATTGCCGAACGGTCGTTCTTTGGCGAACCCAACCGCTATGCCACCATCTTCTACACCGACCCGCCGGGAACAGGCAACGCTTACCGGTTTGTGCAATATGTAAACGGGGAAAAGGAACCAACGGTCTTTGTCAACAACGATGATTACCGCGATGGCAGGGCAGTGGAAAGAACGCTGTATTATTTTTATGACAGTGACGAAGAGGATGAAAAGAAACTGAAATCGGGCGACGTGGTAAGCATAGACATGCAATGCATAGATTACGCGGTGTACAAATATTGGTACAGCCTCGACCAGGGCGCTACCGGCAACAGCCAAAGCGCCACGCCGGGCAATCCTGTCACCAATCTAGAAGGCGGCGCATTGGGCTATTTCAGCGCGCATACATTGGAGAACAAAACCATTCTGGTTCCCTGAAAAAAGAGTTGGCTATCGTTTATTCCATCAGCAGTTTTCTCACTTCGGTGTCGAATTCGCGTTTGAAAGCTTCGTGGTGTTCGCCGGTGGCGGGTCCGTCGTAGCCGGTGTGTATTTCGTCCACCTTGCCGTTTTTGCCAATGAAAATAGTGGTGGGAAACGCCTGCAGGTTGTCGAGCTGCGGCAATGTTTTCTCCGTTCTTTTTTCATCGGTCAGCGATACGCCGGTTACGAGGAACGGGTATTGCACATCGAATCGTTTGCGGAATGGCTGCAAAGCTTCTTTTGCCGTTTGATAATCTTCGAGCCGTTCGTACGCCAGCCCGATAATTTCAACCCCTTTGTCTTTGTTTTCCTTGTAATAACGGCTTAAAAAAGCCGTTTCGTCCATGCAGTTGGGACACCACGATCCCAATATCTGCACAATCACCACTTTGCCTTTGTACTGCTCGTCGTTGATCGAAATCATCTTGCCCTCAGTAGAAGGAAAGCGGAAAGAGAGCGTGGTTTCGCCGGGGCGCATTTTGGTAATGGTGTAGCTGTCGGGCAGTTTTGCATTGTCGTTGCGGAACGCCGTCCACCGTTCCGTTCCTGTCAGCCCGGAGTACAACGCCGCTTCAGAAATGGTGCTGTCGTTGCGAAGCACCGCGGTAAACAATACGGCATGACCACCATCAAAAGCCGAGAGTTTCGCCGTGTCGTTCGACACAGTTCCCGCAAGGTAGCGGTAGTCGCCGGTGGGTGTCAGGAACGTTCCCGTAATGGTGCCATCCCGCTGCTGCGAAAACTCGCCCACCGCTTTGGTCAGCACTTCATTATCACCTTCAAATTTGACTTCCCATTTGCCCGCCAGGTTGTAGCGGGGTTTGGCAGAGGCGGTATAGCGCACCGCATTTCCATGCTTGGCGGTAAAAGGCACGATCATGAGCCGGTTGCCATAGTCTTTGATGTAATTGCCCGCAAGGCTGCCATCTTTGTTGATGACCAGTGCAAAGCGGGACGCGAAAAACGGCATCTGGATCCACAGCGAATCGCCCTGCTGACGGAGGTTGTCCACCAACAGTTTTTCACTGCCGTTTTGTACATACAAATGCTGTTTCCCACCTTCTGTCAGCACCTCAAATGTAAAGGCGATGTCGTGCCCGTCGGCGGGTGCAGTACGCCCCGCCAGTCGCCGGTTGGCAAAGAAGAATGAGTATGTTGGGAAAAAAGGGGCGATGCCGGGAAAAGGGCAATCGCCAGCAGAAAAACAATCCAAAAACGAACGATCATGAATAGATTTTAATGAAGATGGTAATCCAATGTACCGAATACTTGTCCACTGCAAAGGTAGGCCGATATATATGTTTGGAAAGTGATAACGAAAGGCAGCGTTGATATGGAGTGTCTGCAAAGGGCGAGGATGTTTGCAGCTGCTGTTTTTTCTCAGCAATTCGTTGCGCTATTGGCGACAATCACACACCCGGTTGTCTTTTATGTCTGCGTAAAAAATATCATTTCCCTACAGCCATCCCGATCTTTTGAATACAACATACAGCACGATGCAAAGGCAAAACGTGATGAACAATACGATGGGATAAGCATAGGTCCAGTGCAGTTCGGGCATGGCTTCAAAGTTCATTCCGTAGATACCGGCAATCATGGTAGGCACGCCGATAATGGCTGCCCATCCGGCAAATTTTTTCGACACTTCGCTTTGCGAAATCGACGTGAGCGAGAAGTTGGCTTCCAGTGCCGCCGTCACGAGGTCGCGCGTGTTGTCGAGCATTTCGTTGATGCGCATGGCGTGGTCATACACATCGCTGAAATACGGTCTTGTATCGTCGGGAATCAGCTTGATGTCGAAACGCATCAGCCGGTTGCAAATGTCGATCAGCGGTGTGATCACGCGTTTTACCTCCAGCAGTTCGCGCTTCAGTTCATAGATGCGCTGCGTGGTAGAGCGGGAAGGTTTTTTGCCAAAAATTTCATCTTCCACTTCTGTCAATTCCTGCTCCAGCGCCTGTATCACGGGGAAATACTGATCTACAATCGCGTCCATTACGGCATACAGCGCAAAGGCAGGACCTTTGCCCAGCAAATCGGGTGTGCTCTCGCAGCGGGCGCGCACATCTTTGTAAGAAAGCGAAGAGCCGTGCCGCACGTTGATGATAAAATTGTGGTTAAGGAAAAAATGCGTTTCGCCAAAGTCTATGTGATAGCCGTTGCTCATTTGCGCCGTGCGCAAAACGATGAACAGCGTGTTGCCATAGGCTTCAAGTTTGGGACGCTGGTGCGCGTTGTGTGCATCTTCAATGGCAAGGTCGTGCAGCCCGAATTCCTGTTGTACCGTCTTCAGCATGGGTTCATCCGGTTCATGCAGTCCCACCCACACAAATACGTCTTCCTGTTGCAGCACTTCACTGGCTGTGCTGATGTCAATATCGCCCAGCCGGCGACCTCCACTATAGGCTACGCAATTGATGATTCCATTCATACGACAACACTTTTCAATTAAATTATTTCCGCCGGTAACAATGGTTAAATGTAAATCATTTTAGAAAGAGGATGGCGCATGCACAGGTGTATGGCGGATCACATGGAGAGTTCTCGCCTGCAATCCGCGCTGGTTGCCTTCACTCGCCCGGGTGATAACTGCGCATCTGCGTGTTTCACGACCTCCTCTTTGTAAAACAAGACATCTTTAAAATTGCCTTCGATGTACCGCTGCGCCTGGTCGAGAAGTGTGGCGATTGCGGATCAAAAGACTGACCGCCGGTAATGACGGATTTTGCGGTTAGGGTTTTGCCAAATTCAACGCAGGCGACAAACGAATTTCCATAAATTCCATAGCGCTTGTTGCTGTTGGGAAAACGGCGCGTTACAAAGGCGGGCAGCGAGCCAAAAGAGGAAGCCGCAAAGCTAACGGGCAGGCTGGGTTTGGCATCGTCAAACACACCATCGGCAGGGCGCTGGTAGCGGTTGTCTTCACCCCAGGGAATGCGCCATTTGCCAAAGCGTTGCGTAAGATCTTGTAACGTTTGCGAAAGCAGCAGCAATCGTTGCCGGGGAGTCGTAGCTTGTATGGCCTGCTGCATTTGTTCCACCGCATGACCTGCGCCATAAGCATTGGCAGGCGGAGGGAATGTTTGCAGGAACCGGTAGCCATATTCAATGGCAATGGCAGCTGCCACCGAGGTGTCGCTGGCGTCCCTGTTCCATTGCACCAGCAGTGTAACGGCATCGTGCAAAGGCTGGTATAGCGAATCGGTTTCGGGGAATGTTTCATAGTCTTTGATAATTACCGGAAGCAGGGTATCAAAAAAAGTAAGATGATGGTTGTAGCCAATGTCGTGTATCATGCTTATCAATGGTGAGATGAGTTGCGTTTTCCAGCAATGGCACCGCATTAAGCCCGCGGAAATTTTCACCGTCGGGCGCCATGTAAACCGGGTAATTTTCTTTTTGCGGGCTGGCTCTTCCCGATACGGTAAATGGCGTGGCATTGCAGTTTTGAATAAAGCCGGTGGCAGGATTGTACACATGAACAATGGAATCGAGCGCAAACATGCCATGCCAGTCGCTTTCCGATGTGAGCCATCTACCGGCTGGCTGTAATCGAAGCGTAACACTGCGGCGGGGCACAAAGTTGCCATGCCAGTAAGCAATGTTGCCCTTGTTGTCGGCAAACACGGTATTGTCGGACGTATTCGACCGCAGGTTCATCACTTCTTTAAATTCTTCAAAGCCTTTGGCTTTGGTGCGCAGCCACGATTGTTCGAGCGCCTTCACTGAGCGGTTGTTTTCGCGCAGGCTCAGCCATTGCCCGTTGCGGCTGCCCATTACCGGACCATGAACCGTGGCATATGTAGTAAAGGTATGCTCGCCAAAATGATCGCCTTTTTTATACCGGATGGTGATTGGCTTCGTCGTTACCGGCAGTAGCTGACCATCGTATTTCGTGAACAACGAATCGCCTTTTTTCACCACCGTTTCGGCAAACAAATCTGCCACATCGGCATTGCCCGAGGTATGCATCCAGCCGCAATACGGGTTAAAGCCCTGGAACACAAAAAACGTTCCCCACGTAACGCCGCCATACGCCTGCAAGCCTTCTTCGCTTTGCATTTCCACCTCCGAACGAAAATAAAAATACACGTGCGGGTTGATGTACAGGATGGCATTGCCCGACGCCGTTTTGGACGGCGAAACCGCAAACCCGTTAGAACCCATCGGGTCGTTTGCAAACAAAGTATTTTTCTTTGGCAAAAAGGCAACGCCGCTGTCCCGCACGGCATACAGTTCTTTCATATCAGCAGTACTGATGCCGCCGTTTTGTGTAGCGGAAATGCTGCCATTGGTGCGCAGCAACGCATACCAGGGCTCGAAATGCGTGAGTACAGCGGGCTTTACGTCCGGATGCGTAAACAGATAGTAATTCACGCCATCGGCTGCTGCATCCAGCAGTTTGTGTAGCCATGCGGGGCTGTTGTGATAGTCTTTGATGGCAGCCGCGGTATCGTAAATAAGGCGCATTTCCAGGTCGTCATACAATCGTTCTTCGCCATACACTTCCGACAACCGCCCCAGCATTTCCAGGTTGTTTTCTTCTACTTTGGCAAAGCTTTCTTCGCATTGCGCATACATCAATCCAAACACCGCGTCTGCATCGGATTTGCCATAGATGTGCGGCACGCCCCAGTTGTCGCGGATGATGGTCACGTTCCTGGCTGCGGCTTTGCAACGCGCCATTTCCTGCGGTGACAATTGCGGGTAAGACAACAGTGGAAAAAAGAGGCACAAACAAAGAAATTTTGAATAACAACTCATGTGTACAAAGTAACTCATTCCGGTTAGAATGGTGGCGGGGCAATCTTACAGTGCGTCATAAATTCTTTGTGGAAATGCGGGGGCAGTTGTATGGTTTCCTTTTGTGCAAATAAGATTCTTTACCGCCAACATTTCTATTGCCTAACTTGCTTTTATGAAATGGAACCTCCTGTTGTCACTGCTGTGTTTGTCTTTTTTTGCGCAAGCGCAAACCGATTCTTTCTACTTGCTGAAACCCGCCCGTGTCTTTGACGGCGAAGCCATGCACACCGGTTGGGTGGTTTTGGTAAAAGGGAATACCATAGCGCAAGCCGGCGCCATGACGTTTACATTGCCGCCAAATACCCGCATCATCGAATTAAAAGACGCGACGCTGCTGCCGGGCCTGATCGAAGGTCATTCGCACCTGTTTTTGCATCCGTACAACGAAGTGCAGTGGAACGACCAGGTAATGAAAGAAAGCCGCGCCGAACGCACGGCCAGAGCAGTGAATCACGCGAAGGCAACCCTGCTGGCCGGCTTTACCACCGTTCGCGACCTGGGAACCGAAGGCGCGATGTACGACGACGCCGGATTGAAACAGGCCATTCAGAAAGGCGTGGTGCCCGGTCCGCGGATGATCGTTTCTACAAGAGCCATTGTTGCCAAAGGCAGCTATGGACCCAACCTGCAAAACGCCGACCTCGAGCTGCCGCAGGGTGCCGCCGAAGTGGGCAACAAAGAGGAGATGGCAAATGAAGTGCGCACGCAGATACGCCATGGTGCAGACGTGATAAAGCTGTACGCCGATTATGGCTGGGGCAAAGATGGAACTACCATGCCCACGTTTTCCATCGAAGAAATAGCAAACTGCCACCGCCATTGCCAACAGCAGCGGGCGGCAAACGGTGGCGCATGCGGCTTCCAAAGAAGGCATACGCCGCGCGGTAATGGGCGGCGTCTCCACCATTGAGCATGGCGATGATGGTGACGAAGCAGTGTTCCGGCTGATGAAGGAACATGGCGTTGCGCTCTGTCCCACGCTGGCTGCCGGTGAAGCCACTTCGCAATATCGTGGCTGGAAAAAAGGAACCGAACCTGAACCGGCAAGAATTACAGAAAAGAAAAAAAGCTTTGTAGCGGCGCTGAAAAGCGGCGTGACCATCTGCATGGGCGGCGATGTGGGCGTATATACCCATGGCGACAACGCGCGGGAAATGGAATTGATGGTGGAATATGGAATGAAGCCGCTGGAGGTGTTGAAATCGGCAACATCGGTGAATGCAAAAGCCTTTGGTTACGATGATTCCATCGGGGCGATTAAAAAAGGGTTACTGGCAGACATCATCATGGTGGATGGCGACCCTTCGGCAGACATCAGCGCCGTAAGAAAGCTGGTGTTTGTGATGAAGGATGGAAAGGTATATGTACGGGAGTAGGGTTGAAGGCAGCCTGGCGGCTTGCTGAAAAGTGTCAGCGACAGTTTGGGTGTTGCGGTTGTCAATCAGGTAAAGAATCTTTATCTTGTAGCAGCAATCGGATTCTCCAAACAAACTTGCATTAAATTTCAATTCACCGTTATGCCCGCCGTTAGCCCTTTCTATCTGCAAAGCAGGAAGATGCCATTTGTAAGGCTGCTGGCTGCGTTGATGACGGGCATCCTGCTGCAGTGGTACCTTCCGCTTTCGCCATGGGTATTGTTGCTTTCTTTTGTTGTGGTGGCTGTGGCTTACAGTGTTTTTTTCTTCCTGTCTGCTTACCAGTATTTCAAATATCAATGGCTGCGTGGCATTGCCATCCTGTTGCTGGTGGCTTTGTGCGGCTGCGGCATCGTCTATGTGCATCACCCGTTGCACGGGAGGCAGCATTATACAACGGTGTATCAGCCCGGTGATGCCATTGTGGCAACGGTGGACGAAGCCCTCATCAGCAAGCCGAAAACGTGGAAAGCCAATGTGAATGTGCAAGCGGTATATCACCACCAACAGTTAGTGCGCGCCTCGGGGAAAGTGATTGTTTATTTTGACAAAACAAACATTGCCCCTTCACTGCAATACGGTTCACAAATTTTATTCACCAAACCATTGCAGGAAATCAAGAACAGCGGCAATCCCGGCGGCTTCGATTACCGGCGTTACCTGTTGTTTCAGGGCGTTACCGCGCAGTTGTACCTGAAACGGAACGAGTATGAAGTGCTGCCCGGTCTGAACCAGTCATCGCTGCAGGTATTTTTGCAACAAACCCGCAGCTATGTCATCCAAACCCTGCAGGAATACATACCGGGCAAAAAAGAGCAGGGCGTGGCAGAAGCCTTGCTCATCGGTTACCGCAACGACCTTGACAAACAGCTGGTGCAGGCATACAGCAATACGGGCGTGGTGCACATCATCGCCATCAGCGGGCTGCATCTCGGGATGATCTATGGCTTTATCCTGCTCCTGTTTTCCCCGTTCCGAAACCGGAAATGGTATCGCTTCGTGGTGCCGGTAGTTGCCATTACGATCTTGTGGTTGTTCGCACTCGTTGCCGGTGCCGTACCTTCCATACTGCGGTCGGCGGTAACGTTTACATTCATCGCCTTTGGCATGCTCATTAACCGCAACAACCACATCCTCAACACCCTGGCGGCATCTGCTTTCTGCCTGCTGGTGACAAACCCCTTTTTGCTGTGGGATGTTGGTTTTCAGCTATCGTATGCGGCGGTATTGGGCATCGTGTTGTTTGCCAAGCCCTTGTCGAGATGCCTGTATTTTCAAAACCGGCTGCTGGCAAACACCTGGCAGCTATCGTGTATGAACATCGCTGCGCAAATCCTGACACTGCCCATTGTGTTGTATAATTTTCACCAGTTCCCGTTGTTGTTTTTGTTCAACAACCTGCTTGTGATCCCGATTTCGGAAGTCATTTTATTTGCCACATTGTTGTTGGTGATGGTAGCAAAATGGACCTGGCTGGCTGTTGTTTTTGGTAAGGCGACAGAAGCATTGCTGTGGCTGATGAATACGCTTATCGAACATACGGAAAAGTTACCCTTTGCCGTGTGGAGTTCTATCAAACTCGATGTGGTGCAGGTTGTTTTCCTGTATGCCATCATCATCCTGCTGGCGGTGTGGTTGTTGTTCCGGCTGCCGCGGGTATTGTTATACGGGCTGTTTGTTTTGGCAATCTTTATTGTCTATACTTCCTTTGATGTATGGCAAAGTAACCACCAGCAAAAGCTGGTGGTGTACAGCATCGCAAAGCATTCAGCCATAGACCTGATTGCGCAGCGCGAAGTGTGGTGCCTCAGCGATACGGCGCTGCTGCACGACCTGCCGGCAAATAATTTTTCCCTTAAACCCAGCCGCACCCTGTTTCGCATCCGCCATTGCCGCTACGCATATACCACCAGCCATGCCAACCTGTTGTTGCATGCCAACGGGAAAACCATCTCTGTTATCTCGCAGCCGTTGCCCACGTTTCCGGCGGGCAAAAAGCTGAAAGCCGATGTGGTGATCATTTCCAACAACCCGAAACTGTACCTGGATGATTTGTGCCAAAAGATTGACTGCAACACCATTGTCGCCGATAACGGTACCGCTTACTGGAAACTTCGCCGCTGGCAGCAGGATTGTGACAGCCTGCACATCCGGTTTCATTCCATCGCGCAGCAGGGCGCTTTTGTGATGGATCTGTAAGCCAAAACAAATGTTGTTCACAGGCAGTGCGTTGGCCAATCTTTTTATATTCACCATATTACCAATTGAATTTTGCTGATCCTTTTCGTTCAGCTTTGCTGTTACCGGATTAACACCACGGTCCATTTTTTATACAAAAATCCGCAGTTGGTATCTGCACTCACCTGGTACACATACGTGCCGCTTTGCATGGGCGTATTTTTGAAGGTACCATCCCAACATTGTGACGGGTCGGTGGTCTCAAACAACAGTCGTCCTGTGCGGTCAAACACCTGCAGGTGCAGGTTGCTGACCATCCCCCACGACTTCACACCAAAGCAATCATTCCTGCCGTCACCATTGGGCGTAAAGGCAGTGGCTAGGTTGTAATTGCCTTCATTACCCGGGATGACTTTTACTTCTACCTTGTTGTCGGCGGTGCAGCCTTCCAGCGTGGTCGCGTGGACATGGTAAACCGTAGTGATGGCAGGTCTCACTATTGGCTGATGGGTGTTGGCACCGGTAATGGAAGAGTCTGCCGGCGTCCAGTTATAGTGGAATGCGCCGCTCGCCGTTAAGGTGGCTTCTGGAAAAAGGCAGCTGATGTCATTCGATTTTGAAATACCAACGACCGGTTGCGGATACACTGTTACGGTTGCATTCAGCGAATCTTTGCACTGCCTGTCGGTAATGATGACCTGGTACATGGTTGACACACGCGGATGCACCCAGATGTCCGGCTGCTGGCTGGTGATAAGCGGCAACCACTCATAGCTTTGCCCGCCCGTAGCAGACAACAATACACTGTCGCCCGGACAAATGGTAGCGGTTTGGGGTTGCAGGCTGACCACGGTTTTGGGCTGTACTGTCAGCGATACGGTACTGATGAGGCTATCGCAACCGCCCGCACTTTTGAGGGTATCGAGATAGGTACCGGCGCCTGTTATGGTTTTGCCGGAAGGCAATGCATAAACCTGACCATCGCAAACGATTGCCGTTATATTCTGTAATGCCGCCGTAGTCGTAACGGAAAGCGTTACGGTAGAAATGACACTATCACATCCCAGGCTGCTTTTTAGGGTATCGAGGTAAGTACCCGCTTCCGAAACAGGGTTGCCCGATGGCAACAAATACTGCTGCCCGGCGCAGATGCTGGCGGCAGTGGTTTTTGCCAGCGGCATCAATACCGATAGCGTTACGCTTTGCACCAGGCTGTCGCAGCCATTGGCATTGCGAAGGGTATCGCTATAGGTGCCCGCGGCAAAAGCGATAGCGCCCCAGGGCAATGTATAACTACTGCCTGCGCAGATAGAAGCAGCCGATTGTTGCCGGATGGTTTCCGTTACCTGTATCGTCACAGTGCTGATGAGGCTGTCGCATCCGAATACGCTTTTTACCGTATCGGCATATACGCCGGTTTGGTTTACTTCTTTGCCGGAAGGCAAGGCATACTTTTCACCGGCACAAAGCGCGGCAGACAAGCTTTGAAAAACAGTTTCTTTCACTTGCAACGACACCGTTGTTACGAGGCTGTCGCAACCGGCAATGGTTCTAACGGTATCGGTATAAGTGCCTGTTGCATTAACGGTTTTGCCGGAAGGCAATGTATAAAACTCCCCGCTGCACACCGTGGCTTCTGAAGCGGTGAAGGTAGGGACTAACAAAGAAAGATGCACGGTGGTGTACAGGCTGTCGCAGCCAAGATAGCTGTGCAAGGTATCGGCATAATCGCCGGGCAAATCCACTGTTTTACCCGATGGCAACGTATAGGATTTGCCGGTGCAGACAACTGCGGAAAGGTCATTTGATACCGGCGACAAAACCGATAGCGTGGTGGTCTGAACAAGGCTGTCGCAACCCAATGCACTTTTGACGGTATCGGTATAGATACCCGGTTCTGAAACAAGGCTGCCATTGGGCAGGGTATAAAAGCTGCCTTTGCAAAACGCCGCAGATAAATTTGTTTTGATGGGTGAAATCATTGACACAGCTACGGTATTGATCAAGCTGTCGCAGCCGGTGATGCTGTATAAGGTGTCGGTATAAGTGCCTGCGGCAACGACTTCTTTGCCGGAAGGCAACTGGTAAACACTGCCTTCGCAAATAACGGTAGAAAAAGAAGCGGTTTGTGGCTCCGACAAGCGGAGGGTCACCGTGGTAACGAGGCTGTCGCAACCGGCAGCACTCCGTAGGGTGTCCACATACACGCCGGCTTCGCTTACTTCTTTGCCCGACGGAAGCGTATAGGCAGTGCCGTTGCACAGCAAAGCAGACAGGTTGGCGGTAAGCGGCGAAGCACCGGATATCACCGTAACAGAATCGGTGCCGGTGCAGCCCATATCGCCCTCTACGGTTACCGAAACGGTTCCCGGCGAAGACACATAAATTGCCTGTGTACTGTCGCCATTGCTCCATGCATACCACTCGTATGGTTCAACGACCGACAACAGTACGGAATCGGAATTGCAAAGCAGGTGGCTGCCCGTTATGTGTGGCACGGGTTTCGGAACTTCATAGATGGGGATCTGCGTGTAAGTGCGGCAGTTGTTGGTATCGGTGACGCTGATGCTATAGGTACCCGGTTGGCGTACATAAATTGTTTGCGTCGTATCGCCTGTTGACCATTG
Source organism: uncultured Chitinophagaceae bacterium (assembly GCA_963826385.1). Lineage (GTDB taxonomy): Bacteria > Bacteroidota > Bacteroidia > Chitinophagales > Chitinophagaceae > Ilyomonas. The sequence goes on along the minus strand of CAWGWV010000018.1, from coordinate 96,565 downwards.
GTAATGGGTAAACGGATTGTCCACGGTTATCATGGCCGAATCGCCGGTACAAAGCGGGTAGCTGATAATGGTGACTGAAGGCGTGGTGCCGCCGGCGACTACCACCGAATCTCTTACCGTGCAGGTACCCAAACTAATGTCTACCCAATATGTGCCCGGCGCAGAAACGGTGCGTTGCGGGCTGCTGCTGCCATCCTGCCACCGGTAGCTATCAGCGCCGTTAACGGTCGCGTTAATGAGGTAATCGCCGGACGAAAAACAAATGGTGGTATCGCTGCCCAACGGGTGCGTATCGCCAGGTTGAGTAACGGCAAATGAATCTCTCACTGTACAGTTGTTGTTTTGAAGATCCACCCAATAAGCATCGGCAGCGGTTGCATAAATTGAATTGCCTGTTTGTCCCGTGTTCCAGCTATACGTCACCCCGGCATAACTGCTGACCGATAGTTGTACCGAATCTGTTTCGGTGCACAATACCGCTGTTTGCAACGGCTGCCGGGAAATGTTGTTGAGAAAAACATTGATGGTGTCTTTGCTGGTGCAGCCATTGTAAGATACCTGTACCCGGTATTGCGATTGTCCTTTGGCAGTTACTTTGAACAGGGAATCTCTGGAACCATCCTGCCAGGCATATGTAGCGCCCGCAAACGATGTGGCATGCAGCGTAATGGTGGTATCGCCATTGCAGGCGGTGATGTCTTCTCCCAAATCGGCATGCGGTCTGCCCGGGATGGTTACCGGCACGCTGAAGCTGTCTTTGCCATTGCAGCTTTTGTTCAGCAGAGACAGCTTGACATTGTATGTTTTCTCTGTTGCCAGTGCGGGATACAGGAAGGCAGGCGATACAGTGGTGTCTGTCTGGTTGTTGTATCCAAAATCCCATTGGTACCGGATGCCGGAGCCATACGTGGAATAGTTGACAAAGGAGACGAGGTCGCTTTGGGTACAGTCGAACTGCGGAACAAACCTGGCTACGGCAAGGCAATTGGCATCGGGCGCGCAGGTATCGGTATGGGTAATGGAAGACAGGATCAGATCTACCGAACCGGTAACAAGGGTAGAACTGTTGTTTTGCTTGACCGGGGTAAACACCTGTATGTAATAACTTTTGCCGGGCACAAGGCAGCGATAGGTGTTGCGGGTGCGCGAGTCGAGAACGCAGCTTTGTTCCTGCATGGCACCGCAGTCGCCCGTCATCATGCGGTATTTGATTTCATCGGGATTGGCATTGGTGTTTTCGTTGAGATACACCGTAACGTCAAGCGTATCTTTTCCACCTACATCCATGCGGAACCAGCTGGATTTATACGCAGCCGTATTGGCATTGGGCGGGCAAGTCAGTTGTGCAGCAAATTCGCCGTAATCGGTACCGATGGTGTGGCAGTCAACGATGGCGCTGGCCGTATTCATACTGGCGCCGCTGAGGGCGGCCACCACCGGCGCGCTGCAAAAGTCGCCCGCTTCTTCCTCTATCTTGATTTCGGGAAATTCAAACTGGGTTGTCTTGTTGCAACCCGTTACCAGAAGGTAATAGGTACCGGTAGTGACGCAGTTTCCGCCCCACCGGCCGTCGTTGTCATTGTAGGAAGACGGCGGCTGGTACACCAATCCTTTCGACGTAGAATCGCCGGGGATCATTTCTTTGAACAATTGCAAATCATTGCTGGAAAAAGATTGTACGGCGCCATTTACATACAGCCGGTATTTCACATGCCCGGTAACGGTCGAGGTAAATTTATACCACAAGGTTTTGGTGCAACTGGTGGTGGAAGGGTCGGTGGCATCGCGGGTGGCGCAACTGTAATTGTCCTGGTCGCCCCGGTATTTGTTCACACTCACTTTTCCCATATCATTGGCGGTAAAATAATGATCGAATTGGGTAGGAATGGCATTTACCGTATCGAGCAGGATGGCAACTTCGGCCTGGCTGTTTACTGCGTTGTAGGTATCGTTGTCCACCACGATGTAGTAGCGGGTGGCTCCCGTGGTAGTACAGGGATCGCGGTAAAACGAAATTTCGTCGTATCCCGGGCTGCAGGAACCGCTGTACTTCAGGTTGTAATCAATAAGGCTCAACCCACTGCTTTTGGTAGAATCTACCCACCCGTTGCTGACAACCGTGCTAAAGGGAAGCGTTCCATCCACATCGCTGGCGTACACGGCAAAGGGATGGCGGTATTTTTTATCCCCGGTTTTGTTCACTACTTTGACATGCACATTGCCCGGCTGGTTTATAACAAAGGTGTACCACAGGTTTCTCCTCACCGGGTATGAAGGCAGGAAAGCAGAATCAAACAGGTGATTGTTTGTACCCCGGTACACATACGGGTTGTACCGGACAGAGCAGGCCGATTCTGTCGGGTCGCTGGTTTGCGAGCCGGTAGTGCAATAGAAGAAATCGTTGCTGGCAGCCCGTCCTGCATTTAACGGGTTTACATCCCCCACTTTGCCGGAATGATAGGCACTGTCTGGCGGAACGATGCCGAAATCATAAGCTTTTGTGGCATGATCAAAACGGGAATACCGCGAATCATCAATGTATATTGTAGGTGCAGTGGTGGTGCCGCAGCCGTTGCTCACGTTGGCATCGCCGGCAAACAAAACCAGGGTGTAAACACCCGGCTGCAGGCTGCACAGCTGGATATAACCGGAACCGGATTGCAGGCAGGGCTGTATTGGCGTTGCCGTTTTAAAAAGCGCGGAATCGAAGCGCACATCGCCGGCAAACACTTCGCCCCACAGCCCGCCGGTTGTGATTTGCAGATAACTTTCTTTTTCGGTTTTAAAAACATAATACACCGTGCGGTTCAGCAATTTGCTGCAGGGGTCCACCACCGTCATTGGGGTATCCACCGTGCAGTTGAAATGTTCGATGGGAAATTTATATACCGTATCGTATATGGGATAGGCATCGGTGCTGCCCTGCCGGGGTTTCCATTCCAGTAGAAATGGTTGTTTGGTAATGGTGTCAATGGCGGCTTTGTAGGGACGGTTGTATTGCGGACCGGGACAGGCTTTGGTGACCGTGATTTTGAATTGATTGTATTGCCCCACGGCAGATCCATACCCGTCTTCGTTCAGGTACAGTTGCGGCTGATCGTAGGTTGGACCGTTGCCGTAGCAGATCACGGTGTACCAACCGCTGTCCAATGGCGCACAGGCCGTGGTGCTGAAACAGTTTTTGTCACTGATGAACTGCAGTTGATCCAACCCGTTGGAAGCTTTGCCTTTGAAGACCACCAATGTGCCGCCGTAATAATCGCCACAGGAATTGCCGAGCGTACAAATGTCCACATCGGCGGGCGCGTTGAGGTAAAACTGCCGGTAAATGGCTTTGTTGGCAACATGCCCGTTGATGGATGGTGGCCCAAAACCATCAATCACTACAGCATTGGCACTACAGGAAAACGTGTCTTTGTCGGATAAAACAACGCCGCTCTGTCCGTTGAGCGAATCAATGATGCTGCCCATGTTTTGGGCCGTGGTACCATTGTAATGTTTGGTGGAGACAATGTTGAACCGGATGGTAGGCGCAATAACGCCGCCTGTGCGGGCACTATCGGTGAGCGATACCAAGGTATAAGTACCGGGCGTGGCGCATATTTTGGTCGGCATACAATTGGAGTAAGGCAAGCAAAGGGTATAAGGACTCAGGTTACGGATGGTATCCCCCCATGCATAGGCGTTTTGCGCCGTGGCCAGTGCATGGGCATCGCCCTGGTACAGGATCGTGCTGTAAGAAGAAGTCGGATAGTTTTCAATGGTAATTACCCCGCTGTCGGCTTTCGCATCGAGGTTGGCATCGCCGATCACAAACTCGTGGTAGCTTGCTTTTGCCGGCTTGGTGATGCAATAGCCCGATGGCGATGGTGGCGGCAGCACGGTATTGCCACAACCGAACGTATCTTTTGCCGCAGAATACAGCGTTCCGTTTTGCAGGGGCTGCATACCGGTAGCCGTTGCGTTGATCGAATCGTAAGCGTTGGCTGCACTCAGCGAGAACCGGTTGACCACGCTCACATTGATTTTGTTGACGGTAATTTTAAATTTTGTATAGTACCCGGCAGCGCCGCTGTACCCATAATCGTACAGGTTTTGGAAGGGTTGGTTGTAAGTAGCACCGGTGCCATAAATCACCACGGTGTACCATCCTGCCGCGAGTGGCGCGCACGAAGAAGAACTGTAACAACTGTTTTTCCAGAAAAAAGTCAGCTTGTCCAGCCCGTCCGTTGCTTTTCCCGAAAATATCACCATGCTGCCTGCATAATAGCCACAGTCGCTGTTGAGGGTGCAGATGTCCACATCAGCGGCAGACTTCAAATAAAATTGCCGGTAAATGGCTTTGGTAGCAGGGTGATTGTTGATGAGCGGGGGAGCATAGCCGTTGATGGGTACGGCGTTATCGGTGCAGGAAAAATAGTCTTCATCGGAATACAACGAGCCGCTGCCACCCTGCAGTGAATCAATGATGTTGCCCATGTTTTGGGCGGTAGCTGCCGTTGTAATGTTTGGTGGTGACGATGTCAAACTTTACCGATGGCTTGATGGCGGCGCTTTTGTGGTTGTCGTTGCCAAAGGTTACCAGCGTATAAGTGCCGGGCGTTACGCAGATTTTGTCATTGTTGCAACGGTAACCCTTCAGGCATTCGGAGTAGGGCAACAAACCGCGAATGGTATCACCCCATGCATAGGCGTTTTGCGCAGCAGCAAGCGCATTGGCATCGCCTTTATACAAAAGCGAAGCATAATTGCCGCCATCATTGCTGTATCCGTCTGCGTTGGAAATCGTCACCAGCCCGCTGTCGGCAGCATTGTCATGGTTGGCATCACCGATCACAAACTCGTGATAGATGGCTTTGGTGGTGTTGGTAACGCACAATTCCCCGTTGGGTGCCGGTGGCAGTACGGTGCGGCTACAGCCAAAGGTATCTGCCGCTGCGCTATAGAGTGCCCCGTTTTGCAGGGGCTGCATAGATTCACCCAATGGATTGAACCGGTCGTAAGCACCCGCTTCATACAAGGAAAAAGCGCTGTAGGCTTTGGTAGTTTTGACATAAATAGAAACATCTATTTTCTGTCCCAAATTGGAGTACTGGCAGGTAGGCGCAGCATTGCAGGTAAATGCTTTTTTCAAAAAAGAATCGGTGCCCGACACCTGAACCGTGTAGATGCCCGGCGGCAGGCAGGTCTGGCTGAGGCTGCCTTGCGCCTCGCCAATGATGTTGGCGGTATCGAGCGTGGAGCAGTCTTCCGATAGGTTCTGGTTGTACAAGCGGAGCAACAGGTTACCGCAGGCAGCACTTCCCCGGATGGTAATGTCGGCGCCGGATGTTAGCTGAAACGTATAAAAGGTGCTGAGGTTGTAAGTTGTTTTGTTATAAACAATGCCACCGGCGGCAGCGACGGCGGGCAGGGATGGAGCGCGTGGCGGCTGTTGCAGCCAAAGAAATCGTTGTAGTATTTGGTGGTGCCCGATACGCTGCCAAGAATACCCAGCAGGTTAGAAGCCGGCACCTTCGACAGGATGGGTTCCGGGGCATGGGTAGCGCCCGCGCCCGTGTAGTTGACGCTCAGCCGGATGTTGTCTTTGAAATCATCTTTGTAAAACAACTGGATGGAGTACGTGGTATTCGGCTGCAGCTCATCGCAACGGTACGTGCGGGCACCGGCGATATTGCCATCTGACACCAGCGAATCGCAGGCATTCACGGGCGACAAAGCCGAAAGGGCGGTTGTTTTTGCATCGCCTTTGTACAATGTGTATCCAAAAGTCTGGCTGCCGTTGGTAAACCGGCAGTTTTGCCCTGCCAGCCAGACGTTGACAAAATCGAAATAAGCAGGCGTGGTGAAGGTGTGCCAGGTGCTTTTTGAATATTGCTGGAAATTGAACAATACAGGGCATGTTTCCGTTGCGTCTTCGAGGCTCTGGCATTCAATGGTAACATTCGACTGTTTGGTATTGGTGGTGATGGTTCCAAAGTCAAACGCTTCTTTCGGATGATCATAGGTAGCACCGGTGGTGTCGGATATGTCGAGTTGAATAAACAAGGCACCGCTGGTAACCGCTTTTGAAGAAATCTGAACAAGGTAATCGCCTCTATCGACACAGGGATGCTGTGTGCTGCCAAACTTACCGATGGGTGTGAATTTGGTGCTTAGGTCGGAACTTCCGGGCACGCAGTTGCCGGTTTTGTAAACGGCAAAACCCGCATCGCCGCCCGGTATGTCGGTGCCGGGTTGCTGCAACGTCACTTTTACGCTCCGCGTAGTGGGCAGGGTAAATTTAAACCAAATGGATTTTTGATCTAGCCCGGCGTTTAAAATGGCAGACGCAAAGGTTTCGCCGCTTTGTACCGTTGCCGTTGCGATGTTGTAGGAAGCCGATGTAAACGTGCCCAATCCAAAACCATTTCCGGAAATGGGAATAACGGCGGCATTGGCGCAATTGTCATTTGCCGGCTGCGCAAATGCTGTCGCCACGAGGCTACAACAACCAACCAGCAGAAGCATAGTTCTGCTCCATAGAATTTTGTACAAAGATCGGATATTGATCACTGCTGATGTTTCATTAAGTGGTGGCAAAGGCGGGCAACAACATTGCGGGCGGGCGGGAATAATCTGGTAAGCCCTCTAATGTGATGGATTTAAAAAAATAAAGTGTGTTGTGCCCAGGTAACATCCCTGTCTCCTGTTGGTGTGCTGCTTCGCAATGAGTGGATTTGCCGGTGGTACTGTTGAGAATTGACTGTTACCTGCATTTTTTAAGTTTGTTGGTGATTGGTTGTGTGGAACAATTCAATATTACTATCAAATTCTGATATTATGAAAAGCGATCTTTTTGTATAACGAAGCAATGTTATTTCCTGCATCTCACCCCTGGTTCCCCTTTCTGAATAGGAACAAGCGGATGGCTGCCAGATTGTTTCAGGCCCAATAGTGCAGTTCAGGGCGAAACCGGGAAAAGGCAACTCTTGAATCACATTTTGCAACCTTCTCGACAGTGAAATGGCGGATGTTGCGGACTGCGGCTTTACTTTCACCAGGATAAGTATTTTTGAGTTTGCAAAACCATACACAACATGCCAGCCGACTACCAGTTACCACCGCAAACCCGCATTGGTCATGTACACCTCAAAGTATCCGATCTCAACCGATCGCTCAGCTTTTACCGGGATGTATTGGGCTTTGAAGTGACTACGATGTATGGAACACAAGCGGCGTTTTTATCTGCCGGCGGCTATCATCATCATATCGGGCTGAATACCTGGTACAGTAAAGGTATGCCGCCTGCGCCGGTGCGCAGTGCCGGGCTGTTTCATACAGCCATTTTATACCCAACCCGGAAAGATCTGGCCGCCATCCTCGACCGGTTGCTGGAAGCAAATTATCCGCTAACCGGCGCAAGCGATCATGGCGTTTCGGAAGCCTTGTATCTGAACGATCCTGATGACAACGGCGTAGAACTGTATTGGGACCGCCCGAGAGAAATCTGGCCATCGAACGCCGATGGCTCCATTGTGATGTACACCGAAAGCCTCGACCTGCACAATTTGCTGGGAGAATTGCAACAATAAAAAACCGGTGCGAAACGTGAGAGTCCCGACCGGTTCTTACAATCATCTTCTATCAGCTCCAATGCTTATGACTGTAATATTTTCTTTACGTTTTTCAAGCTTGTGGTAATGCTTGCATACGGCATCGGCAGGCATATCGTGCTCCACAAAAAAGTGCTTCATGCCGGCAGCATCTGCATTGGCAAAAATGCGTTTGAAATCCACTATGCCGGTACCTACAGGCTGCGGACCGGTTAAAGTCTTTGTCAATGTCTTTCACATGCCACAGCGGGAACCGGCCGGGATGTTGTTTAAACAGCGCAACGGGATCCACGCCTGCTTTGGTTACCCAGCAAAGGTCCAGTTCCATTTTCACATTGCTGGCATCGGTATCGCTTAGCATGGTGTCATATATGACTTTGCCATCCAGCTTTTCAAACTCTTTGTCGTGGTTGTGATAGGCAAATCCAATACCTGCTTTTTTGCAGGCTTCACCTGCTTTGTTCAGTGTTTCAATGGATTTGTTTCAGCTCTTCCGCAGTTTCAAACGGTGTGTTGGCACATACCATAAAAGGCACACCGCCTTCCGCAGTTTCATCTACCAGTTCCTGCATAGTTGTCGCGCAGGTTGCGCATCGGTGGAAACGGCAAGCGGCTTTGCCGCTCGCATCCAGCATTGGTTTTGCATTTGCCGGCATTTTGAATGGTGCGCCCAGTACGTGGTGCGATGTCCATGTTAAGCCCAAACCTCTCCAAAAAGCTTTTGAATTCTTTTGGCTTCATACCATAATAACCTGGCTTTTTACTATATGCCGATTCAATTTCTTTAAAACCAATCTCGGCTACTTTTTTCAGTGATCCTTCCACATCATCATCCATGTGCGGGAAACAAAGTATACAACTGTAAACCCACAGGGTGCGTGGGCTGACAGGTGCTAAAAAAGGCTTTGGCGCTTTGCTAGCAAAACGCTTCCCAATAGTGCGGCACCCGAGTTGCGTATAAAATGTCTTCTGTTATACATATGCATGTTTTATTTGTTGATTTAAATATAGTTGATTTCGTAGTAATATATCACTGGGAAAAAGGAGCATTGTTGTGACATTAGTATATACACGCATCGCATTCTTCTGATTGCTAATTGTTAATGGCATCCATGCCCATGTCTAACAAATGGAATATGCAGCATATAGTGCAGCGGTTCTTATCCGCCTATTTTTGTTTTAAAGAATGTTATACAAGCGTTACTTTTACGGCAATGCAAATGCAATATACTGATCGCCCGATGGGCTGCCTATTTTTCCACCTCCGCAGGCAATCACCACATATTGTTTTCCATTTACCTAGTAAGTTGCAGGCGTAGCATATCCCGGCACCGGAAACTGCGCTTCCCACAACAGCTTGCCCGTTTTTTTATCGTAGGCATGCAGTTTGGCGTCTTTTGTATTGGCAATAAATACCAGCCCGCCTTTGGTCACCAACGGTCCGCCATAGCCTTCTGTTCCGGTAGGTGGTTGCGCCTGGTTTTTGTGCCGTTGTATCATTGCCCAAAGGCACTTTCCACAACAGTTTGCCGGTATTTAAATTACCGCATTCAGTGTGCCCCACGGTGGTTTTATGCCCGGGTAGCCATCTTTATCCGTAAACCGGTTGTAGCCCGTCATATTATACTTCACTTCATCCATAATGTTGTTTTTGGCATCTGCCGCACCGGCTTCGGTAGCCGGCTCTTTTGCATCGCTGCACCTTTGCCGCTTTGGGTAGCCGGCTCTTCTTCGTGTCTTTTGGCGGCGGCTGTTGCTGTTCTTTGTTTTCAACAAAAAGCCAAGCAGTTCCTGTTTTTCACGCTCTTCCATCTGCTTGAAAGCCGGCATCATGTTTCTGCCGTTTTTGATGATATTTGAGATCTGTGCGGCGTGTATTTTTTATGAATGTCTATCAGCGACGGAAAGGAAGCGCCATTGCCTTTCAATTCCGGACCGTGGCAGGTAACGCAGTATTTGCTATATACCTGATGCCCTTTGCCTTCCAGCGGATTGTATGGAACCGCCTGCACCTGTTTCCACCATTGTCAGTACCCACGGCATTTCGCTGCTGTTGACGTACAGAATTCCCGATTCCGGATCTACGGCAGATCCGCCCCATTCGCCGCCGCCATCATATCCCGGGAAAATAAAAACACCTTCTTTGGAAGGAGGAATGAACATGCCGTTGCCTTTTACCTCGTTGAATTTTTCCATCATTTCGGCATGTGCTTCAGGTGTGCGGGTGGTGATGTCTTCTGGCTGTCAGGGTTTGCCTTGCAAATGGTTCGGGAAGCGAAGGGATGGGCTGTGTGGGCCAGATTTCTTCGCCAGGCAGCCCTTTGGTAGGAAAGCTTTTTTCTTCTATCGGAAATACGGGATGCCCGTTTGTTCTGTCAAACACATAAATATAATCCCTGTTTGGTGATCTGCGCCACGGCATCTATTTTTTCGCCATTGTGCCGGTAATGGTTACAAGGTTGGGATTGGCAGGCAAATCCCTGTCCCACACATCGTGGTGCACAAACTGGTAATGCCACAGGTATTGCCCGGTAGCAGCATCGAGTGCCAGCAAAGAGTTGGCATACAAACCCTGCCCTTTGCGAAAGCCCCCATAAAAATCGCCGCCGATAGAGCCGGTGGGGAATGTACACAATGCCGCGCTCTTCGTCGAGCGACATGCCCGACCAGTCGTTGGCACCGCCCAGTTTTTTCCAGGCATCTTTGTCGGGCCAGGTTTCGTAATTTTTTTCGCCGGGATGAGGGATGGTATGAAAAATCCATTTCAGATTGCCCGGTTCGCACATCATAGGCGCGGATATTGTCCCGGTGCCGCGTCGGCAGATTCGGCTACACGCGATCCCATGATCAACAAATCTTTATAAACAATGCCGGGCGTAGTGCCCACTACATAGGGATTGAACGTGCCGCTATCGCGGTCAAGATTGAGCGTAAGGTCTATGTAGCCATTATTGCCAAAGCTGCGGACGGGCTTGCCATCGGCTGCATTGATGGCATATGTTCTGCTGCCGGCACTGTATAAAATACGTTTGTCCTTGCCTTCCTTGTCCTGCCAGTACATAACGCCGCGCGTAACTTTAAAAAAAGCAAACGGATCGCTTTTGGCGCTGCTGTCTTCCGTAGCCGGATCGAACAACCATTGCTGCTGACCGTTTGCCGCGTTTAAGCGCAAAGAGTTTCAGGGTAGGCGTTACTGCCATATAATACGCCATCAATCATGATCGGGTTGCATTGGTTTTGCGTATGTCCGCCGGTGTCTTTATCGCCCGAGCTGTAGCTCCAGGCCACCTGTAGCTGCGATACATTTTGCGGGTTCATGCTTGGTGTCGGATGAATAGCGAATGCCGTCTTTAGAGCCTGCATATGCCGTCCACCCGCTATAATCATGTTTTGTAGCAGCTCACGTTGTTGCACCGGATAAATAATGCTGTGCCTAAGATTGCTACAGAAATTACTACTAATTTAAAACGCATGTCGTGTGTATTTTCGTCTTCTCGAGACAAAGTAAAGTTTATCAAGATAGAAACAGGTTGTATCCATAACTGAATTTGTAAAACCGGCAGTTTATTGTAAAATAAAGATTGATGAAAAAGTTTGATTAAAAATCCTGTACATGCCATATTTTCAAGTTTCCGAAAGTACATGTTGTTTGAGATAATGGGAAAAGCATTAGGTAATTAATTATGTAGCAAATCGAGTTGTTGCAGACACAGTCAGTTTTGCAATGCGATAACGATGTGTATATCTGAGATTTAATGTGTAGCATATATCCATCTTGCAAATACTGGCATTCTATTGACCAGCTAGAATGCTTACACTTCACGAGTTATGTGCACAGGAGTATAGCAATCTGATTAGAGAAAGAAGTTAGTCAATATAAGCTTGAAGTAAATTTGAATGGCTTTTTGAAATTGGTTGCGGCCCCTTAGTTGGCGATGTGATATGAATTATTTTTAAAAAAAATAAGGTACAGTATAGACATACTCGCCCGGAATCCAATATCGCCTAATATTTGCAATTGAGTGCCAAACTTCAATCTTATTATTTTATAACGTATTACAAAGAGCATATATTTGTAATACAGTCTTAAAATTGGAATTGCAGTTTCAATTTGGAAGACATCTGCTTCTTTGCGACTTTTGACAATTCTATCTGCCGGTTCTCAAGTCCAAAACGAAAATTAGTAAAATCCGGCCGAAATTGCTTTTTGCGCATAGTGATATATTCAGGACTATTTTGCATAACGCCACTACATTTCAGCTTTTCAAATTTTATGAACATTTTAATTTTGAATGAAAAAACTCATTGTTGCCTGTTTTGTTTTTTCCCGGTTTTGCTTTTTGCGCAGCCAACAGCAACGCATATCTATTATTCCGGAGCCGGTTTCGGTGGAAGCGAAAGCCGGCGTTTTCCAGTTGCTGCAAATCATATTGGCATAGCTGCGCCTGCGCAGCCGCAGAAGTTGAATATGCATCGCCGATTATTCGCACACAAAATTGAACAGTTCTACCGGTTTTTCGGTATCTGAAATCCGGTGCAGTGCAGTGCGCGCCATCCGCTCGGTGCTAAATGCACAACAACGATACGTCTTTAAGAAAGGAAGGTTATACGTTGTCGGTTACGCCACCAAGGCATTACTGATAACGGCTAACGATGCCGCCGGTTTGTTTTATGGCGTGCAAACTTTTTTTCAATTGTTGCCGAAAGAAATCGAAAGTAAAGAAGTAGCGAAAAATGTAGCTGGCAGGCTGCCCTGTGTTGAAATTACGGACTATCCGCGATTTGGCTGGCGTGGGCTGATGCTGGATGTATCGCGCCACTTTTTTACCAAAGAAGAAGTTAAGGAGTTTATCGATAATATGGTGAAATATAAATTCAACCTGCTGCACATGCACCTGGCCGATGACGAAGGCTGGCGCATAGAAATCAAAAGCCTGCCAAAACTAACCGAAGTGGGTGCGTGGAATGTAAAGAAAGTAGGTTATTTCGGAACCTTCAACGCACCGGCAGCCAACGAACCGCGCGACTATGGCGGGTTTTATACGCAGGAAGACATAAAAGAACTTGTGAAGTATGCAAAGGAAAGGTTTGTGAATATTTTACCTGAAATAGATGTGCCCGGTCATAGCCTCGCGGCAGTGGTATCTTATCCCGAACTGTCCTGCACACCGGGCGCTGACAAACTACAAAGTGCGTTCCGGCGAAGAAATCATGGACTGGTCGCACGGTCAACCGCCTATCGCGCTTGTCGACAATACCCTTTGCCCTGCCAACGAAAAAGTATACTCCTTTTTAGATAAAGTGGTAACGGAAGTAGCCGCGCTGTTTCCCTTTGAATATATGCACATGGGTGGGGATGAATGCCCCAAGAATTTTGGGAAAAAAGCACGGCCGTGAAAGCGCTGATGCAGAAAGAAAACCTGAAAAACATGGAACAGGTGCAAAGCTATTTTGAAAAACGACTGGAGAAAATTGTAGAATCGAAAGGAAAGAAATTTATGGGTTGGGATGAAATACTCGAAGGCGGTCTGGCTCCCGATGCGGCAGTCATGAGCTGGCGCGGTATAAAAGGCGGCATTGAAGCGGCAAAAATGGGACATGAAGTGGTGATGAGCCCCACCACCTTTGCCTACCTCGATTATATGCAGGGCGATCCGGTAATTGAACCAAGAGTGTATGCCACGCTGCGGCTGAAAAAAGCTTACGAATTTGAACCGGTGCCCGATGGCGTAGATGCAAAATATATTAAAGGTGGACAGGCAAACCTGTGGACAGAACAGGTGTATAATACCCGCCACCTCGAATACATGGTTTGGCCACGTGCCTTTGCGATAGCCGAAAGTGTATGGTCGTCCAAAGAAAAGAAAGACTGGAACAGTTTTGTGAACCGCGTAGAAGCGCAGTTTCCCCGGCTTGAAGAAGCTGAAGTAAAATATGCGCCGAGCATTTACGACCCGGCGGTTGAGGTGTCGTCAACGGCAGATGGCAAACTGAAAATTGCGCTGGCAACCGAAGCGCCGCGACCTCGACATTTATTATACCTTTGACAATTCGTTTCCCGACCGGTTTTATCCCAAATACACCGAACCACTCATTGCGCCGAAAGAAGCAGCAATGTTGCGGGTGATTACCTATCGTGGCGACAAACCGATGGGCAGGATCATGACACTGCCGTTGGCAGATTTGAAAAAAAGAATTCCTAAAAAGTAAACCAATCCGGATACCGCGTGAAACCCATTGTCACCATCGAATATTGCCCAAAATGCGGCTGGCTGCTGCGCGCTGCCTACATGGCGCAGGAACTGCTTACTACGTTTTCCGAAGAGTTGAAAGGCGTTACGCTGCTGCCTTCCGAAACAGGCGGGCGTTATACGGTTTCCGTGAATGAGGAAATACTTTTCGACCGAAAAGAACAGGGCAGGTTCCCGGAAATCAAAGAGCTGAAGCAACTGGTAAGAGACAGCATCAGCCCGGAAAAAAGCCTGGGTCATTCCGATAAACCGTAAGTTGCCCGATGATTTCTGTACAAGAGGCAAAAGCATTGATCAGGGCGCACAGCAAGGCTTTGCAGCCGGCAACAGTTTCTTTGTGGCAGGCTGCCGGGCTTACACTGGCGCAGGATGTTGTTGCCCCCATGTCGCTTCCTTCCTTTGCCCAATCTGCCATGGATGGCTATGCTTTTGGTTTTGAAAAATACAATACAGCAAACTTTTTGCTGGTGGCCGGTGAAGTAGAAGCCGGCAGTTCTAACCTGTTGCCTTTGCCGGCAGGTACGGCGGTTCGCATTTTTACCGGTGCACCGCTGCCACCCGGCGCCGATACCGTGGTGATGCAGGAAAAAGTGAACATTGATCAAAACCGGATGTTGATTACCGATCTTTCAATCAACAAGGGAAGCCATGTAAAGCAAGTGGGTACCGACATCCGGGAAGGCGAACTGGCATTGGCAAAAGACACATTGCTGACGCCCGCTGCCATCGGCCTGCTGGCAGCAATGGGAATTACGGAAGTGATGGTGTATCCCAAACCGTGGTCGCCATCATTGTTACCGGGAAAGAGATTGTAGCCCCCGGTGCTTCGTTGCAGAACGGGCAGGTATATGATGCCAATTCGTTTACCATTACAGCGGTGCTGCAACAGCTCAACATTAATGCTGTGTATACGGTTTATACCAACGATGATTTACCCGAAGTTGTCTCTGCCCTGCAGGCAGCTTTGCAACGCGCTGACCTCCTCCTGCTAAGCGGCGGCATCAGTGCCGGCAATTATGATTTTGTCCGGGAAGCTGCCTTGCAATGTGGCATCAGCGAAGTGTTTTACAAAGTGAATCAAAAACCCGGTAAACCCTTGTTTTTCGGGCCAAAGATCACCGGCTCATCTTTGGCTTGCCCGGCAATCCGGGTGCTGCCCTTACCTGTGTGTACGAATATGTGCTGATGGCAATCGAAGGCATGTGTGTTTGGCATACGGTACTCACCACGAGGCATTTTCCGTTGGCAGGTTCTTTTACCAAGCCACCGGGCAAAGCGATGTTTGTAAAAGCCGTTTACACAAAAGACCAGGTTTCAGTATTGCCGGCACAGGAATCGTACAAACTCGGCTCTTTTGCGCAGGCGAATTGTTTGATTTTCCTAAATGAAAATACCAGCATGCTTCAAGCTGGCGACATCGTGGAAGTGCACCAGTTGCCCCGCTGAAAGCATTGCTTTCGTGGCTGTTGAAAAGCATTATTTTTGATGCTTTCGCCAATACAATAAAAGTCATGGTTGACATTACCCGCAAATCGAATACGCTGCGCAAAGCCATTGCTACCGCGGTGGTTTCCGTTTCAACACCTGCCACCATTGATGCACTTCAAAACGGGCAGGTTCCCAAAGGCAACGTGTTTGAGTTTGCACGCGCGGCGGGTTTGTTGTCCATCAAAAAAACGAGCGACGTAATCCCCGGTTGTCATCCCATCCCGGTAGAATTTTCCGCCATTACCTATGCCGTTGAACACCTGAATATCCTGATTTCGGTGGAAGTGCATTCGATTTACCGCACCGGTGTGGAGGTAGAAGCCATGCACGGCGCCGCCATTGCTGCACTCACCATGTACGACATGCTGAAACCCATTGACCCTGAGGTGGAAATTGGTTCGATCAAGCTCGAAAAAAAGCGGGGCGGGCAATCAGATTATACCGATTACCCGGTACATCAGTTGCGGTGTGCGGTGGTGGTTTGTTCAGACAGTGTGGCGGCGGGAACAAAGCAGGATTTTGCGGGCAAAGCCATCATTCAAAAGCTGCAGCAAAACGGCTTGCAGACAGATGTATATGCCATTATCCCCGATGAGTTTGACCTTATCCAAAACAAAGCAAAACAGTTGAGCGATGCAGGTTATCACCTGCTCCTTTTTACCGGCGGCACAGGGCTGTATCGCCGCGATGTAACACCACAAGCCATTGAGCCCCTGCTAGACATCAACATTCCCGGCATCATGGAAGCTGCCCGCAGTTATGGGCAGGAACGTACGCCCTATGCGATGCTGTCGCGTGGCGTGGCGGGATTTATCAACCACACCCTGGTTCTGACACTGCCTGGCAGTACACGCGGTGCGCAGGAAACCATGGATGCCTTGTTTCCCTACATCATTCACATCTTTCGCGTAGCAGAAGGCTTGCGGCATTCCAAAGACTGATGTTGATGAAAAGCGCCTCATTGCTGTTGCTGGGTTGAAGTGTACTTACATGGCAAGCTGCAAACTCTTTTCGCTGATGGCTGTAAAATCACGCTTGTCCGCTTCGCATACCGGGCAATGATAGAAAGAAGGAAGCTGGGCAAACGGGGTTCCGGCGGCTACCTGCTGCATTGCATCGCCGGCAGCTTCATCATACACCGTCAGGCAATGCCGGCATTGATACACCTGTTTGACCAATACTTCATTCACAATGGCAGGTTCATTGTGCACCGGGACAAGGGAAGCGGCAGCCGGTTCTTCGCGTTCGTAAAACAATTTGCATAGCGATACCAGGTAAGTGGCGATGTGGTCTTTGGCGACATGCTCCCTGAACATAATTTCTTCGGATGCATTGGGGTTAAAATCTTCTTTGTATAAAATCGTATAGCGGTTGTGCGACTGCAGGCGGTTGGGATTTTTGCGTTCTTCCTTGCGGATGATAACAGAGCCGTACAAGCCCGACCTGCGTTTTTGTCTCCACGGCAAAGCAAAGTCCATACGTACGCACATCTTCTTTATCAAAATGCCGGATGATAAGCCGCTTCAGCATCAGGCCTTCTTCGCTCTCCACCTGCCAGTTGAGTTCGTTGGCGGCATGCCGCACGTTGATGCGGTGCCTGCCCAGGATGGTATCCCACAATGCACGGTGTTTGCTGCTGATGCCTTTCAGGATCAGGCTTTTCCACGGCGTGGTGTACAGTTCGCCAATTTTTGTTTGGGCACATACCTCGCATACATCCAGCAAAAAGGCTACAGAAAACAGCTCGTCGCGGCGGTAAATGCCCAGCCACCAGCCATTGCTGCTTTTGTTGAATCCTTCGTAGTAAGGAAGTGAAAACGGTGAGAGTATCGGCTGCTGATCATCGGGGCGGGCGTTGTAATCCAGCCGTTTTTTCAGCTGCGTGGGCAACTCCAGTTCGCTCATGGCTTTGTTGAGAATAAGGTATTCAAGCTGTTTCGAAACGGCTGCAATGTCGTTGGTGTAAATCATTTCTTTCCAGCGGAAAGTGCTTTGCCGGTTTGGCAATTGAATGTACAAATACCAGAAATGCGGCGAGGGCGACGCTATCCAGTTGAGATGGCCGGTAAACAGAGGCACCAGTTGCTGCGTACTGTCGCAAATGTTGATGTTTAGTTTGGGTTCAAAATCAAACAGGTCAAACACATCTTTGAACACGCCTTCGCGCAGCCAGCCATCCCCCGAAAAAATATCGGCAGCCGGGTACGAGCTTACGAGATTGGGATGCACCTGTTTGGCAATTTCGAATGCGACGCCTTTGGCAATGCAGGCAGCCGAAAACGCTTCGAGTTTGCTGCCCGGTATCTCCATCATCAGTTGCTGCCGCAAACCAAAACGCACTTCGGAAACGCGCGCCTCCTTTGCGATTAGCAAAACCTCTTTCAGGTAACCCGGCGATACAATGCCGCCTTTAAAATTGATGGTGATTCTTTTTGTTTGTGCCATAAGAAAAGCCCCCCTTCCCCTGAAGGGAAGTTTTAAAACTGCATGGTTAGTATGCAGATGATGTTTAAGCGTATGTCAATTTAAAATTTACACCAAAGATGCAAAGCCCGGTTTAAGCTCCCCTTTAGGGGATGGGGGATGTATTTCATCTAAAATCTTTTGCACCTCGGGGCGGCAGCTGCCACAGCCCAAACCCGCGCCCGATGCGGCACACAGCGCTTTCAGGCTGGTGCAGCCCTCCTTTGCTTTGGCTTCAATATTTCCTTCGCCTACATTGCCACATGAGCATATCAATTTGCCCAAAACCGGTGCTGCTTTTTTGCCGGAACGCAACAGTTCTAACCGCTTTTCGGAAAGCTCGGTTTTGTTTTGAATGAGGTCTTTAAATTCTAGAAACTCTGTTTTGTCACCCATCAGGATCGCGCCGACCATCACATCTTTATGGATGATGCATTTTTTATAATAGCGCTTTGCTTTGTCTATAAAAATCACTTCTTCATAAGCCGGGTCATTGGCAGGTGCTTCCGCCATGCCCAATGAACACAAATCGGTGCCGTGCATCTTTAAAATGTTCATCAGCAGCGAGCCTTCGTAGTATTGGCTGATGTCGCCGTTCAAGTGCCTGGCTACAATCTCTGCCTGTTGCTCTGCAGCTGCTGTAATGCCATACAAGTTGCCTTTGAATTCGGCTATTTCACCAAGGGCATAAATAGATGCATCATTGGTAAGTAAATATTCATCTACCACCACGCCGCGCTTGCATTCAAGTCCGCCGGCTCTTGCCAATTCTATATTGGGCGATGTGCCAATGGCCATAATCACCGCCTGGCAGGCGATTACGCGACCACTCTTTAACCGCACACCTTTTATACGGCCATTGCCCAGCAAGCGTTCCATTTCATCGTTGTAAAATATATCAATGCCTTTTTCGGTTAGCGCTTCCTGCAGCAGCTGGCTGCCAACCGCATCCAGCTGCCGGTCCATCAGCTTGGAACTGCGTTGAATGATGCAAACCTCCACGCCCATTTCGCGCAAAGATGCCGCCATTTCAATGCCCAACAATCCCGCACCAATAATGACGACTTTGCCGTTTTGCGGCGCTACATGTTGTTTAAAATTGTCGGCGTCTACCCGGCTGCGCATGGTGAATATGCCCTTCATTGCTGGCAGGTCTTTAAGCAATGCAGGGCGGCTGCCGGTGGCCATGATCAATATATCGTAAGCGTGTGATGTTGCCATGGCTATCGGTCAGTATTTTATTATCCCGGTCAATGTGCTCGATAGATAACCCCGCGGTGCATGGTAATGCCATAATCAAGTTCCTCTTCGTCCTTCATCTTAACCAGTTGCATCCAATGCTGCGCGCCGCTGATGTAATCGGGCAACATTACGCGGTTGTAAAACGCGAAAATTTTCTTTGCTGAATACCTCTATCTCGTCATTGGTATTTAATGCGCGGTAACTTTTTACAAAACCAAAGGCACCGGCACCGGCACCAATCACTATAATTTTTTGTTTTGGCTTTTTGATACCGTTTCACTTCTACGGCAGCAAACTTAAAATCGGGTTCTTTGCTCCGCTTATCCACTAAATTGTGGGTCAGGTTGTTTGCCCGGTTCAAATCGGAGTTCAATATTTTTCCCCAGTGCATGGGTAAAAACACCACGCCTTTTTTGATGTCGGTTGTCAGCTTTGCTTTTACCCTTACCGTACCGCGGCTGTTGGCAATTTCCACCACCGTCATTTTCGGCAATGTGTCGGGAGAAAGCATCATCCGGATGAATTTCCAAAAAAGCCTGGGCGATGTGTTTGTTCAGCTTGCTTACCTTGCCGGTCTTGCTCATGGTATGCCATTGGTCGCGAATGCGCCCGGTGGTTAAAATAAGCGGGAAATCTGTGCTGATTGGCTCCGATTCATTGGCATCGTCCACCGCATGAATAATGGCTTTTTTGAGAAGCCGTATAAAACTGTTTGTCCGTCAAACAAACGCGGCGTTTCCTGCTTGTTTTTCGAGTAAGGATATTGAATGCTGCGGGTTCTTTTAGTACCTCATAGCTCAAGCCGCTAATGTCTATATTGGTGTCTTTTGTAGAGCGGCAATGCTCGTCATAAATCGTCTGAAAAATTGTTGTAATCAAATCCATTATACCCCATGGCTTTGGCAAAGCGGCAAATGATTTCGGCATCGGGCAAGGCCTCGCCGGGTGCATCCACTATTTTAGGTAAGTAAGTAATGCGGCGCTCGGCATTGGTCATGGTGCCTTCTTTTTCGGCCCAGGCAGCAGCCGGCAATACCACATCGGCGTATTGCAACGTTTCGGGTTTGTTGCTGATCTCCTGCACCACCACAAACTTTGCTTTTGCCAGTGCGGCTTCGGCCTTGCGCACATCAGGCAGACTCACCAGCGGATTGGTGCCCATGATCCAAATGGCTTTTAGCCTGCCATCTTCCAGGGCTTCAAACATTTCGGTAGCGGTAAAGCCCGGTTTTGGATTGATGGTATTGCCACCCCAAAACTGTTGCATAAACAACCGGTCATCTTCATTGGCCAGGTTGCGGTGCGCCGCCAGCATGGTAGCCATGCCGCCTACTTCGCGCCCACCCATGGCATTGGGCTGCCCGGTGAGTGAAAACGGACCGCTGCCCGGCTTGCCAATATGCCCGGTAATGAGATTGAGATTGATTAAACTCAGGTTTTTATTTACGCCAATCACGCTTTGGTTCAGGCCCATCGTCCACATGGTGATAAAGCCTTTTGCCCTGGCAATATAACCCGCTGCTTCGCGCATTTTTTCTTCCGGCACATCGCAGATCGCTGCCGCTTCGGCAACGGTGCGTTGCATTACTTTTTGCTTGTACTCTTCAAAGCCTTCGGTGTGATTTTTAATAAACGGAACATCTATGGCCCCTTCTTCCAGCAGCAGCCTGCCAATGGCATGATGCAGTACAACATCGGTACCGGGTTTCAGTTGCAGATGCACATCGGCATAAGCACAGGTTTGCGTAGCCCGCGGGTCGCTCACAATGATTTTTAAGATCAGGATTGGCAGCCCTTGCAGCTTCTACCCTGCGCCAGATGATGGGATGGCACCACGCGGGGTTGGCGCCGGCTACAAAGAGGCAGTCTGCCAGTTCAAGGTCATCATAACTAATGGGCACGCTGTCGTCGCCCAAGGCTCATCTTGTAAGCCGTTACGGCGCTGCTCATGCACAGGCGCGAATTGGTGTCAATATTATTGCTAGCCAATAAAGCCTTTCATCAGTTTATTCACTACATAATATTCTTCGGTAAGGCATTGTCCCGACGCATAAAACGCTACGGAATCGGGACCGTATTTTTGAATAAATGTTTTGAAAACGGCGGCAGTGCGTTGCAGGGCAGTATCCCACGATACGCGCTGCCGCGGCATCGTTTTGTTGTACCGCATTTCGGGATACAGCAACCGGTCGCTGTTGTTCATCACCGTATAATGCAGGTTCATGCCTTTGCTGCACAGCATGCCTTTGTTGACCGGGTGGTCTTTATCGCCTTCCAGCTGCAAGCTGCCATTGCGCTCTTTGTGCACTACTACGCCACAGCCAACGCCACAATAACAACAGGTAGTTTTAAAAGAGGTAGTCATGAAATGTGTTTGATTGATTGCCAGTTCCCGGTTTTTACTGGTTAAATGTTGTACGGTTTTGCAGAGCAACTTGGTATCAAAAAATGCCGGCAACCGGTTGCCGGCATTCCTGCTATGCCAATGCCAGTTCGGCTTCTGCCACACGTTGTGGCTTGGCAACTTTTACCTTGTAAAAACGGGTAACAAAAACAACCAGCAAGTAGCGATGATGGTATAGCCGATATAGGTAAAGGCTTCGGCATAGGTGATGGTGGATGATTTGAACAAAAAGCCAAACATCATTCCGCCAAAGTTGCCGCCGGCACCCACAATGCCGCTGATCAAGCCCACATTTTTTTCGTTTACAAAAGGCACAATGCCATACGTGGCACCATTTGCCATTTTGAGAAACAGCGCAAACGACAACATCATTACGATGGCAAAAACAAGCGAGTCGGCATGTGCAAAAAAGATAAGCCCGATGCCTTCCAGCAAGAGTGCCAGCGCCAGGAAAATTCCTTTGCCACGCATGCCCCATTTCTTCCCGGTTTTATCGGAAATAATACCACCGAGCGCGCGCGCAAACAGGTTCATAAATCCAAACATGCCTGCCCAAAAACCGGCTGAGGATTGCGACAATCCAAACGAATCGGTAAAATGCAAAGAAGCCACGTTGTCGAAGGTGATTTCCATACCAAAGCACATGGCGTAAGCAAGCGTTAATGCCCAGATGCGCCAGTCTTTCAACACGCTGTAATCTGTCTTTTCACGGGTAGCTTTGGTTCTGCCGATTTCACTGTAGTTGCCTTCGGGGGTGTCTTTGGTAAACTTGTAATACAGGAACGCAACGATCAGCATCATAACGCCCGGAACAATCATCGCATAACGCCAGGCTTCGCCTTTGGTAAAACCCATGCCTACAATGGCTGCAAAAATGAGTGGCATCACCATGTTGGTAACTCCACCGCCAAGGTTGCCCCAACCGCCGGCAACTGCATTGGCAGTGCCTTTTACATTGGGTGCAAACATCATAGATGTATGAAACTGAGTGATGACGAACGAAGCGCCGATGATGCCGATGGCCGCGCGAAACAGCAGGAAGCTGGCGTAATCGTGCGCCAGCCCAACCAGCATGACGGGTAATGAACCAATGAGTAACAACCGGACCGCCGTGATGCGTGGTCCCCAGGTATCGCACAGTTTGCCAATGATTAACCGCGCGATGATGGTAGAAGATACCGAAACAATAATGAGGTTGCCGACTTCAGCTTTGGTAAGGTGCAGTTCTTCGCGGATGGTCGGCATGAGTGGCGCCAAACCAAACCAGCCAAAAAAGCACACAAAAAACATGAGCCAGGTGGTATGAAACGACTTCATTTGAACACCTTTCAAACTAAAGATATTCAACTTGCTGAGTGGTTGCGTGGATGTATTTGCCATGATTGATAAGAATGTGTGTTTTGAATCAGTTTGTGGAGAATGAATGAAGTATTATTTGAGTAAAAAGTCGGGTTTGATGATGATCATGAGGTAAGCCCAGTCGGCACCACTCTTCGCGTTGGGTACGTTTTTGACACTTGCCGAAGTCAGCAATGCTGTTGGGAAAAAGTGACTGTAGCCACCTTCGAAAGCAATTTGTTTGGTTAATCCATAAGTGCCAACCAGGTCTATTTCCTGCCCGAAATTCCTGCTTTGTTTGGCAGAAGAAGCAATGTTGGTGGCGCTTGTAAACTGGTGCACGTCAGCTGACAGTGAAAACTTGTCCGAAGGTTTGTATTTTGCTTTGACATAAACATCCTGCAACCCGGTTTTGCCAAACGGAGAAGCTACATAGAAGTAATCCATCATGCCCCAAAACTTATGCGGCGTGCCATACAGCGGGTCGAATGCCCGGCTTTTGGTCCCGTTTGTTCCGCCTGATGTATAATCAACCCCGGCAGTTGCGGTAATGGTTTTGGCTACTGCATACTGACCTGATAAACTCAACAGGTAACCGCTTGTTTTTTGCATCGCGCTTGTTTTGCCAAACTGGTAATATGCCGATGCCGTTATGCCCAGTTTGTTGAATGTATTGTTGATATAAACACCTGTAGTGGCGCGGGAAATGGCGCCTTGCTGAAAGGTCTTTACATTGAGGCTGTCCACGCTGTATTTGTTAAACTGGTCGGTAAGAAAAAGGAACGACGCATTGCCTTTTGACAGCTTTTTACCTACATATACAAACTGCAGGCTTTTGTACATAGCGCCTCCGTTGGTATTGCTGGCGTAAGCGCCTTGCGAAGCGGTTGTATAAGTAGTGCCGGTTGCGAGTTCTTTGTTTTGGTTAAAGGCAACGCCCACATGCGTCATCCAGCTGTTGTGTTCGTATTTCAACAAAGCAGCGTCGTGGCGGCGGGCCTGTTGCAGCCAGTCGAGGTTGCCAAGCAAGCGTTGGTCATCATACACCAACTCCTGCCGGCCGAGTTTGAGGTTCAGGGTATTGCTTTTTTGGCTGGTATCGCTCAGCAAGAGTTCAGCCCATGCTTCGTGAAGCAGTAAGCCGTTGTTGTCTTGCGTCGTTGTGCGGTTGATGGTAGAAACATCTTGTCCCCACACGCGCACATCCTGCGCGGTTACGTTGAATTTGAGCCGGTAATAGTTGTAGCCAAGGTTGAGGCGGGTGCGCTGAGAGGTAAAGAAGCCGGGTTTGGCACCCGCGGGCAATGGAGCACCCTGCCCGTTGCGCAATTCGGTGCGCGTTCGCAACTGCCCCGACAGGGAAAGCTGCGCCGAAGCCTGTTCGCAAACAAACAGTGCGCACAGGGCGGTTAGAATCATTTTTCTTTTGGTGTACATTTGGACGGTTTTAATTGTGATAGACGGTTAAAACAACAATGCCCGGAAGAGGTTGCCGCCTCTCCGGGTTTTATCTGTAAACAGTAGCAAATTCTTTGGTAAAGACGCCGATGTAAACCTTGCCGTTTTCGATTTTAACGGGATAGGTTTGAATGCTGCCGCAATCATCGCCGTTGAGACAACGACCATCTGCCAGCGAGAATGTTTTTTTGTGAAAGGGACAGGCGATTTTGGGCTCGCCGTTTTCGGAGCCAATCATGCCGCGGCTCAATGCCATTTGCATCCGGTGCGGACACATGTTTTGCGTAGCGTACCATTCGCCACGGCGCGTGAAATTAAACAGGGCAATCTGCTCGTTCTTGTACTTTACGCATACGCCGCCATTTTCAGGCACGTCGGCGGTATGGCAGGCTGCAAACCAGGTAATGTTGTCGGATAGTGTTTCGCTCATAATAAATGGTTTTAATGATGTGATTCATACCATTCATATGGGCAGGCAATCAAAGAAAGGAGGCTGGCAATGGAAGTAAAATTCACCGGATTTGCCGGTAGCGATTCCCATAAGGTAAAAACACGGCTGGTGTTTCTGTTTGTATTTACCGTGCTGCGCTGTTGTTATGTTTTTTCATGGCGGAAAGCGGTTACCAGATGCTGTCGTTATTTCCATTCCATCGCGCGTTTCTGGTCGCGCAACGGCTCAAACTGTACAGTCGGGTCCTTTTCTTCCGGCGCATTAACAAAGTGGGTAAAGCGCTTTTGCAGTTCGGGATTTTCCACCACTTCTTTCCATTCGCATTCGTAGCTGTCAACCAGCAGTTGCATTTCCGCTTCCAGTTGTGCTGCAATGCCAAGACTGTCGTTCACCACTACATTTCTCAAGTAATCAATGCCACCTTCCATTTTGTTGAGCCAGGTAGCCGTACGGGTCAATTGATCTGCTGTTTTGATATAAAACATGAGGAAGCGGTCGATGTACCGGATACAGGTTTCGCTGTCTAGGTCAGCAGCCAGCAGCAGCGCGTGTTGTGGCTTGCTGCCGCCGTTGCCGCACACATACAGGTTCCAGCCTTTTTCGGTAGCGATGATGCCAAAGTCTTTTGACTTGGCTTCGGCGCATTCGCGGATGCAACCTGATACCGCCGATTTCAGCTTGTGCGGAGACCGCAAGCCACGATACCGTTCTTCAATGCGGATGGCATAGCTGACGCTGTCGTGCAGCCCAAAACGGCACCACGTAGAACCAACGCAGCTTTTTACGGTACGCAGGGCTTTGCCATAGGCATGACCACTTTCAAAACCGGCTTCAATGAGTTCTTTCCAGATCTGGGGTAAATCGTTGAGGTGCGCGCCAAACATGTCTATGCGCTGGCCGCCGGTTATTTTTGTATATAAATTGTATTTCTTCGCCACTTCACCAATCACAATCAGTTTGTCAGGCGTGATTTCGCCGCCGGGAATGCGGGGCACCACAGAATAGGTGCCGCCTTTTTGGATGTTGGCAAGATAACGGTCGTTGGAGTCCTGCGCCGTATCGTTGCCTTTCTTCAAGATCATTTCGTTCCACAAAGAAGCAAGGATAGAACTCACGGCAGGTTTGCACACTTCGCAGCCATCACCATTGCCCAATTCATTCAACACCGCGTCGTAAGATTTCAAGCTTTTCATTTTGACCAGGTCAAACAGTTCTTGTCTTGAGTAGCCAAAGTGTTCGCATACCACGTTGCGGATGTATTTGCCCCCGGCTTTCATGGTATGCACCATCAGGTCTTTCAGCATGGGCACACAACCGCCGCAGCCTGTACCGGCTTTGGTACATTTTTTTATTGCGTCTACCGATTCGCAGCCCCCGTTCACAGCACTGCAAACATCTCCTTTTGAAATGCCTTCGCAACTGCAGATCATCGCGTCGTCGGGCAGCGAAGCCACGCCTGCACCAGCATCACCTTCACCACCACGCGAACCCAAGATCACGTCTTCGGGGTTGGGCGGCAGTACCACTTTGTTCTTCGTGGTCTGCAACAGCATGTTGTACGCTTCGGCATCGCCAATCAAAATGCCACCGAGTAAATATTTGCCGTCCGGCGTAATGTTGATGCGTTTGTAAATGCCTTTCATCGTGTCTTCAAATACCACGGTGCGGCATTCCGTATGTGGAACAAAGGGATTGCCGAAAGAAGCAACGTCCACGCCTATGAGCTTGAGTTTCGTACTCATGTCGTACGGTGCAAACTGCCTGCTGCCGCCGGTAAGGTTGGTGGCGACAATGTCTGCCATTTCGTAGCCGGGCGCAACCAGCCCGTAAATCATGCCTTCAAACAGGGCACATTCACCAATGGCAAAGATGCGCTCATCGGTGGTTTGCATTGCTTCATTGACCACAATGCCACCCCGCTGCCCTACCTGCAGACCGCACAATTTGGCCAGTTCGTCGCGCGGTTTGATACCGGCAGAAATCACCAGCATGTCCACGTCTATTTTGGTATCGTCGGTAAACTGCATACCGGTGATGCAGTCATCGCCCAGGATCTGTGATGTATTTTTGGAAGTGTGAATTTGCAAGCCCAGTGCTTCCAGCTTGTTCTTTAAAATGAGGGAACCCGCATCGTCAATCTGCCGGGGCATGAGGCGGGGGGCAAATTCAATGACGTGCGTATCGGCAATGCCGAGGTCCATCATGGCTTTGGCAGCTTCCAGCCCCAGCAATCCACCACCGATCACAGCGCCCCTTTTTGCTTTTTTCGCATAGGTCGTCATCATTTCCAGATCTTCAATGGTGCGATAGACGAATACGCCTTCTTTTTCTACGCCGGGCACCGGCGGCACAAAAGCCGAAGAGCCGGTGGCAAGAACGAGATAATCGTACGGAACAGCAATGCCATGAAATGAATGAACGGTCTGGTTGGCGCGGTCAATGCTTTGCACCGGGTCGCCGAGGTAAAGTGTTATATGATGGTCGGCATACCAGCTCGCCGGCGCCATCGTAAGGTCGTCGGCAGTTTTGCCCGAAAAGTATTCGCTGAGGTGAACACGGTCGTAAGCCGGTCTTATTTCTTCGCCAAAAACGGTGATGTGAATTTGCGAAGCACCTACTTTGGAAACCAGCTTTTCGCAAAATTTGTAACCTACCATTCCATTTCCGATGACCACTATATTCATGGTTGTGTGTTTAAGCGTGTGTGGAAGTTTAAAATAAAGATCAGTTTTAAAGATAAAATTTTATTATATTATATTTTGTCTGAAATTTAATCCGCAATTGATATACAAATATGATTTATGTTGTAAATTTACAGCGATATATTTCAAAATGAGAATTAAATTCATGATTTATATCAGATATTTATTTTACTAATTTAAATGTGACGCATGTCAAAACCTTTTCTTTCGCTGGTAGGTGCCGGTCCCGGAGATCCGGAACTCATTACTTTAAAAGCCATCAAAGCTTTGCAAAAGGCAGATGTTATCTTATATGATGCTCTTGCCAATGATGCCCTGCTGGAATATGCTTCTCCCAATGCCATCAAACAGTTTGTCGGCAAGCGGTTTGGCTGTCATTCCTTGTCGCAGCTGGAAATCAACGCGGTGATCATTGATTGTGCGCAGCGTTATGGTCGCGTGGTGCGTCTGAAAGGAGGCGACCCGTTTGTGTTTGGCACGGGCGCAGGAAGAAATTGACGCCGCTCGCGCAGCCGGCATTGAAGTAGAAGTGATTCCCGGCATTTCAAGCGCACTGGCAGTACCGGCATCGCAGATGATACCGCTTACCTGCCGCGGCATCAACGAAAGTTTTTGGGTAACGACCGGCACTTTGCAAAGCGGTGAACTTTCGCCGGACATCCTGCTGGCGGCGCAATCTTCAGCCACCGTCGTTATCCTGATGGCGATGAGCAAGCTGGAAGCGATTATGGACATCTTTACGGCTCATGGCAAAAAAGATACGCCGGTAGCCATTATTCAAAATGGCACCACCGACAGGGAGAAATGTGTGATTGGCAAGGTGAGCGATATATATTACAGGGCGCAATACGAAGGGCTGAGCAATCCAGCCATTATAGTTGTTGGTGAAGTGGTGCGGCTGCATCCGTCGCTGGTTAAGGAAGTAACGGCTGCCCAAAGCGTGCAGCGGACTGCTGCCGGGAGCAACGGGTGATCATTGATGTAGCCGACCGTTGTTTTTGCATCACCTGTCGTCTTTGACCCTCTTTTCTGTCATCTATTTTCTATTTTTGAAGCAGATGAAGAGAAGCAAAACCGATTGTGACCTGCATAGCTGTAGTTTTTGCAATGGATGTATCAAAGAATGGCTACCTGCCATTGCTGCCAGCCGCGAAACATTTTTATACAAAAAAAATGAAACCCTATTCAGGGAAGGCGACGCCGTAACCGGCATTTATTTTTTGAATAGCGGCAAAGTAAAAGTACACAGCAAATGGGATGGCGATAAAGAACTGATCATGCGCTTTGCGGGTGCGGGCGACATCGTGGGTCACCGCGGCATTGGCAAACAATTGGTTTATCCCATCACCGCTACCGCCCTCGAGCCCGTCTCTGCCTGTTACATTCCCCTGCCTTTATTTGAAGCCTCGCTAAAAGTGAATCCCGCTTACATGTACCAGCTGCTCCTGTTTTATGCCGCCGAGCTGCAGGAATCGGAAAGACGGATGCGCAACCTTGCCCACATGACTGTCAAAGGCAGAATTGCACATGCATTACTGGCATTACACAGCAAATTTGGCGTTACTGAAGAGGGCTTGCTCAACATCGAGCTTAGCCGGCAAGACCTTGCTTCTTTTGTGGGAGCGACTTACGAAACAGTTTTCCGCACGATGAACGATTTTATTGAAGACAACATCGTCCAGATCAATGGAAGACAGATGATACTGAAAAACGTCGTTGCCCTCGAGCCATATATCCGCGAATCTGGGTTTTAACAGCAACCAATACTTACCTCTTCTTATTCTTTCGACTTTGTGAACACAGTTCAGGAAATTTGTTTGCGACCTGTCCGGTGGCGTGACGGTTGCATTGCTCACAGCCGGCAGCGAAACCCTTGCAGAGCAACTGCAACAGTTCAATGCCGAAAGCTGGTGACACAAGGCCTGGATCTTGCACGTATGCCCTAATCGGCGTCGGCTGCTTTGTAGCGATGGCGGCCATGCTGTACCGCATTGCCCTGAAACGAGAATCGTTGCCTTGATTTTGAGTGGTATTGCTAAACATCAACAAGCGTTTTTTTTGGGAAAACGGGCATCGGGTTTTGATTCATTTCTGTCAGCGGCTGGCGATGGGACGGGGCTAGGCGATTGACGTAATCATTGCATATTCAGGAACGCAGTTGATCGTTTCCTGCAACAGCAAGCGTGACCGGCAGCAGATGCCAGAAGTCAATAAATTGATAAAGACTTATAAAATTCTTCATCCATATAACTGATTTGCCTTATTTTTGCGCCCCATTTGCGGATGTGGCGAAACTGGCAGACGCACTAGACTTAGGATCTAGCGCCGCAAGGCATGTAGGTTCGATTCCTATCATCCGCACCAAAGCTCCGTAACCCTGTCGGGGCTTTTTTTAATTATACCTTATCTTTTTATCTCCGGTGGGGTTACGGAGAAATGCAAGTGTTATGGCAACGATTACGAGAGAAAATATTGCGCCGCTAACCGATAAGCTTACCGTGAACCTGGCCAAGGAAGATTATTATCCTTCTTTTGAAAAAAGCCTGAAGACTTACGCCAAAAACGCCAATATTCCCGGCTTTCGCAAGGGCATGGTGCCGGCGGGATTGGTGAAAAAAATGCACGGTCCGGCTGTGTTTACCGAAGAAGTTTTGCGCTCGGTAGAAAAAGAACTGAACAACTATGTGACCACCGAACGGCTTGATATTTTGGGACAGCCGCTGCCGGTTGCCGACAACCAGCCGATGCCCGACATGAACCAGCCGGGCGATTATGCGTTTACATTTGAAGTGGGGCTGAAACCGGAAGTAAACATCAATCCGCAGGACATCCGCGTAACGCGTTATAAAATCAATGTTACCGAGCAGATGATTGACGACGAAGTTAACCGCCTGCAGATCCGCAATGGCAACATGACGGAACCGGAAAGCGTGAACAACAACGAAAACGTGCTGACCGTAGAGGTACAGGAAGCCGACGAAAACGGAAACATTACAGAAGGCGGGTTATCCAAAGAAACTTCGCTGATCGTTAAATATTTTACACCTGAACTGCGCGAGCAACTGAACGGCAAAAAGGCGGGCGACACAATGACCCTCCAGCTGAGCAAAGCATTTGAAGAAAAGGAACGGGAATTTATCATGACCGACCTGGCGCTTGACAAAAACAGCGCGGTGGATGCCGACAAATACTTCGTGGTGACCATCAAGAAAATTGGTTTGGTGGAAAAACCTGAATTGAACGAAGACTTTTTCAACACGGTGTATCCGGGTCGCAACATTGCTACCGAACCGGAGTTTCGCGATGCCGTGAAAGCAGAAATCGAAAACTATTTTGCGCAGCAAAGCAGCAACCAGCTGCACGACCAGATTTACCATTACCTCACCGATCATATCCATGTTGACTTCCCCGATGCATTCCTGAAACGCTGGCTGCAAATGAACAGCGAGCAGCAAAAAACTGCCGAACAGGTGGAAGCGGAATATCCCGACTATGCGAAGCAGCTGACGTGGAGCCTCGTAGCCACCAAACTCATTGAAGAAAATGAGATTTCGGTAACGCCCGACGACATCAAAGACATGGCAAAGGCAAGACTGCTGAGCTACATGGGCGGGCAAAACTTCAATGACACTTCGTGGATTGACGATTATGCCGAGCGCATGATGAAAGACAAGAAATTTGTGGACCAGACTTATGCTGAAGTGCAGACGGGCAAGCTGTTCCAGGCACTCGAAACCCAGGTGCAGGCAATAGAAGAACCCATCAGCGCGGAAGATTTTGCAGCCAAACTGCATCACCACCATCATTAACAACGGAACTCTCCTGCCCGAAAAGCATGGATTGACAACATATCTGAAAGCCGGTTTTGTAAAACCGGCTTTTCTCGTGGTATAGACACCTGTTGTCCAGGAAATGAGTTGAACGTCAATACGATTGATTTGTTCGCCTTGCTGTTGATTCAACCCCTTTTTCAACAGATAAACCCGGATGTTCGCAGAAACTATTTAAAACCCGCGGTGGCCGGCATTTTCTTCGGGCAATGAATTTCTCCGTTCCTACTTTACATTCCTCCCTTTCCATTCATAGTGTCCAAATTTGCCCAGCCAGCCTGCTACCACGGTGTACACGATGTGCAGCGGCTGCAGAAACGGAAACCACCACAGCAGTTTTCGCTGGCGAAAAAAGGCAGCTACGGGAAACAGGAAATACAATTCCACACCAGTTTTCAGCAGCAACAAGAGCAGCCAATAGCAAATCAATCCGGGCATAAAAAAGACAGCCAATGGCAGCAGCAACAGACCTACATTGAAAAAATACACCAGCAGCAACACGTAAAAAATGCGTTTGTCGTTGTAGCTGTTGGCTTTGCTGGCCCAGCGGATGCGTTGGTTGAGAAAGCTTTTCCAGCTATCTACCGGTTGCGTTTGCACCACCGAACCGGGATGAAACAGGTAGCCCACGCGTCCTTTAAAATGGTGGTCGATTTTGTGCATCAGCAGCATGTCGTCGCCGCTCGCGATGTTGTCTATGCCGCGGAAACCGCCTACGGCTTCAAACGCTGCTTTTTCGTAAGCAAGGTTGGCACCGTTGCACATGCTATGAAACCCTGCTGCCACCGATGCTGCTGTAATGCCCTGCAGGCTCATGAAGTCGAGGCTTTGAAAAATGCCCACAAGCGAAGAATGCCGCACAAACGAGACCGGCGCGGCAATGAATACCGGGTTGGTTTGTTGAATAAACGAATGAAAATGCGACAGCCAGTTTTGCGGCACGATGCAGTCGGCATCGGTGGTGATGATCCAACTTCCGGTTGCCTGCCCGATGGCCAGTTCAATGGCTTTCTTTTTATAGGAATTGAGTTCTTTACCGCCCAGAAGCTGTGCCAGTGACAACAACCGAACCCGGCTGTGTGTTGCTTTCCACGCGGTAACAATGGCTGCCGTATCATCGGTCGAAAAATCGTCTATCACCAATACTTCAAACGATGATTGCGGGTAATCGTTGCTGAATATGGATTGCAGGCAGGCGCCGATGTTGGCGGCTTCGTTGCGCGCCGGGATGATGATGGAAAAAAAGGTAGGCGCTTCGGGGGAAGGAACGGGCGTAAAAACAGCCAGCTTGACAAACCATTGCCGGTATCGCAGGATGAGGGCGCAATATAGCAAACACAGGAACAACACGGGAAACAGGAACCACCACATGGCTGCAAAGAAAACTATTTCTCTTCATTGAACAGAGATGCGATAAACGGGGCAAACGACTGGTAAAGAAAGTGGTGCCCGGTGTCTAAGATGTGAAGGCGGGCTTGTTTTTCCAATCCTTTGATAAACGTGTGCCCGTGATCGGCGATGATGATGCGGTCGTATTTGCCAAATACCATTTCTACCGGGATGTGATGTTTGGCAATGATGCTTTTCAGCAGCGCCAGGTTGGGATGAAAATGCCGGGTAACAATCCAGCGGTTATACAGTTGCATGCGCAATGCGGCATCATTGGCATAATGATGCGCCATGTTGAAATAGGCACTGCTGATGGCGCCGCGTTTCTTCATTTCGTTGGCAATGCGGAAGAGCAACTGCGGATTTTTCATGCAATTGTAAAACAGGTTTCGGCCCACGATGGTGTGCGTGGCAAAGCGATACCAGCGATTCCGGTGCAGCCCGTCGGGCGCGAGGAACACGGCTTTTTTCACCATTTGCGGCGCATGCTGCAGCAAGCCCAGCGCAATGCGCCCACCCATGCTGTATCCCAGCAGGTAAATGGTTTCCGTTGCCGGCGGGATTACCTGCCGGATGATCTGTAATAGTTCCTGCGGTGTAAAACGGTCGGTTTTGTTCCAGTGGGTATTGCCATGAAAAGGAAGATCAAAAGCAATGAGATGGTAATGTTTGCCCAGGTAAGGCGCCAGGATTTCCCACCGGTAAGCAGCCTGGCCATAGCCATGGAAACAGACAATGTACTCTTTTCCGTAGCCGTTTGTTTCATAGCTAATGATGCTATCCTTATACTGCAATTGTTTTTGAATCATCCTGAAAAACAAATGTATGTTTTACCATTTCGAAAAAAGTATGACCGGGATAAACGGTTGATACAAGGGCAATATACAATAAGAAAAAATGATTCAGTACTGCTGCGCCGGGGCATTCTCTGGCAGTAACGATTTTTGGGTGTTGATCCGACCAACTGTATGCCGTTGCTCAGAGATGGATAAAACAATACAGCCTGGTCAGGTAGTAACAGGAAGCAATGACCGGGAGAAAAAGCAACCCTGCCATTATTTCCGTTTGTAAACAATTGAGATTGGGGTTTGCATGGGTTCATTCGTTCTACCATCTGCCCTTGCGTGCAGAGAAAACCGTGGACAAACAGGATCACCGGGTGGAAAAAAGTTATTGTTCGTTCTTGAATAAAGAGGCGATGAACGAAGCCTGTGCTGCATACAGAAAAGAATGACCGGTATTGATCATGTGAATGCGGGCCTGTTGCTCAAGCCCTTTCATAAATTCAATTCCATGATCGGCAATAATGATTTTGTCCTGATCGGCAAATACCATTTCTACCGGAATCTGGTATTGGGCAATTGCCTTGCGGATCAGTTGCAGATCGGGTCGGAAATGCCGCGTACTGATCCAGCGGTTGTACAATATATAGCGGGCTTCTTTGTCGTGGATGTAATAATAAGTGAGGTTGTACAACTGATCGCTCAGGATGCCTTGTTTGCGCAGCCGCTTGCCGATGATGATGATCAGCTTTGGATTTTTTTTAAACTGGTTAAAAATTTTTCTCCCGATAACGGTGTGCGTGGCAAAGCGGTACCAGGGATTCCGGTGTAGCCCGTCGGGTGCCAGCAACACGGCTTTTTCAATCATATGGGGTACTTCCTGCAACAGGCGCAGCGCAATGCGACCGCCCATGCTATATGCCAGCAGGTGATATTTTTCTGTACCAGCCGGTAAAATCATCTGAATGATTTCCAACAATGCCGAAAGCGTAAAAGTGTCAATGTGTTGCCAACGGGTCTTTCCATGGTAAGGAAGATCAATCGCATACAGCGTGTATTGCTGTCGCAAATGCGGCTCTAACATCGCCCAACGCCCGGCAGTTTGGGCATAGCCATGAAGACAGATAACCGCTTTTTTACCTGATCCATAGATGTTATATGCAATCGTATTGTCTTTATAAAGAAGCTCGTGTTGAGTCATTGAAGAGGCAAAGTTAGGTATTGCGGCTATTGTATGGGTCACCGGCAATAAAAAGCAGGATCGTTTTCAACAAGTAAACAAAAGACACCGGTATCCTGTTGCGGGAACGACGTCGCGTTGCTTCCAAGTGTTTGATCAACGGCTTCATGATGACTTTTGTTGCTAAAGGGTAAAGCGTTGTAAAGAGAGGGTAAAACATCTTACCCCAAAAAACGCCTTCAGCGCATTGCTGTAGCCCATTTTTTGCAATCACCTGATGGCGCGTTCTTTTATGGGGCGGATGCGTTCTTTGGTCCCGTCGTATTTCATACCAATCTGTTCGATGGTATTGCGCTTTCGCCATCCAATCCAAAATACGCATTCACTATTTCAGCTTCTCCTGGTCGAGAGTGATTTGAGCAGCTTATTTTTTTACAAATTGCAGTGTTTCGGTTTTACCTGTATTGGTGGTAATGTTGAGGTAATAAGTGCCGGGCCGCAGGTTGCCTGCAGAAGTGTGATATTGCGTGCTGCCGCCGCTTACTCCTTTTGCGACCACCGTACCGTTGGCGTTGGCAATAGAGATATTTACCTGCTCATTGCTTTTTAAACCCTGCACGGTTACATAGTCACGTACCGGGTTGGGATAGATGGAGGCGGTTGCTGCTGTATTATCTGCGCTCACCACTTCGCTGTAGCGGATAGTGCCATCGGTACTTACGGCTTTGATGCGGTAGTAGTTGGTGCCTGGCAGCAGTTGGCTGTTGGTAAGGTCGTAATTAGACAAGTGATTAGTGCCGCTAACTTTGGCTATTTGCGTAAAGCCTGTCTTGCTGTTGCTGCTCCTTTCTATGTTGTAGTAAGCAACATTATCCTGTGCAGGCAATCCTTTCCAGCTAATGCCGTGGTTTTTGAGCCAACGTTTGATGCGTACATATAGAGGTACCTGCTTTGGGTAACCATTAAATCTTGTCAGGTAATTGGTAAGTGTATTGGTATAGTGTGCCATCCGGCATCAATCGGGTTACTACAATATCATTATCAATCCGGAGTACATTACCGGGAAAGTTAGGGTTATACCAACTTACCTCTCCTACAGTTATAATTTTACCATCTGGCTGTACGGCTACGCCATCCCAGCCGCCTGTGCCGATTATATCGTTTACTAAGTCATTTATGGTAATAGTAGCTATTCCTTTACTACCAAAGGTAGTATCAATAGCACCGGCTTTATTATGCCGTACAATGTTGAAAATTCCAGACGCGTACCCAGAACCTGCCACCAATAGCTTATCATCGGGCTGCATGGCAGATGATTCTATGTATGTTTGCGAAGAAAGAGCAACTGTCCCGGTCTTGTCCGTGCCATAGCTTTTATCTACTGTGCCGGGCTGGGCGTAGCTGATTACAGTAAAGGTGGTCAACAGAAGCATAAGAAAAGATTTCATAACGTCAGTTTTATTGGGAAAAACTTTATTTTTTACATTGCTGGCTTTGAGGGTTTGCATCTGTTGGGCAAGCATCGTTATGATCTGCAGTATCGCAAGTATTGCGGTAGTTCAAACATTCCACAAACTTGGTGGTAGTAAAGTCAACCAACGTTTTACCACCCATAATTGCCACGTTCTTCGGGGTGTTAGCTTCAGCGAACCCCGTAGTAAAGGATAAAAGCATATCTCTGATGTGCTCCCATTTGTAATCGGGGCATACATAGCTTTGCTCAGGCACTTGAAAAAAGCGATTGTCGATTTTGTTAACAAGTTATACTCTTTTCTTGTTTCAGACAAAAGCAACCAACATCATGAATTTGGCAGGCAAATGTGCAGTGGTTAAAATTGATTTCATTGGCCCAGGGAAATTAGTGTTGTGAATACTAAAAATAGATTTTTCCAATTACACCCACCATTAGTTTTGGTAGTATCCCAACAACAAAAAAAGCTACTTCCTGTTTGAAAGTAGCTTTTCTAAAAAAAATCTAAATCTCTTTATCCCAAATACGCTTTCAACGCACTGCTGTAGCGTGCTTTTTGCAGGCGCTTGATGGCGCGTTCTTTTATCTGGCGGATGCGTTCTTTGGTCAGGTCGTACTTCATACCAATCTGCTCAATGGTATTGCCACTTTCGCCATCCAGTCCAAAATAAGCATTCACAATTTCTGCTTCCCGTGGCGACAGCGATTTCAACACGCGGCGGATTTCTTCACGCAGCGAGTCTTTCATTACGTCCTCATCGGTATCATCGTTGCCTTCCAGCAGGTCGCCCATCGCTACGTCTTCTGCTTCGTGTACCGGCGCATCCAGCGAGGTGTGGCGGGTATTGCTCTGGAAAATATTGTTGATTTCGGTTTCGCTCATTTCCAGGATATCGGCCAGTTCTTCGGTAGAAGGCTCGCGTTCGTGTTCCTGTTCAAAAGCCATATAAGCTTTATTGGCTTTGTTGTAAGTGCCGATTTTGTTTTGCGGCAGGCGAACCAGGCGACCTTGCTCGGCAAGTGCCTGCAATATGCTCTGGCGAATCCACCATACGGCGTAAGAAATAAATTTAAAACCCTTGGTTTCATCAAAACGCTGGGCGGCTTTTATCAAACCCAGGTTGCCCTCGTTGATGAGGTCGCTAAGCGAAAGGCCCTGGTGCTGGTACTGCTTAGCCACAGATACCACAAAACGAAGGTTGGCCTGCACGAGTTTGTCCAGTGCTCTCTGGTCACCCATCTTAATGCGCTGCGCCAGCGTAGTTTCCTCTTCCGGAGTGATCATCGGAATCTTCGAGATTTCCTGAAGATATTTTTCTACTGCCTGCGAATCACGATTGGTGATTTGGGTGGCAATTTTAAGCTGCCTCATAATGATTACATGCTTGTTTTATTATCTAAAATCGGTTACTTACAGAAGTCATATTTGGTTGCAGTGAAATGAATTCAGCCTGCAAAAGTACGACTTTTACGCGGAATATACGGTATAATATTATCAAAAATCAGTCAGCTTTTCACTTTCAATCAAAATTTAATTTCTTTTAGCCTTGTTCTTAACAGTACAGACCATTGGGGTGGGCAATAAGCTGCATTCTACAGGCTATTTTCCGGCGCCTGGCAGCAAGCCGTTTTTTGAAAAGGTATGTCGTGCTGCAAAAGCGGAATCGTATATCTTCGCAGTCTTAGCTGCCACCAACGAACGCAGTCTCTCTTTATCAAGAACTAAATATTTATATGTTTCCAAAAACAAACCCAACGACTACACAAGCCTGGCTGCTGCTGAGAAGGCATTATGAGGAAGAAATGAGCCGCGTGCACATGAAAGACCTCTTTGCCAAAGACGCCGACCGCTTTAAAAAATTTTCGATCACTTCGCATAACATTTTGTTCGATTATTCAAAGAACATCATGACTGCCAAAACCCTGCAGTTGCTGCTGCAACTGGCTGCCGACTGCAGCCTGAAAGAAGCCATTGCAGCCATGTTTAACGGCGAAAAAATCAACGAAACAGAAAGCCGGTCGGTACTGCACATTGCGCTGCGCAACCTGTCCGACAACCCGGTGATGAGCGATGGCGGGGATGTGATGCCACAGGTGCGGCAGGTGCGGGAACAGATGAAAGCATTTTGCGAAAAAGTACACAGCGGGGAGTGGAAAGGGTTTACAGGAAAAAAAATAAAATACATCGTCAACATTGGCATCGGTGGCAGCGACCTTGGCC
This sequence comes from uncultured Chitinophagaceae bacterium, assembly GCA_963826385.1. Lineage (GTDB taxonomy): Bacteria > Bacteroidota > Bacteroidia > Chitinophagales > Chitinophagaceae > Ilyomonas. The sequence continues at coordinate 58,300 of CAWGWV010000018.1, read as the reverse complement.
CGGTGATGGTTACCGAAGCGCTGAAACCCTATTGGATGGAAGGCATTCAGCCTTTCTTTGTGAGCAACGTAGATGCCACGCACATTGCGGAGACACTGAAAAACATTACCCCCGAAGAAACGCTGTTTCTCATTGCATCCAAAACGTTTACCACGCAGGAAACCATGACCAACGCCAATACGGCGCGCGACTGGTTCCTGGCGGCGGCAAAAGACGAACAATACATTGCGCAAGCATTTTGTGGCGCTGAGCACCAACGAAAAAGCTGTTACCAAATTTGGCATTGATCCCGCCAACATGTTCCAGTTTTGGGATTGGGTAGGCGGGCGTTATTCGCTTGTGGAGCGCCATCGGGTTGTCCATTGCGCTCACCATCGGCTACGACAACTTTGAAGCCCTGCTGCGCGGCGCTTATGACAGTGGACGAATACTTTAAAGTACGAAAAATTTGATGAAAACATCCCGGTTATCATGGCCCTGCTCGGCATCTGGTACACCAATTTCTTTGGCGCGCAATCCGAAGCCATTTTGCCCTACGACCAGTACCTGCACCGCTTTCCCGCCTATTTTCAGCAGGGCAACATGGAAAGCAACGGCAAAAGCGTAGACCGCACCGGTCACCGCGTGTCGTACAGCACCGGCCCGGTAATCTGGGGCGAGCCGGGCACCAACGGGCAGCATGCTTTTTACCAGCTCATTCACCAGGGAACGGTATTGATCCCCTGCGATTTCATCGCGCCGGCGGTCAGCCACAATCCCATTGGCGACCACCACGAAAAACTGATGAGCAACTTTTTTGCTCAAACAGAAGCGCTCATGAATGGCAAAACGGAAAAAGAAGTGAAAGCCGAAATGAAAGATACGCCGGACGACGTGTTGAAAAAAGTGGTTCCGTTCAAGGAATTTCCCGGAAACAAACCCACCAATTCATTTTTGGTAAAACAAATCACGCCACAATTGCTGGGCAGCCTCATTGCGCTGTATGAACACAAAATCTTTGTGCAAGGCGTTATCTGGAACATCTTTTCGTTTGACCAGTGGGGCGTGGAACTAGGCAAGCAACTCGCCAGCAAAATATTGCCCGAGTTGGAAAACGAGGAAGACATCAGCAGCCACGATGCTTCTACCAACGGGCTTATCAACGCATACAAAAGTTTACGATAATGGAGAAGCAGCCCTAACGGCTGCTTTTTTGTAGTGGTACAACCATCTATTCCCGGTTGTTGACGTGCGCCGGTTCCGCCGTTATCCTGAAAACACACCTCAACAGCCGGTTCTTCATTTGGCAACCGCCTCAACATCTTCCCGCTATGAAGGCTCTATTTTCTTTGTTTTTTTTATCCTTTGCTTGTTCCGCTTTTTCACAAAAGATTGATTCGCTTACGGGCGGCAGGCAGGTATCGCTGCGCGGGCTGAGCGTGGTGAGCGACAGCATCATCTGGGCAAGCGGCAGCAGCGGTACCGTAGCACGTTCTGTTAACGGCGGCAAAACCTTTGTGTGGCTAACGGTGAAAGGCTACGAAACCCGCGATTTCAGGGACATTGAAGCCTTTGACGAAAACACAGCCGTGATCTCCGGCATTGCTGAACCTGCGGTGATATTAAAGACCAAGGACGGCGGGCAAACCTGGACAACCGTGTTTGAAGACACTACGAAAGGAATGTTTTTAGACGCCATGGATTTCAATGGCCGGGATGGCGTTGTGGTAGGCGACCCGGTTGATGGCAAAGCGTTTATCGCAATGACGAGCGATGCGGGTGACCACTGGAGGACAGTAGCCGATGACCGTTATGAACTGCAGAAAGACGAAGCGTTTTTTGCATCGAGCGGCACCAATGTCATCCTGATGCGAAGCGGGAAAAAAGCACCTTTCCCGGTATTGGTGACCGGTGGCTCACAATCGCGGTTTTTCGGGTTGGGCTATCCCGTTATGTTGCCGCTGGTAAATGGCAAAAACACGACCGGCGCCAATTCCATCGCTTGTTTTAACCAACAGAATTGCGTAGTGGTGGGCGGCGATTTTACCAATGTGCCTGACACGACCGGCAATTGCGTACTGACAACTGATGGGGGAAACAGCTGGCACAAACCCGTTACGCCTCCACATGGTTATAAAAGCTGTGTCGTATTTCTTTCAAAAACAAAACTCATTGCCTCTGGTACTTCCGGGGTCGACCTGTCAACCGATGGCGGGAGGAACTGGTCAGCAGTTTCTCCCGAAAGCTATCATGTTTGCCAGAAAGCAAAGAACGGAACAGCAGTCTTTTTGGCGGGCAGCAAAGGCAGAATTGCAAAATTGGTGGAGTGATTGTTTCCATTCGTCATGAACCTAGGCAGGTTGGTATGGTCTCAGGCAGCAGAGTTCTATTTTTTATAACTACGTTACCATCCTCCATTTACAAGTAACCGATCAGCGGCAACTGTTCTGCCATCAAATTTTCTGCTTCCTGCTGGCTGTATCTCTTTTTGTGGGTGGGGCAACACAATCTCTTACCGGAACAATTCGGCGGCAATGCCGTCTGCCAGCAGTTTGCCTTTTCTCGTTAAGGTCAAATGATTGTTGACATAGTTGATGTTTCCGCAAACAATGTGCTTCTTGGCTTCTTTCACAATGTTGGTGGCATCGGTATCGCTCCACACTTTGGCAATGTGTATCAGCGATGTGCCCTGCATGGTGCGCAGCGATGTCATGATGTATTCGTTGAGTTGCTGCTGCGGCGTCAGGTATTCGATTTCGAACGGCACATTGCCTTTTTGAATACTGGCAATATACAGCGCATTGTTGGCGATGTTCCACTGCCGGCTGACGCCGTTAAAAGAATGAGCAGACGGTCCGAGCCCGATATAAGGTTTTCCCTGCCAGTAGCTGCTGTTGTGCCGGCTGTGAAAACCCGGTTTGGCAAAATTGGAGATTTCGTAGTGTTCGTAGCCGGCTTCGCGCAGCCATTTGGTGAGCAGCTCAAAGTGCAGGCTTTGCTTTTCTTCACTCACTTCCGGTATTTTCCGTGTTTCAATCATCCGGTGCAATGCCGTTTTGGGCTCTACCGTAAGGGCATAGCACGACAAATGCGGTATCTGCAAGGCGACTGCCTGGTCTACATTCTGCTTCCACTGTTCGTCGCTGAGGGTAGGTGTGCCATAGATGAGGTCGATCGAAAAATTGTGAAAACCGGTTTTGCGGGCAAGCTGGATACAGCGAACCGCCTGCTGTGCAGTGTGGGCACGGTTCATCCATTTGAGATCGGCATCGTGGAACGATTGCACACCAATGCTGAGGCGGTTGATGCCCAGCGATTTCCAGGAGATCAGGCTATCAATGTTGATATCGTCGGGGTTGGCTTCGAGGGTAATTTCGGCATCTTTGGCAATCACAAAGTGTTCGTGCATCTTTGCCAGCAGGGTGCGCAGGCTGGTGATGGGCAACAGGCTGGGTGTGCCACCACCGATGTAGAGTGTATGCACTTTTTCGGTCAGATAGCTTTTCCGCAACTTTGCTTCCATACCAATCGCATACACCATTTCGTTGGTGTACCGGGTAACGGTAGAGAAATGAAAATTGCAGTAATGACAGGCCTTTTTGCAAAAAGGAATGTGAATGTAAATTCCTGCCATTGTTACGTAAACCTAATTTTAAGTATGGCCTTCATTCGCCAGTACCGGATTTTGAATGTTCTTGTCTTTGTTTCTGTAGTTGTTTTGTGCTGCCTGTTTTCTATAAAATCTGCGGCACAAAACGCTTGTTCCCTATACATAGTCCCTACCGATTCTTCCGTGGCTGTGCGGCAACTGCTAAAGCTGACACAGGTCTTTGATTCAAAAGAAACATGTTTGCAATATGTAACCGATTTACCTGCTTTGCTGAGGGCAAAAGGTTACCTCTCGGCATCGGTAGATTCGGTGCGTGAAGATACAACAAGTGTGACGATAAAATTATTTGCCGGTAAACAATACACATGGAATCAATTGTACATAGACGACACTCTTATAACGATTCTGAACCGTTTTCATTATGCTGCCAATGAATTTCACGGGCAACCCTACCGCCAGGATCAGCTGGATGCCATGTATGGAAAAGTGTTAGACTACTGGCAAAATAAGGGGTATCCCTTTGCGAAGGCCGGGCTTGACAGCCTTGTTTTTGACGGTGCCACCATCAGTGCCCGCCTGCACGTTGACAAATCGGTGCCCTACTACATCGACAGTATCCACATTACCGGCGGCGCACGACTTTCGAAAGAATTTATCCACAGGTATCTCGACATTGCGCCACACGAGCTGTACAATGCCGGCAAACTGGACAATATCAATACCCGGCTGGCGGCGTTGTCCTATGTGCATCAGGTGCAGCCCTGGAGCCTGCAGATGCTGAACGACCGCGCCATTTTGCACCTGTACCTGGCGCCAAAAGAAAGCAACGCGATCGACATAATCGCCGGTTTCTTGCCATCCAACAAGCAGACCGGCGGCAAACTGCTGGTGACGGGGCAGGCAACCGTAAACCTGAAAAACGCATTTGCCACCGGCGAAACAATCGGCATCCACTGGCAGCAACTACAGGCACGGTCGCCCCGGCTCAATGTTCAGTTCAGGCGTCCTTACCTGTTTCGTTCGCCGCTGGGGGCAGACGTTGATTTTGAAGTGTACAAACGCGATTCCTTGTTCGTGAATGTCAATGCCTTTCTGGGGTTGCATTACGTAGCGGGCAGCGGCACTACGGGTACGTTGTTTTTGCAAACCATTTCTTCGCGCCAGCTGAGCGTGGATACCAACAACATCATCCTGACCAAACGGTTGCCCGAAACGAGCGACCTCTCGTCGGTGAGTATTGGGATCGACTACCGGCTGTCGCAAACCGACTATGTTGCGAACCCGCGCCGTGGCAATGAAGCATTCCTGCGGCTGAGTGCGGGCAGCCGCCGCGTGCAGCCCAACACGGCAATTACAGGCATCAGGGATGCGGGTTTCAACTACAGCCATCTTTACGATACAGTAAAGATGAACAGCTACCGCCTGAAGTTGCAGGCAGGCGGTGCCCATTATGTGCCACTGGGCAGGCAGTCTGCGCTGAAAGGGGCAATCCAGGCGGGCTGGCTGCAAAGTCCGCAGTATTATCTGAATGAGTTGTTCCAGATAGGCGGGTTCCGGTTGCTGCGCGGTTTTGACGAAGAGAGTATTTATGCAAACCGTTATGCCGTAGCAACGGCTGAATACCGCTACCTGCTGGCACAACGGTCATACTTTTATGTGTTTGTTGACGGCGGTTATGCACATTATCAAACAGCGTCTGCTGCCTTTGCCCATGGTTATGCAGGTGCAGGCTTCGGGCTGGCGTTTGAAACCAAAACCGGCATCTTCAACATCAGCTATGCCGCCGGAAAACGGGACGACGCCCCGCTCGACCTTCGGCAGTCGAAGATTCACCTGGGGTTTGTGACGTTGTTTTGAAGCAGGCGCTTTGCGGTTACAGATGGCACAGTTGGTATTCCCGAAGGTTGCTGGATTATGGCATGATTGCAGGATGCCTTCATCATGGCTTTGGGACGAAAGATGAACGGAAGATTCATCGGGCTTCGGAGAGTGGCAATGATGCAATTGTTATGCGTACTGCATCATTGCCAACAATTTGATGGTCGCTCATGAGTTAGTTCAGGGAGTTTCGGTGAGTATCGCATATTTATGCGTTGTATGCCACCAGTCCGCAAATTTTCATTTCACAACATTCAAAAACAAACATGACAAGAATTCACAACACTCTGCTTGTATTAACCCTTGTTCTTTTTACAGGATGGCAGGTTAGCTGTACGACCAACACCGACAAGGAAATGCATTCGGCGATAGTGGAAGAACTGGGACAAATGAACCGGGATTTTGCAAAAGCACTGACCGCTCATGACGCGAAAGCTGCTGCCATCGTTTATGACGAAAACGCATCGATCCTGCCACCAAACGAACCTGCCATAAAAGGCGGGACAATATTGAGAAATACAGTCATGGTGCCATGTCGCGGGTATTGTAGATGCCAGTGTTGAAACAATTGATGCAAAAAGCAACGGAAAGCTTGGCTATGAAATTGGCTCTTTCGTTATGCGTTTCAAAGAATCCCGGGCAACCACATTCAATTGCTTCTTCCTCCCGATACAATGACCATTGACAAAGAACCCTTGTTTGATTATGTTCTGGCCGTACAATCATACAATAGTACGTTTTGTACAAGCCGGGCAGAACATTCTGACATCAACATTTAACCCAATCCCAATTTCGTTTCATTAGACCTAGTCGTCTCAACTGTTTTGCAAATAGCTGCATTCCGGTGTCTTCTATGCAGCAGTAATCGGTAGTCGGAATTTCACTTCCCGGATGCGCAGTGGAAAGGAAAATTCAGAGCGGCATTCTTTAAAATTACGGGCGAACAATTGTTCAGAATCCGGTACATTTATACCCGTCATTGTTATTGTTTTTACAACCCAGGAACGGTCATCCTTTTCCGGAATAAAACAGATCAGCGATAACCAGCCGGCATCTGGCAGCGAAGTAGATTTCAGTAAATCATATCAAACCCATCACATGACCAATCTTCCAGACAGTTTTACATATAGCTTTACCTCTTCTAAACCGGCAGCTGAAATTTTTACCTTGTTGCTGAACATTGACAATTGGTGGTCGGGTTTGTATTCGGAAAACACAAACGGAAAAAGCGAAAGGCTGGGTGATGAATTTTCTTTTCGGGCAGGCGGCGGTGCGCATTATTCAAAACAAAAGCTGGTAGAACGAATTCCCAACAGCAAAATAGTATGGCTGGTGGTTGAAAGCAATCTCAATTTTATCAATGACGCAACAGAATGGAAAGATACAAAAATTTGCTTCGACATTCAAGAAGAAACAGACCATACGAAAGTAACTTTTACGCATGAAGGACTGATTCCACAAATTGAATGTTACGACAACTGCTCAAGTGCCTGGACGCAATATTTAACCAACTTAAAAAAGAAGCTGGCATAAAAGCGAACAACCAACAACAGCTTCATACTGATTAATGCAAGCCTGCGCATCTGCCGCCTTGAGTGCCGCAGGTGTTGATACAAAAACAAACAACCGGTGAGCTAAGTCATTCAACTTTGTACACCGGTTGTTGATCACCAATTTTAACCAGGTTATATCTTGCCCAGCTTAATGTCTTCTACCACACCCGGATCCAAGAGCGTGCTGGTATCGCCGAGGTTTTGCGTTTCGCCTTCGGCAATTTTTCGCAGAATGCGGCGCATGATTTTACCACTTCTTGTCTTGGGCAATCCTGTTACAAACTGGATTTTATCCGGCTTCGCAATGGGACCGATGATGCGGCTAACCGTAGCAGTAATGTCTTTTTTCGACAAATCTGTATTGGGCGATTTGCCCTCATAAATTACGTATGCATAAATGCCTTGTCCCTTAATATCGTGCGGGTAGCCCACCACGGCACTTTCCACCACACCGGCATGCATGTTGATGGCGTTTTCCACTTCGGCAGTGCCAATGCGGTGACCACTTACATTCAGCACATCGTCCACGCGGCCGGTAATGCGGTAATTGCCATGTTCATCACGCAGTGCGCCGTCGCCCGTAAAATAAAGATTGGGATACGCGCTGAAGTAAGTTTTCCGGCAGCGCTCATGGTCGCCGTAAGTGGTGCGCAAAATACCGGGCCACGGCGCTTTGATACACAGGTTGCCACTAACGCCATTGCCTTCCACTTCATTCCCGTTTTCGTCTACCAGCACCGGCTGCACCCCCGGAAGCGGCAGCGTGGCATAAGTAGGTTTGGCAGGCGTTACGCCAGCCAGGTTCGAGATGAGGATGCCGCCCGTTTCGGTTTGCCACCACGTATCCACGATGGGACAATCTTTCTTACCCACCTGTTCGTTGTACCAGTGCCAGGCTTCTTCATTGATGGGTTCGCCAACGGTGCCCAGGGTTTTCAGCGACGATAAATCTTTGCCCGCAAACGGTTCTTTTCCATAACTCATGAGGCTGCGGATGGCGGTGGGGGCGGTATAAAGAATATTGACTTTGTGTTTATCCACGATGCTCCAGAACCGGCCGCTGTCGGGCCAGGTAGGGATGCCTTCAAACATGAGCGATGTGGCACCGGCGCACAACGGGCCATACAGGATGTAGCTGTGACCGGTAATCCAGCCAATGTCGGCGGTACAAAAATGCACGTCGCGGGGCTGGTATTGAAACGCATTCACAAAGGTGTAAGCTGCCCATACCATGTAGCCGGCGCAGGTATGCACCACGCCTTTGGGCTTGCCGGTGCTGCCCGATGTGTAAAGGATAAACAGCGGGTCTTCGGCGTCCATGATTTCGGCGGGAAACGAGACCACGCCTTCTTTTTCCACCTGCGCTTCGGCATAGTCCATTTCGTCTTCCCACCACACGTCCCTGCCTTTCAGCATCGACACCGGCGTGCGCGTGCGGGTATATACGATGACGCGCTTCACGGTTTTGTTGCCGATGAGGGCATCGTCTATCACATCTTTCAGGGGAATCACTTTTTCGCCACGGTATGCGCCGTCTGCCGTTACAATAAATTCGGCGCCGGCATCTTCCAGCCGGTCGGCAATGCTCTGTGCCGAAAAGCCACCGAAGATCACGCTGTGGATGGCGCCGATGCGCGCGCAGCCCAGTACGGCATACGCCAGTTCGGGCACCATGCCCATGTAAATACACACGCGGTCGCCACGCTTCACGCCATTGTTGCGCAGCACCTGTGCAAACTGGCAAACCCGCTTGTGCAGCCGGTTGTAGGTTACAATGCGCACGCGGTCTTCAGGATTGTTGGGCTCCCAGATAATGGCTGGCAGTTCGCCCATTTTATCCAGGTGGCGGTCGATGCAGTTTTCCGTGATGTTGAGCTTGGCGCCGGCAAACCATTCTACTTTGGGCTCGCTAAAATTCCAGTCCAGCACTTTGTTCCAATGCCTGCGCCACAAGAAATGCTGCGCCACATTTTCCCAGAAAGCTTCCGGTTGTTCTATACTTTTTTGGTAGTCTGAACGATACTGTTCTTCTGATGTTATCTGATAAGGATAAGCCATTGTCAAGCAATTTATTGGTTAAAAATACTGTATCTGCCAGTACCGGATGCCAACTGGTAAAAATGGATGGTCTCTTTGCTAAGATATTACCACTACAATTCAATAAAAAAAACAGCCATTACTTATGGCAACGATAAAATTGCCGCCAAATCCGTTACAGCCCGCGCCCTGCTATATCTTTGAACCAAACATACCACCGCCGCATGTCGTTAGAGGTCACCAATCTTGTAAAACTATACGGGGAACAAAAAGCCGTCAACAACATTTCTTTTTCTGTTGGCAAAGGGGAAATCGTGGGTTTTTTAGGTCCCAATGGTGCAGGCAAAAGCACCACCATGAAGATGATCACCGGTTACCTGCAGCCCGATGCGGGCAATGCCGTGGTGTGTGGCATCAACGTGGCAAAAAACCCATTGGACGCCAAGAAAAAGAATCGGCTACCTGCCCGAAGCCAACCCACTCTATTATGACATGTACGTGCGCGAATACCTGCAGTTTGTAGCCGGTGTGCATGGTGTAAGCCAGGTAAAGGAAGCAGTGGAACGCGTAATCAAACTGACGGGACTTGCCGTGGAAAGCAAAAAGAAAACCGGGCAGTTGTCCAAAGGCTACAAACAGCGTGTGGGGCTTGCGGCCGCCCTCATTCACCAGCCCGAAGTGCTGATCCTCGACGAGCCGACGAGCGGGCTTGATCCCAACCAGATCATCGAAATCAGGAACGTCATCAAAGAACAGGCACAGGACAAAACCGTACTGTTTTCTTCCCATATTTTAGGCGAAGTGCAAGCCATCTGCAACCGCATCATCGTTGTCAACAAAGGCAACCTTGTGGCAGATGATACCATTCAGAATTTGCAGAAAGCCAACAGCAACAGCATCGTCAGCGTCAGCTTTGATACCGCCGTGGAGGCGGCTTTGCTGCAACAGTTGCCTTCGGTGTTAAGCGTAACGAGAACGAGTGATTACTCTTTTTCGCTGCAAACCCATCAGCAGCCTGAAACGCGCCGGCAACTGCTGGAACTGGCATTGCAGCATCATCTCAACATTGTGTCGTTGCAGTCGGAAGGCAACAACCTGGAAGAAGTGTTCCGGTCACTGACAAAATCATAACAGTTGTCAAATACAGTACCCCGCAGATCTCGGCAAAACTGATATTCAGCAGTATATTTTATAACCGCTTAATCTGCAGGGGCAATACCATTTAACGCAGTACAGCATGCTTCAAACAACCACGCTCCGTTTTTTACAACACCTGCATCAGCACAATACCAAAGAATGGTTTGATGCACACCGGAAGCAATACGAAGCAGCCCGGGCCGATTTTGCTGACCTTGTTACGGAAATCATCCGGCGGCACGGCCAACAGGATGCCGACATTGCCACGTTGACAGCCAAAGAATGCATGTTTCGCATCAACCGCGATGTGCGGTTCAGCAAAGACAAATCGCCTTACAAAAAGAATTTTGCTGCCAGCCTTGCACGTGGCGGCAAAAAGAGCCGCTTTGCCGGTTATTACCTGCACATCGAGCCCGGCAACAACAGCTTTATCGGGGGCGGTGTGTGGGCGCCCGAAGCAGATGTACTGAAAAGCATTCGGCAGGAAATTGATTATTCGTTTGAAGCGTTTTCCGGCATTTTGCAGCAGCCCCGCTTCAAAACGGTGTATGGCGATTTGTACCGCGATAAGGAAGTGGCACTCAGCCGCCCGCCCAAAGGTTATACCGAAGACAATGCAGCCATTGACTGCCTCAAGCTGAAAAGCTTTATTGCCATGAAACCGCTGACAGACGAGGAACTAACGAGCCCGCAATTGCCCGATACCATTGCAGAAGCACTCAGGACGCTGCAACCCTTTCTCCGGTTTTTGAATGCCGCCATTGAAGGTTAACAACAGTACTATCGCAATCCGTTTTATCTTCGCATTTCTATGTCAGAATTTGCGCACGACCACGTAGTACCGTTCAAGAACAGCCAGCTTTCTAAAAAGCAACAGGTAGCGGACATGTTCAACAAAATTGCTTTTCGCTACGATTTTCTCAATCGTTTTCTCACCGCCGGTGTAGATGTGTGGTGGCGCAAAAAAACGATCCTCCAGTTGCAAAGTCTTCATCCCCAGGTGGTGCTCGACGTAGCCACCGGCACCGGCGACGTGGCGCTCCTTACCTACCGATTGTTGAAACCCCGGAAGATCGTTGGCATTGACATTTCGGATGGCATGCTGCAACTGGGAAAAGCCAAGATAGAGAAAGCCGGTCTGCAAAGCAAGATTGAACTGGTGAATGCCGACAGCGAAACCATACCTTTCCCCGACAATACGTTTGATGCCATCACCGTGGCCTTTGGCGTCCGCAATTTCGAACACCTTGAGCAAGGTTTGTCCGAAATGCGCCGCGTGCTGAAACCCGGTGGCAAACTGGCGGTGCTGGAGTTTTCGCAGCCCAGGAACAGGCTGTTCCGGGCGTTGTGCCATTTTTACAACAACGTGATTGTGCCGGGCGCGGGCAGGTTGTTTGCCAAAAACAAAGACGCTTACGATTACCTGAACGAATCGGCGAAAGTGTTCCCGGAACGGCAGCAGTTTACGGCTATCCTCACCAAAGTAGGATACCAACAGGTGGCATACCGCCCGCTGAGCCTTGGCATCTGCTGCCGTTACATTGCCAGCAAATAAACTGTTTTGGCGCGAAGTGCAAAAAAGCCAAGGGCTGTATAATTCCGCTTTGCCTGCAAAATAAACGATACTGAAAACCGTTACTACGACGGGTGGGCTTATTGCTGCCCCACATATCTTTTAAATCAATGTTTTGGTTCAATCAGTCAGGAATACAGTCAGCTACCTGCTCAGGTACCCGTTGAAAAAGCGGGTTTTGCTGGGTTTTGTTTTGTTCATCATCACCTCGCATGCGATGGCGCAGGAGCGCGAAATTTACCGCGAAGACCGCGACAATGTTCCGTATTATTTCGGCTTGTCGCTCGGGTACAACAACTCTTACCTGCACCCGGAAAAAGACCCCGTATTTTTGCAAAACGACAGCGTGCTGAGTGTAGAACCCGGCTCGAGCGGCGGGCTCGCCCTGGGACTGTTGGCGACGGCTCGCCTCAACAAACGTTTTGAACTCCGGTTTCACCCGCAACTGATATTGGGTGGTTCCAAATACCTCACTTACCAGATCAGTTATCCGAACCCCATCGAGCCCGAAATACAGAAAAAAACCATTCCGTCCACCATCGTTAGTTTCCCGTTGCAGATGAAGTTCAACTCAGACCGCATTCAGAATTTCAGGGTGTATATGCTGGGAGGCGTGAAATACGATATGGATTTGGCCAGCAACGCCAACGCACTGAACGCCGACAACCTGATCAAACTTAAAAAATCGTATGTCGGCTACGAAGCAGGCATCGGTTTTAATTTTTATTTTCCCGTGGTGACCATTGCGCCCGAAATCAAGGTAAGCAACGGGTTGGGCAATGTACACAGCCGCGATGCCTATCTCAAGTACTCCAACATCCTGAACCAGTTGCAGTCTCGCATGATTACCTTTTCCCTCATATTCGAACGTTGACCAGGGCGTAACAAGGCAAACACATCCGGGTTTTCTGGATGATTATACAATTAAAAGCTATAACCGGCAGATACAATTGACCATGCGATACGGGCATAAAAAAATGGCTGATCATTGCTGGTCAGCCATTTTTTTCAGTACCTGCAAACAGGTTATTTACAATTGCTTGTCATGTTTCTGTAAGAACCGGTTTCGGGGGTTTTGTTCATCAGGCTTTCCAGAAAACAATCCACATTTTCCGAAATAAAGGTTTCGTTGTTGTACAATGCCGGATCGTGACCTTCGTCTTCCGCAACATGCAGGACCGCCGGCGTGCCGAACTGCACCAATTGATCATAGATAAACTTGGAACCATAAATCAACGGGTAATTGGAGCAAAGTGCATAATGATCTACATCAAAAGGGATGGTCTCGTCCTCGTTGCCATGAAAAGCAATCATGGGAACGGCTGTAACCGGTGTGATCAGGTCGGGATTGATGACGGCACCCCACAGGCTGATGATGCCTTTGATGCTAAAGCTGTTGGTGAGGTTGTTATCGGCATTCATCAAACCACCGAGTTGCTGCTGAATGTCGCCGAAATAAGTCGTTGCAAAGTCGGGAGTCACATATGCAGTATTGATAGCTGCTACAGCGCCTGCACTGGAACCACCAACGAATATCCAGTCGGTGTTGATGAAATATTTATCGGCATTGTTTACCAGAAAGCGGAGCGACGCGTTGTAATCCTGCAGCGCGCGATAAATGGCTTTTTTCAGAGACACGGTATCTCCTTCGCAGGCACTTGGACTTTGCGCCGGGCCGTAATCCCATCCAAGGCGGTATTCTACAGAAACGGTGATGTAGCCTTTTTCGGCAATGGCCTGGCACAAACTGCTCATGTTGCTTTTGTTGCCGCTCAAAAAACTGCCGCCATGCGCCATTACGACCAGCGGGTATTTGCGGCTCGCAGACGCGCTTTTGGGAGAATAAATGTCCAGCATCAGCTTTTGGTTGTCGCCGCCAAAAGTGGTGTTTTGCCCGTATTGAACATCTGTTTTGGAAGTCACGTTGTACGTAGGCGGTGGGGTAACGCGCGTGTTCCGGTTGTTGTTTTTCTGACAGCCGGTAACCAAGAGGAGTACCAGTCCAAAATATAGTAAGTATTTCATAAGCATAATAATGCGGGAGACCGTGTTTGAAAATTAAAGTTTAATGTTCTTTGAAAAATCAAAAATATTATGCCAAACAATAACAGCATCATTATCAGGCTGATTTTTATTCAGGCAAACCAATATTCGCATTTCATTCTCTTTCTGTAAGATGCCATCCGGAAGATAAATGTTGCCTGTTATGGAAACACTTTTTGCCCGGTCCTGTTCATCAAAAATCCATGTTTTTGTACTACGAAATGACAAAATAGGAAGCAAACAATCTTATAATGGGGAATTTCGTCCCTTACCAGGATTGTTTTGCCATCACCACCGGCAATGGATTTGCCCGGTTTGCTGTTTACAACTTTTTTAACAGGCTGCATTGCTATCAGAATGGAATGATTACCTGCCAGGCTCTAACCACTCATTATTAGGTTTTTAAGTGATATTGGTGCAAAAAGCACAATGCAGCAGTGGGCTGCCAGGTAATTTATTTTACTAAACGAATGGCTATCAAGCTTTATAAGAGAAAAATAAGTATAATTTTTGCTGTTGTATACACCTAAAATTTTATTACTTATGATTAATTTACATGATTTGGAAGTGCAGGAAGCTGCTAGCAAAATTGAAAAAGGCGATGAGGCTAAAATTGTTTACCTGCAGAAACAGTATCCCTGGCTTTCTTACAAAGAAGTAAACGATGTTGTTATCAGCCATGGACCATTGATCAGGGACATCGAAAAGGAACTGAAAAACAAACATCCCTTTTAGCTTGTTTTGCCCCAATTGACGATTGTTGCCAGCCAGGCTCATCATTGCCACACCTGCTTTTGCCATCCGGGTTAGCCACACCGGTACTGCTATAGCTTGTTCGTTTTAAACAGCCATTTCTAACGCCTGATGTCTTTGTCAGGATCCACATCTGCTTGCGTACCTACGCGATCAAATTTATGGCAGTGAAAAATCTACAAATCAGCCGGATAGCAACCGGGCATTCACCATTCCTTTCCGGAGCTTACTTTCGCGGTGCGAAAAGGCATCTATGCCTTGTGCATTCAAAGAAAGTTCCGGCATGAAAGCAACTTCTACATTATCCGGTACATCGAAGTTTTTGGTGGCGGGTTTCTTGTTCTCCATGTTATGGGCGTCGGCATCCGTTGCCGGTAAGATCGGCATTCAGTCTGTAGAGCCGCTATTGCTGTTCAATGTGCGGTTTCTGCTGGCGGGCACGTTCATGCTGCTGTATGCACACCTGGTGGTCAAAAACAAGCTGCCGGCTGCATCAGACTGGAAGCCCATCATTGTTTTCGGCGCGCTAAACACCACACTGTATCTTGGTTTGTACATTTTGGCGCTGCGCGAAGTATCGGCAGGCATTGGCAGCCTGGCACCGGCGGTAAATCCGTTGCTCATTGGTGTGCTGTCTTCCTTGTGGATCGGCAGCAAGGTGAAGCCGTTGCAGTGGGTGAGCATCGCGCTGGGCATGGCTGGCATTTTACTGGCTACTTACCCGTTGCTGCAGAACAGCAGTGCCACGTGGCGCGGCTTGTCTGTCATGCTGCTAAGCATGCTGTGTTATAGCGTGGCTACTATATTTTATGCAAAAACAAAGTGGCAGGTATCTTCGCTTGTCATTAACGGCTGGCAGGTGTTTACCGGAGGTGTGCTGTTGCTGCCCTTCTCGTATTTACTCCATCAGCCGGCAGCGGTCAATCATTTCGACGCCCGTTTCTGGGAAGCAGAAACCTGGCTCATTGTACCAGTGTCCATTGTCTCGGTGCAGCTATGGCTGTACCTGCTGCGCACCGATGCGGTGCGGGCATCCTTGTGGTTGTTCCTGTGCCCGGTATTCGGCTTTGTATATGCTGCCATCCTGCTCGGCGAATCCATAACGCTTTATACCATTGCCGGCACGGCGCTGGTGATTGGCGGCTTGTACATCGGGCAGCGGCAACAGCGCGAAAAAGCAGAAGCAGTAGAATAGCAGGCAGATCAAGTGTAACCCGTTCTCTGCAACAAAGTCAATCAGCCTTTTGCACAACCTCCTGTTTTTCAACCTTTATCAATCTGTTTGCTTTTTACCTCCTATCTTCGCATCATTCATATACTTCTTTTTTAACAGGACCGATACTCTTTCTTCTCCAATAAGTTTCATCCGGTCATCTTTAATGAGCAGGATATATTCACCGTCTTTCCTCACCAGGTGAAGACAAACTTTATTTGATCTCCTAAAATTTTTTCATTTTGTTATTTGAACAATTACCACTGATTGAGCCCATCTTACAAGCGCTCAAAACCAAAGGATATACACATCCGACTCCCATTCAGCAACAGGCAATTCCCATCGTACTCAAGGCAAAGATCTGCTGGGCTGCGCCCAAACGGGCACCGGTAAAACCGCTGCGTTTGCCATCCCCATTTTGCAGTTGCTACACAAACAAAAAGCCGTTTCCAACAGTGCACAAGGCATCAAAGCGCTGATATTAACACCTACCCGCGAACTGGCGATACAGATAGAAGAAAGCTTTGCTGCCTATGGCAAACATACCGGTCTCAGCCACCTTGTTATATTCGGTGGTGTGTCGCAGGTACCGCAGGTACAGGCATTGCGCCGTGGCGTTGACATCTTGGTTGCCACACCCGGCCGGCTTCTCGACCTGATGAATCAGCGAGTGGTGAGCCTGCAGCACATCAACATGTTTGTACTGGACGAAGCCGACCGTATGCTCGACATGGGATTTGTTCACGATGTTAAACGCGTGATCGCCAAACTGCCGGTAAAAAAGCAAACCTTGTTCTTCTCGGCTACCATGCCACCCGAAATAGAATCGCTGGCCACCAGCATTTTGAACGATCCTGCAACAGTGGAAGTAACCCCCGTTTCTTCTACTGCCGAAAAAATTGAACAGGCCGTGTATCATGTAGGAAAAGAAAACAAACGTGCCTTGCTCGTGCATTTGCTGAAAGACAACAGCATCAAAAATGCATTGGTCTTTACCCGCACCAAGCATGGCGCCGATAAGATTGCCAAGTTATCTGAAACAGTCCGGCATACAGGCAGAAGCCATCCATGGCGAGAAATCGCAAACAGCGAGGCAGCGTGCACTGGGCATGTTTAAAAACGGACAGGTGCGGGTGCTGGTTGCTACCGATATTGCGGCCCGGGGCATTGATGTGAGCGAATTGTCGCACGTTATCAACTTCGAGTTGCCCAATGTTCCTGAAACCTATGTACACCGCATTGGCCGTACCGGCCGGGCCAAGCGCAAGCGGCATTGCCCTTTCGTTTTGCGATGGCGACGAACGCGCGTACCTGAAAGACATCAGCAAGCTGACGTTGCAAACCATTCCTGTGGTTTCGGAACATCCTTACCCATTGTCTGTTGCCGACAGAAGCCGCAGTGCCAACACATCTGCCAATTCGTATCCGCAGCGCAGCAACAATAACGGGAATCAGAACAGCAACGGCAACCGCTGGAACAATCAGCGCAACATGAGCCGTTCTTATTGATCCTTGCACACGATACAAACAATGAAGCTGGACCAGGTCCGGTTATTCATCAACATACAAAGCAGGCTTTCTTCGGGAAGCCTGCTTTTTTTATGCCACTTGTTTGCCTTAGTCAATGCTTCGATTGATGGGGTGAAATCAAATACCGTTACACATTGTCTTACGTATACTTCGATTTCTTTATTCTTTTGCAACGATTGCTTTTCTATTTAAATTCATTGTAGATGCCGGTTACGGATACGTTACAAATAACTGAGCCACCATTGGTGATGTGTACTTCTGTACCGGTTAAACCATTGACAGGGTTTGTACAATGCGAGGATGGCAAACAGCCAGATGACATACACCACCAGAAGAGAAAAACCAAAATCAACCGGGCGGAAAAAGAACGGTATCCCCGGAGTGTTAATGTCGGTAACGCCATACCCCTGCGCGAAAAAAAGCAGGATGAGCAAGGTGTGAATGAGGTAAAAATGCAGTACGTAATAAAAAAACGGCACCCTGCCATACATACCCAATACCCGGCTGAAGCGGTCCTGCGCTGTTTCCAGCACCGACAGCAGCAGGAGGGCAGGTCCCAGCATCAGGCAGGTATACATCAACGATGGCGGGTACTTGGTCACATTTAAAAAAGACAGGATTGTGTACCAGCCACTTTTCTGCACCGACCAGTGCGAAGGATCGCCATAGCCATTGTATAAGCGAAGCAATACAAAGAAAAGCAGACAGGCCGGTGCCCGTCATGGCAATGATTTTTCTTCTTTTGCCCTCCTCCAGGGCGCTTGTATATATACTGCCAAACAGGTAGCCCAGCAGCATGATGCCCGTCCATGGAAGAATGGCATAGGCATCGAGCACAAAATGCGTACTGCTCAGGGAAACACCTTGCCCGGAGAGGTGAGCAGCAAGCTCCACCACACGTTGGCGGCGCCGGTTTGAGGCAGCGCTGCATAATCGGTGAAGTTGTGCCCCAAAACCAGTGCAATGCCAATAATGGCAATCACCCGTTTGTTGGTCAGCATCAGCAATCCAAGAATGATCATGCTCCACCCGATGGCCCAGATCACCTGCAAGACAAGCAGGTTGTAAAAAGGGTTGAAGGTAAGTCCCAAAGAAATCACCACTAATTCCACCACGATCAGCCAGGCACCGCGTTTCAGCAGGAACGCCCTTGCCTGCGAAGGTGTTCTGCGCTGAGAAGCAAGGTATGCCGATGTGCCCGACAGGAAGACAAACACCGGTGCACAGAAATGCGTGATCCACCGCGTAAAATACAAAGCCGTCGTAGTGGTGCTGAGGTCAGTCGGGTCGCTGGTTATGGCGGTGATATGAAAAAAATCACGCACATGGTCCAGCGCCATAATGAGCATCACGATGCCGCGAACGATGTCAATGGAATGAATGCGCTGTTGCAATGTAGGCATGGTGTTGAGGATTTGTGAAAGAAAGGTAACGGTTTTGGGAGAAAGATTTTCAAGGTTATACAATCATTGAGGTTGCAATCAACAGCCCGGCAATGCACACGGTCAATACCTTGTCTTTGGGTACGAAACATTGCTATTTTCTGCACATCAATCAGGTTGCTGATAAATCAGGAGCCGTATCGAAATATTCGGGGTCAGGCATTTGCCGCATGACAGTGCTGTTGTGCGATTGCTTATTTTCACCCAAACAAATAACCAACCTACATGAAACGATGTTTCCTATTCCTCTTTCTGTTTTGTACGCTCTGTTGCCAGGCACAAAAAACCATCATTTACTGCGGGCAACTGGTGGATGTCACAAACACGAAGCTTTTGCCAGACATGAGCATCGTGGTAGACAGCAACAAGATCACCGGTGTTGTCAAAGGCTATATCACGGCCGGGGCAAATGACAAAGTCATTGATCTCAAAAGCAAAACGGTGATGCCGGGACTCATTGACTGCCACGTGCATCTTGAAAGTGAAACCAGCCCCAATGCCATGGTGGAGGAGTTTCGCCTCAATCCTGCCGACTATGCCTTCCGTTCTGTTGGCTATGCCGAAAAGACGCTGATGGCGGGCTTTACCACGGTGCGCGATGTGGGCGGCAGCGGCGTAAACATTTCTCTGCGCAATGCCATCAACCAGGGATTGGTCAAAGGTCCGCACATCTTTACAGCGGGCAAAATCATCGCTTCTACGGGCGGGCATGCCGACCCCACCACCGGGCTCAACGATGCATTTCGCGGCAATCCCGGCATCATGGAAGGTGTTGCCAACGGCGTGGACGAATGCATCAAAGCCGTTCGCGAACGCTACAAGGAAGGCAGCGACCTCATCAAAATCACTGCATCAGCCGGCGTGCTGAGTCTTGAAAAAGATGGCAGCGGCGCGCAGTTCTCACTCGAAGAAATGAAGGCGATTGTGGAAACGGCCAAAGACTATGGGATGAAAGTAGCAGCGCACGCCCACGGCGCCGAAGCCATGAAGCGCGCCATCCAGGCCGGCGTGGCATCCATCGAACACGGCAGCTACATGAGCGATGAAGACATGGCGTTGTTCAAACAATACGGAACGTATTACGTACCCACCATCATTGCCGGAAAGTCGGCATCAGATTCTGCCAAAAAGCCGGGCTATTACCCTGCAGTTATTACCCAAAAGGCACTGGAAATTGGACCTGTCATTCAGAATACATTTGGCAAAGCCTACAAAGCCGGGGTGAAAATTGCCTTTGGCACCGATGCCGGCGTGTATGCCCACGGGAAAAACTGGATGGAATTTGTGTATATGCACGAAGCCGGCATGCCGGCACTAGAAGCCATCCGCACCGCAACGATCAATGCAGCTGACCTCATTGGCATTGCGGGCGAAACGGGAACCATCGAAAAGGGAAAACGGGCAGACATCATCGCGGTGGACGGTGACCCGGTGAATGACCTGCGGGTGATGGGAAAGGTAGTGTTTGTAATGAAATCGGGCGTGGTGTACAAAGGGTTGTAACTGCGCATCCAGGAGATTGAGTTATCATTGTTCAACATCAAATTTTATCTATGAAAATCTGTTATTCCCTCCTCGCGTTGGTGCTTTTCAGTGCCGGTTGTAAAAAAGAGTTCAACAACCGCACGATGCCTGCTGCCGAAACAGCAGAACGCAGCGCCATTTCCGTAACGGCACTCCCGGTTATTGACGAGTACAGGGTAGCACCCGAAGCTACCGATCCTGCAATTACCACGCAGACCATCGGCGACCCGGTGCAATATGCTTACCTGCCACAAAATCCGTTGCTGCGCAAAGACCGGCTGTTTGTATTTATTCCCGGCACCATTTCCACACCATCAAGCTACAACGATGTATGCCAAACGGCGGCGTACTCGGGATATTACAGTTTTGCGGTAGCGTACAGCAACATAAGCCCTGTAGAAGCCTATGCGGGGCTAAACCCCGACGATCATACGGTAGAAAACATTCTGGAAGAATTTCTGACCGGCAACAACACCTCTAACCGGCTGACGGTAACAAGAGCCAACAGCTTTGAAAACCGCATCATCAAAATGATTGCGTTCATGGATTCGCTGCGACCCGACCAAAACTGGAAACAGTTTTTGACACAGGACCAAAACCTAAACTGGAAAAAAATATCAGTGGCAGGACACTCGCAGGGCAGCGATCATGCAATGTACATGAGTAAAAAAAGAACATTGTTCCGGGCGGGCTTTTTTGCCGGGCCGGGCAATTTTAAACTGCGCAACGGCAGTTATCCTTCCTTCATGCAGGAACCGGGACTAACCCCGCCGGCCAACTTGTACGGGTTCAATCATACAGGTGACAGGGTGCGCCTGTGGCGCGATGTGCGTGAAACCTGGCAGGTAATCGGGGTGCCCGGTGCGCCGGAAGACGTGGACGACAAAAAGGTCAATGGCGCGCATCAACTCACCACGAGCGTCCCCATGAATGACGAGCATAGCGGCATTGTTCAGGACGACCCTACGCCTGATGACAACAATGGAAATCCCATTTACGCACTGCTCTGGCGATACATGTGTTTCCCCTGATGAAAAAAATTAACAGCAGGCAAAATCAAATAAACAGAACAGCCGGGAATTGAATTCCCTGCCGTTCTGTTGTGATTCCTGTCGGCTCAATGGCTTTCCACGTATTGCTTAAAATGGTTGAGAATTGCCTGCCAGCCATCCTGTTGCAGGTCGGCCGCGTTTGTGGTTTCGGCTTCAAACGTTTCAGTGACTTCGGTTTGGTTGTCTTTCCGTTCAAACCGGACCTGCACTTTGCGATTATCGTCCAATGTAAACGCAAGGTATTGGTTGGGAATCACCGAATCATACGTACCCCCAAAGTCAAAGCCCATGCTACCGTCTTTGGCTTCCATGCGATATACAAAACTGCCGCCCGGAGTCACGCTGTTGGTGGCTCTTGGTGTGTTCCAGTCATCGGAAGCAGTGTTCCAGTTGATGATGTGCTCCGGCGCCGTCCAGTAGTCCCACACCTTTTCTACCGGCGCATTGATCACATTCGAAACGGTAAGGACGGTTGATGCATTTGGTTCATCGTTGTTTGCCATGTTGCTATATTTTGATATTGCAAACTTCCGGTAAGAGATGCGAGAAAGTACCGGTTGAATGCGACCATGTTGAGGTTTTCTGCGACAGCAATGAAGAAACCCAAACCCTGCCTCACTTTCATCTGCAGGGTTTCCCCAAATGAATTACTTGCCCGGAACCGTAGGTCTAATCTCCACTTTGCTGGGCAATGCACGCGGATGCATGCGCAGGAGATCGGCTACCATTTGCCCGATGTCTTCCGGCTGTATTTTCCAGGCATCTGCATCCGATGGCTGGTGATCGGCAAAATGCGTGGCCACCGAGCCGGGCATGATGGTAGTGACTTTAATGCCGTATTGCCGCAGGTCGAGCATGATGGCTTGCGTAAAACCCACCAGCCCGAATTTACTGGCGTTGTAAGCCGCGCCGTTGGCGAAGAAATTGGTGCCCGCGAGGCTGGCAATGGTGATGATATAGCCTTTGGTCTTTTTCAACGCGTCCACGCTTGCTTTTACACTGTTGAACACGCCGGTAAGGTTGGTGTCAATGGTGCTTTTCCATTCTTCTTCACTTAGGCTTTCAATGGGCGCGAAATGTCCCACGCCCGCATTGGCAACCAATACATCGAGCCCGCCAAAATGGTCAGTGACAGCCTGTACAGCTTTTTGTTCAGACTGCAGGGAACTGACGTCAGATTCAAGCGCCAATACCATTGCAGGATCGTTGCTCAATGCTTTGGCTGCTTCTTCTGCCGCTTGCAGGTGACGGCTGGTGATGGCTACTTTCATGCCTTCGCCGAGCAGTTGTTTGGCGATGCCATGACCAATGCCTTTGCTGCCGCCGGTGATGTACGCTACTTTGCCGGATAGTGTTGTATTCATAGTGTATGTATTTTTGTTTCAATCGTGCTGGTAGCCTGCAAAAATTGTGCGGGTGTGCTGTCCATTTTGATACCCATATACAGAATGCCGGGCACAAACCGCGAGTTGCGATCGCGAAAGAAAGCTTCCTCAGCCTTCTTTTTTCTTGTACTTGATGCTGAAAAACAGCAACGCCAGGTTGATGAGCACCGAAAAAATATTGGTGGCAATGATGGGCACATCTTTTTTCAAAAATCCATAATACACCCACATGCTCAAACCCGTAATGAGTACGAGCATCATACCGATGGACAAACTTTTGGCTTCTTTTTCCCGGATGGTTTTAATCAGTTGCGGCAGCAGCGAAGTAGCGGTAAATATGCCCGCTGCCAGCCCTACAATTTCTTCATATTTCATAAGTCTCTTTCTATGGATTTGTTTTGATGAGGTATGGCTGCGCAATGTTTTCAACGTTGTTTCCGTTCCTCGTTTTGCTTCCATGACCACGCGAATAGTAATGCAGGTAAAAATTGTGCCCTGATCTGCCGCGAAGCGTTACCGGGCTTGTTGTGAATAAAAAAGGCAGCCTGTTTCAATGCCAGCGTACGGCGGTTGTGGCGGTTCCGGTTCTATCGGGCAGGTGGTATTGGCTTTGGTTGGTTCACAGGCGGCAGAACCTTTTACCAGTATGTTGTTGCCATAAATCACAAACCTGCTTTTGGGCAACGGCTTTACAAAGAATATTTTATTACTTTCATCTAAATTTACTTAACCCGTAATGAAATCACCTAAAGCTATTTTGTTCTCCATTGTTCCGTTACTCCTGTTGTTGACTGCCTGCGAAACCAAGAAAGCGGCGGATGTAGAATGGAGCTATGACAAAAGCGATGTAACCGGCTCCGATGCAACCACGACCAACCGGCTATCGGTGGACATTTACCTCGATGCCACTACTTCGATGAAAGGATTTGTTTCGGGCGGTTCTACCGACTACAGCCACCTGCTCGACGACATCGAAGGCATTTGCCAGAATACGTGGAAAAACACCGACATCCGGTTTTACAAATTTGGCAGGCGGGTAGATTCCATCGGGCGCAACGAGTTTTTTACGGCCAAAACATCACCCGTTATTTATTCAGATCCGCAACTGAGCACGCAAACCAATTTTGCCGATGCCATCTCTACCACCGATGCCAAACGGGTAAGCATTTTGATCACCGATTTTTTTTACAATAACAACGACGTCAACCTTGTTGCCAACGCGTTCAAAAGTTCTTTTCAGAAAGGCGTGGATGTAGGCGTTGCCGGCTTTAGCAGTGCGTTTGACGGCGTAGTGGCCGATGTGCAGCCTGCCGTGCGGGTAAAAGGCAGCCGCCCTTTGTATGTGCTCATTTTTGGCGACCGCCAAAACATCACGCTGTTCTTCAATATCCTGAAGAACAAACCCTATGTAAAACAAAACCAGTTCCTGCTCATTACCGACAAGCCTACCGTGGCTTTTGAAGCTGCCGTTACCAAAGACCGGACGTCGAAACCGCTGAAAAATTATGCAACCAGAGAAAGCCTCAAAAACTATGGCACTGTCTTTAGTTTTCGCATGGATCCCGGTGCCAAAGATGGATTGTTCAATGCTTCCGTGAAGCTGACGCCGGCGCCGTATGTCTTTCCGTTTACGGAAAAAAACATCAAAGGCATAGCATATAAAAAAGAAGGCGGTGATAAAGATTCGGTGGGGGCCAACAGCGACATCAAACTCACCGATGCCACGTTTGAAAACAATGAATACAAAACCAATGTTGCCCTGCAAAACAATGGAAAAGATGGCTTGTATTCGTATGTCATTTACCTCGCATTGGACAATACGGTGCCACCACCAATGCCCAAATGGGTGAAAGACCTGAGTACCGAAACCTACGGGCAGGGCGTGAACGAAAACAAAACGCTCAACCTTGAAAAACTGCTGACCGACATCACTACCATTCAGTTAACGGAACGGCAGCCAAAACTGGCAAGATGTACCTGAACATTGAAAAAAAATAATCCACCAACAAACCTGAATCAACTATGAACAAAGCTCCTGTCAATTATTTGCTCACCATGGCGCTTGGTGCCATTCTCTGGATCATTTTTGCCGTGTTTGCCATGGATTATCTCAGCAACGGCCCCAGCCTGGCCGAAAAAGATCCTGCCGATTTTGCCGGGCAGCTGCGCGTACTATTTGCCGCCGGTATGTTGCTCAGTGTGATCAGCGCGTGTTATTGGTATTATTATGGCGACCTGCCGCAGACGGCCAGCAATCTTGGCGATGCCCGCAAAAAATGGTGGATGCTCTTTATCCTCATGGTTGTATTGTCGGTGGTGCTGATGCTCGTTGTAGTGTTTCAAAATTCCGGCGAAGGCATCGAACCCAAATGGTACGCCATCTACTATGGTGTTTTTGCCTTGCTCACGTTTGTGCTGTATTGGCTCGCAACCTACCTGATGTCGCCACGTACCGTAAAATTTATTCCTTTAGGTAAATAACAAAACCCATTTGCATGCAGAAAAATGTATTGATCGGGATTGGTGGCACCGGTTCGCGGGTGATTGAATCGGTTGTTCATCTCTGTGCCGCCGGGCTTGGTCCCGACAAGCTGCACGTGTTCATCATTGACCCCGACCAGGGCAATGGCAACCTGACCCGCACCAAGCAACTGATAAAAAAATATACCGAGCTGCGCGCCTTGTACCAGCGGGTACCCAATGCCGGCGAGCCCAATCCCTGCTTTCGCACCGAGATCGTGATACCGCCCGACGACGAATCGTTTGTCTGGGGCATTTTTGACGAAAAAGATTATACGCTGGGCAAATTCATCAACTACGACAACCTGCGCAAAGCTGACCAGCAGACCGCTAACCTGGCCGATTTTGCCAACGTTTTATTTACCAAAAAAGAATTGGAAACCTCGCTCGACAAAGGTTTCCGCGGGCACCCGTCTATTGGCGCCGTGGTGATGGCCAACCCGCCAATGGAAGATTACCCTTTCAAGCTGTTGTGGGACGACATCGCAACGCTGCAGGCCAACGAACTGCAGGTGTTTCTCGTCGGTTCTATTTTTGGCGGCACCGGTGCGGCCGGCTTTCCCACGCTGGGCTCGCGTCACCTCATCAAGTTCAACGAAAAAATGCAGGCCCGCATCGCCGGCGAGCGAAGCAAAGTGCTGCTTGGGGGTGCGCTCGTGTTGCCATATTTTTCCTTTTCCATCGAGGCGAGCAATGCCGAAAGCATGTTTGTGACGCCCAACGATTTTCCCATTGCCACCAAAGCCGCCCTGCAGTATTACAACGACAAAGCGCTGGGCTTCGACCAGTATTATTTCATCGGCGATTCGCTGGCGCAAAAAGTAGGCGATTTCAGCACCGGCAGTTCCACGCAGGACAACCTGCCGCATTACATCGAAATGGTATCGGCCCTGGCTTCTTTCGACTTTTTTACGCAGCCGCCGGTAGAAGATGTGCCGGATAAAAAATACTTCATCGCCTGCCGCGACAACGATACACTGAGTTGGGATACCTTGCCCGTTACGCGCAACAGCAGCCAGCTGCAGCCAAAGCGAAAAGAACTGAAAGACAAGCTGGCCATCTTCACCACGTTTGCCTATTCGTATCTTACGTTTGGCAAAGACATCCTCGAACGCTCGCACCGCAGCGCGCGCGAAGAAGCGTGGTATGGCGACAACTTTAACCGCGATTTCAAGGAAGAAAGCGTACTGTTCAATCCCCGGCACGAAGCCAATACCGTGCTCTACAACAAAATGGACGACTACCTGCACGATTTCCTCTTTTGGATCTGCGCACTCGACAGCAACGATTCCATTGCCCTCGTAGACAAAAGCAAACTCATCACCGGCAATGCGGAAGATCATAAGAAAAAGCTGGCGCTTAAAAATCCGCAGGAATTTTTAGCCAACATCGGCGAATTGCTGAAAGACCGGACCAATAAAAAAGACTTTAATTTTTTCAAAAAATTCGGGCTTGAAGAATCGGTGATCAAAGACAACATCACCGCCGGCAACAAGTATCTCAACATCTTTTACCACGCGGCGGTAAAGTTCAACAAACTGAACCTGGCGATCAACTAATACCTGTACGCAATGCCAAAGAAACATTTATACTTACCCAAGATAATGCCCGGCGCCAACCTCGACGAGCCGGTATCGAATGCGTTGTGGGAAGACAAGCAGAAAAAGATTATCCTGGCCATCAGCGACGGCATTGAACTCGACGAAACGGCGCAAACAAGAGGGGTTTCTTCTATTCCGGACATCTATGCCCGGCCACTCACGTTTCTCGGCGCTCTGCGCTCCGAAAGTCATCCGCTGCGCAACCGGGTATTGCAGGAATGGAGAGGCTTGCTGAGCCTGCTGGCGCTGCACAAGGTGAAGCCCGACCTCGGTGGGCTGACGGTAACACCCGTTACCCTCAACAACGAAAAATTCAGCATTGCGCTCACCAACCTGGCACCCGCCCCTGTGAAGCTGCAAAAAAACGGCACCGAATATTCGTGGACCGATATTTTGCTCATCCGCTTTGGAGAAATTCCGCTCGGCGCTTTTTCCCCTGCCACGCTGGTCTATACTTCTGCCGATTACAACACGCAGCTAAACGAAAAATCCTTTGCGTTAAAAGACGACAGGGGCTACCTGAAGCCGCCCGGCAAAGACGAAGGGCTGAATTATGTGGGTGAATGGCTCGAAAATTTCATCAAACAGTTCAACCAGTTTGCCCTCAACCGCGAAGAAGACGCATCGAAAAGCCATCAGTATGCCGGCGACATCAACAAACTGCTGGATGCGTGGCTTGCCGAAATAAAAGCCGAACTGGGGTACGAACCCGGTAGCCGCATTGAAGTGCCTGGCGTAAAAGTGGCTGATGAATTTACACCGCTCTCCACCCCTACAGGTTTCATATCCAAATACAACATTTACAAAGCCCTGCTGACGCCGCTGGTCAAAGACGAATCGGCAGCTACAAGCGGCAACAAATCGGAATACGCGCTCACCATGGCGCGCAACCGGTCACCATACAAAGAAGTGGTGGTAATTCACCAGCAGCAACTGGTGATCAACCGAATTCTCTGGGATGGTCAGCGACCAACAGAATTGGGTCCCGTGACCGAGCTGATCAATAAATTTTTCAGACAGCCTTCGGGTACGGTCATCAACCGCACCAACCTCGAGCCCGACAAAGCCATCTGGATTCGGCCGGAACTGTATTTCTTAACCAATACACTCGTGAAAGGCCGCAACAGCGATATCCTCAACGAATCGGAACGCTTCCTGAACGCCGGCAACACCCATTACCTGTTGCCGTTTAAAAAAGAAATTCTCCAGTTTTTCAGCCCGGTGCAGATACAGGAAATCCTGAAACCAAGGTTTAAAAAAAGTGGTGAAAACGGCGTTGAATTCAGTTTTACCCTGCCGCTTGCGCTCAACCAGCAGATCGAAGTAAAAAAACTATACCTGACCAAAGGCGCCGATCTGGAAATTGGTCAAGGCGTTATCCGGGAAACGGAAGTGCCCGTGCTCGAGATATTTCCCAACTACCTCGGCGACTTCTGGTGCCAGTATTTCATGCTTTGCTCCGATACCGACAAGTTTGTCATCACGCCTTACAACTATGAACACGACATCAGCATCACGCGCCGCGAACAGAAATTTGAAAGCAACGACTCGTCGAGTATCAAGGCTGAGATTGTGCGCATCGCGGGTTACAACGCTTTTCCCGAAGGCGTGGAAGTAAAGCCGGTAAGTGCGTTTGAAGAAGCCTACGGGCTTATCCTCATCAACAAAAACAAAGATGTGGAAGGAAAGCCATTCAATGGCAAAGCACTCATTGGCATTGACTTTGGCACGTCCAACACCAATATTTTCAAGAAGGTGAACGAAAATGCCGACCGGTGGAAATTTTCGTTTTCCAAATACGTGCGTTCCTTGCTCAATACCACCGATGGCAACGATGCCGATAACAAACGGCGCCGGCTTACGCGCCTGTTTTTTGTACCGGTCGAAGACCAGCAACTGCCCATCCCTACGGCGTTGCGCATCTTTAAAGCGGGCATCACTACGCAGATATCTGCTCGACCATTTTATCTTTTTCCCCGATGCCAGCCGCTACCCCGATAATGTATATACCGACATCAAATGGGACGACGACAATTCAAAGCTGCATTCTTTTCTGCAGTCGCTCATTTTTTTGCTCATCGTTGACCTTGTGCAGGAACGCGTGGAAAAAATCAGTTTCCGCTGCTCGTATCCCAAATCGTTTACCAACGACCGTGTAGCGGCTTACAAGCGATACTGGACCGAGATACTGGAGAAATTTATCCATATCCAACAGGGTAATGAGAAAACCGGCATCAACGCCAACCAGTTTATTTTCACCCCCGATAACCGCTTTGAACACGATGGCGATGAATACATCATCTCCACCAACAACAATGGCAAATTCAGCATCAACATTGTTCCCGAATTTGCCACCGAAGGCATCGCTGCGGGCGAATATTTCTCCAGCGAATACATCATCAAAGACGGCATCAGCTATGCCAACAAGGAAGACGGCTCGGTGTGCATAGATGTAGGCGGCGGCACGTCTGACTACAGCATCTGGTTCAACAGCCACATCCGCATAGACGCTTCCGTTTTGCTGGCGGGCAAGCAGATTTCACGGCTCATCAAAAACAACTCGCGCGTGCGCGACATCTTGCTCAGTGAAGACTCATCGGCTTCATTGAACGAAGTAAAAAATGATGATGTGCTGTTTACGTCACGGCTCAATTATGTGTTGCGGAAAGAAGAAAAAACCATTGCATCGAAGCTGAGCAACAATGCCAATAACAAGGACATTGCCTGGTTGCGCCGCATTTTGGCCATCGAATTTGGCGCCCTGTCGTTTTATGCCGCGCATCTCTGCCTCGCGCTCGACGATTTTGTAAATGGCGAACTTGCCGACCGCATCAGAGTCAACGGCATCAAGCTGCACTGGGGTGGCAACGCAGCTAAGTTTATCAACTGGATAGACTATGGCAGGTACGAAAAAGACGGCATTGCTGCCAAGCTGCTCAACGGCATGTTTATCAATACCATCTTTGACAAAAGCCTGGCGGGCAAAGCCTTTAAACCGGCGATGCTGGCACAGGTGCAATCGCCGGGGCACAAAGACGAAGCCTCCGGTGGCATTGTGGTGATGAACATAGATCGGCTATCAGCTTGAAATGAAGGATCGGGCATGGATGCGCTGATATCCATTGATGACGACAAGAGCCTTCCAATATGATGGATGGAATGGTGATTGGTGAAAAAATAACCGCCAACGGGAAAGTGTTTGAACATTATCAAACCGTAAGCAAGGATACTTTGTTCAGCAACAATACATCGCTGTTTGCCGGTACCGATCTGGTTCAGCTCGAGCGTTTTTTATACCTTATCAACCAGGTAGGTAAAATAACAGGTTTATTTCCCGAAGGGTCACAAATCACCTTGTCGCTCGAAGAAAAGCTCGCCATCAAGCAACGGGTCAAAAACGACATCGCCGCCATCGCGCGCCTCAAACCCGATGCGCGTATCATAGAGCCGGTGTTTATCATGGAAGTGAAATATTTACTGGATATTCTAAGCAATAAAATGAAATGATACCGCATGTAGGCATAGACCTCGGCACCACGTTTAGCTGTATGAGTTACATAGATGACAATGGCGTGCCGCAGGTGATTAAAAACAGTGAAGGTGGCGAAACCACACCATCGGTCATCTGGTTTGACGGAAAAACGGCCTATGTCGGCAAGAAAGCAAACGACCGCAAGCTGCAGGCCAACTCGCCCATCTACGAATTTGTAAAACGCGACATTGGCAAAAACGTCAGAAACCGTTACGTTATTGACGGGTTCGATTATGGCGCCTGCGGCATGTCGGCCATCATCCTGAAAAAATTCCGGATCGAAGCGTATCATTTTTTTAAGAAAAAAGCCTTCCTCTCGCAGCAGGATACGTTACAAAACCTGAAGATACCCGCCGTTATCTCGGTGCCGGCTTATTTTGGGGATAAGGAACGCTACGAAACGCGGCTCGCAGGCATTGCCGCCGGCTTCGATGTTATCGCCATCATCAACGAACCCACGGCTGCCGCATTGACCTATGGCATCGCGCTGCAAGACACCAAAAAAGTGCTGGTTTTCGACCTAGGCGGCGGCACATTCGACGTTACCATTTTAAACGTCGGCAATGGCGAAGCCAAAGTAATTGCATCTGACGGCGCCGATCAGCTTGGCGGCAAAGACTGGGACATCATCATCGAAGAATACATCCTTGCCGCATTTGAAAACCAGACGCAGCGCGCCGTTCCCGACGATATGGGCTACGAAGTGCAGCAACACGCACTACAGGCAAAATTTGATTTGACCGATAACGAGCAAACCAGCATCTTACTGAATGCGGCGGCGAAACGGCGGAAATCGCGCTTTTTCGGGAACGGAAAAACGATGATCAAGATTCGATGAGCCTCATCATCGAAGACGAAATGGACGACCAGTTTTATTTCGAAGAGCGGTCGCTCGACAGGCTTACCCTGTGCAAAGCCATCTTGTCGAATGCACTGGACAAAGCGGGAATGACGTGGAACGACATAGATGAAATTGTGCTGGCAGGCGGCTCTTCGCGCATGCCCATGATTCCCAAAATGCTGGAGCAGGTGTCGAACAAAAACATCCGGCGCAGCATTCCCGGTTTCAGCTACGATACCGCCATTGCGCAGGGCGCCGCATTGTATGGAAGAAACAAAAACCGGGTGATAGATGTGAGTTCCAAATCCATCGGCATCGAGTTGAAAACGAGCCGTGGCGTGGTGAACGAACATTTGATCAAAAAAAATTCGCCCCTGCCCATCAGCATCTCGCAAACCTTCCGGGCCGAAGCCAACGCCGTGTTGAAAGTGTATGAAGGCGAAAGCATCAACCCCGAAGATTGTGTACTGCGCGGCAGGCTCGAGCTGGGCAATCCGTCCGGCGAAGTGCTGGTAGGATTATCGGTCGATTTCAACGGCGTCATTCACGCGTCGGTGGAATCGGAAAGTGTAAAAGCACAATTGAAAATCAAATCCGACGAAGGCGATATTGATGCATTTGAATTAAAAGAAAAAATAGATGCGATAGACATCAGGTTATAAATTGGCAGCGTATGGACGATAAAATCATTGGCAGCGAAGACCTGTCACCTTTGGGCAAAGGCGTCCTTCCGGGGCAGGAAGGCGCAACCGGGGCCACCACGCCTGCTACTGAAGTGGATGTGCAAAGCCATTTGTATCATACCACGCGGTACGGCGGGCTCGACACGGCGCCGCAAAGCTTTGAAGACAAAGGCGGGCACTGGCAGACCATCCGGTCCGACAATCCGTTTGAAGTGTTGTTTCTCGACTATACGCAGTACAAAGCCATCACGCCCGACATTGTGAAAAAAAATTACGAAGTGCTGCAAAAATTCTGGGATGGCAAACGCCTGCTGATGAATGGCGGCGCACGCGAACGCATCAAAGCCCGCTATGGCGAAGAAACGGTGAACAACGCGCACAAAATTCTGGAAGCAGCCTACAACAAGCTGAAAACGGCAGAAGGCATCGAACTCTATTACCGCGAAATTGAAAAGAAGCGCTACCAAAACGGCATTGCGGCGATACAGGAACTGGCCGACCTCTCGCTCGACGATGGTGAACTGACACGCAAAGAAGCAGCCCGCATTGCGGCAAAAGGCATTGACAACGGGCTGAGCGAAGAAGAAGTGAAAGACTACCTGCTGACGCGCCTGAAAGAAGCCGGTTTTCAACCCCGGTCTTCTGCCCAACACGATCATGTGTTCGACAACCAGTGGATGACCGACAGCAAATGGAGCGAATACCGCACACGCCAAACCGAATGGCTGAACACTACGGTCTCTACCCTCGAGCAGGTAGGCGAAGTAACGTTTACCAACATTGACAAAGCCTACCAGCGGCTTACCAACGCCAATTACCTGCCCGTGGTGGTGACCCGCCTCACCAACGACGACAAAGGCTACGAATTTGAAACCATCATCAACGGCGAAAAAGACGCCGACCGCCGGTTTTTGAAAGTGGTGTATCGCCTCAATCCATCGCTGCCTTTCCGGCTGGGCAACCTGCGGTTTAAAAACATCCGTGATCTGCTGGCAATGACTGCCGGCAATTATGCGTTGTATGCCGACCTGTTTGCCAGTTTTCAAAAACAACATGTGCAGATCTGGCTCGCGGAAGCCGATCCATCCACCGCGTCACTCATTACCGGTACCGACTACACCGATTTTCTCCGATTTATTTACCAGGTCAATCCCTCGCATCCTTTCTACCTGAAAGAGCACCGGTTTGAATCGCCGGCCCAACTGGCGGCGGCTGCCAAAGACAACGTTACGCTGTGGCCGTCTGCTGCCGGCGCCATGTATTACAACGAATTGCCCGTATGGTTTGCCGGAACCGGCCACCGCGATTGGGTGGAGCAATACAACGAACAATACAACCGCATTGCCGATTCGGATTTTCATACGACGCGGGATAAAGAAATGGCTGCCGTGCAAACGCTGTTGCAGGTAATTGACAGCAGCCTGCCACAGCCTGAACTGGATACCGACCCCAACGCCGTCAAGATGCTGGCGGTTGAAGGAAGCGGCAAAGTGCAATACCCGGTCACATTCCAGCTGGCGACACCTGGTTTTATCAAAGCAAGGCTGCGCCTTTCTGCAATAGTGCCGGGCATCAGCCTGAGTGAAAAAGAAATTACCCTGCACAGCCAGAATGCAAAAGCCTCTGCCCAGGTTTTTGTACAGGTAGATGGCATGGCGCTTACCAAAGACAAGCTGTATTCGCTCTCCATCATTGCCGATACCATTTACGGGCAGGTATTGGTGCCGCTGGAAGTAAAGGTGGTTTTTCCCAAAAAGTCCTACATACAGCTACTGGTGAAATATGGCGTCATCGGCGCATTACTGTTTGCCGGCATCCGGTTTTTGCTGAGTGTCGTGATCAATGACAACGGCTGGCTGACGATAAACTTTTTTGGCAAATACCTGAGCCTCGATACGGCAGATTATGCGCTGCCGCCCGGATATGCCGCGTACATCCTGCTGCTGGCGCTGTTTCTTGCCCTCCTTGTCGCTTCTGTTTTTATCATCAGAAAAGTGGAAAAACTATGAGCCGGTCAAAAAAAGTGATTCTCTTCCTGCTGGCCGTGATTGTGCTCATCGTTATCAGGCGGGTGCTGGGCATCCTCAGCATCAACAGCTTTTTGTTTCTTGACAACCTGCTGTTTCTTTCCGAAGGCGTGAACGTCTGGCTCATGTGGGGATTGCTCGGCTTGCTGGTGGGCGTGGTCACGGGCGCCTGGGTAGCGTTTCGAAAATACCGCCTGAGCTATTCCGCTTTTTTTCTTCCGCTGGCAGCGCTGGTGTTTGTAGTAGCCATTTTGTTTCTGGTAAACAAACCCGCGGCCCGCAGCACCACGAGGCTGGAACGCAAACGGCTCAACGCCAACGCTTATGTAACCGTGACAGCCACTAACACACAACCCGATTACAAAACCACCAGCTATACCCCATCGAACATGCTGGACTACAACGACAATACCGCGTGGATTGGCAAAACGGGCGGCAACCAGTTCATTGACTTCACTTTTACTTCCGGCTTTGCCACGATGAACAACGTGCAATGCGTGGCCTTGCGCATGAAAAACGGCTACGGCAAGTCGCGCAACGTGTACGACAGCCACAACCGGGTGCGCTCGTTTACCGTTTTTCACAATGAGGAGCGCATCGGCACTTATTACGCCAATGATTACTTCAACATGTGGCAGGAAATTGCCATTGAGCCGGTGCCTGTGATAGAAGGCGATGTGCTGCGCATCAGCCTTGAAAACACTTATGAAGGAAGTCGTTATGAGAAACAGACTGCCATCACCGAAATGATCCCCGTACTGGAATATTTCGACAACTGAGAGAGGTAAAAACCGGGAAGTATTGTGCTGAAGGCAACTTTTACATTTCCTGTTCTTTGCGCAAAAACGTAGTTGTTAGCTGTTGCAGATGTGCTTTCGATAGCAGCCGGCTACGTTGACAACAAAAGATAAGTTTCCGCCATGTTGATAGCAAAAAAGTTGTTGGGAAATCTTTTAAAACCAACTCATAACAATAATGAAACCTTTTGACATCAAAGACAAAATCTTACAACAAACCTATGCGCACCCAACGGGTGTTGATTCAAAATGGTTGTCGGATCAGTTACACATTCCTCACCATACCATTTATACGCTTTGTATAGAGATGGTAACGAGTCATCAGCACCTGAAATTGCTAAGCAGGCATTGGCTTACCAACCAGGAAACGAGTTGCTTTGTTCAAATACGACCCGAGGGCAAACATTTTTACGATACAACATCTTATCAAAAAGAAGAAAAAAAAGCAAAAGGCGATTGGACCAAAAGACATCCCCTCCTTTATGACATTGTAAAGGGAGTAATCCTGTTGCTGTTAGGCTATGTTATCCGTTTCGCCACAGAACCAACAAACAACCACACAACAAACAAAGCAACTACCGCAGGTACTACAGGCACCGCAACCAAAAAACAGTAGAATTCTTACACTTAGTGTGTACTTTTAATCCCGTATTGCCTGCACATGGGCTGACGATGCCGAGACTGTTCCAGCAGTCTTTTTTTATCACCTAACGATTCAATCAAAGTTCAGAATTACATTATGAATTACAACCGTGTAGCACAAATTAGCAAAGCACTTTTCTTGTCGGCTTCCTTTGCCGTTTTGGGTGGCAATAGTTTTGCCCAAACCAAAAGCAGATACAGGAGAACCGGTAAAGATAGACGTGAATTTCAATGCCAAAAAGGGCGATCTCAAACCCATCTGGGCATATTTCGGATACGACGAGCCGAACTATACCTACATGAAAGACGGCAAAAAGCTACTGACCGAAATCTCAAGCTTCAGCAAGGTGCCGGTGAATGTACGCGTGCACAGCCTGCTGGTAACCGGTGATGGCGAAGCGGCTTTGAAATGGGGCTCAACCAATGCCTATACAGAAGATGCAAAAGGCAAACCCGTGTATAACTGGCGCATCATCGACAGCATTTTCGATACGTATATCGACAGGGGCATGAAGCCCATTGCGCAAATTGGATTTATGCCCGAAGCCTTGTCAAGCAAGCCGCAGCCTTACAAGCACAACTGGGGACCCGAGCAGAAATACGGAACCATTTTTACCGGCTGGGCATATCCTCCCAAAGACTATAAAAAGTTTGCTACCCTGGTGTACGAATGGGTAAAACATAGCGTGGACAGGTATGGCAAAGAAGAAGTGGAATCCTGGTATTGGGAAGTATGGAACGAGCCCAACATCGGCTATTGGAGAGGAACCACCGACGAATACATCAAGCTGTACGACTATTGCGCCGACGCGGTAAAAAGAGCGTTGCCTACGGCAAAAATTGGTGGTCCGGAAATCACCGGCCCGGGCTGGGATAGTGCCGCTATTTTCATGAACAAATTCTTAGACCATGTGGTGAATGGGAAAAACTATGTGACGGGGCAAAAAGGTTCGCCGCTCGACCTCATTACCTTTCACGCCAAGGGCGAACCCAAAGTGGTGAATGGAATGGTGCAGATGAATGTGGGCAAGCAGTTGCGCGACATTGACACAGGCTTCCGCATCGCGGCTTCCTATCCGTCGCTCAGGCATCTGCCCATCATCATCGGCGAGTCTGACCCTGAAGGTTGCGCCGCCTGTTCCGAAGACTTTAACCCGCAGAATGCTTACCGAAACGGCACCATGTATTCCAGCTATACCGCCGCTTCATTTGCCCGCAAATACGACCTGGCAGAGAACCGCGGCGTAAACCTGCAGGGAGCCGTTACCTGGGCATTTGAATTTGAAAACCAACCCTGGTTTCGCGGCTTTAGAGACCTTGCCACCAACGGCGTTGACAAACCGGTGCTAAACGTATTTCGGATGTTTGGTATGATGCAGGGCGACCGCGTGGAAGTGGGTAAAAACCTCGCTTACAATTATGCAAGCATCCTCGACTCGAGCGTGCGGGGAAGCCAACCCGATGTGAATGCACTTGCCGCCAGGGACGACCACAGCGCTACGGTAATGGTCTGGAACTATCACGACAACAATGACCTCACTCCACCTGCCACACCGGTAACCCTTCAAATGACGGGTTTGCCCGATGGCAAAGTAATGCTGCGTCATTATCGCATTGATCAGCAGTTCAGCAACTCTTATACCGCCTGGAAAACAATGGGATCGCCCAAAACCCAACCGCAGAGCAGGTTGCCGCGTTGGAAAAAGCCGGGCAGTTGCAGTTATATACGTCGCCCGAATGGATAACCGTAAAGATGGCAAAGCTGAATTGCACGTTGACATGCCAAGGCAGGCCGTTTCGCTCATACAATATTCCTGGTAGTAAAAAAACATCCTTGCCGGGTGCAAACAACGCCAGGCAAGGATGCATCAGGCATTAAGAAAATAACCAATCTCAGACATCAAACAATTGACATGAAAATTACAGCGGTCAGAACAAAATTGTACCAATGGAAAGGCCCGGTAAAAACAGCCGACACCATTTTTGCCACTCCACTCAGCGCCCTGCCTTTCCAGGAAGATTCGCAGGCACCCTTTCGTTTTTTTAGCTGGCTGGTGGTAGAAATGGAAACCGATGAAGGTCATGTGGGCATTGGCAATGCCGGCTTATGCCCCGATGTGACCAAACTCATCATTGATTCCAAGTTAAAGTCATTACTCATCAACGAAAACCCGCTCAATACCGAATACCTGTATGAAAAAATGTACCGCTCTTCGGTGGCGTATGGACGAAAAGGCGCCGTGATCGCCGCCATCAGCGCGCTCGATATTGCCTTGTGGGATATCAAGGGATTGGTGATGAACCAGCCTGTGTTCATGCTGATGGGCGGGCGCACCAAGCCAGCCATCAAAACCTATTATAGCCGTCTCTATACCCGCGATCTCGACAGCCTGCAGGCAGAAGCCGCCGATTTTAAATCGCAGGGTTTTACCGGCATGAAGCTTCGCTGTGGCTATCCGCTTACAGAAGGCAAAGCCGGCATGAAGAAAAATATCGAGATGGTGAAAGTGGTGCGGGATACCGTAGGCGACGATGTGGACATTATGCTGGAAGCATATATGGGCTTCAATTTTGTGTATGCCAAACAATTTTTGAAGGCGCTGGAACCTTACAATCTGCGCTGGGCAGAAGAACTGTTGCTGCCCGATGAAATTCACAATTTTGCCCAGTTGAAACAATATACCGATATTCCTTTTTCGGGCGGCGAACACGAATACACGCGCTTTGGTTTTTACGATTTGCTACAGGCAAATGCACTTGATATTTTTCAGTTCGATACCAACCGCGTAGGCGGTTTTACCGAGGCGCAAAAAATCTGCAACATGGCGCATCTGCATGGCGTGGAAGTGATTCCGCATGGCGGGCAGATGCACAACCTGCATGTGGTGATGAGCTCCTTTGCCTCACCGATGGCCGAATATTTTCCGCAGACAGAAATTGAAGTAGGCAACGAAATGTTCTGGTATATTTTCGATGGCGAAGCCATTGCCGAAAACGGTTACCTGCAACTCGATGACAATAAACCGGGCGTGGGCTTACCCTAAAAGACGACTACCTCGACCAGTTTAATATTGTTGAATAAATGGTAAAGGCGCAATTGCGCAGCAAGCAGAACGTTTCAGTAGCAGGTTTTCAATTGTTATTCAATGGAAAAAAATGCCTGCCTGTTTACGCCCGTTTACTACTGATCAACTCAATATATTCAACCGTAACAACAATTATTGGAACAAAAGATTTTTGATTTATTTAAGCTTAATGGTCAGGTGGCGTTGGTAATCGGCGGCAACCGGGGCTTGGTCTGGCAATGGCAAAAGCCCTTGCAGAAGCCGGAGCGGGCTATTTGCATTGCTGCCCGCTCCGAAGGTGAAAACGGAGAAGCGGCAGCAAATGCATTCATGCAGCAATATGGTGTTGAGTGCATGAGCACATACTGCGATGTTACTAGTGAAGAAAGCATAAAAGAAACGGTACAAAATACCGTTGAACATTTTGGTAAAATTGACATCCTGATCAATTCGGCAGGCATCAATATCCGCGGTAGCATTGAAGATTTATCGCTCGAAGATTTAACAAAGTGCAGCAGGTAAATGTAACCGGTTCATGGCTTGCCTGCCGGGAAGTGGTGCCGGTGATGAAAAAAAACGGCTATGGACGCATCATCAACATTGGATCAATGCTGTCGGTAACGGCCATTCCCGAGCGCACGCCTTATGCTACGAGCAAAGGCGCCATGTTGCAGCTTACCCGCTCGCTGGCCATGGAACTGGCAAAAGAAGATATTAACGTAAACGCCATTTTGCCCGGACCCTTTGCTACCGATCTCAACCTGCCGCTCACCAACGATCCTGAAAAATACAATGCCTTTATAGTCAAAATACCGATGGGTCGCTGGGGCGAATTGTACGAAATCGGCGGCATCGCTTCTACCTCGCCAGCCCGGCGTCAGCTATGCCACGGGCGGATGTTTTTCAGTAGATGGAGGCTGGATAACTGTATAAAAAACAGAACCATCCATAGCCCGGAAAACATCAGGATTTACAAATAAAATAACGGTCAATTCATACAGTAAAGTGGTTGCACCCACACGGGAAAATGGCCTTTTTCGACCTTAACTGGTTGTCTACTTCTGAAAAACTTCATGATTTATGAAAGAAAATATTCGCTTGGTGCAACTGGTACATCCCGAACAAGGGAGGCGCGTAGCATTGGTGAAGGAGCCTTGCTCCTTATGCTACACAATGTTACTTCTGTTTACCAACTTGCGTTGGATGCTCTCGACAACAGCAAACGCTGCATACATTGGTTGCATCCCGCATTTCCAACGAAACACTTGCTTACGATGAAGTATATAACGGCAACAGCGAATGGAATTGTTGCCATCGTTTGACCATCCGCAAAACCAGGCTGCCTGCATTGTATCGGGCACCGGACTTACACATAAAAACAGCGCGCTTAACCGGCAGATGATGCATCAGGCCACGAACAAAACTCACCGACAGCATGCAAATGTACCAGTGGGGGCTTGATGGCGGGCATCCGGCAAAAGGAACTGTTGGTGTGCAGCCAGAATGGTTTTACAAAGGCACCGGCGAAGCTTGCGTGCGCATAAAGAAACGTTTGACATTCCCGCCTTTGGCAACGATGGCGGCGAAGAACCCGAAGTGGCGGGCATATATATAATTGATAAAAACGGCAAACCCTGGCGAATTGGTTTTACCACCGGCAACGAGTTTTCTGATCATGTGATGGAAAAAAAAATTATCTGTACCTCGCGCCTTCCAAATTACGAAGTTGCGCCATCGGTCCCGAACTGGCGTTGAATGCATGATTTTGACGATGTGAAAGGAACAGTGAGCATGAGCCGCAAGAGAAGATGTTATCTGGATAAGAACATTCAGTCGGCAAAATAACATGGCACACAGCCTACCCAACCTGGAGCATCATCATTTTAAATATCCCGGCCATCGGCTGCCGTTGCAGGCACATGTTCATTTTTTTGGTGCCGATGCTTTCAGTTTTGGCGAACAAATACATTTGGAAGGAAGGCGATGTATGCGGGTGGAATGGTTTGGCCTGGGCAGGGCATTGCAGAATCCACTCGCAGTTTCCAGAGAAAAGAAACTCTTGTGTCGGTTGCCTCCATGGTATGAGGAAAACCTTCAAAAATGCTTATTGCAGGTTATTACTGGAACACCCTTCTCATTTGTCAACTATATTTTACTCTACGATTATTTACACCGTCCTGAAAATATTACCTGACGTATTGCATTTTACAAAAAATATTGCTGATGTGTTGTTGTTTTCTGCACAAGTACTGTGTGCGCAAGCATCCAAACGAAGCCGTTTATCTTGATTCCACACAGCCCGTTGAAGCACGCGTGCACGACCTGATGTCGCGGATGACGCTGGAAGAAAAAGCCGCTTTTCTCAATCATGTGGCGCCGGAATTGAGCGTTTTCATATCTCTCCGACAAATGGAACCAATGCCTTCATGGCGTGGTATGGAACCGTCCTACCACCATGTTTCCCGTATCTATTGCCGCCGCTGCTACCTGGGATCTACAATTGATGAACGAAGTGGCAACCGCCATCTCCGACGAAGCCCGCGCCATCTACAATGGCTGGCACAGGACCCCAATTTTGAAGGAGATAAAAAAGGATTGATTTACCGCGCACCGGTCATCAACATCAGTCGCAATCCATATTGGGGACGCATCAATGAATGTTTTGGCGAAGACCCTTACCTCACCGGCCGTATCGGTGTGGCGTATGTAAAAGGTTTGCAGGGCAACGATCCCGCATTATCTCAAGCTCGTCTCTACATTAAAGCATTATGCCGTAAACAATGTGGAAGCTAACCGGCAGGCTTTGTCTGCCACCGTGAGCGAACGCATGCTGCACGAATACTGGCTGCCGCATTTTAAAGACTGCATTGTAGAAGGCAAAGCCCAATCGGTAATGGCATCCTACAACGCGATCAATGGAACGCCTAACAACATCAACAAACTGTTGCTCACCGATATTTTAAAAGACGACTGGGGCTTTAAAGGTTTTGTGGTGTCTGACCTTGGTGGTGTTAAAAGCATGGTGAACGGCCACGAAAAAGGACAGATGTAGTATGAAAAAGCGGTGGCACAATCCTTACTTGCCGGCTGCGATTTCTCCGACCGTGAATTTATGGAATACATTCCCGCTGCGGTAAAGCAAGGGCTTGCTGCCCGAAGAGCGCCTGAACGATGCCGTATTTCCGCGTGATGCGCGACCGTTTTTTGTTGGGTGAATTTGACCCGGCGGCGCAGGTGCCGTTCAGCAACATCCCGTTGTCCGTCATTGGCAATGCAGATCACCTGGCACTGGCATTGCGCGAAGCACAGGAATCGATTGTGTTGTTAACCAATAAAAACAATGTCCTTCCTTTTAATAAAAACAACATCAAAACCATCGCTGTTATTGGTCCGCATGCCGATGTGTTTACTGCCGGTGGCTACAGTGGCAAACCAATAGCAGGCCATCACGCCACTTGAAGGCATGAACAACCGCGCAGGCAATGCCATTACACGTTGTATTTGCCAAAGGCGCGCAGCTTCCTCCTTCACGCCGGAAACAAGAAGAAGCCGGTAGCAGTAAAGTGTTTGATAAAGCGAAAGAACTGGCAAATGCGGCAGCTGTTGCCGCCGCAAAGCAGATGCGGTGGTTTTGTATCTCGGTACTACGCTCGACGTGGAAGCTGAAGGACTCGACCGCACTTCGCTGGCATTGCCCGAAGGGCAGGAAGAACTGTTCAACACTGTTATCGCAGCCAACCCGCGCACCGTGGTGGTGTTGATGAATGCTGGTCCTCTAACCATTCCTGCCATCAAAGAAAAAGCGCCTGCCATTGTGGAAGCATGGTGGGGTGGCGAGCAGGGTGCAAATGCCATCGCCGATGTGGTATGGGGTAATGTGAATCCCGGCGGCAAATTGCCGTATACCGTGTATGCTTCGGAAGCGCAGGTGCCCCCGCAGGATGAATATGATATTTCAAAAGGATTTACCTATATGTACCTGAAGGGAAAACCATTGTTTCCTTTTGGTCATGGACTGAGCTATACCACTTTTTCATATCACAATCTTTCTCTCTCGCAACCACAAATAGATACGTCCGGAAACGTAACGGTTCAGATGCAGGTAACCAATAGCGGCAAGCGTGCCGGCGATGAAGTGGTACAGTTGTATGTGCACGATGTGAAGGCAAGTGTACAACGCCCTTCGAAAGAGTTGCGTGGGTTTGAACGCGTGTCGCTGCAACCGGGCGAAACCAAAACAGTATCCTTCCTGTTGCCGGCAAACAAGCTTTCTTTTTATGATGAAACAACACACCGTTTTATTACAGAACCCGGCGCGTTTGATATCATGGTAGGCAGTTCTTCTGAAGACATCCGATTACAAACTACGCTTACCGTTACCGAAGCGAAATAAAATGATATGGAAGCAACGATTGACTCTCAACAGGACAGTCCGCTGAAGATGCGATGGGTGATGATTGCGTTTGCTTTTTTCGCCACCTTTCTCAATTATGTTCACCGGCTTTCCTTCAACTATTTAAGCGCCGATGGCGATTTGCGGAAGATGATACCCGATGATGCTTTTGGATACATTGGCACCGCTTTTTTCATCGCCTACATGTTGTCAAACGCCTTTTCGGGATTGGTGATCGATAAACTGGGTACCCGTATCGGCTACTCGGTATGCATGGCATTCTGGACCACGGCAGGGCTGTTTCACGCCTTTGCTGTTACGCCCCTGCAGTTTGGTGTCTGCCGCTTCCTGCTGGGCATTGGCGAAGCGGGCAACTGGCCGGCTGCGCTAAAGCTTACCAGCGAGTGGTTTCCGCCGCACGAGCGCTCTACCGCATCGGGCATTTTTAACAGCGGCTCGGCACTGGGTGCCATCGTGGTGCCGCCGCTCATTGCTGTGATGAGTCGCGCTATGGGTGGCAGTCTACCTTTATCATTTTGGCGGTGTTTGGCTACCTGTGGCTCGTAGTTTTTTGGTTTGCTTACTACACGCCGAAACATTCGGTAAAAGAAGCCAAAGCAAGACGATACCCGCCATGAAACTTATCAAAAACAGGTTTGTTTCCCGGCTGTTACTGGCAAAAATTTTTATTGAGCCGGTGTGGTATTTTGTAACCTTCTGGATCGGCAGGTACCTGGTGGATGTGCATCATTGGGACCTAAAAACGATCGGCTGGTATGCGATGATCCCGTTTATCATGGCAGACGCCGGCAACATTGTAGGCGGTTATTTTACC
Organism: uncultured Chitinophagaceae bacterium; assembly: GCA_963826385.1. Classification (GTDB taxonomy): domain Bacteria; phylum Bacteroidota; class Bacteroidia; order Chitinophagales; family Chitinophagaceae; genus Ilyomonas. The sequence goes on along the minus strand of CAWGWV010000018.1, from coordinate 14,655 downwards.
CAGTTTATTATCCGCCGGGGCGTAGCCGATCCCCGCGCCCGCAAGATTGCACTGGCGGCTTGTCGGGTATCATTATGTGTCTGCCTTTGCTGGTTGCGCCTTTGGTCGTGATTACGCCCATGTCGGCATTTATTATCTTTGGTTTGTCGGGTTTTGGCTATACGTCTTATACCGCCAATGCGCTGGCACTTACGGCAGATGTGGTGCCCAAAAGTGCAGCCGCTTCAGCATGGAGTCTCGCCTGTATCGGCAACGGCATTGGTGGCGCTATTTTTCAGTCGTTGTCGGGCATTACGCTGGTGTATGTGTCTGCTGCTTACAATTATACCGCTGCTTACAATGTACTGTTTGTAGGCTTTGGCGTAATGTGTTCCGTTGGGCTTATAATCCTGTTATTCACTATGGGACCTTTTGTGAAAAACAAAGAATTGCAGGCGTATGCCGATTCAGAACCTGCACTTGCCCTTGCGGTGTAAGTAAAGTCAGAGGAATCGGGGTAACAGGAAACCGTAAGGCCACGGTATTAAAAATTATTTAAAAAATTACACAGCATTAAACAACCCAATATGATATTACAAGGCAAGAACTTTATCGGTTTTGAAAACAGTGCGAAGGGCGAAGAGACATTCAGGGCATTTGCACCCGTAACCAACGATTATTTGCAAGGTGATTTTGCGCATGGCCACCACGGAAGAGCTTAACAACGTGCTCGATCTTGCCCGCAAAGCGTTTCCGGTTTATCAACAGGTTTCTGCGGCAAAGCGCGCCGATTTTTTAGATAAAATAGCGGAAGAAATTTATGCCTTGGGCGATGCGCTCATCGAACGCTGCTCGCAGGAGTCGGCGTTGCCGGCAGCCCGCATTACCGGCGAACGCGCACGCACCTGTGGACAGCTACAGTTGTTTGCGCAGTTGCTCCGCGATGGCTGGTGGGTAGATGCCCGCATCGATACGGCATTGCCCGACCGCAAACCATTGCCCAAAGCAGATTTGCGGCGCATGCTGATTCCCATAGGACCTGTTGCCGTATATGGGGCGAGCAATTTCCCGCTGGCATTTTCCACCGCCGGCGGCGATACAGCTTCTGCACTGGCGGCAGGCTGCCCGTGATTGTGAAAGCGCATTCCTCGCATCCCGGCACCAACGAGCTGGTATCCATAGCGATTGTGAAAGCAGCAAAAGAAACCGGAATGCCCGAGGGTGTTTTCTCCTCTGTTTACCTGTCGCATACCGACTCGGAAAACCTGGTGAAACACCCGGTGATCAAAGCCGTTGGTTTTACCGGTTCGCGGAATGTCGGCATGAAGTTGTTCGCAGCCGCCGTATCGCGTCCCGATCCCATCCCCGTGTTTGCCGAAATGAGCGCTATCAACCCGGTTGTGATCATGGAAAGCGCACTCCGTCAATCAAAAGATTCTATTGCCAAAAACCTGGCGGCATCGGTCGTGCTGGGCGCAGGTCAGTTTTGCACCTGCCCTGGTTTGATACTCATGACAGACAGTGATGCAGCGACAGAATTCCGCAATGCCTTTGCCGAACAAATGATGGCGACACAACCTGCCTCCATGCTGAATAAAAATATCCACAAAGCGTATTATGAAGGCGTCAGCAGTTTTCAGGGTGCACATGAAATTACCGTACTGGCAACAGCAGACACTGCGCCCAATGCCGAACGCTACGAAGCCCAGCCGGTGGTTCACCAAATCAGCGGGGCAGATTTTATCATCAAAAAACAGTTTTCGGAAGAGATTTTTGGTCCGGCTACCTTGTTGGTGCTTTGTAAAGACGATGCCGAACTGCACACTGCGTTGCAATCGTTGGAAGGGCAACTGACCGCTACCATCCACGCCACGGATGCTGATGCAAATGCGTTGGTATCCATTGTACAGATCATCACTGAAAAAGCCGGGCGTGTTATTTACGGCGGTTACCCGACAGGAGTAGAAGTCTGCCATTCCATGCAGCACGGCGGACCATTCCCCGCAACAACCGACGGGCGGGCAACGAGCGTGGGCACAGCGGCAATTTACCGGTTTGTACGGCCAGTTGCATTCCAGTCGTTCCCTGATGCCCTATTGCCCGAAGCGTTGCAAAACAGCAACCCGCTGCATTTGCTGAGGCTGGTGAATGGCAACTGGACGACAGATGCGATCGCATAACTACCCGCTGACCAACAGGAAGGTGCTAACAAATTGATTTGTATCCGGAGTCATGACCTTTTCCCGTCTTGTCTCCGGATTTTTATTTCGGATAAATGATAATTTTTCTGCAAAATGGGGAAAGCAAATGATCATTGCAGAAGCATTTTATTAGTGCAAAACGACGTTTACAACATGCCCTATGCCGTATGCCCGGTTACGGGTTCAACAACTTATTTTTAGCAAACGATGGCTAGTAAAATTTCTATAAAAACGATACTTATGACGAAAGGTCTTTTTCTTTGGAAATCGCTTGTTCCTGTTCTTTTTGTGTCAATGATTTGTACTGCTGCCGGGGCGCAGAACGCCCGCATCAAAATAGACCTCGACCGCACTATCGGTGAGGTAGATCCGCACCTCTATGGCAACTTTGTGGAGCACCTGGGCAGGTGTGTGTATGGTGGCATTTACGACCCCGGCAACCGCTTGTCCGACAAGAATGGATTTCGTACCGATGTAATGAAAGCCGTAAAACAATTGAACCCCAGCCTTATCCGCTACCCGGGTGGCAATTTCGTATCCAACTACCAGTGGCTCGATGGCGTTGGTGCCAAAGAAGAACGCATCCCACGGCTCGAACTGGCTTGGGGCACACTCGAGTCCAATCTCTTTGGTACCAATGAGTTCATGCAGTATGTGAGGGAAATTGGCAGCGAGCCATATTTCTCCGTCAATATGGGTACGGGAACCATTGAAGAAGCCCGCCGCTGGGTAGAATATTGCAACGTGAAAGAAGGTCCTTATTACGCCGAACTGAGGAAAAAACACGGTTTTGCCAAACCCTGGAACATCCAATACTGGAGCCTTGGCAACGAGATGGATGGACCCTGGCAGATGGGGCATCTGAGTGCGGAAGATTATGTGAAAAAAGCACGCGAAGCTGCCAAGCTGATGGTGCGTACCTCGCCGGGCATCAAGCTGGTTGCCGCCGGTTCGTCTAACTATCGCGCCGGTGCCGATCCCGACCACTGGAACCAAACCGTGTTGTCGGAACTGAAGGATGTGATCGACTACATCGCCATCCACATGTACGTGGGCAATCCGGATTCTAATTATTACAATTTTGTGGCATCGCCGCTTGTGCTGGAGCAACGCACCAAAATTATCAAAGGCATGATTGCGCAGGCAATGCAAACCGCTAACCGCGGCGACCGCAACCCGGTGTATATCGCCTGGGACGAATACAACGTGTGGTACCGCGCAAGGCGTGGCGCAAGCGCAACCGGCAAAAACGCGCTGGAAGAAAAATACAACCTTGAAGACGCACTGGTAATCGCTGGTTTTTTAAATGCATTCGTCCGCAATGCCGATGTGGTAAAAATGGCAAACATGGCACAACTGGTGAATGTGATCGCGCCTATTTTTACCAACGAAACAGGCATGTTCCGGCAAACGATTTTCTTTCCGCTGGAACTGTTTGCCAACCATGTGTCGGGCACATCGCTCGATGCGTTTGTGGAGTGTAAGGAATACAATACCGAACGCTACAACTTAGGACTTGGCGAAACTACTGCACAGCTTAGCCATGTGCCTTATCTCGATGTGTCGGCTACCTATCAAAATGGAGAAGTTACGCTGTGTGTTGTGAACCGAAATAAGGAAGAAGCCATTGCCACAGACATTACTTCGCAGAATGGCGCATTTGCCGGTAAATTTTCTGTGTATGAAGTCAACGGTCCCGATGTAAAAGCCGGTAATGACTTTTCGAAAGAATTGGTTCATACGGTAGAACAACCATCTGTTTCTGTAACAGGAAATACATTCACTTATCGCTTTCCCCCGCATTCCTTCACGATGCTGACAGGAAAAGTAAGCCGGTAATAATAAGTAAATGCCTGACGGTAAACTACCAACGCATGAAGCGCACGGCGTGGAACCGGCTTTTGTTTATTTATCTTCAATATCATTTTATCCAAATTCAATGCTTTCTTTTCAAACGGAACATTGTAGCCTTTTAAAAATTAATTTACTTTGACGATACGATATTGCTTTTCCATTTTCAATAAACATCGCCATATGATTCGCAAATTTTACTGCGTTGCTTTCTTTTTTAGTATTGCCATCCCGCTGTTTTCCCAACAAGTTTCACTCACTGCCGACCAGATCAAAATGATGACGCCCGACTGGAAGGGCGAACGCTTTGCCGATGGGCGTCCCAAAGCTGCCGACCGCTACCTGGACCGGTTGAAAAAAGTGTCGCTTGAAGAAGCGTGGGGCTACCTGCGCAACAAAGGCTACCACAACCAGTTTGAAGGCGACTGGACCATCATCCGTCCCGACTCGGTGATGGTGGGTCGCGCGGTGACGGCACAATACATGCCGGCACGCCCCGATTTAGACAACCTCATCAAAGAAAAAGGCAAAGGCGAAGGCCGCATTGGCGCCACCAATTCCTGGCCCATTGACGTGTTGCAAAACGGCGACATCTACGTAGCCGACAGCTATGGAAAAGTAATTGACGGCACGCTCATCGGCGACAACCTCGGCAATGCCATTTTTGCCAAAAGCGGCAAGGGCGTTGTGTTTTACGGTGCGGTGCGCGACATTGAAGGGCTCGAAGACATCAAAGGATTCAACGGCTGGGTAAAAGGTTACGACCCGTCTTACATTCAGCAGATGATGCTCTCCGGCATCAACGTTCCCATCCGCATAGGTCGCGCTACGGTCCTGCCCGGCGATGTGATCCTGGCCAAAAAAGGCGGCATCGTGTTTATACCCGCTCCCTTTGTGGAAGACCTTGTATTAAACTCTGAATTTGTGCAACTGAGAGACGCTTTTGGTCACCAGCGGCTGCGCGAAGGCAAGTACACGCCGGGGCAGATAGACACACAATGGACCGAAGACATCAAAAAAGATTTCCTGCAATGGATCGGCGCTAAAAAAGACCTGCCCATGTCGAAAGCCGAACTGGATGCCTACATGAAAGACCGCACCTGGTAAGCCACACGTTTTTCCAGATTTCATTCTACGATTGCTCATTAAAACAGTACTACCATCATGACTCCTTCTCAAAAGTATTTGCAAAAGCTGGGGCTCACAGACGTTGATGCCGAAGCAACAGCAGCCAAAAACACAAACCAACCAGACAACGACAATCCGCGCCGTTCTTTTCTCAAAAAATCAGCCTTTGGCGGCATCACGCTCGGCAGCGCCTTTTTGTTGTCACCGGTAGAAGACCTCATTGCGCAAAGCACCCAAAACGTGCGTCGCTTTTCTTCGCCATCCGACCTCAAAATCACCGACATGCGCTACTGCGTTACCACTGTGTTGGGGCGCACCGCCATCATCCGCATTGATACCAACCAGGGCATCTATGGGCTGGGCGAAGTGCGCGACGGTGCCGACGAACGCTACGCGCTGATGCTGAAAAGCCGCTTGCTGGGGCAAAACCCCTGCAACGTTGAACAGGTATTCAAATCCATCAAGCAGTTTGGCGGGCAAAGCCGGCAGGCGGGCGGTGTGTGCGGCGTGGAAATGGCGCTGTGGGATATTTGCGGCAAAGCGTACAACGTGCCGGCGTGGCAACTGCTTGGCGGAAGATACCGTGATAAAATACGGCTCTATGCCGATACGCCCGAAGCCGGCTCGCCGGAAGAACAGAAAAAACTGATGGACTACCGCATCAACGACCAGGGTTATACCTGGCTGAAAATGGACCTGAGCATTGGTGAACTGAAAGGCAAACCGGGAACGCTGGTCAACGATCAATTCTGGCAAAACGACAAAGGCGATCTGCAGCAGTGGGGCGACCAAAGTAATTATATGTCGTATGGCAATACGGCGCATCCCTTTACCCAAATTCAAATCACCGATAAAGGACTGGATGTGCTGGCGGGATTGGTAGAAAATGTAAGAAGCATGCTCGGCTATGCTGTCCCGTTATCCACCGACCATTACGGGCATTTTGATGTGAACAATGGCATCCGGCTGGGAAAAGCGATTGAAAAATACCGGCTGGCGTGGCTGGAAGACGTGATTTCGTGGGAACTGACCGACCAATGGAAAACGTTGAGTGACGCACTCGAAACGCCTTGCCTCACCGGTGAGGATATTTATCTTTTGAAAAATTTTAAACCGCTGATTGACAAACACGCAGTGGACATCATTCACCCGGACCTGGCTTCATCGGGCGGGCTGCTCGAAACAAAGCGCATTGCCGACTATGCCGAAGAAGAATGGCATTGCGATGGCAATGCACCAGGCGGGAACGCCCATTTCGTTTATGTCGAGTGTGCATTGCGCGGCAGCTACGCAAAACTTTTTAGCGCTGGAACATCACTCTATTGACCTGCCGTGGTGGGAAAGCCTGGTGAAAACCACCGATGGCAGAAAACTGATTACCAAAGGCTTTGCCAACCTGCCGCTTACCGCGCCGGGATTGGGCATTGAACTGAATGACGACGTAGTGAAACAGCACCTGCATCCGTCCGACAAAAGCTATTTTGAACCAACGCCGCAGTGGAACGACAAGCGCTCGCACGACCGGATTTTCAGTTAGTGTTTTTTGGGAATACACATTTTTCATCGTTGAACCATTCCGCATGATTATAAAACCGATCGTATGGTAACGAAGTTGGCTCCGCAGCGCTGGTACCGGCTCATCCCGGTGGCGTTTATCACGTATAGCCTCGCGTATCTCGACCGGGCAAATTTTGGCTTTGCCGCCGCTGGTGAAATGGCAAAAGACCTGCACATCACGGCGGCCACGTCCTCGTTGCTGGGCTCCCTGTTTTTCCTGGGTTATTTCTTTTTCCAGATACCCGGCGCGCACTATGCTGCGAACAAAAGCGCAAAAAAACTCATCTTCTGGTCGCTCATTTTGTGGGGCGCACTGGCAATGGCAACCGGCATGGTCAGCAACATCCCGTTGCTCCTCGTCATCCGGTTTATGCTCGGCGTGGTAGAAAGTGCCGTGATGCCCGCCATGCTCATTTTGCTCAGCCGCTGGTTTACCAAAAACGAACGCTCGCGCGCCAATACCTTTCTCATCCTGGGCAATCCCGTTACCATATTGTGGATGTCCATTTTATCAGGCTACCTCATTGATGCCGTGGGCTGGCGGTGGATGTTTATCTGGGAAGGATTGCCCGCCATTATCTGGGCATTTTTCTGGTGGCGACTGGTGAACGACAAACCCGCCGATGCGATGTGGCTGGCAGATGACGATAAAACCGCATTGGCCCAAGCTCTGGAAGCTGAACAGCAGGGAATAAAACCGGTGAAAAACTATGCTGCAGCTTTCAGTTCGCGCATTGTCATACTGCTTTGCCTGCAATATGCTTTGTGGAATATTGGCGTGTATGGCTTTGTAATCTGGCTGCCATCTATCATCAAAGCGGCGCCGCAGATGGATATCATCCAAACCGGCTGGCTGTCGTCGCTTGCCTTATGCGTTTGCCATTATCGGTATGCTGGCAGCTTCTTATTTTTCTGATAAAACAGTCAACCGCAAAGTGTTTATCTGGCCGTTTTTGTTGGTGGCATCGCTTGCCTTTTATGCCTCGTACCTTACCGGTTCCACGCATTTTTGGTTGTCGTTTGTATTGCTGGTTGTGGCAGGCGCGGCGATGTATGCTCCTTACGGACCTTTCTTTGCCCTGATCACCGAACTTTTGCCGTCCAATGTAACGGCAGGCGCCATCGCGCTGATCAACAGCCTGGGTGCGCTCGGCTCTTTTGCAGGCGCTTATATCGTTGGTTATCTCAACGGTACGACCGGTGGTTTTGGCGCTTCGTATATCTTTATGGCGGGTTCATTGTTGTTATCCGCTATCATTACCCTGCTGGCAGTGGGCAACAAGCCATTGGTGTATGAAAAACGGCAATTTGAAGCCCTGGCTGAATAAGGGTGGATTAGAGATAAACTGTCTTGAAATTGAATGTGAATAAATCCGAAACGATGAATCGAATAAATTTGTTTTTTGCTGTACTTCTCCTGTTGTTGACCTCTCAGGTAGTACTTGCGCAAACAGAACCTATGCAACACAACAACAAAGCAACAACACACTGGTTTGATCAAAAAGAATGGCTCAACGGGTTGCGGATGGAGCCGCATGCTTCCGTTAATAAAGAAGCATTTGCGCAGCAATATGCAAAGCACAAAGACTATTGGGACAAAGCATTTTTGTTTTTGAAAGAACACCACCTCGACAGCCTGCCCGTGGGCAAATACATCATTGATGGCGATAATGTGTTTGCCACCATTACCAACAACAACACCAAAGACAAAGACAGCACAAAATGGGAGTCGCACCAACAATACATTGACCTGCAAAGCGTCATTAGCGGAGAAGAAATCATCGGTGTGGCACCGGCTAACAGCCTTGCCGTTACCATGCCGTTTGATGCGGCAAAAGATTTGGTGAACTATTCCGGTGAAGGCACTTTTTACAATGCGAAACCGGGCGTGTTCTTTCTCTTTTTCCCGGCTGATGCGCACCGCCCCAACATCACTACCGGCGGACATTTACCCGATAAAAAAGTAGTGGTCAAAATCAGGGTTGCGGAATAATGGTAAAGCTGCCAACAGGTAAAGCATCCGCACACCAAAACCACTACCATTTCAAAGCTATGCTCACAGAGATTCATCCCAAATTGCCGATGCGGAATAAATCCGCTACGCGGGATTTTTATGTCAACCAATTGTCTTTTTCTCCGGTCGGGAGCGCCGACTACGATGGCTACCTGATGCTGCAAAGAGACAACATACAACTTCATTTTTTTGAACACCCAACGCTCGATCCTACAGAAAATGACGGGCAGGTGTATATCCGCACAGATGCCATTGAAGAACTGTACCAGTCGTTGCTCGATAACCATGTGAGCATTCATCCCGCAGGTCATTTGCAAACAAAACCCTGGGGACAAAAGGAATTTGCACTGCTCGATCCCGACAACAATTTGCTCACTTTCGGGCAGCAGGTGTAAGGTAAAACGAATGCCCATTGGGTGCTGATTGTTCCCCTTTCTATCGCAGCTTCACCCGCAACACCACATCATCCGCTGTTACATACAACGTATCTTTCGATGCGCTGAAGGCACAGTTGGATGTTTTGCGGTGATACACTTGAATCAGTCCCAATCGTTTGCCTTCGGGCGAAATGATGTTGATGCCATCGGGACCCGCGCCATATAAGTTTCCTTCTCTATCTATCTTCATTCCGTCAGGTCCTTGCGGCACCGCTGCTTTCTGTTTCAACGGCAATGCGTCGAGCAGTACGCCACCACTTTTAATGTTCCCGTTGTTGTCCAGTTGGTAGGCATACCACGCAGGATGATTGTCGTCGCTGCTCGCGATATAGAGCACCGTTTCGTCGGGCGAGAGGGCAATGCCGTTGGGACGCGGGATAGAATCAATCAGCAGCGACAACGTTCCCGCCGCGCTGATCCTGTACACACCTTCAAAGGACAATTCTCTTGTCGGGTCGTCGGCGCCGGTGGGCAATCCATAGATCGGATCGGTGAAATAAATATTGTTGTGACGGTCGGCAACAAGGTCGTTCGGGCTGTTGAAGCGCTTGCCGTTGTAAGTAGCTGCCAGCGCGGTATAGGTGGCTGTGGGTGCAGTAAGTGGCGCATTCATGCGCGCAACCTGCCGGTTGCCCGACTGGCACAGCAGCAGGTTGTTGTCGCGGTCGAGCGCCAGCCCGTTAGAGCCTCTTTCGCCCGCCAGGGGAGCAGTGCCGGTATAGCCGGATGGTTCGAGGTAAAGGCTTGCCGAATCGCCAGCCTTCCATCCGTAAATTTTGTTTTCGGGCACATCGGAAAACAGCAAGGTGCTGGAAGCCGCTACCCACACCGGCCCTTCCGACCAGTTGTAGCCGGTGGCAATGATCTCTATCACAGCATTGCTGTCCACCAGATTCTTTGTACTGCTGTCGTACCATTCAACGGTGCCAATGGCGCTGTCTGTTAGTGATGCTGCCGAAGCCATTTGGGGTTCGTTGTGGCAACCAAAGAGGAAAAGCAAAATGGGCAAAGCAAGGAATCGTTGTTTCAATGGGAAAAAGTATGTGGTGAAAAATGGTTGTTGGTACCAATGGTTTACGCACTGTTCAGTTGGTTAAACAAATAACATTGCCCTGCAATGAGTGCTTCGTCTGCATCCAGGCTGTTGATGGATGCCACGCCCAACTCTTGCAATGCCTGCTGGTACAAAGTGGTGAACACACCGGAGGCAACAAGTGTGATGCGGTGGTACTGTTGTGTTGCGATGTCTTTCAGTTCGCTGCCAATGAGCAAGCCGCTGAGGTAATGATAGTTTTGCCCGGGCGTGTGTTCCTCAAACAGCCGCGCGGTGCGCACATGAAACAAACTGTTGAGCAGGTTGCTGTCGCGGGCTTCGGTTACGCCTTTGGTAAAATGCGCAACATCTGTTTCCGTGTTGCTTTCCACAGAAGAAGCCAGTACGCTATGGTGGGTTAGCAACTTGAATAGTTCGCCGGTGATAAAACTGTTGAATGCGGTCACTTTCCCGTTTGTTACGATTACGTGTTTGGCATGCGTACCGGGCATGATCACCAGTTGTTGCTCGCCTGATGTTGCCAACCCGCAACCCACCAGTTTTGTTTCTTCGCCACGCATCACATCGTTGTGTGTTCTCGCGCCGGACACAAACAGCAAGCGGTGCGGAAACTCAGTTGTAGCGGGGATTTCGTGTTGTAACAAATCCGTGCCATCCAATGCAAAAGGCACGTTTTTATAAGGCAGTTCCAGCATGCCGATGCTCGACGATGCCATGCCAGAAATGACGATGGTATTGTTGGCCAAATAGCAGTTGCACACTTCTTCAAGTTGCTTGACGCCTTCGGCAAGGATGTGCTGGTAAAACGAAATGCGATCTTTGCTGCCCTCATCTTTCCACCTGTCAAATACAGCGGCAATGCCTTGTTCTGTTTTGATTTCTCCCGCCACTTCGCGGTTGGCTGCATGGATGAGCCGCAAGCGAAAAGCAGATGTACCCCAATCGCAACTGATGAATGTATTCATGTTATGTATTGATAGATCAATGCCGTTCCGAACCCTGAACGGAGCGTCGCAACGGATGCTCCACCGGAGTGCTGCGGCCGGTCACCCAAAAACTGTATTTTTTTCCCGCAGATACCGCAACTTCTAATGCCATTTCTTTGGCGAAGTTCCGCGTTACTTACGGGATTTAGTTTGAAAAAAACGATTCAGTTGGTAACAATCCGTTCTACTTTTCCCACCAGCAACAAATAGCACAATGCACCGGACAAACCAATGGCGCCGATGAACAATAATGCCGGTGCAAAGTTGCCGCCACTCACCAGGTAACCAATGATCAATGGCGTGAATACGGCGCTCAATCCACCGATAAAATTGAACACGCCGCCCGTTAAACCCACCAAATGTTTGGGCGCCAACGCCGATACAAATACCCAGGTAATGGATGCGAGACCGTTGCCAAAAAACGAAAGGCACATAAAGAAAATGATCAGCCCCGGTGTATGCACATAATTGGCGCCGATGATAGATGTACCGAGCAGCAAACCTGTGATAACCGGCGTTTTGCGGGCAATGCCGGCGCTTACGTTTTTCTTTATCATATAGTCGGATAAAAAGCCTGATAAGAGGATGCCGGCAAAAGCAGCGAGGAACGGCGCCGACGACAAAAAGCCCGACTGCAACACCGAGATGCCGCGATAGGTGACAAGATAAGTGGGGAACCAGGTGAGGAAAAACCACATGGTGGCGTTCACGGCAAACTGCCCGAGGTAAATGCCCCACAGTTTCCGGTGACTCAATACTTCTGCCAGGTGTCGCCATTGAAAGGAAGGTTTGCCGGCGGCATCATTGCGGTTGATAACGCCGCCGCCACTTTCGATATACGCCAGTTCGGCTTCGTTCACCCGCCGGTGTTCTTCGGGGTTGCGGTACAAAAAATACCACGCGATGCCCCACAAAATGCCAATGATGCCGGTGATGATGAACAAGCCTTTCCAGCCGGTGTAGTGCTCAATCATCGTTAAGACCGGCGCGAGAAAAGCAAGCCCGATAAACTGCCCGGATGTGTAAACGGCAATGGCGGAGGCGCGTTCGTTGTCGGGAAACCAACTGGTGACAATGCGGTTGTTGGTGGGATAGGAAGGCGCTTCAAACACGCCGATGGCCATGCGCAACCCAAACAAGGACGTGAAGCCCTTGGCAAAACCCTGCGCTGCCGTAGCTGCCGACCACGTGATGAGACTAACGGCATAAACGAGGCGCGGACCAAAATAATCAACGAGGATGCCGCCGGGAATCTGCAGCAGCGCATACGTCCAGCCGAAAGCGGAAAAGATATATCCCAACTGCACGGAAGATAATCCGAGGTCTTTCGTGATGAGGGGCGCGGCTACGGCAATGTTGCTACGATCCATGTAGTTGATGACCACATTGATGAAGATGGCAGCGAGGATGCTGAACCTTACGCGGGAAGGCTTTTGAAGAAGCGTTGTCGTCATATGAAGTAAAGCAATCGTTGTGAGGAAGTGGCGCTGTTTTGCAGAAAATGTATGACAGGTGTAAACAACAGATGAACTTGAATCAATAGTAGCTTATTGGTGTAATCATCAGTAGCGTACTTATCAATGCATTCATCATTCACCCATTACCATTCGGCAACGCTGCCATCTTTGTGCCGCCACAAGGGGTTTTGCCAGTTGTGCCCAACTTTCGCCATTTCAATCACGTGTTCTTCATTGATCTCAATGCCAAGCCCCGCGCCGGATGGTATGTTCACATAGCCATCGCTGTATTCAAACACGGTTTTGTCGGTAAGATAATCGAGCAAATCGCTGCCGGCGTTATAATGAATCCCAAGGCTTTGCTCCTGTATAAACGCATTGTGGCAAGTGGCATCTACCTGCAAACAAGCCGCGAGCGCAATGGGACCCAAGCGGGCAATGCGGCGCGGCTGCCACATCGAACGCTTCTGCCATGGAGATGATTTTTTTACACTCTGTAATGCCACCCGCATGCGAGAGATCGGGCTGAATAATGTCGGCATATCCATCTTTCAGCAAGTTTTTGTATTGCCAGCGGCTAAACATTCTTTCGCCCGTGGCAATGGGGATAGACGTGTGCTGCGCAATGTCGCGCAGTGCTTCGTTGTTTTCCGGCAATACCGGTTCTTCTATAAACATCGGGTGAAATTGTTCGAGTTCTTTTGCCAGCAGCTTTGCCATTGGTTTATGTACACGCCCGTGAAAGTCAATGCCGATGCCCAATTCGTTTCCCGCCACTTCTCTTACAAGGGCAACGCGCTCCAGTGCCGCCGTTATTTTGTCGAACGAATCAATGAACTGCAGCTCTTCGGTAGCATTCATCTTGATGGCTCTGAAACCCGCTGCCTGTGCGGCTTTGGCAGCGTTTGCCACATCGGCGGGGCGGTCGCCGCCAATCCAGGAATATACTTTGATGCTGTCTCTTGCCTTGCCACCCATCAACTGGTACACCGGCGCATTAAAATATTTTCCTTTGATGTCCCACAACGCCTGGTCAATGCCCGCAATGGCGCTCATGAGGATGGGACCGCCGCGGTAAAAGCCACCGCGATACATGACATTCCAATGGTCTTCAATGTGCATCGGGTCTTTACCTATCGAGGTATGTCATCAGTTCTTCCACTGCAGCTTTTACGGTTGCGGCTTTTCCTTCTATCACCGGCTCGCCCCAGCCAATAATGCCTTCATCGGTTTCTATTTTCAAAAACAACCAGCGTGGCGGCACCTGGTACAACGTATAGTCCTTGATTTTCATAATGGCTTTGCTTGTGGTTATTGAATGGCGGCTACAAACTGTCGTGCTTTTTCTTCCAGCTTCTGAAGGTAGGTACCGGTTACTTTTTCTTTACTGTTGACAAGTGCGCTGCCGATGCCGAAGGCAACCGCGCCCGCATTTTGATATTCTTTGATATTGCTGACATCCACACCGCCGGTTGGCATTAGTTTCAAATGATGAAGCGGTGCCAACACGCTTTTAATATAGTCTGCACTCAGCGCCGGGAATACCTTGATGATGTGCGCGCCGCAGCGGTGTGCCTGCACAATTTCGGTGGGCGTATATGCACCGGGAATGCTGATTTTTCCTTTGTCTAAAGTTGTTTTGATTACGTCAGCATCAAGCATGGGAGAGATGATGTATTCTGCGCCGGCGCTGATTGCGTCGCTTGCTTCCTGCGCTGTTAACACCGTGCCTGCACCAATGAGCATTTTGTTGTTGTACACATCCGACAACTGCGCAATTACGCCCAACGCATCGGGCGAATTGAGCGTGATTTCCACCAGGCGGATGCCGCCTTTGTACAACGCTTCCGCGATCGCTGCCGCATCTGTTGAAGGCATGCCGCGAATGATGGCGACTACTTTGTGCTGTAAGAGAAAAGACAACTGATCCGGCATGGTGTATTGGTATTAATGGCAAATGCAATGAAGCGTAAAAGTAATGGATAAGCCAT
>CAWGWV010000017.1:0-6721 GCA_963826385.1 uncultured Chitinophagaceae bacterium | reverse complement strand
CGATCCCTTCAATACCTGTACGCCCACCGGGCACACCTTCAATATCCTCACCCAACTGCTGCAGGAAAACAAAGCGACGCTGGAGAAAACATCCGTTGCTTATGCCAAATTGGCCATCGCCGAAAATGATGCGTTCATTGCCTGCTGGAAATGCAAATACCAATACGTACTCATTCGCCCGGTTACCTACATCAACCGGTACATAGATGCTTCTTTCAGAACTGTCATTGGCACTCCACCATTTCCTGCTTATACTTCGGGACATTCCTGCGAAATTGGCGCCGGCACCAAAGTATTCACCCAACTCTTTACCGATGGCAGCGGCAATTACGATTTTACCGATAGAAGCCAGTTGCAGTTTGGTTTCATGCCGCGACACTATAACAATTTCAGCATCATGGCAAAAGAATGTGCCGATTCCCGGTTTTATGGCGGAATACATTACCCCATGGACAACGAAAAAGGATTGCAATGCGGTGAATTAGTGGGCAACAATGTGATCAACAACATTTCCTGGCCAACCAACATCCGGTAATTTTAGGAAAATCGACATGCAGGCACTCCGTTATTTGCTGTTCACTGCCGGAAGCATTTTGTTGCTATATTCCTGCGGCGAAAAACATACAATGGCAGAAGAAGCCAGCCGGCTGGCAGAAAGGGAATGCCGCGCCATGGCATTGCGTGAACAAAGGTTTACACTCGCCAACCAGATCCGGTTTACCCAGGACACCATGTTAAAAGCCCCTCCCGGTACCGATACTATGCCCTATTCGGAAAAGCTTCGTTTTTACAACAGTGAAAAAGAACGACTCACCAATGAAAGCAGGCTGCTGGCGGATACCATTCGCCAGCAATTGGACTCGTTGCAAAAAACAATCATTAACAATCCCCAGGAACAAAAGCAGTTTGACCAATTGCTGGAGACAAATCTCCAACAACGAAACTGCGTCATCGAGTGATGTACCAAACAGCTCCAGTTGGTATCCCTGAATTGGTACATGTTCTCAATGCTGAACCAAAAGGATGGACCCGTACTCGTACGTAAACTAAATTTTTTTATTCAAATATTTTGGATTGCTGTTGTTGCTATTATTGATTTTCATTCAAAACAATCCAAAAATGTCAATGCCACCAGGATTACTGTTTCTGAGGTTGCTGTCTTTACAATTGACAGTTTACAGCCAATGATGAAATGAAAACAGGAAGGACATCTTATTTTTTTAGACAATTTTCAGTTCCAAAAAACCAAACATCAGCCATGTAACACTTGCATCAGTTGACGGAATAATGGCTTTCGTTACGAAACTTTCGCTGGTTGATATACAGATTTGAGCAAATGGTCGCTTATTTGTTTTGCTTTTTTCAAAGTCTGTTACTTTTATCCGATGTCAATTGCATGGTATAAAAAGAAATGGGTAATTGTATTGCTTCACCTGGCAGCCTGGACATTGTTGTTTCTTTTCCCGGTATTGTTGCAACAATCGCTGCACAATTCAAAACCGCAATACAACGAAAGCAACCGCAGCTACTTTACTTACCTTACCATTTTCAATGATTTTCTCTGGGTCATTTTGTTTTATGTCAATGCATACGTGCTCATTCCAAAATTCGTGTACCGCAAAAACATCCTTGGCTATGTACTGGTGCAGATGTTCATACTCGTCTTCCTGCTGGTTGCGCAATGGTTGTTTTTCACTTTCATCATCAGGCAACTGGAGTTTCACCTGAATACCACGCTCTTATTCAATATCTTTCCGTATGCATTCATCCTTGCCTGTAGCACCGCTTACCGCATGATACAGGACCGGATGGAAATGGAAAGAATCGGGCAATTGAAAGAAACCGAAAACCTGAAAACCGAATTGTCGTTTCTGCGCTCGCAGGTAAATCCGCATTTTATGTTCAACGTGCTGAACAATATGGTGGCACTGGCGCGCAAACATTCAGATCAGCTTGAGCCTTCGCTCATCAAACTTTCTTCGTTGCTGCGTTATATGCTGTATGAAACCGACGAAGACAAAGTACCGCTGAACAAGGAAATTGAATACCTGCACAGCTACATCGACCTTCAGTTGCAACGCTTTGGAAAAAAGCTACAGGTTAATATCAGGATTGATCCTGCAGATGACGCTTACCACATAGAACCCATGTTGCTCATTCCGTTCGTCGAAAATGCGTTCAAACATGGTACCGGCATGATCGAAAACCCGCAGATAGACATTGAACTGCGCGCCGGTAACAACCTGTTGCAATTTGTGGTCAAAAACAAATACAATTGCCAGCATACCGAAGTCAAAGACAAATCTTCTGGCATCGGGTTGTCCAATGTTCAGCGACGGCTAAACCTGTTGTATGGCAACAATCATACGTTGCTGATTACCAATAAAGATGGTTGGTTTGTAACTTCGCTACAATTAAACATGCACTGATGCTACGCTGCCTTGCCATAGACGACGAACCACTTGCACTTGAATTGCTGGAAGACAACATCAGCAAAGTGCCGTTTTTGCAACTTGTGGCGTCCTGCTCGCACCCGCTGGAGGCAATGACGGTGTTGAAAACCGAGCCCGTTGACCTCATATTTCTCGACATACAAATGCCCGGGCTAACAGGACTGCAGTTTATCCAGAGTTTGCAGCAACGCCCGATGTTCATCCTCATTACGGCGTATGAAAAATATGCACTCGACAGCTACGAACTTGATGTGATTGATTATCTCGTAAAACCAGTTTCGTTGGACCGGTTTATCAAAGCCTGCAACAAAGCCTGGGAATTGCACCAGCTGAAAACAAAACCCATCGATACCCGCAGAGAAACAGCACCGGAGTTTTTGTTTGTCAATGTGGAATACAGCCTGGTAAAATTGGTGATTGCCGATATCATGTGGATAGAAGGGTTGAAAGACTACATTAGGATACATCTGCACAGTTCAACAAAACCCGTCATCACCAGGATGAACATGAAAACAATTGAAGACGAACTGTCTTCTTCCGCGCTTTATCCGCGTACACAAATCTTACATCGTTTCCCTTTACTTTATCACAGCTGTACGCAAGGGAAGTGTGTTTATTGGCGACATCGAACTTCCCGTCAGCGACAATTACCGAGACAGCATTGCGACCATTACCGGCCGACAAGGTGGTTGACTTCACTTTGCTAAATTTACCGTATCAAAATCAAGTGAAATACATTGCAAACATCCGTCTCCTCACTTCATTCAAATCTGCATTGTACAACATCCTCTTCATTCATCGATATCACCCGGTTTGTTGATTAGTCATTGTCAAAAATCCCGGGACGACCAATGCATTGCACCCAGGAACTAATGATTTTACACCAAACAGCTGCGGGCAACCGTTCAGAATGAGACTATGGACGCCACTTGTCGCAACATTTGGCACGATCGTCTCATTTCGCCCCCGCTCACAATTTGTTACCGGTAGCTTTGCATCATAATCATTCGTTATGAAAAAAATATTGTTTGTTTTGACCGCCTTCCTGTTTTGCTTCATCGCACAAGCCCAGTTTCCGGGCGGCGGGCAGCCAGGCAAGTCAATGCCAAATATGGGACATGTATATGGCAAACTTGTTGACAGCACGGGCAAACCCATTGCCGGCGCATCCGTATTGGTGCTGCAATCCAAACTGGATACAGCTTCCAAAAAAACAAGAGATGTATTGATCAAAGGCGTGAATTCCGATAACAAAGGTGAATTCAGCCTTGAAGAACTGCCGCTGATGGGCGTTAAAATCAAAATATCGGCCACCGGTTTTGCCGATCTGCAACAACCTGTTCAATTCATTGATCCGTCCAAAATGCAAAAACCGGCTGCCAGCAGTGCTCCATCGGCCATGTCAATGCCTTCGTTTGACAAAGACCTTGGCAAACTGGAACTGAAAGGCGATGCTGCACAATTGCAAAGCGTAACCGTAACGTCCACTTCTTCTGCCTTACAACTTGATATTGACAAAAAAGTTTTCAATGTTGAAAAAAACATCACGAGTGCCGGCGGCACAGCGGTAGATGTCATGCGCAATGTACCCTCGCTGCAGGTGGACATTGAGGGCAACGTAAAGCTGCGCAATGCTTCCCCACAGATTTATGTGGACGGCAGACCCACTACCCTTTCGCTCGACCAGATTCCGGCCGATGCGATCCAAAGCGTGGAAGTGATTACCAACCCATCTGCCAAATACGATGCATCGGGCGGCAATGCAGGCATTTTGAACATTGTTTTGAAGAAAAATAAAAAAACCGGTTACAATGGCAACCTGATGGCAGGTGTGGATAGTCGTGGTGGCGTGAATACCGGCGGCAACTTTAGCCTGCGGCAGGGAAAAGTGAATTTTACCGCTGCTGCCATGACCAACATGATGCGGAACAAAAATACAGGTACCACCGACCGGCTGAATCTGGGTGATACGCAATCTCACGTTTATCAAACCAACCTCAACAAAACAAACGGCGGTTTTATGTTTGGCAAATTGGGGCTTGATTATTTTGTAACCAACAAAACCACGCTGTCCTTGTCCGGAATCCGCGTGCATGGCGAATTCAAACCGAACGAAACCATTGATATCAACACCGACAGCTTGTTTCCCGGCGGCATTAGCAGCCGCACCAGCCAGCGTTTGTCTAACAGCAACCGCATCTTTAATGCCTATGGATTGCAGGCTGGCATGGTGCACAACTTTGCAAAAGAAGGCGAGCAATGGACAGCCGACGGTAACTATTTTACCGGTAAAAATTCAAACGACGCCTGGTACACCACCAATTATGGAAGCGGCGGCACGCAGATGCAGCGTGTAGTAGGCAATGGCACAAACGAATTTCTAACCCTGCAAACCGATTATACCAAACCAATAAGTAGCAAAACAAAACTTGAAACCGGTCTCCGCGCCCAGTTGCGCAGCCTCACCAACAACTTTGATACGTATGCCGGTGCTACCGAAGCACAGTTTGAAAAAGTATCTACCGGAACCACCAACTATAAAAATCACGACAATGTATATGCAGCGTATGTGAGCGTTAAAAGTTCCATCAAGGATTTCGGCTATCAATTGGGTTTGCGGGCAGAAAGTTCCGATTACAAAGGCGAACTGCTGAACAGCAACGAAACGTTTAGCAATAAATATCCTGTCAGCTTGTTTCCTTCGGTATTCATCAGCCAGAAGTTGAAAAACAAACAGGAACTGCAGGCAAGTTTTACGCGCCGTGTAAACCGCCCGAATTTTTTCCAGGTGATTCCTTACACCGACTATACCGACAGCCTCAACATTACGAAGGGCAACCCGGGATTGGTACCTGAATTTACCAGCTCTTTTGAAATGAGTTATGGAAAAACGTTCAAAGGCAACAACAACATCCTGACGTCTATTTATTACAAACACACTACGAACCTCATTACCCGTTACCTGCAGGAAGACCAGAACGAATTGACGGGCAAAGAAGACCTGATCAATACGTACATCAACGCCAATTCAAGCTATTCGTACGGTGCAGAACTGACGTCGGTCAACTACCTGACCAAATGGTGGGACGTAACCACCAACATCAATGTGTACAATTCTAAAATCAATACAGACAACATTGCCAATACAACTTCGCAAGCGGCCATGTGGAGCTGGTTTGGAAAAATGAACAGCAACTTCAAACTGCCGCACAATTTTTCAATCCAGTTGTCGGGCAATTATCAGAGCAAAACCAACCTGCCCATCAATACCAATTCAGGACAGTTTGGACCGCCGATGTCTCAGGCACAGTCTTCTTCACAGGGTTTTATTCGTTCTTTCTGGTTTGCCGATGTTGCAGTGCGCAAAAGTTTCCTGAAAGACAACAAAGCCACCGTAAGCCTGAGCATGAGCGATATTTTCAGAACCCGCAGGCAGGACCAGTATTCGTACAGCGATTATTTTGTACAAAACTATTATCGCTTAAACAATCCGCAACTGGTGAGAATCAATCTGTCGTACCGCTTTGGCAAAATGGATGTGTCGCTTTTCAAACGCACGAAACAATCATCCGGATTGGGAGATGCTACACAGGGAATGCAATAGATCATTACAAATCATAAACCGGTGATGTACTGAGAGGCTGCTGAAAAGCAGCTTCTTTTTTATGCCGATGTGGTCGTAATCGTGCGTGTGTGGAACAGCAGTTAATGAGCTGACAGCTTGCTGTTCAATTCCGCAGCGTCGAATGATTTGCTAAAATAATAACTGACAACTGCCGTAGAACCAGAACTTTCCAAACTGGTGGTGTTGATGAGTTTCCATCCCTGGAGGCTCATGAAATTCAGCGCATCCACCATGGTTTTGAATTTGTTCACCAACAGCAGTTTCTCTTTCACAGTTTTGTCTTTGAATGACAGCAGGCTGCTGTCCTGCCCCAAATCAAGTGAAATATTAACGCCGTTGTTGAATGTCTTTTGCGTGATGAAGAGCGCGCAATATTTATCTGTTTTTTGCGCAGCGCATGTCAGTGGCAAAGAGAGTATAAAAATTGCCACTAAAAGGGAGGTTGTATTCAGCATATGTTTGGTTTGGATGAAATGATTGTCCGCAATTATGAAGGTAGGTGGCAGATGCCGGAAAATAAGTTGAAACCAATAGTTCTGCAATTTTTGGTGGTGAAAAGCCCAAAACGACGTGATCACCAAGGACAAACACAAGAAACGCGCAACAAAGAATTGCCGCGCGTTTGCTTTTTTGGTGGAGCTGA
>CAWGWV010000016.1:0-71541 GCA_963826385.1 uncultured Chitinophagaceae bacterium | reverse complement strand
GCTCCAGCAGGTATCTGCACCGGTATGGCAAACCGGCCCGACAGGCGAAGCTTTTACCAGCAAGGTATCATTGTCGCAGTCCAGCCCAATATTTGTTTCACAATCATGTGATTACCGCTTTCTTCTCCTTTGGTCCACAGGCGTTGCTTGCTGCGGCTGTAAAAGGTAACCTTCCCGGTGCGTTCGGTTTGTTCCATTGCCTGTTGGTTCATGAATCCCAGCATCAACACTTTGTGCGTCTGGTAATCCTGAACCACCGCCGGAACCAAGCCCGTCAGCATATTTTTTTGAAAATCAACATTTGTCATATACAAAGCGTTGTGATATTTTGGAAAAAAAAATTACAGCCGCACGCTGATGTGACGATCTTTCAACTCCGTTTTTAATTTGCCAATTTCCACTTCCTTAAAATGAAAAATGCTGGCTGCCAGCGCTGCATCGGCTGCGCCTTCTTCGAACACATCCACAAAATGCTGCATGTTGCCACCGCCACCAGACGCGATAACCGGCACCGGCAGTTGTGTGGACAATAGGCGGGTGATGTCGAGTGCAAATCCCGCTTTGGTTCCATCGTGGTTCATGGAGGTGAGTAATATTTCACCGGCACCAAGCTCCACTCCTTTTTTTGCCCAGTCTAAACAGAGAGTTTCTGTTTTTACCCGGCCGCCGTTGAGATACACATACCAGTTGCCGTCGTTTTCCAGGCGAGTATCTATAGCGAGCACAACACATTGGCTCCCAAATTCTTTTGCCAGTTGCCGGATGAGTTCGGGATTTTTAAAAGCAGATGTATTGACCGAAATTTTATCGGCGCCATTTTGCAATAGCACTTTCACGTCTTCCACGCTGCTGATGCCGCCACCTACGGTAAACGGTATATTGATGTGGTGCGAAATGCGGTTTACAAGTTCGCTTAGCGTTTTGCGTTTTTCGTTTGTAGCAGTAATGTCTAAAAATACCAGTTCGTCGGCTCCACTGCCGGCATACAAAGCGCCAAGTTCAACGGGATCGCCCGCATCGCGCAGATTTTCAAAATTGATTCCTTTTACTGTTCTGCCGTCTTTGATATCTAGACAAGGAATGATGCGCCTGGTAAGCATGACTGTGATTTATGCTGCCAATATCGGAAATATACGTTTTATAATAACTATCAACAATCCATTGAACAGAACCGGCTGTACAATGCTTCGTATTGTGGTACAATGTTGTGAATGTCGAAACGGCTTGCCTGCTCAAATGCCTGCTGCTTAAACTAGATTTAGTTTTTCTTCGTTTTTCAGCAAACCGATGGCGTGACCACTCATTGCCGCCACATCGCCGGTTTTGGCAAGGTAACCGGTAACTCCGTCAATGTTCACTTCGGGCAAACCACCGGCATCGGAAGACACACCGGTACGTGCGCAGCCATGGCTTCAAGCGCCGACAAGCCAAAACTTTCGTACTCGGATGGCAACAAAAACAAATCGGCAATGGCCATGATTTCTTCCATCTGCTCCTGTTTTCCCAAAAACCGTACATCATCTACATTCAGCCTGCGGGCTAGTTCTTCACAGCCCGAGCGTTCCGGCCCATCACCAATCATCAACAGTTTGGAGGGTACTTCTTTTTGCACCGCGGCAAATATTTTGACAACATCCATTACCCGTTTGATCTTTCGGAAGTTGGAGGCATGAACGAGTATTTTTTCGCCCTTGGGAGAGATGACTTTGCGAAACGCATCAATCGGCTTTTTGCTAAACCGGCTGACATCCACAAAATTGTAAATGACTTCTATTTCTTTTTTAATGGAAAATGATCGGTAGGTTTCTTCCCGCAGGTTTTTCGATACCGCCGTGATGGCATCGCTTTCATTGATGGAAAACGTGACGACCGGCTCGTAAGTTTTGTCTTTGCCCACCAGCGTGATGTCGGTGCCGTGCAGTGTGGTAATCACCGGAATATTCCGCCCGCTTTTTTGAACAATTTGCTTTGCCATGAACGCTGCCGAAGCATGCGGAATGGCATAGTGTACATGTAGCAGGTCAAGGTCGTGATTCATGATTACATCAACCATGGTGCTGGCCAGCGCCATTTCGTAAGGTGGATAATCAAACAACGGATAAGTAGGCACCCGCACTTCGTGATAATAAATATTGGCATTGAATATATTTAGCCGCACCGGCTGCTGGTACGTAATAAAATGAACCGAATGACCTTTATCGGCAAGTGCTTTTCCCAATTCCGTTGCCAATACGCCACTTCCTCCAAATGTTGGATAACAAACAATCCCGATTCGCATGATTCCAAATTTCCGCAAAGAAACAATGAATTTGGTCAAAGACAGCATCTATTTACTATCGGGTGGAGTGGTTGATGTTGATGAGAGTCGTTAATCGAACAAAACATGGACACGATTCAATCGGTTTTTGCGTGAAGCTTCGATCCGTGCAACATCCGCTTTGCTGCTTGATTACCGGGAAGAAAACGGTAACCGAAATTTGAAAAATTGTTTAATTTTAGTTGTTATTATCAACAATCCGGGTTGCGAAAAATGAGAAATGATTTTTTTAAACCGGCTCAGTTGAATTGATTTCTGCAACGGGCTTTTCACCATCAGCCAGGACCTGCCACTGCCACCCATCCGCATTTTTCAATCGGTTTTTTTACGATTCATTTACAAAACTAAGGCAACATGGTTTCCACTACACAGCTTAAACCGGCGACGTTACTACAGCCTTTTATCAGCCAATACTCGCTGCGTACATTCGATACCGGGAATGCCAGTTATGCCGCGCCCCTTGCATGCGGTACAGGAATTTTACATGACGTTTCTGTTACGGGAAAGATATTGCTTTGTCATAGATGAAGATGGCAAAGAAATCAGCAACCTGTCTAATACATTGTGCGCGGTGTCCACACATTCTAAAGGTTGTTCGTACTGGAAAGGCAATTACGCATTGTTGAGCGTTCAGTTTACGTCCAATGGCATTTCTTCCATTCTGGGCATTCCGCAAAAACTTTTGATCAACAACATGTTTGCGCTCGATAGTATACTTGGCGATGACAACCGGTTGCTGACTGAACAATTGTCGGAGTGCGGGACGGTTTATAAAATGAGCCATATTTTAAACAGCTACTTTACCCGGAAACTGTTGCAGCAATCACACAAATCCTATACGAACACCATTGCTACCATATCGCACCGCATTTTGCTACAAAAAGGATTGGTGAATTTAGATCAAGTGGTGCAGGACAGCAACATGAGCTTTCGCAATTTTGAGAGACGTTTTGTAGATGAAGTTGGCATTTCACCGAAAATGTATGCACGGATCACGCGGTTTTTCAATGCCATTGAAAACAAAATGTTGCACCAGCACAAATCGTGGACAGCCATTACTTATGAAGGCGGATATTACGACCAGGCACATTTTATCAGGGAATGCAAAGAATTTTCGGACAATACCCCGGAGAAACTGTTTGAACTAACCCCGCCGCCAAAAGAAAGCATCACCAGCGGGTAACGGCAAGTGACCGTGTTTGAGTCAAATCGGTTTGTACCCATCATTATTTCTCACAGAGCCAATAAATCAGGTTTAATAAGAATAAGAAATTTGTTCATCATCCCCCGCATCGTTGTTTTCAAAACCCTTTTTGTTTCGACTAATACAGAACCTTACGAACTACATCAACCATTCAACCATGAAAAAGCTATACTTCCTTTTGCTGATTACTTTTTTGATGGCGTTGCAAAGCCAGGCACAGCAAAAAATGTTTTTGAGATTCTTCGATACTGCTTGCAAAAATGAGCAAAGGCTTTTTTGCAGCGTCAACAGACAGCTCTGTATTGATACTAAAGCATTACAAATTGAAAGAAATACCGGTGTCCAACATCGGGTACATTAAAACCAGACGGAGCTTTTGTCATACCGTATTGATGAGCGCTTTTGTAACCACCATTCCACTTGGCATCATGATTATTTCGCCCAATGAAAAAGACACCAACAAAACCGTTTTCCGGCGTGTGCGTCACAGGGATGCGGTGGAAGACACCACTTATGTGATGATGGCGGCGAGCGGGGATGCCATCGATACAAGACTGAGCGGCGCCAGTGCCAAACGAACCAAATACAACATCCATGGCAGTCATTACAACTGGCAGCAACAAAAAGTTCATTTCGATTTACTTTCTTCCGTGAAATGAACGGGCGATTTAGCGATTAGAGTTGGTGTTCGTGATAAATAGGTAAAAGTTGTCGTTTTTTTACAATGACGGCATATGTGCTTCCACTAGTTTTGTTACGAAATGATGAGCAATGCCAATCATGTAACGTAATTGCCCGCAATATGGCGAAAACGACCCTGACCAGTTGATTAACGAACCCATTGGTGAGCAATCAACCAATGCAACAATTTCAACCCTGATCCTTTTTTTTGTTGAATCAAATGTTAATCACAACCTACTGCATTTATTATCCTGTCCAAAAAACAATGCAAAATGAAAAATGTACTTCTTGTGTTGCTAACAGGTTTTTTGCTTTAGTCTGTAAGCGGTAGCCAAACCTTTCCCTCTCCATCTATACCCCAAAAAAAATTCTTTATGAACTTTTTTCCATACCCCGATGGTTAGCATTTGCGATATTTATATTACCCTCCTTTAGTTCGCTCAATACACAGGATATTAAATCGATTGACATCGAAAAGGCGACCAACAGTTCTCTGCGAAATGACAAGTTCAGCAACTTTGACATCGGCTGACGACCGTTAGTATTTTACCGGCACCAAACCAGCATTTAGCAGCGAAGTAGTTTCCGCCAAAGTGATTGCATCACCTTTTGCTGCACATTCACTTTGTTGAAAGCCATCATAAGAAAGGCCGTTTCCTTTTTCATCTGATCTGCCGTGTCTTTTGCCACGGCATAAGTATTTTATACATTTCTCAATGTAAGATTAAGAGGAAGCGTCGAGGAGGAAGATTACAGGAATTTTATGCAATGGTGGCAAAGGATGCTGCTTCCAATTGGCAATGCTTTGTGTTTTGATGCTTTCTTTGCTGCCTGTTATTTCAGACGCAATACAAAGCCGGGTTGTTGGTTTGGCGGATTGCAGCAAATCGGACAACAACGCATTGTTGCGGTAAGGCGTTTCAATGAAAATTTGTGTGGTCTGGTTGCCCGCGGATACAGCTTCAAGTTCTTTAATTTTCTTTTTTCTTTCGAGGCTGTCCACCGGCAAATAACCGTTGAATGTAAATTGCTGCCCATTCATTCCGCTTGCCATCAGCGCCAGCAGAATGGAACTGGGCCCCACCAGCGGCTTCACAATGGCATGGTGCAACTGTGCCGTATTGACCAATATCTGGCCCGGATCGGCAATGCCCGGGCAACCAGCTTCACTGATGATGCCAACGGTTTTTCCCTTTTTCAGGTAGTTGATGAATGTCGCTTTGACTTGTTCTTCTGCTTTGTGTATGGTATGCCAGCTATAATTGTCAATCACCATTTCTTTCCACAACTTTTTGAAATAGCGCCGCGCGGTTTTTTCATTTTCGGCAAAAAACACATCGCATTGCTTTACTGCTGCCAGCACATAAGCGGGAATGGTGTTCAGCGCAATGTCATCATCGTGCAAAACGGTTGGAATGAGGTAAACGGTTGCGG
This sequence comes from uncultured Chitinophagaceae bacterium, assembly GCA_963826385.1. Taxonomy (GTDB): domain Bacteria; phylum Bacteroidota; class Bacteroidia; order Chitinophagales; family Chitinophagaceae; genus Ilyomonas. The sequence continues at coordinate 65,905 of CAWGWV010000016.1, read as the reverse complement.
TCATCTTGAATTTTTAAAGTGAACTGGTACCCGGCAAATGTAGGATTCCGCTATTGATTTAAAATTCTGCTGACTTCGCAACGACTTGCTGTGGACCATCCAATTGACAAATTGGCAATAAAGAATAAACATCAGAGATTGTTATACCCGGTAACAGGCACTTTTTTCATTGTCAATACCGGCCGGTAACGCTATTGACACAAAGCCTGTTGTATCCAAAAAATAAAATTGATCGTGATAAATAAAGTCATCAATTCGTTACCAAAACAAACCAAAGTGAAGGCACGAACACCCGGTTGTTAGCAGTCTAATTTTTTGAATTGACGATACATTGGCATGTTAATTACTGAATAGTAATAACTTATCTAAACAATTTACGCATGACTAACGATACAGCACTGGATGATAAATTACATTGGTACAAAGACGCCATCATTTATGAACTGCATATCAAGGCATTTTGTGATGGAAACGGTGATGGCATCGGCGACTTCAAAGGCTTTCTGGAAAAGCTTGATTATCTGCAGGATCTGGGGGTGACCACCATTTGGGTGCTTCCTTTTTACCCGTCTCCGCTGCGCGATGACGGCTATGATATTGCCGACTATTACAACATCAATCCTTCTTACGGCAATATTGAGCAGTTTAAACAGTTTTTAGACGAAGCGCACCGCCGCAAACTGAGAGTTATTACCGAACTGGTCATCAATCATACTTCCGACCAGCATCCCTGGTTTCAGCGGGCCCGGCTTGCGCCAAAAGGTTCGCCGGAAAGAAACTATTATGTGTGGACCGACGACCCGACAAAATTCAAAGATGTCCGCATCATCTTCCAGGATTTTGAAACAGCAACTGGACATGGGATCCTGTCGCCGATCAATATTACTGGCATCGCTTCTTTTTTCACCAGCCCGATCTCAACTACGACAGCCCGCTGGTGCAGGAAGAAATTTTCAAAATAATCGATTACTGGTGCGCAATGGGCGTAGATGGTTTCCGGCTGGATGCCGTTCCGTACCTATACGAACGCGAAGGCACCAATGGCGAAAACCTGCCAGAAACGCATGCATTTCTCAAAAAACTGCGCAGCCACATAGACGAACATTTTCCCGGTACCGTTTTTCTTGCCGAAGCCAATATGTGGCCGGAAGATTCGGCTTCTTATTTTGGTGATGGCGATGAATGTCATATGAACTATCATTTTCCCGTGATGCCCCGCATGTTCATGGCGTTGCAGATGGAAGACCGCTATCCCATCACCGATATTTTTGACCAGACACCGGAAATTCCCGAAAGCTGCCAGTGGGCAATCTTCCTGCGAAACCATGATGAGCTGACGCTTGAAATGGTAACCGATGAAGAACGCGACTACATGTATAAAATGTATGCAAAAGATTCCCGCACGCAGCATCAATCTCGGCATCCGGCACCGGCTGGCGCCACTCATGAACAACGATCGCCGCAAAATAGAATTGATGAACTGCTTGTTGTTTTCACTCAAAGGAACGCCCGTTATTTATTATGGCGATGAAATCGGGATGGGCGACAACTTCTACCTCGGCGACCGCGATGGTGTACGCACACCTATGCAATGGTCGCAGGACCGCAACGGTGGTTTTTCAAACGCCAACCCGCAAAAACTGTATCTGCCCGTAATCTTAGATCCGGAATACCACTACGAAGCGGTGAACGTGGAAGTACAACGGAGCAATACGTCTTCCCTGTTCTGGTTCACCAAACGCATCCTCAACATGCGCAAACAATTTCCTGCCTTTAGCCGTGGGGATATGGTATTTCTCAACGTGGAAAACCCCAAAGTATTGGCATTTACAAGAAGTTACCAGGGCGAAACCATCCTGGTGGTGGTCAATTTATCCAAATACACCCAACCCGCTGAAATCGATTTGTCAGATTACAAAGGCTATGCACCGGTGGAAGTCTTCAGCAAAAACAAATTCCCGGCAGTGAGAACCGACGCACCCTATTTCATCATCATGGGTCCGTTTGCCTACCACTGGTTTGAAATGGAAAAAGCAGAAGTGGAACAAACAGAAGAACAACAGTTGCCGGAACTGAAGCTGGACAACTGGGAAAACATTCTTGACGAATCGTCCATTGGCTGGCTGGAACGGGAAACCCTGATCCCCTACCTGCTTAAAACCAGTTGGTTTACCGGCAAAAACAAAATCATTCACCATGTATCTATCGTAGAAAAAACTGCGATCCAGCTGGAAGAAAACAGCGCCATTTTGATGCTGGCAGAAGTAACTTACGAAAGCGGGATTCCTGAAATTTACCAGGTAGCTATCGCTTTTGCCAAAGATCAACTCATTGGCAAACTCACCAGCAATTGCCCCGAAGCCATCATGGCCAAACTGGTGATAGGCGGGCAGGAAGGGATGCTTGTTGATGGTTTTTACACTGCGCCGTTGCAACTTGCTTTGTTTAAAAAAATAGCCACCGGCGAACAACACAACCCAACCGGCAATTTGATTCGTTTCTATTCCAACGACAATACCCTGAAACAATTTCTGGATGATGCAACGGAAATTAAACCCCGCATTCACCCGACCGAATACACACATACCGCCATTACCTACAACAACAATTATTATCTGAAAATCTACCGCCGTGTAGATAGTGCGATCAACCCGGATGTAGAATTGACCAGGTACCTGACCGGGCCCGCCAATTTCCCGTATGCACCTGCATACCTTGGCTCTATCGACTGGCAATTTGGGAAAGACAGCATGACTTTGGCGATGATGCAATTGATGATTGAAAACCACGGAGATTTTCACAGCTTTATGCTGGAAAGGCTCAACAATTTCATTGAACGCATCCTGGCACGCGACCGTGAAAAACTGTCTCAATATGAACTAAAGGGAAGCCTGATCAACCCGGTTGCGTTTGATGAACTGACGGAAGAGTTGCAGGAATTTCTCAGCCCGACTGCGGCGAACAATTGCGCCTGCTTGGTGAACGGACTGGGCAGATGCACCTTGCGCTGGCAGCAGCTACGCAAACACCACAGTTTACACCCGAAGAATTTTCGCTTCATTACCAGCGTTCCTTGTTTTCTACCATGCAAGGTTTGGTGCGCGAAGCCGGACAGAAACAAAAAAACGTGGACAAACTGCCACCACATGTACAGAAAGACCTGCAAAATATACTGGCGCGCCGCGACGAAATCCTGCAACGGATGAAACGGATTTATGCCAGAAAACTGGATGTTCTGAAGATCAGGATACATGGCAACTTTTACCTGCGAAAAGTATTGATGACGGGCAAAGATGTGGCAATTGTGGACTTTAGCGGCGACACCAGGCGCAGCTACAGCGAAAGAAGACTCAAACGTTCGCCCCTGCGCGATGTGGCGTCGATGCTCAGTTCCATTTATGATGTAGCGTACGAAGCTTTTCTTGCCAACCGGCAGATTCACCCCGACGAAATGCAAAGCCTCGTTCCATTCATCATTATGTGGACACACTACATGACGGGCTTTTTCATGCATGCCTATTTGCAAAGCATTGAAGGCAGCGGATTTGTGCCAAACGACAAAAAAGACATGGCGGTAATGATTCAAACTTTCATGCTGGAAAGTGCCGTTGCCGACCTTGTAGAAGAACTGAACAACCGGCCAGACTGGGTAAGAATTCCGCTGCGGGTAATTCAAAACATACTGGAACAACAGGAGTATGAAACCACTTGATCCATCTATTTTTTAAGATAAAAACAAAGCCCGTTCAATTGTGAACGGGCTTTGTTTATTGGGATAAAACCAAAATCGAAGTCGGATAGTCAATCAAAAACGCTATGGTTATTTTCCCGTGCTGGTCAATTCGTTGATCTGTACAGATGGTGCCAGTGCTTTGCCTGCTTTACCAATGGTGATGTCTTTTTCAAGCTGGAAAGTTGCCGTTTGTTTGATGTCGAGCGAAGACGCACCAATTTTTACAACGTAATCGCCTTTCTCTGCTACCCACGAGGACGTTTTGGTATCAAACGAAGCGAGTTTGTCTGCGTCAATGGTGAAACGCAATGTTTGTGAAGCACCGGGCTGCAACAAATCTGTTTTGGCAAATGCTTTCAGTTCCAATGCCGGTTTGTTCATCGTTTTTGCCGGCGCGCTGATGTACAATTCCACCACGTTTTTCCCGGCTATTTTCCCGCTGTTGGTAACGGTGATGCTGGCAGTAATGGGTCTGTTAAAGGTGGAGGCGCTGAGCTGCAGGTTGCCATAGCTAAAATCGGTATACGACAAGCCATAACCGAATTCATAAGCGGGTTTTACATTGAAGGTATTGTAATAACGGTAGCCCACATAAATGCCTTCTTCATACACTACTTCTGCAGGGATCATTTTCATCCCAAAACTTCCGGTAATCGCCTGGTCAGGAAATTCCTTTCCGGGGAAATTTTTTGCCGAGGGCACATCGTCATAAGTAATTGGGAAAGTAGTCGCCAGTTTGCCGGATGGATTGGTGTTTCCACTCAATACATCGACAATGGCATTGCCGGCTTCCATGCCTGGCTGCCAGCTCAGCAGGATGGCATCTGCCCTGTCGCGCCATTTGTTTACGTCTATCACGCCACCAATATTGAGAACAACCACTACTTTTTTATTCACCTTGTGAAACGCATCAGACACCGTATTGAGGAGCTGTTGTTCTGCTTCTGACAGTATAAAAATCATTTTCTGTTTTCCGGTCGGCGCCTTCCCCAGCATTCCGGCCAATGGTGATGAGAGCAATGTCGTTGTCTGCAACCGCTTTCGAAACCACGTCAGTCGGCACTGTCATTTCAGCAATGGGTTCCGGCTGCGCAAAAAGGCCTTTTGGGCTTCGGACGGGCAGCTTTAGCGGTGGTGATATAGGGCGGATACAATGCCTGCAAATTGATGTCGGCAGCAAGCCCGGCATTGGACAATCCCTGCATCAGCGAGGTAGTATAAGCTTTGTTTACTTCTCCGCTGCCCGTGCCGCCTGGAATCAGTTCGTAAGAAGCGTTTCCGAAAACAGCCATTTTTATCTGCGGTGCCAATGGCAATGTCCTGTTGTCGTTTTTCAACATTACCATTCCTTCGGCGGCAGCCCGGCGGGAAACGGCTGCATGTTGCGCAAGGTCGGGATGGTTGGTGAATGCATAATTCTTAAACGTAGGCGACTGCAAAATGACATTCAACATTCTTTCGACATTTTCATCCAGCTGTTGCATCGACAATTTGCCGCTGCTCACCGCATCCACAATGGCTTTGGTTTGGTTGGGTGTGCCGGGCATCAGCAAGTCGTTGCCGGCTTTCATTTGCGCCACTGCATCTCTGCCGCCAAACCAGTCGGTCATGACAAATCCACGAAAGCCCCATTCATTCCGGAGAATATTGGTCAATAAGTCACGGCTTTCCGAAGCATAAGTCCCGTTGATTTTATTATAGGAACTCATCACCGTCCAGGGCTGTGATTGCTTCACGGCTATTTCAAAACCTTTGAGATACAATTCGCGCAGGGCACGTTCACTCACCACCACGTTTACGGTATTGCGGTTCGTTTCCTGGTTGTTGGCGGCAAAATGCTTGATGGACGTACCCACGCCGTTAGATTCGATGCCGTTGACAATGGCAGAAGTCATGTAACCGGCAATCAGCGGGTCTTCGGAATAATATTCAAAGTTGCGCCCGTTGAGCGGGTTGCGGTGAATGTTGAGTGCCGGCGCCAGGATGATGTCCACGCCATATTCATGCACTTCATTGCCAAAGGCAACACCGACTTCTCTTACCAGTGCTGTGTCCCAGGTGGAAGCAAGCAAGGTAGCAACGGGAAAAGCGGTCGCGTAAAACGTTTTAGAACTGTCACCATTGCGAATGGGCAAAATGCGCAATCCTGCCGGTCCGTCAGCAACGGCAATAGAGGGGATGTTGAGACGTGGGATGGCAAAAGTGGTTCCGGCAACACCCGGAACTTTGTCCATCGTCTGACCAATGGCGGTGCCACCTTCGGCTGGCTGGCCAAGCGGGCTTTTTTTCGAAGAGTCTTTCAATTCATCGGTCATGGTAGCCGGCAAAGCAGACATATTCATGCCCATGCCCACCACAAGCTGTGCTTTTTCTTCCAGCGTCATAGCGGCAATCACCTGTTTTAACGGACTTTTTCCCAATTGTGGCGCAGCGGACGTTTGCTGGGCATGCGTGCAAAGGGAATGAACAAGCAAAAAGGGCAGGACAAGCAAAACAGTATTTTTTTTCATAGCAATTGATGTGAAGAACAATATAATGTTTCGAAGTTAATTCATCAGATGATTGATTAAAAGGTGCGCCTGTTTATTTTTCGATCCTATAAAAAAATCGTTTGGTAAACCGAAATGCCGTGATGGTTACCATTCATCTATAAAAATTACTGCTGATCAAGTTTTACTTTCTTCCGTTCGATAAACACTTCAATTTTACATCCCGTTAGACAGGTATGCATCAACCCGTATGCTTGATTTCACCAATGCGTAGTCAATCGCTGCGGAGAAAGAACCGGATTTGTTCGAAACTCATTGTTAACCATTCACCCGATTAACCGCAACCCTTTAATACGGACATGTTTGCTATAACCACGACCTCATCAGCACGGAATCGTTCAGCTAAGATTGGCTCTACCTGGATGCAAAACCTTCCCACATGCAGCAGCTAAGGAAGCGTGTGGTGCAACCTCCCTTGGTTTGGCTATGCAATTTCTCCTGTCCATTCAGGTTTAATGCGGTTACTCTACCATCACCGGATTGACAATCATTTAAATAAACAACCATGAAGAAAAAACCCATTGTTTTAGTTACCGGAGCTACCGGTGCACAAGGCGGCAGCGTGGCAGAAGCCCTGCTCAATCAAAACCACTTTACCGTTCGTTGCCTTACCAGGAATGCCGTTTCACAAAAAGCTCGCGCACTACAGGACAAAGGCGCTGAGATTGCAGAAGGCAACTTAGACGATACCAACAGCCTGATTGCCGCGATGAAGGATTGCTATGGCGTCTTTGGTGTAACCAATTTCTGGGAACATTTTGAGAAAGAGTTTCAGCAAGGGAAAAACCTGGTTGATGCTGTCAAAGCTTCGGGTATTGAACATTTCGTATTCAGCACGTTGCCCAGTTACAACCAATTGAGCCAAGGCACGTTGCAGGTACCACATTGCGATATCAAGGCGGCTCTCGAAGAATACTCCCGCAGCCTGAATCTGCCGTTTACGTTTGTTCACGTTGCATTTTACTACGAAAACTTTTTCCAGTTTTTTCCTCCCCAGCCCACCAACGACGGTGGGTATGAGTTTGGCTTTCCGCAGGGCGATACCAGACTTGCAATGGTGAGCGTGGAAGATTTGGGTGGTGTAGTCGCACCAATTTTTGCTCATCCCGATCAGTACATCGGCCGTACCGTGGGCGTGGTGGGCGAAGACCGCACCTGTACCGAATATGCCACCATCATGAGCGAAGTTCTGCAACGAAAAGTTCGCTATCAATACATCCCGAGAGAAACGTATGCCGCCTTCCCATTTCCGGGGGCAGAGGAACTGGCAAATATGTTTGAAGTGCAACGGCTGTACATTCCGCAGCGACAACTCGAAATGATTGAAAGTTATGGTCTGCACCCTGGCATGCAATCATTTGCGACCTGGCTGCACCGCAACAAATACCGGTTCAACCAAACACTGGTCGCCGAAGAATTGACAAGCCTTTCCTGAAACCAACCAATCACACCAAATATGAATACCATTAAAAAAACAATCCTCGGTTTTTCCTTTTTGGCGGGTATCGTTTATCTCTCCGCCAGTTGTGGCAATACAACAACGGATGCAGCCAACGAAAAAGCCAGCAGCCACATAGAACAAATCAACAGGGGCGAATACCTCGTGAACGCCATTGGTTGCGACGACTGCCATTCACCCAAAAGAATGGGCGCTCATGGACCGGAACTGGTTCCGGAACTGCGCTTCTCAGGCTATCCGTCCGACCGCCCGCTACCAACCGGTGACCTGTCTATCCTGAATACGGGAATGATGGTTTTGAACCAGGACCTTACCTGCGCATACGGTCCGTGGGGATTGGGATTTGCCGCCAATATTACCTCTGACAGTACCGGCATTGGTAGCTGGACAGAAGACCGTTTTATCAAATCCATCCGGGAAGGAAAATCAAAAGGCATAGAAGGCAACCGGGATCTTTTGCCCATCATGCCCTGGCAAAATTTCAAGAAACTGACTGATGATGACCTGAAAGCCATTTACGCTTATCTCCAGTCAACGCAACCAGTGCACAATGTAGTACCTGCGCCCATTCCGCCCGATGTGATCATGAAAAAGAAAGCGTAGAAACCATCTTTTTTCATCCGAAGGATAGATTTGATGACCGGCAATCAACAGAAAACCTGCCCATTTAATTGGGCAGGCTTTTCCTTTTGACTATCGCAAGCAACCGTTAGCTGTTTTGTTTAGTTTACAACACATAGTAAGCGTTGTTGTGCACCACCGCTTCGTTATGTTGCGAATCGTTGATCACCTGTTTCAGGTCGCGTTCGATGGTGAAGCAGATGCTCGTCATCGGCGTGTCAGTCGGTTTGTTTTCAAACGGATCCTGCAGGTGAACTGCCATTTTTTCGATTAAGAAATAGACAGCTGCAATAACGGTTACCATGGGAATGGTCATGAGCCCGAAAATCTCCAGCAACGAAAACGGTAGCAGGATGAAGAAAAACATCAGGGCGAAATGAATATATACGCTATAAGTGATGGGAAATACGGTTTTCTTAATGCGCTCACAACCGCCCATCGAATTGCTGAACCGGGTGAGCGTATTGTCAAGTTCTACCTGCTGAAAAGAATTGATCCATCCATTTTGATACGCTTTTTGAATGTCCAGCCCGTGCAGGTACAACAATGCCATCGGGATATTGTTGAAGTTTTTGATCTGCTGAATGTCATTTCTCGACAGGTATTTTTCGATTTCGGTGATTTCATCTTTCCCGCGCAGGCTCTGACTAAGGCTTACGCACCACGCGATCTGTCGCCGGATAATGGCAGATTTGAAAAAATAAATTTCATCGCCGGGAATGGCTTCGCTGATAAAAGTGCTCACCTGCCTTGCCAGCGAGCGGCTGTCGTTGACGATGGCGCCCCAAATGGTGCGCGCTTCCCACCAGCGGTCGTATGCCTGGTTTGACCGGAACGCCAGCAACAAAGAAACCACGGTGATCATCACCGAAGGAACGGTGAGCGGGATGGTGAAATGTGAAAAATGATACAGCTGATACAAGACTGTAACAACTATGGTGTAGATCATTACACCGAACATTTCGAATTTGATTTTCCCAAAAATGTATTTCAGGGGTATGTTTTTCTTTAGTAACATAATGATATGTGTTTTTATGTAGTTCGTAAATTGCTTGCTTCACTGGCACTGTATTCTTCTTCGAACAGTGACGATAAGAGATTGGCTCCCTGATTGACAAATAACCTGCCACGCATTTCTATACCGGATGCCGGCACACCGCATTTTTTTACAAATGGGATCATGTTGACAGAATGGGTGAAGGGTTGCGTGTAATCATAATCGCTGTAATAGCAGATTTCATCAATCGCCAGGCTGTCGGCGATGTTCCTCAAAGCGCCGCCGTGATTGCCATAAAAAAACTGCAACCCAATGCTGTTGATATTTGCCCGGTACCTGTTTTTCAGCATTTGCAAAGAGTCGGTAAACCGGTTGGAAACAAGTCCGTACAAATGGTTTTTGCGGGTAAACAACAACTCCGAAATGTCGGACGACAACCGTACCATGTGTACGAGGTGAATGTTCAGCCATGTCTCATTGTTTCTACGCACCAGGTCATGTACAATATTCAATGACCTGACGGTAAGATCTGTGGGCACCAATACCTGTTTCATCTATCAATCTATTTGACTGCAAGGTGCATTGGCGGTGTTAGAATGGCGTAAACCGTGGTTTGGAGAAGGGTAAAATTGTTGTAAGAATTCAGTAAGAAAGATAAGCATCAGCCAGAAAACGAAGATGATAGGCTATGCTCTTGGCAAAGAAACCACAACTTCTGTTCCCGCATTTTCAGCCGTTTGAATGTCGATCGTCCCTTTGTGTTGCCTGATGATGTTTTGGGTCAACGGCAGCCCGATGCCGTAGCCGTCTATGTTTTTGACATTGGAGGCGCGGAAAAACGGGATGAAAATGTCTTTCACTTCCTCTTCAGGGATGCCGATGCCGTTGTCTTTTACCACAATGACAACATGCGTGGAAGACAATGCCAGCGCAACCGACACCGGCTGAAAATTGGAGTATTTGCAGGCATTGAGCAGGATATTCGACAAGGCCAACTCCAGCAATTGCGGGTTGCCGGTCACCAGCAACTCATTTTTATTATCAGGCGCAAGGCTCGTATTGATGTTGATGACGCTATTGCTATAAACCTGGTGAACATTGTGCTTAACGTTGTACAACAATTCATTGATGTTGACCAATTCAGTAGCAAGGTTTTCTTTGAAACCGGAACGCGCCAGTTGCACCAGGCTTTGGGTGATGCGCTGCAATTTTTCGCCTTGCTGAGAAATTACAGTGAGCGATTGCCGGTATTGCTCTTCTGTCCGCAACTTCGACAAGGCAAAATCGGCTTCGCCAATGATGGCGGTTAATGGCGTATTGAGCTCGTGCGAAGCATTGCTCACAAAATTATTCTGGGTTTCGAATGATGTTTCCAGCCGGCTCAGCATGTTGTTGAACGTATTGCTCAGCATCGCAATTTCGTCTTTCCCTTTTTCGATGGGCAACCTGCGGTGCAGCGATGTGGCGGTAATGAGTTGCACCTGCTTAGACAAGTGGCGGATGGGCGCCAGGATTTGTTTGGAAAACAACAGCCCGATGCTGAACACAACCAGCACGCAAACGACACAGGAAGCCGTGAGTATTTTTTTCAGGTTGTTCAAAAATACTTTCAAAAACGTGTTTTCGGCGGTAATGATGATGATGTAGGTTTTGTTTTCTTTGCGGTAATGCATGCCATAATAGAAGTCGTAATCGTTGCGGTAAAACGATTCGCCCTGCGCTGCAATGGATTTGAAGAAAAGGCTCGATTCGCCTTTCGAAAGCCTGAAAATATTGACCTGGTGAAGGGTATCTGTATCGAGAATGTATTCGCGCTCGTCGGGCAGGCGGCGCAGGTGTTCACGGCGGATAGAGGCAAACGTCGTAGTGTCGGCATTATCGTCGAGGTTGGCTTTCGCAGCTATCAGCGCACGCAATTGCAGGCGCGTATAAAAATCCTGTGCGGCATTTTCGTAGGTAAAAAAATACACCGAGAAACTGAGAGCGACAATCACTGCCGTACACAGCACGGTAAAGAGCAAGGCAATCTTGGTTTGAATTTTCACTACTGCTTTTCCTTTAAAATGTATCCCATCCCCGTTACGGTATAAATGAGTTTTTGGGCATTTGGCGTATCCAGTTTTTTGCGCAGGTAATTGATATACACATCCACCACTTTCGTATTCATGTTAAAATCATATCCCCACACTTTTTCTAAAATGTCCATCCGCGAAAGTACGCGCCGGCTATTTTGCATAAAATATTCGAGCAACCGGAATTCAGTTGCCGTCAGGTCAATGACGATGCCGTTTCGGAGCACTTGTTTTTCATCCAGGTTCATGATGATGTCGGCAAACTGCAACAGGTTTTTCTTATCTGTCGGCGTTGCTTCGCTGGCAGCAAAAGTACCGCGCCGCAACAGGGAGCGCAACCGAGCCAACAGTTCCGCTACCTTGAATGGTTTGGTCAGGTAATCGTCGGCTCCGCTGTCGAGCCCCATCACGATGTTATCGGTGGAGCCAAGTGCCGTCAGCATCAGGATGGGCGTTGAATTGCCCGCCTTGCGGAAGCGCCGGCAGATTTCCAATCCATTGATGCCGGGCAACATGACATCCAATATCGCTACGTCGTATTGAAACCGCGAAAGATAATCCCAGCCCGATTCGCCATCCGGTGCAATGGTGACTTCGTACAATTCATCTTCCAACGTTTTTTTAATCAGGTTGGCAACGGCCGGTTCATCTTCTGCCACTAACACACGCATATACTAAATTATCAATTTTCATTACAATGATAGAATGCTTAAAATGGCAACCCGATTCCTAACTGAATGGCGTAATTGTTCCGGTTGGGAGACACGACATTGCCATTGTCGTCGGTACGCTGAAATTCTTTGTTGCGCCAGGTAAAGTTTGAAAAATTGAGCCAGCCATTGTTGGCGAGCCGTGCCGGGTCTTTTAGTTTCAGTCCACCATCGATGCGAATGAGAAAATAGCTGAAATCCATGCGAATGCCCGTGCCCACGCCAATAGCGATGTCTTTGCCCAGCCGGTTGATGTCAAATTCACTATCGGGATTGTTTTTGTCTTTTTTGACGTTCCACACGTTGCCGACGTCGGAAAACAAGGCACCAGCCAGCCGTAGTGAACTAAACTGCGCAATGGTGTAGCGGTATTCAAGGTTGGCTTCCAGTTGCAGGTCTCCGTAGCGGTCCCGGAATGCTACTGTTTTGGTGCCCGCCGTGTCGCTGATCAGCGACGACCCCAGTCCCAGTTGCCGCAGGCTCCAGGCTCTCATGCTGTTGGGGCCACCGGCAAAAAATTGTTTGTAAAAAGGAAGTGTCCTGCCCACTTTGCCATAATTATAACCGATGCCGGCAAAAATTCTGCCTACAACGGATGAAGACGACGTGATGGTAAACAGCTTTCGGTATTCCATTTCCCCTTTTACATAGCGGTAAATGTTTTCGTTCCAGGGATGAATGTTGCCCGACAATCCGCCGGCTTCTTCTACCGCTGCCCTGAAAAAGTTGTTTTGCCCGGGATGTTTGTCGGACACATACGAAGTATTGAACGAACCGATGATGCTGATGATGGAACCAGTGGTGAATGCCGTGCGCAAAAAGGGGTTGTCCTGCAATTGTTTCACGAGGTTGGGAAGCGTATCCAGCGAATACAGTTCGATGTTCGGGATTTTAACAGCCCATGCCTTGTTGCGCAATTTCCATTCGTATCCCCAGTTGGTGACCAATTGCCGGATGCGGAAATAATTTCTCCGTTCAGAATAAGTTGCCGTAGCGCCGATGATGGTTTTGATGCCATCCAACCGTTCGCGCCGCTTGATGAGTACATCGGTGACAGCTTTGGGCAAAATAAAATTGGGAAAACTATAGGAATGGCTGAGCGATGACTGGAAGGTTTGCAACAACGGGATGTTTTTGTTCAAACTCAACTCTATGCCGTTTCGAAACGATGTGGAAGATTGAATGGCACGATGCCATACATTGCGGTTGAGGTACGTGGCATTTACTGCAATGCCAAAAAGATTGCCCGTGGTGAGGAAATCGCCGGTATTGCGGCTAGCTTCCAGCCCGACGGTAAAATTTTGTTTGACTGCCGGCACCATAAAAAAATGAAAATCCACGGTATCCTGCTTTGCTGTTCGGGATTCTTCCGGCAGCGAATCGGTTCTCCTGATGTGGTATCGCGAATCCACATTTTGCCAGGCGCCGATGGAAGATAAATTGTTCATTGTTTTCAGGAACAACCGGTCGTTGTAGAGGTTGCCTTTCCGCATGAACGTATGCTGCCGCAACGGCTGAATTTTTACCAGCCCTTTGCTGCCGTACATCGTAAATTCTTTTTTTCTCTTTAAAACCGGCAGGTCGGTACTTACCATCAGGCTATCGGGCAGGTCGGTGTAACGCGTTTCTGGATAGTAATAAATGTTTCCGATGCGGTATTGTTTCAACTGTGACGAATCAACCAGGTCGGTAGAATCGTTGCCGATGTCGCGGGTTTTGATGACCACCTGCGCCACCGGGTTTTGTTTTGACCGTTCTTCGGCTTCCTGCAAGGTCCGGATTTGTTCAAACGGGTCGGCTGTTATTTGCAATACCGCCGGGTCGGTGGTGTCGGCTTCCGCAATCAGGTTGTCGCGGGAAATGAGCATGTAACCACGGTTTTTGTACAATGACACCAGCCGGTCAAGTTCATTGCCAAGCAGCGGTTTTGAAAAATGAGATTTGCCGGGTTTGATGAGGCTGTTGTTGTTCGCATTGTCGCTCGTGGCCAGCTGTTGCAGCGTGCTGTCACCAAGATTGTAGGAAAAAGAATCGATCACCGTTACCTTTCCCGGATCGACAATGAGTGTAATGTATGTGCGTTGCTGGTTGCGGAAAGTATCCACGTAAAACGTATCCCGGAATGCCGTGTGGTAATACCCGATGGAATTGAGATATCCCGTCATGAAACTGACGGAGCGGTTGATGTGCGATGTATCGAAAATGGGAGGATTTTTAATCCGGTAAAAAAAGCCGAAGCGCTGCGCACGCAAGGCTTGCAGGCTGTCATCGAGATACGTTGGCAGCACTTTGAGCAGGTCTTGTTTTTCATCGCCCGATACATTTTTTGATTCGACTGCAATTTGCGTATTGTACACAAACGGGGTGTCGGCCGGGAAATTTTTGACAGAATTGCGGTTGAAAACCAGCAGCAGCTTTTCTTCTGTGCAGGAGGTTGCGAACAACAGCAACAACAACACAACCGGTGAAAATTTTCTGACGCTACAGGATACAAAACCCATTTAGAGGCTGTTTAAAATGTAAACAAAGTTGAACCACAAAGACTAAAAAAAATGAAGTTTTGCGAAGCATGTTGTATTTTTTAGAATGCTTCCCCGGTTATTTGTGCCTTTGTGGTTCAAACAAATATTTTTAAACAACCTCTTACATTTATTTTGTGTGCGAAGGACGCCTGTTTTCCCGCGCCCGCAGCCATTTTGAACACAGCTTTAATGCCTTACCCATGATTAGTAAGAATGAGGTCAAATATATTCAAAGTTTAAGCGACAAAAAAAATCGGGATGCTGATGTGGTCTTTGTCGCGGAAGGTCCCAAAATCGTAAACGACCTCCTGAACAGTGGGTTGAAGGCAAAGATCATCTATGCAACTTCGGGCTGGCAGCAGCCTCATTCGGATGATACAAACATCGTTCGATTGTCGCCGGTTGAATTTCACCGCATCAGCCGGCTGGAAACAGCCAACCAGGTAGTAGGAATTTTTTACAAACCAACACTGGCACCGCTCAGTTTCTCCAACAAAATAACACTGGCACTCGACGGCATACAGGACCCCGGTAACCTTGGAACCATCATCCGGACAGCGGATTGGTTTGGCATTCCGCAGATCGTAGCGACAACCGAAACAACCGATTGCTTCAACAGCAAAGTGGTGCAAAGTTCCATGGGGAGCATTGCACGGGTAAATGTGCATTATACCGACATTATACAATGCTTGGCGACGGCAAACGTCGCGGTGTATGGCGCGGTGCTGAACGGTGGGAATCTTCCTCAAGTCAAGGGTTTGTCGGAAGGAATATTGGTGATTGGAAACGAATCGAAAGGCATCCGGGCAGAAGTATTGCCACTGATTCAGCACCCCCTTACCATTCCCCGCATTGGTCATGCCGAATCTTTGAATGCTGCTGTGGCAACCGGCATCATTTTATCGCACCTGTTGAAGAGTTAAAAACGGTTTTGTCAAGTTTATACAATTGGTAAATATCAATGGAAAATATTGTATGGAGATTGAGAAACTGTGTTGTACGAAGATGGTTTCAAACCCTTTTCCTGACAATTCTGGATAAGATTTTTTGGCAAAAAACACTGGTTCTGCGCCTGCTTACAGGCAGATGTACAACAATGGCGACGGCTTTAACTTTTTGGCAGCCATCAATATCAACCGTAGCTTCGCCGGCACATGAATGTGGCTTATTTCATAGCAAAACGCATTGCCTTTAACCGGCAAAAATCTTTTTCACGCTTCATTATCCGGCTGGCTGCGGCAGCTACTGCACTCAGCGTGGCAGCTATGATCATTACCCTCAGCTTTGTTACCGGTTTCCAGCAAACGGTTGCCAACAAAGTATTTAGCTTTTGGGGACACATTCATGTACAGGAATACGAAGAATCGAAAGCGCTGGTGGCCGAAGAAACGCCTCTGCAAAAAAATGATACTGTCCAACACATTTTACAGTCGTTACCGCAAATCAAAACCGTGCAGGCGTTTGCCACCAAAAGCGCAGTGATCGAACACAACGGGGAGATAGACGGCGCGCTAATCAAAGGCGTGGAAGACAATTACGACTTCAGCAACCTGCAACCATTTTTGAAAGAAGGCAGGTGGATTGGTTATACCGATTCGTCGTACAGCAAAGAAATCGTGGTGTCTCAGCCATTAGCCAATGAATTGCAGATCAAACTCAACGATACGGTATCGGTATATTTCATCACACCCAATGAAGGTAAGTCCACCTTGCGCAAGCTGCTGGTGTGCGGCATCTACAAAACCGGCATTGAAGAATACGACAAATTGTTTGCCTTGGCCGACCTGCGGCTGCTGCGTCGAATCAACCACTGGAACGATGACGGCATCGGCGGCTATGAAATTTTCCTGCACGATTATCAAAACATCGATACCATCAACAACCTGTTGTATACCGACTTTCAACTGCCCGGCTCCTGGATCAGCCGCAGTGTCAAAGATGTGTATCCGAACATCTTTGACTGGCTCAGCATACAGGATACCAACCGCGATGTCATCTTCATCGTGATGGCCATTGTGGCAATCATCAACCTCATCACCTGCCTGTTGATACTGGTGCTGGAACGTACCCGCATGGTGGGCATCCTGAAAGCGGTGGGAACGAGCGACCTGAGCATCCAGCACATCTTCTTGTATTATGCCACCATCATCGCCGGCGCGGGCATTCTTACAGGTTTTGTAGCGGGCGTTGGTCTGTGTTTGTTACAACAATACACGGGTTTTATACACCTTGACGAAAGTGCATATTATGTATCGGTGGCACCGGTTACCATCATCTGGTGGCAGGTGGGCGTGGTTTGTCTCGCCACATTTATCGTATGTTACCTATCCCTGATTCTGCCAACATATTTTGTCAAAAGAATCAAACCGGTGAAAGCCATACAATTCAAATAAATCGATTTCTGCATCAGGCGGCCGCCACCACCATTGCTTTTGCTGCAGCAATGGCTCGCTCTGCCTGCAATACGTGCCGTTGGTTGTGCGCGATCAAAAAGCGAAAGGTATCTCCCACCGGCAAACTGATAAACCGGCTGATGGAAATGGGAGTACTGGCTTTGCGCAAGTCAATCTCCCTTGCCTCGTCGAGTAGTTGCATCAAAGTTTCCTGCTGCTGGATAAACCGGGCAAGCACCTCTTCGCTGTTTTCATTGATCTGTGGAGTGTGGTTTTTGGGCGACTTCATTTTCGTTACCGTTTTTGCGTCTCCTTTTGGCAACATCAGGTTGGTGAACCAGTTACCAATTAAGGTGGCGGCAAATGTTTCTTTTGGCAACCATTGTTTTTTTACTGCGGTTTGAATGGATCGTTGCAGCGCCGGCAGGTAAAAATCGCCGTAACTGTTGAGGTGCATCATGCATTGCGTGGCGCTCCATTGGGCGGTCGATTGCTGATACAGCATGATTTGCGATGGCTGCGTCCGCCATTCGACAACTGCTTTGAGGATAATCTGTTCAGTCTGTTGTTGTAACTCGCTGATCAATTGCTGACTGTTGAATATGGGCATGGTAGTAAATTTTTGCAAACATCCGTGATGATTTAAAAGTAAATCTTGGTGTCCACCAACATTTATAAACGTACCGTTGCCAACAATTTGCTGAAGGTGGTCGCATCAAGGCCTAAATAAGAAGCCAGGTACTTGTGTGGTATCAAATGTAAGATATGTGGGCTTCTGTTGAGCAATGTGGTGAATTTTTGTTCTGCGGAATAACATTGCAACTCGGTTTGCCGCTCCAGCAAACCGGAAATGGTGATGCTGAGCGATTTGCGGATCATTGTTTCAAACTGGTGGTGTCGCGCCATCAAAACCTCTACCTGTTGGTACGTCGTAGTCAAAAAATGGCTTTGTGTAAGGGTTTCGAGGTAATATTTCGATGGCGTCTGCAACAAAAATGAATCAAGAATGCCTGAAAACGAATACGGGTACGTGAATACGATAGTGGCTTCTCGGTCATTGGCAGTCATGGTAAACGCACGCTGCACGCCTTTCGTTACAAAGTACAGGTGCTTTTCGGTTTCGCCCACGGTGGTGAGTACCGTCTTTCGCCGGGCAGAGAAAGGTTGCCAGATTCCGGCAAATTCTTCCCATACAATGTCATTAAGCGGGTGAATGGCAAAGGTTGTCTGTTTCAACTGGTTAAGTGCCGCGGATAGTTCCATCTGACAAAATGTATTGTTTCGAACGAAAAATAATGGGTATGCCACAAGGCATCATAAGAGCTGCCGCTGCCGTTATTGACAATGCCAGCCTGACAAAGATATTTTGGTATAGTTTTTACAATCTCCGGTAATTCTAAAATATACAACAGAACCATGAGAAATTGTTTTTTGATGACCGTAATGACAGCTGCTTTTGTTTTGACAGGTTTACTCGTACAGGCACAAAAAAGCAACCCGTTGCGCATGGGCGTGGGCATCAACGCTGGTGCTACCGCCAAAGATCCTTCCCGGCTGGTTTTGGGCGCCGATGCGCGTTTTCAGCTTGGATTGGGAAATAGTTTTTCCGCCATTGGCACCACAGGTTATTATCATTTTTTTAAAAATGACAAAGCCGGTGACGGTTTCGGCATTGTTCCCCTGAAAGCGGGATTGAAATATTTCCCGGTAAAAAACTTTTATGTTGCCGGTGAAGCGGGTGTGGGCATTGGAACCAAAGAAAACCAGGAAACGTCTTTTGTATATGCTCCTTCTGTCGGGCTGGCATACGCCAACGGGCTCGACATCAGCGTGAAGTACGAAGATTATACGAAATACAAAGGTTATGCTTCGCAAATAGCCCTGCGGCTGGCATATGGTTTTAAATTGTAACAACTCTTGGATGAGAAGCAGGAAATATGCTTGTTGTGTGGCAGAACGCTCGCCGGTACCTGCAGCCGGCATCATTTGTTGCCGGTGAGCCAGGGCGGAAGCGGAACAGCCACAGTGTTACTGCACCAAATTTGTCATGATAAAATTCACACCGTTTTTTCGGAAGCAGAACTAAAACGGTCTTATTTCACCATCGAACAATTGCAACAACACCCGGAGATCCGAAAATTCATCAAATGGGTTCGGAAAAAAGAACCGGCTTTTTTTGACAAATCCATGAAATTAAAAAAATGAAAACAGGCTGATGTCATTGATGATCAGCCTGTTTTTTTGTAAACAGCAGAAACAAAATTCACAAAATTTCTGAAAAATGAACAAATAAATTAAACGACTGTTTAATTTATTCAAACAATTGTTTAATTTTGCAACCGCAATCTACCTGCAGGATTGTGGAAACATCGTCACAGGCATTACCATCACAACAAAGAATAACAGATAGATGAAATCTTCATTGTTTACACTACTTCTTCTTTTAGCCGTCATTGTTACCAATGCGCAAAACGGGGGAGTACTTACACTGGACCAGGCCATTGAAACCGGTGTGAAAAACAGCAAGCAATTACAATTGAGCCGCGCAAAACTAGAGGAAGCTACCGCTGCGGTAAGGGAAGCCGAACAACGCAAACTGCCTGATGTAAGTGTCAGCGGTTCTTATTTGCGTGTCTCCAACCCTACCATTAACCTGAAGACGCAACAGGATTCCGGTGCACAACCAACGAACAGTTCTCCCAAAGTAACGCAGGCTGCATACGGCATGGTCAATGCATCGCTACCCATTTATGCCGGTTTGCGCGTTAAAAATGGTATACAGGCCTCTAAATTCCTGGAACAGGCAGCAAAACTTGATGTGGATCATGACCAGGAAGGCGTGATGTACAACATCGTCGATGCCTATAACAATCTGTACAAATCCGGCTTGCAGATAAACGTCATCAACAGCAGCCTGGAACAGGCACAGCAACGGGTAAAAGATTTTAGCAATCTCGAAGCCAACGGCTTGTTGGCCCGTAACGATTTGTTGAAATCGCAGCTACAGGTATCCAACCTTCAACTTAGCCTGGTAGATGCACGAAACAACCTGAAACTCAATGCCATTGTGCTGAACCTGTTGTTGGGTTTTCCCGACAGCACCAAAATTGCGTTGGACAGCAACAGCTTTGTCACGCCACCGGCCGGGGGAAATGTGTTTGATTTTATTCAACAGGCATTGCAAACGCGCAAAGACTACGAAGCAAGTCATTACAGGGTAAAAGCGGCTGGCTCTGCGGTAAAATCTGCCGAAGGAGAAAAATACCCAAGCATTGCATTAACAGGTGGTTACGTTGCTGCCAACATTCCCAATTTCCTGACCATTTACAACGCAGCAAATATTGGTGTCGGTCTCAAATACGACATTGGTTCGCTCTGGAAAAACGACGCCAAAGTGCAGCAGGCAAAAGCCCGGGAGAAACAGGCAGAAATCATGCGCGGCGAACTGATGGACGCGATCCAGCTGCAGGTAGGCAGAAGCTACATTGCATATACCAACAGCATTGAACGAATCAACGTTTACCAGCTGGCCATTGAGCAGGCGGAAGAAAACTACCGGATTACGAAAAACAAATTTGACAACAGCCTCGCTACCACTACTGACTTGCTGGAAGCGGAAGCCGCGCAGTTGCAGGCAAGGTTAAACTATACAACGGCAAAGTCTGATGCGGTAGTCGCCTACAAACGTTTGCAGCAGTCTATCGGAACATTATAATTCAAGTACTCACAACAACGAATCTCAAATATATTTTATGGCAATCAGCAATAACGAACCGCAAGCCACCACCGATGTGGCCGAACCGAAAAAAAGAAACAGAACCTTCCTCATCATCCTCATCGTACTGGTGCTGGTGGGTGGTTATTTTGGCATCACCAAATACATTCACGCCAGTCACCACGAAAGCACGGACGATGCACAAATTGCTGCCAACATCAGTCCCGTGATTCCGCGCATATCCGGCTACGTTACCGAGGTAAGAGTAGCTGACAACCAGCAAGTAAAAAAAGGCGATACGCTGCTGGTGATGGACAACCGCGACCTCCAAATCAGGCTGGAGCAGGCAGCAGGCTGCGCTGGCTACCGCCGAAAGCAACCTTGGCGCTGTGGAGGCAACTTCAGCCGCAACCAGCACCAACATTGGCACTTCGCAGGCGGCGTTGGCAACGGTCAATGCACAAATAGAACAAGCCAAAGTAAATGTATGGCGCACCACACAGGATTACAACCGGTACGCCAACCTGATAAAAGACCATTCGATTACGCAACAGCAATTTGAGCAGGCACAGGCAGCCAAAGAAACCGCCGAAGCGCAGCTACAGGTATTGCAACAGCAGCGCAACCAGGCAGCCCAGCAAATCAAAGTGACGTCAAGCCAAAGCGGCGCGTCGTCTAAACAAATCAACATCGCCGATGCGACCATCAAACAGCGGCAGGCAGAAGTGGACAATGCGAAACTGAATTTGTCTTATGCTGTCGTGATTGCTCCTGCAGACGGGTTGGTGTCGAAAGTCAATGTACAACCGGGACAATTCCTTACTGCCGGTCAATCTTTGTTCAGCATTGTATTGACCCAAAACATTTGGGTGATTGCCAACTTCAAGGAAACACAACTCGAAAAAATGAAACCCGGTCAAACAGTAATGATAGACGTTGACGCGTTTCCCGATCACGAATTCGAAGCCCGCATTTCTTCCGTGTCAGCCGCTACGGGCGCGAGTTTCGCGCTGCTGCCGCCAGACAATGCTTCGGGCAACTTTGTGAAAGTAGTGCAGCGGGTACCGGTGAAAATAGAATTCAGCAATCCGAACGACCCGATGCTCAAACGCCTGCGCGTAGGCATGAATGCCGACGTGGAAGTGAATTTGGACTAATGAGAAATAGTTGCGCTTTACAGGATACACAGGTCTGAATGAACAGCAGGCAATTGCTGCCGTTCGCGACTGTCAATGAAATACAATTATGCAACAGAATTCCTTGATTGAATATGGAAGCCGGCGCATCATCATCACCATAACGGCGATTTTGTGCGCGCTGCTGGAGATAGTGGACAGTACCATTGTAAATGTTGCCCTCAATGATATGCGCGGCAATCTTGGCGCTACCATGACAGAAGTGGGTTGGGTGGTGACGGCGTATGCCATTGGCAACGTAATCATTGTACCCATGACCAGCTGGCTGTCGCAACAGTTTGGACGCCGAAATTATTTTGCTGTTTCCATTATCATCTTTACCGTTTGTTCTTTTTTGTGCGGCAACGCCACCAACATTTGGGAACTCGTAGCTTTTCGCTTCCTGCAAGGTTGTGGCGGCGGTGCTTTGCTGGTTACTTCACAAACCATTATCACCGAAAGTTATCCGCCCGAAAAAAGAGGCACGGCACAAGCCATTTACGGGCTTGGCGTGATCGTGGGTCCTACGCTCGGACCGCCGCTTGGGCGGTTATATTGTGGACAATTTTTCAGCTGGCCGTATATTTTTTACATCAATATTCCATTGGGCATTATTGCTACGTTGCTGACGCTTCAGTTTGTACGCAGCCCGAAATATGGTGAGAAAAGTGCAGCCAGAGATGTAGATTGGATTGGCATAGCGTTATCTGGCAATCTCGGTAGGCTCGCTGCAATATGTGCTGGAAAGAGGACAGGACGAAGACTGGTTTAACGATATCTGGATCACCATATTTGCCGTCAGCGCCTTTTTTGGAGTTTTCTTTTTTATCTGGCGCGAACTATCGTTCCGCAACCCGATTGTTGACTTGCGGGTATTGAAACAACGGGAACCTGCGCATTGGCACCATCATGTCGTTTATATTGGGCTTTGGATTGTATGGTTCCACCTATATTGTTCCGCTTTATACACAGGCCACACTCGGCTGGACCGCACAGCAATCAGGCATGCTGATGGTACCCGCAGCCTTAACCACGGCTTTTATGATGCCCATCATCGGGCAACTTTTACAACGCGGCGTAAAACAACAATACCTTGTGTGCTATCGGCATGTTTATCTTTTTTATCTACAGTTTCTGGGGCTATAAAATTATTACACCCGATACGGGCAAAGATGCTTTTTTCTGGATGCTGATCATGCGTGGCATGGGTATGGGCTTGTTGTTTATTCCTATTACCACACTGGCATTGTCAACCTTAAAGGGAAAGCAAATCGGGCAGGGCGCTGCCTTTACCGGTATGATGCGGCAGCTGGGCGGATCGTTTGGCATTGCGACCATTACGACTTTTATGGCGCGGCGGAATGAACTGTACAGGAGCAACCTCGTGAGCAAACTGAATACCGATGACCCGGTGGTTCAAAACCGCATCGCGGGCTTGCAACACAACTTTATGTCGAAAGGGGCTACGCCTGATGTGGCATTGAAACAAGCGTACATGGCATTGGAAGGCATGATTTACAAGCAGGCGTCGGTATTGTCGTACATGGATGTGTTTCTTTATCTCGGCATCTTGTTCCTGCTGTGTATTCCCTTTATCTTATTTGTAAAAAGCAAAAAAAGCGGGACAAAAATAGATTTGGCGGAAGCCATGCATTAGACAGGAAATAATTTCCATAAAGGATGTGCCGTTGGAATGTAAAATGTTGAATTGTGAGTGAGTGAAATGAAAAGGAGTGCAATTGCACTCCTTTCCTGCTTCTGCTTAGCTATGAACCAAACGAGGTGTATCAATCTTTGCTCAGATGAGCGTGCATTAATTTTTTCAAATGATCTATCACGCGTTTTCTGAAATGCTCATCTTCATAAGGTATATAATCCGGGTTGTCATTTTTTTGAATGTAATGGCAGCACACTTTTTTAGACAACAACACCGCATTGAGCGTGCCGGTGAGTGTTGATACCGTCAGGGCAACATCCACATTCTTTAACTCTTTCTTTTTAATTCCCGTTTCTATGATCTGGCTGATAATTCCCGAATTAATGCCAATCACTTTCAGGATGGCTTCGCCCAGTTCGGTGCGCTGATTCAGCATCAGTTCCAGGTGCAAAACTTTGTGAAACTCACGGTTGCTGAACAACCGTTTGACGTAAATTTCGATAATTTTTTCAATTTTTTGCATCGACGTCAGCGAATCATCGCTGGACAGTTCGTCGAGCATCCCTCGCGTGTACGTCACATTGTATTCCACGATGCTCTCGAATAACTTTTCCTTTGACCCAAAATAATAATTGATCATGGCGAGATTGACCTCGGCTGCCGAAGCGATATCCCGAACAGACGTTCCTTCAAATCCTTTGGTAGCAAACAGCGAAATGGCTGTATTCATGATGTGCACACGCTTTTCAACACTCATGTCTCAGTTTGATTATTTTTGTCAAAATTAAACAACTGTTTGATATTAAACAAGTGTTTAACTCGTCATTCCCCTTTCTAAATCCTAAAGTTTATTCAATTATTATCTTTTGATCAATCGGATGGCTACCCGGGAAATTTTCGCAGAATGATCCCTTTGATGGTACGTTGTTGGTTGGCAGGCGACATTGATGTTGGCAGTAAAAAATATTGATTGACATTTATCTTGTTCACGACGCAAAGGATGGCATTATTTTTTGAAAAAAGTGGAGTTATGATCAAAATCAATGAATTTAATTACAAGCAATTTTACGAGAAAGGATACAACTGGTTGTTGGACTTTGGTCCCCGCATTCTGATTGCCATTCTGATGGGCGTTGTTGGTTTCTGGCTGATCAAAGTCATTATCCGGAGAATGCATTATGTTTTTGACCGGCGAAATATGGACGCTTCGCTGAAACCGTTTTTGCTCAGCCTGCTGGAAGTCGCGCTGCAGTTGTTGCTCTTTCTTGCCATTATGCAGGAGTTGACTGTCAAACTCACGCTGTTTGCAAGCCTGCTTGCTGCTGTCGGTGTAGCTGCGGGTCTGGCCTTGTCGGGCACGCTGCAGAATTTTACCAGTGGCATCCTCATCCTGCTGCTCAAACCCTATCGCGTAGGTGATAGCATCATTGCACAGGGCAGAGAAGGAATTGTAGAATCAATACAGATTTTTTATACGGTGGTGACGACGTACGACAACCTAACCGTTATTTATCCCAACAGCAAATTGTCTAACGAAGTAATTGTCAACATCAGCCGCGAAGGCATTCGCCGGCTGGACGTGGAATTCAAATTCAATTTTGGGTACGATTACAACGAAATCAAAAACATATTGCAGGCATCAATCGACAAAATGGAATTCATACACAATTCGCCCAATAACCGCATCGGCATTGGCACCATCGAGCCGGATGGATTTCGCGTGATTGTGAATGTGTGGACCAACGCGCATGGCTTCCAGGATGTAAAGCTGCAACTGCAACAACAATTGGTGGAAGACCTCAAGCACAACAACATCAAGCTGCCGGGCATGGCGTAGCGAATTCAGGAATTGATTTCGGGCTTTTCATACACCACGCCGCCGCCTTTGCCAAACAACCGCAAACCGAGTTCGGCACCTATTCCATCAGCAGTTTTGAAGATGAGGCGTTCGTTGCTCACAATGGGTTTGCCATTGGCGGCCACTACGTTGACCGTTGCTTCGTATTTGTCTCCTTTTTTCACAAACGACAGGGAAGCTGTGGGCACATCGGTATTGCTGGAAAACCGGATGTCGCAGCGTTTCAGGTCTTTGATAATTTGTGCTGTCACCTCGTTTTGTTCTCCGGAAATCACCAGTTTCATTTGCATAGTCAATCCTGAATAAGGCACAAGTTGCGGATACACTTCCATCAGCGAATTGCAATAAGCATGATAAATCTCTTTGTTATCATCGCGGTAAGCAGTTCCCAACGATTCATACAGCCTGCCGAGAAATAGTTTTTCGTGGGCAGTATCGAGCAGCGTGGTTTTCAACATCCAATCCATCTGTTGCGTCGCCTGTTGTTCGTTGCCGTCCAACCAGTTGAAGCGCGCTGCAAACAGTTTGAAATAGCGTTGGATGTTTTCGCGGCTGTCGGTGCGCTGGTATTTTTCGTATTTGTTTTTGAAATAAGCCGGGCTGAAATTTTTCAGTAAATACCAGGCTTCGTCGAAGGAAGTTGTGGATTCTGCGCAAAACAGGTCGTACACCAGCCTGTTGCGGTCAGGATCACCGGCAAGTTGCGTAACAGTCACATATTCAAGCATGATTTTTTTCAGCTTAAGCGAGGCAACCTGGTACAGGCTGCTGAACGAATACCACCACCCTTTGTTCATGAATTTCACCTGCGAAATTCTTTTGTCAAGCAGTTCCACTTTCAGCAGGTTGATCGAAAAATCATATTGCGTTTGTGTAAGCGTGGTGCCAATGTGAAGCTCTTTGAAATTGGCCGCTTTGTCAAGCGCATAGGCGGCACTGTCGAGTTGTGCATCGTAGAGATAACCTCTTGCCAGCGCAATGTTGTACCAGCCAAAACCCGGCGTGGAACCATTTTGGGTAATGATGTCGCGGCACATCTCGATGGCAGCTTTTGTATTGCCGCCATACACATACAATTCGGGAATGTAGTAATACGGCTCGCGCAGATTGTGTTCGTAACCAACAAGTTCCTTGCTGAAAAATTCAATGGCATTGGCAAAATGACCGGTCTCGCTTTGCATGCCGCCGTAGTTGTTCCAGGACACATACCCAAATTCAGCCAGTTGCTGGTAGTAATATTCGCTGCTGTCGTAGTTTTTGTTGTAGCAATGCAACAAGGCGAGATAATGGTAAATGCGAAGCCTGTCCTGCAAGCTTTGCGAAGGACCAAACCAGACATCGTTGATGGCTTTGTTGTTTTCGATTTCTGCAAATCCTTTGTAGCAGCTTTGAAATGCAAGCTGTTCGTTTTCGGCTACCGAATTTTGCAGAAACGAGTATTTGGAAGACGTAAAAAAGCGATTGCGGTGGTATTCCCACGCCCGCTGGTAATACAAACCGAAGTAATCGCGCTGAAAGTGATATTGTTCTACTTCATCGAGCAACGCCATGACCGAATCGGGCATTTCGATGTTGTCGTAACATTCTTTCAAGGCATTGGCAATGGTGAAATAATCCTGGTAGCGGGTAACGTTTTCAGAGAAAAAAGCGATGGACGAATACATGTTGCGCAGCGTGGAACCATAGTCTTTGTTCAATAAAAACAACGCTTTGCGCAGCGGCAACGTCGCATTTTTGTACCCGAGAAAATCGGCGCTCCGGTCATATTTGTACATGCCTTCATACATCCATCCTACGTAATAGGTACTGTCGAGCCGGAGAAATTCGCGGCTGCGCGGCAAGGCGTCTTTGTCAGTCGGGTTAACACCCAACCGCTTTGCATTGATTTCGTACCGCGCCGAAGAACCTTCCTGCGCAAAGCTGGTAAAACCGGTACAGATCACAAACATCAAAACCAACCAACGATTCATCAGCCGATATTCCCCCTCATTTTTTTTACAATGTTCTCATATGTATATTCTTCCAGTTCTTTCCAGATCTGGTCTCGTTTTTCAGCCAGCATCCGCACTTCATGTTCATTCAAAATCTTGATCTTGTTGTCGTTTTCCATTAGTTTCAGTTCGTCTAAAGCAGACTCTTTCAGTAAGTCAACAATTAGCTTTTTCATTTATCAATATTGTTTAGTGTAAGGCAGATAGACAAGCACAATAAATGAAGCAAATTTTAGACAACCGTCGGATTCGATGATTTGGATGTAACGATTGTATAAGATGCGCTATTATGTTGTTTTCAGATATACCAGGTTTCCAGTAGCCGGTTTGTGCATTCTTTTTTAGGAGAAAGCGTTAGCCGAGATGGGTTGAAAGGGCTTACGTTGTAAGTTTAAAACATCTTAACTTATTAACATATAACAACATCATTAAGTACTCAGTCTTGTAATATCATTAGCAATCTACAAAATTAATGACTCTGTCACCAGAATATAACATTAAATTATAGAAGAATGGCTGCCTGTTCACCTGCCCTATTGCGCAGCGATGTTTACGTTAACCGCAACTTGCTCAGCCTTTCCATTTCCTTGTTTAGAATGCCGGGCAGTGCTTTTTGTTTCGCATCTTTATTGCGGTAAATGAGGCGGTGATCGAGCACCGGGATGGTCATCAGCTGTACATCGTCTTCCGTAACATAATTGCGTCCGTTGACAAGTGAAAATGCTTTCAGGCATTTCAGAAATGTAATACCGCTTCGCGTAGAGCCGCCCAACACAATGTCGGCATGCCGGCGCGTATCCCACACAATGTTGCGTACCGCCGTGACAATTTCTTCGTGGATGAACACATTCTCAGCTTCCTGTTGCAAAAACAAAATATCCGTCATGCCCAGCACCTGCCGAATGTGTTGCAGGTTGTTTTGGATACCCACATAATTTTTGTAAATGTCCAGTTCTGTGGTTTCGTCCACGTAGCCAAAATAGATTTTTAGAAAAAACCGGTCCAGCTGCGCTGCCGGCAATGGATAGGTACCTTCCATCTCCACCGGGTTTTGCGTAGCGATGGTAAAAAACAGTTTCTCCAACGGATACGTTACATCGCCCATCGTAATCTGGTTTTCGGCCATGCATTCCAGCAGTGCACTCTGTACTTTCGGTGAGGCGCGGTTGATTTCATCTGCCAGCAGGACATTGCAAAACAATGGACCCTTTTTAAAAATAAATTCCTTTTGAACGTCGTCGAAAATGTGAGAGCCTATGAGGTCCATGGGCAACAAATCAGGGGTAAACTGGATGCGCTTGAAATCGGCGCCAGCTTCGTCGTGCGATCCCGATATGCTTTGCGCCAGCGTTTTTGCCATCACGGTTTTGCCGGTGCCGGGGTTGTCTTCGATCAGGATGTGACCTTTGGCCAGCAACGCTGTCACGATGAGTTCAATCTGTTGGCGTTTGCCACGAATCACTGTTTCGATGTTGTCAACCAGTTTTTGTATGTCTGCAACTGCCTGTTCTGTTCCATTCTGAAATTCTGTGGTGTCCATACTTGCTTATTTTGGCTTTGTAAAATAATGAAGGGTATGATAGATATTTAAAAATTTGCTCACCCGCTGGCTAAACGGGATTTTTTCATTTACCTGTTTGATAAACGTTGGATAAAAATCAGCCAGAATTTTCTTTTCGCCGGCGGTAAGTTCTGCCGTACTGTATTTTGTTTTTTGGTAAAGATTGCTGAAAACAGAAAAATGCGTTCCCAATTGCTGGTCTGTTTGCGTAGCAAATTGTTGTGGACCCATAGCCGTACGGGGAAAACCGAGCTGGTTCAGGTAATACATCACCGCGTTGTGCTGGTGATATGCCTGCAAGCGGTTGTCCTGTTGTCTCCTCGCTCTCAGGTCGAAATATACCCAAATGAGATACGGTGCCAAGAACACCGCCAGCAAAAAAATGCCAATAACCATAAGAGCGGTCCACATCAGAGTCAGCCAATTGATTTGATCAAATGCTGGCGACAACTTCTTCTTTGGATTTTTCTTCGCCACATCTGGTTCGATGATTTTGATGTCATCTACCGGTACGGGGTCGGGTACTTTTTTCAAAATGCTTTCTGCATTGTCGTTTGCCGTTGCCTGCAGGTCTTTCAGCACTTCGGCATAAGACGCTGCCGTGATGTGCATGCCTTTTTTCACTGCGCTCAACGGAACTGTTGCAGAATCGGCTGTCACCGTAGCCCGCGAAGCATCGACGGTTATTTCAATGGGCTGTGCAACACCATAGGTTTTGTCGTGAAACAACAAATCGTTCACTTCCATTTTCACCAGTTTGGAAAGGGTATCTATTTTCAAAACGGTGCCATCGGCCACAAGATAAACCTGCTGAATGTCGAGCGGTGGCGTTTGATCGGGCTGCGACGCCTGTTGCGTATTTACATCAGGGATAGTCGTGTCAAAATCCATCCAGCCGTAACCGGGAAAATAAGCCTGCACCCAGGCGTGCGCCTGGTCTTCGTAAAACCAATACCAGCCGGGGTTTTTGCTGCTGCGGTCAATGGTCAGGAATCCGGCGGCAATGCGGGATGGAATACCGAGTGCGCGCAGCATGAACAACGTGGCACCGGCGTAATAGGCGCAGTAACCTTTGCGGTTGTCGAACAAAAAATAGGTGAGTTTGTTGGCAGAGGGAATGCCTGGAATGCCGGGATTATCGGAGTATTTGAACAGCGGTTGTCCAAATTCATCTTTGCTTAAAAAGTAATTGCGGATTGCCAGCATTTTGTCAATGGGTGTGGGTGCATTGTCCGTGATGCGTCGCGCGAGTTCTGTGATTTTGCGGTATTCGGTATCGCGCGGCATGTAGGTGTAATAACTCATGAACCGTGATTCGAGCCCGTTGAAATCGGTCACCTCCCGCAGTTTATTGAAGCGTTGCTCCTGGAAGGCTTCCAGCATCGGGTCGCCGGCAGGATTGTAAATGAAATACGCGCTGTTGAGATCGCTCACCCACATTTTGGCGCGGTAAGCACTTTTGTACTGTTCGCGGTATTCGGGTGGCACACCGATTGGCTGCACCGAAAAAGCAGTGGACGGCGCAAGAAACTCGTTGGGCGACAGCAAGACTTTGTAAATATCGGTCGTAATGACTTTTCTGTTTTTCGTCGCCTTCGTATTCCGGATAACAGCAGAATCGGTTTTTGTAAAATATAATGGCACCCGCGATGGATCGGGTTTAAACAGATCGTTGGAAGGCATGTTGAGCGTATCCATTTCAAAAGCCTGTGTCAGCGTATCGAATTTGGTGTAATAATATGCCGTATAATACAATGGGTTGGGCGTTTTGCCATCTTCGAAAAAATTGTCGAGTTTGGCTACAAATACCAGCCGTTTTCCCTTATTGAGCCCGCCGGTCAGCTTTGTTTCGTCTTTGTTGCTGATGCTGCCGTCTTTGTTTTCCTTCGTCATGCTCTCCCGGTTGCCTTTTTTGTTATAGTCCGGTTGCATGCCGCCCCACTCCTTTTCAATGGCAGTAAAATCCTGTTTGAACACGCTGAACACACCCGTAAGAATGAGAAGCAGCACAATGGTGAAACCTGCCATTCGTTTGGCAACAAACCAGCCAAAGCCGGTTTCGTCTTCGTTCATGTTGCGGATGAGTTCGGTGGTGTATATGATGTACACTGCGTATGCCAGTACAGGCGCAAAGGCTGCAATCAGCGCATCCGCTTTGATGTCTGCCGTTTTACTCACCACCACCAGCTGCACCACCAGCAAAAACACGCTCCAGATAATGGTAAACCACCTCGCCCGGCTAAA
The DNA here is from genome assembly GCA_963826385.1 of uncultured Chitinophagaceae bacterium. Classification (GTDB taxonomy): domain Bacteria; phylum Bacteroidota; class Bacteroidia; order Chitinophagales; family Chitinophagaceae; genus Ilyomonas. The sequence goes on along the minus strand of CAWGWV010000016.1, from coordinate 34,648 downwards.
GCCATAACCGGCCAGCCAGCCGATGGAAAACAGGCTGGAAAAAATGAGAAACTGTATGGCGACCAAAAATGTATTGAACTCGCCTACTACTGTGTTTTGCAGGATGGTATAAATGATGACCCATACCAATGCCTGTACCGCGATGGTGGACACAAAACGGAACCGGTAAGCATAAAAAACGGTGGACAATGCCAGCCCGGTGGAAAAATACAAACCCTGCAGCAGCCAGCCATTTTGCAGGATGGCATAAAACCGGTTGATGTCCCACAACACATAAAATGACAGCACCGCCGTAGGGATGACCAACAACAGCAACTGCGCCCAAACTTTGTTATAACTATGTATTCTTCCGATCTTCATGCTGCACGAATGCTTATATAATGTATGGTAACTGTCTAATAGAATTGGAACAAAACCCTGTTTCCAATGTACGACTTCAGGTTTCCAAACTGCCGGCGTGTGAAAATTGCGCCAGTACGGCAGCCAGTTTTTGTTCGTTGTCAACCAGTTTTGAACGCAGCAGCGAAAACTTCCATCTTCGTTTGTATTCGTACACCGCATCGGGTTCGTTTTTTACAAACAACCATTGCAGCCAGTCGCTGATTTGCGCATTGCCAAGGCTATCGGTGAGTTTAACAAACACAAATGATATGTCGCTGCCGGATTGCTCTGCCAATTGGGCAACTTGATCGGCATCGCTCAGCGACGACACGACAATGATTGCCGCATCGCGCACATTGAGATAGCTTTTCAGGTCTTTGTCCGTTTGCCAGTGACTGATGCTGATGCTGTATTTCACTGCCTGTTGAGCATCGGTGATTGCTGATGATGCCACCGGCTGATCGGGCAGGTAGCGCACATCAAAACCCTGCTGTACCAGTTGCCGGTACACATTCCACAGGCAGGTTTTGTAATAATTTAAAAACGGCAGGTCGATCACTTCACCGAGATCGAGCCCAAAGGAAGAATAAAAGGAGGCATACAGGAATACATGCGACGCATACGGATCAAGCACTTCGGGTATGCGCACCACCAGTTCTTTGTTTTTTGCATAAATCTTCCATACGATGCGGCGTACGTCGTCATTGCCTTCAAAATGCTTGTAGTTGATGTATTCGCCCTCTACTTTTTTGATTTCCTCGATGCGCGTGTTGACATTCTCGGTTTTGCGGGGAAATGTTCTCACATTTTTGGTTTCGGTATCCAATGGCTGTGTATAAAACCGGCTGGCTGTTGCCAAGGGAAATGCAAATGAAAAAAACTGGAAAAAATCTTCAAAATAAATGATGGCGTTGTGGATGTTGTATTCTTTAATCACGGGCAATTCCCAATGATAGGTGCCTTCGATGATGTTGCTGATCAGCTTTTGCTGACGCTGTTCAACCACCGAAAATTTATCTGAAAAATGCTGTTCGTCATATTGAAGTCGCAACTTCACGTAGCCAAGCAATGGCTTGAACACGGGGTGAAGATGAATGAACACCGCTTGTTTTTGCTTTGCAGAACTCTTGGCTTGTCCATCCATTTTGGTTTCCACGCGAAACTGCACATTGCGCTGCCGGATTTGCCATACAAAATAAAGAAATGGTAAAAAGACAGACAGTAATGAAATGACCACAACGGAAAACAAAAACCAGCCGGCAATGTCCTGCAGCAATGGGAAAATGTCGGCATAAGCGGTATCGGGAAGGCGCGGAAACGTTTTTGTCCAACGAAAACCCAACAGGAAACCAACGGCAAACAGGAAAAAATACCAGGTGAAAGGGATATAAAAAGAAAACCGGCGAATTGGATTCGGCTGGCGAATATTGTTGTCTTGCCCGTTCATGCTCGAAAGATAGCTGAAAGATTGATAATGGATATTCGCTTCTCAGGAACACCTGTCTTTTTAACTGAAACTTTACTTTCTTTGTCGCCATGCCGCAATTGCTTCATTACGAAACCTGTCCTGCCTGCCGCTCCCATCAAATTGAAAGAGTACTGCAGGCAAAAGATAACACTGTGAGCGGGGAAATCTTTTCGATCCTGCACTGCCGGCAGTGTACGCTTCGATTTACGCAGGATGTGCCGGCAGCCGGTGACATTGGGCGCTATTACCAGTCGGGCAATTACGTGTCGCATTCCGACACAAAGAAAGGGATCATTAACCGGTTGTACCACATGGTGAGAAATTTTACCCTGGTACGAAAAAAGAACCTCGTACGCAAGGCTTCCGGGATGCAAACAGGAAGCCTGCTCGACATTGGTGCCGGCACCGGTGCTTTTGCTCACACGATGCAATCGGCCGGCTGGCAGGTAACGGCACTGGAACCTGACGAAACCGCGCGTCAAAATGCTTTGAAAAATTACGGCTTGCCATTGCAATTGCCGGAAACCTTATTTTCGTTACCGGGAAAAAGCTTTGACGTCATTACGCTGTGGCATGTGCTGGAACATGTACACGATCTTCACCGCTATCTTGACACTTTCCGAACCTTATTGAAACCAAATGGCACGCTGATCGTTGCGGTACCCAACTATACGAGTTACGATGCCGCACATTATGGGGAATGTTGGGCGGCCTATGATGTGCCACGCCACCTTTATCATTTTTCACCACAAAGTATGCGGCAGTTGCTTCAACAATATAGCTTTGCCATTGCGGATATGAAACCAATGCCGTTTGATAGTTTTTATGTAAGCATGCTGAGTGAACAATACCGGCACGGATCAAACCGCTATGCAAATGCTTTTGCTACGGGGCTGCGTTCAAACAGCAATGCATCCGGAAATCCGGAACGGAGCAGTTCGGTAATCTACATTGCCAGATTAACCTGAAATACAAAGTTATATATTTCGATTTTTTTCCGCAGATGTCTCTTTTTAAAACAGTTGAATCGTTTTTTTCTGAGCAATCCCATTTGCTTCGTCACCAAAAAAATTTTTTGTAACAGAGCCGGACAGGTTTTGTAACAAAACCGAACAGGTGGATGCATTCGCCATGCGTTTATAATATCGTGGGCAGCCAATCATTTCACCGCTTGTATATACCAATCATCCGTTCGTCACGCGATTTTCATCATTTATAGGTTTGACGGTTTGCCAAAAGGCAGGCTGGTATGTGTTTGATACAGTCTTGTACAAACAACACAAACCTGAACATCATGAAAAAAGCTATCATATTTACGTCAATTCTGCTTCCCGCGTTGGTTGCCTTATTGCTGGTAACGCCGCTTTTCCGGAACGCCAAAAAACCTGTTAACAAAGAGATAAATCTTGCCATTTCGAGCAACAACAATTACAACTCGGCAGCGTATGACGAAGCCACAGCATCTGTACATGTAGTCATCACCAAAGTAAACGGAAATCAACAAACCGTGGTATCAGATAAAATATACAGCTCCATGCCGCTGCGGCAGGTGCCCACCAACGGAAATGCCATCAACAGCAAAATCATTGTCCCGAATGTTTTTGATGGGAAAGAAAAAATCGTTGTGAGCTACACCATTATTTACGATTCGCGGGGCAGTGTCATTGAATTTTGCAACGGGCAAATTGCGGCTGAAAAAAGCGACCACGACCACATAGACATCAGCATTTAACCTCAATCCACCATCCTCCTCAATACCAATCTTATGAAAAAACTATTTGCACTCAGCTTCATTTTGGTCAGCCTGTCGTGCGGAACAAACCGCTACATGACCGGTTCACTCATCGGGCTTCAGGATCTGAATCATTACTGTTTGAAACACTCCGTTACCATGTACGAGAAATACAACGCCTTGGTGATCAGGGACAATACCACATTCAACAACCTGTTTTACAGCGATGCAGCCGCGGGTGAAAAAACAATTACGCCCGATTTCAATGGTCAGATGGTGGTGGCGCTGTTCATCCGCGGTGAAGGTTCGGAAGAGCAAACCATCCGTTTTCACAAAGCTGACATCAACGGCAGGTTCGTTAATCTATACAGCAGCACAGAAAATGGGCAAACCGTGGGCAACAACCTGCTGCATGCGGTGGCAACAATTCCCAAAAGTGCAGATGTGCGCACAGCGAATTTTTACCTGGATGGAAAGCTGGTGAAAACAATTTCCATCGCCGATGCCAACAACATATTGGCAGAAGCGGATAACAACCCTGGAAAACCGGCTACAGAGAAAATTGTGCGCAAAAAACCAGTGGTGATCTAATGGCTCGCAGCCTTCTTTTTTCAACCCTATTCTTTTTCGTCCCATTTCCATCTTGAAGCATCCAAATGATACCTATAAACCGGCGTTGATGTTTCGTGACCGGTTTATTTCTTTTGTGAAAGAGGTGGTCAAAGGAAGTTCATTTAACACTATGCTATCATTGTTTTGCAGAATTTTACGGCTATGATGCGGCGATTCTTATTCTTGTTGTTACTGTCCATATCCAGTCAGTTGTTTGCACAGGGAGTTAGCGAAAAACAAATGAAAAAAGCACAGGAATCGTACGATGCGGCGATGCTCCAATTGCGCGACGGCATGATCAAAGATGCCGTGCCGCTGTTGCAAAAAGCGCTGGAAATCAATCCCCGTTTTACCGATGCTTACCTATCACTTGCCGGCGTGCATGGCGAGTTGAAACAATATGACAAAGCCATTACGTATTACGAACAGGCAAAGGCAATCGACAGCAATTATTTCGCATATTACGAATTGCCGTATTCCATAGACCTCGCCGCCGTGGGGAGATTTGCCGACGCCATGAATGCAGTTGACCGTTTTTTGTCTATCCAAAAACTATCTGACAAAAGCATCAGGAGCGGTCAATACCGCAAAAACACGTATGCATTTGCTTTGGACTACCAGCAGTCTCACCCCGCGGGAAGCTATATTTTTGCCCCGCAGAATCTTGGCGACAGCATCAACTCGAAGTATTCCGAATACTATCCTTCTTTTACCATTGACGACAGCGTGTTTGTGTTCACTAGACGCGGCAGGGGAAACCGGGAAGATTTTATCGAAAGCATAAAAACACCTTCGGGTTATACCAGTGCAAAACTCATTAACGGAGACATCAATGCAGAGCCTTACAAAGGCGCCATCAACATTTCGCAGGATGGCGAATGGCTGTTGTTTGCCGGTGATTTCGGACCAAAAGGATTGGGCGATTTTGACCTTTATTTATCTTACAACACGCCGCAGGGATGGAGCGAACCGTTTAATCTTGGCAGCAATGTCAATACCGAATACTGGGAAACTTCGCCGAGCCTGAGTCCCGACAAACGTGCTCTGTATTTCAGCAGTTCGCGTCCCGGCGGGTATGGCGGCAGTGACATTTATGTAAGCTACCGGCAAAGCAATGGCAAATGGGGACTGGCGCGCAACATGGGACCCGATATCAACACGGCAGGCAACGAACAGGCACCTTTTATTCATGCTGACAACCAGACCTTATATTTCACTTCGGATGGATTGCCGGGTTATGGCGGTCAGGACCTGTACGTCATCCGCAAACAAACCGATACCAGCTGGGGGATTCCGGAAAACCTAGGTTACCCCATCAATACCATTGACAATGAAGGCAGTTTGTTTGTTGCCGGCAACGGCGTGACGGCTTATTACGCGAGCGACCGCGCCGATAGCAGGGGCGATCTTGACCTGTACAAATTTGACATGAAACCCGGCGTGCGACCTAACAAAACGTCATACATCAAAGGATATGTAACCGACGCGAAAACGGGCAAAGGACTTCCCTGTTCGGTTGAGCTGACTAGCGACAGCAGCCGGCAAACAGTAATGAAAGTGCAGACGGATGAAAGCGGTTTTTACTTCATCACGTTGCCGGTAGGGAAAGACTATACCTTTACCGTGAACCGGAAAAACTACCTGTTGTACAGCGATGTATTTTCGCTGCGCAAAAAACAGCCCGACAGCACGTATCGCAAAGACATCCCGCTGCAACCCATTGAGTTAAATGCATCGGCTACTTTAAAAAACATACAGTTTCCCCTCAATTCCTACGAACTGGAACCAGTGAGCACCATTGAACTCGACAAACTGTTGCAACTGCTGACCGATAACCCAACGGTGCGATTGCAGATCAACGGTCATACAGACAACGTCGGGACGCCTGCTGCCAACAAGGTGCTGTCTGCCAATCGTGCCAAAGCCGTTGCGGAATACCTCGTTTCGAAAGGCATTGCCACCCAACGGTTGACATCCAAAGGTTTTGGCGAAACCAAACCCATTGCGGACAACGGTACAGAAGAAGGCAGGGCAAAAAACCGGCGAACAGAATTTGTAATCACCGGATTGTAACGACAAACCGCTGAGATGCCTGTTATGTAGGCAAGCTGTGTTGTAGCATTCTTCGTGGTGATTGTTTGCATGCAACTTCATTTAATCGCCAATCATGAGTTGTTGACGGCATTACGCATCGATATCGGGAATGCCATGCACTGTATCCTGCTTTTGCAGCAGCAACACCAGATTTACTGACACCCTCTTTTTGCTAACGCAATAGCAAGCCGATATGACAACTTTGAAATTTCATTGATCAATTTCCTATATCCGTCAATTGTTTTCCTGATACGGCAATTCTTTATGTAATTGAAAGATGTTCTTTGTCTAAAACTGACAAATGAAAAGGAAAGCGTATGTGATTGGCGTGGCAATGATGATTTCCGTTGGTGCGATGGCACAAAACAGGGACACGATGAAGATTCACGAGCTGCACAAAGTTACCATTACCGGCTTCAAAACGGTACGCGGAACGGGACACATGCCCGATGTAAAAGATGGAATCATTTACGCCGGAAAAAAGAATGAGGTGATTCTTGTTGATAGTCTCGACGCCAACAAGGCAATCAACAATACAAGGCAAATCCTGGGTCGAATACCGGGGTTAAACATTGTGGAAACAGAAACCGGTGGTTTTACGGCAAACGGTATTGCCACAAGAGGGTTGAATCCCATCCAAAGTATTGAAATGAATACCCGTCAAAACGGGTACAACATCAGTGGAGATATTTACGGGTACAACGAAGCCTATTACCTGCCGCCGATGGAAGCAGTACAAAGGATCGAAATGTTGCGGGGTGCCGCCTCTTTGCAATTCGGTGCCCAGTTTGGTGGACTGGTCAATTATGTAATAGAAGATGCACCGGTTGACAAACGATTTGAATTCAAAACGTCACAAACCATTGGCAGTTTTGGCTTGTTCAATTCCTTCAATTCTGTTGGCGGCACCTACAAAAAGTGGAGCTACTACGCCTTTTTACAATACCGTCATCTTGATGGTTATCGCCCAAACAGTCAGCAAAAGCAGGTTTCCGGCTTTGGAAAAATACAATACAATGCCACTGAAAAATTCTCTATTGGAGTTGAATACTCCCTGTTGCGCAATACATTACAGATGCCGGGAGGATTGACGGATAGCATGTTTCAAGAAAGTCCGAAAATGTCTACGAGGGCCAGGAATTGGCTGAAAAGTCCGTGGAATGTCATTGCTGTTCATTCAGATTATCAATTGTCAGACAATACTTCGATCAACCTGAAAACCACCTATCTCTTTGGACAACGTTCGTTGGTGTGGCGGAATGAAGATGGCGGACCGGAAGCGTTGGATGTTATCGATCCGGCTACCAACGATTTTGTTCACCGGGAAGTTGGCAAGGAACACATGCAGAATATCACGACAGAATTGCGGTTTGCGCACCAATATCGTTTGGGAAATCAAACATCTACCCTGGCAGGTGGGGTAAGACATGCGAATGCATGGTTTAAAAGACAAGGCGGCGGCGAAGGTACAACCGGCAGTGATTTTGATTTGGGCATTACCGGTGATTGGGGCTACAATCTGAATTTTACTACAACCAACCTGGCTCCGTTTGTTGAAAACATTTTTCGAATCGGTAATCATTTGTCTATTACACCCGGCTTTCGGTTTGAATCTCTGCGCAGTACTGTCAACGGTTACAAGACAGTTGACGATATCAAGCAAACGACCCGCGAAAGCCGCAACAGGACATTTGCCCTGTTTGGAATGGGCGCTGAATATGATGTAACCAACAATACCAATGTCTACGCAAATATCAGCCAGGCGTATCGCCCGATCGAATACAGCCAGTTGGAACCGTTTGGCGTAACATCTAAAGTTGACCCCAATCTGAAAGATGCTTACGGCTTCAATGCCGACCTAGGATACAGGGGAACCATCAAAAACGTTTTGAATTTTGACATTGGTGGATTTTACATGGCCTACAATAACAGGATTGGTGTTGTGGTCGTTACAGATCCTTCTACGGGAAGTGAATATTCGTACAGAACAAATATTGCCAACAGTGTTCACAAAGGAATTGAGAGTTATATCGAATTCAACCTGTTGAAATACATTAACACAACATCAAAATATGGTTTGAGCATTTTCAATTCATTTGCATTGATTGATGCCAACTATACAACCGGTGAATTCAAAGGCAAGCGGGTGGAAGCAGCAGCACGAACAATTAATCGTGTTGGGTTGAATGTTAGCAATCGCCATTTTTCATCCACGTTTCAGCTCAATACCGTAGGGGATGCATATGGTGATGCCTCCAATGTAAAAACAAGCGATGACCCTGTGGCAGGTTATATTCCTGCATACACCGTTTTGGATGCGAGTGCTACCTATAAAATCAGCCGTTATGCGGTCAAATTTGGCGCAAACAATTTGTTGAACAAATCTTACTTCACCAGAAGAACGGATGAATATCCCGGCCCTGGCATCATCCCTTCAGTCGGCAGAAGCTTTTATGTAGGTTTTACCGCCAAACTGTAACGCTTCATTAATGCTACATTGTGCTCATTCAAATTGCTCTAGCAAGCCAGGGATTCTTCGGGGACACTCAAATCGAACGCCATCATTGGATGTTCGAGAGAACCTGGCTTGCTGTAGCTTAACTCAAACATGACAGGTAAATGCTCATCGCATACCAAATAAATTAGTTTGACAAACTCAAATAATCGAATGAATATGGTTTACCGAAAATTTGACTTCTGATTGCGTACCAGATTTTCTATATATCAACTTGCATCAAATTGATCTCCGTTATCAACTGATTGGCTTCCCCGGTGAAATGAGGATGTAAAAAGAATGCACTTAGAGTTTGAACAACCTTTACCATCCGATGACCTCGCACCTGCTAAGCTGAAGCTTGAATTTCTACTCTCCGGTTAACAATTCACTGTAACAACAGCAGCGCAACAATGCTCAATCATTCTCTTTGCTATACCCAAAAGCCCTGCCTCACAGCAAATTGAACATGTACAACCTGGAAATTGAACACAAAAAACGTGATGAGTGTTCATCACGTTTTACCAGGTTGGTCATATTATCAATATTATCAATAAAGCATTCTTACTTTGATGGTTTCTTTTACCTGCCGCAAAAGCTCAACGGCTTGGCCAGACAATTCCTTGTCCACATCGAGCACTACATAACCAATGTTTTCATTGGTTTTCAGGTATTGTCCCACAATGTTGATGTGGTTGTCGGCAAGGGCTTTGTTGATGGCACTTAATACGCCCGGCACATTGTTGTGAATGTGCAGAATGCGGTGCGCACCATCTACCAGTGGCAACCCGATTCCCGGAACGGTATGAGAACCATTGGTAACACCACTTTCTAAAAAGTTGAACAACTTGATGCTGACGTCTTCACCAATATTTTGTTGTGCTTCTTCGGTAGAGCCGCCAATGTGCGGTGTCAAAATCACGTTGGGCAATTCCTGCAAAGGAGTAGAAAATGCCTGCCCGTTTTTCTCCGGCTCCACCGGAAACACATCGATCGCAGCACCACCGAGTTTGCCCTCTTTCAATGCGGCTGCCAGTGCATCGAGATCCACCACTTCGCCGCGCGCATAATTGATGAGCAAAGCGTTGGGTTTGCAATGCGCCAGCATTTCGTTGTTAATTAGGTTTTTGGTTTTTTCGGTTTCAGGAACGTGCAGCGAAATGACATCCGATTCGGACAACAATTCCTCCAGACTTTTGCAACCCTACCGCATTTCCCAATGGCAGTTTTGTTTCCACATCATAAAACAGCACTTTCATACCAAAAGCTTCTGCCAATACGCTTACCTGCGCACCAATATTTCCATAGCCAATGATGCCAAGTGTTTTGCCCCGCAATTCGATAACTGCCTTTGGCCTCTTTCATCCATATGCCTTCGTGGGCAGCTTTGTTTTTATCGGGGATGCGACGGATGAGCATGATGGCCAAACCAATTACCAGTTCGGCAACGCTGCGGGTATTGCTGTACGGCGCATTGAAAACCACCACACCTTTTTTGGTGGCTTCGGCGAGGTTCACCTGGTTTACGCCAATACAAAAACAACCTATTGCCATCAGTTTATCAGCAGCAGCCAGTACCGCCGGTGTAATTTGCGTTTTGGAACGAATGCCCAGCAGGTGCACGTCTTTGATGGCGTCTATCAGTTCGGCTTCGCCAGGGCTTTGGTAAGTTTGGTAACGTTGGAATAACCATTGGATTGAAAACGTTCCACCGCGCGATCGCTGATGTTTTCGAGAAAAAGAATATTGATTTTTTCTTTTGGATAACTGGTTGGTTTACTCATGGTAGATAAATAGTAGAAAAGGTATCAAATAAAAATCCCCCCGTTTTTTGCCGGAGGGATGTAAACGTTTGCGATTTTATTTTTTTGCGTAGCGCTTTTTGAATTTGTCAATACGACCGGCAGTATCAACCAATACATTTTTACCTGTGTAAAAAGGATGCGACATGCTGGAAATATCCAGCTTGACCAGCGGGTATTCGTTGCCGTCTTCCCACTTTGTTTTTTCACTGTTGTTGGAAGCAGTGGATCTGCCTAAAAATTCATAACCGTTGGTCATGTCTTTGAACACAACAAACTTGTACTTTTCCGGATGAATGCCTTGTTTCATGGTAATATGTGTTGTTCACGGATTTTGCCGTGAAGGTGTAATATTTTTTTTAGAAGCGCAAAGGTAAAGGTAAATCGTAGTTATTCAAAGAGTTTTTTATGTTATTTAAGAAGCTATTAGCCATTTTGAATTGCGAAAACAACCCAAGCAGTAAAATAAAGTACCGCCATTTTCCCGGTGTGGCATCCTGCACGAACATTTCCGGGCGAACAGGCAGTTGACATTCGCAGCCTCAAACGGGATCTACATCCGGCGTAATCTTCACAGCACGGTAAGCAGGCATTGTATGAATGATGGCCGACCTGCTGCAATACCTGCAGTTTGCAATTGGAAATCACGGCGGCTTCGCGTGGCAGCTTCAGTAAAATTTCCCACAAATACACATTGCGGATTTTGTTGACCACCGGTTCTGCCGGGCCGGTAATAAACGATGAATAATTGGACTGCAAGCCCTGCACCATCAGGTGCGCCGCTTCTTCAGCTGTTGCGCTCTCCTTGTGGCGAAATGTAATTTTGATGATCCGGGAAAAGGGCGGGTAAAAAAAGTTGCGGCGGTTTTCAATTTCTAGCTGAAACAAACTTTCATAATCGTGGTCTTTCACCAATTGTAGTACCGGGTGATGAATGTTGGCAAGCTGAATCAGTACTTTTCCTTTCACCTCCCTCCTGCCGGCTCGGCCACTTACCTGTTCCATTAATTGAAAAGCCCGTTCGTTTACCCTGAAGTCGGCAAAGTTCAAAATGCCATCGGCATCGAGGATGCCAACGAGGTTAACGTGTTCAAAATCGAGCCCTTTCACCACCATTTGCGTCCCCACCAGGATGTCAATTTTGCTTTGTTCAAACAATTTGATGAGCGTATCGTGGTCGTGTTTTCCCTTGATGCTGTCGTAATCCATGCGTGCTGTTCGTGCATCGGCAAATTCGGCTGCAATGGTTTCTTCAATTTTTTCGGTTCCAAAATTTTTCTGGTCAAACTGATGACTACCACAGGCAACACACGTGTACATCACCGGGTAATCGGTACCGCAATAATGACAGACGAGTTTATTTTTGGCTTTGTGAAACGTAAGCGTAACATCGCAATTGCGGCAATGCGGTATCCATCCACACACCGAGCAAATCATGTAGGGTGTATAGCCACGCCGGTTTTTGAACAAAATCACCTGCTTTTTCTCCTTGATTGACTTTTCGATTTCTGAACGCAATTCAGGTGTCAGGATTACTTTTTCATTGCCTTTTGTCACTACATTTTTGGTGTCAATGATTTCGATTACGGGCATTTCGGCATTGCCATAGCGTTCGGTCAGTTTTACCAAACCATATTTGTGCAACGTGCAGTTGTGATAACTTTCGATGGAAGGCGTGGCACTACCGAGCAATACTTTGGCGCCAAAGAGCGAAGCGTTGTAAATGGCTGTGTCGCGGGCATGATAGCGCGGTGCTGGATCCTGCTGCTTGTAAGACGGATCGTGTTCTTCGTCCACGATAATCAACCCGAGATTTTTAAAAGGCAAGAGCAAAGCAGAACGGGCGCCGAGTACGGCTTTCGTTTCGCCGCTTTTCACTTTATTCCAGATTTCCACCCGCTCGTTGGCATTGAATTTTGAATGGTAAATGGTGATGTGCCCGCCAAAATGAATCTGCAGCCGGCGGATGAGTTGCGCCGTCAATGCTATTTCGGGCAGCATGTACAATACCTGTTTCCCTTCCTGTATAAATTGCTCGATGAGCTTGGTATAAATCTGCGTTTTGCCACTCGAAGTAACGCCATGAAGCAGGCAAACCGGTTTTTCGGCCAGGCTTTTTTGCACTTCGCGCAATGCTTTTTCCTGCGCAGGCGACAAGGTGAACGTTACGGAAATGTCTTTGGGCAATGATGGCAACCGGCTTGTGCTCCGCTTTTCTGACCGCAGGATGTTTTTTTCGACCAGGGCATTGAGTTGTGCCGCGCTCGCGCCGGATTTTTTCAGCAACTGCGATTGCACCACATCGCCTTCGGTTTTTTGCAAATGCAGGTAAGCCATTAGCAGTTCCATTTGCTTGGGTGCGCCTTTGCCCCAATTATTCAACAGTTGCTGCAGTTTTTCTTCGGCGAAAAAATCGGGATGCAGGTGAATGTAAGTTTCCTTTTTCTCTTTGTACTTTTCCTGCAGCTCTTCCCACACATAACACACTTTTTTTTCGATCAGTTTTTTTACCACAGGGTACACGTGGTTGATGTCGAGTAGTTGTTGCACTTCGGTGAGCTTCAGCTCTCTTTTTACCTGCAGGGCTTCTGCTACAATGTATTCTTCATCGGTAAGCGATTCACTGTCCACCAGGTTCGTCTTCGTTGATAATGAGCGTTGTTTCGCTGGATAATTTCAGGTTCGATGGCACGGCAGCCTGCATCACTTCGCCTTCGGTACACATGTAATAGTCGCTCATCCATTGCCACAAGGCCAGTTGCTTTTCGTGAAGGAGCGGTTCGTTGTCGAGCACATTCACGAGGGGTTTGGGGTCGAAGCCAACCGGTTTTTCCAACAGGATGTTTTTTACCAGCCCGGTGTATTTTTTATTGCGCAGCGATACTTCCACCCGTTTGCCTACGGCAACGGCTTCGGAAAGATGCGATGGAATTTCCCAGGTATAATTTTTAGGCAGGAACAGGGGAACAATCACTTCGGCATAGGTAAGCGCGGTTTGTTCAAAATCAATCTTCTGTATTTCCTTAATCATGTCAACGATGCTTTACATCCGCTACCGGATCGTAAAGTAAACGATTTTTGTGCGTCGCATGTTGGATTGCTCTCAGCAGTTGCCCGTTGTACCATGTTTCGGGTAAGAAGATTAAGAACAGGTCTTTGCCGGTCGGGCGTTTTGCAAAGCTGGTTCCTGAGTTAATGGCGAGAAAGCTTACCGGATTTCTGGATTTTTTTTGTATTCATCCCACAGCTGCCCGAATGTTTTACCGGTTTTTTGTTTGGCAAAAGCAGGGGTGTATTGCTGTTCACGCATCGCTTTGTCGAGCGATTGCACAAAGTTTTGGTCATAGTGTTGTTCGATCCAGACAAAGAACCGCGCGGTAATGCGGTAGCTGTTGTCGAAATGTTGCTGATCAGAAAACGGAGTCAGTTGCCAGTTGGCACCGGCATTGTCCACACCATAGCGATAACGCGCGTAATCTGCGATGCCCTCGGTGATCCAGCCGGGTCCTGACGATTCGGGATATGCCTGCACGATGTGCATTACTTCGTGTGTCACCACATCAATGTCCTGCGGATGACTGACAAACCATTGCGGGTTGTAATGTACCACATCACCACTTGTGGCGGCGACCCCTTTGTAAGCTGTATCGATGATGAAGGTTACGACCTTTGACGTGTTTGGATTGTAAACTTCCGATTGTTTGGGATACACCAGAAAAAATGCATCAATCATGCGTTGTTGTATGGCAGTATTGAACGCAGAATCCTGGTTGATGAAGACAAGCGTGTACTTGCCTTTAGTGATGGTATCGGTTGTGGTTATAAATTCAGATTGGGCATTGCGGGCAAACGACTGAACACCGGACAGCAGCAGCAGAGCGGCGGACAACAATTGAATTCCTTTGTAAATGGCAGATTTGATTTGCATTGAAGCATCTTTTCGTTGGCAACAAAAATATCCGGTTTTAATACGCTGACTTGTTAATGAATCTTCAGGATTGTTAATGAAAAAAAAAGAGCGTGGGAAACAACCGCACGCTCTTATTGTTCCAGTTCGTTGATCTTTACCAGCGCATCAGCACGCTACCCCAGGTAAATCCACTGCCAAAAGCTGCGAGGCAAACCAGATCGCCTTCCTTTATTTTTCCTTCTTCCCACGCTTCACAAAGGGCAATGGGCACAGAGGCTGCCGTCGTGTTGCCGTATTTCTGAATATTGTTAAACACCTGTTCGTCCTTCAGTTTCAGTTTGTGCTGCACATATTGACTGATGCGCAGGTTTGCCTGGTGCGGGATAAGCATTGACAGGTCGTTGGTGGTCAATCCATTGGTGGTCAGCGCTTCCATAATCACTTCAGGAAATTTGACAACTGCTTTTTTAAAGACCGCCTGGCCGTCCATCAACGCATAATTTTGTCCCTTGTCTATCATGTCGTGACTCATAAACAAGTCACCCAATTCGGGCTCATTATAATCGGCCAACCCTTTGATCCAATGGTTGGCATGCGTTCCGGGATTCACCATTGCCAGCAGTTCGGCATCGTTGCCGTCGCTGTGCAAATGGGTACTCAAAATGCCGCGGTGCTCATCTTCGGTAGGTTGCATCACAATGGCGCCGGCACCATCTCCAAAAATGACGGAAATATTGCGCCCGCTGGTACTGAAGTCCATGCCGAACGAATGTTTTTCGCTGCCAATGACAAGTATGTTTTTGTACATGCCGGTTTTAATAAACTGGTCGGCGATACTTACGGCATACACAAAACCACTGCATTGGTTTCGCACATCCAGTGCACCAATTTCCTTCATGTTCATCGCGCGTTGCAGCAAAACCCCACAACCGGGAAAATAATAATCGGGCGACAGCGTGGCAAAAATGATAAAGTCAATGTCCTGCGCAGTAGTATTTGCCCGCTCAATGGCCATTTTGGCAGCTTCAACGGCCATGGTAGTGGTGGTTTCTTCAAGCCGGCTGGCGTAGTGTCTTTCTTTGATACCGGTACGTTCCTGTATCCAGGTATCGCTGGTGTCCATGTGTTTTGCAAGTTCATCGTTTGTGTACACCCGGGAAGGCACATACATACCAATCCCTGCAATGATGCTTTTAGGCATAGGATAGTTTGTTTGAATTCAAGTTAAAATTTTTATATACACCATCAAGCATGGCATTATATAAAACTGTGCAAAAGATAAATATAACATTAACCAGAGAAACATTTGTAATTTGTTTCAAGACAAAAAAAGGATGCACAGGGATAAAAAAAAAGCAGGGAATACAAACTTACATAGGCAACGAGCAATAATTTACAACTGCGTAGGAATCAATGAATTGATTCCATTAAATGAGGTTCATCGACAAAACTTTGTAATCTCGTCCAGTTGATAGTACAGCCAAAGCCAATCATCAATATACGTTCAGGGGTAATGGGTACGTGTTGTATTTTTTGAGTCCTTCTTCCATCACTGCATACACTTCCTGCCTCAGTTCTTTCACCATCTTCATCGTATATCCTTCCACTGGTATTTCTTTCAGGTAAACGCAGCGGCATTTGCCCGGCGTCATTTCCAACACACCGCGGTAATGCATGCGATGATAGGTATCAAGAAACAAGATGGGTTTAATGGATGTTCCCGTTTCTATGGCAATGCGAAACGCACCGTCGTAAAAGTCTTTCAGCGGTTCTCTTGTTTCGTTAAACGTTCCTTCGGGATAGATGAATATAGAGATGTGCTTTGCAAGGGCAGCTTTCAGGGCACGCACACTTTTGGCGCGGCGCTCCGGGCTGCTCCTGTCCACCACGATGGCAGCCATGCGGTAAATGATGCCGAAAACAGGATATTTCACCATGTCGTATTTGCCCAAAATGCGGATAGGCTGGTGCACGGCGCGCAGTGCAGCCGGAATATCGAGGTAAGAAATGTGGTTGGCCACAAAGATGTAGTGCCCTGAACGGTCGTGGGGTTCTTCGTAAATTTCCTGGTGGCGGATACCGGTGAGAAAATACCAGACGACTGCCCACATCGTGCAAACTGCATATACAAAATTGCCGCCTTTTCGTTTGCCCAGCAACGGGGAAATCAAGACCAGCACCAACGCAATAAACATGGTGACAATGAACCATGCAAATGCATAAATGGTATAAATGATTTGTAGAAACCGGAGCACCGGATTTCGCGGCGGATAATCCCATTTGGGAGCCGGTGGTACAGATGGCTTGTTGTGCATCGCTTTTTTTTCAGTTGGCTGATCAGGTCGCATGGTATTTTCAATATACAGTAAACAACACTACGATAAAATAAGATACAGATATTGCAATATTGACAATTTTACCAATATCTGCCGTGATTTTGTCGGCCAACGGTGTGAAATTTACAACGAAGGGTTAAGATTTGTGAATTAACTTGTTTACAAGCTGGTTACCATTTCATCTTTGCAACATGAAGATGGGACTAACGCTCAATATTTGCATATTTTTTCATAGCCTTTGCACATTGTTTGCATTGCCATCTTGTGCTGAACAAAAAAATCAGAATGCATTGATTATGAACCAGGCTTACACCACCATCACCAATACGCAAAACGACACAGCTACTTTCGGCAGCGGTTGTTTCTGGTGTACGGAAGCTTTTTTTCAAAGAATCAACGGTGTTGAAAAAGTTGTCAGCGGATATAGTGGCGGTACTGTTGCCAATCCATCTTATGAACAGGTATGTTCAGGCACTACCAATCACGCCGAGGTAGTACAGGTGATCTACGATCCTTCGAAAATATCTTATGATGAGTTATTGGAAGTGTTCTGGAAAACGCACGATCCCACAACGCTCAACCGGCAGGGAAACGACGTGGGCACGCAATACCGCAGCGTGATTTTTTACCATACCGAAGAGCAGAAAGAAAAAGCAGCCCATTACAAGGAAGAACTGAACAAAAGCGGCGCCTGGAACAAACCCATCGTCACGGCCATTGAACCATTTACAAAGTTTTACGCCGCCGAAAATTATCACCAGAATTATTACAACAACAATCCGCGGCAGATGTATTGCCAATACGTCATCCGCCCGAAACTGGAAAAATTTGAAAAAGTTTTCAAAGAAGAAATGAAGGCTTCGCAATAAACAACAAGGGTACACCAACAAGGTTTACCCTTTTTTATTTCCCTTCTCCAGAATATTTAATGGCTTCTCTCCTCCTTGCTTTATTTTTATCCGATTATTTTTTATCCGATGAAAAGTTTTTGTCTGTCAGTTTTCCTGCTGTTTGCGAGTTTTGCGTTTGCCCAGGACAAAGAAATCTTTACCCATGCTGATACCTTGCGGGGTAGCCTGAACCCCAACCGTACCTGGTGGGATGTGTTGCACTACGACATAGCGGTAACGCCGGATTTTGAAACCAAAACCATCAGCGGCAGCAACCTGATAACCTATAAAGTGGTGGAGCGTTCGTCGCCTGCTAACATGCAGATAGACCTTCAGCAGCCAATGGAGGTGGACAGTATTTTATCTGGCAAACATCAACGACTTACTTTTCAACAGGACGATAATGTGTGCCTTGTCAAAATACCAAAACAAGTGTATGGCAGCACGGACAGCATTTTGGTTTTTTATCATGGAAAACCAAGAGAAGCTGTTCGCCCGCCTTGGGATGGCGGCTGGATCTGGAAAACGGATTCGCTCGGCCGCCGTGGATGTCGGTAGCCTGCCAGGCATTGGGAGCCAGCATGTGGTATCCGTGCAAAGACCACCAAAGCGATGAACCCAACAATGGAGCCTCGCTGACCATCACCGTTGCCGACAGCCTCGTAGCTGTTGGCAATGGCAGGCTCACCAATAAAAAGGAATCGGGAAACGGAACAACTTCTTATACCTGGACCGTGGTAAACCCGATCAACAATTACCTGATCATCCCTTACATCGGGAAATACGTCAACTTCAGTGATACGTACAACGGTGAAAAAGGAACGCTGGACGTTAATTACTGGGTGCTGGATTACAATGCAGACAACGCAAAAACACACTTGGTGCCTGATGTAAACCGGATGTTGAAAGCCTTTGAATACTGGTTTGGTCCTTACCCGTTTTATGAAGATGGTTACAAACTGGTAGATGCACCACACCTGGGCATGGAACACCAAAGCGCGGTGGCTTATGGCAACAAATACATGAACGGTTATCTGGGCAGGGATTTGTCGGGCTCCGGCTGGGGACTGCTGTGGGATTTTATCATTGTGCATGAAAGCGGCCACGAATGGTTTGCCAACAACATTACTTCCAACGACCTGGCGGATATGTGGGTACACGAAGGATTCACCAACTACAGCGAAACACTCTTTACCGACTTTTATTTCGGCAAACAGGCAGCCAACGAATACAATGCAGGAACCAGGAAAGGCATCCGAAACGACAAGAATATCATTGCGCCCTATGGTGTAAACCGTGAAGGCAGCGGCGACATGTACCCGAAATCTGGCAATATGCTGCATTCCATCCGGCACAGCCTGAACAACGATGATTTATTCAGAGACATCCTGCGCGGGTTAAATAAAACGTTCTATCACCAAACGGTTACCACAAAGCAGGTAGAAGACTACATCAACAAAGAGACGAAATTCAATTACAGCAAAGTATTTGACCAATACCTGCGCACTACGCAGATTCCTACATTTGAGTTTGTATTGAATGCTGAAGGTTCTAACGTTCGTTACCGCTACAGCACTTGTGTTCCCGGCTTCAACCTGCCCATAATATTGCAGGACAGCAGCACCAAGACGATGTTGAAACTGTACCCGACCGACACCTGGAAAAGTACACCTGTCAGCAAGCAACAGGCAGCCCTGCTTACGAAAGAAAACATTGAGAAGATGTACTATGTACAGGTGAAGAATGCGGAATAAACACGGAGTAAGAGAGCTTACTATCCGTACGCATATTTTGCCGTAAATTCTGTGAATTCGTATGAAATTTCTAATCGGTTTATTCCTGCATGTTCCCGTTTTGTTGATTGCACAGCCGGAAGTAGCCGGACATTACCATAATCATTTTTTCGAAGACATTTGATTGAATGCCGATTATACCTTTCAGTATGGCTGGTACAATGACCTGCTTGGAAGATGGGCAAAAGGCGTGTGGACACAAATAGGAGATACCATTTTTTTTCGAGTCATTCCTTTGTACGATACGTTGCAGCTGACCAAAGCAGGTGGCACAACAACCGATTCGCTCCTATTGGCTACCTACGCGGTACAACGGCGTCTAACGCTTACAGATCTGTCAAGAATATACTTTACTTCCATCGAGCAAAGCCGGAGGGGACTTCCCGACTAACTGGTTTTCAATAAGAACAGGTTGTACAAATGCGAAGGCGGAAAAATGGTAACAGAAAAAGGGAAGGATCGCGAAAAAGAATGCTGGATCCTTGGTATTTTAAATCGGAGGAATAAAGCACGTTGATCCGTCAGAATGCAACTTCTATATTCATTGTCAATTCATTAAGAGCTTGCTATTACCAGCCATTTATTTTACTGAAGAAAACATCTGGTCTCGTTTCGCAACTCTGCCGGCGCCTTTGTAGCATCGCTGCCAGTAGCTGTCGTTGAGATCACTGACCATCACGCCATTGCTGGTAGCCGCGTGTACAAATTTATTGTTGGTCAAATAAATACCAACGTGCGAGATATCTCTACCGGTGGTTTGAAAAAAGATCAGGTCGCCCTCTTTCAGGTTTTCAAGTTTTATTCGCTCGCTGTTGTCGTATTGTGCCCGTGCCGTTCTTGGCACATCGGTTCCAAAGACATCCCGCATGATGATTTGGGTAAATGCACTGCAGTCAATGCATTTTTCCGTAGCACCGCCGAGGCAATAATGCGTGCCCCACCAATGATCCATGTTTTGCAGCAACAAAACGTTGGTGAGCCGTTCTACGGTAGCGTCGAGAAGTATGGAATATTTGAACTGCAGCCAGCTTGCATTTTCGATGTTGTAATTGGTGAGCACCACATCGGTAGGTGGCGCATACACGACCTGTGGCGATTGTTTTCGTTTGCGGGAAGCACGTGAACCGGAGGGTTCCTGTATTTGGCGGCTGTTGCTGCCACCACTGATGGAAATGTCATCAATAAATCGCAGGTCGGTTCTTTTTTTCTTTTTGGCGGCTTGTGAAGACTGCACCGACGTGTCGCGGGCAGAGAGGCGCTGAAGACTTTTGCAACTATACAGCACACAGCATAGCAATAGAATTCCCAAGTTACGATAAATAGTCTGCATCTTAGCTGCAAGATAAAAAACTGCCAACGAAGGCTGGAACAGGTGTAAAACTAAGCGCCACATTTTTTTGCAGTAAAAACCTGTGGAAAAGAAATGCTTTGAACTAAACCGGGTTTCCTTTTTCTTTCCTCGGTTCCAGGGTAAAGCCAACCGTAGTACCAATATCGGGTTTGCTGCGCACATGAATCACCTGGTTGTGCGCTTCCACGATGTGTTTGCAGATGGCAAGCCCCAGACCGGTGCCACCCACGTTGCGGCTACGGGCAAGATCGGTGCGGTAAAACCGCTCAAAAATACGGGGCAAATGCTGGGTTGGAATGCCAATGCCATCATCACCAATTTCTACCAGCACATGGTCTTCATCGGCCCGGTACACACTTGCGGTAATGTGACCGTCCTGTCGGCCATATTTGGTGGCATTCTCCACAAGATTGATCAATACCTGCCGTATTTTTTCCTTGTCGGCAAATACGTACACCGGTGCTTCGCAGCCTTTTTTGATATTGGTATAGATGTTTTTGGGAGTGGTTAAAATAGACAAAGATTGAAATACTTCGCGAATCAAATCCTGTATGATAAAGCTGGATTTGTTGATGGGTTGCGCACCACTCTCCAGCTTAGATATTTCATCGAGGTCATTTACCAGGTTCACCATCCGCTGCACATTACGGGCGGTATTTTCAAGAAATTTTTTGTTTAGTGCGGGGTTTTCCAAAGCACCCTGCAGCAAGGTTTCAACGTAACCCTGGATGGCAAAAATGGGCGTTTTGAATTCGTGCGAAAGGTTTTGTAAGAAATCGCGGCGATACACTTCATTCATCTTCAGAATCTCTATCTCGTCGCTTTTTTGCTGTGCCCATTGCGCCACATCTTCCTGCACTTCGTCAATGCTTTTGTCAGGCAAAATGTATTTGAAATACATCTCCTCTTTTTTGCTTGCCTTGGTCTGGTAAATGAACTTGTAAATGAGTTTTATTTTCCGGTAAATAAACCAGCGCAGCACAAACCGGATGAGAAAAAAACTTGCCAGGAACGTAACGACCAATGCAATGGCTGCCACGGCAATGTGAAAACTGACAATGAAAAAAGCGATGCCTGTCGGCAACGACAAGATGATTGCCGTAAAAACCGACAGCTGCGTAGGCGACAAATTTTTGGTAGTGAACATAACACATCTAACTTACGCCAGGCGACCGGAGTCGCAAAACAATAAGGGTTAATTTTCAAATTTATAACCAACACCTTTCACGGTCGTTACGCAATCGATGCCTAATTTTTGCCTGATTTTGCGGATGTGAACGTCAATGGTTCTGTCGCCCACAATCACGTCAGTTCCCCAGACAGAGGTGAGGATTTCGTTTCTTAAAAATACTTTTCCCGGGCGGGATGCCAGCAGGTAAAGCAATTCAAATTCCTTTTTTGCCAGCGTGATTTCTTTATCCTGCACCGTTACAATGTATCGTTGCGGATCAATGGTGATGTCATCAATCTGCAGCACTTTGTGTTCGGCATCCAACGGCTTCACCATCCGGCGGAACAAGGCGTTGATGCGGCTTACCAGCACCTGTGTACTCACCGGTTTGTTAATGTAATCGTCGGCACCAATGTCCAGGCCTTTGATCTGGGAAACATCATCATTGATGGCAGTGAGAAACACGATGAGCGTATCGTCAAACTTTTCGGTCTGGCGAAGTTTGCGGCATACTTCAATTCCTGTTTTGTACGGCATCATGATGTCGAGAATGATCAGGTGTGGCAATACGAGATTAGCCTTTTCGATGGCTTCATTGCCATCGGCAGCCGTATAGACTTCGTAACCTTCCCTTTGTAAATTGAATTGGATTATTTCTACGATATCAGGTTCATCATCAGCAATCAGAATCTTCTTCCCGTTACTTTCCATTAACGATTTGTTTATACAAATTTAAAATTCGATGCCGATAGCCAGCCAACTGTTTCATTATCTTATTGTTAAGCAATTGGTAACGCTCATCAACGTTTTTTCATACATGTATGACAAGATTGCAATGCAGATAAAAGATCAACAGTTTCATTTAAATAAGCTGATAAAAATAATCCTTTTGGGCTAATCCTTTTATAATTCATGTATTGAAAAATCAACATTGCAAAAACCGACATTTGTCTTTCACCGACTGGTTCATCCATTTAGGACCAGGCAAAAAAGAACATGGAGCCGGAGTTCTGTTTAACAACAGCATCATTGCAATGCATCATGCAAAAAATTCAATCCAGCCTGCTTCCTGCTTCCACAATGGGATCTCAGTATTAACGGTTTTATGAGACTGTGTGCAGAGGTTGTTACCGATTTAAAACAGATATTTACATTTTGTTTTCAAGCGACGATATAATACACATGGTGATGAAGAAACAGGCTTATCTGCTAATGGTGATTTTGTTTACATGTTTGGCTGGAATCGCAACACATGCACAGGTTTCAAAGATTCCGATGATGCGGCAGGCGTTTCATGACAAAGTAGATGACTTGCAAAAAAAACTGCTCCGGCTCGATGGTACGGCAGACAATCAATTGAAGCTGGGTGACGATGAAGACATGAACCTGCAACTGACGTATGCTGCTACCAAACGGGTAGATGACATTGAAGAAACAATAGAAAGAGACAGCAGCGACAGCAATACAAAAATCCGTTACCTGCGTGCACTCGCCGAAACCCTCAACAGCTTCCTCCTCTACTACCACAATCAATCCATGCGTGCCGAGCAACTGCCGGTATTGATCAATGCTTTCTCAGATGGCATGAAGCTGGATCAGCAAAACAAATCCATTGTCCCGTTCATATCTTCGATGTCGTTTGATGTTGTGAATGTGCTGATGAAAAGCGTTTTGTTTGAAGACAATGCAAGCTACCCGCAAGCCAAAAGCATCCTGTTTTTAAAAGATTGCAAACAGCATCCCGATAACATCCTGCGCAACCTGAGCGTCAATTCCGATTATCCGTTTACTGATAGTCTCATCAGCTTTGTAGCACGCTACGATGAAGACGAATTGTACAACTACGCAGCTGCTTCCAACAAGCTGGCGCATAAAATCCAAAACAGCCCCGATACACTGGTGCAAATCATCAGTAAACTGTCGAAGCTCAAATCCGGACGGCAATATTTCCCGTTCCTCGATAATTTATATCGCGGGAAAATTACCATCAAAGATATTGATGCGGTCAAAGACGAAACACTCCCTTATTACCGCTTGCTGGTGGCTACCAAAATTGATTATTCGGCCCGGCAGCTGCAACGTGATACGCCCATGGGCATTGAAGCCATTGAAAGAAGGCTTGAATATGCAGGCAAACCATTCATCAATGAAATCAACGGGCTGCACGAGTCGCCGGACAATGTGCGGTTCAGAATCCTGGAAAAACTAACGCCGGAAGAGTTGTATTACCTGGCGGTGATGCAGGAAGAAATCATTTATACTTCCTCTTATGTGCGCGGTGTGTATCCCAGGATTTTTCAAAAAATGAAAACTCCGCGCAGCGATTCTTTGCTGGTAAATGTACGGTTTGACCATTTTAAAAAATGGATCAAAATGGCAGCCAATTACAATACACTGGATGATTTTCTGAAGAGGATGGAGAAGCAAAATGCGCTGGTGCTGATGAAAGCATTTGTAAACGGACTCGACAAGCACAATGGCAAGGACAGCCTCGAAGACGCCGTGGATGTTGCCGGTTCTTATGCCAGCATTTACGACAAAAGTATACAACAGCTGGTGCTCGGCCAGGTACAGGAAAACCTGCAGCAAGCGAAGCTATCGGGCAGCAAGCGAGCCATTAACATTTACAACATTCTCAATGTTTTGTTTATGTCAATGGATTCTGCCAATCACGTTGATGTGTCGAAAGAACTGAGTATCCGCCCGGTTTACTTCATGCGCAACAATACGCTGAAAGACACAACGGGCAGGATCATTGTTCAGCAGTTTTTTTATGGCGACAAAGATGGTCAGAATGTGTTCAATGCCTTTGTCAGAACCTTCAACAACGGCAACTGGCGCATGACATCTTCACCAGAATGGGTGACGTTTACTTCTACAAAAGGTCGCCCCATCAGCATTTATTCCAACCGACCGCTCGACGAAGAGCAGGGGCTTGACGACAAAGCACAGTCGGACTTGTGCGAATACCTGGCAGAACACGATCTTAATCCATCTGTGGTTTTGCACCGCGGCCACAGTTATTACCTGAACAATACCATCAACCAGATGCCTTCGTCTGCACAGGTGATCTTGCTGGGTAGCTGCGGCGGTTACCAAAGCCTCAACCAGATATTGAAAATTTGTCCCGAAGCACACATCATTTCATCCAAACAAACCGGCAGCGGGTTGATCAACCTGCCGCTCATCAACGGCATCATGGACGATCTGCGGCAGGGAAAAGACCTCAACTGGCCACAAATGTGGCAGGCTTTTTCACGCGAGTTTGGCGGCGAAAGAAAAGAATTGTTCGACGATTATGTACCGCCCTATAAAAATCTTGGCGCGGTGTTCATCATGGCGTATACCAAGCTGCAACAAAAAGAAAACGGGTAACTTTTATAAACCAACTTATGAAGCAATTCTTATCAATGCTGGCTGTCGTTTTACTATCGGGAAGTTTAGTTTTTGCACAGCCACAAAAGGACAAGCGCAGCTGCAATGTACTGGCGTATTACACCGGCGACGCTGCAGAAATAGACAAGTACGATGTATCTCAAGTTACGCACCTCATCTTTAGCTTTACGCATCTCAAAGGCAATAAACTGAATGTTGACAAAAGAGAAGACAGCGTAACCATCCGGAAACTGGTATCGTTGAAAAAGCAATATCCGCAGCTGAAAATCATCCTTTCGATGGGTGGCTGGGGCGGTTGCGAATTTTGTTCGCAGGTATTCAATACCAAAAAAGGGCGGGAAGAATTTGCTGCTTCGTCCAAACACATACTTGATTATTTTGGTGCAGATGGCATCGACCTCGATTGGGAATACCCGGCGATTTCCGGTGTTCCGGGTCACCAGTATTTGCCGGAAGACAAACCGAGCTTTACCGCGCTGATACAGGAAATGCGCAAGCAATTTGGGAAACAATACCAAATCAGCTTTGCGGCAGGCGGATATACCGATTACATATTGCACTCGATAGAATGGGACAAGGTAATGCCGTTGATCAATCGTGTGAACCTGATGACGTACGACCTTGTAAACGGCTATTCTACTGTCAGCGGGCATCATACGCCTTTGTATTCCACCGACCAGCAGCGCGAAAGCATTGACAATGCCGTTCACATGCTGGACTCGTTGGGTGTGCCCATGAATAAAATTGACATTGGGGCTGCTTTTTATGCGCGGGTGTTTGCGTTGGGCGATACGTTGAAAAACGGATTGTATCAACCCTGCAAATTTGACCACGGCGTAGATTTCAAACATTTTGAAACAACAATTTTGTCTGATCCCAATTATGTATATCACTGGGATCCGGTAGCCCACGCGCCTTATTATTTCAATGCAAAAGAAAAATTACTCGTATCGTTTGATGACAAGCAATCCATGGCCGACAAAACAAAATATGCAATGGAAAAAGGCTTGGATGGCATCATGTTTTGGGAACTCACCAACGACCTGTACCGGAATGGATTGTTGCAGTCGATTACCGATGCCAGGAAAAGCATGATGGCAGAACCGGCAGCCCACAGGTAGACAATTAGTTTTATTTCGTTTGACAACAACTGCCATCTGATCTTTGCCGGGTTGGATGGCATTTTTTTTATGTTGATTAAAGGGGTTGATCCTCAAATCATTGGAGTGAGGATGAAATTTAATATCTTAGTATCAGGATGTTGTCACGAAAGAAATGCTGAAGCCAAATAACCTCCATCCCTACTATTGAACGGTTGTGCTGAATGATCCGGGTTGAAATATTTGGAATGAGATTTAGCATGTATGAAGTGTTGTTTCTCCCGAACCAACGATGTTATAAAGATGGATTTTTTGCCTTTCCCCATCATACAAAGCCAGTTTAACTTCTGGATTTGATTCGCCTCAATTTCTAACGATTCTAAATGCAAAACACATGAAAACTTTACACTGCAGGGATGCTGGCTTTGATTGCAATGCAGTCATCAAAGCAGCGTCGGAAGAAGACGTTCTTTACCATGCGGCAAAACACGCCAAGGAAGTGCATGGCGTAACGGTTACGCCAGAAATGGCTGACCAGCTGAAAACCTTGATCAAAGAGGACAGGAAGGAAACTTCTGAGCGATGGTGATCGCTCAGGTGATGACAACAATTGCATGATTTACAACCAGTAATTCAATCCCTTTGTTGCCAGACACAAAATAAAAGCGCTGATCTGTTGCTGACCAGCGCTTTTGAGTGAGATGATTGTGTAACGACAGTTACAATTTTTCGATGGTGATATTTTTATACCAGACTTCATTGCCATGATCCTGCAGGGCGATGTGTCCTTTTTTATAGGTACCAAAATCCTTCATGTTCTTGAATTTGCTGCCGGCCACCATTTTTTTCCAGTTATCATCCCACAACGTTGTGGACAAAGTATGGGTGCCGTTAAGGTAAAAATCAAGTTTGCCGTTGAGGCTTTTTACTTCTACGCTATTCCATTCACCGGCAGGCTTTACAGTTTCCGGCGAGCTGGTGATGAGGTCATACAAATCACCTGCGCGGTGCTTGATGATTTTTGCATCGGGATGACCATTGTTGTCCAACACTTGCATTTCAAGCCCGGTATTCCAGGATTCCTTGTATTTGGTGGTGTCTTCATGAGCATATAAGATGATGCCGCTGTTGCCGTTCTTGGAAATTTTCCAATCCAGCTTCAAATCAAAATCACCATATTCATCATCGGTAATCAGGTCGCCGCCACCTTCTGTTTGGTAACCTTGGCTATCTGACGGCTTTAGGTGTATGGCGCCGCTGTCCACGCTCCAGGCACTGCCGGGGGCGTCTTTTCCATAAGTATGCCAGCCAGCCAGCGTTTCACCATTGAAAACGGAAGCAGAAGCTACCGTATCGCGGTTCAGGACTGTTGAATCGGCGATAGTATCGTGTATCGGAATGGTTGTCACCGCACGAAGCAAGGAGCGACAAAGTAGCCAACAATAGGGAACCTGACAATGATTTCATCATGCGTTACTTAGTTTTAAGAAGGAGAATGTATTTCACCATTTGTTCTGCCTGTTCCTGCGACAATTGCGGGTGTGGCGTCATGGCTACCTCGCCCCACACACCAGAACCACCGGTGATTACTTTGTGAGACAAATAAGCAAGCGCAGTATCCTGTCCTGCATATTTATTGGCAACATCTAC
The DNA here is from genome assembly GCA_963826385.1 of uncultured Chitinophagaceae bacterium. Lineage (GTDB taxonomy): Bacteria > Bacteroidota > Bacteroidia > Chitinophagales > Chitinophagaceae > Ilyomonas. Next base: position 6,468 of record CAWGWV010000016.1, on the reverse strand, counting down.
GTAAGCAGGTCCTACCAGTTTTTCTTCTGTTTTGTGACAGGTATAACAGTCAGATGCGCCAATCAATTCCAGACCTTTGGTATAATCGGGGTTTTGGCTCAAATCGCCGGCAGAAGACCCATTTTCATGAAGGGGCGCTGCTATCTGCATCGTTGGTCGCCGAATCGTTGTTGCCACAGGCTGCCATGATACCGGCAGCGGCAAACAGACTACATATTTCTTCATTGGTTGTTGATTTATAAATGCAAACTATAAAATAATTAAACACCAAGACTCCATCCGTTGGCATACTCGCGTTTGACAAACTGGTTAGCCGGTTCAAAATTGGTTACTCGCATGTTGTCGCCGTCCCACAGCAATTGTATAAACCGTCCGGGGAAATCAAATTCGTTGGGTTTGCCATTCCTTGGCTTGCGGATGTCGTAACTGCGAATGGCAAGGTTGCCCATCAACACCGATTCGGTAAGTGGTCCGGCAACGTCGAACCGGGAACTCAGGTTCTCAGCTTCTTTGCTGCCATATCCGGCAATGGCGGCTTCTACCCACGCAGCGTAATGACCTTCGGCACTGCCCGGCACGCGCGCTATGGTTTGCGGCACTTTTGTTTCAGCCGTTTTGGAAGTGGGTAGCAATTGTGGGTCAACGCCATAGACGCCGCACATCATTTTACCTTTGGTACCTACAAACAATACACCGTTGCCTCCTTCACCCAACAGTTCGTTGGAACCCAGTTCTGCCGGGCGTTCCGGTTGTATGCCACCATCCATCCAGTGCAGTTTGACATCGGGTTTGTTTTCTTTTCCTTTGAAAGAAAGAATGATGTGTGATGCCGTGGGGCAGGATTCAGGGATAATATGCCCGAACCCAGTTTGTAACATAACGGCTGGCAACACTGCACTCGGCCGAAACAGGATACCCAAATCCAGCACCTGGAACGGAGGCGCAATGATGTGGCAACCCATGTCGCCTAAGGCACCGGTACCGTAATCCCACCAGCCACGCCAATTAAACGGTATCAGGTTTTCAACAAATTCTTTTTTAGGAGCGGTCCCCTGCCACAACGTCCAGTCAAGCCCTTGCGGAACTTCAGCCTTCTTGTTCCGGCCAGGCAATGCCCTGCGGCCAAACCGGGCGGTCGGTAAAACACCAAACTTCGGTTACGTCACCTACGATGCCTGCTTTGTACCAGTCCACCAAAGTGACGAACGCCATCGCCCGAAGCGCCCTGGTTACCCATTTGCGACACTACTTTGTATTGTTTGGCAGCTTTGGTTAGCATGCGGGTTTCGTAAATGTCATGCGTCATTGGTTTTTGCACATACACATGCTTGCCAAGCTGCATGGCAGCCATGGCAGCCACGGCATGGGTATGGTCGGGCGTAGAAACAGAAACGGCATCTATGTGCTTTGCTTCTTTGTCTAACATTTCCCTGAAATCTTTGTATCGCTTGCCTTTGGAAATTGGGCAACACTTTTGGCTGCCTGCCTGTCGTCCACATCGCAGAGATAAGCGATGTTTGCCTTCCCGCTTTTGTAAAAAGCTTCCAGATCGCTTTCCCCTTTGCCACCAACGCCAATACCGGCTATTACGAGTTTATCGCTTGGTGCAATAAAACCCTTACCTCCCAGTACGTGGCGCGGAAGTATGTACAGTCCTGCCAGTGCCGTGGTGCCATTTTTTAAAAAATTTCTTCTCGAATGACCGGCTAATTCGGTTGTCTGTTGATTTTCTTTCATATTTATTCGTTAGTCTATTGTAAATGCAAGGCAAAAGCATTCGTGTTGTTTACAAAAAGAATCATTTTTTGTAAAACTTTTGTCATTTTTAATAATAAAATTTTCATTGCATTCACCTGATTGCACTTTTTTCCGGTTGAGGATGAATACGACACCATCCATGCGGAAAATCATTCGACAACAATAGAAAATCGTTTTAGCAAAATTAGTGACAATTAGGCAAGCAAAATTGATTTTCCGGTCAACCGGATGTTCTTCAAAAATTCATCCTCCTTGAGGAACTGGGTTGATTGTTTGTCCGCGAAATATACAGACTTCAAATGTTTTTTAACCAACATCCCTGAATGTGGTTTCTTTGCAGCGCAATTGAAACTATGATTATTCTTATTCAATGCCAGGACAAAGTAGGTTTGGTAGCTGCCATTTGCAGGTGTGTTGCGCAACCGCAACATCAACATTACTTCAATGCGGGAGTTTGTGAATACTACCGACAACCGCTTTTTTGTACGCATAGAAACGCATTCCAACCACTGTCCGAAACCCTGAAAGAAGAATTGACAACTGTGTTGCCAGGCGAAGCGCTGATACAGGTAAATCCGTTACCGCAAAAAAAGATTGTTGTATTGGTGACCAAAGAACACCATTGCCTGAGTGACATCTTGATCCGCAACCATTTCAAAACACTTGGCGCGACGGTGCAATGTGTGATCGGCAACCATGACAGTACTCCGATTTGCTTTGCGATAAATTTGACGTTCCGTTTCATTTTGTTTCCCATGAAGCAAAAAGACAAGGCAACTTTTGAAAATGAGTTGCAGCAACTCATAAAATTACATATCAACCTGACTACCTTGTTCTTGCGAAATTTATGCGCATTTTTCGCCCTATTTGTAGCCAATTTTCCCTTGCAAATCATCAACATTCACCATTCTTTTTTACCTGCTTTTATTGGCGCTAACCCTTACCGGCAGGCATACGACCGTGGCGTAAAAATGATTGGTGCAACGGCGCATTTTGTAACCAACGACCTGGATGAAGGTCCCATCATTGCCCAACAAATTATACCTGTAAATCATTCCTTTTCGCAACCGATATGATGCGCTCGGGGCAGCGAAATCGAAACTTCTGTTCTGGCAAAAGCCCTGCAGCTGGTAATGGAAGACAGGGTTATGGTGTCAGATAACAAAACCGTGGTTTTTGATTGACCATATAATGCTGCCCCTGATAAATGAAGGCTGACAGATCATCCCGGTAAGATGAATGCGGAATGCGCGGGGATTGTTTTCAGCTTTGTTGTTCAACATATTGTCTGCTTAAAACCGAATTTCATCCAGCGCCAACTTCCTGCATTTTAAACAGCAATTCTCTACGAAACGCCTACATTTGGCAACCCAAAAAAGTATTTATGAATAAACACGCATATGTATTTCCGGTACAGGGAAGCCAGTTTTCGGGTATGGGTAAAACTTTGTATGATGTCTTGAAGTTGCCAAACAACCTGTTTGAACAAGCCAATGATATTATTAGGTTTCGCATCAGTGACATCATGTTTAACGGTTCCGACGAAGACCTGAAACAAACCGATGTTACGCAGCCCGCGGTTTTCCTGCATTCGGTAATTCGTTTTCGGCATTATCGATGTGCCACGTCCGGATATGGTGGCAGGGCACTCGCTTGGCGAATTTTCAGCCTTGGTAGCTGCAACCAGACTTTCCGTTTCGAAGAAGCGTTTACAGCTCGTCAGCATTCGGGCCAAAGCCATGCAAAAAGCCTGCGAAACCCAACCTTCTGCCATGGCAGCAGTATTGGCAATGGAAGATGGAAAAGTGGAAGCCATATGTGAAGGCATTCAAAATGAAACCGGCGAACCGGTTGTAGCTGCCAACTACAATTGCCCCGGTCAGCTTGTCATCAGCGGATCGTTGAAAGGAGTTACCGATGCGTGTGAAAAATTAAAAGCTGCCGGTGCCAAACGGGCGCTGTTGTTGCCGGTAGGCGGCGCATTTCACAGCCCTTTGATGGCGCCCGCAAAAGAAGAACTCTCCGCCGCTATCCTTGCAGCTAATTTTGGTACGCCGGTATGCCCCATTTACCAAAACGTCACCGCGAAGCCATCAATTGATGCAGACGAGATCAAACAGAACCTGATAGACCAACTTACCGGCGCCGTGAGATGGACGCAAAGTGTGCAGGCCATGATTGCCGACGGGGCAACAATTTTCACGGAAGTTGGGCCGGGAAAAGTATTGCAGGGTCTCATCAACAAAATCGACAAAACGGTATCTGTAAACGGAGGATAATCATTCCTGCACTTTCGATCTGCATGCCTACCGGTCATACTACATAAAATATTTTTTGTGAATGTTAAAATCGTTAAGTTGCTGTTCAAAAACCTCCTTATGAAAAAAACGCTCCTCACCTTTTTGGCTGCTCTCTGTTCTCTGATGGCAGTCAATGCACAAACAAAACGTATCTGCGCCTCACAGGATGTTTACCTGCAGCAAATAGCACAAAATCCTGCCTTTGCCAAAACACAAATGGAGATTGAAGCGGCAACGCAACGGTTCATCAACAAAGGTGGCAGCCGTTTTTCCGAAAACACGCAACGCGGTACCCCGGTATATACCATCCCGGTTGTGGTGCATGTGGTCTGGAAAACAGATGCCCAAAACATCAGCGATGCACAGGTAATGAGCCAGATAGATGTGCTTAACCAGGATTTTCAATTGTTGAATGCAGATAGCAACAACGTTCCTTCTGTTTTCAAGCCCCTGGTAGCTGACGCCAAAGTGCAGTTTTGCCTTGCCAAACAAGATCCGCAGGGAAATCCCACTACAGGCATCGTTCGGGTACAGACTACAAAATCGTCTTTCCTCACCAATGACAACGTGAAGTTTACCAGCAAAGGTGGCGATGATGCCTGGGACGCATCAAAATACCTCAACCTGTGGGTGTGCAACCTCAGTTTTGGCGTACTTGGCTATGCACAGTTTCCCGGCGGACCGGCAGCAACTGATGGCGTGGTAATTTTGTACAAATCATTCGGACTCAGCACTTTCACTCCCTACAATCTTGGCAGAACGGCTACTCACGAAGTTGGTCACTGGCTGAACCTGCGCCACATCTGGGGTGATGATGGCAGTGCCTGTACCGGCAGCGATCTCGTGGACGATACCCCCAACCAGGCAGATGAAAACTACGGCAAACCTGCGTTCCCAACCATTTCCTGCAACAACGGACCCAATGGCGACATGTTTATGAACTACATGGATTACGTAGACGATGACGCCATGATGATGTTTTCAATGGGGCAAAAAGACCGGATGTGGGCTATTTTGCAACCCGGTGGTATCCGGGCTTCCCTTGCATCTTCTCAAGGCTGTTCTGCGCCGGTCATAACCTGCACCGATGTGTATGAACCCAACAATACTAAAGCCGATGCAAAACCCATCGCTGTCAACACTGATGTAAAAGCACTTGTTGCAGATGCTTCCGATATCGATATCTTCCGGTTCAATACAATTGCCGGCACAGCTACTTATACCATTTCACTCACCAACCTGCCAAAGAATTATAAATTGCAGCTGTACAATTCATCAGCAAAACTGCTGTCAACTTCCAACAACAGCGGTACCACGGATGAAACCATCGTATTGTCCAGCACACAGGCAGCTACATTCGGCGTGGTGGTCAGCGGATCTACAGCTACTGATTTCGACGCTACCAATTGTTATACACTCAGGGTTTCTTCTGACAACGGTGCACTGAAAGAAGTACCCGTTACACAGCTCAAAACCACTGAGGCAATGGGTTCTAACGGCATATCCATTTACCCGCAGCCTTCTGCTTCTGTTACCAGCATCCGTTTTGGCAATGAATGGAAAGGAAGCGCCCAATTGACGATCACCAACAGTTTGGGCAAAACCATCACCACGCGGAAAATAAACACCGAGAACCGGCTTTATCAACTAGATGTTTCTTCCTTCCAAAGTGGTTTGTATTATATCAAAATCAGCAACAATGCTACTACGGTAACAAGTAAGTTCATCGTGCAGCATTGATCTTTTTTCACAATCCCCGAAAGGCTGCACCTGGTGCAGCCTTTTTTGTATCAAAGAAAAGGTTAGAATTGTTTTCCCCTCTTTTCTTTATGGCAAATACCTCGACCTTTGCCCGTCATGAACATTACCATTGCGGCAGCCACACAGATTGAACTCGACGAACTGTTTTTACAATCAGCAAGGCACAAGATCCGGTTTTTATACACCGGTGTTGGTTTGCTGTCATCGGCTGTCAGCCTTACTGCACATGCACTACAGCAACGGCCAGACCTCATTGTACAGGCAGGAATCGCCGGTTGTTTTTCAAAAGATATCCCTTTGGGTACAGTGGTAACCGTTGCATCTGAAACGCTTGGTGATACCGGTGTGTGGGAAAATGGCGAATGGAAAGATGTATTTGACATGCAGTTGGCGTCTCCACAGCAGCCACCATACCGGGAAAAGATGTTGGTCAACGAAAACACATCGTTGTTGCAGTTGTTGAATCTGCCAATGGTTCATGGCGTAACCATCAATGAAATCACATCAGGCGAAACAAGAAGAAACATGTTGCAGGCAAAGTACAAGGCAGGTATCGAAACCATGGAAGGCGCAGCTTTGCATTATGCCGGCTCACTGTTCAACATTCCGTTTCTTCAGTTGCGTGGCATCTCCAATAGCAATACGTGGC
>CAWGWV010000015.1:0-35950 GCA_963826385.1 uncultured Chitinophagaceae bacterium | reverse complement strand
AAAGGAAGCCGGTTGCACTAAAAAATGAACGGTTGCAAAAGTAAAAAAAGCAGGGCATGCAAACAATAAACAAAACAGCCGCATTTGCGGCTGTTTAAACTATTCAATTTCTAAAATCAATGCAACATATCGCCCGGCGGATCTTTGGGCAATACATCAATGCCTTTTTGCACAAGGCTGTGTCTTCTTCCATAACCAAAATACACAATGAAACCAATGAGCAGCCAGACAATCAGCCGGAGCCAGTTGGGCCAGCCCAATCCAAGAATCATCAATCCGCAGACTACGATACCCAGAATAGGAACAAACGGCACCAACGGCGTTTTAAACTCACGCGGCATATCAGGATCTGTTTTGCGCAGGACAATCACGGCAGCACACACCAGCATAAAAGCGAAACAGTGTTCCGATGCTCGTCATATCACCAACGATATCCCCTGGTACAAACCCGGCAAACACTACCGACAATAATGAGGATAAGCAAATTGGCTTTGTATGGTGTTTTAAATTTCGGATGAATATCGCTGAATATTTTTGGCAACAGTCCATCGCGGCTCATGGAATAAAAAACCCTCGACTGACCCAGCAGCATCACGAGTATCACTGATGAAAAACCAGCGAGTATGGCTACTGTCACCAGTTTTGCCAGCCAGCCATAGCCAGTCATGTATTTCTGAATGGCATAAGCTACGGACGCTTCTTTGCCGGAGTTCCTGAAATCGTCAACAGTTGCTACGCCTGTAAGAACGTGCGCAAATAGAATATAGAGAACCGTACAGATTGCCAGTGAACCAAGTATCCCTATGGGCATATCGCGTTTTGGATTTTTTGCTTCCTGTGCTGCTGTACTCACTGCATCGAAACCAATGAAGGCAAAAAATACAACACCGGCTGCCCCAATATGCCCAGAAACCACCGAAATTGTGTGGCAATCCTTCATGGTCCATATAAGTGGATGCGGCGGGAATGTATTGCGTCATGGTTGACAGGGTTGATATACTGCCAACCCAGGATGATGAACAACACGACGATTGCCACTTTGGTGATGACAATAATGCCGTTCACCAAAGCAGATTCCTGCGTGCCCCTGATTAGCAGCATGGTGAGCAAAGAAACAATGACAAGGGCAGGAATATTGACGATGCCATGTGCCAGTGCCTCGTGCGTGTTGCTGTCGTACAAGGTCTGAAACGGCGAATGGCACCATTCATAAGGAATGGCTTTCCAGCCAATGACATTCACCAGCAAATTGTTGAGATACTCACTCCAGGCGATGCCAACCGTAGCAGCACCCACCGCATATTCAAGTATCAGATCCCAGCCAATGATCCACGCAATCAATTCGCCCATGGTAGCATAGCTGTACGTATAAGCACTGCCGGCAATGGGAATGGAGGAAGACAGTTCGGCATAACACAAGCCAGCCAATGCACAACCGATGGCAGCTACAATAAATCCGATGGTAACGGAAGGACCTGCGTTTTGCGCCGCTGCCGCTGCTGTTCTTACAAACAGGCCTGCACCAATGATGGCGCCGATACCGAGTGCGACCAACGAACCAGCCGTCAGCGTCCGCTTTAATCCTTTTTCGCTTTCCGCCGCTTCGGCCATTAATGTTTTCAACGATTTCTTTGCAAAAAGACTCATAAGAATTGATAATTAATTTTTCATATTTCTGGATCTGCCAGTTAATGTCGGAAAAGTAAGGATTTATTCAGAGCAGCCACACAAAATATTTATACTGTAATGTATTACAAATATTTTTTGTATTCTTTTATTTTCTCCGAAAGCCGGATGGCAAGATAGGTGTTGCCATCTTTCAATTCTTCCAGAATGTTTTCTGATGCTTTGCAATACTTCAGAGATCTGCTCGTGTTTCCAGTCGTGTGGCGGCGGCATCAGGTTGGCAATGCGGTCGGCCAGTTTTACTGCCCACACTTCTTTCGCCAACGGTTTGATACGGCGTAGGCTATCATTAATCTGCTCTTTTTTAGGCAACGATTCGTTTTTGGTGAGTGCAGCTACTGCCGTTGCGATGTCGGTGCCAAACATCTGGCGGATTTCGTCAAGCATGGTGTCGGTATCTTCGATAGTATCGTGGAGCAGGGCAACCTGTACGGCAAAAGCAGTATCGAATTCACCGGATTGCGGCGCCGCCACAAGGATTTCCATGGCTACATTGCAGACATGAACAATGTAAGGAAGGTCGGTGCCTTTGACCCTTTCGCCCGAAGCTTCGTGCTTCCTCGCAGCAAAATAAAGCGCCTGTTGATAAAGCGTTTGTAAACTCGTCATTGCAAAAATTTTTTGAGCGAAAAAAAGAAGAGACTGATTTAATAGCGCGGAAAAAACAAGTTTAGCTGTCCCAGACAAATTTCCATTCACCGTTTATCTTTTTCCATACGGTGTGAAAGACGCCATGACTTTCTGATTTGCCTGCTTTGCCCCTTTTGACCACAAAAGTATAATGACCATACGTATAACCCAGGTCACCACTTTCGCTTGCATCTACAAAATCGGGAATCCATTGCAAGGTAACCTGCGTAAAGAAAGGTTGCCCGTAATATTTCCCGATGGCCGCCTTGCCCGACACCAGACTATCGGCAGACAAGATGTTTGCACTATCGGCACTGTAAGCAAGAAATGCTTTTTTCACCCCGGATTTGAGACACAAAGCTGCAAAATCCCGCTCAGCTGTGCGAATATCGCTGATCGCCTGTTGCCGTTTGGTGCTGCTGCCATTTTCGCTTGTACACGAACCAATGACTATCAGGCACATCCATCCTAAAATCAATACATCTTTCATACACAATTCATTGTAAAGGAGTGATGAACTACAAACATAAGCCACTCCGAGTGAACCTTGGGTTCCATTCAAATTTTGATGAAAAAAATTGTAAAAACAATCCTTGCAGCTAACACACGCTGTAAAGGATCCGGTAATTTTTTTGAACATTTAACAATAAAAAAGGGATTTTGCACGATTGAAGAAAGGAAAAATAGCTGGAAAGGCGAAATCAAGCGTACCAGGACTGATTGCCAAAACCAAATGTCATTTGCGCCAGCCATTTTAAACCAACAGCGAGGCAGGAATAGAACATGAGGAGATCAAAAATTGGGATGCCCTGCTACAGGTTTACTTTACCGAAAACAATGGGCAAACGATTCGTTTTGTGTAAATTCGCGCCGGAACATGTAATCAGCCTGTTATTTCTTGACCAACATCATAGTCTGGAAGTCGATGAGTTTGAAAACTTGTTTGTTCAGATTTTTTCCATATTTCAGAAAATCAGAAATTTTTGCTATCATCGTGTTCACCTCTTGCTTCCGGATTTCGTTATAACTCACGCTATCCGGAAGTAGAATAGACAAGATGGAAATATTAATCCGGTATCAACAAACATTGAGCATGACAGAAGCGCTTTATAAAAATATCTGGCAGTTATCACCAAAAGTTCAACAACAGGAAGCATTTACCGAACTAACCAACGTCACTAAACAGTTAATAGCCATTTATGCATCCCAGGGCAGGCTTGACAGCAACCCTTTCGAAACCTCTTTCGGAAGAACTTTGAGTATGCCATTTGATAATATCAATGATACACTGAAAAACAAGGTTTGTTTAGTTACCGGCGGATTGGGTTGTGTAGGAACCGAGTTGATCAGAACACTGCTGCAATATGAGGTTGCCAGCATAGTTGTGTTGGACATTGCCAGTGCGCAGACAAACCCGTTTACCGACAACCGGGTAACCTGTGTACTGTGCGACATCCGCGACCAGAAAACGGTCCTGCAACAATTTGCTCATTTCCAGCCCAATTTTGTGTTTCATACGGCGGCACAGCGCAGCCCCGGTCATGCAGAATGGTATGCGCACCATACGTTTCATACCAATGTCATTGGTACCCTGAATGTCGTAAATGCCTGCGAGCAAACGGATTCGGTGAAACAATGCGTTTTTTCTTCCACCGGCAAAGCCAGCCGTTACTTTACCAACGAAGTGTATGCACAAACCAAAAAACTGTGCGAATACATTTTTGATGTGTATGCGAGAAAAGGAAGAGTATTGTATTCGATGGCGAGGTTTACCCACATCATCGACAACAGCCTGATGAACGTGGAACTCGAAGATGCCAGCCGCAACAGCAGTTACCTTGCCATCCATTCGCCCGGCAAATACGTTACCGCGCAGAATGCCGGTGAAGCCGCCAGTCTCATGATCAACGGCTTGCTGTATTCTGAACACGGGAAAGCCAATTTCCTGATCGTGAGAAACCTCGAGTGGCCGGTAGAAAGCCTGGAAGTGGCACTGTATTACATCAAACAATCCGGCAGGGAAATACCGGTGATTTTCAAAGGCAACCCGCCGGGATATACCGAAAAATTCTTCCGTGGTCAACTGGATTGGTCGCACCCTGAGGAACTGAACCTCCTGATCAATGTGTATGAATTTGGTGACAAACAGCTGAACAAGGAAGAAGACATCGTCATCTCGCACATTTGCCCGGTAGAAGAAAGCACGCTGCAGAACGCGATTGACAAGCTGAGGAAAATAGAAGACGAAAAATACTCAAATACCATTTGACTGAACAGTTGTACCTCTGGTAAAAGAATCGTTACAACAGGTGGACAAACAAGATACCGTAAACATACTGAACTGGGGTCTGCAGAAAAATATTTGGACTCGAAAAAACGACGGTAAAAGATTATGGCCTGACCGTTCCGTTACTGGCCGAAAGCCTGGAAGGCACCAAGTACTACCAACAGGTGGAAGACCTGCTTGCCGAACAACCGGTTGACAAAAGTTTTATTCACTAGGATCTTACTGAATTAGCAATGTTCACATGCTGCTGATTACCAAACCATCTGTTGATAGCATCGTAGCGCCAGGCGCTGCACGCATACCCGGATGAATGTTGTGGTTTTTTGCTGGGTCACGAGCAGGAAAAGCAACGCCTCGTTTTTATGGTGATGCCATGCAAAATGATGCGCCGGAAAAAAGAAATTCGTTTGCCATTGCCGCCACCGATTATCGCGCGGCAGAACAAACAGCCGAACAACAAGCCTTGTCGCTGTTGGGCATTTACCATTCGCATCCCGATTGCGATGCCATTCCTTCCCGGTTTGACCAGTCAGCGCGCGTTTCCTAATTTTACCTATCTCATCGTTGTCAGTTCACTCAGCGAAGTCGTGGCATCACTGCGGTCGTGGACAATCGATCGGAGCGTATCACTTTTTGAACGAAGAAACAATCATCATCAATCAACAAAGAGTATTTCTAAAAACATACAGCTTATGGCAACTGTTATTATTCCTACCCCATTGCGGAAATTTACCGGCAATTCTTCCAAAATAAATGTCAGCGGACATTCCGTCTTACGAAGTGCTGCAGGCATTGACCGACAAAATATCCCGGATCTGAAAAAGCATTTGTTCGATACAGAAGATAACATCCGCCCTTTCATCAACATCTTTGTAGGCGAAGAAGACATCCGCAACCTGCAGCAACAAATACCGCCGTAGCCGACGCCACAATCATCAGCATTGTCCCTGGCCATTGCAGGCGGTTCACACCCATAAACACAATGTCATGAATACTGATCACATCACTTTTCGAAAGAAGAACTGAGCCGTTACAACCGGCATATCATCATGGCCGATTTTGGCATGGAAGCACAACAAAAACTAAAAGCATCCAAAGTATTGGTCGTTGGTTCGGGCGGGCTTGGGTAGTCCTGCCCTGCTCTACCTTGCCGCAGCCGGCGTAGGTACCATCGGCATTGTTGATTTTGATGTGGTAGACGACAGCAACCTGCAACGTCAAGTGTTGTTTGGCGTGCAGGAAATGGGCAGACCAAAAGCTGAAGCAGCCAAACAAAGACTGGTGTCATTGAATCCTTACATACAGATCAATGTTCACAATACGCAACTCACTTCCGACAACGCACTGGACACTGATCAGTGAGTATGATGTGGTAGCAGATGGCACTGATAATTTTCCGACCCGCTATCTCGTGAATGATGCCTGTGTATTGTTGAGCAAACCCAATGTGTATGCTTCCATCTTCCAGTTTGAAGGACAGGTTTCCGTATTCAACTATACAGATAAAGATGGTAAAACAGGACCCAATTACCGCGATTTGTATCCTGCGCCCCCGCCGCCGGGTTTGGTGCCCAGCTGTGCAGAAGGTGGCGTGCTGGGCGTATTGCCGGGCATTATAGGCAGCCTGCAGGCGCTTGGAAGTGATCAAAGTGATTACAGGCGTTGGCGAGCCGCTCAGCGGTCGTTTTTACATGTTTGATGCACTGACTTTTGAATCAAGCACATTTACCTTCAAACACAACCCAGCTAATCCACTGACCGGCGACCAATCCCACCATTACGCAGCTGATTGACTACGAACAATTTTGTGGCATGAAAGCAGTAGAAAAACCGGTCAAGGAAATTACCCCGGCACAGATTGTACGAATGGCTGCAGGAAGGTGAAAATATACAGGTGATAGATGTTCGCGAACCAAACGAATATGAAGAAGTAAACATTGGTGCACAATTGATCCCGCTGGCAATGGTGGCAGATCATACCGACCATATCATGAGAGACAAAAAAGTAGTGGTGCATTGTAAAAGCGGCGGACGCAGTGCCAAAGCCATCCGCGAACTGGAATCAAAATTTGGGTACGACAACCTATATAATCTGAAAGGTGGCATTACGGCTTACCTGCAGGAATTCAGCCAGTAACACCTCAGCATCTCATTTTCCATTTGAAACCCAATTGCCGTCAGTAATGATGGCAATTTGCGTTTTACGATAAGCTGTCTTTCATTTGCGCCTCAGTTCATACCAAGCATGACCAACGAATTACCAATTGACGAAATCACGATCAACACTTTGCGGCAGGAAGCAAAATCTGCAGAAAAACAAGGACACCTGACCAACCGTCAACTCGACATCTTTTACAGCCAAAAATGGTTGAAGCTCTATGTTCCGGAAACGATGGGTGGCTTGCAACTATCGCTTCCTCATGCGGTGCGGCTGTTGGAAGCATTGGCAAAAACAGATGGCAGCCTTGGATGGATTGTCACGTTGTGCAGTGGTGCCAGCCTGTTTGCCGGTTTTTTAGACCAGGAGTTTGCTGCCCGGTTGTTTACAGACCACAAGGCGTGTTTTGGTGGCAGCGGGGGCAGTACAGGGATTGCCGACAAAAATGAAAAGGGTTACCTTGTATCGGGAAGATGGAAATATGCAACAGGCGCTCCGCACAACACCGTGTTTACAGCCAATTGTATCATCAGCGAAAATGGAAAATGGGTAGTGGACAACGAAGGAAAGCCCGTGGTCAAATCGTTTTTGTTTTTGCGGGAAGAAGTCATTGTACATCCTGATTGGGAAATGATGGGGCTAAAAGCAACGGCGAGTCATTCTTTCGGGGTAAATTCATTGCAAGTACCTGATCAGCGATGTTTCATCATTTCGGGCAATGAAGCCAGGCTATCAGATCCCATTTATCAATACCCGTTTTTGCCTTTTGCACAAGCCACGTTAGCAGTCAATACCGCAGGCATGGCAATGCATTTTTTGGAAGAAGCCAATGAAATGTTTTTACTCAAATCGGCCGGCAATGCATTGATGAAAGATCGGTTGCAACGTGCCTGGCTATCGTCTTTCAATGCATTGCAACTAGTGCGTACCCAATTTTATAAAGCCATCGAATTATCCTGGAACGAATGTGTAGCCAACAGGTCTCTTTCGCAAGCAACTGTAGAAATAGTGGGCAGTGTAGTTATCAGCTGGCGCATGATGCAAGACAGATCGTGAGTAAACTGTACCCGTTGTGCGGCATGATGGCTGGCAATGAAAATACTGCCATCAACCGCACCTGGCGTGACCTGTTTACGGCAAGTCAGCACAGCCTGCTCCAGTTTCCTCCGTCTCAGCCATGAACATTTGCGCCGGTTTTTTCTTCTCCAATTTCAATTTTTGAAATGGTTTGATCTATTTTGAATGGGTAAAATACCCCTTCCGATCATCCCAAATGAAAATAAATTGCACCCCTATTACCGGAAAGTTTTAGAATGAATATTTATTTTATCTGTTAACAAAAGGTTAGTAATATTGACTTGACTATAAAACCAAAGTTGTATAGAAACCAACAAGACAAAATAGATGCGTTTTAGGTATTGAAACGATAGCGCGGAGAATGTTCAAAAGAAAACGAAAGGTGGTAGGATGGCACCATAGAAACTTTGCCAACCAAATGAAAGAAAGTACCCAAATCATTACCCGTACCAATGACAAAAACATTTTTAGTCAGCCGTAGAATATGACTGGCAGCCTGAACCTCTTTTCTGTTGTTCCTGCAAAACAACGACAGGAAAATCCATCCAATGTCGCAACAAAACCAACTACCATCGCCTGTTCAATGAACCTGTATGTACCCCGATCAATTAAAAAATTTTGTTCCATTCCTGATGTTGCTATGTTGCGTGGCTACGAAAAGTTTTGCGCAGCCTACCAATGACGATTGTTCAAAAGCCAGCGCCATTACCATCTCCGGCGGTGGCTTCGATTTGGGTACTTTTCGTTCCGGCAATACCGATATATCCAATGCGACCATTCAGACAGGTGAATATTTTGCACCGGCTATTTTCACCGCCGGGCAAGATCAAAAATCCATCTGGTACAAATTCACCTTGCCCACCACCCGCAATGTAAAAGTGACGATGCTACAACCGGGGTCCTCCATTCCGGCTGGCAATGCGGGCTTTGCAGTCTACAAAACGAGTACATGCCTGCCGGGCTCGGGGCAAATCAGCACAAAGTTTACGCCCATCGCCAAGTTTGGCAGCTCGCAACATCCCTGCGTAGATCCGGGCGATTATTTTGTACAGGTATCCTCAAAAGATTCTGCGAAAGGAAATGTGTATATACAACTTGAGATTTCCGATGCCACCGGTGCCGAATACGATCATCCAGCCGAAGCATTTCCGTTCGGAACCATCACCAACACCATGTCGCGCTCCGATTACTTTATCGAATGCCAAAGCATTGAAGAAGCATCGGAAACCTGCTCAGCGCTTAGCAACAACAAAGCATATACAAAAAGCACCTGGCACACCTTCAAAACACCTGCTTATTTTGATTATGTAACTGTGATGCTGGCATCCAAAAACTGCCGGCTCGAAGGCGGCAAACAAACCTTTGGCTATACGCTGTACAAAGGCGATGTAACCAAAACGTCATACAAAACATTGGCACCGGTGAATGCCTGTGATTCGTTGCAAACAGACGGTTATTATCCAGGTTATAAAATGTACAAATGCGGTGAGTTGCAGCCCAACACAACGTATTCTGTTCAGATCTTTTACCATGAAAATTTCAAAGACTGGATCAGGCTGTCGGTGGGCGCTGCCGGTGTTCAGGCTACGCAGGCACCCGAGCCCATTTTATCCAAACTCCCGGCTTCCAACAAACTGGGGAAACTCAATGGCGACAACTATGGCATTGCTACCTACGCAACTGATTATTTTGGTTGCAACAGCCGCCACAACCTGCACCCATGCAGTCCTTCCCTGCCGGAAAACGGCATCTTCTACAATGGGATCAATTATACGCTTAGCACCTTTTACACTTTTGAACTTACTACATCTGCCAACATCTCGTTCAGTGCCGGAACCAACAACTGCGCTGGTGCCCTGTTATTGAGTTTGTATCATCAAAACCTGACGAACGATTGCACGGCGCTCGACACGGCAAACCTGGTTTCGAGAACAGCTTATAACGGCAGCGCCACCTGCCTCGAGGCAGGCATTTATACCTTGCAGATTTCCGGCTCCGACACCGTTCAGCCCGAGTACTATTACAATTGCGGCAGCGACATCAATTGTTTACTCACCAATTTTGCGCAGCAAATCAGTTTGTCCATCAACGTAAAATACGTAAATGCGCTCAATGTATTTTCCCTGAATGACAACGGTGCTTTCGACGCCATCAACAAAAGCGGCGGCGTGATGAAAGCCTTGCAAAATGGCACGCTTTATACGTCTGCTTCCGATACGTTTGGCTGCGCCAACACCGTATTGCCACCTGCTTATAGCGGTGATTACTGCAATCTGAATACGACAAAGGCAATCTATCATGAGTTTGTAATTGGCGATGCAGACAACGACAGCAAAGCCGACAGCGGCGTGGTGCGCATCTCTAATGTATATGGTTATTACAACGGTTCGAATGTAAACAGTGTATTGTATAAAGGCGATGCCAACGCGCTGGCTGCCGCGCAGAACGCGCACAGCTATGGACAAACCATCAGCAATCTCACTCCCTTTTCGGAATGTTTTCAAAACTATGGTTGTTATGGTCAGCAGGTTTGCGTAACACCGGGCACCTATACCCTTGTGACAATGGGCGACCAAAACCATGTGGGCGTAGCAGTGCAGCCAACGGTACAGTTTGACCTGGTGACCACAAAGCATTTTAACGGTGCTACTGCGCAGGACATGGGCAACATCCTCGATACGCTGGGTGGCGAAACCGGTAGCGTTGTATCTGACGACGATTATTTTTCCTGTACTGATAATGCCGTCACCATCAATGGCAATGCACCGCCCGACATCAACGGGCATGTGGCAACCAAAGCCATTTACCGCCAATTTTATTTGTCGGCACCTTCCGTTGTTACCATCTGTGGCACAAATTACAATGGGTGCAATTATGCTACCGGGCCGGCTACTTTGTTTGCCGGCAAAGCATCGGACGGGCTCAACAAACTTACGTTGGTGCAAAGCACTGCCAGTTTGTATTATTACAACTGCATCAGCCGCGCCAATTGCGACCCGCTACCGGTAGGCTGGTACACAGTCGTTACCTATGGCAGCGGTCCTACCTACGACAAACCTTTTCAAAACCTGAACGAAGGCAATTATGGAAGTTCGGTGGGCATGATTTCACAGATTACAGTATCTGTTACAAAAGCATGTCCCGGACCGCAATACAACCGTCCTTACAAAGCCGCCATAGATACCCTTACCAGACAACCTTTTTTGCTGGAATGGAAACTGCGCTATGGCAGCACAGCCGCTTATCCAAGAACAGACACCACTTACTCGTTATACACTGAGAATTTCAATTGTACGATTGATACGCCGATAACTATGGTAAAACCCTGCGACCCAACCGCAAATCGCGTAGTGTATTATGTGTTTAAAATCAACAAAGAAAGTTATGTTGAAATCAATACACAAAACCTTGCAGGTGAAGTGTTCGCCGGCGATGTGAGGAAAGATTCTGCTACGTTCAAAACGGCAACGCCCATACAACCCTGTCTGTCCTCGTACAGCTACATTCAGCTGTGCCGCCTGCAGCCCGGAACCTATACGCTCCTGCTGTTTGCCGGCGACAACAACGCGCCTAATGGTTGTGGCAGCGTGCAGCCAACCATTTACATTGATAATGTTGGTTACTCGCGGTTTGACCATGCGAACAATGCTTACGACTTTGGCACCATTCCATCAGACAGTTTATATTATGCCGGCAAACCTGGCGATAAAAATCCATTGGATGCAGCCCGTGCCGCAAGCAACGATTTTATTTATTGCACCACCGGCTCGCAGCCAATCGATCCTACCGAGTCTGCCTGTTCTTCCGATTACAACCCAAACATTTACAATACCGGCGTCAACAACCATCTGTACGATTCATCTTTCCTGCCCAATCCTTGGAATCAATCGCGCAGAAACCTGTGGTACACCTTTGTCATCGACCAGCCGGGCAATGTGCATGTGAAGGTGAACAACAAAACGCAGCCCGATTACCACCCGTCGTTTGCCGTGTATCAGAGCGATGTTGACGGCACGCTGCCCTTCTCCACGGTAGTCAGCAGCGGACAGGTAGATTCAACAAAAGATCAGGGTCTGAAACTGATCGAATACAACCTGCGATACGGCTATTATTACTATTGCTATACGGCGCCCGAAGAGATCACTTTTTACCGCGACCCCTGCCAGCCCACCGGACCCACACGGTATTATGTATTGGTGGACAACCCGAATTCGTATCCTTATATGTTACCGGGCTTGAAACCGAACAGCCAGTTTGAAGTATCCATTATGATGGACACGGTAAATGCCATTGAAACCAAGTATGATCATTATTACCAGGCAAATGATATTGGCACCGTGGGAGTAGGAACCTTCAAAGGTGCAAAAGATAATTTTACCTGTGCCACTGCTGATGCTACTGATCCGGTTCAAAGCTATCAGTATTGCGCTACCAAAACCTTGTGGTATAAGTTTACGCCTACCGTTACGGGTCACGTAAAATTTCATTACTACATTGATAGTGTGCAGCAGGATTTTTCGCCGGGCGACCTGCAATTGTTCCGGGAAGAAATGGCAGGCGACTCCACAACCCAGGGTTTATCGTTCATCAATTCAACGTATTATTACGACAATGCTAAAAACAAATACAGTGGTGGCAACTGCGTATCGCCCGGCACATATTACCTCATCATCACGGGCTGTAACAAACTGAATGAATTTGTATTTCCGGAAATTGAGATCATCGAAGAAGCAGGTGATTTCTGCAGCGCGCCGGTAACGGCTACCATCAACGGACCGGGCGGTGACACTGCCAGTGTATTGGTGGACTGTCATACCATCGGCAGTGATTATGGTGAATTTTCGACTGAGCTGAGCTGCCCGCCCAATGCCAGCACACAGGAGTATAAAACAAGCTGGTTCCGGCTGGATGTGAGTGGAAAAGACACCCTCGACGTGACGGTTTACCTGGAACAACACACCAATGCCAACAGCGATGCCATCAAATACCGCATGATGACAGGCGATTGCGGTGCCATGCAGGAACAAAGTTGCGTAGAAGATTCGCGAACCAAAAATACGTACCGCTGTTTGGTACCAGGTAAGAGTTATTACATACAGGTGTTTACGCCCGTTCTCCAAAATTACTATTACGCAGTTACGGGAAACATTGATCTCATTGTATCCTCGGTGGCGCATACCGATACCTGCGCGCCAGACGCCAATTGCCTCGCCATTGCCAAGTTTATCCCGCAATTTGATTGTACTACCGACGATTCGGTAAAGTTTGTCAACTATTCCACTTACGGTTCCAACATTGAATACAAATGGGATTTTGGGATGAACGGAAAAACATCTACCGACGTATCCCCGTCATTTTTCTATCCTGCATTGGCTACGGATAAAAAATACAATGTAAAGCTGAGCATGCTCAACAAAAGCTGCAATGGCAAAGACAGCGTGGTAGTGCCGGTTACCATTCCCGGAAGACCTTATGTACATTTGGGTAAAGATCTCACCGCGTGCAACTACGACACCAGCATCACCTTGCATGCCACATCTTTTCCGGGTTCTACGTACAGTTGGTTCAATGGCAGTGACGACTCATTGTACAACGTCACATACAAGGGGAACAACCAAATATTTGTGGCAGTCACCTACAACAATTGCATCAGCAGGGACACCGTGAATATTTATGTCAATCCTGTTTACAAGCAAGCAACGCAGAACAGCATTGTTTGCCCCGGCGATTCGGTACAATTGAATGGTGGCTATTTTTACAACTCGACTTATACCTGGAATACGGGCGAAACAGAATATTACAATTATGCCAAACAATCGGATACCTATTGGGTAGATATCGAAAACAATGGCTGCATCGTGCGCGATTCCTTCCTGGTCAGCAACATTGCCAATGCGCAGCCGCTGGGAGCAGATACTACGTTGTGTTTTGGTGCCAATAATGCTTCCTACCTGCTTGATGCAACGGTATCAAGTGCCAGCTGGTACCAATGGCAGGATGGCCAGGGTGGATCGCAATATACCGTCACCAATGCAGGCACTTACTGGGTAGATGTACATGTTAGCAATTGCACCGTTCGCGATTCTGTACAGATCATCTCCGGCGCACCACCCGAACCTGTTGTCACCGGCAGTACTCAATTTTGCAGCGGCGATAGTGTATTGCTTGATGCCGGAGCAGGTTATCAATCCTACCTGTGGAATACCGGCGACACCACGAAAACCATCAACCTTACTAGCTGCCGGCAATTATAGCGTAACGGTCACAGAAAGCAATGGCTGCAGCAACACGTCGCAACCGGTTGATGTGGTTGAAAACGAATTGCCCACGCCTCATATTGAAGGCAACACCCTGTTATGCAAAGTTGCAGAAACAACACTTTCCGTTGCGGAAACTTACACCACTTATGCATGGAGCAATGGCGCTACGGCGCAAAGCATGACCACTGCTACACCGGGTTTGTTAAGTGTACAGGTTACTGACAACAACGGCTGCACCGGCACCGATAGCGTTTCGGTAATATCGGCTACCGCACCCCTAACAAAAAGTGTAGCGGCAATGCTGTGTGCGGGAGCCAGCTATACACTGCCATCAGGTAAACAGGTGAGCGACCCGGGCGTTTATAGCGATACGCTGCACAGTGATGCAGGTTGCGACAGCCTCGTGACCACCGTAACGCTCAGCATATTGTCACCTGTTGCTGTTTCTATCGAGGCTTCAATCTGCGAAGGCACAACCTATACCCTACCCGATGGTACCATCGTTTCTACAGCCAGTATTTATACAGATACGTTACACAGTCAAAACGGCTGTGACAGCATCATCCACACAACCGATCTTCGGGTATTAGCGCCAGCATTTACCAACGCAACTTCAGCCATTTGTGCGGGAAGTTTTTATACATTGCCCACGGGCAAAACGGTATCGGAAGCCGGTGTGTACACCGATACATTACACAGTATTTCTGGCTGCGACAGCCTGGTACACACGGTAAACCTAAGCGTATTTGAACCTCTCACCACGTTTATCAACAGTTACATTTGTGCGGGGCAATGGTACACGGCACCTTCGGGAAAAACGTACACCGAAGCTGGCGATTACACCGATACTTTGCACAGTATTTCCGGCTGCGACAGCTTGTTGACAAAGCTGCACCTCAGTTTGCTGGCAGCACAAAATACCAGCGGGTCGGCTACTATTTGCGCACAGGCTTACTACACCTTGCCATCGGGAACAAAAGTAAACCAAAGCGGGGTTTACATAGACACGTTGCGAAACGTCAATGGCTGCGACAGCCTCATTTCTACCACACAGCTTACGGTAAAAACCGTCTCTCATACAACAGATGGGGTTCGCATTTGTTCCGGTGCAACTTACCTGCTTCCTTCGGGCAAAAGGGTTGGCGTGGCGGGCACTTATGTTGATACGTTGCAGGACAATGCCGGCTGCGATAGCCTTATTGTGACCACCAACCTGTCCGTATTGAATGCAACAAAGCAAACCTTTTCGGCAACATTTTGCAACGGCAGCAGCTATACTTTGCCCTGGGGGGAGACCGTTACTTCACCAGGCATGTATGCTGACACAATATACAGCAACCTTGGCTGCGACAGTATCATCAACAGTGTATCCTTATCTGTTTTTGCCATCACCAGCCGCACTACGAGTGCATCCATTTGTACAGGTCAAACCTACCTTTTGCCTTCCGGTGCAATTGTAACAAAAGCAGGAACTTACAGCGATACATTGCACAGCCAAACCGGTTGCGACAGCCTCATTACACAGGTCAATTTGTCCGTCATCCGGGCGCCGGTTCAGCAGACGATTACCGGCTCCATCTGCAGCGACGAAAGCTATACATTGCCATCGGGCAAAAAGATATACGTTGCCGGAACTTATCGTGATACCATCGTGAGCAAAGGCGGTTGCGACAGCCTCATTTCGTTTGTCACCCTAACTGTTCAGCCCAAACCAGTTTTTACCATACTACCTCTTGCGGCCAATCTTTGTGCAGGGGATAGCGTGCTGCTGTCTGCATCGGGCGGCAATAGTTACCAATGGTATACTGGCAATACGCTCATATTGGAAAACAGTCAAAGCATTCTCATCCATCCACTACAATCAGTTGTTTATACAGCCATTGTTACCAACAAAGATTGTCAAGATTCCCTGTCTTCCGTCATCACGGTGCATCCATCGCCGGCACTATCACTGAGGAAATCAGGTGATATCAGTTGTGCAATGGCAACGGTGCAACTCAAGGCTTCCGGAGCATCGCAATACCAATGGTTTCCTGCCGGTACATTAACGGCTTCCAACATATCCAATCCCCTGGCCACACCACAGACTTCCACTGTTTATCATGTGCAGGCAACCAGCGAATTTGGCTGCGTGTCATCAGATAGCATCGAGGTAAAAGTGATAGAAGGCAACCAGGGCGGCTACCTGTTGCCATCAGCCTTTACGCCCAACGGCGATGGACGTAACGATTGCTTTGGCGTGTCTTCGTGGGGCGCCGTTGCCAACCTGCGTTTTTCAGTATTTGACCGTACCGGGAAATTGTTGTTTGCCACCAGGGATGCATCGGAATGTTGGGATGGAAACTACAATCAACTGCCCATGCAAAGCGGCACGTACGTGTACCAGGTTAGCGGCAATACGTTGTGTGGATATGTATATCGCAGTGGTACCGTGGTACTGATCCGGTAAAACCGGCATTTCAACAAAAACGTATATAAATTCAGATTTTTGTTTCTTCTGAAGCAACGTTATCCGACTATGAAAGGGAGCCTTCATTGTGAGGAACGGCAATCTGAAAAGCAGCGTTGCCTTCCTTTTTGAACTCTTTAGGCAATCAGATTGCTTTCAGTAAAAAATGACAAAGCAAGAAGCCAGTCATTCGGTGAAGACAATTTGAAAAAAACTGTTGCTCGTTTTGAACAAACGAAACAATCAGAGCCAGTTTAACAGGCGCTTACAGAAAACATCCGTCACCTTAAAGAACGATGAAAAGAACTGGAAAGCCATCATCCTTATGCACGTGTATTGCACAATTTGACGGATATCAGTTACAAATGGTTACTTGGCATAAAGTTTTCTTTACAAGCGTAAACCTGAATACCTGAAACCAGTCAGGAGAAAATTAGATTATCGGAAAAAGGAAATGTGTATGTTGTATATTATCTTGTTTCTTGCTGTTTGTTACATTTTTCATTACATCGGTTCAAATAAAAAAGACCTGCAAATGAACGGAGACATGTATTTCTCCACCGATCACCAGGTGCCTGTCAACAATCAGAAGGCAGATACCGAAATGGCCGGATAACCCCATTTGAACCCTGAATTACATCAGTATTCCCGCGATAGTAGCACTGAGATAAGAGGCCAATGTGCCACACATCAGTGCTTTAAACCCCAATTTCGCGAGGTCGGTTCTGCGTTCCGGCGCTATTTCACCAATTCCTCCAATCTGCATGCCCACACTGCTGAAGTTGGCAAAACCGCAAATAGCGATACTGATGATCAACAATCCTTTTTCTGTAACAACCGGCACCGTTTACTTGTTAGACTTTTAAACGCAACAAATTCATTAATGGTTAGTTTTTGACCCAACAAGGTTGCCGCACTGTTCATGTCCTGCGACGGCACACCCATTGCCCATGCAAAAGGGTAAAATATTTTTCCAAAAATAAAGTTGAGCGAAACGTAAAATCCGGGATTGAAAAGGTGACCAATTTTGATGAGAATATAATCAAGACAAGAGATGATGGCAATAAAACCAATGAGCATGGCAATCACGTTCATCGCAATTTTAAATCCATCCCCTGCGCCATGCGAAACGGCATCAATCACATTGGTATACGTGCTTTTACTTCCAGCTTTACTTTCCCATCGTCTGGCTTTCTTCTGTTTCCGGAAACACGATTTTCGAAATTACCAATGCCCCCGGCGCTGCCATCAGGCTTGCCGTAATCAGCTTGGGAGCAAGATCGAGCCCTGCCTGCGCACCCATATTTGCATACACTACCAATATGCCGCCTGCAATACAGGCAAGGCTGCCACTCATACTTGCCAGCAATTCACTTTTGGTCATGCCCTTCAGGTAAGGACGTATCATTACCTGTGCTTCTACTTGCCCTACGAATGCACTCGCCACATTGCTCAACGCTTCTGCGCCACTCACACGCATTATGAAATTCATCGCCCGGGCAATGACTGACACCATGCGCTGCATGATACCATAATGATAAAATATAGCCACGAGTGCACAAACCAACACGATAGTTGCTGTTACATTGAATGCAAACACAAAACCGCCTGCTGCATAGTCCATTACGCTTCCATTGCCTCGGGAACGGCAATACCACTATACACAAACGAGGCGCCCTGAAATGCAAACCCTTCGATCAGCTGCATTCCCCTGTCCGAGCCATTGAAAAAATTCTGAAACCGGTTCACCTTGAATACAAGAAACCATCATGACCTGCAAACAATGCCGCTTAAAACAAGCCGGTAATTGATACGTCGTCGATTGTTGGAAAATAAAAATGCAATGCCTAAAATTAATATAATGCCTATAAGACCGTGAAATCTTTCCATGCAGTTAGTATATATTTGTTTCGCGATGAAAACAATAAATAATTTACTATCGGATTTTAATTCGTTAAGGGTGTTTTGGTATAAGCCTGTAATATCCGGAGAAATATTGAAACATGATACACCGGACTAGAAAAAATACTCATTAATACCGCTGAGCGCACCATTACATCCAGGTAAACACTTGCCCATATCCGGCACAAGACTGCCTATGACAAACACAGGCACCCCACAGATTATGGCAAAAACAGTATGACATTGTAAAAGGCTGTATGCGGAATCAGTTTCCAGATGTAAGAAAAGCGTATTGTATTAAAAACAGTGAGCGCGATGAGGTTTGCCCATGCCGGCCCATAAATGCCATATTTGTGAATCAGAAAATAATTGAGTGGCAGAGAAATGAGTACATACGTCATATTGGTAAAAAAATCGAGCCGCCAGTGCTTGCTCAGCAACAGAATCTGCGAATTGGCACCGGTTCCCAAGGTCTATCAGTTTTGCGCAGCCCATGATGACAAAAATGGTTTTCATCGGCGCATATTCTTCTCCCAGGTAAGGAATGGCATCTATCCATATTCAAAAAAATCACGCCCCAGATCGCCATCCCTACAATCAGTAAATTGAGTGAGCTTTTGTGGTACAGGTTTTCTATCTGCCGGTGTCTTTGTCTTTCCATGCCTGCGCAATGATGGGCGTGGCAATGGCCATAATGCTTCGCTGCGGCACTTCCATGATACTGATCATGTAAGAACCATAGGAAAACACGTTGGCATCGCTGAGACCAGCCGGTACTTTGGCTGGCGAGAAAAATAACATCTATGGCACGGGAGATAATGTTGAGCAACGAACTCGAAAAGATGAGCGCGCCAAAGGCAAGCATTCGTTTGTAGATGCGCCGCGTAACGTTGCTGATGGAAAAATTGATGGGAAAATTGCCGGTTTTGATCAAGTAGAACAGCAAGATGACCACCGACGGAACATAAATAAAAGAATACAACGTAAAAAACGTTTCAAGCGTAATGATGTTGTAGATGTACAATACTAGCAGCAGAAAACAAAAATGCGAAACGCCACTTCGCGCAAAAAATTTGAGATCTACAGTTTTGCGGATGCTCCACGCATACGATTCAAACAGGCTGAAAAATGCGATGGACACCACCAGCGGATACAACAGTTCAAAATGCGTGACAAACAGCGGCGACTGCGTACCAAATTTTCTCGCAATAAAATCTTTCAACAGAAACAAAGCCGTGAGCACCATGAGGCAGCCACCAAGGCAGATGAACAAGGTGAGTGCCGGCAAGTCGTTTTTTTTCTTGGGTAAATAGGCTTTGTAAAACGGGAAAAATTTGGCGGTAACAGAATTGGTTCCCAAGGTGCTGACAGCCGAAAATACAAGGCTTAAGATCTACAAGCAACGTGGTAAGACCAATCTGCTTGCTGGTAAAAAATACCGGAAAAATAAGCAGTTTGTTGATGGCACCGATTGCAAAACCGATGTATGAAAAAACCGATGAAAAAATACTTTGTTTCCGGATTATACCCATTCGCATTGAACTTAGGCGATAAAAGTAATCATTGATTGCCACCAACAAAGGCAAATGGTGAATTTTAGAAGAATCCCGGTTGTCAGTTGTGCGGTAAGATGTATTGTTGTTATACGTTGACAACGCCAGTTGAATCAAAACGAAATACTTCGGCTGGATGAGATCCGGCAGGAATAGCGGGTGATTGGAGAAATAAAAAAGCCTCACCGGTAAGGTAAGGCTTTCGAAGCTGTAGGGGTAGGATTCGAACCATCTTAACACGCCTTAACAAAATCAGCAATCTACAATACAAATCACTTCATTATCAGGTAATTATTTTTTTTCCTTTACATCATTTGTTAACACTTGTAAAGTTTTAGAGACACCAGTAGGGACACCAGCTTATCCTTTACAGTCAGCAAATTAAAAAACCATGCCTCGAAATCCACAGGTAAACTTTTACCTCAAACCGGTTGATGCGGAGGGCAAACGACTCATCTTCCTGCAGTACAAATACGCTGGCTACCGGCTTTTCTTTTCCTTTGGGCAACGCATTCACCCTGCCAGTTGGAATGAAAAAAAAACAACGGGTGAAAAATACTGCCACTACCACAACAGATGGCAAGTTCAGCCTCAACCAGCTGCTTGACACCCTTGCCGAAGAGTGTGAAGCAGCTTACAACCGGGAACTACCAAACGGCATCCCGGCACCAGAGACCCTCAAAGCGTACCTGCAGGCAATCATTGACCAAAACAGGGCAGCACCGGAAAAAGACACTCCTACCCTTTTCAAACTGATCGACCGCTTCATATCGGGTGAAATCAAAAACAAAGGGAAGAAAAAAAAGCGCCTGAAAACCTGGAGAATTACAAATATTTCAAGCAGCACCTCGAAGGTTACAGCGCGGCACACAAAACGAAAGTGGATTATGATAGCATTTCACTCGATTTCTTTTACAAATACACATCTTACCTTGCTGATGTTCTGAATCTTGGTACCAACACCATTGCAAAAGATATCCGGTTACTCAAAGCGGTTATGGGGGAAGCAGTGGACCTTGAAGAGACTTCCAACTACATTTTCAAGCACAAGAAATTTACCTACTCTGAAGAAGAAACAGAAGCCGTGTACCTTACAGAGAAAGAGATCATGCAGCTTTATGACCTTGACCTGACTGGCAGCGCACGGCTCGACCAGGTACGTGACCTGTTTGTTTTTGGTTGTTTTACCGGGCTTCGCTTTTCCGATTATTCCAATGTTCAACCGCAGAACATCATTGAGGTAAGATGGCGAGTTGTATATCAAAATGCTGACGCAGAAAACAAAAGGAGCGGGTGATCATCCCTTGCAATCCGGTTATCAAATCCATCTTTGAAAAGTACGGCAACAATGCCAACCGGCTGCCCCGTGCACCATCAAATCAGAAGTTTAACGATTATATCAAAGAGGTGGCAGAACTGGCAGCATTGAACGAAAAAGGACGGCTTACCATGAAAGTTCTGGACGAACAGTTGTTTATGTGTGTTTCCTCGCATACCGCCCGCCGGTCATTCTCTACCAACCTGTATTTATCTGGCTTCCCGGTGCTGGACATTATGAAGATCACCTCATACCCACGGAAAAAGCATTCCTGAAATACATCAAAGTGAGTAAACTCAAACATTGCCCTCCGCCTGAGTGATCACTACAAAAAAGCATTGGAAAGCAAGGAGCTGCTGAGAGTGGTGTAATGATTTAAAGGGACTTACTTACACTAGCTGCGAATTCAGCTTTTGTTTGCCTGCCACGTTTTTTGACTGGCTTTTGATGAAACAAGGCGTCCGGGAATGCAATGGCAATCATGCTTTGTATTCTCCCGAGAAGTTGATTTTTAGTGGTTGACAGAATGAAGGTTCCAGAGTTCTACGCATTGTCCTGAAATCTTCAATGTCCTTTTGTACTTGTTCAATTGCGTCGTGCATGGTGTCAGTATTTTGTTATGTTATTGTTCTGAAAATATCACGCTTATTGTTGAATTTTATCGAGTACTGCAACTGAAGGTTATGGAGGGATTCTTTTTTGCAAATCATGATGAAAGGGAGTATGACATCCTTACCAACAGGTTGCCCAATGGCGAATTTATCAAATTGGTGGAATTGCCCAGGAGCAAAAAAATAGCCATTGTAAGAAAGTTGACCGAAAAGGAGTTTGACAGCTGCATTCAACTCACCAATAATGTTCACAACGCACTTACATTGGTGCTCACCCTCGCTTGCACATTTGACGATAAGGGAGTAAGCATTGATGAGATCGAGCAAATGCACATCAAAGATCATTTTGTACTCGTGTTCGCATATTCACAATTAAACAACCACGACAAACTTCTTTATGAATAAAAATCTGAAGATAGCCATTGTACTTTCCGCCATGGACAAGGCTTCCAGCGTGATTGGCAAAGCGTTTAATATGGCTGAACAGCGAGCCAAAGCACTTACAAAACAGCGAAAACGTTCAGTAACATTGCCGATATAGTCCATGATTGGCGGCGCTGCGATGCTTACCCCCATCGTTGGATTTGTAAAAGCTGCTTCCGACATGCAGAAAATGCAGGTGGCGCTTACTACTTCATTCCAGGGCAACAAAGCTGCCGCCGCTGATGCATTCAACACCATCAATAAGTTTGCTGCAAAAACGCCGTATGCGCTGGAAGAAGCAATGACAGCTTTTGTCAAGATGAAAAACTATGGCTTGGATCCGTCAATGAGTTCTTTAGAGGCTTACGGAAATACCGCTTCCGGGTTAACCAAAAGCCTTGACCAAATGATCGAAGCTGTAGCCGACGCATCCACATTTCAATTTGAAAGGTTGAAAGAATTTGGCATTGTGGCAAAACAACAAGCCAACTATGTAAATTTTACTTTTCATGAAACTACCACCAGGGTAGCCAAGAATTCCAAAGCCATTCAAGCCTATCTCCAAAACATTGGCAAAACTGAATTTGCCGGCGGCATGGAAGCGCAAAGCAAAACCATTTACGGGCAGTTATCCACCCTGTCGGACAATGCCAAAATGGTGGCCGCATTGTTGGGCAACATGCTGATACCCCGTATTAATGAACTCTTTGCACGGATAACGCCGGTTATTGAGAAAGTGCAAGGTTGGATCACTGTCAACCCTGAACTGGCAAACTCATTCCTGACTACTTCGGTTGCTCTGGGTGGCGGGCTTTTGGCATTTGGCGGCATTATGAAAGGGGTCAGCTTCATCATTTCCGGATTTTCCACCGCCATTAAAGTGGCTTCAGCATTGGGCAAAGGGTTTCAGTTTGTCTTGAAAGGGATTGGCATTGCTTCCAGGTTCATCATAGCAAATCCCATTGTTTTGGTCATAGCTGCCATTGCTGCAGCCGGTTACCTGCTGTACCGGAATTGGGACACAGTAAAGAAAGTCTTTGCCCCGATGGGTGAATTTTTGCACGGGTCTGGACGAACATCAAAACGGCTTTGTCCGCTGGTATACGGTATTTGTCAGGTGCTTTTTCCAATGCCAAAGCCGTTATTTCCATATTCATCAACACCGCCAAAAGGCTGTTTCTGAACTTCACGCCATTGGGGATGATCATAAAACATTGGGCGCCGCTTGGAAGCATGTTCGGCAAGGTGTGGGACAATGCAAAACACATCTTTACCAGTGCATTAAAATGGGTAACCAACCTGGGTTCCCTTTTCTGGAATGCGGGTGCCAACATTGTCAATTCTGTGTGGAAAGGCATGAAGGCGATGGCAAACAAGCCGGTAGAAGCCATTGCACAAATCACAAGTAAGATCCGCGATTACCTTCCATTTTCGCCAGCCAAACAAGGTGCTTTCCGCACACTTCACAGAACGAAGATTGTGGAAACCATTGCACAAAGCATGAAGCCGGATCCAGTATTTAACACCATGCGAAAGGTTACCAACCAAATATATCAACCCGCACAGATCCCGGCAATATCCGGTTATGGCGGCGCGCCATCGTTTCATTTTGCACCGGTGATTCAATTGCAGGGAAGTGCTACGAAGCAGGATGCAGACATGATCAGCGCACGATTGAAAAGTGAAATGAACAAATGGTGGAAAGATATGAACGCCAACAAATCCAGGGTTGGCTTTTAAAGGTCCCAATTGCCGGACTGATACAATGGTTCGGCATTGCTGAACAGGGAGGCGTTATAGTATATTCTCAAACCGGTAACTGACCGCATCCAACCCTCTTGCCGGTTCATCCTGCCAGATGATACGCTTATTTAGCCGCAGGGCTTCAATAACCAGGCGTTTCACTTCATCCAGCCCAAAGGCTTGAACACCTGTCATCAGGTCCGCCAGCGTGCCGCCAGTAGCCCGCAGATAATCGTCAATGGTTGTATCATCATTCATGGGGTGAGGTTCACGGCTCACAAGCTAATGGCGCCGTTTTCTTTTCATACTTCGTGATATAGTCCGTAAGTAACGAATCAATGATAGCCGTCTGTGTTGTTTTGTCACGCAGCGCGATAACCTTCAACTTATAAACAATTGACGGTTTGATAATGATGCTTGTCCTCATGGGTGTATTCATCCTGTGGTCCGGAGCCCTTTATCCCTTTTGCCATAATGCAAAGATAATACTATTATAACATGATACTATTATACTACCAAGTTAACATCCTTTTAACAGTCTATTAAAATACTATTGTACTACTATACTACTATTATCTTATCTTTGTGTAAGCAAATTAAAAATACAGGATATGCAAACACAGACAGCAAACATCATCGCAGCTCACAGCAAAGCCATCGCCGTTTTATCCATGATCGAAAAAGCAGAAACGCGCATCAAAAGCAGCGAGCCTTACCTTTCTGAAAGCCGTTCACACACTTCATTCTTTGCAGCCACGGCAAGCCACCACAAAAGCAATATTGCCCGCTACAGCAAGATCAAAGACCGCCTGACGGTGTATTAATGCCACCTTAGTTTCCAGGCGTTTCGCATGGAGCTGCCGCCCGTTTCCCTCCCTGATTGTATGCTTCCATTCTAACCATAAAAAAGCCCTCATGCTCGTAACATGAGGGCTAAAATCTTAAAGTTGTTAATAGCAAATTAAAAAACCATCAAATCAAAATCGAAGTTATGGAAAAGTCACCATCTATTGTAAACATCGCCGAAGCCCTCCGCACTTTTCACTACAACATGGGCAAGGTTGCCAAAGACGCTACAAACCCGTTTTTCAACAGCAAATACGCCACGCTGTCCGCTATCCTCGAAGCCATTAAACAACCGCTGTATGAAGCCGGCTTGTCGTTCACGCAGTTTCCATCCGGCAGCAATGGGCTTACCACGGTCCTCATGCACGCGGAAACCGGTGAGTTTATGCAGACAGAGTACCAGATGCAACCTGTCAAAAGTGATCCACAGGCGCAAGGCTCGGTGATCTCCTACATGCGGCGCTATTCTCTTGCTGCCGTCCTTGGATTGAACCTTGACGAAGATGATGACGCCAATGCTGCCACCCATAACAGCAGTGCAAAGCCAAAAACCATAGCCATAACACCCAAACCGCAAACCGCAGCAAACCCTGACTGGCGTTGTCGATAAACCCTGGTTGAACCTCGGAAGTAAGATGTTTGAAAAACTCAAGTATCCAGACTGAAAGACAAAACCACGAACATTGAACAGGTGGCACAACACTTTATGTTGAGCAAACAGGTAAGAACTGCACTTGAGCAAATTGTTAACGATAACACGGCAGCACGCAATTAACCGGCTGCTCTGAACACCCGTCCACAAACTATTTACTCAAGTTCAAAAAATTTAAGCATGGAAATTATAAACAAGTGCGAAGCCTGCCCAAAATTCTCATCCTGCCAACTGTTGCGGTATTCTTTTTACCTGCGCGAACTAATGTGCACCCGGCTGCGCCCGCAACCGGGTGCCTATGAAGCAATCAAAGCACGAAGAAAGGCATTTGAATACACGAATCGATTGACTCCGCCCAAGCCAATTGCCGGGTATTACCATACTGATAAAACATCCAGGGAATCAAAAGCCGAACTTGATCACTTTCTGCGAGGTCACATACAGTAAATGAACCTTTTTTCTGCAAGCCAGTGCATCAATACACTGGCTTTAAAATTTCAGAACTAAAGGCAAAACAGTTGTTACATCATTGTTACATGTTTGTTGCAAAATGACATTAATTCAAAGTGAATTTTGAGACTTAAAATATTTACGTCTATGAAATTTACTTCGAAAGTTTATGAGTTAATTCTAAACAATAAGGAATTGAGATTGAGAATTGCCTTAGCCCTCTCACTTAGCGAACAATCAGTTATATCAGCAGCCAGAAGAAAAGGCGCCTCATTGCAAAAGTATCATGCTGTTGAATTATTGAAAGAATATGGTCTTTCAATAGATGAAATTTTCGAAAAAGCCAAACCTGCCTTTTCTCAAAAGGAAGCCTAAATAAATCCTGCAAAATGGAAAAAATCATCCTTTCTCCTATTGAATTATCCGACCTGATGAACAACTTAAAAGAAGTTGTCAGGGAAGAATTGATGGCATTCAAACGGGCTGAACTTCAGGAAAAGCTATTGAGCGCCTCTGTAAAAACCTGCAAGCTCTTTCAGCCAGCCATCAGCAGGGTAACGCTAAACGCCTGGACAGCCGCCGGGCACCTTAAGAAACATTCCATTGGTGGCAGGATATACTACAAACAAGGTGAGGTAATGGAGGCAGCGAAAGTAATTCAACGGTACAAATCTAAAATCGTGAGATAGTGCAAAACAGAGCCGGAACATTTGAAGCATCAAACGATAAGGGCACACCGGTAACCGGTACAAATGAAAAAGCCAATCATTTGCCGGAGCCGGAATTGTCTGCAGACTACCTGGCAAGAGTAGAACTCAAGCTGGATGGTGAACCTGAAAAGCCGAAGAAAGAAACGCCTTTTGATAAATTCAGACGGTCTATTTTGGACCAAACCAGAGAATATTCTTTGCCTGTTCCAGTCGTATATATCAATCAGAATAATGAAAAAACACCACTTCTCACACTAAAATCAATCAGCCTTTGGCAAGGCAAACAAAAGAGTAAAAAAACTACCGTTCTTGCCTTTTGCGTGGCTGCCATTATCAGAACAAAGCCTCACTTCACTGATGAAAATGGCACCTACCTAGAAGCGGCCATGAAGGGTGTTGTATTGTTTTTTGATACCGAACAGGGCGAGGGGTACGCAGCCAGAACCATGCGGCTTGTCTTGAAACTGGCAGGAGTTGAATTATCAGAAAAATTGATTTATTGTGATCTCCGCGATTCACCCCGGGGAGAGCGAAGAGAAATTGTAAAAGCAGGTATCGAGAACACCCCGGACGTGGTTATGGTTGTTATTGATGGGCTGATTGATCTAATGACTGACTTTATGGATCCCCAGGAGGGACAATTTACCGTTACGGATTGCGCTAATCTGTCGTCACTTTTCAATGTACACATTGCTGTGGTACTCCATCAAAATAAGGCTGATAAGAACGCACGGGCACACGTTGGCACCATTGCCTCACAAAAATGTGAAATTGAAATCACAGCCGAAGTAGATCCAAATGACCGGGCGCAAAGTATTGTGAGTTGCATGAACAGCATGGGTTTGCCGTTCGAACCTTTCGCCATCCGGTGGGATAAAGGCTCACTTCCTTGTATAAGCCAAGAGCGTTATTCTGAAAAGTTGGCTGAGTCTAAAGCAAATAAAAATTACAAAGAAGGAAAAGAAGTAGCGAATACTGTATTCAAACCAAATTATAGCCTGTCACATTCTGAGGCTATCGAAGCTATCGGAGCAATAATCAAAAAAGGAAAAACCACATCAAAGACCAGGTTAGAAGACTACCAAATGTGGGGGTTTGTTATAAAAGGCGAAGATGGCAGATATCGTATAAACATCAAACAGGGTCAAGGTCAATTTGGGTCAAAAAATGGGTCAAATGACCCAATAGATCAAGGTCAATATTTCCCCCTATAAGGGGAAATTGACCTTGACCCTTGACCCGAAAAATTAAGTTGACCCGAAAAACATCCCGCACATGATACCAGATCACATCATACAGCAGGTACGCGATATTGATTTAATCAGCATCATCGGCAACTATACACAACTCCGCCGGCGTGGTAGCGGGTATGTTGCCCTTTGCCCTTTCCACAACGAGCGTACCCCCTCCTTTACCGTTAACCCTGCCAAAGGCTTCAAATGCTTTGGCTGCGATCCAGGCGGCGGCAATGCCATTGATTTCATCATGAAAGCAGAGAAACCTTGACTTTGCGGCAGCCGTGCAATACCTCGCCGCCAAAGAGGGGCTGATCATCACAGAACACAGCAACACGCATACACCGGCATCACGCAGGCAACGCCAGCCGCTGCCACCGCGGACCATTGACATCATCCCGCCATCAGCAGTTGCCTCAATGCTCCAAAATTACCAGGGCAACCACCTTTACAACTTTCTTGCTGCCACATACGGGCACGGCTACGCAGCAGACATCTTCCAGCGCTACGGAGCCGGCAGCTGTATCCGATTTGGCGCCGGTTCCACGGTATTTGTTCAGCGTGACTATAACGGATCTGTCCGGCAGGTAAAAGCCATGTTGTACGAAGAAAACACCGGCAAACGCCGCAAAGACGGCAAACAGGTACAAGGAAGTGAGTTCGTAGAATACGGCGGCAGGCAACTTATGGTAAAAGCCACCGGCAGGGAATTCACCAGCATCAACTTGCAACAATGTTTTTACGGCGAACACCAACTCAAGGGAAACAACAAGCCAGCCGCCTTGGTAGAATCGGATAAAACTGCCATGATCGCCGCCCTGCACTACCCGAAATTTGATTGGCTGGCAACCGGTGGTAAGGAAATGGCGCGAAGTGGCTTCAGAAAGAAGTGTGCAAAGTACTCACCGGCAGTACGATATACCTCGTGCCAGATGCGGACGCCATTGCTAAATGGAAGGAAGGTGCTGACATACTACGGCAACATACCGGATCTACCGTTAAAATTATTGATATCCTTAATGGAAACCCGCCACCCCCGGGCATGGAGAAATATGACCTCGCCGACCTGATATTGTCTGCAGGTAAACAACTTCCCCCCAGGGGAAAAGGAAAGCCGAAACAATGCGGCAATTTGACGAGTGGATAAAAAGCAACCCCGATGGTGGATTTGTTCCATTTTGAAAACGGCACACTTCACATCCGCCGCCGCGCGGTTAATCAGTAACCTTTACACATTCCTCAGCTACATGCACGCCTGGCAGATAGAATTGAAGCAACTGAAATTCGCATACCTCAAACGCACAGCACCGGGCTTCTTTGAGCTGTCGGGCGGCGAACGCATGAAAGTTAAGCCGTGGCGCGATGACACCACTGGCGGGCTCACAAACGCCGTCTGCGACTGGCTGAAATTCAGCGGGCACTATGTGAACCGCATCAGCAGGCAGGGGCAAATGAGAAAGATCAATGGAGAAATGAAATATACACAATGGAAGCAGTAACCTTGGAACCAGCGACCTGACAGCGATCATTGATTCCAAAGTTGTAATGATTGAAATTAAGTGTGCAGCTACCAAAGACCGGATGAGAAAAGACCAGCACAAAGAGCGCAAGCGCGTGGAAGCTGCCGGCGGAACTTACATCAAAGTAACAGACAATGCCGCACTTTGTGGAATGGTATAAAACATTTGCAATCCGGCGTACCGGTACCATAACAGACATGCCTTAAGGGGGGGGGTATTTTAAGCTGGGTCCTTCCGTAGAGTTTTTAATGCGGCGGCGGAAAGCCCCGGTTTCTCATTAGTTACAAGGTTTTTTTTAAGTCCGCACATTCGTCCGCACTTCATCACCGATTTGGCTATAAATCAATTCTTTATGATCATTCCCATGTAACAAAGAATTTGCAAAGTATTCTCTTATTGCGGATGACCAGTAAACAAATCCATTGAAGGTTTGTAGGCGTAGGGACACTGGTAGAGACACCAGTAAAAAACAAAACAGGCTTTTTACATTGATAATCAATATAAAAAGCCTGTTTTAATGCTGTAGGGGTAGGATTCGAACCTACACGAGGCAGTTAGCTAAACACAAAGACTTGGTGGTCAACCCCGGTCGGCCGAACGCGAGTTTGGTCGGCTCTATGCTTAGTTTATCCTGTAGATCCTCACCCCCGAGACGAGAGGGTATGTCTGCCGAAAATTTCATCACCCCACAGTATATAAGAACTCATTTGCGAGTGCAATATTAGACAAAAAAATATTTCCTGACAATTATTCAACAAAAAATTTCAAATTTTAGATTTCCTTTAATTTATTTGTAATAAATTTGAATAATTTCAAAATCACATTGGCTATGAGCGCTAAAATCAATCTTGACAAATTCGACTACAGATCATCCAGGAAATGATGGGCGATGCCGGAACTTCTTATGCCGACCTTGGTAAAAAGCTGTTTGTATCCGGCGGAACCATTCATGTGCGCATCAAAAAAATGGAAGAAGCCGGGATTGTCAAAGGCACCAAGTTGAATGTGGACATCAAACAATTGGGCTACGATGTCATTGCTTTTATTGGCATTTACCTCGAAAAAAGCTCGTTGTACGATACCGTTGCCAAAGAACTCCGGAAAATTCCCGGAGATCGTCCGGCTCAATTATACCACGGGCAACTACAGCATGTTTGCTGAAATCGTCTGCAAAAACATTCAGCAGCTGCGATTTGTGCTGCACGATGAATTACAAAAAATAAAAGGAATTGAACGCACGGAAACGTTTATTTCGCTCGAAGAAAGTTTTACCCGTGATGTGTTGGTAAACAAAGAAATCATACAATAACAAGAGAAAAGCACATCATTCTTCATCCCTAACGACAAACACCATTTTGCAACACACTGGCGTTTTGTTATCAAAGCAATCGAAATGGCAACCAACAGAACGAGGGAAAATGAAGCTTCTGTAGAAGAGTACATTCATGCCATTGTAGGTGAACACAAGCGAAGCGACTGCCAGTCCCTGTTGGAACTGATGTGCGAAATCACCGGGCTGCCACCCAAAATGTGGGGAACCTCCATTGTTGGATTTGGAAGCTATCATTATCAATATGCCAGCGGGCACAGCGGTGATGCACCGCTTGCCGCCTTTTCATCAAGGGCAACTGCCATTGTGCTGTACCTGTCGCTGACAGCAACGGAGAGAGTAGAATGGCTATCCCAATCAGGCAAACAGAAAGCCGGGAAAGGTTGTATTTACATCAAATCAATGAAAGACATTGATGAGAAAATCCTGCGTAAAATGATCGTTGCTTCTGTTGGCGGTCATCCCAGGTAATGGATTTGTCGGCAGGAAGAAAAGGAAAGTTCCGAACCCTTTTTTGTATCCCTCACACAGTGTGCATTTGCCTGAACCACCAGTTTTTCAAGCGCGGAAGAGCAGGGATAGTTTTCTGCCGGCAAACATTTGTATCCTACCTTTGCAGCCTTATCATGAGTGAAGAAGCGAAGAAAAAGTCTTTTAATGTTCTGGCGCTGCGCCGCATTTTTTCATTTGTTAGTCCTTACCGGCTGCAGTTTTACAGCAGTATTGTTATGGCAATAACGCTGGCGATATTTGCCCCTGTTCGTCCTTACCTCATCCAACTAACCATAGACAAAGCCACCGGTAAAAACATTCGATACTCCCGCACTGGCTTGCATTTTTTTCTGTTCAACACCAATTTGAACGATGCTGACGCAGTTTATTGTTTCGGTTACCATTTTCCAGGTTGTATTTATTTTTATAGAAACGGCAATCCGGTTTTTGTTTTCGTTTCTCACTTCCTGGCTGGGGCAAAGTGTGGTAAAAGATATGCGCATAACCGTTTACGAGAAAATCGTAAACCTCAACCTGCGGCAGTTTGATACTACGCCCATTGGTACCCTTACCACCCGCACCATCAACGATATTGAAAGCATCAACGATATTTTTGCGGATGGACTTAATTCCCATCATTTCCGATCTGCTATCCATCCTTATTACACTAGGCACCATGCTGTGGATAGATTGGCGGCTTACGCTCATCAGCTTATTCCGTTTCCTATTTTCATTGTGGCAACCTATTATTTTAAGGAAAGTGTAAACAAAAGCTTTATCAAAGTGCGTAATGCTGTGGCGGCCTTAAACGCTTTTGTGCAGGAACACCTTACAGGTATGGCAATTGTGCAGGCATTTGCCGCTGAAAACCGCGAATACCGAAAGTTTAACGCCATCAATAAAGAACACCGCAACGCCAACATCAAAGCCATTTTTGCCTATTCTGTTTTTTTTCCCATTGTTGAAATTATTCTTGCTATCAGCATCGGGATTTTGGTTTGGTGGATTGCCGATAAGAAACTCGATTCTGGATTGCTGGTTTCTTTTATTCTTTATCTAAACCAAATATTTCGTCCGCTACGGGTAATTGCCGATAAGTTTAACGTGATACAAATGGGTGTTATTGCTTCGCAACGCGTATTTACGGTGCTGGATAATACAGGATTACATTCAGGAACAAGGGAATCATGCACCCGACACATGTGCAGGGAAAGGTGCAGTTTAATCATGTTGGTTTGCTTATATCGATGAACATTATGTATTAAAAAACATCGATTTTACCATTCAGCCCGGCGAAACGGTAGCCTTGGTAGGTCATACCGGCAGTGGCAAAACGTCCATCATCAGTCTGCTCAACCGGTTGTATCACATACAAAAAGGCAGCATAACGTTGATGATGTGAAATATTGAAGATTATACGCCTCGATGCGTTGCGAAGCAAAATTGGCGTTGTGTTGCAGGATGTGTTTTTATTTTCCGGTTCCATACTGGACAATATAACGCTGCGCAATCCGCGATATCAGCCGCGAACAGGTGGTTGAAGCTGCCAAGCTGATTGGTGTGCACGATTTCATCATGCAACTGCCCGGACGATTACGATTATAATGTAATGGAACGTGGCAGTACTTTGAGTCTTGGGCAGAGACAGTTGTTGTCTTTTATCCGCGCGCTGTTGTACAATCCTGCCGTACTTATTTTAGATGAAGCCACTTCCTCTATCGATACGGAAAGCGAAATGCTGATACAACAGGCGATTGATAAACTGATTACCGGCAGAACATCTATTGTAATTGCACACCGGCTTATCTACCATCCGCAAAGCCGATAAAATTATTGTTTTGGATAAAGGTGAAATAAAAGAAACCGGTACGCACGAGGAATTGCTGGCGCTTGGTGGCTTGTACAGCAAACTGCAAATATGCAATTTGAAAAAAGCAAAAAGGTTTTAACACACGCTTTGATAATTATTTATTAAAATACTAGCCTTTCCATGATTATCTGTCAGGCAATTGAATCCCTGCTTCCAAAAGCAACAACGATACTGGTTTTGGTTCAAATGCCAGCAATTACGGCGGGCGTTTCATTAATAAAGACGGGAGTTACAACATCCGCAAAGACGGCATCCGCATCTGGGATCGCTTCAGCATTTATCACAGCATGCTCAACATGCCGCGCTGGAAATTCCTGCTTGCACTTGTCGTTGTTTTATGTATCTATCAACATTTCATTTCACGGCTATTTACATCCCTTGGTACCGATGGCTTCCAGGGTTTTGTTGCCACTACGGAATGGGGCAAAATAAAAGAACTGTATTTTTTCAGTACCGAAACATTTACCACGGTTGGATATGGACGCGTAAATCCTGTGGATGACGATGTCAAACTTGTGGCGTCTTTTGAAGCCATGTTGGGTTTCCTGTCGTTTGCATTGGCAACCGGTCTTATTTATGGTCGGTTTTCCCGCCCGCATTCACACATTATCTTCAGTCATCATGCCCTGATTGCGCCTTACAAAGACAAAGGACGGCCCTCATGTTTCGCATGGTGCCTTACAAAGATGGTCATACCCTTACCGATGTCAACATACAGGTAACCTGTACTTTCCAGGTGGAAGAAAACGGACAGCCGACGTATAAATTTTTTACCCTCAACCTCGAAAGAAACCGCATAGACAACCTGATGATGAACTGGACGGTTGTTCATCCCATTGATGAAGACAGCCCGTTGTCCGGATTTACTTCGGAAGATATGAAGAGACCGACCTCGAATTGTATGTGCTGGTACGCGGGTTTGATGATGTGTATTCCAATACCGTTCTGCAACGCACGTCTTACACCTATGAGGAAATTGAATTTGGGGCGAAGTTCATCCCCATGTACCATGAAAGCGAAGATGGCAAAACCACCATCCTCGAAATCAACAAGATTCACCAGTTTGTGAGGTTGTGAGGCGGACTTGTAAGTCATGTACATTCTAAAACATTACATTGCCAAATGGAGCAGGATCGTTCACCAAAATCATTCCTCAGTCGATAGCCAACTTTTGTTTTTTTGATCGCCTGTCCGCTTACAAGTGATCACGCTTTTGTAGTAAGGTTGATTGTGATTCTACTTCACTCACCGGGTGTGGGCTTTATTACAATTGCGCCAAAGTTGAGATGGTTTTGTTTTTTAAAAAAACAGATCCCGCGATTCTATTATTCATTTTTCCCACTTATTTTTAGTGTTTCAAACCAAACGCTCCGTTCTTGCCAAACCAGAACCCAGAACAAATCGCCCGCGACCAGATTGATGAGATGCTCATGGATTCCGGCTGGATGGTTCAATCTTACAAGCAAAAGAATATCGCAGCTGCCAAAGGGGTTGCCATCCGCGAGTATGCGACGGATACCGGTCCGGCAGATTACATTTTGTTTGTGGATAAACAACCGGTGGGGGTAATTGAAGCGAAACGTGTGGAAGAAGGCGTGCGGCTGACGATGCACGAAGACCAAAGCTCGGAAGTTATGCTGCCGCCAAATTGAAATACCTGCACAACGAGCCTTTGCGTTTTGTTTATGAAAGCACCGGTGAAGTAACCCGCTTTACTGATTACCGTGATCCCAAGCCTCGTTCACGTCCTGTGTTTACTTTCCATCGTCCTGAAACATTTGAGCTTTTGTTAAGAGAACCAAAAACATTAAGAGCAGGTGTATTTGATATTCCTGCATTACAACCGGATGGCTTAAGTGATTGCCAGGTCACTGCCATCACCAATTTAGAAAAGTCATTCAGAGAAAACCGACCAAAGGCATTGGTGCAAATGGCAACCGGTTCTGGTAAAACTTTTACAGCTATTACCAGCATTTATCGCTTACTAAAGTTTGCGAGGGCAAAGCGCATTTTGTTTTTGGTGAATACACGCAACCTTGGTGAACAGGCTGAACAGGAATTCAAACGTTTCCAGCCGCAGGATGATAACCGCCTCTTTCCTGAACTGTATGGGGTAACAAGGTTAAGCAGTTCATTCATCCCGCATGATAGCCAGGTCTACATTTCTACCATACAACGATTGTATTCCATTTTAAAAGGAACCGAACTAGACGAACGGGACGAAGAAGACCCTTCGGCAGGCTCAGGGTACAAAAGGAAAGAACCGATGCCGGTAGTGTACAATGAAAGAACACCCATGGAGTTCTTCGATTTCATTGTGATTGATGAATGCCACCAAAGCATTTACAATTTATGGAAACAGGTTCTGGATTATTTTGATGCTTTTCAAATTGGCTTGACAGCTACGCCCGACAACAGGACCTTTGGTTATTTTGAAAAGAATATCGTATCAGACTATGGCTATAAAAAAGCGGTAGAAGATGGGGTACTTGTACCTTACAATGTGTACGAGATAGAAACAAAAATCACCAAAGAAGGATCTAAGATTTCCATCGGCGAATATATTGACACCCGGGAAAAACTTACCGCAAAAAGTTCTGGAACCAACTTGACGAAGACGTTGAATACAGCAACAAGCAATTAGATGATAAAGTGGTGAATGTAAACCAAATTACGTTGATTATACAGGCGGTGAGAGACCAATTGCCCCTTATGTTTCCTGATAGAATATCAGATGACGGAATTTTT
>CAWGWV010000014.1:0-296009 GCA_963826385.1 uncultured Chitinophagaceae bacterium | reverse complement strand
CCAATATAAATTTTACTCGTAACACTAAACCACCCCCACGCACCCAATCCCCTGCGCATTGTGCAGCCCCAAGCCCGCGCCCAGCGCCAGTTCCAGCAATTCCTCCGGCGCCGTTACTCGCCAACCTGAATTTGGTATAACCCCTCACTTTTGTTTCTGCCGGCGTGCCCGCTTTAATGGTGATCAGCCGTTGCTGCGGCGGATGCCGGAACAATTGCGCCTGCACAGAAATGGCTTTTCGCAAAGCGCATCCATGTCGGCATCGCTCGCATCGTGTACGCTGCCCCATTTTTCCAGCCAGTTATAGATCAGGCAATCCGCAAAGTCGGCATCCTCGGGCGAGCGGTAATCGTAGTGTCCGCGATCATTTTTTCTACCCGCTACCAGCGGCGAAAGGGGCTGCAGCAATACCATTTCGTTCTGAATGATAGATATGCCAATACTTTCAATACCTGTAATCGTAAAAGATGTTTTGCTCCTGGCATCGGCAATGTCTAGTTGCTGGCTGATAAACAATCCTTGGACAAACGTTTCCGCCGCCTGCGGCATATAAAAACAAACCGTCAGCCTTGCCTATGCCCGTTGTCAGCAACATGCGGTCACCCTGCTTTACAAACGGCGTCTGGATATCCGAAAAGGTAAACAATCTTAAAATGTTTGTTGCCGGTGGGATAGCCATGGTCGTGCAAAAACCTGGAAAACGAACGGTCTGCCCGCCCGATGATGTGGTAGATAGCCGCCGACAGCGGGTATTGATAATTGAAGGGCAGCCAGGTGGGCTGCTGTAAGGATTGTAACAGGAGTTGAAATCGCATGTTGACATCAAAAGGTTTAGAATGCCAATATAATTAGTATTTGATTTGCCAACAATTTAATTTTCAAAATGTTGAAAACATATTTGGATTCATACTGTCAGTAGATGGCAAGAAAGAAAAAGGCTATGGGTGTCGAAGCAGGAACTGAATGCGAAT
Source organism: uncultured Chitinophagaceae bacterium (assembly GCA_963826385.1). GTDB lineage: Bacteria > Bacteroidota > Bacteroidia > Chitinophagales > Chitinophagaceae > Ilyomonas. The sequence goes on along the minus strand of CAWGWV010000014.1, from coordinate 295,038 downwards.
TTGCGTTGACAACTGTATATGATCTTATCAACAAAACCAGCAACCTACCGGTGCCGGTTTGCTGACGTCCTCGTTTATCCGTTCTTTGCCTGCTTCATATATTCCTGAAGCGCGTAGTGATATACACTTCGTCCCTTGCCAATCATTTGTTGGTACTGTGCTTTTTTTACCGGGTCGTTGTTGATGGTTTTTGCAAAGGCAACTGCTTCGGCAAACAGGGAGCGTCCCGCCTGTTGGCGGTGGCTTGGTGTTACCCGGCTCATGTCCGGGAATTTACTCACTACCGTTTTATCGCCGTACTGTTTGAATACCAGTTGACCGCCGATGCTACCGGACAGCTGTTGAAAAACGGGATGGGTGATTCGTGCCATAGTCGTGGTTCCTCCGGGTTTGGGTAATGGTAAAGCCATCCTTTCTTCGATCATCCTTCGTTATTCTTTCGTCGGTGCAACGAAGCTGGTTGCATGAATACAAACGTTTTTTTGCAAAAAAATGGCGGTAAAATACGAGCCGTTGAGGAAGAAGGTAAATTACAATATTGTTCCGCGAAAAACAAAGGTTGCTACACCTTTTAATCATTTTTCAATCCGGTTAAACAAAATCTAGCACTCCTGTGTTCCTGAAAAATTTATTCTGCCGGTGGACAGAAGTTTTTCTATGTGAGATAGTGATTAAATCTATGCACGATAAGATCTGGATAATCAAAGGATATATCTCTGTTTTTTTGATTGTTCTCATCTGCTTGTTAACTAAAATCTATTGTTGCAACGCCGGTATTCATCATGATTGTCATAAAATAACAGTATGCATATGTTGTTAGTTTCCCATAGAATGATCTATCTTTCACTTGGAATCTACAAACATCCGCTGATTTATGGGACTCTCCTTGTGCAGCCTGATAGCTGCTAACCTCGAATATCAATATCTTCTTCTATTCATCCGCTTCTTCTTTCCATTTTACACCATAAAACACACACATGAAAAAGCAGTTTTTTACACTCTCACTGCTGGCATTGATTTGCAGTGCCAATGCACAAACAACGCTGCGTGAAGTCATCCGCAGCGGCAAAGGCATTTCGCAACAGGACGTGCGCCTGGGCAGCGATAGCAGGTGGCTTTCAGTCCTTCCGCTGCCAAAAGCCTCTTTGGTCTCGATGCTTTGTCTGACCTCGTGGTCAACAAACAGGAAGGCGATAAACTGGGCTTTCTTCATTACCGGTATGTTCAAACTTACAAAGGCATCCCGGTAGAAAACAGCATGTACATTGTGCATACCAAAAACGGCAAACTGACCGGCATGACGGGCAGCATTGTTACTGAATTCGAAGCCCCGGAAACTTATGAAGCCAAACCATCGCTGCCCGCACAAAAAGCCGTCAGCCTTGCCCTCCGGCACGTAGGCGCAACGCTGTATGCCTGGCAGGATGCTGCTTTTGAAGCGGCTTACAAAAAGCAAATGGGACCCCGCGCTACCTATGCACCCAAAGCCGGACTCGTATGGTTCAGCGACGAAGTAGATCTATCGCCGCGCGACCTGCGGCTCGCTTACAAAATAGATGTTTATGCACTGCAGCCCTGAGCCGCGCTTATTATTTTATTGACGCTACACTGGCGCTTACCTTGGTAAAAAGACGAGATTATATTACACCGATGCTACCGGCACCGCCGCTACCTATTACAGCGGTTCACAAACCATTCATTCCGATTTTTACAACAGCAGCTACCGGCTGCGCGATCTCACCAAGGCAATGGGGTGGTTACGCTGCATGGTGAATCGGGCTCAAAAGGTACCGATTATACCAGTACTTCTTCCAACTGGACCCTTACCGGTACCAACGTGGCGGCGCTCGACGCCCATTACGGCGTATCGCAAACCTATGCATATTACAAAACGAATTTTAACCGCAACAGCTACGACAACAACGGCTCCGTTCCCACGAGTTACCTCAACGTGCCCAATACGACCGACAATGCTTATTGGGATGGAGTTTCAATGAATTTCGGCAAACGCTCTACCGGCGCGGGCGGCGGCGTTACCGGCATTGACGTGACCGGGCACGAACTGACCCATGGCGTTACACAGGCAAGCAGCAACCTCACCTACAGCCAGGAACCCGGCGCCATGAACGAAAGCATGAGTGACATTTTTGGGAAAGCGGTGCAGTTCTGGTCAAAGCCCAGCGACGTGAACTGGAAACTGAGCAACGACATGAACTGGTTTATCCGCGACATGGGCAACCCCAACGCTTACAACCAGCCCGATACTTACAAAGGCACTTACTGGACCACCAGCAGTTCTGATAATTATGGCGTGCATACCAACAGCGGGGTGGGCAATTTTATGTTTTACCTGCTGGTAACCGGTGGCAGCGGTACCAACGACCTCGGCAACAGCTATCCGTTACCGGCATTGGGCTTACCAGAAGCTGATGCCATCCTATACCGCACCAATACAGTTTACCTAACAGTAACTTCTCCAATATGCAGACTGGAGAACCGCTCATATCAATGCCGCAACCGATTTGTATGGCGGTGCTTCATTCTGCACAGGTTACCGAAGTGATGAATGCATGGTATGCCGTGGGCATCGGGGCTGCCGGTGGTGGCGGCACTACCTGTTCTGTACCTGCCGGTCTGGCAGCAGGAAGCATCGCGAGAGTACTTCTGCTGTTATTGTCGTGGGGTGCTGTTACCGGGTGCCAACAGACTATACCCTGCAATGGAAACCCTCCTGCCGGCAGTACCCTGGACAACGGTATCTGGTATTGCAACTTCTTCCTATACCTTATCCGGCTTGACGGCCGGCACGGCTTACCAGTTCCAGGTGTCTGCCGTGTGCGCTTCCAGCACCAGTGCTTACAGCAGTGCGTATGCCTTTACCACCGGAACCGGTACCATTGCCTACTGCGCTTCTTCGGGCGGTACCGCGTATGAGTACATCAACAAAGTGGTGCTGGGCAGCATCAGCAATACCAGCGGCAACAATGGCGGCTATGCCGATTTCACTTCTCAAAGCACAACACTGGCAGCAGGCTCTTCATATACTGCTTCGCTGACACCGGGCTTTGCCGGCGCTTCCTACACCGAAGCCTGGACCTTGTGGATAGACTACAACGGTGATGGCGACTTTGTGGATGCCGGCGAAAAAGTGGGTACCAAAAGCAGCAAGACCACTTCGACCATAACGTTTACCGTTCCGGCTACTGCCAAAAGCGGCAACACCCGCATCCGCATCCAGATGAAGTTTAGTACCGCGAGTGCCAACTCCTGCCTCACTTACAATTATGGCGAGGTGGAAGATTATACGGCAAATATCACCGGTGGCAACGGATTTGCACCTGCATCGCTGATCGCTGAAACAACAACAGAATACAACAGGTTGCGCATTTCGCCCAACCCGGTTGCACATGCGACTGCCACACTTTCCTATCACCTTGCAACGGGGGGCAATACCACGCTGAAAGTAGTGGATATGGCAGGACGTACTGCGCAGGTCATCAGCCAGGGCAACCTCGCTGCCGGTCCGCATACGTACCAGTTGATCACCACCGGTAAATTGCACAGCGGCAATTACATCGTTGTGCTGGAACAGGCGGGAAAAGTCATTGCCCGCAGCAAACTGGTCGTGTCTGAATAAACCTGTAATTGGTCAACATTTCAAAAGGCTGCTCCGCAAAGAGCAGCCTTTTGTGTTATAGAGAAAGTAGATTTAACCCCTTTGGGAATGCGCGCTTTGCCGCCGGAAGTCGTTAGGCAGTTTGCAGCAGCACAGCAGGAGGATAGAAAACAGGGACAGTTTATTCTTCTGCCTTGTTGCTGTTACAGGACGCGGGATTCACGACTGCCGGGGAAGGCGTAACGGGTACCAGCGCTGCCTTTTCGATTCGTTCAAAATAAAACACCACCGGTTGATCTACTTCTATCACAAAGCCATAGCGCTTCGCAATTTTATACTGGGTAGAATCCCGGTTGAGCGATTTGACAAACCCGCCCACCAGTTTTCTAAAATCTTCCACATTCATGCTGTGTTTGTTGATGTTGCAGCTGGCACAGGCAGGCATGCAATTGTCGGGGCAGTCTCGCTTCGGGTGCCGGCAGCCTTCTTTGTGCAGGTGTCGCCTGATGGGTTTCAGGTGATCTACATGCCAACCGGGTTGCAGCACACAGCCGCAATACGCACAATGCCCGTTGTATTTTTCGAAAATCAGTTGTCGTTGTTTCTTGGTCATAACCGCACTTCCTCACCGCAAATATCGGGAGAACACAGAAAGATTAAAGTGGTTTGAATAATGGAGAATGTATTAGGTAGTAAGTATTAGGTATTATGTAGTTTGTATAAAGTAGTATGTATTAGGTAGTATGCCTGGATTGTTTTTGTTGACAAAGCTATTGGGAACTTAATCGTTTGTAAAATGGAACGAAATGGCCCACAGATAATGTAATTGATCGCAGTTGAAAAGGGAATTCAGCTAACCCATTGTTGTTGCGAGCATATTTTGATGTCAAACACATTCCGGCTTTTCATCGTTCCTAACCATAGGAAATTCAATTATTGATCAATCTGCCAGCTATATATTACATACTACCTACTACATATTACCTACTACCTACTACATACTACTAATACAAACATCACGTTTTCCCTTTCTCTTTGTATTCCGTTGGTGTTACGGAGAGTTTTGATTTAAACACGGTGGAGAAATAAGCCTGCGATGCAAAGCCCACTTTGTAAGCTACTTCCGCAATGGTGAGGTCTTCATTGCTCAACAGGTATCTGGCTTTCTGCAACCGCGCGTTCAGGATATAATCGTTCACGTTCACGCCCAGCAGCGCCTTGATTTTCCGGTTTAGCTGCATGCGCGAAATACCCGTTTCCTTGCAGATGTCTTCGGCGGAGAATTGGTCGTTGGCAATGTTTTTCTCCACGATGGCGGCAAACTCATTGATAAAGCGACGGTCTATTTTTGAAGGCGCGCCGGCTTTCATGTCCTGCGGTAATTCGCTTGTATAATGTTCTTTCAGCAGCTTGCGGTTTTTCAACAGCGATTTGATGGTTTCTTCCAGGTGTTGCAGGTTGAACGGTTTGGGAATAAATGCGTCTGCCGTTAGTTTCAGGCTTGTGATCTGTTTTTCCAAACTGCTGTTGGCCGTAAGAATGATGATGGGAATGTGTGAAGAACGGATGTCGGTTTTGAGGGTTTCAGTAATCGAAAAACCATCGCTGCCCGGCAACATCACATCACACAGGATCAGGTCTGGAATCACTTCATACGCCAGCTGCAAACCCGAGAGCCCGTTGTCGGCTTCATACACTTCAAAGTTTTGCTGTAACCGGTGGCGGAGAAAAATGCGCAGGTCGTCGCTGTCTTCAATCAACAGGATCGAAAATTCTTTCGCCGTGTTACCCGTTTCCATTGCCGGCAGGGTTGGCAAAGACAGATCGGAAGTATATATCTTCATTTCGTCGTAGGCAGCCGATTCCGCAATGGCTTCAGTCAGCATGTCGTCGGCAGACAGGTGCGCAGTTCCCAACGGCAACGAAATGTCGAAGCGGGTGCCTTTCCACTTTTCACTTACAATGGCAATGCTGCCCTGGTGCAGCTCGATCAGTTCTTTTGACAACGCCAGCCCCAGTCCCGACCCTTTGAATGTGGTACCGCGTTCCTGGTAAAACAGTTCAAACGCGTGTTCGGTGGCTTCGGGTGTCATGCCGATTCCCGTATCTTCCACGGTAATGAGGGCTTGCCTGCCGTCTTTGCTGCGGGCAGTGGTGACGGTCACAAACCCGCCTTCTTTTGTAAACTTGAAGGCGTTGGACAACAGGTTGAAAAAAACTTTGTCTATCATGTTGACATCAAACCACACTTTCAGGTCGTTGGCTTTGCAAAATACCTGCAGGCTGATGTTTTTTTTCTTCGCCATCTCCCGAAACGAATTCGCGATGTCATCAACAAAAGTGGTCAGGTTATTTTCCGTGGCGCGAAGCCGCATTTTGTGGTGTTCGATCTTCCTGAAATCCATCAGTTGGTTAACCAGTTTCAACAGCCGCAAAGCATTTTTGTGAATCAGCTCCAGGTCGCTGCGCACCGAAAAATGCAGTTTTGAATTGGCCAGCGCGTCTTCCAGCGGGCCCAGAATAAGCGTCAGCGGCGTGCGCAGTTCGTGGGAGATGTTGGTAAAAAAATTAAACTTGGCGTCTGTTGCTTCTTTGGCCTTTGCCGTCATTTCCACCAATTGGTTGCGCTGTGACAATATTTCCGCGTTGCTTGCCGACAGCCGCCGGTTAATGCGCCGGTTGTTGCGCCAGGCGATCAATACAATGATGCCGAGGATCAGTGCAAGAATCAGCGCTGTACTGGTGATGTATAAAAAAGTGGTTTGCCCTTTGTAAATCAGCCGTTGTTCTTCCAGCAACTGCTGTTGTTTTTCAATGTCTTTTTGTTGCTCGTCAATTTTGTTCGACTGCAGCAGCATCGGGCGCACATTGGTAGAATCAATCACCAGTGTTTGCAGCCGGTTGTCTTTGTTGAACGATTCGCCGTTGAGAATTTTAAACGCGGTACGAATGGCTTCCACACCGCCGGTTGGGTACAGCATCGTCGCGTCGATGAGATGTTGGTTCACCAGTTCCAGCCCGTTGCCCGGCCCGGGCTGACCGTCTACGCCAAGAATTTTTACTTTTTTTTCAATCCCCAAACGATGGCAAACGTTGTAGGCACCCAGCGCCATCACATCGTTGTGTGCAAAAACGAGATCGGCTGCCAGCAACTTGTCTTTGATCTTCAACAGTTCTGTTGCTGCGTCGTCTTTCAGCCAGTTGCCATAAATTTCCGCGGTAATGGACATTTGCGGGTAATGGCTGATGCTCTCGCGAAACCCTTTTTGCCGCCCGATGGCAGGCGTGGAACCGGGACGTCCGATGATTTCAACCACCCTGCCTTTTTCGTGCAGCAGGTTCGCGGCATAGTCGCCCGCCAGTTGGCCCACTTCAACATTGTCGGCACCGATAAAAGAAGTAAACAGTTGCGAAGCAATGGTTCGGTCAATCACAATCACGGGGATGCCTTTGTTGTAAGCATCTTCCACCACGCCGGTGAGCGGCTGCGCTTCGTTGGGCGAAATCATCAGCAGGTCAATGCCTTCATTCATCAACTCTTTCACCTGCCGCACCTGCACCTGATTGTTGTCTTTCGCGTCTTTGTACAAGAAATCAAACTCCGGGTGAAACGCCATTTCGCGTTTCATGTCTGCCAGCATGCGCCGGCGAAAGTTGTCGTCTCCCGTGCATTGCGAAAAACCGATGCGGTATTTTTTGGTCGCCGTTTCCGGAGAACAGGAGGAAAAGAAACAGGTAAAAAGGGCAACAATCAGCAATCCTTGGTAAAGATGAAAATGAGAAAAGTGGCTGTTTTTTTTATTTATTACAAGCATCATTCAGAACCAAAGTTGAATTTTTTTGAGGATTATCTTTTCAATTACAGCGGTTTTCTTTTGCAAAATGGACGTTGCCAACCGTGTAAAATCAACACGAAGGTGGCCGCTCGGTGTATCAAATTTTAAAAAAGATGTTCGAAAATCGAAAATCACTTTTCAAACTATGAATTATTTGACTGAGTATATGACTGATAAACAAACGATTAAAATAAATGATTTCTCGGATGAACATTTAGATTCATTTGTTAAGCTTTTGAAAAGCCCGCCACTTCATCCTGGCGTAAGATTGCTGTTCAAAATGCCATATGAAGCAAAACAAAGTTTTTCTCTGGTCCATCGTCATTGCCCTCGGCGGTTTCCTGTTTGGTTTTGACACGGCAGTCATTTCCGGTGCCGAACAATCGATCCAGCAATATTGGTCTTTATCTGCCTTTGAGCACGGGCTCACCATTTCCATCGCGCTCATCGGCACCATCATCGGTTCTTTGCTCGGTGCTTACCCGTGCGACAAGTTGGGACGCAGAACCACTTTGTATCTCATCGCCGGGCTTTACCTCGTTTCTTCATTAGGCAGTGCCTTTTCCACCAATTGGTATTTGTTTCTCTTTTTCCGGTTGGCCGGCGGGCTGGGCGTAGGTGCCTCATCGGTTACCGCTCCCATTTACATCTCCGAAATTGCCCCGGCAGACCGGCGCGGCAGGTTGGTAGCCTTGTTCCAGTTCAACGTGGTATTTGGCATATTGGTATCTTATTTATCCAATTACCTCATCGGGCAGGTGGGAGACGAACCCTGGCGGCTGATGCTGGGCATTCAGGCAGTACCATCGCTGCTGTTTTTGTTGTTGCTGAAATTTATCCCTGAAAGTCCGCGCTGGCTCATCCTGAAGCGGGGAAAAATTGAGGAAGCCAGGAAAACCCTGCAAATCATCAACCCGGCAACGGCAGACGCCACCATCGAATCCATCAAACAGGCAGCAGAGGAAGAAATCAAAGCCAATGGTGTAAAAGACCCCTTGTTTTCTGCCAACCACAAATTCCCGGTGATGCTGGCGGTATTGTTTGCCGTATTCAACCAGGTATCCGGGATCAACGCCATTATATATTATGCGCCCCGCATTTTTGAAATGACGGGTTTGGGCACCAATTCTTCTCTGTTGTCTACCGCCGGGCTGGGATTGATCAATTTCCTGTTTACCCTGCTGGCCATGAATTACATCGACCGTTTCGGTCGCAGAACCCTCATGTTCATCGGTTCTTTCGGGCTCATCGCAACGCTTGGGCTGGTGTCGTATTCTTTTTACACCGAACAGTTTAGCGGCATGGCCGTTCCCATTTACCTGTTTGTCTATATCGCCTTTTTCGCTTTTTCGCAGGGCGCTGTGATCTGGGTGTTTATCTCCGAAATCTTCCCCACGCAGGTGCGCGCCAAAGGGCAAACGCTGGGCAGCACCACGCATTGGTTCATGGCAGCGCTCATCGCCTTTTCGTTTCCTTACCTCGCCGAAAAAGCCGGTGGCGGCACGACCTTTTTGTTTTTTGCCGTGATGATGGTGGCGCAGCTCTTCTTTGTGTGGAAGCTGATGCCTGAGACCAAAGGCAGGTCGCTCGAACAAATCGGACATACCCTCGTCATGCATTGATCATCCATAAAAACTGGTTTCCTTTTTAATAATTCAAAAACATTGGTTTATGCCATTTGAAAATCGTCATCCCGTAGTTTGTTTTGGTGAAACACTCTGGGACCTGTTGCCAGCCGGGAAACAAGCCGGCGGCGCCCCGATGAACGTTGCGTACCATCTTCAGAAACTGGGCAAAAATCCCGCTGTCATCTCGCGGATTGGCTATGATGACCTTGGAAAGCAACTGATCGAAACGCTGGAAAAAAAAGGCATTTGCACCGACCATTTCCAGATGGATGATACCAAAAGTACCAGCGTGGTGCAGGCAGAGATTAAAGACGGGCATGAAGTGGTCTATACCATTTTGAAAGACGTGGCGTGGGATTACATTGCCTACAGCGATGAACTCGCGACGCTCGTTGGTGAAGCAGATTACTTTGTGTTTGGCAGCCTTGCCACCCGCAGCCAACAAACATTCGATACGCTGATGCGGTTGTTGCCCCATGCCAAAAACAAAGTGCTGGACATCAACCTGCGCCCGCCGTTTTACAATCGCAAGACCATAGAACTGTTGCTGACAAATGCCAACATTGTAAAACTCAACCTTGCCGAGCTGGAACTCATCACCGGGTGGTTTGCCCCGCTGACCAGCGAAATGGAGCGCATCAAAATACTGAAAGACCGGTTTGCGCTTGATGCCGTCATTGTAACGCGCGGTGCGAAAGGCGCCATCATCAATCAGCACGACGAATACTGTACCTGCACCGGCATTCCCGTACAGGTAGCCGATACGGTGGGCAGCGGAGATTCGTTCCTGGCGGCAATTCTATCCAAACTGATTGAAGGCGCACCCCTGCAGGATACGTTGCAGTTTGCCAATCAACTGGCAGCTTTTGTTACCACGCAAAAAGGTGCCTGCCCCGATTACAGTCTTGGTGATATCAAGCCGGTGACCGTTTTTGAAGACCAGAACGTTTCATTCACCTGATCGTTAAGTCAACACCGCGGAGACCATTTGCATTGCCATTCCCCGATGTTCTCCGTTGCCGGTTGTCGTTTGAAATGTTCCCCCTGCTGTCATGAAATGATTTGTTGCTTCGATGCTTTTATCCTCTATAAATCAAATGTTTGCCATGTTTTACAATACTGTTTCACCGGTTGCCGTCCCGTTCAGCAACGACGCAATGTTGATTTCCCCGTTGAAAAGAATTGAAAGAGGTCCGCCGCATCAGACGGATGATTTAAATATACAAGGCTTGGCGGTAAGCAATCGTCAGCCCTGCCAGCCTGACCCTGGTTTCCTTTACAAACTTTTCGTCATCACACTACATGAATCAAAATGTAAATTATGAGAGTTATCATTACCATCCTCGCATTGCTGTTTGTCGCAACAGGCTTTGCCCAGCAAAAAACAATCACCGGGAGGGTGATTGGCAAATTGTCCGGCGCACCGCTACAGGGAGTTACGGTGCAAAACAAAAGCAAAACCGCTTTGACCGATTCAAGCGGGCGGTTTTCCATCCTGGCAGCGCCAGGTGAATCGCTCACGCTTACCTACGTGGGAATGAACCCACTGACCGTGCAGATCAATGAATCTTCCAACAATCTCGATTTGTCTATGGAAGAAGGCGGCGCCAACCTCAACCAGGTTGTCGTCGTGGGGTACACCTCGCAACGCAAACAGGACCTCACCGGTGCGGTGGCCGTGGTGGAAATGACACCCGCCGTAAAAAACAACACATCGGGCAATACCATGCAGGCACTGCAGGGCAGGGTAGCGGGTTTGTACATTGAAAAAGATGGGTCGCCCAATGGCTCCAATGGCAGGATCCTGATTCGCGGCGCCAATACGTTGGGCAATACCGACCCGCTTTACATCATTGATGGTATCCCCACCACCCGCCCCGAAGTGTTTCAGAACCTGAACCCGGCAAGCATTTCTTCCGTACAGGTTTTGAAAGATGCATCTGCGGCATCCATCTATGGCTCGCGTGCATCCAACGGGGTTATCATTGTGACCACCAAAAATGGCGGCAACACCAACAACAAGGTGGACTTTCAGTTCAACAGCAGTTTGTCGGCACAGTCAGAAAAAGCAATGCGCTTCGACATGCTCAGTTCGCTGGACAGGGGCCGCGCTTTGTGGCGGGCTTCCGTTAACGACCGGCAGGATCCTGCGGCTGGTTATGGTGAAATCTACAATTTTGACTGGAATGGCAATTACGACAACCCCGTGTTGAATTCCGTTTCCCTGCAGCCGTTTGTCGGTGGCGACCCCAACACACCCGCCGGCAACACCGACTGGCAGGATGTGATGTACAAAACCGGCATCGTAACCAACAACAGCCTGACGGGTTCTGTTGGCAACAAACATTCCTCGCTGCAGTTTAACCTCGGCTATTTCAACAACACCGGCATGTTGCGCTACACCGGTTATCGCCGCTACAGCGGTGGCATCAATGCCATTACCCGCGGCTTCAACGACAAGCTAACCATTGGTTTGAACCTGAACATGGCAAATTCCAATGAAACGCTTACGGCAAGAGACATTGGCGGTGCCACCACCACATTCCTCGCAGTTACGCTTGCGCCCACCATCCCGGTGTATCAGAAAGACGGAACTACTTTCGCGGGTGAACTTGGTGCCGGGTATTCCGACAGGAACAACCCGCTGCACATGCAATACCTTGCCCGTTGGAACAATGCTAACCGCCTGAGCACTTTCGGTAGTGTGTTTGCCGAAATACAGCCGGTGAAAAACCTGTTTTTTAAATCTACCATGGGGGCAGACAATGCTACCTTCCTGAGTAAAGTGATCAACCCGACCTTTACCGAAGGCGCACTGAGCCGTACCACCAACAGCCTGGTGTACGACCAGAACCATTTCCTCAGCATGACGTTTTCCAATACGGCCCGCTATAACCTCGATTTAGGGACAGAACACCAGTTCAAATTCCTCGTGGGTACCGAATATGTAAAAACTGACATAGACTTCCAGTCAACCAGGAAAGAAGGTTTTGCCTTACAGACAGAAGATTATTTTACCCTCAACGCCGGCACCGGGAACACCAACGTAACGGGTTCATCTACCGGCAACCGCCTGTTCTCGCAGTTTGCCCGCATTGATTACAATTATGGTGACAAATACCTTGCTGCCGTGACGGTTCGCCGCGATGGTTCATCCCGTTTTGGCGCCGAAAACCAGTATGGTATTTTCCCTGCCGCATCCATCGGCTGGAAGATAGACAAGGAAGCTTTCATGCAACAGCAGAACCTGTTTTCCGAACTGAAACTGAGAGTCGGTGTTGGCCGGGTGGGCAACCAGCAGATCGGTGACGTAAGCCGGTTCCAGTTGTTTGACACGCGGTATGGCACTACGCAAAACCAGCTGACACCCGGATTTTGGGAGCAATACATGAACGTGGGCACGGCATATTCGCTGACGGGTGCCAATACGGGTACTTTGCCGTCGGGCTTTGTACAGACACAGGCTGCCAACCCCAACCTGAAATGGGAAACTACCGAAGAAATCAACGCCGGTATTGACTTTACCCTGTTGCAAAACAAATTCTATGGTTCGTTTGATTATTTTTCGCGTAATACCACCGGTATCCTCATCACGCCGCCTATTGCATCTGCACTGGGAGAAGGACAGACCAAACCCGTTAATGGTGCTTCCAAAACCAACCGTGGCTGGGAACTGGTCATTGGTTACCAGGGTGAAAGAAGAGGCGATTTTAAATACGATGTAAAGGCAAACGTTGCGCATTTCAGGGACAAAATCACTGAGCTTCCCGAGAATGTTCGCCCGGCTTATGCAGGCAACCTTGTCAATACCATCATTGGTCACTCGCAGTTTGACATTTTCGGCTACAAAACCGACGGATTGTTTCAATCGCAGGAAGAGGTGGACAAAGCACCCACACAGATTGGAGCTGGTCCCGGCAGAATCCGTTATGTGGACATCAACAGTGACGGCGTGATAGACGACCTCGACAGAACCTGGATTGGCACCACGCTTCCCCAACTTGAATATGGTCTGCGTGTGGACATGACCTACAAAGCATTTGACCTGTCTTTGTTTGGTTCCGGTGTCGCCGGCAGGGAAGGGTTCGATGTGTATTCGGTGTTCAACAACCTGATGAGAAGCCGTGAGAACGTAGGCCCCGGCGTATTCAACGGGTGGACGCCGCAAAACCCCAACACGCACACGCCTGCGCTGACGCTGAAAGACAACAACAATGAAGGCCGTACTTCTGACTATTTCATTGTGAGCACGTCTTATTTCAAGCTGCGCAACATACAGTTGGGGTACAACATTACACCAAAAGCAGTGTTCTCAAGACTGCGCTTTTTTGCCATGGCCGAAAACCTGTTCTGGTTTAAAAGCGGCAGCTACCAGAGTCCCGATCCGGAACGCATAGACCTCGATCCCGTTCCCATTCCCAAAACCTTTACCGTTGGTTTAAACGCCTCTTTCTAAAGCATTAAAACAGAAATGAACATGAAAAAAATAACAACAATTGCTTTGTTCGCAGCCGGACTACTGGTGTTTGGTTCCTGCAAAAAAGCATTGGACTATACACCCAAAGGAGTATTGTCTTCGGCTGATTTAACCTCGCCGACAGCCGTTGAAGGATTGGTGACAGCGGCTTACGCAGCCATCGGCAACGGTGATATGATCGGGCCCATCTACAGCGATTGGGCATATGGCAGTGTGCGCAGCGACGATGCCTACAAAGGCGGCGGCGGCACCGGCGACGTTGGCGAAGTGGATGCCTTGGAGCATTACAACCTCGTAACGCCTTCCATGGGCTCTTTTGTAACACGCAGCTGGCAGAACCTTTTCAAATCCATCTCCAGGGCAAACGTGGCATTGCGGGCTGTCAACTCTTTGGCTGAAACCGATTTTCCGCAAAAAACCACCCGCATCGCCGAACTGCGTTTTTTACGTGCGCACAGTTATTTCAAAATGAAACAGCTGTACAAGAACATTCCCATCTTTGATGAAAACGCAACGCCGGAAGACATTTTGCAAACTTCCAACGATGAAAGCAATGAAGAAGGCTGGAATCGCATCGCCGCTGATTTTCAATTTGCCGTAGACAACCTGCCTACCACGCAGCCTGAACTGGCGCGGGCAAACAAATATGCTGCGGAAGCCTATCTCGCCAAGGTAAAATTGTACCAGGCTTATGAGCAAAACGAAAACCACCAGGTAACCAACATCAACCAAAGCCGCCTGCAGGAAGTAGTGACGCTGCTACAGGATGTGATTGCTTCGGGAAGGTATTCGCTGAGCCCAGACATTGCTGACAATTTCCTCGCGGAAACCGAGAACGGTCCCGAATCCATCTTTGCCATCCAGTTTACCATCAACGATGGTACCACTGCCGGCAGGCTCAACTTTGAAGACGGTCTCAATTACCCGCACGGCGCGCCGCAATATGGTTGCTGCGGATTTCATGCTGCCAGCCAGAACATGGTGAACGCTTTTACCACTGATGCCAACGGGTTGCCCCGGTTCGATGATTTCAACAACAGCATCGCCGATCTTGCTACAGCTACCGTAGATGTGCGCCTGGACCACACGGTTGGCATTGACGGTCATCCGTACAAGTACAATGCTGCTTTGCCGTTCAGCAACAGCTGGGTGCGCGATGCCGGTGTGTACGGTAATTTCCATACCATGCGCAACCAGTTGCTGTCCAGCAGCCCGTCTTATTTCAAGCTCGGACCCTTTATGGGCATTGCCAAAAATTACGACATCCTTCGCTACGACGATATCTTGCTGATGCAGGCCGAAGCCTACATCGAGCTGGGACAGCAGGACATGGCATTGCCACTGATCAACGCCATCCGGATGAGAGCAGCGGCCAGCACCGAACGGGTGAAAAATGCCGACGGTTCGTTTCCTTCACATTACAATGTGAAAGAATATCCTTCTGCCGGCTGGACGCAGGACTACGCCCGCAAAGCGTTGCGGTTTGAAAGACGTCTTGAATTTGCCACCGAAGGTTCCCGTTTCTTCGACCTCGTACGCTGGGGCATTGCCGCCGATGTGCTAAACGCCTACATTGCAGTGGAAAAAAACAGGCGCACGTATCTGAGCACGGCACTCTTTACTGCCGGCAGAGACGAATACCTGCCCATACCACAGTCTGAAATCACGTTTACCAACGGTTTGTACAAACAAAATCCCGGTTACAACTAAACGGTTCAATCTCCACTACATGCCTGTCATTGAAGAAGCTGGTTTCCTGTGATGCTTCAATGACAGGTTTTGGTAGTTGCTTGCAATGACAAGTGGCAAGAAAAATGGCAGACCGAAAAGAGTTACATACCATGATTCGTGAATGCAAAACAGGGATTCTTAAACATTGTATGGATTTTGCCGTCTGATGATTTCTGTTTCGACAACAGAAAACACAATAGTATTGCAGCTCCTATTGGCTTTAACCACAGATACATGATGCAGAAAAAAATCCTCGTTGCCGTATTCGCCGTCTTTGTTTGCTTTACTCTTTTTGCGCAGCCAACCAGTAAAACAGGTATTGCCCCTTTTAAAATCACCCTCGTTAATGGAAAACCATATACGTATGCGCAGCTGAAGAAAAACACGCCGACGGTACTGGTTTATTTTTCACCTACCTGCGATCATTGTAAAGAGTTCACCAAAGTGTTGTTGAAAAACGACCAAGCTTTGCAAAACAAACAGGTGGTGATGGTGGGCTACGAACCCATCAAAGAAGTGAAAAAATTTGATTCCACTTTTCACGTATCGGCGCATCCCAATATCAAAATCGGGACGGAAGGATACACGTTCATCGTACAGAAATTTTACAATGTACAGCGGTTTCCGTTCGTGGTGATGTACAACAAACAAATGAAACTGGTGAAAACGGTTCCGTTTGTCATGAAGCCCGAAGAAGTCATCAACGACATCAAGAACCTGTAAAGATCCGGCGTTTTTGCGCCACGCTACGGGTGTTTGTAGGCTTTCCTTATTTTATCGATTGAAAATGATTCTATGAAAAAATATTCCATGTTTGCCTTCTTGTTCTTACTGCAATTCACTTCTCATGCTCAGCAGGATACTGCTATTTACCAGGAATTGTATCGCCCGCAGGTTCATTTTTCGCCCAAAGCTCACTGGATGAATGATCCCAACGGCATGGTGTACAACGACGGCATTTACCATTTGTTTTTCCAGTATTATCCCGACAGTACGGTGTGGGGACCCATGCATTGGGGACACGCAACGAGCCCTGATATGGTGCATTGGGAAGAGCAGCCTATCGCGTTGTATCCCGATAGCCTTGGCTACATTTTTTCGGGCAGCGCTGTAGTTGATAAAAACAACACTTCGGGTTTTGGAAAAAACGGCATAGCACCGATGGTCGCCATCTTTACACACCACAATCCCAACAACGAAAAAACAAAGCCTTTGGCAGTGGAAAGCCAAAGCATCGCTTACAGCCTTGACAACGGGACAACCTGGACAAAATACAAAGGCAACCCGGTGCTGAAAAATCCCGGCATCTCCGATTTTCGCGATCCGAAAGTCAGCTGGTACGAAGCTGGTCACAAATGGATCATGACACTGGCCACCAAAGACCGCATTACGTTTTATTCGTCCCCCAACCTGAAGTCGTGGAAGAAAGAAAGCGAATTTGGACAACAACTTGGCGCCCATGGCGGCGTGTGGGAATGTCCTGATTTGTTTTCACTGGACGCCGACGGGAAAAAAGTGTGGGTATTGATCGTCAATATCAATCCCGGTGGACCCAATGGCGGGTCTGCGACGCAATATTTCACTGGCGATTTTAATGGACATGCCTTCACGCCCAACGACACCAGCACCAAGTGGCTGGATTATGGTCCAGATGAATATGCCGGCATCACGTGGAGCAATACCGGCGACCGCAAACTCTTTTTGGGCTGGATGAGCAACTGGGATTATGCCAACATTGTGCCCACCGGGAAATGGCGCAGCGCCACCACCATTGCGCGGGAATTGGGTTTGAAAAAAATTGATGGCCATTACCTCGTTACATCACAACCGGTGTCGGAACTGGATCAAATCACAACACCGCTGTCTACTTTTGCAGATCTCAACGCTACCGATTTCCAGGTCGACAATAACAATAACGTGACCACACCTATCAAACTGACAATGACGGCGGATGAGTTGAAAGATTTTTCACTGACGTTTTCCAACGGCGCGGGTGAACAACTGGTGATTGGATATGACCATTCTGCCAACCAATATTTTATCGACCGCAGCGAAGCCGGCAGGAAAGATTTTAAAGACAGCTTTGCCCGCAGGCATACTGCACCGCGTTTTTCCAATCGCAACGATTTACAATTGACCCTGGTGTTAGATGACGCGTCCGTCGAATTGTTTGCCGACGGCGGATTGACAACCATGACGGAAATCTTTTTCCCGAAAGAAAAAATCAATGGTCTTCGCATTCAGTCGAAAGATGGATTGGTGATCCGTTCGCTTGATATCAGCAAGCTGCACAGCATCTGGAACGATTGATCAATTTTGGTGACCTTTTTTTGAACGAACAACAAAACAGGCTGTACATACGTGCAGCCTGTTTTGTTGTTACAAATATTACGCTCTTAAGGAGCTAAGATGTATATCAACTATGTTGTAGCTATACATGTTTTGTTTTCCAAGCTGTGAATACAAATAAGACATGGCTATTGCTACCTTTTTTTTGCTACTATCTGGCTTGAATAATCTTTGTTTGATTGCTGTAATTGTGTTGCTCTCATAAAGGTTTGAGAATTCAAAATGAATGTTGAAAAAGAAGATGCGCCAGCGAAAAAATGTGTTATTTTACCCTGCATCAAAACCAATTGTAATGAAGCCATTTCTACTGCTGGCGGTTTGCCTGTTGGGTGCCGGTTTTTGCAATGCACAACATATTATCCTGGTTGCAGGGAACATGGTTGGGCGAAACCTATTTTCCGAATGGCAGCATTACGCGCCGCATCAGCATCCGGCTGCAGATAACAGAAACGGCAGGGACGACATTTTTGGGACGATTGATCAACATGTATCCCAACGACACCACGGTACGGCTGGAACGACTCATCAGCGGGGAAATCAGTGACCGCAACATGATGATAACCCACAATGAAGAGACTTACATCCGTGACCCGCGCACGCGGGGTTTCTGGAAAGACTGCGCCGGATGTGCCACCCAATCCAGCTTTTCCGTCGATGAACAATACGTCGTCATCAAAATTACCACCAACGGGTGTGGTGACGATTGCAATGGAGAAACGGTGTTTCGCCGCGATACCAGCCAGTTCGACGCAGCTTCCAAAGTACTGCTTGCCGAATGGTTTCAACTGCCCGGCAACCCTGCGGTTGCAACACTTGCGCAGCCAGACATTCCAATGGCAACACCGAAAGAAAAGGTGGTGCCCCCTGTTCACAAAGACAGCATTGCCAGCACAACGATAAATAAGGAAAGCGTTGCGTCCATCATTGCAAAGCCAACGCCAGCAGGCACCTCGCACCCCGTTGGGGTTACAGCAAAACAAGACACTGCTGGGCTGGTGAGAGCTGCCAGCAAAGACACGCTGCCGGTGGCTTTCACCAGCCGGGCTACCAACCTCATTCATACATATTTGGTTGATTCGCCCGATATCACCGTGCAACTTTTCGACAACGCGGAAATAGATGGTGATGTAGTGACCGTGTACCACAACGGGCAATTGATCGCCAATCACCAGTCGCTGACACACAAAGCCATCACATTTACCATTCATGCATCGGCACAAAACAAACACCACGAATTTGTGATGATTGCAGACAATCTTGGCCTGATAGCCCCCAATACGGCGCTGCTGCGCATCATTGCCGGCAGCCAGAAGTTTGAGCTTGAAGTAACATCGGATCTGGACAACAACGCCAAAATTGGTATCGATTATACCGGGAATTGATATCACCACCAATCTCTACTCTCAGGATTCCCTTTTCTGAAAATCAGGACAGTGATTTGCAATGATGTTTTATCAAAAACTGAAACCATGAAACTGAACATCTTGCCCGTGCTGGCATTGTCCGTTGCCTGTTGTCTAACGGCCTGCAACAGTGCTACCGGGGACGAAGACATTCAACAAACTATCAATGACAAGTTTGAACACGACCGGGCAGGTGCTGCGCTGCATGCTACCGTGGACAATGGTGTGGCAACCATTACCGGCGAATGCAAGGGCAAAGGCTGTGCAGCCCGCATTGAAGAAGAAATAGGAGAGATAAAAGGTGTGAAAAGTGTGGAAACGCACATCATTGAAAACTGATACTTACGTTGCTGCATATAGCATTCATTTGTAGGAAATAGGGTAGATACAAAACGATCAGTGTGTAGCAGGGTTGCGACTCCCTTAGTCTTTGGTATCCATCGTCTTTACCAGCTGTTGAAACTTTCTGTTACAGACGAACGAAGAGGTTGTGCCAATGGTAAGGTTTGGTGGTTTTTACCATTTTCATAATGGCAAATGCCGTATTTTCACCTTTCGAAAACAAACGATTTCTTACCAAACAATTACTTTATGTTCACTTCTCGCAGGCAGTTTTTACAACAGGCAGTAACATTTGCTGCCGCCTATGGAGTAGCCAACAGCGCATTGGCAAACGGGCTGGCATCCAAAAAAAAGCACTACGAAATTTCATTGGCAGAATGGTCGCTTCACAAGGCATTGTTCGCCAACCAGATGACCAATCTTGATTTTCCCCAAAAAGCTAAACAGGATTTTGGCATCAGTGTAGTGGAATATGTAAACCAGTTTTTTAAAGACAAGGCTAAAGACACGACCTACCTGAACGAACTGTTGAAACGATGCAACGACAATGGTGTGAAAAATCACCTGATCATGATAGACGGCGAAGGCGGACTGGCCGAACCGGATGCCACCAAACGCAACGCTGCGGTAGAGAACCATTACAAATGGGTGGACGCTGCCAAATATTTGGGTTGTGCCACCATTCGTGTGAACGCACAAGGCACCGGCACGCCGGATGAAGTGCAGAAAGCCGGCGCTGAAGGGTTGAACAAATTATCGGATTATGCAGAAAAACAAGGCATACACATCATTGTAGAAAATCATGGTGGCGTTACTTCCAACGGTGAATGGCTTGCTGCGCTGATGAAGCTGGCAGACAACAAAAACATTGGTACGCTGCCTGATCTCGGCAACTTCTGCATCAAAAGGAGCAAAGACTACAAAGAGTGCGAAGAAATGTATGACCGCTACAAAGGCGTGAAAGAAATTGTACCGTTTGCCAAAGGCATCAGTGCCAAAACCTACGATTTTGATGAGCAGGGTAATTGCGTGGAAACCGATTATGCGCGCATGATGAAAATCATCAACGATTCTGCATTCAATGGTTACATCGGTATCGAATACGAAGGCAATAACCTGAGCGAAGAAGAAGGCATCCGCAAAACAAAAGCGTTGTTGCAAAAAGTATTGCCGGCATAACAAGACTGGGATTTGATGTAAAAAATATGCGCCTGCACCTGCCGGATATCCGGCAATGCAGGCGTTTTGTATATGTGACCTCAATCATGGCTTTCTTTTCGCTGGTGAATGCTATATGAGCATTAAACTTGACAAAATCGATACCCTGCCGCCGGATGAATTTCATAAAAAAGACAGCCGGCAAAAGACAAAAAAGATCATCAAAGAAATGGGGGAACTCATCAATCTGTTGTTTGCCGAAAAAAAGCATTCGCTGCTCATCATTTTGCAGGGAATGGATGCAAGCGGAAAAGACGGCGTACTGCGAAAAGTGTTTGGCAACTTCAACCCGAGAAACCTGAACGTGCATTCGTTCGATGTGCCGACTGAAGAAGAAGCTGCCCACGATTTTCTCTGGCGCGTTCATCAGCATACGCCCGCCAAAGGCATGATTCAGCTCTTCAACCGTTCGCACTACGATTCTGTGGTGGTCACGCGTGTGCTTAACTGGTGCAGCGATGAAAAAGCGATAATGCGGATGAACGCCATCAACCATTTTGAACAATTGTTGCAAGAGGACAATTGTACCGTTGTCCTCAAATTTTACCTGCATGTATCGCAAAAAAAACAGGAAAAACGTATGCAGGAAAGAGTGGACACGCCATCCAAACACTGGAAGTTCAATGCTAAAGATTACCAGGCTATCGCGATGCACGATGAATATGCCAAGATGTATGAGGACGTTTTCAAACACTGTAACGACGTGCCATGGATCATTGTTCCGTCTGACAAAAACTGGTACAAAGAATACGTGGTCGCCACGACCGTATACGAAACCCTGCAATCGCTCAATATGAAATATCCACCTTTGCCTTTGTAACGTTTTGGTAGTGAATTTTTCAATTAACGTGGTTTGTCAGCTCCATCGTACATTAGACAGCATGCTCAAGTGTTTTCAATAGCAGGTTGCCGGGAAGTGCCGGGGAGTGTGGCGCTAAAATTGAATACAGCTAACATCTATCATTCATTGATCATCCGGTTGGTTTGCCCCGGGTACATACACCACACATGACACCATCATATAACAGGACATTGCCGTTTTATGTCAAATTTGCGCTGGTACTGTTCATCCTGCTTGCGCTGAGCTACATCGCCATCGTTGCCAAAGAAGTGCTTTCGCCCTTGTTGTTTTCCCTTTTGTTTTCCATCGCCCTGCTTCCGATGGTCAATTTTTTTGAGCTTAAAATCAAGTTGCCGGGAGGCATGGCGGCAGGCATCTCTGTTATTTTACTCGTAACCGGGATCGCCATACTCATTTATTTCCTCGGCTCACAGATCACCAATCTCGCGCAGGACTGGCCGCAGTTTCAGGACCAGATCAATACTACCATCAACAGCCTGCAACACTGGGTAGATGACAGGCTGAACATCAACATGCGCGAACAGATGAGTTATGTAAACAAGGCTACCTCTGAAGTACTCAACTCCAGTTCCGCGGTCATTGGTGCTACAGTAGCGTCGTTGTCTTCTATTTTGCTGTTTGTTGTGTTCACCATGATCTATACCTTTTTTCTCTTGTTTTACCGTCGCCTTATCCTCAAGTTTTTAATTGCCGTTTTCAAGGAAGAGCATTCGGAAACGGTGTACGACATTGTGGAACAGGTACAATACATTGTTCGGAAATACATTCTTGGTTTGTTGCTCCAAATGCTCATTGTGTCTGTTGTGTTCTGTATTGCTTTTCTCATCATCGGCATCAAATATGCGGTATTGCTGGGGCTCATCACGGGCATTTTGAACCTCATTCCTTATATCGGCATTTTTACTTCTTTGCTGCTCAGCACGTTCATCACGTTTGCTACGGGCGCTTCGGCTACCAAGATTTTGCTGGTGGTTATTATCTATATCGTTGTTCACCTGATCGACAGCAATGTATTGTTGCCTGTAATTG
Organism: uncultured Chitinophagaceae bacterium; assembly: GCA_963826385.1. Taxonomy (GTDB): domain Bacteria; phylum Bacteroidota; class Bacteroidia; order Chitinophagales; family Chitinophagaceae; genus Ilyomonas. The sequence goes on along the minus strand of CAWGWV010000014.1, from coordinate 272,547 downwards.
TTGGTTCAAAAGTGCGCATTAACGCGCTCATTACCGTGCTTGGTGTCATCGGTGGTGAAATGATGTGGGGTATCTCTGGCATGTTCCTGTCTATACCAGTGATTGCCATTGCAAAAATCATATTTGACCGCATCGAATCGTTGAAACCATGGGGCTTGTTGCTGGGAGATGAAAAAGAAGAGAAGCCGGAATCAAAAGGCAAAATTATTGCCGAAGCCGAAACTGTAAAACCGGAAGTATAACATCGGCCGGAAGTAGCATGAAAAAGTGGGTAATGCACATTCCGGTTCATCAACATAAGGTAAACTTCAGCGAGCAAAAAACAGGCAGTCATTCATGATTTTGCCGACTGATAACATCATCACGGCAAATGTTTTAAAAAAAACATTTTTAGCTTAATCTTTGTTATCTTACGCAGTGACAAAATCATTTAATACGATACTAAAACAAAATTATGCGTGATTGGTTAAGAACATTATTAGCTGGCTATGGCGCTTACCGCTGGGGCGGCGGTTGTTTAGGTACCATCCTGTTGTTCCTGGCTATTTACTATGCGCTGGGATATTGCTAAATCGTACCTCGCAGCCCTGTTGAGCCATTGCCTTACGCAACATGGCAATGATCAACGTTTTGGCTAACACATTTTAGATATGCATGGAGTGATTCTCCATGCATATTTTTTTGCAATACAAATTCCAAAGCAGATCAGCCAATAGCTTGTGCAAGGTCTTCGATCAGGTCTTCCACATCCTCAATGCCCACGCTCAGCCGGATCAACGAATCGGTCAAACCGTTCTTCAGCCGTTCTTCGCGGGGGATGGATGCATGCGTCATGGAAGCCGGATGATTGATGAGCGATTCCACGCCACCCAAACTTTCTGCCAACGCAAATACCTTTGTGGACGACAAAACTTTGATGGCCATATCCACGCTGTCATCTTTCAACGTGAAGCTCATCATGCCACCAAACCCGCGCATTTGTTTTTTGGCAATTGCGTATCCCGGGTGGTCTTCAAACCCGCACCAGTACACGTTTTTCACTTTCGGATGGCTGCGCAGGTAATGGGCGATTTTCTCACCATTTTCGCAGTGCCGCTGCATGCGTACGTGCAGCGTTTTGATGCCGCGTAAAACGAGGAAGCAATCCTGCGGTCCCGGCACGGCACCACAGCTTTTTTGAATAAAATAAAGGTCGTCGCGCAGCTTGTCGTCATTCATGATGAGGCAACCTTGTATCACATCGCTGTGTCCACCGAGGTATTTGGTGGCGGAATGCAGCACGATGTCGGCACCAAAGTCGAGCGGGTTTTGCAAATAAGGCGAGGCAAAAGTATTGTCCACGCATACCAGGATGTTGTGCGGTTTGGCAAGCAATACCACCGCTTCTATATCGGTAATGTTCATCAGCGGGTTGGTCGGCGTTTCAGTCCAGATGAGCTTTGTTTTTTCATTGATGTAGGGTTTGATGTTTTCGGCATCCTGCATGTTCACATAATGAAACCGGATGCCAAATTTTTCAAACACTTTACTGAAAAGGCGATACGTTCCGCCATACATGTCGCTCGCCGCAATCACTTCATCTCCGGGTTGCAGCAATTTGATCACTGCATCCGTTGCCGCCACGCCACTGCTGAAGGCAAGCCCGTATTTACCGTTTTCAATGTCTGCCACGGCGCGTTCCAGGGCAAAGCGTGTAGGGTTTTGACTGCGGGCATATTCATAGCCTTTGTTTTTACCCGGCGCTTCCTGTACATAGGTGGACGTCTGGTAAATCGGCGTCATAATGGCACCGGTAGAAGGATCGGGTTCGGTACCTGCATGGATCATTTTCGTACCGATTCCTTTGTTGTGATTGTTCATACAAACATGGTTGTTTTTAAATAACTTTTATATAATCCACACACCTTTATTGTTATCGTCCCGGCGCAAAGAGGGCGGCGGCGCTCAGGAAGCGAAAGTCGTAATTGCCGGCATCGTGTGCCCCTTTGGGCAGTATTTTTTTGGCAAGAACCTTTTCGTCCAGCACCTTTTCTTTTACCAGCGTTCTGCGGCTTTCCATCACCAGTTCCTGTATTTGACTGTGCTGCATCCATTGTTGTTGTGGTGGTTCAAAGCCAGTTTTGCCAATCTGCCAAACAATGGATTCCGGCAACCGGTTGTTCATGCTTTTGCGCAAGATCCACTTTGTAAAACCATCCCGCATCTTCAGGTGTGCCGGCAAAGAAAACACAAATTCCACCAGTTGATGTTGTAAAAACGGCAGGCGCACTTCGCGCGAATGCGCCATTGAATTGCGGTCGGCATAGCGCAGCAACTCTTCCAGCCCGAATGTAAATGTTTGGTAATGCAGCACGTCTTCCAGTTGCCTCACCACCGGTTTGAACAGTGTGTCTTCATTCTGGTACCGAATCAAAAATTCCTCGTCCAGAAAGGGAGTTTGTTGTACCTGCTTCAACGCCTTTTTTCTGCAGGCGGTTGGCGGTTTCGTTGGGATAATAAGCCGCGATGTAATTTTTTGGTCCCCAGGTTTCTAAAAACTGGTGTTGTCGCATACTCTTTTTTTCTTTGGCAAAAAGAGCTACATCGTTTCGCAGCAATTGCTGCAAATACCAGTGCACGTGTTTTTTATAGCCACCCAACACTTCGTCAGCGCCCTGCCCGTCGAGCAATACCGAGATGCCCTGTTCCTTTGCGAGTTTATAAACCAGGTACTGCACCAGTACGCTACTGCTTTGCACCGGTTCGTCCTGCTGATGCATCAGTTGCTGCCAATTGTTGAGCCAGTCGCCTGCCGTCGGGTTGATGACGTAATGCTGTATGCCAAACGCAGACGCTACTGCGCGGCTTTGTGATGTTTCATCACGTTCGAAGTTGGGGAAACCAGCAGTAAAAGCCATGTTTTTCCATTGCGCGCCCTTACTTGATTGCCCGTGAATGGCTGCAAGAATGCTGCTGCTGTCGAGCCCACCGCTCAATGACGTACCTACAGGTACGTCGCTTCGCAAACGCCTGTCGACAGAAGAAAACAACAATTCTCTGAACCGATCAATGGCATCGTTGTCTGTGATGGAAATGGTGTCGAATACCGGCTTGTACCATTTGCGCATTTTGATTTTCCCCCCCGCAGGGTTGATGGACAGGCAATTGCCAGGCGGCAGAGACAATATGTCGCTGTAAAACGTAGCGGTTTTTTGTATTGGGTTTTGTACATATCCCAAAGCCAGGTAATTGAGCATCATGGTACCGTTGAGGCGGCGGGGAGCACCGGCGGCAAACAACGCTTTGATTTCGCTGGCAAACACGACCTGCTGAAACCTGCCCCTGTCAGCATATTGCGGGTAATAATACAATGGTTTTTCGCCAAAGCGGTCACGCGCCGCAAACAAAGTGTGTTGCTGATTGTCGTGCAGCAAAAATGCAAACATGCCATCGAAATGTTGCAGGCAGTCTTCGCCCCAGCAATCGTAGGCAGCAGGAATTACTTCGGTATCGGTAGTTGTAGTGAAGTGATAACCCCGCTGCGACAACTCCTGTTTCAGTTCGATGTAGTTGTAGATTTCACCGTTGAAAACGATGGTATAATGCAGGTAATGAAATGGCTGTGCCGCGCTGCCGGACAAGTCAAGAATGCTGAGGCGGCGGTGTGCAAAGGCTACCGTTTGTTCCTCATTTGTCCAATAGCCTTCGCCATCGGGACCGCGGTGCTGAAGCGCGGCGGCCATTGCCTGCAGGCGATGTGGCTGGAGAAACGATGGAAAAGGTGAGATGATGCCCGCAATGCCGCACATGGCGTAAAGGTAAGGAAGTAGAAGCGAGGTTTGGACGGCATTTCACATCATTTAGCCAAGGTAATGTTGTTGAGAAACCAAGCTGTCAAGTTGGGTTTTGGCAAAGGCTTTTACATCGGGGAAAAACTGTTCGTATGCCTGCTGCAACGTATGGTAATGTTTTAAAAACGCTTCATAAACAGCGATGCTGTTGTTGAGATACACAGCGCGGCGTGCGAGCCCGCCAAAACTGTTTTGGATACCCGTCAGCGTACGATAATTGTACAGCCAATCCTGCATCTGCATGTAGGGAAACATGCGCGCAAACTTTTCGGGCATCATTTCTCCATACACCGACAGTTGCGCATACGTGTTGGCAGCAAATTCTTTGAGTTGTTCGGGTGTATGCAGGGTTGTATCAAGTGCCAGGAAATGGTCGTACACAATGTCGAGAAACGGGCCGGCGTACAAACCTACCACCTCTGTAAAGCAATGCCGCGCTTCGCGGGTAGCTTTGTGCGTGTCGGTAAAGGTGTCTATCTGCCGGTGAAGCATGATGCCGTTTTGAATGCTAGCATCGTACTGAAACTTCTGCTTTCCTTTTACAAAATCGCTGATCATATTGCCCAGCAATATAGGCGGATTTCCAAATGACAAGTAAGCGTGTGCGAGATAATTCATCTGATTCCAGTTCTTTTTTGAATACTCAATCTGTGCTGCTTTTTGCAACGCAATGGCTGTTGCTGATTTATGCGAAAATACAGCCTTCTTTATCGTTTGCCTGTTACCACTTATCCATTGTGCAGGTGGGCGCCGGAATAGGTCATCAGCGTTTTAGCATCTCTTTAATAATTGCCTGCCAACGGGTTTAAAATCAACGCCAGCAAGGCTTTGGGCGGGGTGATGTCAAAGAAGTGAAACAATTGGTTTGCCACTCATCACAGTGACGGTAAACCTTGGTTTTACCGGTCACAATTCGCTTTCCTTCGCCTGCGGGCTGAACTACTTTTACATCATCAAACAAAACAATTTCAACAACAATCAACATCAATTTTATGAAAACGAATTCTTTTTCCCGCTTTGCCAAAGCCACCGCTTTCGCTGCATTTGTCATCATTGCCTGTACCATGAGTGCCTTTGCCAAACCACTCGATGTGAACCGTTACATCATGAGTAAGTTTCAAAACCAGTTTAAAAACGCTAGCAATGTTAGCTGGAAAGAATCACAGGAGTTTACTTCGGCCACGTTTATACAGAACGGCGAAAAAACATCTGTGTTCTATGACGCCTCCAACAACCTGATTTCCATTACCAAAGAAATCAGCGTGGAAGATTTACCCACCGTTGCACAGGAAACCATTGCAACAAAGTACAAAAATTACACGGTAGATTCGGTGATCAATTACCTCGATGGCAATGGCATTATGAGTTATTACGTCAAACTGAACAGGGGCAACAAAAGCATTATCCTGAAATCGGATATTTACGGGTACCTCAATTTTTTCCAGCAATAAATCTTTTGTTTTGAACACGTGCATACAGGCAGTCTTTCCGTAATGGAGAGGCTGCTTTATTTTGCTGCATAACCAAACAAGGTCTGTTATTTGCATCTTTAAGGGCTACTTTTGCGCCTTTAAAAATTGAGCTATGAACAAAGGACCTGTATCACAATTTATACAACATCATTACCGCCATTTCAATGCGGCTGCGCTGGTGGATGCTGCCAAAGGATACGAACTACACCTGGCAGAAGGTGGTAAAATGATGATTACGCTGGCCGGTGCCATGAGCACGGCAGAACTGGGCATTTCGCTCGCCGAAATGATCCGGCAGGGGAAGGTGGACATCATTAGCTGCACCGGGGCCAACCTGGAAGAAGACATCATGAACCTCGTGGCGCACAATTCTTACAAGCGGGTTCCCAATTACCGCGACCTCAGTCCGCAGGAAGAATGGGACCTGCTGGAAAACGGCTACAACCGCGTTACCGATACCTGCATCCCCGAAGAAGAAGCGTTTCGCCGCATACAACAGCACATCCACAAAATATGGAAAGACGCGCAAGACAACGGCGAACGCTATTTTCCGCATGAATACATGTACAAGCTGCTGCTGAGTGAAGTGATGAAAGACAATTATGAAATTCCTACCGAACACAGCTGGATGATCGCCGCCGCCGAAAGGAACCTGCCCATCATCGTACCGGGCTGGGAAGACAGCACCATGGGCAATATCTTTGCTTCGTATTGCATCAAAGGAGAATTGCAGGCCAGCACCATGAAAAGCGGCATCGAATACATGATGTTCCTGAGCAGGTGGTACCAGGACAACAGCAGCGGCAAGGGCGTTGGGTTCTTCCAGATTGGTGGTGGCATCGCCGGCGATTTTCCCATCTGCGTTGTGCCCATGCTGTACCAGGATCTTGAAATGCACGAAATTCCGTTCTGGAGTTATTTCTGCCAGATCAGCGACAGCACCACTTCGTATGGCTCGTACAGTGGCGCAGTGCCGAATGAAAAAATTACCTGGGGCAAACTGGATATCCACACACCCAAATACATCATCGAAAGTGACGCGACCATCGTGGCACCGCTCATTTTCGCGTACTTGCTGGGCTGGTAACATCAGTGAAAAAACAAGCTTTTTATTATATGTGCCTACGGTTGTTTTGGAAGACAATGCGGAAACTTGAATCTTCTGCGACCATTGTTTTTTTCCTGTAAAAATACCCTGCATTTTCAATATGGCTGTCCCGTCGGGACAGCCATATTTTTTTGCAAATATCCCTGGCATAGCTGTCTTTCCTGCAGCGGTTGGCTATAGACCGGTAGCCCTGGCTACAGAATAATCTGCTTACATTCGCAACGGGCGAAAAACCTGTTTGTCATGGCAAAAAACAACATTGTAAAAAGCAAACTGCAGGCACTGGGCTATGGATTTATTGACGAACAATATTTGCCGGAAGGCAAAAACGAATATTACCTGCGCAACCTGCAAAACCGCAGCGGCATCGAATACCGCGGGCTTACGGCCTACGAGATAGAAGCGCTGGTGCGCAACCGCAATACGAGCGACAACTGGAACAACATACTGGTGTCGGATCAGTTCAACCCCGAACTGGTGAAGAACTGCAAATTTTATGGGCTGGTGCGCATTGGAAAACTAGAGCAGGTGGTGCTCGCGTTTAGTGATCTGAAGCTGGCAGTGGGCTTGTACAATTCCACCATTATCAGTTGCGACTTTGGCGACAACGTGGCCATCGAAAATGTGCATTACCTGTCTCATTACATCATTGGCAGCGAAGTGATCATCACCAACGTAGATGAACTGGTAACAACCAACCACGCCAAGTTTGGCAACGGCATCGTGAAAGAAGGCGAACCTGAAAGCGTGCGCATCTGGCTGGAGATCTGTAACGAAAACGGCAACCGCAGCGTTATGCCTTTCAACGGGATGCAGCCTGGCGATGCCTGGCTCTGGAGCAAACACCGCGATGATGAACTGCTGATGAAGCGCTTTGCCGAATTGACCGAAAAAGCATTTCCCAAAACACGCGGCTATTATGGCAAAGTAGGCGACCGTTCGGTGATCAAAAACAGCAGCATCATCAAAGATGTATGGATTGGCGATGATGCATACATCAAAGGCGCTAACAAGCTGAAAAACCTGACCATCAACTCGGGAGAGGAAGGACAAACACAGATAGGTGAGGGGTGCGAACTGGTCAATGGCATCATCGGCTTTGGCTGCCGTATTTTTTACGGCGTAAAAGCCGTGCGCTTTGTCATGGCATCACATTCACAATTGAAGTATGGTGCAAGGCTCATCAATTCATACCTGGGCAACAATGCAACCATCTCTTGCTGCGAAGTGTTGAATTCATTGATCTTTCCTACGCACGAGCAGCACCACAACAATTCGTTTCTCTGCGCAGCCGTGGTGATGGGTCAAAGCAATATTCCTGCCGGTGCCACCATTGGTTCAAACCACAATTCGCGCGGCGCTGATGGCGAATTCATTGCCGGTCGCGGCTTTTGGCCAGGCTTGTGCGTGAGCATCAAACACAACACGCGGCTGGCAAGTTTCTCCATTCTTGCCAAAGGCGATTATGCGTATGAAATGAACATCCCGCTGCCATTTTCGCTCATCAGCATCGATCAGGCCAATGACCGGCTGGTGGTCATGCCGGCATATTGGTTTTTGTACAACCTGTATGCATTGGCACGCAATAGCTGGAAGTATGCCGACCGCGACAAACGAAAAGAACAAATCCAGTTTCTTGAAAACGATTACCTCGCACCCGATAGTGTGAACGAAATGTTTGACGCACTGAAATGGATGGAAACCGCCACCGGCGTTGCGTATTATCAACATCACGACAAAGCCTTGGTAACCGATGAGGATTGCAGGAGGAAAGGAAAAGAATTGTTGCAAACCAAAGCAGAACTTGTGAATGAACTGGTGATAGAAGCGCCTTTGTTTGAAAATGCCAAGCGTAAAACCATCGTTACCAAGGTGCAGCAAGCATATGATGTGTATCGGCGGATGATTTCTTTTTACGGCATCCGGCAATTGGCAGCTGTATTGAATGAATGTAAAGAAGCTGGCGGCAACTGGACCGATTGTGTGCATCGTACCGGGGAACGGCAACAATGGATCAACGTGGGCGGGCAACTGATTGCAGAAGCGGAATTGCATCACCTGCTATTGGACATCAAGGAAGGCAAGGTAGACCTCTGGCAGGATGTGCACCGGTTCTACACCCGGCAGGGAGAAGCTTATCACCAACAGAAACGGCAACACGCACTGGCTTCTCTGGCAGGCATCAAACAAATCAACCTTGCACAGTGCACCGCCGGAGACATTGCGCAGTGGCTTGCCGAAGCAGTGGAAACAAAGCAATGGATTACCGAATCCATTTACCGGTCAAGGGTAAAAGACTACACCAATCCATACCGAAACATGACCTACGAAACCGAACAGGAAAGGGACAAGGTATTGGGCAAACTGGAAGACAACAGTTTTATCAAACAGCAGCAAACAGAGCTGTCTCATTTTATTGATAGAATCCATCGCACCAAAGCCTGGCTGGAAGAATGCCAGGTATAGAATCGTAATGACCTCTTCAAACAAATTTTATGAAACAATTATTATCAACTATTGTAATGTTTGTACTCCTGTTTCTTGGAACAGTTGCGTATGCACAGGACAAATCACCAACAGCCGGTTATTTAACCAATCCCGAAACAGGCGTGCAGGATGGCAATGTGAAAATGGTGGAGATTGAAACCCCGAAAGGCAAGTTTCGTGTTTGGACAAAACAGGTGGGCAACAATCCTGCTATCCGATTGCTGTTGCTCAACGGCGGACCCGGTGCCACGCATGAGTACTTTGAATGCATGGAGAATTTTTTACCGCAGCAGGGCATCGAATTCATTTATTACGACCAGTTGGGTTGTGGCAATTCCGATGATCCGCATGATACCTCGATGTGGGATTTGCCGCGCTACGTGGAAGAAGTAGAGCAGGTGCGGCAGGCGCTCAAACTGGACAACGATAATTTTTACCTGCTTGGTCATTCGTGGGGCGGCATATTAGCGATGCAATACGCGCTGAAATACCAAAACCACCTGAAAGGGCTGATCATTTCCAACATGATGAGTAGCGGACCGGCGTATGGAAAATATGCCAATGATGTTTTGGCAAAACAGTTGAAACCCGCAGTGCTCGATTCAATCCGTAGCATCGAGGCAAGGGGCGATTTTGAAAATCCGAAAGTACATGGAATTGCTGATGCCTAATTTTTACGAAAAACACATCTGCCGCATACCGATCGACCAGTGGCCCGAACCGCTGAACCGTTCGTTCTCCAGAATCAATCAATCATTGTACGTAACAATGCAGGGACCGAGTGAATTTGGAATATCTGGGAAATTAGCCGACTGGGATGTGTCGAAACAATTGCCACAACTCAAAATGCCTACGCTTGTCATCGGGGCTAAATACGATACGATGGATCCTGAACACATGAAATGGATGAGCACGCAGGTGCAAAACGGCAGTTATTTGTATTGTCCCAATGGCAGCCACATGAGTATGTATGATGATCAGCCGACTTATATGAAAGGATTAATTGCTTTTTTACAAGGCACCAACAAAGGGCAAAAGAAAGGAGTGTTGTAAAAAACGATGAAAGATTTCCTGGAATTTGAATAGATGTGTACACTTTCTCAAACAAAACGCAATAATTACGCAAAAGAGTGACTGTTTCGCCAGCCAACGGTGCAAAAGAAAGAAGTGCCGATGCGTGCTGCAACACTTCATATTGTTTGCGCGTGACAGTGGAGTTAGCCTGTAACACATGTGAACCGCTTTGCAGGAAACTTTAGTAGCCGTTGAGCGGGCGTCCCTGCCGGTTTTTCAACGAAGGATTAACGATATACGCTTTTTCCAACGTTTCAAATGCATGTGTTTCATCGCCTTTGTTACGGTAGCTTAACCCGATCATATACAGGGCATCGGCGTTTTTATCATCGGCTGCCAACACCTGGTTCAAATAATAAATGGTGGAGTCGTAATTTCTCTTTTGGTAAGTGGTTTTGGCCCTTAGTGTAAGGACTTCCACATCGGATGGTTTTTTCTTCAGCAGTTCATCCAGCTTGGCAGCTGCATCATTGAGCCTGCCTACGTTTTTATAGGCAATGGCAAGGTTGAGTTTAAAATCGGACGTTAGCGGGTGACCTTTGTCGGCCGACATTTCCATGTATCTTAAAGACGAGTTGCCATCTCCTGATTCGTAAAATGCAATGGCAGCTTCATACATCCAGTCGTAATTATCCGGCTCCAGCTCTATGGCTTTTTTGTACATATCGGTCGCTGCTTTCATGTTTTGCATATCCGTGTAAATGCGCGCTTTGGTATACGGGATATCCCCGTTTCCCGGTTCTTCGATCATCGCTTTGTCCAGAGCGGGCAAGGCATTCGCATAGTCTTCGAGCGCCTGGTACGACTTCCCGATCACAAACATTACTCTTTCATCGGGATAAGCCTCTTTCAGCTGCAAGCCAAACTTGATGGCATCATCAAACCGCCTGAAGTTGAATGACAAGTTAAACAGTTGCCGCAATGCGGTCGCCGACTGGCTGCCCAATCCTATCAGCTCCTTGTATTTTTCAAGCGCCAGCGAATATTTGCGCAGTAGATACAAGGCATCGGCATAATTGCTGACAGCCGCTGTGTCAGTATTGTCAAATGTGTAGGCGATTTTAAAATCTTCGATGGCAGCCTGAATGCCCATGGTTTGTTTTTTCAACAAACCCGACTTTACATAGTACTGAGAGCTGTCGTTGAAATTTGCATAGGCGGCATGAGCACAAAGAATGGAAATGGCAAGAAAATATGTGCGCATAATCAGTGATTTTGTCGATGAAGCTCCCGTAGAACAGTAGTTACGTATGCTAAAAATAAAAATTATCCGGTAGAAATCATCCAATGATCCTTCCGGTTGCCATTCTTACCCTGCACGTTTCCTGCTTTAATCAATGAACTGACCGGTATAGCTTTCTTTCACTGCCTTGATACCAGCCGGGACGCCGGCATACACGAGGTTTCCACCTGCATCGCCAGCTTCCGGTCCAAGGTCTATCAGCCAGTCGGCATTCCGCATTACATCGGTATTGTGTTCGATAACAATGAGCGAATGTCCCTGTTCAATCAGTGCATAAAACGAAGTCAGCAATTTGCTAATGTCGTGAAAATGTAGTCCCGTTGTGGGTTCATCAAAAATAAACAACAGGTTGCCACGCATTTTTCCCTTTGCCGAGAAAGCTGGCAAGTTTTACGCGCTGCGCTTCTCCACCACTCAGGGTATCGCTGCTTTGCCCCAGTTTGATATAGCCCAAACCCACGTCCTGCAAAGGTTGCAACGCCTTTGCCAGTGTTTTTTCCTCCTTGAAAAATGCGATGGCTTCATCCACACTCATGTCGAGCACATCATAAATGTTTTTGCCGTTGTATTGTACTTCCAGCATTTCTTCTTTAAAGCGTTTGCCGTTACAGATTTCGCAGGTGAGGTGCACATCGGCAAGAAACTGCATTTCCACCACCTGTTCGCCTTCACCTTTGCAGGCGTCGCAGCGGCCGCCATCTACATTAAAAGAAAAATGTTTGGTCTGAAAACCCCGCATTTTCGACAATGGCTGCCGCGCATACAGATCCCTGATTTCGTCGTAGGCCTTGATGTAAGTAACGGGATTGCTGCGCGATGATTTCCCGATCGGGTTTTGATCAATCATTTCGATGCCGGATAATGGCATCTACATCGCCGGATATTGTTTTATGGAAACCCACTTTGTCGGCAAATTCACCTTTTAGTTTTCGCAACGCGGGATACAAAACCTGTTTTACCAAAGTTGTTTTCCCGCTGCCGCTCACGCCGCTTACCACGCACAACACATTCAACGGAAACTGAACGGTAATGTCTTTCAGGTTGTTTTGCCGCGCGTTTTCCACCCGGATGCTTTGCGTCCATGTGCGCGGTTTTTTGTCCAGTTGAATCGTCAGTTCTCCTTTCAGGTATTTGCCGGTGAGGCTATCTGGATTGTTGATGATCTGGTCATAATAGCCGGTTGCAGTCACTTCGCCGCCAAGGTGTGATGCCAGCGGCCCCATGTCGATGATGTAGTCGGCTTCACGCATCATTTGTTCATCGTGTTCCACCACCACCACGGTATTGTTCAGGTCGCGCAAGTCTTTCAGTACGCTGATGAGTTTTTCGGTGTCGCGAGGATGCAGCCCGATGGAAGGCTCATCCAGGATATAGAGCGAATTGGTGAGGTTGCTGCCCAGGCTTCGCGTAATCTGGATACGCTGGCTTTCGCCGCCGCTGAGGGTGTTGGCCAACCGGTTGAGCGTCAGGTAACCAAGTCCTACATCTGTGAGCGTTTGCAGACGTTGTTTGATTTCGATCAAAATCCGTTTGCCCACCTGCTGATCGTGTTCCGATACCTGCAGTTGCAGAAACCATTGCTGCAAATCTTTCACCTGCATCAGGCAAAGCTGCCCGATGTGCCGATCGTTGATTTTTACATACAAAGCTTCAGGGCGCAGGCGATAGCCGTGGCAGGTAGGGCATGAGGTTTTGCCACGGTAACGGCTGAGCAGCACCCGGTACTGAACTTTGTATAAGTTCTGTTCTACTTCGCTGAAAAAATCATGGATGCCCTGCACGGTACCGTTACCTTTCCACAACAGGTCCAGCTGCTGTTCAGTCAGGTCGCAGATGGCAGTGTGAATGGGAAAGCGATAGGCGCCGGATGAGCGGATGAAACGGTCGCGCCACTGCCCGAGTTTGTCGCCTTTCCAGGGCGCCACGGCACCTTCATACACACTCAGCTTTTTATCGGGAATTACCAGATCGGGATCAATGCCGAGCACCATCCCAAAACCTTCGCATTCCGGACAGGCGCCATAAGGATTGTTGAACGAAAACAAATTGGGAACGGGCTCTTCAAACTGAATGCCGTCAAGTTCGAATTTGTTGCTGAAATGCACGAAACGGCTGCTGTCTATTTCAAGGTACATTTCGCCTTCGCCTTCATAAAAAGCGGTATTCACGGAGTCGGAAATGCGGTGAAGGTCGTCTTCGTCAAATGCTTTGGTTACGATGCGATCAACGAGGATGTAGGGCGGTGTTTGCTGCTCATCAACCGGAACGAGCGATTGAAGCAACTCGTCCTCAGTTTGCGCCAGCAAATCTTCTATGCGCGCCGGTTTGCCGGCGAGGTACATTCTCGAAAATCCTTTCTGAGTCAGGATATTCAGTTCTTCGCGGGGCTGCCGGTTGGCGTGTTGTTTAAAAGCGACAAGCATCACCACGCGTGCGCCTTCGGGCAAGCTGGTGATTTCATTCACTACATCGGCGACATCATCTTTCCGTACGAGTTGACCACTGACGGGGGAGATGGTTTTGCCAAGCCGCGCATACATCAACCGCAGGTAATCATAAATTTCCGTCATGCTGCCTACGGTGCTTCGCGGCGTTCGGGTGACCACCTTCTGCTCGATGGCAATGGCAGGACACAAACCTTTGATGAAATCCACATCGGGTTTGTCCATGCGCGCCATGAATTGACGCGCATAGGCGCTGAGGCTTTCGGCATAGCGACGCTGGCCTTCCGCAAACAAGGTGTCGATGGTAAGAGACGATTTGCCGCTTCCCGATACACCTGTCACTACAATCAGTTGATTGCGTGGGAAAACAACATCTATATTTTTTAGGTTGTGTGTGCGGGCGCCTTTGATTTCAATGTTTGATTCGCTTTTCTTCTTCTTGTTTTCTGTTCTTCTTTTTTCCGCTTGTAACATCCTGCCGGTATTAAAAAATGATTGATAACGTATTAAATTAAGCTTTATTTGCAATACTTTTACAATTGTAAAATAATACAAGCAAAAATTGTTATTATTTTCACGCCAAAACTAAAAGCGTACAGCCTATACCATAAATTTTACCAGAACGAATTTTTAACCCGGTTTTTTATTTACATCAAAAAACGCAGTTTACTTATATGAGGCTGTACAATTCTATGACGGATACACAATTGGTGCTCTCTTTCCAGGAAGGTAATGTTTATGCTTTAGAAACCCTGATTTCACGATACAAAGACAAACTATATTCCTCTATCTTGTTTTTGGTAAAAGACAAATATTTAGCCGAAGATATGTTCCAGGAAACATTCATCCGGATCATTGATACGTTAAGAAACAAGCGCTACAACGAAGAAGGTAAATTTTTGCCCTGGGCATTGCGCATTGCACACAACCTGTGCGTTGATCATTTCAGGAAAGTGAAACGCACGCCCGCCATTCTCACCGGCGACAACCAGGACATTTTTGAAGTGATCAATGTGGTGGAAGAAACGGCAGAACAAAAAATGATGCGCCGGCAAACGCATGATAAAATGTATGCCATGCTCGACCTGCTGCCCGAAGAACAGCGCGAAGTAATTGTGCTTCGTCACTTTGGCGACATGAGTTTCAAAGACATCGCCCGTCTTACCAATTGCAGTATTAACACGGCATTGGGACGCATGCGTTATGGTTTAATCAATCTTCGCAAAATGATGGAAGAAAAACAGATTGCCCTATAAGGCACATATCATGTCATCCAATATTATTTTGTGAACACTAACGGATTGCCGATTGTCATAATTTGCAGGATAATATCTGGATGACAGCCAAATTGAAAGAGGTTTGCCCGCAATCATTCGGGCAGACCTCTTTTCGCGGATGGCATTTTATCACTCCTTACAATAGACTCAATTGCGCGAAAGTTTGTCACTATCGCTTTCCTATCTTTGCCGCTTATGAATCACTTTCGCAACTTTTGCATTATTGCCCACATCGATCACGGGAAAAGCACGCTGGCCGACCGCCTTTTGGAACATACCAATACCATTGGAGCGAGAGACATGATGAACCAGGTGCTGGACGACATGGACCTCGAGCGTGAAAAAGGCATTACGATCAAAAGCCACGCTATCCAGATGCAGTATCAATTTGAGGGAACCATCTATACGTTCAACCTCATTGATACGCCCGGCCACGTTGACTTCAGCTACGAAGTAAGCCGTGCACTTGCTGCCTGCGAAGGTGCTTTGCTGCTGGTAGATGCATCGCAAGGCATACAGGCGCAAACCATCAGCAACCTGTATCTTGCCATAGACAACGATTTAGAGATCATCCCGGTGATCAATAAGATAGACATGGAAGGCGCGATGGTTGCCGAAGTAAAAGACCAGATCACTGACCTGATTGGTTGCAAGGAAGAGGACATACTGCTGGCCAGTGCGAAAAATGGCATCGGGCTCGAAGAAATCCTGGAAGCCATCGTGAGAAGAATTCCGGCACCCAAAGGCGACCCCGAAGCGCCGCTGCAGGCATTGATATTTGATAGTGTCTTCAATAGTTTCCGCGGCATCATTTCGTATTTCAGAATATTTAACGGAACGCTTAAAAAGGGCAGCCGCATCAAATTTGTAGCAACAGGCGAAGAGTATTTCGCTGACGAAGTTGGCGTACTGAAACTTGGTCTGCAACCGGCTACGGAAGTGAGTGCGGGCGACGTAGGGTATATTGTAACAGGTATCAAGAATGCCAAGGAAGTAAAAGTGGGCGACACCATTACCCTTGCAGCACAGCCCGGCGAGATGATCAACGGTTTTGAAGAAGTTAAGCCAATGGTATTTGCCGGCATCTTCCCCGTGGTGACAGAAGATTTTGAAGAGTTGAGGGATTGTATGGACAAACTGCAGCTGAACGATGCATCGCTTACTTACGAGTTGGAAACGTCGCAGGCGTTAGGCTTTGGCTTCCGCTGCGGTTTCCTTGGGTTGCTGCACATGGAGATTATCCAGGAGCGGCTAGAGCGTGAATTCAACCAAACGGTGATCACCACAGTTCCCAACGTAAGTTTTCATGCCTATACCACCAAGGGCGACAAGCTGATCGTGAACAATCCGGCGCAAATGCCCGATGTTACTAAGATTGACCGGCTGGAAGAGCCGTTTATCCGTGCGCAGATCATTACCCTGCCCGATTACATCGGCAACATCATGACGTTGTGCCTTGGCAAAAGAGGCATCCTGTTGAACCAAAGTTACCTAACCCCGACGCGCGTGGAACTGATATTTGAAATGCCATTGACCGAAATCGTGTTTGACTTCTACGACAAACTGAAAAGCCAGACCCGGGGATATGCATCTTTCGATTATACACCCATCGACTACCGGGAAAGCGACATTGTAAAAATGGACATTCTGCTCAACAATGAAAAAGTGGATGCGTTGAGTGCATTGATTCACCGGAGCCGGTCGCAGGATTTTGGACGCAAACTTTGTGAGAAACTCAAAGAGTTGTTGCCCCGCCAGCAATTCCAGATAGCCATACAGGCAGCCATTGGCGCGAAAGTCATTGCCCGCGAAAACATCAGCGCAATGCGCAAAGACGTGACCGCCAAATGTTATGGTGGTGACATTAGCCGCAAACGAAAACTGCTGGAAAAACAGAAAGAAGGGAAAAAACGCATGCGCCAGATCGGGAATGTAGAAGTGCCGCAGGAAGCCTTCCTGGCCGTGTTGAAACTGGATTAAATTCACCAACCAATTGCCCGGCATCATTCACCATCCACCGTGCAATAACTACATCATGAACCGGGAAATCCTGCCGTTCATGATTTTTTTTGCCTGTTTGGTTTTTATAATCTGCGGACGTCCATGTGAGAAGATGAACAATTAATGATGATAACATTTGCCAAAGCTAGAAGCCGGGATGAATATAAGCTGACCAGTTTTCTGTGAAATGCAGGAATCCTGTAAATGGTTGATATACATATCCGATAATACAAACCTGAGCCGTTTTTTCAAAAAATATAAAAAAAGTTGATTTATATAAAGATTTCTTAAAATAAAATTGATATGAATGCGTTTATGATGTATCAAAACGCTGATTATGATATGTAAAGGAGATGTAATTTAAAGGAATGCCACCGTTTAAGCAAAAATTAACGGACAGAACTTTAACGAATCCGCATTTAATTTACATTTGTATGCTTTCTAACAAAACTCTGCATTGAATGAAGATTATCTTTAGACCAAAAACTATCACTGTTTTTTCTGTTGTTTTTATTTTCTCTTCTTTTCTTTTTTCCTGTACCACTGAACGCATCACTTACTTCAAGGATATCTCAGATACTGCGAAATCAAAAATCATAGATTTGCCGGTGTTCACGCCGCCTGTCGTTCGTCCGGACGACATCTTAAACATCAGCATACAGACGCTCGACCCGCAAGCCAACCAACTGTTGAACCAAGGCAATTTACCCATTCTTTCCGGCATCACCACTACCAATTCCGTCAATGCACAACAACAGGTAGTATCGGGATACCTGGTCAACCGCGAAGGATACATTCACATGGCATACATTGGCAATGTGCACGTAGGCGGTATGACAACCAGCGCATTACGCGATACCATTTCTGAACGCATCTCTTACTATTTTAAAGACCCTGTAGTGAATGTACGGTTTGCCAATTTTAAAGTTACCGTGCTGGGTGAAGTCAAAACGCCCGCTACTTTTTCGATACCAAACGAAAGACCAACGGTGCTGGATGCGCTGGGCTTTGCCGGCGATCTTACGCTGTATGGTAAACACAACAATGTATTGCTGATCAGGGAACTGGAAGGGAAAAAAGAAATCACCCGCCTCAATCTTGACAGCAGCAACGTCATCGCTTCCAACTATTTTTACCTGCGCCCCAACGACGTTTTGTATGTGGAACCTACCGAATCCAGGGTGGAAAGTACCAATGCTTACCGCACCCGCGACGTAGCCATTCTTGCTTCAGGTTTGTCTTTGATCACCATCATCGTAGCCCGCCTCATCCGATAACCACTACTCACTTCTATTTCAAAAATCTTCAACAATTCCTATACAATGCGCGAAAATCTAAATGGCACTCTTTCACCACAACCGGAGAAGTCGGGTGATGTTGACCTGAAATTTATTGTTGGTAAAGTGTTAGGCAACTGGTACTGGTTCGTCATATCAGTTATCGCATGGATTTTAATCGGTATCCTGTTCATGATCATATTTGCACCCACCTATAACATCAGTGCAAAAGTGATTGTCAACGGTGTGAACAGCAAAGTGCAAAGCGGCATGGCGAGCGAAGGCGGCATGCTGGCAGACCTTGACCTTTACGCAAAGCCCAACAACGTCAACAACGAATTGCAGGTATTGCACAGCCGTACGCTGATCAATCAAACGATCCGCGATCTGCAGTTGAACGTGGTGTACGCTGTAGAAAGAGGTATCCTGTACCGTGAAATGTACGACCAATCGCCTTTCTTTATCAAACTGCTGAACCTGAAGCAGATGCCTGAAATGAAAGAAGATCCGCAGAAGTACGACATCACCATTGATAAAAACGACAAGCTTCATTTCGAAGACGACAATACCGACAGCGTATTCACCGCGAGTTATGGCGATACCCTTCATTTTTATTACGGTACCTGGGTTTTGCAGAAAAATCCAATGGTAGCAGGTAATCCCGATGAAGACTACCGCCTGAAGATTGCTTCTGTTGGTTCTACATTCGAAGACCTCAACGACAATATTATCGCGCTGGTGTACAGCACAGATGTTACCAGCATCGACATCACTATGGGCAGCAATGTTAAAAGAAAAGGCGAAGCTACATTGCGTCACCTCATTGATCTTTACGTTCAGTCGGATATCAACAACAACAACCGCGTTGCCGACAGTACCATTGCTTTCATCAACGCCCGCCTTGCCAATGTAACGCAGGATTTGAACCAGATAGAAGGCAACATCGAAAGCTTTAAAAAATCGAACAACATCGCCGATCTCGAATCGCAGGGAAAAGCCTTTTTGTCAAACAGCATTGAAACCAACAAGGCACTGGCCGACCAGCAGGTGCAGATACAGGTGATCCATGAACTGGCCTCGTACCTCGAGGATGACAAAAACAACCAGCGCGTGATGCCTACCACGGCTCCCATCAAAGACCCGGCATTTGTGAGTTTGCTGGAAAAATACAACGGGTTGCAACTGCAAAGACAAGAATTGCTTGTGAACAGTACGGAGAACAACCCGGCAGTCAAAACGCTTGACCTGCAGGCAACACAGCTTCGCCAGGATTTGTTGAAAATTTTGCGGTCTTATGAAAGCGGGCTGGTATTGAACCAGAAAGATCTTGCCCGCCAGACCAACGTAGCTGCCAGTAACATTCGCAATGTGCCCACACAGGAACGGGTGTATCTCGAATTTTCGAGAAAACAAAGTGTACTGCAGTCCTTGTACACTTACCTGTTGACAACCCGGGAACAGGCGGCTGTATCCAAATCAAACATCTCGCCCATCCGCATTGTGGATGCGCCTGAAGCCGATGAAATTCAGTATTTTCCCGATCCGCTTATCGTATTCATCGTTGCGCTGCTGATGGGTTTAATCACGCCTTCGGTTACGTTGTTTGTGAAAGAACTGCTCAACACCAAAGTAATGGTGCCTTCAGACATCGAAGAGTTGACTGAAGTGCCGGTGGTTGCACAGATTTCTCGCAAAAAAGGTAAAGGTGCCCTCGTGGTCACCAAAGATTCGCGAAGCGAAGTGGCTGAACAATTCAGGATTTTGCGTACCAACCTGCAATATCTGTTGACAGGCGCCACCGAAAAAGTCATCCTCATTACTTCAAGCATGGGCGGGGAAGGCAAATCTTTCGTGGCAGTCAATTTTGCTTCCGTATTGGCATTGGCTGGTAAAAAAGTATTGCTGGTAGAATTGGATTTGAGAAAACCAAAACTGTCTTCCGCACTCGACCTGTCCAACGAAACAGGAATCACCAATTACATCATCTCCGACGTTTCGCTGCGCGATGTGATCAAGCCATCGGGCATTCACGACAATTGCTGGCTGCTGAGCAGTGGCAATGTGCCGCCCAACCCGTCTGAACTGATCATTCATGACAAAATCGAAAAAATGTTTGCGGAAGCAAAAAACCAGTTCGATTTCATCATTGTAGATACACCGCCGGTTGGTTTGGTAACCGATGCCCAGTTGGTATCGCGTTTTGCCGACCTCACTTTATACGTAGCCAGGCAAAAATTCACTTTCAAACGGCAGATGAGCCTTGTGGAAGAACTGGCCAGCAACAACAAACTGAAAAAACCTTATATTGTGTTGAATGACGTTCGCAAACTGCCGGGTTACAGCTTTGGATCAAGCAGCAAATACGAGCGTGGTTATTACGAAGAAAAGAAACCTTTCTTCAAACGCATATTCGGCAAAAAATAGGCTACATAAGCCCACACAACTACTGCGCAGGCAGTACAACAAAGGAAGAATACCAGCTCACGTGATCAATGCGTTGCCGGTATTCTTCCTTCATCAAAACGGCCAGGCTGAGCAAATGAGAAGAAATTGAAATCCAATACGTTTATCCCAACGCTACAGTTGCCTTTGGCTGTTTGACTGATCATGATAAAATTGAAATCAATGCCAGACAAATGCACGGTGATTTTTGTGATGTCAGATGTACGGTCAGGTTCTACCTTGCTGGAAAACATCCTGTCGAAATCTGATGAAACTGTGTCGGTCGGGGAGATGGCATTGTTGAAGAATCACATCCTGCGCACCGGTCCCGGCGCCAAGTGGAACTGGAACTGCTCATGCGGATCACCCGTTACCCAATGCACTTTCTGGACCAACGCCCTGGACTACATTTCCATATCCAAACCGGAATTTCAAACCGCTGTTACCTGGAATTACCGGTCTAAAAAACTGTTTGCCGGCAGCTTTTATCCGCCACTGATCAAAAATAAACTGACCAAACTCAATACCCGGAAAGTTAACAAAGACGCCATTGCGACAAACCAGCACATTTACAGGAATATATTCCGCAACAGCGGTAAAAAATTCATTGTGGATTCGTCCAAAGACCCGGTGCAGGCTTACCTGACCTACATCAACCGGCCGGCAGACTTTGATGTCAAAATCATCAGCCTTAGTCGCGACCTGCGGGCAATTGCGGCTTCCAAAAGCAAGTGGAGCGTTGTGAATCAAAAAAAACAAAAATCGCTCGGCAAGTGGCTGACCAATTCCTTATTTTATAAAAAAATATGTGCTGAAGTAACGCGCTTGGCAAATCCCGGCGATGTAATTACATTGACTTACGAAAGCCTTGCTCAACAAACACAGGATCAGCTCGACGCCATCGTAAGAGTATGTGGACTGACACCGTACAAGGCGCCTGATTATATGATGGTCGAAAACGATCATACCATTGCCGGTACGCCGCAGCGGTTTACAAAACGTCCCATCACCTACGACAGTTCCTGGAAATCGGTGTACCTGAAAAAACCGGTGTTGTCATTATTTGGAAAAATTCTGAATACCATATAGCATGATCAACAAGAAAAAGATTGTGAAATCGGGATTGTGGCAGTTGATGAATACCGCTGTCATCTTCATTTCACAGTTGGGTTATTATGCAATCATGGCCAGGATGATCGACAATGCAAAAGCTGCTTTTGGTGTGCTGGCACTCCTGAATGCCTGCATGAACTTTGGCAATGTGGTCGCTGAAGCGGGCATGGGCGACGCACTGCTGCAACGAAAAATTGTGGAACCGGGGCATAAAAACGCAGCATTGTATTACAGCATTGCAACCGCATTGTTTTTTTATTTCATCCTCTTTTTTCTCGCGCCTACGATTGCCAACTTTTTTGATCAGCCTATCCTGACGTTTGGGTTGCGGGTTATCGGGCTGAGTTTTATCCTCTATTCACTGGGTTCGCCCTCCATTAACCTGCTTCAAAAAGAATTTCAGTTTAAAAAAATATTCTTCAGCGACAGCCTCAGCCTGCTGGCTTCCAATGTATTCGGGATTTACCTGGCCTATAAAGGCTTTGGCGTGATGTCGCTGGTGTATTCCACCTTGTTCTACAATGTTTCCAAGCTCATCATGCTGTGGATTCAGGAGCCGCTGCCGCTGAAAGCCGGCACCACTTTGCGGCATTGGAAAGATTTGTTCAACTATGGCATTGTTTTAACGCTTATCCGCATTACAAATTACATCAATACATCGGGTGTCAATTTCCTGATCGCGAAAGTGGTTCCCATTGGTGCATTGGGTGTGTTTGAGCGCTCGTCGCGCACGGTAAACCTGCCCGGAAGATACATTGGTGATATTGTGCAGAAAATTTCGCTGCCGGCGATGGTAAAGATTGAAAAAGACGACCAGTTGTTTGTGATGTTTTACAAAACACTGTCTTTCTTACATTCCATCCTGCTGCCGGTTTCTATTTTCTTCGCCATTTTCAGCAAACCGCTGGTCTTAATCCTGTTGGGACCCCGATGGCTAGATGCCGTCATTCCGCTGCATTTTATGTTCATGGCGCTGCCTTTCCAGATTGCGGTGCGGTTGTCTGATGGCGTAATGCGGGTAAAAGGATTGCTCATCAGCAACCTGAAGCGCAAAATATTTTCGATGAGCCTGATGTGCCTGAGCATTTATGCCGGTAGTTTTTTCCGTGCTCCCCTGCAGGGGATCGCCGCCGGGATTCTGATTGCATCCACAATCAATTATTACATTATGCTCATTACACTTCGTAACAAAGTGTTCCCGGATACCTGGAAGCAATTGATCATCAAACCTTTTTTCAATGGTGTACCGCTCACGTTATACCTTGTTATTCCGTCTATTGCCCTTTTCAGTGTTTTTTATTTCCTGTTGGGTGGTGAAGAAGTCATTGCTTTCAGCATCATGTGCTCGCTCATCGGGTTGTTCCTGGGCTATGCATTTTTGAAAAAACCAAAGTTGCTGGGTAAAGATTTCGCACCCATTCATACCATCCTGATGGAGATGATGAACAAGAAAAACAAGAAAAAAAAGCGGAAAACCGAGGAAGAAGTGCCGGTAGAAACGGAATGACGCTGACAGGGAAAAGCCGTTGAAAACATGAAATTATAAATCAACACATTTAACAACCGTATGTTTAGCAGTCTCAAAGGTGTCATCAGAATATTCAATTCCGTATTGCTGTTGGCGGCACTGTGGTTGTCGCTTGTCGAGAGCGATTCAACGTATATCCTGATCGTGCTGTTGCCGATGGTGATACTCGACCGTTCGTTTCTCATCCCCATCCTGTTTACCATTCCTACTGTAGAAGGGGTATACTCAACCGATACCACCTCGTCCAATTCCGAAACCATCGCCATTGCCATGCTCATCCCGGTACTGGCCTACGATCTCATCAAGCGGAACAAACGGATGATACCCTTCAAAATTGTTGCCTTGTACCTCATCTTTATGGTGATGGTATTTGTAGGATTTATGGTTTACAAGCGGCACCCGGAAATCAGCAAAGCCATTGCCATTCCTGCGCATTTGCCGTATATCCCGGTATTGGGAAGAGTACTCGCGCGCATCTTGAAAATCGGTTTCTTCCTCGTTTACCTGAAACTCCTTATCAATTACGGCAAAGAATATATTTACAATGCACTGAACCTGTTCCGGGCATTGTCGCCATACATCATTCTCGCCATTGCAAGCTATACGCTGATGTACGGAACGGTGTCGAACCAGTTTGGTGGTGTATTGCATTTTGGTGCAGCGTCGCACGGCGATTTCACCGCTTCTCTCGACGCACTTTGTGTCTTCCTGTTCCTGGCTCTTTTTGAACGGAGCAACCGCTATTTTGAAAAATTCATGGCGCTGGCAGCCATTGGTGCGTTGTTGTACCTCATCATGCAAATGGGATCGCGCAACGGACTGCTGAGCTTTTGTTTTGTATCGGTGCTTGGCGTTTACCTCGTGATGCGAAACCGAAGCTGGTCGTTCCAGTTGCTCATTGTGACGGCGGCAGTTATTGCAGGGCTTACATCCTTGTACTTCTTCCAGGATTCGCCCACCATGCAACGCTTTATTTACGAAATGACTGAAGACAGCGGTGGTGAACGCGTGGATTATTGGTCTGCAGGAATTGAAGCCATCAAAGACGCACCCATTTTAGGACAAGGGGGCGATGAAACGGCATCTTTGTATTCGGTAGGACGATGGGCGCCCAACGTGGAAATCCATGTCATGCACAATACGTTCCTCGAAGTGGCGGTCGAATATGGATTGCTGGGCTTGCTGTTTTACATCATTTTCGTATATACCATTTTGCGATGGGGGTACAAGCAGGTAATGTATGCCATCAAAACGAACGACCTCATTTTGGGAACGCCAGCCATCGCCTATACTGTTTCCATCATGGCGGGCATGTTTATCAGCCGGGTATGGGACACCACATTGTGGTATTATCTCGGGATTATATTCGCCATTGGTATCCTGTGGTTTTATCCCGACAATTCCATCTCGCGTAAATTTGTCCGGAAGAAAAAGCCGCAACCTGTTCCCGTTGCTGAACTGGCAGGTATAGAAAATTGATCAACTTCATTTTAAAGAAAAAGGCAATTGACATCTACTGCGTCAATTGCCTTTTTTTATATAAAAAAATGAATTTCGTTCGATCCGTAAATCCTATTTGTAAATCGCCAGTTGAAACAGGTTGTGGTTGTTTTTTACACCACGATACATGCCTTCACTGTTGAATATAAGAGCGGCATTGCCCTTTGCATCTACGCCAATCATTCCGCCTTCTCCATCCATCGCCAACAGTTTTTCATGCACTACCTTGTTCATTGCTTCTTCCAGCGTGAAGCTTTTGTATTCCATCA
Organism: uncultured Chitinophagaceae bacterium; assembly: GCA_963826385.1. Taxonomy (GTDB): domain Bacteria; phylum Bacteroidota; class Bacteroidia; order Chitinophagales; family Chitinophagaceae; genus Ilyomonas. Next base: position 247,482 of record CAWGWV010000014.1, on the reverse strand, counting down.
GGCAACTAACATCGTAAGCAGCCACACTGCGGATAAACGGCTCGCCATGACCGGTGCAACTGATGGCACAGGTAGCATTGTTGGCATAGGTGCCGCAACCAATCACCGGGCTGTCGCCTATGCGTCCATACTTTTTGTTCGTCATGCCGCCCGTGCTTGTTGCTGCAGCAAGGTTGCCGTTAGCATCGCAGGCCACGGCGCCCACCGTACCAAATTTTTTATCGCGCATCAGTTCTTCGAGTTGCTGGTTGGTATGATCAAGAGAATACGTATCCGAGTCGCGGAGGGCTTTCCACTGATCGTAGCGAAACTGCGAGAAAAAATAATCATCGGCTTCCAGCTTTACGCCCTGTTTGATGGCAAAATCGTTGGCACCTTTCCCGCTTAGGAAAACATGGTTGCTGTGTTGCATTACTTCCATCGCCAGTTCAATGGGGTTGCGCACGCTGCGCACACCTGCCACAGCACCAGCTTTTCGTTGGTTGCCTTCCATAATGGCTGCGTCCATTTCCTGCACGCCTTTTTTGGTAAATACCGAGCCTTTCCCTGCATTGAACAGGATGTTGTCTTCAAGGATCACGACGGCTGCTTTGACTGCATTCATGGCCAGTCCGCCTTCTTCCAGCACCGCATAGCCGGCCAACAAGGCAGCTTCCAGTCCTTCGAGGTAAGCAGTCTCCAGTTGCGGGGTCATATCTGATTTCAAAATTGTGCCTGCCCCGCCGTGTATGGCAATGGTAATGGTCTCCATAGATTGTAGTTGGAACTGATGAATGGTTGTCTTGCAGTGTACATCGCAACGATTGTGCTACTTTACAGGATACAGCTATCCGTTCCCTGATGTCAAACCCGGTTTGACCGTTTAAAGTTACGGTTCAAAGAAAAGTATTGCCTTCAACAGGGAAATATAAACTGATATCTTTCGATGAAAAGCCACCTAATAAGGATTGGTAAACAAACAGCCGGAAACAACGATTACCCGCAAAGCAACGATTGGCAATCTGCCAGTAGCAGTTGCCGGTTGATGGCAATGGTGCCCACGCCTTCGCAAACAATGCCGCCAGCCACATTGGCGACTTCTGCCGCAATGGTAATGTCGCGCGTCACGGCATACATTACCGCAACCACTGCGATCACGGTATCGCCCGCTCCGCTCACATCGGCGATGTTGCGGATGTGCGTCGGGATCACTTTGGCATAATTTCCTTTTTGGAAAAACAACCCATGCTCCGATAAGGTAATGAGTGAAATTTTGTGGTGAAGCCGGTCGTACAACTGGTGATGGATGTGTTTCAGTAGCTCTTCCGAAACGTCTGTGGTGAGCATATTGAGCGCCTCCCTTACTTCTTTCAGGTTTGGCTTGAAGATGTTGACGCCCTCATAGGCAAAAAAGTTTTTCCGTTTCGGGTCTACCGCCGTAGCAATGTTATGTTCCCGGCATACCGCAATGATGGCTTTGATGAGACTTTCCGTCAGAACACCTTTGTTGTAGTCTTCGAAAATTACAACCGAAGGCTGGTAACGCCTGACGTAACTGGTAAAATTGTTGAGCAATTTGATTTCTTCATCATCGCTGATGTCGTTGGTCACTTCCGAATCTATCCGCATCATCTGCTGGTTTCTGCCAATGATGCGGATTTTGTTGGTTGTGATCCGTTCATTGCTCCGCAAAATATACTTGGTGTCGATGTGTTCTTCCTGCAGCAGGCTGAGGAGTGTTTCGGCGTCTTCGTCTTCGCCCACCACGCTGAACAACGTAGTTTCAGCACCCATCGAAATGGTATTGAGCGCTACGTTGCCTGCGCCGCCAATGCGGTATTCTTTTTTGTTCAATGCCACTACTGGCACAGGACCTTCGGGAGAAATGCGTTCTACATTGCCCCACCAGTACGTGTCGAGCATTACGTCGCCCACTACGGCAACCCGTATGTTGGATATGCTGGCAAACAATTCGTCGAAATTGGCCATCGGCGTCTTAACCTCTTCCATGCGGTTTTGGCTGGTTTTATTTGCTTAAGTGCATGCTGCGCTCTTTGTACAACGTCCGGAAATACGGGTCGCGCAGGTCTTTGATAAAGCGGATGGCTTCACCCGTACTTTTCATTTCGGGACCAAGTTCCTTATTCACGTTTGGAAATTTATTGAAACTGAACACTGGCTCTTTGATGGCAAAACCTTCCAGCTTTTTTTCGATGGTAAAATCTTTCAGTTTGGCGGCACCCAGCATTACTTTGGTGGCAATGTTCAGATAAGGGATCTGGTATGCTTTGGCAATAAATGGCGTGGTGCGGCTGGCGCGGGGGTTGGCTTCTATCACGATACACATTGCCGTCTTTAATGGCAAACTGTATATTGATCAACCCGAGAATATTCGAGCTCGCGGGCTATCTTTTCGGCATAATACTCCATGGTCGTGATGACCAGCGGCGTAAGGTTAAAAGCCGGCAATACGGCATTGCTGTCACCGCTGTGGATGCCAGCGGGTTCTATGTGTTCCATTACACCCATTACATGAAAATCTTCACCGTCGAAAATTCCGTCTATTTCCGCTTCCTGGCAACGGTCGAGGAAATGGTCAATCAGGATTTTGTTGTCTGGAATATGTTTCAGCAGGCTGATCACGGCGCTTTTCAACTTCATCGTCGTTGATCACAATGCGCATGCGCTGTCCACCCAATACATAACTCGGGCGCACCAGTACCGGGTAACCCACTTTGTTGGCAACTTCAATGGCTTCTTCTGCCGTAAAGGCAGTGCCGTATTGCGGGTAGGGAATGTCAAGCTCTTTCAGCATGTCGCTGAAACGGCCGCGGTCTTCGGCTATATCCATGTTGTCGAACGACGTGCCGATGATTTTGATCCCTTTTTCATGTAGCCGGCTCGCCAGTTTCAGGGCAGTTTGTCCACCCAGCTGCACAATCACACCTTCGGGTTTTTCCAGCTCAATGATTTCCCACAAATGTTCCCAAAATACCGGCTCGAAATACAGTTTGTCGGCAATGTCAAAATCTGTGAAACGGTTTCAGGATTGCAGTTGACCATGATGGCTTCGTATCCGCATTCTTTGATGGCTAACAAGCCGTGAACGCAGCAATAATCAAATTCAATTCCCTGGCCGATGCGGTTGGGACCGCTGCCGAAAACAATGATTTTTTTCTTTTGCGATGGTATGGATTCGTTGTAAGAAATCGTGTTGCTCATGGTAGAAAATTGCGCAAAAGTAAGGGTTACAATCGTATAGCGGCCGGATAATCCTCTCCGTAAGAGCTGTATTAACAAATAAGATGTTTGCAAAACAGCCAGCGGGGAATCTCACAGGAAAATGATATTTGGGTCACGCGGCAACAAAAAACCCCGTATCTTAACTTCCATTTACGGATATGCTTGCTTTGGAAAAGATGTTTTGGCGCGTGCTTTTGTTTTGGTGTTTGTTTGCTCCGGTCAGGCTGTGCGCACAGTCGCCACCCATGCCGCCCGCCCGTCACATCACTTATATTCCGTTTACCGTTCTCACCGGCGGCATTGTCATAGTCCGCGCCACCCTCGACGATTCTCCCGACAGCCTCAACTTTGTATTGGATACCGGCAGCGGTGGCATCTCGCTCGACTCTGCAACCTGCGAGCAACTGAAGGTAAAAAAAGAAATGAGCAAAACAACCATCAAAGGAATTGCCGGCGTACGAAAGGTAGAATATGCCTACAACCATACCCTGAACATGAATGGCATCGCTGTGAGCAAACTCGATTTTCACATCAACGATTACGACATTCTCACCAGCGTCTATGGTGTAAAGATAGATGGCATCATCGGGTACAGCTTGCTGCATCGCTACATTGTGGTGCTCGACTACGACAGGAGCCGCATCGAAATATTGACAAAAGGCAGTTACAAATACAAGCGCGGTGGCTATGTTTTGCACCCGCAGTTTAGCACCATTCCCATTCAGCCGGTAAGGCTTAAAGACGAACGAACCTTGAACAGCAATTTTTATTTCGATACCGGTGCAGGGCTTTGCTTCCTGCTATCAGAGCAATTTGTTACCGACAGTGCGTTTCTCAAACAAAAGAAAAAGATGTTTCCCACACTCGCGCAGGGGCTTGGGGGCAAAGCCGACATGAAAGTGACCACTGTGCGGGAAGTCAAACTTGGTCCTTACCGGTTTAGAAACGTGCCGACTTATATCTTCAACGATCCCTACAATGTGACCTCTTACCCGCAGATCGGCGGTCTCATCGGCAACGACATCATGCGACGCTTCAACGTGGTGCTCAATTATGGCGCGCGCGAAATTCACATTCGGCCCAATAGCTTTTACCGCGACTCATTCGATTATTCTTACACTGGGCTTGGCATTTACCTTATGGACAATCAAATCACCATCATGGACATCATGGAAGGTTCTCCCGCCGACATAGCAGGTCTGAAAGTGGGTGATGTGATTGTCGGCATCAATAAAAATTTTACCAGCAACATACAGACCTACAAAAACATGCTGCAATCGGCAAATGCCACACACAACATCCTGATTCGCCGCGAACCGTTGGGATTGATGACCATTATTCTCAAAGTCAAAAGCATTTACTGACGCGTCAATGTTGCGCCCATTTTTTCCCCCAACCTTTGTATTTCATTCTGTTGACCGTGTTTCCATGATATCGATTGATTGTTTGCAGAATCCAAATGGTCAGCTGGGAGCTTCAATATTTAGTTTCAGCAGGAAATATTTTACCTCCAAACCGTTGTTTTGCCGATTACAGCACGATGTTGGTTCAGATGGGTTGTCTGGTAAAACAATTCTGTACACCACATCTTTTTTATATTGCAGGCATAGCTAACCAACATGACGACAGAAGAAACATTCCGCTACATTCAGGAACAGGACGGCAGGGAAGCCACCACGCCAAACCGGGCACCCGGTAAAGAAATTGAATGGCTGCGGCAGGCAGGCTTGCTGCAAATCGCCCTGCCCGGCAACGAGCTCGATTTTCGTAACCCCAATACGCCCAAGCAGTTACAACTGCTCAAAGCAACCGGCAGGGCCAGTTTATCGGTCGGGCGCATTTATGAAGGTCATCTGAATGCGTTGTTGTTGATCCATCAATATGCGACGCCGGCACAACAAGAACGTTGGTTTGCCGATGCGGCCAATGGTTGCCTGTTCGGTGTGTGGAATACGCAGGCTGCCGATGGCATTTCATTTTACTCAACAGGTGACGACCGGTATGAGATGTCGGGCAAAAAAACCTTCGCTTCCGGGGCAGGGCTGGTGCAGCGCGCGCTCGTTACCGGGAGCATCCGCACGGCAACCGGCGAAGGATGGCAGATGGCAATTGTCAACATGGATAAATTGTCACTCAGTGCCATTGACCATGATTCGTGGCAACCAATGGGTATGCATTCGTCCATTAGTTATACGATTGATTTTTCGGGTTATGCCTTGCAGGGCGACGACTTTTTTGGTGAACCTGGCCAGTATTTCCGGCAACCTTATTTCAGCGGTGGTGCCATACGTTTTGCCGCGGTACAACTGGGTGGTGCAGAAGCCATTTTCAACAGTACGGTGGATTATCTTAAAACACTGAACCGAACCGGCGACACCATGCAAAATGCCCGGCTGGCAGACATGACGACACAACTTGCCACCGGCAATCTCTGGCTGCAACAGTCGGCCGCCCATTTCGACCAATGGCGTCAACAGGAGGCTATGTTTTCTCGGCTCGTCGCATTTGCCAATATGACGCGCATCACCATAGAAAAGATTTGTTTATCAGTAATTGAGCAGTCGTCCAAATGCATTGGTGCCCGCGGACTGATGCAACCTTTTACCATCGAAAAAAAGGTAAGGGATCTTCTTTTTTACCTGCGTCAGCCCGCACCCGACGCCGCCCTGCTCGATGTGGCAAATTACCTGTTACAAAGCAATACACCTGTACAAAACCTTTGGAATGAACCTGACCAAACTTTTTGATCAAGCAATACCGTTGTCACCCGGTTTTTTTCAATCCATTTCTTCCTGCCTGGTACTGGCGCCACATCCCGATGATGAATCGCTTGGCTGCGGTGGTCTCATTGCCAGTATGCGCAACCAGCAAAAGGAAGTGTTTGTGATTTTTACCACCGATGGCAGCATGTCGCATCCCGGTTCAGTGGCATATCCACCTGAATCGGTTGCGGCTATACGCAGGGTGGAAGCGACCAACGCATTGCAACAACTTGGCGTACCTGAAGGCAATGTATTTTTTATGAATAAAAAAGACGGGGCACTGCCTGCCGCCGGGGAAGACCAATTTGTGCAAAACACAAAAGCGTTGCATTTGCTCATTGCGTTGCTGCAACCCGACCTGGTATTGGTGCCTTATGAAAAAGATCCGCACCGCGACCACCGCGCCACCTGGCAGATGCTGATGAACCCGCCCGATGATGTAGAGCGCAACTACCGAATTCTCGAATATCTCATCTGGCTTTACGAACTTGGGCAGCCCGGCGATGTAGCCGGGCTTGCCGGTTCTTTTGTGTACCTTGACATCGGCCAATGGGTGGCACTGAAAAAAGAAGCCATTGAAAAACATGTTTCGCAAACCACCCGACTCATCAATGATGATCCGGACGGTTTTATGCTCTCCGCAGAAGTGCTTCGTCATTTCGACACCGATTGTGAATATTATATCAACCGACAATTATGAAACCTACATTACCACCCGGGTATTTTGATGATGTGTACAACGCAAACGACGATCCCTGGGAGTTTGAGACAAGTGACTATGAAAAAAAGAAATACGCAGCCACGATCGCTGCATTGCCCAAGCCGCATTACGAAAAGGGTCTGGAAATCGGGTGTTCCATTGGTGTGCTCACCGCTATGCTGAGCCGGCGTTGCCGCCATTTATTGGCTACTGACATCAGCGAAGCACCGTTGCGCAAAGCCCGTCAGCGGCTGGCCGCCAGCCGGGCGTCCGGTTTCAGCAGGCAGCTTTTCCCGGCGATTATCCCGAAGGAACATTTGACCTGGTGGTGATGAGTGAAGTAGGATATTATTTATCCAAAACCGACCTCGAAAACGCCAAAGAAAAAATTGTGAACAGCCTGAGTCCCAATGGCGACCTCATTTTGGTGCATTGGCTGCCTTTAGTACCCGACTACCCGCTCACCGGTGATGAAGTGCATGATCTCTTTACCGAACCCGATGCGCGGCTTCTTCACCTATACGGTAAGCGGGAAGAAAAATACCGCATGGATGTGTTCAGCAGGGTATGATTTGTAGTATGAAGACGTAATCTTGTACTTTTGAAGCGCGACAATCTTTTGTTTTGAACGAAATTGCTTCAACTGCCATTATTGTTAACCCGGAAAATTCCAATGAATATCAGGGCAATTTATTGTTCCCGGTAGAGATGTTCCTGTCAATATGGTTTTGTTGTTCATCAAAAGAAAAATCGTTTTAATCTCTCATGCAGGTTAAGCATTTTGGTAGTATCATTTCCTGTTTTCAGCTTTCTAGTTTTTTTTAACCAGTTATCTGATGTTAATCCCTGAAACAATGCCGCAACTCACGGATGGCTTCTGAAATGTTGACCTGCGGATGTTTTTTGTGCCAGCCACCGGCATACAATTTTTGTTCTGTTTTTTCCCACAGTTCGCCAAAATAAACGGCAATGTCCATTTCGGCGAGCAGCCAACGCAGTGAAACACCGATTTGTGAAGCAATGTTTCCCACGCAACGTTCGCACGATTGTTTGTTTTTGCGCAGCCGCCAGCAATCGCGCAGTTGTTTTTTCAGATTGCCTTTTGCCATCAGCGCCGTTGGCGATTCCACGTATTGCACCACGCAGTTTTGTTTCATCGCAGCCAGGTGGGCAAGATGCGCCGATAGCCCCACCGGCACGCGACCCGTGAGCCGGGAAGAAGTATAGACTTTCACTGCCGGTGACTTCCGGATTCTTGCGTCGATCCGGTAAAGTGCCCGGCTAAATGCTTCGTCTTCGAGAAACGGAATTACAGGCAATCGGCCAGCCTTTTGATAAGCGGAACAGCGAACGGCCATACTCGCGCCAAAGCATTGAAAATGCCGTGGCCAAGGGTCGCTATCCGCCGGATCGCACATTGCTTCGAGTCTTGCAGACAGGTAGCGGTAGGCTGTATCCTGTAAAAAATAGCGGCGGGAATCGCAGGAAACCCGCCTTGTCAGGATGCGTCCGCCCACAGCATCGTACCCGTTTTCTATTTCGTACATCGTATTGGCAATCCAGCACTCATCTACTTCGGTATCACCGTCGGTAGACAGAATAATGCCGTCGTGACCGTTCAGCATGTGGCGGCGAAAAGCTTCGTCCATCAGCAACCGGCGTACGGTGCCGATGTGCGCAGTGTGTTTGGGCAGTTGAATCTCTGCAACGTGTAATTGAAACGATGGATGTTGCAGTTGATAAGCTTTTGCAACGGCAAAGGTTGCATCAGTACAATTGTTAGCCAGCAGCAGCACTTCGTAGAAAAAGTGGGAGAGCGGTTTCCCGGTAGTATCCGATTGGTTTCGCAGCGCGTCGAGTGTGTTGCACAGGTGGTGGGCTTCATTTTTTACCGGCACAATCACTGCGGCCCGCATACCAGGGTGCGGCAACAGGGGAAACAGTTGTACCTGCTGGTAACTGCTGTTCGCGGGCTGGGCAATCCTGCGTTTGTTTCGTTGAATGATAGCGTTAAGCTTTTCCGTTCCGTGTTTGCTTAGCTGGCTGGTGTTTCTCATGTGTGACTGCCGGCGATGCAATGCTTTTCCTGCCGGGTATGGGATACTACTACGAATAAAATGCCACATCGGCAGTGGGGAAAAAGAATTGTGCCACGCAAAAGTCTTCACCTGAAAATAACCTTAAACTCCCTTCATCTTCTAAGGGCATTTTAAGCGATTGCCGTGCTGCGGTCGTTTAATTTTATCACCGCTAACAAAGCATTATCAGCCACATGCATTCTTTCCTTGTAGACATATCAGAACCAACGTCACAAAGCAGGTGGCAGCGTTTTCTATCGCTGCGCATGACGGAGCGGCTGATGAGCCCGGCAGGCATCATCGTTCTGCTGAGTTCTGCGGTTTTCTTTGCTTTGCTGGTCGCATCGCAGGGATTTACCATGGGCATGATGGCGCTGGTGGTTACGGTGGCACTACCCGTTGTGTATTGCATCGTGGCGTTCCCTCGTTTTGGCATCGTGGTATTGCTCACCATGGCTTACCTGCTGTTCTTCATCATGAAAGCCGGGATCAATTTTCCTTTCGGGACATTGATGGACGGGCTGCAGTACATGCTGATCTTGTCTTTTTTTATCAAACAAAAACAGCAACCTGATTGGGGGGTACTGAAAGGACCGCTGTCTGTCGTAATCCTCATCTGGGTAGGTTACAACCTGTTTCAATTTGGCAATCCGGCTGCTGAGTCGCGTCTTGCCTGGGTTTATACCATCCGCACCATTGCCGAAGTCATGCTCATGTACTTTGTGTTTGTGGTGCACATCCGTTCGTTGTCGTTTGTGAGGTTTCTCATCAACCTGTGGCTGCTGTTGTCTGTGTTTGGTGCCTTGTATGGATTGAAGCAGGAATTTATTGGGTTTACAGCGTCGGAAGAAGCGTGGCTGCACTCAGACCCTGCCATTGCCGACCTGTTATTCATTGACGGTCACTGGCGAAAAGCGGGAATTTTTTCAGATCCCGTCGCGTTTGCCTACAACATGATTGCCACTACCATGCTCTGCATTGGATTGCTGACAGGACCTGCAACCACCGGGCGAAAAATCTGGCTCATCACCGTAGCTGCGCTCTGCACCTGGAGTATGTTGTACAGTGGCACCCGCGGCGCATTCGTGCTGTTGCCGGCGGGTATCATGATGTTTGCCATCCTCAAATTTTCGATGAAAATGATTCCCTGGCTGGTGATGGCGGGGCTCGCTTTTGGTTTTCTCATTGTGGTACCCACGAGCAATGGCACCATCCGCAGGTTTCAGTCGGCGTTCAGCCCGAACGAAGACGAATCGTACAAACTGCGCAAATACAATCAAAAACGCATTCAGCCGTTCATGTTATCGCACCCGATAGGCGCAGGACTTGGTGCTGCGGGTGCATGGGGACGGCGGTTTTCGCCCGGCTCTTTTCTTTCCAGTTTTGAAGTGGACAGCGGGCTGGTGCGTGTCGCGGTTGAACTGGGTTGGATCGGGCTCGCCTTTTTTCTCACCTTTATGTTTCTCGCGCTGCGAACGGGCATCAACAACTATTTTTCGATACGCGATCCGGAACTGAAAGCCATCTGCTTTGCGATGGTGCTCATCCTGTTTGCGCTGTACATCGGCAATTTTCCGCAGGAGGCATTTGTACAATTTCCGGTGAACATTTATCTCTACCTCGTGATTGCCTTCATCGTCATCACCAAACAACTGGACGATGCAAACAATGAAGCCGGGAAGGAGTTGTTTAAAAAAGGCATGAACGGGCGGTCAGCGAATTTGAAATGAAATTCGTTCATCGTTGGCATCCTATTTAAAAAAAGGAAGGTGATCAAACATTTACCTATTTCCTAAGTCAACAGAAGTACGTCTAATAGAAAGCAGTTCAATTGACTTACCGATGACCTGAAAATTAACAACACCGGGCAAACAGCAGGCTGAACAGATTGATGAAGACATAGAATGGGAAGAAAGCCGAAGACAGAGTCGATTTGAGGGAACCAAGTGAGCCGGCAACAGACATTGGTTGAGCAACAAAACAGGAAAACGCACTCAGGACAATACATTTTAAACGAATCAAAAGCCGGTAAACGGCACTGCCACTAACAATCAATTGTGCCACAAACAGCACATTCGCGCTTACCCATGGGGTCCGCAACCAAACAGATCCGCTCACTGCCCGGGAGAGTGTTTTATAAATGGGGAAATTCATTGACGAAGCGGCGCTTGTCCAGGCGCTGCTTTTTTCATGAAACGGCTGTCAACCCTTATCTTGCAGCAGCACTTATCTAACACTTGTTATATGAAACACATCCTCCCTGCTTGCTGTTGCGCAGCCATTGTCTTTTTCTCCTTGTCATCCTGCCGGTCGCAACAAACATCGGCTTCTGCTTCTGCAAAATCGGGCAACCCGGTATTTCCCGGCTGGTATGCTGATCCTGAAGGTGTGATTTATGGTAGCAATTACTGGATTTTTCCGACATATTCGGCGCGATACGAAGAGCAGGTTTTTATGGATGCATTTTCATCGCCCGACCTCATCCACTGGACAAAACATCCGCAGGTAATAGACACAGCGGCGGTCAAATGGGCAAACCGCGCCATGTGGGCACCGGCTGTGTTGGAGAAAGACGGGAAATACTTCCTGTTTTTTGGCGCCAACGACGTGCACGAAGGCGAAGTGGGCGGCATTGGCGTGGCGGTGGCTAACAAGCCTGAAGGTCCATACAAAGACCTGCTGGGCAAACCCCTGATCAATGATATTGTAAACGGTGCACAGCCAATAGACCAGTTTGTATTTAAAAACAGCGATGGCAGCTATTACATGTATTATGGCGGATGGGGACATTGCAATGTGGTGAAGCTGAAAAAAGATTTTACAGGGCTGGAAGCTTTTCCTGATGGCACGATGTACAAGGAAATTACGCCACAAAGCTACGTGGAAGGTCCGTACATGTTCATTCGAGATGGCAAATATTACTTTATGTGGAGCGAAGGCGGTTGGGGCAATCCCGATTACAAAGTAGCCTATGCCATTGCCGATTCGCCATTTGGTCCATTCAAACGCATTGCGACAGTCTTGCAACAGGATTCCGCTGTAGCGACGAGTGCCGGGCATCATTCAGTGATGCACGATGCCAAAGCCAATAAGTGGTTCATCGTATATCACCGCCGGCCGCTGGGTGAAACAGCTGCCAACCACCGCGCCACCTGCATAGAAGAAATGCACTTTGACAAGGACGGGTTTATTCAACCGGTGAAAATTACGAGTGAAGGCGTAGCTGCGCACACCATCGGTAGCCGGTAAAACATTATGATTGGTGCTCTTTCAATACGTTCATCAGCGCATTGGCCGGCACCACGCCACTTTGCCGCCATTTTACCTCTCCTTTTTTAAACAGGATGAGGGTGGGCACACCTTGAATGCCATAAGCACCCGCCGCCTGCGGGTTTTTGTCCACATCTATTTTGATGATGGTTACTGCATCGCCGAATGAATGTTTGACCTGTTGTAAAATGGGCGCCATCGTTTTGCAGGGACCGCACCATTCGGCAAAAAAATCGACCAATACTGGTTTGTCTGAATTGATGACTTGTTGAAAATTGCTCATGATGACATTGTTTACTGCTGAATGTACCCCAAAAAATCATGCTAATCCTGACCGGATGTTAGCATGAATCATCGTGATGAAAGAGATTCATTATTGCTTACCCTATTTCAGAACAATAAGCAATGGTGAATTTTCAGAATACGTTAAAAATATTTGTCTACCGATACCCCAAAAGTGAGCAGCAGGTTTTCGCGGCCGGTGCGGTTGATGCGGTTGTAGTTGAGTGCTGCATTCAGACTAAGCCACTGCCGCAGTTTGATGGACACATCGTTGCGAAAGCTCAGGATGTAATCGTCCAGCGACAACAGGGAAGGTTGTACAAAATCGGTTCCATTGAATGATACAATGTCATTGACCACAAACTTGTATTTGAGACGGAACGAATTGCGCACTGTGCTATAAACATCCTGCCCGAGCGAAGCGTCTGTGAGGTTGTTGGCTTCGTACAGCAACCCATCGCTGAGACTCAGTTGTTGTTTGGGCTGATCGAGGATGGTAAACCCAATGCCGCCGCCTGCCTGAAGCTTGTAATTGATTTTGAGCGAATAACTGCTTTGGTAGTTGATCAACGACCAGTAATACAACGCATTGGTTGACTTTCGAAAATCGAGGTTGGCACCGGCGGAAAAGTCGTTGTTTGACAACACATTGTTCTGTTGCCCGTAAATCCAGTTCACCGAACTGTTGAGCGCAATCTTCGGTTTGCTGACGTCAAACGATGCGCCGTTGCTCAGCAGGTAAGCTTTTGCCGTTTTTGTTTTGTTGAGCGAGCCGGTGCCCAGGTATCGGAACCGGTAGTGCGTACTGTCGTTGAATTGAGAAAAGCAGTGCAGCGTTGCACACAACAGGAGAATCGAAAACATTACAGGTTTCATCATGCTGCAAAAATGCGGATAAAAATATAAGTGGTCTGCCGGGGTCGTTTTCAGTAGCAAATAACAAGTTGGCATCAGCCGGTTATTGCTACATCACCGGTGTTGCTTCGTTTTCAACCTGTATCCATCAAAATCAATTGCCGACCATGTTCGATCCTTTGGCAACCGCTGATGACATCATTTGCCACCTGTGTATTCCCTCGTTCCAAATAAATCCAGTTATGCAAATGCATAGTATCTTTCCTTTCTCAAAATGGCTGCGATCATGAGCAACAAAACGTTTTTGTACGGGCTGATTTTTCTCAAATTATTGCTTCCTTACCTCTTGCAACACAGCATGTATGAACCGCACCGCGATGAGTTTTTGTACCTAGCCGAAGGAAATCATCTCGACTGGGGCTTTATGGAAGTGCCGCCTTTGCTCAGCGTTTTTGCATGGCTTACGCATGTGTTGGGCGGTGGCATGTTCTGGATCAAGTTGTGGCCATCCATGTTTGGCGCCGCTACCTTGTTTATCATGGGGTGGCTGGTACTATTGCTGGGTGGTAAAAAGTTTGCATTGTTTCTCCTGTTTCTTACGTTTATCATGACGGGTTACCTGCGGGTCTTTTTTCTGTTTCAACCCAATGCCCCCGAAGTGTTTTTCTGGTCGCTTCTCGTTTTTGCCATCATCCGTTATGTGCAGACGGGTGCTAACCGTTGGCTGTACCTCTTTGGCGTGGCGGCCGGGTTGGGTATGCTGAGCAAATATTCAGTGCTGTTCTACATCGTTAGTCTCGTGGGCGGGTTGCTGTTGTCACCCTATAGAAACGTATTCCTCAACAAACATTTCTGGCTTGCTTCTCTGCTGGGATTTGTCATTTTTCTACCCAACCTGTGGTGGCAGTATGTGCATCATTTTCCCGTCGTGTATCACATGAACCAACTGCACGAAACGCAATTGCAATATGTAAGCACCACTGCATTTTTGGTGAGCCAGGTGGTCATGTTTTTGCCTTGCCTGTTCATTTGGCTGTCGGGCTGGTACAGCGTTTCAGCCGGCGGGCAAACGCGGTATCGCTTTGTGGGCATCGCTTACCTGTTCGTCATTCTCTTGTTGATAGCCGGTCATGGCAAAGGATATTATGCACTGGGTGCTTATCCCGTATTGTTTGCCTTTGGCGCCACAGCACTGGAAAAAAGCACTGCTGTAAAACGGCAGTCATTTCGCTACCTGTTTACCAGTGTACCCTTGGTAATTGGACTGATCTTTTTGCCGGTCGCCCTGCCCTTGTTTGCCCCGCCCACACTTGCCGCCATCTATGCCCGAACGGGTATTGCCAACACAGGTCAATTGCGGTGGGAAGATTTGCAAAACCACCCGCTGCCGCAAGATTTTTCCGACATGCTGGGCTGGAAAGAAATGGCGGAAAAAGTCGGCAAGGCATATCATTCTTTGTCGGAGGAAGAGCAACGGAACACCCTGATTTTTGCCAACAATTATGGCATGGCCGGCGCAGTCAACTATTACCGCCATCAGTACCATCTTCCCGAAGTGTATAGCGACAATGCAAGTTTTTTGTACTGGCTGCCCGATAGTGTTCATTTTTCCAACCTCATCCTCATTACCACCAACCAAGAAGAACTGAAAGAAAAATATGTGCAATATTTTCAGTCTGCCTACATCGCCGACAGCATCACCCATCCGTATGCGCGCGAACACGGCGACCTCATCGTGGTGGAAAAAGGTGCGGATAAACGCTTCGAGCAATTTTTCAAGGACAAATTGCGGCAGGACAAAGCAGAATCAATGCCTTATTAGCGTTGCCATTCCCGGATCAGGATTTTAAAATCTTCCTCTTCATTCCGATACCATTCCCGGTAGTGGATGGTGTCAACAGTATCGTGCAGGTGATAGACAATACAATCGTAGTGGTCACTCTTGCTCAATGGTTTGTAACGCAGGCTGTTGGCAGCATTGGTAAACAATACAAAAGTTCTGTCTTCAAGGCGATAGTAATATTCAAGGGCAGGATGATAATAAAAAAAGTTTGACCCGGCACTATGATCGTAACAGGTTGTAACGTGGTGTTGAACAAATAAATTGAATATTTCTTCGGCTCTTTTGTCCTGTTGCAAACTCCAGTTGAGAAAGGGGTGATGGTGGCTGATGACAGCGCTTCCGGTGCCTGCTACAGCAATGATGGACATGATCAAATATGATTTGCGGATCGTTTTAAAAGTTGCAATGAACACCGCGAAAGACAGCGGGACGATAAGACCTGTAAATGCCAGTGCACGCGGCGGAATGGTAACATTCTGCATGGCTGAAATCAACAAGGGCAACAGCAACAGGCACCCGCAAAACCAGCCCAATAAGCGGGATTCCTGCTGGCGATAGAATACGATTGTCACCAACAAAAGTAGCACCAGTATCAGCAAACCAGTGCCATAGCCGGTGAAGAAAAACGATACGCCGGCGTTGTACTGGAATATATCTGACCAGGAAAGAGTGTTACCAGTTTGATTGACGGCTGAAGAAAGGAGGAGCGAGATGCCTGAACCGGCCATCAGGGGCGCATACAAAAGCAACGATCCGGTAGCGGCAGCCAGGTGTGCATACACAAGATACCGGCTATGCGATGGAAAATGACGCAGGCAAATCACCAACGATATAATGAATAATACTACCAGTAAATATATCTGTGTGGGCATTGCATACATCCCCGCTGCTGCTGCCAGCACATAGAGAACAAGATAAGAATACCGGTGTGGTTGACAAATCCAGAACAGGAGGCAAAACAAGGCAAGGATGGCAAACAACAAACTGAACATGACGCCCCGCGCATACAGCATATAAAAGGTGGATACCGGCATACAGGCAAACAACACCATGCCCGCAAGCGCCGCATAGTGGTGATGCAGGTAGGCACGCAGACAGGCATACAACAGGACGCAGGAAGCGATCCCAGCTATCAATCCGGGCAGCCGGATGTTGACCTTCATCCCGAAAGGCAGCCATTTAAACAAACCGGTACATACTTCATACAACGGGTAATTGCTGCTGACTACAAACGGGTAATAAAATGGCTGTGCCGTAAAATAATTGTAACTCCACATTTCATCATACTGCAACGGGTAAAAAATGAGGTAATACAACGACCGGGTGGTGACCATACACAACACGGTGAGGACGGCGATGTTTTGTGAACGGCTGTTTTGTGCAAACACATTTCTCACCGAACCAAAACCGCCAGCCATGCTTTTGCGCACAAAGCGGATGATGCGCACCAGTTGACGGCTATACATCAACAGCAACGTTGCCGCAGCCGGAATGATGAACAACAATATCGCCGCTACCATCCGCAGGGTGCGAAACTTTGCCGGCGTCAGCACACTCTTCCGCAAGGTGTCTTCCAGATACGGTTTTTGGGTGGTGGTAAGTATCCATTGAAGGAGCGGTTCATAACCAACAAGCAGGAACCCGGCACAGGCAGCCAGCGCAGCAAGACTGCACAGGCACACCACCAACATGAATGCTTTGTTCTGTATCCCAATACTCATTACAATATTTTGCTCGCAGAAGAGTTGTCAAATGGCGATTGCCGGCAAAGAAAAAGCCTGTTGCAATCGCAAAACAGGCTTTTTTCTAAATTTATTTTACATAACCCATTACAGGTTCCTGATCCAGATATTGCGATAGCTGATGGGCTCGCTCGGGTCGCCATGCGACTGCAGCTTGATGGGTGCTGCGCCATGTGCCTTGCGATAAGCCGGTGTGCCAATGTACTGTGTAGGTCCTTTCAGCTCGGTATGATTTTGCACCACGATGCCGTTGTGAAGCACCGTTACAAAAGCAGGTGTTTGCAGGGAACCATCTGCTTTAAAGCGGGGCGCCGTCCAGATGATGTCATACATCTGCCATTCGCCATTGGGTTTGCTGGCATTCACCAATGGAGCAGTTTGTTTGTAAATAGAACCTGCCTGCCCGTTTACATACGTTGGATTGTTGTAAGAATCAAGAATTTGCAGTTCATAGCCATCATCGCCGGGGCCAATCGAAGCCAGGAACAAGCCGCTGTTGCCACGACCTTGCCCTTTGCCATTCAGCACGGTTGGTTCTCTCCATTCAATGTGCAGCTGGTAATTGGTAAAAGATTGTTTGGTTTGAATGTTCCCGGCAGTTTTATCCACCGTTAACACGTTGTCTGATATTTTCCATCCGGCAGGTTTGCTGCTGTCATTCACCGATACCCATTGATCAAGGTTTTTACCGTCAAACAACACGATGGCGTCTGAAGGTGCGTCGGCATTGGTGTTGCCGGGTTTTACCATGGATGGAACCGGTTCCCAGATTTCTGTTTCTTCCGGTTTGGTTTGTGCCTGTGCAAGCGTCGTTACAGCAAGAGAAACAATCATGAATGCAAATTTGAATTTCATAGTGAGGTGTTTAAACACGTTTGTTTTATGGAAATGATAAAATGTTGATTTGATACCTGTGCATTTGCAACGGGGAGAGAATGGCAGATAATGGCAAAAGCGTTAATTGTATCTTCATCGTGCAAAAGCAAAGATTAAAAATAGAAAAAGGAAGCCATCTGCAGACGAAAAATTTTGTTTTGCTGTCAAAGCGATGCTGAATCTTCCATCATGTTGAGAAAATCGGTTTCACTGATGATGCGGATGGTATTGATCTTCTTTGCTTTTTCCAGTTTGCTGCCCGCATCTTCGCCCACCACCAGGTAGTTGAGCTTGCTGCTGATGCCACTCACCACTTTTCCACCGTGCTGCTCTACCAATTCTTCGGCTTTGCTGCGTGTAAGTTGGGTAAGACTGCCGGTAAACAGAAAAGTTTGCTGTTGCAATGTATTTTTCCCGGTTGCTGCCTGCCGTTTCTGATTCCTGACTTCCACACCAAGTTGTTGCAGTTCTTCGAGCATATGGATATTCTGTGCTTGCGAAAAAAAGTGAAAGATGCTTTTGGAAACCTTCACGCCAATGTCTTCGAGCTGAAGCAATTCTTCTTCGGTTTTGGTGGTAAAATCAAAGATGGAATGCACCGCGTTGGCAAGTGTTTTGGCAGTGGTTTCACCCACATAGCGGATACCCAGTCCATAAATGAGCCGGTACAACGGCTGTTGTTTAGAAGCTTCAATGGATTGCTTCAGGTTGTCAATAGATTTTTTCCCGAACCCTTCCAGTTTCCGCAATTTTTACGAAGTCGAGCTTGTAAATACCCGGAACATCGTCGAGCAAACCCAACTGGTTAAATTTGCGCACATTGGCTTCGCCAAAACTGTTTGATGTCCATCGCGTCTTTGCTTACAAAATGGATGATGCGTTCCAGTGTTTGCGCCGGGCATTCGGCGTTCACGCAACGCCACACCGCTTCGCCTTCTTCCTTAAACAATTTGCTGCTGCACACCGGGCAATGCGTTGGATAAATGATGTTGGTTTCTGCACCCGTGCGCAGTTCTGGCAACGATTTCACGATCTGAGGAATCACGTCGCCGGCGCGTTCCACCAGCACAGCATCGCCCAGCTTCAGGTCTTTATCCCTGATGTAATCTTCGTTGTGAATGGAGATGCTGCCCACCGTTACGCCACCGATGTGCACAGGATCTATTTTGGCAACCGGCGTTACGGCACCTGTTCTGCCCACGTTAAATTCTACCGACACGAGTTTGCTCGTTGCCTGCCGCGCTTTGAACTTGAACGCCATCGCCCAGCGCGGGTGATGCGAGGTCATGCCCAGTTGGTCCTGCAGCGACAGGTCGTTTACCTTAATCACCATGCCATCTATTTCGTATGGAAGCTCGTCGCGCCCGCTTTCAAAATCGTGGCAATATTGTATGACGGCATCAATGCCTTTCAAAACCTTTTTTTCTTTGTTGGGACTGCGGAAACCAAGATTCCACAAGAGTTCCAGCGAAGCAGAATGCGTAGTAAATGGGGCATTTTTGCGTGATAGATTTTCTTTGGAATGATCGGCTTCGTCCGATACCTGCACGCCGCTCGTAGTTGTGTAATCGCTGATGTGGTACAGAAAGGCTTCGAGCCCGCGTTTGCCCACTTCGGCTGGGTCTATCATGCGCAGCGAACCGCTGGCCGCATTGCGCGGATTGGCCAACAACGGCAGCCCGGCTTCCATTCGCTGGTTGTTGAACCTGGTAAATGTTTCGCGGGGAATGATGACTTCTCCACGGATTTCGATTTCTTCAATGCCATGCTTTGAAAACGACGCCGACAGCGGAATGGAACGAACTTGCCGGATGTTGGTGGTAATGTCTTCTCCCTGCACACCATCACCGCGCGTAATGCCGCGCACCAGCTGATCGTGGCTGTACACGAGTGAAATACTCGCGCCATCAAATTTGGGTTCGGCACAATACTCGATTTCTTCCAGGCCGGACAATTCTCTTGCCTTGCGATCCCAATCTTTCAGGTCTTCTGCGTTGTAAGAATTTTCGAGCGACAGCATGGGGACAAGGTGCTGCACCGTTGGGAACGATTTGGTAAGCCCTTTGCCCACGCGTTGCGATGGCGAGTTGGGGGTTACAAGCGTTGGATCTTCTTTTTCTACCCGCAGCAGTGCCGCATACAATGTGTCGTATTCATAGTCGGAGAGAAGCGGGTCGTTCAGTACATAATACCGGTATTCGTGAAAGCGCAGCACTTGCTTCAGGTCTTCCAGTTCGCCGGTTGAAATAGTCTCCGGGTGTTTCACCAACTCCATTGTCTTTTGCTGCCACCTGATGGTTTCTTCCTGTGAATACATAATCAAAATTGGGTCGTAAAAATAGGGGAAAGTTGGGGGCAGTCAGCAAGCAATTTTTGTATCGGAGCGTAACAGTTTTTGTCCGGTTGCGATACAATTCAGCAGCAAAGTTTTTTCTCCTGGTTGAAACGTCGGTGAGATGCACTAACCGTTCTGCATTCTGTTTCCACCATTGGTCATTGCCTGTCTCCGTTTGTATCTAAAGCTGCCCAATACCGGCACCGGCTGGTACATTCTTAAGCGTAAGAGTGACGATGATTGTAAACGATTTTTTATGAAAAAGCTACTCTTGTTTTTACCAATCCTGTTTGTGGTAACACTGGTATTTCCCAATAATCTTTCCTTGTTCATCAGTGCCCAACCCATCCAAAAAGAAATCAGCATCTCGCTGTTCAGCGGCAGCAATTATAGCGCAGCTGCTTACGACGATGCGCGTGCAATGGTTGTGGTTACCATCAGCAAACAAGATGCTCACCATCGCGTCATCATTGGCAAAAGAACCTACCGCGCCACAGCATTGAAGCAGTTTCCTTCAGCAGGCAACGCATTTGTAGACACCTTTCAACTGGCAGGCACGGTAAAAAACAATGAACAATTGATGGTTACCTATACCATTACCTACAATTCCAATGGCAGCGTCATAACGTTTGAAAACAAAGACATCATCCCCAAAGAGTCTGCAACAGACACCATCATCATTTCCATTTGATCAATGCCGTTATCTGTTACCCATGACAATGATCATTGTAAACGTTGGATAAAAAAAACTGCACATCGTTTTGATCTCTTTTATTAAGAAATTGTATTGGATTATTGAAAAACATATACCGGTGCATGGTTTACCGGGAATTTGCAGGAGTTGGCAATGAAACACAACTGGTTGGCTTTGTGCTGCAAGTGTTGCAACCGTTCTTCAGTTGCTTCGCCGGCAATGGTGATGGTGGGATGAAGCGTAACTTCGGTGAAATGGCCGCTGTCATCCGGGGTTGTTTGCATGGTACCGGTTGCGTTGTCTTCATACGCCATTACTACAATTTTATTGACTGCGCAGAGATGAAGAAACCACAGCATGTGGCAGGCGGAAAGCGAAGCCACCAGCAATTCTTCGGGGTTGTACCGTGTTTTGTTGCCATGATACGAAACCTCTGAGGTGCCTGGAATGGCGGGCTTGCCGTCAGCCACAATCAGCAGGTCACGTTCATAAGATTGATAGGTGGCTGTCCCGTTGCCGGTATTTCCTGTCCAGGTTACGTTGATGTTGTAATGATGATTGACCATGGTTTGCAAATGCGATTTGTATAGCTTGTTTTTTCAAATAAATGTTCACAAATGACCCTTGCCGGTTTCCGGGACAAACCGTGGAATAAGGAGAAAAATCCATTGATTTTGGTATCATTCGTGTAACTGGATGAGGATGAAAAAGATACTTGTCCCAGTTTCGATGTATATGTTGGCTGCCGTTTCGTGTCAGCCGGCACCCGAACCTCTGCATACTTCGATGGATACGGGATTGCAGCAAACTCCGCTTGTCACCGATACGCAGCCTGCCGATACGTTGCTCCACATGGATTCGAGTGTGATGGTCGTGGATAGTACCAGCCACATTACGTTCAACGGTATGCCGGTGAAGGGTGACCGCAATGACATACACAGGGCAGTGTACAACAGTTGGCTGCATGCCTATGACCAAAGCGGGCATTTGCCAGTCGGATTTCAATTGGTGCAGCAAGGAACGGTAACGATGGGCATCCGTGGAATCCTTGGCGATGCAGTATTGCAGGCGCAGGAAGACATGAAAAGTTATGTGGCAAAAGACAAATACAACCAAACGTTTTCTGCTTTGCCGGCGGGTGAAAAAGACAGCCTGCAAAAGCTACATCCCATTCTGTTCAAACGGCCGTTCTGAGGATCGTCTGTATTTATTGATCAGCTGATTAACAGGTTTCAAATTTGAACCACGAAGCATCCCTGAACGGGTAAATCAACTTCGTGGTCCAAATAGAATTTTCCATTCAACTGCTTACTCCTTGACTAATTTTATAGTGTTTACGGCACCGTTTTCCACCACTTTGAGCAGGTACATTCCTTTTGACAACGAAGCCGCAGGAATCGTGATGAAATTATTGCCGGCTACCAGTTTGCTGGTTTGCGATGACAGTATTTTTCCCGTCATGTCCGATACCTGCCATACCACTTGTGAAGCCGCGCCACTTTGCATTTGCACCCGGATCACTTCGTGAACCGGGTTGGGGCTGATTACAACAACAGCTTTGGTAGTTACCATTACAGATACGACGCCGGAATAAGTGATGGCACCATCTTTATCTGCTTGTTTGAGGCGGTAATAGGAAGTGCCCGGCAATGGCTGTACATCGGTGGTGGTATAGGTTTGCACCGCACTGCCGTTGCTTTTGGCAGGTACCGTTTTTAACGCATTGAAAGCGTTTACATGGCTGCCGCGTTCAACGGTAAAATAATCGGTGTTGATTTCGTTAGCGGTTTTCCATTCGATGTTTACATGGTTGTTTTGCAGCGTAGCGTTGAACGTAAGCAATTGCAACGGAAGGAGTGAACAGAGGTTGACGCCGGAACCCGATGTTAAGGATTCTACCGGAGCGCTTGATGTGGTTACAATCAGATTGCTTACTTCAGGTGTTTTGGAGATGGCGGTGGCAGACAAAGTGGTAAGCCCGCCAAAAGTGCCGATGTTGCCACAAATTCCAAAAGCAGAATTGAATTTGTACATCATACCGTATTCTACTTCATTGTTGTTGCTGTAAGCATCGCCGGTAGCCAGGTAACCACCATCAGCAGTTTTGATCAGTCCGTATCCTTCTCCATTTACATTCACATCACTGATTACTTTTGTCCATTGCAAAGTGCCACCACTGCTGACTTTCAGGAAGTATGGACTGCTGGAATAATCTTCTATGGCTGGATCGTACAACAGGCTGCTTCCAGATAAGATATAACCTCCATCTGTATCTTGTACGTTTTCCCAGGCATACAGATAGGTTTCTTCTCCGTTGTCAGTCATTTTTGCCCAGGTAACATTACCCTCCCCGCTGCATTTGATCACCAATAAACGTTCAACATCTTCATTACTGGGTGCATCACTTGTCGGGTAAGCAATGCCGGATAAAATCAAACTGCCATCGCTGGCTTCTGACATAGAAAATACTTCAGTAGCCAGGTCCGCGAAGCTGATGTACTTGGACCAAATTACGTTTCCGGAGCCATTGATTTTCACGAGGTAAGTGGTGTCTTCAACATTAGTATTATTGCTATAGGAATTGATCAACAAGACATAGTTTCCGTCACTCGTGCCGGTAATGTCGTAAAGTTCCCGGTCACCGAAAGTATCATCTGACAATTCAAAATACTGCTTCGACCAGGACACATCACCTGTACTGTTTGTTTTCACTAACATTCCTGCATAGTGATAGTCGAAATCCAATCCGTATTGCTCCAAAAAACCGGCAATCATATATCCGCCATCACTTGTCTGCAATAGCCTTGTGCCGGTGCTGTAGTCTGCCGTTGGGTGCGTGTATTGTTTTTGCCACAATAAGTTCAGGTTGTTGTCAAATTTGAACAGCGTCATTACATCATTGAACGTACCGCTCACCGCTAAGTTGCCATCACTGGTTTTGATGATGTCGATGCCCTCTGTATTGCTATAGGGTAAATTGTCCCCGGTAATGGCTTTGGTGGCAAGCACCGTTCCGCTGTTATTCATTTTCACCAGGTAAACATAATCGGTGTTAGAAAAGGCGTAGTCTTCCGCATAGCCAACGCCCACATAGTTTCCGTCAGTCAGCTGCACTGCGTCAACCAGTATCGAATAATCAATACCACTGATTCCCGTGCGAAAACTGGTTTGTCCGAAACAAAAAACAGACATTGACAACAAACAAAAAGTGAAGAGTGTTTTCATAATAAGGCATTTGGTTTATAGAAAAGAGTTGCAGACAAGTTTGATGACAGGAGGATACCGCACAGGATGGATTGATCGCACATTTCAATGCTCTAAAAGTAGGATAAAAAGAAATTGCTAAGGGAACTTTTTGAAGATGGTATATCGAAGCATCAGCTCAATAAACAACAGGACAAGGGCAGCCAGCAACCAGGGTGCATATTTGTCGGTGTATCGCTTGAAAGTCGTTACTTCGATTTTCGATTTTTCAAGTGTATTGATGCTGGCATAAATCTTTTGCAGCGTTTGGCGGTCGGTGGCATGAAAATACTGACCACCGGTCGATTGCGCCAGCATTTGCAGCAACCCTTCATTGTATTCCAGTTTTTTCTTTTGGATCATTGGACCAAACGGCGAGTCTACCGTCACTTCTATTTCGCGCTCGCTGCCAATGCCAATGGTGTACACTTTGATGCCATACAGCTTCGCCATGTCGCGGGCAATGTCGGGCGAGATGGTACCGCCAAAATCAACGCCATCGGTCAGCAGAATGACAATCCTGCTTTTTGTTTTGTTGTTGCGCAGCCTGTCTACACTGGTAGCCAGCCCGCTGCCGATGGCTGTGCCTTCGTCCTGCAGGTAACCGCTTTGAATGTTGGCAATCTGGCTAAGTACTGCATTGTGATCGATTGTTACGGGGCAAAGGGTAAAGCTAAGGTTGCTGAAGATGACGATGCCAATGCGGTCGCCGGCGCGTTCCTGCACAAATTGCGAAGCCACTTCTTTGGCAGCTTCCAGCCGGTTGGGCAAAAAGTCGCGCTCCATCATGCTGCCGCTGATGTCGAAGCACATCACGATGTCGATGCCTTCGCCGGTATCCTGCTCTTCGGTAAACGTTTCGCGGGGGCGAGCCAGCGCAACGATGACGCAAACGATGGCGAGACAACGCAATGCAAAAGGCAGGTGAAAAAACATGTTTTTGAAAGTGCGAGGCTGCTGCAGGAAATGCGTGGTGGATACCAGCATGGAAGCGCTCGCTTTGCGGTACCGCAGGCTGTATTCATACACCACTACCGGCAGTGCAATCAGCAAAGTGAACACCCATGGATATGCAAACTCGATATGTTGAAGCCAGTTATGAAGCATGTTGATGAAGGCTGCGTTGCAAATGATAATAAATGTGCTCTATGGCGGCTTTGGCCGTGCCGATGTCCGCTTCTTTTTGGGGTTCTGCCGGCTGGTAACGGGCAAATTTGACCGCGCTGATCAGCCGGATCAACTGGTAAAAGGAAGAGCGTGCTTCCGGTTGTAGGTAAGCGTTTAATTGCACCATTAGTTCGTCGCCGGTCAATTGCAATGCACGGAGGTACAACTGGTTTTGTATGTACATTCGGCAAATGTCATCCAGCCGGTTATAAAACATCGGTGCCGGCGGGTTGTCTTTTGCCAGTTTTTCCAGTTGTTCGATGGCAGATTCAAACAGCGACCTTGCCGGGGCAGGCTTCAATATGGGGCTGATGGTTTTCTTTTTACGGAAGAAGAAATACCAGGTACCAGCAGCAAGCAACATCACAGAAATGACGATGCCGGCAATGAGCAGGTAATCCGGTTTGGCTTCCACATCAATGATGTCTTTCATTTCGTGGTATTGCTGCAGCGTGCTCACATCTACCGGCAAAATGGTGATTTGTAATGCTTCGGTAAACAGGCTGTCGGTTCCATTGCCCTGCAAAGTCAACGGCAGGGGAGGCAGCAGCCAGCTACCCGAATCAAAAGACGTAAGCGTGATGTTTTGGATGTACGTTGTTTGTCCCTCGATGGTGATGGTGTCTACCGGGAATCGCTTCACTACTTCCAGGTGATTGATGCTATCGGGCAAGGAGAACCAACCGGCGAGGGGCGCTTCGCGCAGGTTGATGTTTTCAGCTTTCAATTCAAGATTGATTTGTTCACCCAATAAGATTTTATCGCGGTCAATGGTCGCCGTCACAGTTTGTGAATACAAAGAGGAACCCGACAATACAAAACAGGAAACCAGCAACAGGCGCACAACCGGATGAAAATGGCACAAAGTTGCCAGCCACTGCCGGGCAGAATGCAAATGCCGCTGTTTCCCGTTGTCTACTCCCGCGCGCTGCCTCCTCATGCTCTCCTGATAAAAAATTGTTGTAACACTTTTACATAATCTTCACCGGTAGCCAGTTGCAGCAGGTCGGCACCGGCACTGCGGAAAGCTGCTTTGGCGTCGTCAATGATTTTGTGAAACTGCCGGTTGTATTGCAGGCGTGTATAAGCATCATCGGTATCAAGCCACATGGTTTTGCCCGACTCGGCATCGTGCACCTGTAGCAAGCCTGCTTTGGGCAAATGCTCATCGCGGCGGTCATACACCTGTATGCCAATCACGTCGTGGCGGCGGGCAGCTACGCGAAGCACTTCTTTGTACCCCGCATCGGCAAAATCGCTCAGGATAAAGACGATGCTTTTGTGCCGCGACACATTGTTCAAAAAACGAAGTGCTTTCACGATATCAGTATTGGCAGAATGCGAGTTGAAATGAATGAGTTCGCGTACCATGTACAACACGTGATCCCTGCCTTGCCGCGCCGGGATAAATTTCTCAACCGCATTGCTAAAAAAAATCAATCCCGCTTTGTCGTGGTTGTTGCTGGCAGAAAAAGCCAGTACCGCGCAGATCTCGTTGATGAGGTCTTTCTTTGTTTGTTTGTTGGTGCCAAACAAACTGCTGGCGCTTACATCTACCAGGAGGTACACGCTCAGTTCGCGCTCTTCTTCAAACACTTTGCTGTACGTGTGTCCCATGCGTGCCGATACATTCCAGTCAATGAAACGAATGTCGTCGCCCGGCTGGTAATCACGCACCTCTTTGAAAGCCATGCCTCTGCCTTTGAAAGCCGTATGGTATTCGCCGGTAAAGAGATGATTGGTCAGCCGCTTGCTGATGATTTCCAATTCCCTTACTTTTTTCAACAGTTCCGTCGTGTTCATGACAATGGTTGTAGATGTATTCCCGAAAATTTTCCTGTCGCAGGAAGAGAGTCTTTTTGCCGGATGCAAAAGGGTACTGTGTTTTTGTACCTGTTTTCTACGCAATGGTATCAAGGCACTTTAATCACCCGCATAATGTCGTCCACCACCTGTTCGGCAGTGATGTTTTCCGCTTCCGCTTCGTAGGTAAGCCCCACGCGGTGACGCAGTACGTCTTTGCAGATGGCTTTGATGTCGTCCGGTATCACGAAGCCGCGCCGTTGCATGTAGGCGTGCGCTTTTGCCGCAAGTGCAAGGTTGATGCTGGCACGCGGCGAACCGCCATAGCTGATGAGATTTTTTAGTTTGCCCAACCCGTATTCGTCGGGGTATCGCGTGGCAAACACGATGTCGATGATATATTTTTCTATTTTTTCATCCATGTACACCTGCTTCACGAGTTGGCGGGCATCGATGATTTGCTGTTTGCTCACCATGGGCTTTACGATGGGAAGCGCTTCGCCCTGTACCTGCTGGCGTATGATCATTTGTTCCTGCGCGCGGTCTGGATAGCCGACGATTACTTTCAGCATAAACCTGTCTACCTGTGCTTCGGGCAGCGGGTAAGTGCCTTCCTGTTCCAGCGGGTTTTGCGTTGCCAATACGAGGAACGGCTCTTCCAGCAGAAACGTGTTTTCACCGATGGTAACCTGTTTTTCCTGCATCGCTTCCAGCAGTGCACTCTGCACTTTAGCAGGCGCACGGTTGATTTCATCGGCGAGGATAAAGTTAGCAAAAATGGGACCTTTGCGCACCACGAATTCGTTTCGCTGCTGGTTATAGATCATGGTGCCCACCACGTCGGCAGGCAGCAGGTCGGGTGTAAACTGTATGCGGCTGAAATGTGCCTGTACTGCCAGCGCCAACGATTTGATAGTGAGGGTTTTGGCGAGTCCCGGCACTCCTTCGAGCAGCACGTGACCATTGCTCAGCAGGCCGATCAGCAACCTGTCTATCATGTATTGCTGTCCTACAATTACTTTGTGCAGTTCATCGCGCAAAGTATCTACAAAAACCGCCTGTTGGGCAATGGCTTCATTCAGCCTGCGAATGTCTTCTCCGGTTTGCATGAATGTATGATTCTAAATATACAAAGTAAGGGTTCGGTGGGCTGAAAAGAACAACAGCCATTTTATTTCTGTTCATTTTAGCAATAAAATATAGCCCTCCGCTTCCACCTGCAGAAGGCGTCTGTGCCGGTGTTTCTCTTTTTTACCCAAAAAGAATGAAGCATGCTGCCTACTTTTGCATTTTGACGAAAACAAGGCAGGTGAGATTGCCTTTACAGCAAAGCAGCCGTAGACAAACGTTATGAATACAGTCATTATTAAATACAACGCGGGAAATATTCAATCGGTTTTGTATGCATTGGAAAGAATAGGCGCCGAAGCTGTCGTTACCGATGATGTGGAGCAGATACAACGCGCCGACAAAGTGATTTTTCCCGGTGTGGGCGAAGCCAGTACCGCCATGCAATATTTGCAGGAAAGACAATTGGACGAGGTAATCAGAAACCTGCGGCAACCGGTATTGGGCGTGTGTCTTGGCATGCAGCTCATGTGCGACTTCAGCGAAGAAAACAACACGGATTGCCTCCGCATTTTCAACGAACGGGTAGAGCGTTTTGTGCCACCTGCCCACCAACTCAAAGTGCCGCAAATTGGCTGGAACGACATCTACCATTTGAAAACGCCCTTGTTCAACAATCTGAAAGAACACAGCTACTGCTATTTTGTGCACAGCTATTACGCTGCCCTTGGCAACGACACCATTGCCACCGCCAATTATGTACAGCCATACAGCGCGGCTTTGCACCGCGATAATTTTTACGGTGTTCAGTTTCACCCCGAAAAAAGTGCTGACATCGGTGAGCAGATCCTGCGGAATTTTATGGATAAAATCAACTAGGCAGATGGTTGTAAAAACAGTATAACAAAACAAAAAGATTAGAAAGTTTGCAACTTGTTTTTTCAACTTTTTTTGCTCAAAGTTTTGTGCCACCTGATGTTTCTTACACTGCTTGAGACGTAGTCATGCTTACGCAATCTCGGCTACCTTATTGTACTTGTTTTTGTATTCTACCGGCGATAACCCGGTGATTTTTTTGAAAATGGTGCGGAAGGCTTTGGTGTCGGAATAACCCACTTCATACATCACTTCGCTGATGTTTCGCCGGCTGGTTTCAAGGCTTTTTTTGGCGGCTTCCACTTTTACCCGCTGCATGTATTCTACAATGGTGTTGGAAGTAGCTTTTTTAAACCTGCGTTCAAAATTCCGCCTGCCAATGGCAAACTTTGATGCCAGTTGGTCTACCGTGATTTTTTCTGCAAAATGTTGTTCAATAAAATTCTGCGCGTTCTTCACCGGCTCGTCTTCGTGTTCTTTCTGCCCGTGAAAAATAATGAAGGGCGACTGGCTTTCGCGTTCCATTTCAATGGCAAACACCTTTGCATTGAGGATGGCCATTTCGCGACCTGCATACTTCTCGATCAGGTACAAAACCAGGTTTAGGTAACTATAGGCACCACCGCTCGAGTAGATGCCAGCCTCATCGGTCACCACTTTATCCGGTATGAGTTTTACCTTGGGAAACATTTGTTGAAACTGTGCTGCCGCCAGCCAGTGCGTCGCACATTTTTTGCCATTGAGCAGCCCCGTAGATGCCAGTAAAAATGCGCCCATGCAAAGGCTGGCAATCTCTGCTCCGCTGCGGTATTGCTCCACAATCCAGGGAAGAAAAGCCTTGTTTTGACGGATGGCGCTTTGAATGTCGCCATCGGGCGCAGGAATGATGATGAGGTCTGTTTTGGATGCCGTTGCCAGCGTGTCATCGGCATGAATGGTGACGCTGCCGCCGCAAAGCAATGTCTTCTTGCTAAGCCCAATCAGCTTCACACAAAATGCTGGTGGCAATTCCCGCATTTTGTAAAATTGATTGACCTGTGTGAACAACTGCCGCGGACCTTCAATGCTGCCGAGGATGGCGTTTTTGGGTACCAGGATAGAAATGTGTTTCATCTGATAAAAGTAAGGAAATCGGGTGTCGCATTTCACCGCTTGTTTGTCTGTTTTACCCCTCCTCTCATACCGTTATTCTGGTTATTTTTACGTTCATTCGTTGCCCATGCGGGTAGCGGTAAATCACTTCATCATGTTGCAAAAATCGAAAGCGTTCAGTGGATATTCGGTCAATGACCTTGCGAGAGCAAAGTCCTTTTATGGCGACGTTCTCGGGTTACACATTACGCAAAACAACATGGGAATACTGGAATTGCACCTTGAAGGCGGCAACCGCGTCATTCTGTATCCAAAACCGGATCATCAACCTGCCACGTTTACCGTCCTTAATTTCCCGGTGCCCGACATCGAACAAACGGTTGCAGCGCTCACAAATGTTGGGGTTGTATTTGAACAATACGAAGGCAATCTTCAAACCAGTAAAAATGGCATTTACAGGGGCGGTGGTCCGCTGATCGCGTGGTTCAAGGATCCGGCTGGCAACATTCTTTCCGTATTGGAAGAACGCTGACAGCCTTTGATTTACCGCATCCTGCAGAAGTGTTACCTTACGCGTTTCTTTCCCGATTACTCACCATTTAAACTTATAGTATGCCTGCCAGCAAAGAATTGATTCTGCAAGTAAACGAAGCCTTTAACCGGAATGATATGTCCGCCTTCCTTTCGCTTTGCAACGAAGACATTGAATGGAACATGATGGGCTCGACATCTGCAAAAGGCAAAACCGCCATCCTGGCCATGATGCAGCAAATGCCGCCGGTAGAATTGTCTATCAGCATCAGCAACATCCTGTTTGCCGGCGACCAGGCAGCCTGTACCGGCAGATTCACCATGAAAAATAAAGAAGGAGTGACAACCGATTATCACTTTTGTGATGTTTATGTTTTTTCGGGAAATCTCATTGCAAAACTTGACTCTTACGTAGTGGAAAACAAAGGGTGAGGGAACACGGTATCGAAGCGGATATTAAAACGCATGATGGAAAACCTGACAACAATCTAAAGCGAAATACAATGACAACACAAATCAATGCTTATCTCAATTTCAACGGCAATTGCAAAGAAGCCATGGCTTTTTACCAGGAATGTCTTGGCGGCGTGCTTCAATCCATTACCATGGGCGAGTCGCCA
This sequence comes from uncultured Chitinophagaceae bacterium, assembly GCA_963826385.1. GTDB lineage: Bacteria > Bacteroidota > Bacteroidia > Chitinophagales > Chitinophagaceae > Ilyomonas. The sequence continues at coordinate 216,423 of CAWGWV010000014.1, read as the reverse complement.
ATGGCCGATCAATTGCCACCGGAAAAGAAAGACCACATTATGCATTCTAACCTGACGCGCGAAGGCGTATTGCTCCTCATGGCTTCTGATGGCATGGGCAGCTCTGTAGAAGGCACCAACGTGGTGCTGTCGCTCAACTGCAGCAGCGAAGAAGAAGCCAATACTTTTTTTTCCAAATTATCCGAAGGTGGTAAAATCACGCACCCGTTGAAAGTAGAATTCTGGGGCGCTTTATTTGGCCAGCTCACCGATAAGTTCGGCATACACTGGATGCTGAATTACGACAAGAATTAAACTCCCGGACCATTTTTGTTGTTACCGGGACAACGGTGTTTTCTGCTCCATCCGCGGCGACATCCTCATAGGGCACTTTGCCGGCATGAGGATGTCGCCCGCGGTTATTTTTTAGCCGGAGTCACAACGTTAAAAATAACAACAGGCATTGAGTTAAGGTTGGTTAATCTGCATCAAACCAAACGGGGGTTTTGTCATTTGGATCGGCGTTGTAATTGATGGTGAGTTCTTCGCCTTTCTTGATTTTGCGCACGGTTTTGACCGTCATGGTCATTTCTTCAAAATCCATTTCATATACACAGTTTGACGAATAGCTGTGGTTGTACATCGAAATGTAACCCAGTGCCAGACCGGCTTTGCGGCGGGTGTCGCCCCATTCAAAAACATAATGGTACAGCAGCGTGGTTTCCAGTGTTTTCCGTTCTTTTGGTTTCAAAACCAATACCGGTGATATTTCCACAATGGTTTCGGCGGGAATGGATTTGCTTGTAAATACTCCTCTGCCCTTTGTTCCGGCAGCTTGTACATCAATGTGTGGCAGAATCATAATCGTTGGTTCTATGAAAAAACCGAAAATAAACAAAACAATCATACACAGATGATTTCATACAAGGGGTTATAATTAATTTGCGCACATGAGTGCAGAAATGGACATGCCTTCCATCAGTGAGCAATTTGAATTGCTGATCGAAGCCGAAGACAAGCAGCCGCTGTATGAATTTATCAATCAGCTGAACATCAGCGATGTGGCTGAGCTGATTTATGAATACAACGACCATGCAGCCGACATCATCATGAACATGCCGGTGCACCGTGCCGCAGGCGTGTTTAAGATACTCGATATTGGCGAGCAAAAACAGATTGTCCAGGAACTGCCCTCGCACAAAACCGCGGAACTGCTGAACGAACTGCCAGCCGACGACCGTACCGACTTTATGGAAGAGCTGCCCAAAGCGGCCATCCGCGATCTCATCAAATTGCTGAACCGCGAGGAACGCATCATTACCCTTGCCATGCTGGGCTACCCGGAAGACAGCGTTGGAAGGCTGATGACGCCCGATTATGTGTACGTTTATAAACACAATACGGTGGAACAGGCGTTTGCTACCATCCGCAAAGTGGCGAAAAACAGTGAAACCATCGACGTGATCTACGTGATCAACGAACGGGGCGAACTGATCGATGACCTGAGGATCAGAGACCTGATATTGTCCTTGCCCAACAAGCGGATAGATGAAATCATTGACGGTCGCATCATCTCGCTCAATGTTCACGACGACCAGGAACAGGCGAGCCAGGTGTTTAAAATGAACAACCGCGTAGCACTGCCCGTAACCGACGACAACAACGTGCTGCTCGGCATTGTCACCATTGACGACATGTTGTGGGTGGCCAACGAAGAATACAGTGAAGACATGCAGAAAATGGGCGGTACCGAAGCACTGGATGAACCTTATCTCGACATTTCTTTTTTCAAACTGATTAAAAAAAGGCTTGGCTGGCTCATTGTATTGTTTATCGGTGAATTGCTGACGGCAAGTGCCATGAGTTATTTCAACGAAGAGCTTGAAAAAGCCACCGTGCTTTCGTTGTTTGTACCACTGATCATCAGCAGTGGGGGCAACAGCGGTTCGCAGGCATCTACGCTAATCATACAGGCGATGGCGGTGGGTGAAGTTTCGATACAGGACTGGTGGCGCGTGATGCGCCGCGAAATCCTCAGCGGCTTTGTTTTGGGCGCAGTGCTGGGCATCATTGGCTTTGCCCGCATCTGCCTGTGGCATTACCTGATGCTGCACAACATCCTGCAGGATTTGTATGGCGAACACTGGATGCTGATTGCTACTACGGTTGGGTCTTCGCTGGTGGGCATTGTGTTGTGGGGAACCTTGTCGGGCTCCATGCTTCCCATCTTGTTGAAACGGTTTGGCGCCGACCCTGCTGCGTCTTCCGCTCCGTTTGTCGCCACGCTGGTGGATGTAACGGGCATCATCATTTACCTCAGTTTTGGTTACATCTTTTTGCGTGGTGTTTTGTTGTAAAATGGATAAAAACTGACGGGTAATTGTAGCTGTTTGAATAGGATAAGTTGTCAGAAAAACTAGGTTGGTAATTGATATTTTGTTGAAGGTTTCCTGATGAGCAATTCCAGACGCAAAACGGTTAAAAGAATATACAGTTATACAGGCTGCAAAGCAAACCATTAATCAGGTGAATCGGGTGAGAAGTTTGCCCAGCAATTCATGAAATCAATACAACCGGGAAGTAAGCTGACAACCAGGTTTCGTGGTTTTTTCAAGTGTTGTCTATCCACATCTGTTATCTTCGGTATCTCATCTCTAATTTAAAAAAATTTCTATGAAAAAATGGCTGCTTTTGCTATCTGTCTCCATGGTATTCTTAGCCTGTTCGGGCACCAAACAATCGGCTGCATCACCTGCTGCTGACGGCTGGATTTCCCTGTTTGACGGAAAAACACTCAACAACTGGAAAGTAGGCGATAATGCCGGCACCTTCAGCGTTGAAAACGGGACCATCAAAGTCAATGGCAATACGGCGCATCTCTTTTACGTGGGCGATGTGCAAAATCACAATTTCAAAAATTTTGATTTCAAAACCCAAGTGATGACGATGCCAAATTCCAACTCTGGCATATATTTTCATACTAATTACCAGCAGGGCGGCTGGCCTGAAAAAGGCTACGAAGTGCAGGTCAACAACTCGCATACCGACTGGCGCAGGACTGGTGGTTTGTATGCCATTGAAGATGTAAAGGAAAAACTGGTAAACGACAGCGTCTGGTACACCGAAAGAATACGGGTAGAAGGCAAACACGTGCAGATTTGGGTAAACGACAAACAAACAGTTGACTATACTGAACCCGACAATGTGGAACGTCCCGACGGCATGAAAGGCGCGTACTATCGGGCGGTACGTTTGCATTGCAAGGTCACGATCCCAACAGCACTGTTTATTTCAAAGACATCGTGGTGAAACCTCTTGCCGATTAAAGATTCTTTGTGACATCAATGGCTGTTGAACAACAGTGAAGCAAAGCCGCCGGTGTATAACCGGCGGCTTTGCTTTTGTACTGGCAGCAAGGCATTTGTTCTGTATCAATGATGTTTGAAATACTGAATGTCCTGCTCGTGTTTTTTGGCTGCTTCTTTCGTTGGAAAGGTGCCGAGGTTTCGGCGTTTATTGGTGTTGGGATCTTTCTTTTTGGAGTAAATGCGGTATTCTCCCGATTTTAGCTTGCGGATCATGATCAGTAATTTTAAAAAAAACACAAGGAATGTACCATGATAAAACTGACATTCAAATTAATCCCCTTCCAAACGTGAACACTTGGATTCAGGAAATGCGGGTAAATGTCAGCGTTTTGCCCACAAACCGGAAAATATAATAACCTCTTACTTTCATGGTCTTCTCGTCGGCAAGCCAAACGGTGGCATCCCAGGTTTTGCCCGAACTGGAATCGTAGATTTTTCCTTTGATCCACCGGTCTTCCCTGGCATCGTATTCAAGCCCAGATAGTATATCCAGGCCAATCAGTTTCCGGGACCGCAATGCGGGGTCCGGATTTTTCAAATCCAGCCTTTCCTGCAAGGGCGTAATGGTATCGTCGGCATCGTAAAACCACACGATCCGCGCATGAATGTCATCATATAACTGATACACTTCCACGATCAGGTTTTTCTCTTCATACATCCATTTGCCCAGCAATTTTTCCTGTTTACCCTGTGCTTTGCCTGCTGTCATACAAAAGCAAAATGCACTTATCATCAGCACATACTTCATACTATTTGTCAGAATAAGAGATTGCAGAAATCAAGGTTTTAAAGTTTTGTCAATACAAATAATTGCCCGGTTTTAAAGTGGTTGTATTGCTATGCGGCTATGCTGTTCACCGGATTTATTGAACAGTGCCCTCTTTAAAGGCAAGTAGCAATCAGCATGAAAAGAAACGGCTGCCACAAGCCTTGTTGCGGCAGCCGAAGTCAGGATATAAATTGTTTTGGTTACAAATCGGAATAATCGGCCGGACGAAGAAAGATGATGTCGGCTTTCGATACGTTGTGCTGGTATTCCGGCATGGCGAGCAGTGCTTTGAAAGCCGGGTCGTCACCAAAAGCTTTCCAATGGGTTTCCCGGTCTGCCATGTTTTCAAATGTTGTCATGTACATCAGGTTGGGCATGCGGCTGCCGGCAAGCACCTCTCCATAAAACACGGCGTTGAAATTGAGTTTTTTAAAGATGCCCACTTCATCACCGGTGTTGAACATTTTTACTTTGCTGGCATGCAGCTTTTCGGTGGCGCCTTCGTAGCTGCGCAGTTCATATACGCGGTCTTTTTTGGGGGACTTCAATTGCGGTTTTCCCACTTGTGGCGCCAGGGAAAAGCCTGCAATAAAATGGTTTCCATCCTGTTGTAAGGTGCGGCATCATACGTCGCATTCAGGTACCGGTTACCGGCGCTGTGGTAGCTGGCATCACCCGTTAGTTTAGAGGCGATGCCTGCAACATCAGACAATGACTGCACGGGCATCAGTACATAGGTTTTTTTATCTGAAGCTGTATCGTTGCTCAATTCTTTGAAAACGCCGATGTTGCTGATTTTCATCCGGTGAAGAGCGGGCAACAAAGCGTTTTGCAGGTATTCATCAATTGTATTTTCCTGTGCCGTGTCTTTGTAATGATAAACGGAAATCTGGTAAAAAGAACCTTTCTCTTTTTGTGCATACAAATCAACAAAAGTCAATAGGGCAGAGGCAATCAGAAATAATTTCAGCTGGTAAGAAGATGCTTTTTGTTTCATGGTAACAATCATTCAAAATAAATAATGTGCGTAAGATAACACTGAATTGCAAAAAAGCTTTCCTTTTACAGAATCTTACCGGATTAAACATACCGGTTGATCATTAACAGTCAGGGATTTACGATTCTTCATCAAAATACAATTTGTAAAAATGTTTTCCTTTCATTTCATCATAGCCCTCGTTCAATCAGGTCTTTGCGCCCATGTATGTAAATGTGAAAATTCTTATCCAGCTTTAAAATGCTTTTGTAAACCCGTTCCTGCTTTTTTACTGCGGACAGATGGATGTCAAACTCGTCGCCAATGTTAACGTCTTTTGCCTGTTCATAAGTTTGTTTATATTGTCTTAAAGGTGTCAATCACTTCGGGATGGTGCATCACTTCTTGCGCAAACTCCTCCAGGTTAAACTGGTCTTTGGTTTTAAAATATTCCATGCTTCGGTTCAGCATGTCTATCTGGTCGCTTTTGTTGACGTCAAACTTTTCGTTCATTTCGTTGTTGATAAACAGTTTGCACATGCCCATGTACCTTGTCGGTATTGTGATAACTGTCTGCATACGGCGTGACCTGTAAAAAATCGGTTACCCAATACTGCGCATCGTTCTGCTTGTTGGTGGCATCCACAATGCAAACCACATAACCTTCCTCCCGGTTTTGCCTAAATACGAGGCAACCTTTGTCAAGCTTGTTGATGTTGATGCCGTCTTCCGCAATTACTTCCAGGCTTTGCCCGTGCGGAAACACTTTTAAAAAGGTTTCACGGGTTTCGCTTTTAAAAATTCCAATGGCACTCATTGTATTCGGTTCCAAAAGGCACCTGGCCAAACAGCACCACATACATTTCGCCTTCTTTCACCCTTGCATGCGTGCTTTTGCTGTATAAAAACTGCGCCAGCAGCGCGCTTTGCGCTTCAAAAGAGTTGGGATTGTCGAAGATGGCGCTCACATAATTGTACACTTCGTTCATCGCAACATCGCTGATGTGCGTGAAGTGATATTGATCGTGCTCGTTGAACGACCCCAGGAAATATTTGGTGAGCAAACCGCGTACAATGTCGTCGTTGAGTGTCAGTTTGCTCGCGCTCAATTTCAGATCTTCGCCCCGTGTTGGGTTGCCTACTTTGTGTATAATTGCCTGCTGCAGAACCACGCTGTCTATCCCTGTCATAATGCCGGCGAAGATAAAGACCGCCACGAAATGTTTGTCCCCAATGTGTGTGAGGGATATAGTATTTGGGCAAAACCAAAGTTGCGGCAGACATTTACTGTTGCAGAACGATTGCAGCAGTGACGACATTCATCCAAATGTATTATTTTGCTGTATGAAACTAACCTGCTTATTACTCTTCACCTTTTTGCCTTTTTGTATCATCAGCGCGCAGCAACAGGCGAATACCGATAGCCTGAACACGCGCGACAGTGCCCGCCTTACGCAGGAAGTGATCCTTCAGCAACAGCAACGCAAAGTGGATTCCCTGGTGAAAGTGCAGCTTGAATTGCAATTGCAGCAAGCGACTGTCAACAGCCAGGAATCGAAAGAACTTGCGGAACAACTGAAAGCGTTGTCAAAAGCCGATTCACTTCGCAAAGCCAACCAACTCGAAAAAATAAAGGCACTGAAACAAACGTCCAAAGGCTTCCCGGTAGTGCCATTTACCGACACTTTGTTTTATGTTTATACACCCGTGGGTTCGGTAAACCCGTCCGAACGGGCGCAACTCATTACCAGCAAAATACAGGGGTTGTACAACAATGATTTTTTCAAAGCCGACTCGCTGCGCGTTGTGGTAAATGACAATGAAGCCGACGTGATCTACAACGACCTGAGCATTCTTGCCATCAGCGATTTTGATGCGTTGTGGTATGGATCTACCAAAGAAGCCATTGCGACCGATTATCTCTACCGCATCCGCAATGCCATAGCGCAGGAACGCGAGACGTACAGCCTCTTCAACTGGCTGAAGCGCATTGCCCTGGTCGTTCTCACTTTGCTTATCCTGGCATTGATCATCTACATCATCAACAAACTCTTCAAAAAAGGAATTGCTTTATTGGCTTCCCGCCGCAAAGCATACTTCACCGGCTGGCGCATCAAAAACGCTGAAATCCTGCAGCCGGATCAGCAGTTCCGGTTTGTGGTCAGCGCACTCAACGTGTTGCGCATGTTTGTTGTTTTGCTTGCCCTGTATCTTTCGCTGCCAATCATTTTCAGCGTGTTTCCCGAAACAAAGGAATATACCGAAACGTTGTTGGGATGGATCATCCGGCCGGTGAAAAGCATCCTGGAAAGCCTGCTGGCTTTCATGCCCAACCTGTTCACTATCATCGTTGTGTATTTCTTTACAAAACTGATGATCAAAGCGGTGAGCTATTTTGCCAAACAGATAGAATCCGGCAACATCGAATTGCCGGGCTTTCACAAGGATTTTACAAAGCCGACTTACAACATCATCCGCTTTTTGCTGTATGCATTCATGCTGGTCATCATCTTTCCCTATCTGCCGGGGCACGAATCACCGGCTTTCCAGGGCATTTCGGTGTTTCTCGGTGTCTTGTTGTCGTTTGGTTCTTCCTCGGCATTTCCAATCTCATTGCCGGGCTGATCATCACTTACATGCGCCCGTTCAAGATCGGCGACCGCGTTAAAATTGGTGACGTGACAGGCGATGTATTTGAAAAAACAATGCTCGTAACACGTGTTCAGCACTGTTAAAAACGAAGACGTAACCATCCCGAATGCAACGGTCCTCTCAAGCTATACGGTCAATTATTCTGCAAATGCCGACACTACTGGTTTGATTATTCATACCACCATTACATTAGGCTATGATACATCATGGAAAAAAATTTACGCCGCGCTGATTGAAGCAGCTTTGCGAACGGATATGATTCTCCACGATCCGAAGCCTTTTGTTCTGCAGACCAGCCTTGACGATTACAGTGTCGCGTATCAATTGAATGCCTACACGCGTGAAGCCAACAAACAGGCAGTCATTTATTCCCACCTGATGCAGAACATCCAGGATTGCTGCAACGAAGCCGGGATAGAAATTCTATCACCTTCCTTCACCGTGGTTCGCCGTAACGAAGACGTAATGATGCCCGAAGAATACAGGAAAAAGGAAGACCTTATTCAGTAAATCAACATACGAAAAGTCCTGGCAGTTTTTTGTTGAGAGCATTATGCCGGTTTCCATCCGGGTTCGTTCGCCAGCCAGCGCATGCGGTAAGCCTGTTTAGCAGTAATGCCCAGCTTGCGGATGAGCCGGTAATTGGCAATGGCACCCACGGCAGCGCCGATAAAGGGAATGAGTTGGTCGAACTTGGCCAGGTCGATGTAATCGCGATATTCAACCTGAAAGGTTTTCCAGTCAAAGTCGTGGATGTCTTCGGGTAATGTGTGCAATTGTTGATCCCAGCCCGCAATTTTTTCATACACTTTTTTCCGTCCTTCGTCCGAAGAAAAGGCAAGCTGGAAAACGTACAGGATGTATAGCCGTTCGCGGTAATCTTTTACATCAAATCCATACAAGGAGGCAATGTCGAACAGCATTTTGATTTTGATGCCCAGCAAAATGGGAAAATCTGCAAGACTGGTGAAAAATCCTCCTGCCCCCGTGATGCCACCTTCTGCCGCACCGGTTTTTTTATAAATGTCAATTCGATTGTCTACTGCCCATTTCCCGTTCGCACAACGACCCCTTCAGCAAGGGTTTGGAGGTGGTATAAGTAGATCCAAACAGCACCGCTCTTGTCATGCCTTTGATGGCGACCGTTACGGCGTTCATTAGTTTTTGGGGATACAGGTTGTTCAGTTTTGATTGTATGGCAGCCGTCATCCGGTTGGTGAGGGAAGGTCCTTGTTGCATTTGTGCCTGCCAGGTGCGCAAATCCTGCAATATGTCTTGTTGATACCGATCGTTCATACCGCTTTGGGCTCAATATTTATACCATATAAATCCATGAAATTGAATGCGTAGGAAGCAATGGTTTTTGGTACTGAATAAAATTTTATTGCCGTGCTGAATTGGTGCAAAATCAATGAACCTTTAACCGTAAGGATTTGCCAGCCTGCAGAAAGTTGCTCTTCCTTTCACCGGCAGCTTTCATTGGGTGCCGTTATTTTTGCTGCTATGGCAAAAGCGAGTTCGGAAACACCGTTGATGCAACAACACAATGCCATCAAGGCGAAATATCCTGATGCGATTTTGCTTGTTTCGGGTGGGTGATTTTTATGAAACCTTTGGCGAAGATGCCATCATTACGTCGCAGGTGTTGGGCATCACGCTTACCAAACGAAATAATGGAGCGCTTCTTCAGCAGCGAACTGGCTGGTTTTCCGTATCATGCACTGGATACGTATTTGCACAAACTGGTGAAAGCAGGATACCGCGTTGCCATCTGCGACCAGCTGGAAGACCCAAAACTGGCCAAAGGCATTGTAAAACGCGGCGTTACCGAACTGGTTACGCCCGGCGTGCCACCAACGATAAATTGCTGGAACACAACAGCAACAATTTTCTGGCAGCACTCCATTTTAACGAAAAACGGTCGGGATTGCCTTTCTCGATATTTCAACCGGTGAATTTTTTATAGCGGAAGGCGACGAAGAATATGCCGATAAATTACTGCAAAGCCTTCAACCGGCAGAAGTTATCTTTCAACGCAACCATGCAAAAGTTTTTTAAAGAAACCTTCGGCAATAAATTTTTCACCTACACACTGGAAAGCTGGATTTTTGAGGAAGCCTATGCTACCGAAAACCTGCTTAAACATTTTGATACACATTGACTTAAAGGCTTTGGTGTTGAAGGCTTGCTGCACGGCATTGTTGCGGCAGGCGCCATCCTACATTACCTAAAAGATACAGAACATCCCAACCTGCAGCATATTACCTCCCTGCAGCGCATTAAGCAGCGATGATCATTTATGGATGGACCGCTTTACCATCCGCAACCTGGAATTGCTGGGCAACGGCTAGACAACGGCAACAGCCTGTTGAAAGTACTGGACAATACCGTATCCCGATGGGTGCACGGCTGCTGAAACGATGGATGATTTTGCCATTGAATGATATCCGCAAAATCAATGAACGGCTTGATGCGGTGGAATTCTTCATTAAAGAAACGGAACTGCGGAAACAACTGGCTACAGCATCATCAAACAAGCCGGCGATGTGGAAAGGCTGGCAGGCAAAGTGCCGTTGAAAAAAATCAATCCACGAGAAGTGTTACAGGTAGCCAGGGGCTGCAACAAACGGATAGCTATCAAAAGATCTGCGAGGCATCGGCGAATGATTACCTGAAGCGCCTTGGCGATGCTTTAAATAACTGTAACTATATGCTTGAAAAAATCTTAAAGAGACTGCGAAAATCCGCCGGTGTCGGCAACAAAGGCGGGCTTATTGCGGCAGGTATTCATGAAGAACTGGATGAGCTGCGGATTATTGCCAGTGGCAGGTAAAGATTTTTTGCTGAATTGCAGCAAAAAGAAGCTGAAGCAACCGGCATTTCCTCCCTGAAAATCAGTTTCAACAATGTGTTTGGCTATTACCTGGAAGTAACCAATCTGCATAAAACACAAAGTGCCGGCAAGCTGGATCCGCAAGCAAACACTTGCCAACTGCCGAACGCTATATCACCCCGGAACTAAAAGAATACGAAGAAAAAATCATCGGCGCCGAAGATAAAATCCTCCATCGAAGCAGAATTGTACAAGAAGCTGCTGAACGAACTGCAGGATTATATCGCACCCATGCAGGTAAACGGAAATGTGATGGCTGTGCTGGATTGCCTGTGTTGTTTTGCCAATAACGCCCTGCAGTATCAATTATAAAAAACCCGACCTGCATGATGGCTTGAACTGGAACTAAAAGACAGCCGCCACCCGGTGATCGAACGAAACCTGCCGCCGGCGAGAACTTATATCAGCCAATGATATTTCGCTGGATCCAGCCGGGCAGCAGATCATCATTCTAACCGGGCCCAATATGAGTGGTAAAAGTGCGTTGCTGCGGCAAACGGCTCTGATCACGCTGATGGCGCACATGGGCAGTTTTGTTCCGGCTGCGACAGCACGTATTCCACTGACGGATAAAATATTTACGCGGGTTGGCGCCAGCGATAACCTGAGCGGCGGCGAAAGCACCTTTATGGTGGAGATGAATGAAACGGCAAGTATCATTAATAACATTACCCCGCGCAGCCTGATTTTGCTGGATGAAATTGGCCGCGGCACATCTACCTATGATGGCATTTCCATTGCGTGGAGTATTGCTGAATATCTGCACCAATCGCCCATGGCACCCAAAACATTATTTGCCACGCATTATCATGAACTGAACGAACTGGAAAACAAATTGCCCCGGGTAAACAACTATCATGTCACCAATAAAGAAGTCGGCAACAAAATCATCTTTCTGCGCAAGCTTGCGCCCGGTGGCAGCACACATAGTTTTGGTATTCATGTAGCCAGGATGGCAGGCATGCCACCGGAACTAATCCATCGTGCCAACGAGATATTGCAACAGCTGGAAGAAAAAAATGAAGACAATGGACAATCTCCATCCGAAGGGCAGCCATCAGTCAAATCAATGGAAAAAAACAGGCAGAAATTGTCTTCCCCGCGCATGCAGTTGTCCATCTTTGATGCACATAGCCAGACCTTTGAAGAAATCAGGGAACTGTTGCAAAAAATAGACATCAACCGCCTCACACCGGTAGAAGCATTGTTGAAGTTAAACGAGATCAAAGGGTTGTTGAAATAAATGGTTGGCAGCCTTTAGCCTGCGTCATTGACATGAAACGACAATCGCCTATTGGTCATATCCGCATTTTTTTCTGATAAACAATGTGCTGCTTTGGCTGCCGTGAGCGGCTTTTCGATATACGCAACCACATTGCTGTAATTCAATACTTTCTGATGATCCATTTTACTGACCGAAGAGGTAAGAATAATGACGTCGTGACAATGTTTTGCGGTATTCATTTTGTCAAGAAAATCCCAGCCATTGCATACCGGCATGTTAAGGTCTAAAAAAACAAGGTCGGGTTGTGTGACTGACAGTTGATCAAATGCTGTTTGGGCGTTGGTAAACTGAGAAATGAGGACATTGTCATTTGTTTTCGTCAGTATTTTGTGATTGATGATGTTGTTGATCCGTTCGTCATCAATTAGAAATAGTTTCATCATCGTCTATGTTTTCTGTTTTGTGAACAACCTGTTTGATGGTTTCATCCATATCATATACCGACTGCTCCAGCAAGGGCGAAGTCTGTAAAAAATTCTTCCTGCGATACCATGGTCTGCAGGTGCAGCAACCCCATGATGCGGGTAAGTGGCTCACGGATGTTGTGCGAATTGAATTGAATGAGTTCTATGAGGTTGGTATTGGCATTGGTTAACGCCTTTGTGCGGCGCAAAATAATTTTTTCCTGCATGGCGATGAGCTCAGTAATGCGGTGATTGCTTTCTTCCAGTTGCTGGTAAGATTTTGTTAACGCCTGCTGTTTTTGCTGTATTTCTTCCAGCAACATCACCATGCGGGTTTTGGTGTACAACATTTCGCTTACCATTTTCAACACCGGGATCTGCTCTTTGGTAAAGCAACGGTTGTCGCCTGAAAACAGCATCACCAGCATGCCTTCGTTCGCGCCGTATTCAAATTTCCAGATCCACGTTTCTTTGGCTGCTGCCAGCGGAAACAATTCCTGTTCGCTGCCGGTGTTTTGGTGGTACGGCAGGCTACTGTCGAAAATGTGTTGCTCCAGTTCGCAGAAAAACGGTTGATTGCCGGTTTCAACAGAATACACCCCGTTCGACACTGTATAGGTAACGTAGGTTCCCTGCTGAAAAAAATGAAAACGGCACAGCGAATAGTTGTACAGGTACTTGATGTTTTGCTGTAAACAAACCTGTATCTGCGGTAAGCTGTCTGCTTTATTAAGGAAAATCGAAAACCGCGAAAGACTGTCGTATAAAATGCGATATTGAATATCTGTTTCCTTAATCACCAATTGTTGTTTAGATACTCAGTTCTGTCAATTCCCTGTCTAATTTAATTCCTGAAATGTTGGCGATGGTATTCAGCATATTCACGAGGTCGGCCTGTGCAAACAGTTCCTGAATTTCTGCATCGGTAAAGCCCGCGTCCAGCAACCGGAACACATGTTCCGGGCTGATGTCGCCCGAACTGAGTGCCGCTTCAGTCACCACCGAAACCGCTACTTTGTAGCTTTGCGGAAGCAAGTCGCTGTCCATGTTGTCGGCAGCCCTGAAAGTATCATCATCAGACAAGGTTTTTCCGACCAGGTTGGCGAAAATACGGTGTGCCTGTGCGCAATATTCGCAGTTGCGTTCAGAAGATACGTTGTAGATGATCAGTTGCTTGATGACGTTGGGAACCGAACCTTCCACGAGTGTTGATTTCAGCTTCGACCAGTTTCCTTTCAGCAGTCCGGGATTTCTTCCCTGGCATTTGAACCAGTTGAGTACAAAGGGAAGACCCAGGCTTTTCATCGTGTCTTCGTAAATGAATTGTACCTCGGGTGTTGCTTCTTCGTACGAAACGATGCTAAAGATGGATTGCGCATTAACAGTGGCGACCATATAATATTGGATGTTTGATAAATAGTAGTTCGTTATTCCTGTTTTTCAAAAATAGCTTCTTCTATTATGTGGCAAGTTTGCTTTTGATAATTTAATGTTAGCTTAATCTTCAACAATCGATTTAATTGAAAATTAATGCTTTCGGGACGGTTGATTCATTTTGGGAGCCTTGACTCTCTTAATTTTGCATTGAAACAATTTTGTAGCGGACTTCAATGGCTTTGCAATGCCGGTAGATGTTCCGCGCACAAAGGTTTGCAAGATTCAGTATCACATGCAACGGGAACCCGCTTCTCTTTAACAAATATTTTTATTACTTTTACCACAACAACCAAACTGGAGCCAATGAGATACGAAGAACTGCTTCGCAAACCGATCATCATTTTTGGAACCGGGCGTTCCGGCACAACCATTATTTCCGACATCATTTTCCAACACGAAGACCTTGCCTGGCACAACAATTTCCAGGAAATGTTTCCCAAAATTCCCCAAGTCAATTACATCCGCCGTCTGTTTGACAACAAATGGTGGCGTAAGATTGGAATGAACACACAAAACAACAAAAACGTGTTCAACTGGCTTTGTTTCCGTCCCATCGAGCGGTACAATTTCTGGGAAAAAATCACCGGCCCGCGCATTGATTTTTCGCGTGGCTTTTTACTCGACACCAAAGCAACAGCACAGGAAGTAACGTATATGCGCGGCATATTTGCCAAAATGGTCAAATACCAGCACCGCAAACGCCTGGCTTTTAAAACCACCGGTCCTTCGCGCATGGAATACCTGATGAGTATTTTTCCCGATGCAGTATTTGTCAATGTACAACGCGGACCCATCGCGACGGTGCGTTCGTGGCTCGAAGTAAACTTCTGGCAGGACAAAGGAAAAACACAACTGTGGTGGACCGGCGCCTACACGCCCGAAGAAGAAGCGGTGGCGGATAAACTGTCAACAGAACCAGCACTCATCACCGCATTCCAATACAAAAAACTGAGCGAGACGACGGCTTACGAAATCAATAAAATGAAGCCCGAAATCTATGAGGTGCATTATGAGGATTTTGTAAAAGATCCCAAAGCATTTATCAAAGACCTGATGGAAAAACTTGACCTGAAACCATCCAAACTGGTGGATCATTTCATGGACAACCGCGTCACCATCCGCAATACCAAACCCACCGAAGACCGCAAGTCTTACTTTACCGATGAGCAGAAGAAACAAATCCTTGACATCGTGGCCGACAAGGCTGCTGTATAAATACTTATGACGGATTCCATCAAACACGAACACCTGTTAGAAAAACCAATCATCCTGTTTGGCAGCGGCCGTTCGGGAACCACCATCATTTCAGAAATCCTGTTTCAGCACGAAGACCTGGCCTGGCACAGCAATTACCAGGAAATTTTTCCCACCCTGCCACAAGTCAATTACCTGCGGCAGTTGTTTGACAACAAACTGTGGCGATTGGTGAAGTTCTGGAACTTTGTGGGCGTGAGTAAAAACACGAGGCAAAACCGTAGCCGGCAATTGCTGAACCTCGCCATCTTCAGCCCCATCGAGCGGTACAATTTCTGGGAAAAAATCACCGGCCCGCGCATTGATTTTTCGCGTGGCTTTCTACTCGACACCCAGGCGACGCCAGAAGAAAGAACATACATCCGGTCAATGCTGGCAAAACAGGTGAAATACCAGGGCCGCAAGCGGCTCATCATGAAGTTTACCGGCCCGGCAAGGCTGGAATACCTGCACAGCATTTTTCCCGACGCCATCTTTGTCAACATTGTTCGCGAGCCCATTGCCACCGTACGTTCTTGGCTGGAAGTAGGCTTTTGGCAAACCAAAGGCATCAACCGGTTGTGGTGGGTAGGTGCCTATACGCCCGAAGAAGAACAGGAAGCTGAAACACTCAAAAACGACCCGGCGCTCATCACGGCTTTCCAGTATAAAAAATTGATGGACACTACGGAATACGAAATCAACAAACTGGGACTGGAGGTGTACGAGTCGCACTACGAAGATTTTGTAAAAGATCCGAATGGCTTTATCCAAAAACTAATGACGTATATGCAATTGCCGGCATCTGCACATGTAGAAGCTTACCTGAAAAATATTTTTGTCGCCAACCGCAACAACCGCACCTCTGCCAAAACACCTTTTACCAAAGAAACGGAACAGCGTATCCTGCAAATCGTATCAGCCTCATAGTATGGAGAAAATCAAAGTGGCGCATGTCATCCGCGTATTCAGTTATGGCGGGGCAGAAGTATTGCTGCGCGAAATTTTCGCGTCGCAAACATTCAGGCAGCAAGTAGAAAGTGATTTGTATGTGCTGGATCACAAAAAGCTCGGGCTGTTGCCGCAGGTAGAAGGCAACGTGCGCAAAGCCCGTCATTACCGCATCACCACCGCCAGGTTTTTGATTGAGTATACCCGTTTTTTGCGCCACATTGCGAAAGGCAATTATGATGTGGTGCACATGCACCTGCCCGTAGCCGGTTGGATGGGCATTGTCGCCAAACTATTTACCGGTAAAAAAACAAAATTCATCTACAGCGAGCACAACCTCGTGACGCATTATGCCAAATACAATTACAACCTCAGCGGTTTTACCTACAGCTATTTCGATGCGGTGATTTATGTATCGCACGAAGTAGGCGAGGTGATCAAAGCTTCGCAGAAAGGCCGTTTTTTCAAGACACAAAAAGGCGTTACCATCCTCAACGGCATTGATACGGAGAAATACAACAACAAAGACAAAATCAACCGCACTGAAGGCAAGCTGACCGTAGGTCTGGTAGCCCGTTTTCGCCCGCAAAAACGCGTGGACAAATGGGTGGAAGTCGCTGCTGAAATCAGGAAACTGACTGACCAGATTGCGTTTCTCATGGTGGGCGACGGACCAGAAGACGACATGCTTCGCCACAAGATTGAGGAACTGGGATTGAAAGACGTTGTGCAGCTCCCCGGTCAGCAAACCGATACGTTTACGGCTTACAAACAAATGGACATCTTCCTGCTCACGAGCGATTTTGAAGGCTTGCCACTGGCATTGCTGGAAGCCATGAGCTGTGGCTGCATTCCGGTGGTGAGTGATGTGGGCGGCATCCGGCAGTTGCCGTTTGACGGCTTTGGTCACAAATACCAAACTTTCAACGCCAAAGCCATCGCTGCTGTTATCTACGAATATTTGCACAACCAACGCCTTGATGTGGAAAGTAACAATGCCAGGCGCTTTGTTGAAGACAACTTTTCGCTGCACAAACAAGTAGATGAAATGATTGCCTTGTACAGGGAAATGACTTCCTGATATCTGCTGCTTTATTCAAAATTTCATCACATCTTTGATGAAAGAATACGAATGATGAAGAACTGATTTTTATGGTACTGATGTCTGGTCATGGGAAGTGTATCTGTTTTAGCGCAGGATGAATATGAAGCCGCCGACACCATTCCCGCTTATCAAAAGAGCCCTCAGCTTCCTTATTTCACCATCCTGCAACCCGACAGTACCTGGTTTACCATCAAAGAATTGCCGGACAACAAACCCGTTGTTTTTATTTACTTTAGCCCCGATTGCGGGCATTGCCAGATGACGGCCACTTCATTTGTCAAAGACATGGACTTGTTGAAAAATGTAGAGTTGATCTGGATCAGCTATCACACGCCGCAGCAGATCAAAGAGTTTGCCGATAGTTATGGATTGAGCCGCTTCCGAAATGTGGTGATGGGCAGAGACCCAAATTATTTCTTTGTTCCGTTTTTTAAAATTGAATATACGCCATTTATGGCACTGTACGATAAAAAAGGAAAGTTTGTACAATCGTTCAAACAAGGAACCGATGCAGTCACCATTGCAAAGCTGTTAAGAAATCACGCTAAAACAGATTGTTTACCATAAATACAAGGACTATGAAAATTACAGTTATAGGGGCCGGTGCCGTTGGCGCTACCTGTGCCGACAACATTGACCGCGCTGCACTTTGCGAAGAATTGGTTTTGCTGGATATCAAAGAAGGTTTTGCCGAAGGCAAAGCCATGGATATGCGGCAAACGGCTGCCCTGCTTGGTTTTGATACCCGCATTACCGGCTGCACCAACGATTACTGCCAAAACGGCCAATAGCCAGGTAGTGGTTATTACCTCCGGTCTGCCCTCGCAAACCGGGCATGACACGCGAAGAACTGATTGGCACCAATGCCAACATTGTAAAAAGTGTGGTGCAAAACGTATTGCAAGTATTCGCCCGATGCCATCATCATCGTGGTGTCGAACCCGATGGATACCATGACCTACCTTGCACTGCAATCCAGCGGGTTGCCCAAAAACAGATCATTGGCATGGGCGGCATTCTTGATAGTGCACGGTTTAAATATTACCTGAGCAAGGCGCTCGGCTGTTCGCCGCAAGACCTGAATGCCATCGTAATCGGCGGGCATGGCGACACCACCATGATCCCGCTGATCCGCTATGCCACCTGGAACAGCCTTCCCGTATCGAACCTGCTGAATGCCGAACAGCAACAGCAAATTGTTTCCGATACCATGGTGGGCGGTGCAACACTAACCAAACTCATCGGTACCTCGGCGTGGTATGCGCCCGGTGCTGCCGTGTCTGCCCTTGTGCGTGCAGTGGTGCATGATGAGAAAAAATTGTTTTCCTGTTGCGTGGCGCTTGAAGGCGAGTATGGGCAATCGGATATTTGCCTGGGCGTGCCCGTGGTGATTGGCAGCAACGGCTGGGAACGAATCATTGACTATAGCCTCAACGAAGAAGAAGCCGCTTTGTTTGGCAAAAGCGCAGATGCGGTCAGAAATATGAACGATGTATTGAAAACCTTATAGCGATAGAAGCAACAATTTTACAAGCGGGATTGCTCACCAAAGCAGTTCCGCTTTTTGTTATAAATCCGTATGAAGTTGTCATTTACGGGAGTGTCCAGTCTATCGGCGACTTGCCCTGTTTTACCAGTAGCTCATTGGCTTTGCTGAAATGGCGGCAGCCGAAAAAACCCTTGTCTGCACTGTAAGGCGAAGGGTGCGCTGCTTTGAGCACGAAGTGTTTGGTTTCGTCAATCAGCACCTGTTTTTCGTGGGCAAACTTTCCCCACAACATAAACACTACCCCTTCTTTTTTATCGGAGATTACTTGTATTACTTTGTTGGTAAATTCCTGCCAGCCAATCTTCTGGTGAGACGCTGGTTCCTTGGCTCTTACAGTTAAGATGGCGTTCAACAGGAATACGCCTTGTACTGCCCAGGGAGTGAGATTGCCGCTTTTGGGAACGGGCATCCCGATGTCGTTGTGCAGTTCTTTGAAAATGTTGTCCAGCGAAGGGGGAGGTTTCACGCCGTCGGGCACAGAAAAACTGAGTCCCATGGCTTGTCCCTTGCCATGATAAGGATCCTGACCCAATAATACTACTTTTACCTGATCAAACGGCGTTGTGTTGAAAGCGTTGAATATCTGCGAACCCGGTGGGTAAATGACTGCGTTGGTAGCCCGTTCGGTTTTGAGGTGCGCGGTAATTTGCTGAAAATAAGGTTTGGTAAATTCGTCTTTCAATACTTCCTTCCAGCTTTCTTCTATTTTCACATCCATGGCAATTCCGTTTGGTTGCAAACTAATAAAAAATTAGCTTTGTCGCCATCAAAATCGGCCAGGTAGCTCAGCTGGATAGAGCAACTGCCTTCTAAGCAGTAGGTCATTGGTTCGAATCCAATCCCGGTCACATCCATTTTCAAAAGCCTTTGCCACAAAGGCTTTTGTCGTTTTTAGGCAATAGTTTGCATACTGGTCCCAACGTTTTGTTTTGAAGTTGTATTGGTCTCACTTCTGTTTTGTCCCATTGATAGATAAACAACAATGAGCTGTTTTTTTGCTTTGCTGAAACTTACTTTCTCTAACAAATAACCCACTGGTGAAACAGTTGCATTGCGCCATGTTCTGACTCCCGTTCGGCGGAGTTTGGCAAATTGTTCTCCTTGTTTCGACCACTCATAAGAGTATAAAACCGATCTCGAAGCCTACAGATTTTACCTTACCTAACATAACAGGAACGTGTACATTACTAATTTATGTTGGTCACGTTTACCAATCTTACCTACCTTCCATTGTCAACGATTTTCTTCATCGTCCCGGTTCACGGTATCTATCGAAAAAGCAGGCAGGCAAACGCTCCAATAGGAGCAAGGTTCGTCAAATGGATTGCTATACCTGACCTTTGTTCCCTTGTTGATGAGTATGCTTTGACCAGCTTCCAGCATGATGATGTCGCCATCTGCTTCTATTTGTTTTTTACCACTGTAAACCAGCGTCCATTCATCAAAGCCGGGCGTTTGAAATGGCTCAGACCATCCGGGCGGTGCTACCATCCGCGCAATGCTGAGCCTTTCCGTTTGGGTAGCCAGCCTGCCAAAGTGTTCTTCTATCAATTTCCCGCCGTCGGCAGGAACAATCGCCGGGTTGTTTTGTAACAGGTACGCCATATTTTTTATTGAATTGTTTTGATGCTCATTGCCCTAAAATAGGAAATATAGCAGAACATTTTTCGCATCGGTGCAAAGCATATCCTCAGTTGTTTGTCAGGTTGATGCTTCTCCAGATTTGCCGCGTGTTTGTCCATTTATTTCATTCGCTTCCTGTCTTTCAATCCGGAACAGGCTTGCAGTTGGTTGTACCAATTTCCGGATATTAATATTAATTTTAACAACCGAAGGAAAAGGTTGTGAAAGAAAAAGTATAGGTCGTTGGTGGCAGCCTATGTTCGAAGAAATTTTACAATAATGACCTCACTGTTGTTGCTGCAACCGTTGATGTAGGCTGGTGTTTTCTGAGTGCAAATCGTACAAGTATGTTGCCCCTGACATTCCATCCCCGACAGTGTGCCAGTTTATGAAACAAAAGGATGTTTTGAAACAAAAATTCCCTTTCGGTACTGGGTGGTTACATTGACAGTGTAGCCGGCAAATAGGCATTTGAACTGCCCTTCGCAGATCAGGCTGAATCGCTGTACATGAACATTCTATGATCACTATGTGTTTCCCCTTTTTCCATTACCCCATCAACAATCAATCCGATGCAAAAGATTTTATTGGTAATCAATGCCGACAAGCCGCAGGTTCCTTGTCTTGGCTTTGCCACTTATATAGCCAGCCTCAGCCATTCTATACTCGTTGGGATTTTTGTAAAACAGTCAGGAAATCAGATCGCGCCATTTGACAACAACATTGTTGAAACAGCTAAAGTGAAAGAAATAGCCAGTGAGAGATTGCAAACCGAAGCAGGTGAAAACCACCTGCAGCAGAGCATACAGCTTTTCAAAGAGAAGTGCAGCGAACGGCAGGTGATAAGCGACGTGCATACCGACCGAGGCATTGCCATCAACGAAGTGGTGCTTGAAAGCCGCTATGCCGATTATCTCATTGTTGACGCCGCCATTTCTTTTGATAAAAACCAGCAGGATACACGTCCGTCTTCTTTTTTAAAGCTGTTGCTCCGAGATTCAGAATGCCCGGTAATGATAGCGCCCGATCACTTTGAAGGCATTGATGAAATTGTACATACCTATGATGGCAGCAAAACGTCGATGTTTGCCATCAGGCAGTTTACATGTCTCTTTCCCGAACTGACGGAAAAAAAGATTACGCTGATGGACATCAAAACCGGGAACGACGACCACTACATCAAAAAAATGAACAAACTAAAGGAGTTCATGAAATGTCATTACAGCGGTGTTCATTACGAAATTCTGCAAGGTCTAAATCCCAAAGAAGCTTTGACATCTCAGTTCATGGGTACTCCGAAAAAACTCCTTGTTATGGGCGCTTATGGAAAGCAAAAATGGTTTGGCAATCATACCGCCGACCTTATCCTGGAAATGGTTGACCAACCGATATTCATCACGCATCAATAGTACTTTGGAAACAATGTGAATCGGTCAATAGCAATACCCATCGACAAAAGTTTTTTCTCTTTCAGGACAACCAAAATTCCATTATTCCTGTCCTGCTTGTTCACGGTTGCAACTATTGAGGTTGAAGTTGTACGCATCATTGTTGATTCTTGTTGGTGATGAACAATTTCAAAAGAGCCAACCATGTGGCGCGTTGAAATTTCAATATCTGCGTTGTTGGATTTTGTGGACAATGCTTGCTTATGGATTGAAGTGCGTGGCAAACATAAAAATGCCTCTCTGAGAACAGAGAGGCCGATATTTACTAACCCATCCATGAACAAAGCTGTGAGTACATGGATAATGTTCGCTGCTTAGCAATATTCTTCAAAAGCAGCAATTAGATTACGGGCGATTACCTGTGCCGGCCGACCTTCTATCTGGTGACGTTCTACCATATGTACCAACTGTCCGTCTTTAAACAAAGCGATCGCCGGTGAAGAAGGCGGATAAGGCAAGAAATGTTCGCGCACTTTATTAACGGCGGCAATATCAAATCCTGCAAATACGGTTTTCAAATTATCGGGACGTTTGTGCTGTTGTGTACAGCCATCAAAACACCGGGACGTGCTGCACCTGCGGCACAACCACATACTGAATTTACCATAACTAAAGTTGTGCCTTCTGCTTTAAGCTGTTGTCTACATCAGCCGGTGTGTTCATTTCCTCAAACCCATTGTCGGTTAATTCAGCCTTCATGGGTATTACTATCTCTGCTGGATACATTTCTTTATTGTCGTTTTTGCAAAAATAGGTAAAATGTAAAAAAAAGGAGCAAATGAGTTGTTTTCAGTCAATTTGGCTTTTTATAAACGATTAAAGTGGACAAAATGTCGCCTAAAATTGGCTTAAATTTGCCAACTCTATCCGGAAATTTGGATCGGTACAGGATTTGAATTATTGGTGTCATCAGTTTAAACAATAAAAATAAAAATAGCTATGACACTCGTAAAACAACAATTACCGCACAACGTAAACAACATTTTTGATGAGTTGTTCTCTGTGCCACCCACCTTTAGCAAGGCTTTACAGGTACCACCCGTGAATATTTATGAAGGAGAAGAAGGTTTTCAGTATTGATCTGCAGGTACCCGGGTTTACAAAAAGATGATTTTAAAATTCAGGTAGAGAAAGGTTTATTAACCATTAGCTACGAGAAGAAAGCGGAAGAAGAAAACAAGAATGTAAAAACACACCGCAGAGAATTTTCAGAACCGCTAGTTTTAAACGCAGTTTTTCTTTAGATGAAAAGATAAACGCTGAAGAAATTAAAGCAAAATATGACGCTGGTATTTTACAGGTATTTCTTCCTAAAAAAGAAGAAGTGAAAGTATCACCTAAGCAAATAGAAATTCAATAAATTTTTTCATAAGAGTTGGTTTTTGGTTTATAAACCCTGTGTTTCAACACAGGGTTTTTTTATTTACTTTAATGCTTCTATTTTTTCGAGAATGGTTTCGCTACTAGCTTGTTGCCCGCATCGTTTAAATGCACGCCATCAACAGTAAGTACACCTTTTTCAGCATCGTTTGTATTGTGTTCCTGCTCGTAATTTTCAAACAAAGTACGCAAGTCGCACACGGGTAAATTGTAATTCGCCGCCAATGTTTTTTATGATGGCAGAATACTTATTTAAATCACCATCCTGCTGGTTTACATAATTCTTTTTTTCACCGATGGTAGCAGGTGTTACCAAGTATCACTTTTGCATTGGCAGCCTGTAGTTTGTTGATAATGGCTCTGTAAAATTTTTCAAACTTATCGGCATCGGTTCCGGTTCCGTAAGAGGCTTTGTGCCATACATCATTCACGCCGATATAAATCACCACGATGTCCGGCGACTTGCTTAGTACATCGTCCTCCAAGCGAAGGTACAAATCGTACACTTTGTTGCCGCCAATGCCCGCACCTTCGAAATCGAAACCGGCGTTGCCTTCTTTCTGAAGCATGTCTTTCATCATGGTGATGTAGCCATTGGGAGCCACGCCTGCCTGCGTAATGGAATCGCCAAAAAAGACATCACTTTTTTCGTTTTATCTCTTTTAAAGGAAAGCAATATTGATAATCCGAAAAATACAAATACCAGCAATAGTTTGTTTGTCATAATGATGATTTATAAAGATGTTCAGTATATAACTAAGTAATTTATTTATTGAAAAAGGATGGAATATTCTTCCAGCGACATGTGAAATTCAGTTATGAAAGCAACTGTGGCTTTTCGCGATACACCTTCCATACAAACTCGCCAAACAAAGTATTTGCCCATGCAAACCATTTGCGGGTAAAATTGGCTGAGGTCGTCTTTGTTAAAAGATTCGTGCATAAAGCCTGTTCCGGCATGTGTTTTTTGAAGTGTATCTAAACAATGTTTGATTTCTGTTTGCGTTGTTAGAAGTTAATCCGCGCATGATGATGCTCATCGGCCAAATCATGTTCATGCCCTACATGCGGCCCGCCGATGCCTTCAGCGGCTGTGCCTTTAAAAAAGAAGGGTTTTCTCCCGATAATACATACTTGCGCGTTGACTGATAAACACGTGTCTGATACTTACAATGCCTAAATACGGCAATCCGAGCAAAGAAGGAACGTTGGCATCGTCCATTAAGTTGTGACTGCCATAACCATTGATTTCGTATGCGTATATCTTGCCAAATTTCGGATGGTTTACAATGTGTAAATTTTGTTTGTAACGCGGCGATTGTGTGATGCAGCAAACGTCTGCGTCAATAAGTGAAGTGTGCTGGATTGTTTGTACAGGTGTTTATCCAATTCCTGCAATTGTTGAGGAAGTATGAGCAAATAAATTGCTGGGAACAAGGTAAGGAAAAATAGTAGCGTCATCGCTCGGGCTAAACATCGAACATATTAAACCATCGGGTTTTACAGGATACCCATAGCCACTCATAGGAACACTATCGGTGGCAAATTCTGTTTTGCGTTGAAAATGATAAGGTCCTCTGCCCTGCAAAACGTTGCTGTTCGGTAAAGGTTTGTATCAACCAATTGCATTGCCTTCATGCCAATTGTCATCAAAAGGAGCCGTGTCGCCTGTTTCTTTCCAGTAACCATACGAGAGGCGGATGGGATAGCAAAGGCTGTCTATTTCCCATTTGCGTTCGTGTACGCCGGGTTTCATATCGGTATTGTCGCTGACTTCCATTCGCTGATTTTGTTTTCATCCTTGTAAAAAGCATTGGCATACGGGTCTTTCAAAATGCATTTTACCTGCCGGTTGATAACGCCTTTAATCAGTTGCTGCAAATCCTTATCTTCTTTACACAAACGCATATATGGCCACACCTGTGCGCTGCTGTCGCGCAGCCACATGGCATCAATATCACCGGTAATAACATAGGTATCGGGCTGCCCGTTGATCATTTCAAATTCAACTGTGGTATCCAGGGTATTCGGAAAACAGTTTTCGAACATCCAGGCAATTTCCTTGTTGCCAATCTTTGATTTGATTTCATTGATTAACGATTCGACCGCTTTGCTTGTAAATTTTCGGTTGGAGCTGATCGGTACGTACAGTTTCAAAGCTGGCAGCGCTATTGCCGAAGAGAATTTTGACAAGACCAATGGCAGCACCGGTAAATAGCAGTTTGCCTGATGAACCTTCTTCTTTTCATGATGTGGTAAATATCGTTTCGCAAAAATAGAATGGTCCCAATGAAAAAAACGATATTACTCAACAGCGCTAAAGGCGCAATAGCAACATTGTTGGTAATGGCTTCGTTAAAGGTATATTTCAGGAATTACGTCAGATTATTAAATCGCGGAATCGTTACCTTTGCACCCTTTTAAAATTATCATGCCGTAACATGACACTAGCCCGGTGACGACAGGGCGAAATGGAATGTCGCTTTTAAAATCATTATCAGCACACATGAAACTCAGCCAGTTTAAATTTGATCTTCCGCTCAATCTTATTGCACAAAATCCCGCCAAGCGCCGCGAAGACAGCCGGTTGATGGTTGTTCACCGCAAGACAGGCAATATTGAAAACAAACACTTTCAGAGACATTCTTGATTACTACGATGACAAAGATGTTTTTGTGGTCAACAACACCAAAGTTTTTCCTGCCCGGATGTATGGACGCAAAGAAAAAACAGGTGCTAAAATCGAAGTGTTTCTGCTGCGCGAATTGAATAAACCCAACCGTCTGTGGGATGTGATTGTTGACCCGGCACGTAAAATACGCGTAGGCAATAAATTGTATTTTGGTGATAACGATGAACTTGGTTGCCGAAGTAATTGATAACACCACGAGCCGCGGCCGAACCATCCGTTTTTTGTGGGACAGTGATGAAGAAAGCTTTAAAAAAATGCTCGAATTTTTAGGCGAAACTCCGCTTGCCAAAATACATCAAACGCAAACCCGACGAAGAAGATAAAGAACGCTTCCAAACCGTGTATGCCAAGCACGAAGGTGCTGTAGCGCCGCCAACTGCCGGTCTGCACTTTAGCCGCGAACTGATCAAAGCGTTGCGAAATCAAAGGCATTCGTTTTGCCGAAGTCACGCTGCATACCGGTCTTAGGCACGTTTCGCCCGATAGAAGTGGAAGATTTGAGCAAGCACAAAATGGATGCGGAATATTACCGCATTGAAGAAGAAGCCTGTGCCATTGTAAACAAAGCGAAAGAAACGGGTCACCGCATCTGCTCCATCGGCACCACTACCATGCGCGCGATGGAAACAAGCTTTACCGCGCAAAAGCTGCTGAAGCCAAGCGAGGGCTGGACCAATATTTTCATTCATCCGCCTTACAACTTCAATATTGCCGATAGCCTCATTACCAACCTGCATCTGCCCAAAACAAGCCTGCTGATTATGGTTTGTGCCTTTGCCGGTTACGACCTTACTATGGAAGCCTACAAAAAAGCGATCAAAGATAAATACCGCTTCTTCAGTTATGGTGATGCCATGCTGGTTATCTAAGAAGGATTTGTAAACACTAACTTATATGCACAATGCAAAAAGCCGGTTTCTATACCGGCTTTTTTATACAACAAAGAATCGTTAAAAATGGGGTTCACCCGATTCATCTAAAACAAAAAACGTCCCGGCATGGTTACGCCGGGACGCAATTATGTAAGAAATGAAATTAAGCGGTTTTAAAAGACGTTTTCTTCGCCAGTTTGCTTTTCAGGTTGCTGGCTTTATTTTTATGAATCACGCCTCTTTTGCCAGCTTATCAATCATGGAGATGGTAAGTGGCAATTTGTCATCGTATGCAGCTTCCTCTTTGGTAGCACGAATATCACGAATGGCGTTACGAGTGGTCTTTCCGTAGTAACGGTTTCTGTCTCTACGTTTGGCCGCCTGGCGCACATCTTTTTTAGTTGCTTTATGGTTTGCCATAAATAATTTTAATTAACGCTGAAATTTTTTAGGAGTGCAAAACTAACATTAATGTTTGAAAATCGAAATTTTATTTCTGTATTCTTTTCAAAATAAGTAAGCTTGTGATCATAATGGCGGAGCTTTAAAATAATTTTATGTTTATTTCAGGAAAATATCAGCTTTGCTGACCGGTATCTCACCGTTTCTTTTTTGTAATCAACGATATTTGTAACGTTTTAGATCAAAGCTTAGCCAACGCAATTTTACTATTAAATCACAACACGTAACCGCTTTTGTCATGAAGGATTTTTCTTATATCACAAATTCTCATCCTGCCTTTATCGAAAATCTATACCACGATTACGTTGCCAATCCCGATAGCGTGGAACCGGAAATGAAGAAATTTTTTGAAGGTTTCGACTTTGCCCTGTCATCGGTCAGCAATGGAAATGGAAACGGTGCTGCTGCAGTAACTGCAAAGCCCGCCACTTCCGACAACTGGCGCCAGGAAATCAAAATCTACCGGCTCATTTTGGGCTATCGGAACAAAGGTCACCTGTTGGCAAAAACCAACCCCATCCGCGAACGCAAAGACCGTGGTGCCAATCTCGACCTTGGATTTTTTGGATTGAGTGAAGAAGACCTTGACAAAACCTTTCAGGCAGGTGAAATCATCGGGCTGGGAGCGACGACGCTTCGCAAGATATTACAGCATCTTGAAAGTGTCTATGCATCGCATGTAGGCATTGAATTCAAATACATCAGCGACCAGAAAAAAGTGGACTGGCTGACCAACGAAATGGAAGGCACATTTCATGAAACCTTTGTCGCTCGAAAAGCGCCGGCGCATATTGGAAAAATTGAACGAAGGGGTCATCTTCGAAAAATTTCTACATACCAAGTATGTAGGTCAAAAACGCTTTTCGCTGGAAGGCGGCGAAACCACCATTGCTGCATTGGATACCATCATCAGCACGGCTGCCGATCATGACGTGAAGGAAGTGGTGATTGGGATGGCACACCGCGGACGGCTCAATGTGCTTGGCCAATACGTTGGGCAAAACCTATGAACAAATCTTCAGTGAGTTTGAAGGCACTGCCCGCATGGACCAAACTATGGGCAGCGGCGATGTAAAATACCATCTTGGATTTGGTAGTGAAATAACCACCGCAAACGGGAAAAATGTTCACGTAAAACTAATGCCCAATCCATCGCACCTCGAAGCGGTAGATCCTGTAGTCGATTGGTTTTGCCCGCGCAAAAGCCGATGTGCTGTATGAAAAAGAATATGATCACATTCTGCCCATCCTCATTCATGGCGATGCTTCTATTGCAGGTCAGGGTATTGTGTACGAAGTGTTGCAAATGAGCAACCTGGAAGGTTATTCTACCGGCGGTACCATTCATTTTGTGATCAATAACCAGATTGGTTTTACCACCGATTTTGATGATGCCCGCAGCTCCAACTATTGCACGTCCATTGCATCGATGGTGCAGGCGCCGGTATTGCATGTTAATGGCGATGATCCCGAAGCTGTGGTAAAATGTGCAGACATTGCTACCCGCTACCGGCAGGAGTTCAACAGCGATATTTTTATTGATATGGTTTGTTACCGCCGTCATGGACATAACGAAGGTGATGATCCCAAATATACGCAACCCCATTTGTACGAACTGATTGACAAGCATCCAAACCCGCGGGAAGTGTATATCAATTTTCTGAAAACCCATGGCGAACCGGATGCAAGGGAACTGACAAAGCAAATGGAAAAAAAATTCTGGTCGGATTTGCAGGAACGTCTGGATGAAATCAAGCAAAACCCGCTGCCTTATAAATTTCAGCAACCCGAAAAATGGTGGCTCAAGCTGCGCAAAGCAACGGCAACCGATTTCGAACAATCGCCCGACACTTCCATTACGTAAGACCGTTTCAAAACCCTGTTTGATGGCATTATGAAGTGGCCGGAAGACTTTAAGCCGCTCCGCAAAGTGGAAAAGCTGATACAGGATAAAATCAAGCTGTTTGAAACGGAGCAAAAAGCCGATTGGGCAACTGGCGAATTGCTTGCGTATGCCTCATTGCTAACAGAAGGCATTAGCGTACGCATGAGCGGTCAGGATGTACGGCGCGGCACCTTCAGCCACCGGCATGCAGTGTTGCGCGACGAAAACAACGACGCAGAATACAACCGCCTGAACCATGTAGCTGACGGGCAGATGAAATTTGAAATTTACAACTCCCTTCTCAGCGAATACGGGGTTTTGGGTTTTGAATATGGATATGCATTTGCCAATCCGAACGCGCTTGTAATCTGGGAAGCCCAGTTTGGTGATTTTGCCAACGGCGCACAAACCATGATTGACCAGTTTATCACGGCGGGTGAGCAGAAATGGAGCCGTATGAATGGCGTTACCATGCTGCTGCCACACGGTTACGAAGGTCAGGGACCCGAGCACAGCAGCGCACGTCTGGAGCGTTTTTTGCAAATGTGTGCCGAGTTGAACATGATTGTATTCACAAACGTGACCACCGCTGCCAATCTGTTTCACCTGTTACGGCGGCAGGTAAAATGGACTTTCCGCAAACCATTGATCAACTTTGCACCGAAAGCATACCTGCGGTATCCCGGCAGCTACAGCCATGTTAGCGAATTTACCAACTGGTGGATTTAAGGAAGTGATTGACGATACGTTTGTCAGAATGATGCCGAGCGATGTAAGCAAAGTGTTGTTCTGCACTGGTAAATTGTATTTTGAACTGGCCGAAAAACAAACAAAAGACAACCGGAAAGATGTAGCCATCATCCGGCTGGAGCAACTGTATCCATTGCCCGAAAAGCAATTGCAGCAATTGAACAATAAATACGGCAAAGCCATTTGGTTTTGGGTGCAGGAAGAACCGCTGAACATGGGTGCCGCTACATTTTTGCAAATGAATTTGAAAAGCTTGAACTACGGTGTCATTAGTCGTAACGCAAGTGCAGCAACCGCATCGGGTTACAGCAAAGTTCATGCATCTGAACAGGCGAAATTATCAATACAGCATTTGCTATTTAAAATTAAGTTCATATTTGGAAGCAGCTTTAATAGCGGAGCCGCGTGAGGGATAGCAGCGAAAAGCCCGTAAAGCGCCGTTAGATAGTGCTAGGATAAGTAGTAAGGCGTATGTTGAAAGGCTGGCGCTGCGGACTTGAAGTGGATAGCCCGACCCTTGCGAAGCTTGGGGCACGCCATAAAACCGGGTATAAAAGTAAGGAAATTGGGGCTGAACAAGCACGAATATTTGTTCAGCCGTTTCTATAAATCGTATTAGTTTTGCAAGCCTCTTTTGAATAAGAGATAAGATTTAATTTCATCCGACATGATTGACATAAAAGTTCCGAGCGTAGGCGAATCAATAAATGAAGTAACACTTTTAAAATGGGTGAAAAAAGATGGCGATTACGTAAACCGGGACGAAGTGATTGCTGAGCTGGAAAGCGAAAAAGCCACCTTTGAAGTAAATGCCGAACAGGCAGGTATTTTAAAATCAGTAGCTAAGGAAGGCGATACCTCGCCATTGGGCAATACTTGCCAGTATTAACGAAAATGGCAAAAGCAGCGCAACAGAAGTGCCTGCTGCTGAGCACGCAG
This sequence comes from uncultured Chitinophagaceae bacterium, assembly GCA_963826385.1. GTDB lineage: Bacteria > Bacteroidota > Bacteroidia > Chitinophagales > Chitinophagaceae > Ilyomonas. The sequence goes on along the minus strand of CAWGWV010000014.1, from coordinate 185,771 downwards.
CCTGCCGCAGAGGCAGCTGCACCTGCGCCAAAACAAAAGCGCAGCCTGCTGCAGCAGATTCCGAACCTGCACCCGCCGCAGCCGGTAAAGGCAATATTGAAATGAAAGTGCCTACTGTTGGCGAATCGATCAACGAAGTTACGTTGCTGAAATGGATGAAGAAAGATGGCGACTTTGTAAAACGGGATGAAGTGATTGCCGAACTGGAAAGCGAAAAAGCCACTTTTGAATTGAATGCAGAAGAACAGGGGCAACTGAAAACAAAAGCGAAAGAAGGTGATGTGTTGAAAATTGGCGATGTGGTTGCCATCATTAATTCGGATGTGGCTGCTCCGGCGCTGAAAAAGCAGCCTGCAACAACCGCTGCAAAAAGTGAACCCGGCATTGCGGTTACAAACACCAAAGCCACAATGCAGCGGTTGCGGTGCAAAAGTGCCAAACGATGTAAAAGCTACGCCGCTGGCATCGGCAATGATTGCTGATAAAAAAGTAAATCCTTCCTCTATAACACCGTCTGGCGCCAATGGAAAAATTATGCGTCATGATGTGCTGGAAGCCTTCAAAACCCTGGCAAAACAGCCTTTAACGGCAGGAACTGAACAGCCGGAACGAGCGTAAAGAAAAGATGAGCAACCTGCGCAAAACCATCAGCCGCAGGCTTGTAGAATCTAAAAATACCACCGCGATGCTCACCACTTTTAATGAAGTGGATATGACGCGCATCATGGACATTCGGAAACAGTACAAAGATAAAGTTCAAGGAATCGCATGGCGTAAACCTCGGCTTTATGAGTTTTTTGCCAAAGCCTGCGCCATTGCCTTAGGCGAATGGCCAGCTGTGAATGCCTACATTGATAGTGAATCTATCATTTACCACGATTATGCCGATATCAGCATTGCCGTGAGTACGCCACGTGGCTTGACAGTGCCTGTTATGCGCAATGTGGAAAGCATGAGCATGGCGGATGTGGAAAGAAAAGTGATTGAACTGGCTGGCAAAGCAAGAGACGGCAAACTAACGATGGAAGAACTGCAGGGCGGAACGTTTACCATCACCAATGGTGGCGTATTTGGCAGCCTGATGAGCACACCTATTATTAACCTGCCGCAGAGCGCTATATTGGGTATGCACAAAATTCAGGAACGTCCCATGGCAGTTAACGGCCAGGTTGTAATTCGCCGATGATGTACGTTGCATTGAGTTATGACCACCGCATTGTGGATGGACGTGAAAGCGTAAGCTTCCTGGTGAGGGTGAAAGAATTGCTGGAAAATCCCGAGCTGCTGTTGTTTGGCAAAGACCCGGTAAAGACCTTACTGGAATTATAAAAAGATAAAGCTGTTGACAACTCAACAGCTTTTTTGTTTCGCAATTCCTTTGCATTTTCGATGTTAATGCCTATTTTTTTCGCGGCATTTTGAAACCGCCTTGACTTGATTGGGACTTATGATGGGGTAATTGCCACTGTCCATTTTCCTGAAAAAATATTTTTCCCTACATAAAAAATATGGGTCAAAAGACCGAAAGCAGATTGCGCACATTTGTTATTGTTATTTTAGGTTGGGAAACGCATTGAACGCACTTCTGAACAGAGAGGGATGTTGGATTGCTGTTGTATTTGTGCAGACCTGCAAAGGGCGACTGGCTGAAGTTTATGGAGGAAGACTGGAAGACAGGCATTCAGCGAAAACTTAATGTGCGAATCGCCTTTATACAATCAATATATTCTGCTTTTAACGAGAAGATATTTTTCCATTACATCAATTGTTGAGTGATGCATATCGATGAAACTTTGTTCCATATATCACACCTCGTGCAACCCATTTGTTCCTTCGGTTCCGGCCTGGAAAAAAAGCATCGTGTTATCGATAAATTACCGCAGAAACATTAATTTTCACCTGGTAAACAGCATCTTGCATTTCTCTTAGCCAAATACTACAAAATCGATGCTGTGATGCAGTCAAATCGCGAAGTCGTTGTACAGGATTATTCTTCGCAACAGACCCGATTGCACTTTTCTGCTATGACATTGCCCGATAATCCTCTGGTGTGGGATTGCTGCGCGGCAAGTGGCGGTAAATCTATTCTTGCGTAGATTTTTTTACGGATATCAGGCTAACTGTTTCCGACATTCGCCATTCCATTATTGCAAATTTAAAAACCCGTTTCAGGAAGCTGGCATTCAGCCAATTATAATGCGTTTACTGCTGATGTTTCGGCAGATCACTTTAGGGTTGAGCAACAGTATGATCTCGTTATTTGTGATGTGCCATGCAGTGGTTCGGGTACCTGGAGCCGCACGCCGGAACAGTTGTTTTATTTTACCAAAAACAAACTGTCACATTATACACGCACTGCAAAAAAAGATTACCAATAATGCCGTAAAAGCAGTAAAAGAAAAAGGCTATTTGTTGTATATCACCTGTTCGGTATTTAAGCAGGAAAATGAAGATATAGTAAAGCACATACAGGCTATAAGCAAGCTTAGAAGTATTACAAATGCTATTTGCAGGGTATGAAGCAAAAGCAGATACCATGTTTGCCGCTTTGTTTATAAATGAATAAATAAGCACTTTTCTGATAAGTTTTTGTTTAAATAAAAAGCTTTTACAATAAAATAGTAGTTCATTATGATCGATAAGGCTAAGGCGGATGCCATAACTGCCGTCTTCATAATGCGCCGGTGGCGGGTCGGTTTGCCAGGTCCAATGCAGGAAATCTTTATAAATCAACCCCACGCCTTTGGCATACACTTCAACCGAATAGTTGCGTTGCTGGTAATAATTGGGATCGAAATCGCCGGCGGGAAACGTATTGTCCTGCTGTAAAACGGTAACTGTACTATCCAACGTTCCGGTTACAACTGTATAAGGCATATTTACATTCTGATAGGTATAATCCCAGTTGTATAAATAGGGAACGGTTGACGCATCAGAACGCGCGTCGATGTACGAATTTCCTTTCCATGTTTGACCTTCCGTTACCGGTTCGGTAAGCTTTATAAAGCGGTTATTGTTATCATCCATTACTTCGATTGATTTTGATAATGGCGTGATATAATATGCCGATTTGTATTGCCAGGCACCTTTGCCAACGTATCATTTGTATAGCGGTAAACAGTATAGGAACTGCGGTTGCTGTTATCGGTAAACGTATTGATAATGCTATCTTTCGCAAGATAGCTAACCGTTTTTTTTGCGCTGCCAAAAGAAAGATATAATGTAGAATCGAGCCGGTAAATAAAATACTTTCCCGGTTGCAGGGGATAATATGCCGAAAGCGGAGAGAAGGGTAAGGTTTGCGATTGCTTGCTGCAGCCAAACAAAGTTGCCACTAGTAAAATGCCCCAAAAAGCTCTCAAAAGCTGCATACCTAAAGTTTGAGATTAATAACGGGCAAAGAAAGGGAATATTGCAGCAAACAAAAGGGATTGCCTTTACGAAATCCCTTTTGTGCGGGCACTTTAAAAGCTTTTCTGGGCAACGCCATCTTCAATAGCCTGCATTGCTTTGGCTTCACTTAAAATAGCAGCCATTTTATTGCCTTTGCCATCGTTGCCATTGGCTATGTAACCACCTTTGGCTGTTTTGGTAATTACCGCATCTTGCATCGGTACATTTTTCTCTTTTGTTTTGAGGCAATAGGCTTTAATCATTTTTGATGTGTCCATGTTATCTGTTGTTTGAGGTCAGTAAAAAATATATCTTATACAAGTATAAAACGGATTCGCGGTTCAATAATCGGATTTTTTTTTATAACAGGGTAAAAAAATATTGGCAAACTTCTTGATTTATCCCTGGGATTGCATTACAGATCGATTGGAAAATTTTTTACATTAAAAACTGTATCCTAACACTTTCTCGTAGTTTATAAAGAGCAAAAGCACACAAGCAAGGCAACAATATTTACATCAACATTTTTTTATCATTTAAAACCAATTGCATGGAAAAAACAAATGCTTCCGTGAAGGAAATGGAATTTTCTAACGGAATCCATCGAAGAAAGTTTTTAGGTATTTTAGGCGGTTCGGCTTCTGTATCAGCAGTAGCAGCCTGTAACAACAATAATGACAGTACACCATACGATGGCGCTGTTGTAGAGGCTGACGGAACAGTAAATTTAGGTAGGGGAGATGTAGGTATTCTGAACTATGCATATGCTCTTGAACAATTGGAAGCTGCCTTTTATACACAAGTGGTTACCACACCTTATGCAGGTGCAACCAGTGGCGAAATTGCTTTGTTAACCGATATCAGGGATCATGAAATTGCACACCGCGAATTTTTGAAAGCTGCGTTGGGTTCAAAAGCCATTCCAGGTTTGGAAGTAAACTTTTCAGCTATCGATTTTACCAGCAAAGCCAGCGTATTAGGCACTGCACAAGTGTTTGAAGATTTGGTGTATCGGCTTATAATGGTGCCGGTAAACTCATTGTTAGCGCTGATTATTTATTGTTAGCCGGTAAAATTGTTTCGGTAGAAGCACGTCATGCTGCCTTTATCAGGGATATGAATGCTTATGGTTCGTTTGCCGCATCCGATGTGGTAAATACTTCAGGGCTTGATGTTATCAACGATACTACAACGGTATTAACAGCAGCACAGCCTTTTATTAAAACCAAAGTATCAGGTAGCAACCTGCCTACTTCGTAAGCACTTCATTATTATCATCTTAAAAAAAAGCAACAATGAATTTACAACATATTTTATCTGAAATAGAAAAAGTAGATCCGGAAGTGTACGACAGATTAGACACACGCCGTGCTTCTCTTCGCAGCTTTAGCGGTATCGGTAAAAAATTAGCGCTCACTGCAGTACCTTTCGCATTGGGTGGTTTATTTAAAAAATCATATGCACAAACCAGTGCGCTTCCATCGGTAGTAGATATCCTGAACTATGCGTTAACGCTGGAGTTTCTTGAATCTGAGTTTTACAAAATGGCGGTATCAACTTCAGGCTTAATTGCCGGTAGCGAAATCACGTCTTTTACAACCATCCGCGATCATGAAGTTGAACACGTAGCCGCTTTATCAGCTACCATTACTTCATTAGGTGGTACACCAACGGCAATGCCAACGTTCGATTTTACAGCAGGCGGTACTTTTGCTGATGTATTCAGCAATTACGATACTTTCCTGGCTGTATCACAAACATTTGAAGATACCGGTGTGCGCGCTTACAAAGGTCAGGCAAACAATGCCAACCTGATGGCTAATAACGATGTATTGGATGCCGCTTTGCGTATCCACTCGGTTGAAGCCCGCCACGCATCGCACGTACGTTACATTCGTCGTGTAAAGAACGGTGATACCACCATCAAACCGTGGATTACCGGTAATACGCCTACCATTGCAGCTGTAGCAGCGAGCTATGCCGGTGAAGACAATACAAACCAGGCTGGTGTTGTTATTACAACATTACCGGGTGTATCAGGAACCATCAGCAGCAAGTGCAGCATCAGAAGCATTTGATGAGCCTTTAACAATGAACGAAGTATTGGCAATTGTTGGTCCGTTCATCGTATAATCTTGATACTCCTATACAAACAATGCGCCGCAAGGCGCATTTTTTTTGCCCGGTACATCCCGTACAGGATCGATTTGCCGATAAAATATCTCGGAAAGTGTATAATCAATGGAGTTCATGCTATCTAGTCGATTCCCGGTTTGATCACGCAATGCTTTTTCATGCAAGCGGAATAGTCGTAAATGCCATGTTCATTGGAAACCGGTTTTTCAATGACTTGTAACATGCAAAAAATATTCCGGCAACCCTGTTAATATTGTTTCACATAAATGGCAATGGCAGCCAATGCTTTCTGAAAACAAAAATAAAAGAACAGTATTTTTAAAGTAAAAAAATGATCACAGAAAGGGACAAATCGTTTCTCCGGCAGGCGGTACAACTTGCAGTGGAAGGCATTACAGCAGGAAAAGGCGGTCCTTTTGGATGCATCATCGTGAAAGACGGTCAGATCGTAGGCATGGGGGCGAATATGGTAACGTCCACCAACGACCCGACGGCACATGCAGAAATCGTGGCGATCCGTGATGCCTGCAACAATTTGGGCAATCATCAATTGACCGGCTGCGACCTTTATGCCTCCTGCGAACCTTGCCCCATGTGCCTTGGCGCCATTTACTGGGCGCGGCCCAACCGGGTGTTCTATGCTGCTACCCGTTACCAGGCCGCTGATGCGGGGTTTGATGATGACTTTATTTACCGGCAAATTAATCTTGACCTTGATCAGCGGCACATTCCCTTTCATCACCTTCCCGATGATCACAGTATGAAACCATTTCATTTGTGGAGTGAACAAGAGAAAAAACAATTGTATTAACTTTTGTTGTCAAATCAATTTCAAGTATCAAAACTTACTTCACAAAGATTGTACGGTCATGACTTTCAAATTGTTCAATGTTCCGCATTAAATAACCCAAGCTGCATGTTTATTTCAATGAGATGGAACAAGGGAATTGGTTTATTCTCTGTTGTAGGATGTGTACACATCGTGTTCGATAACCGGGATGTGTTGAATACATTTGATGAAAATTATTCAGTGTCCATCCTGAATCAATAATTATCGTTCATACAAACCAAACAACACAACTGTGTTTTCTGAACATCGTATATGCAAGCAAACACCAAACACAACAGCCGGTCCATTGAAATCATCGCGGGGGTCTCAACGTTCCTCGCCATGTCGTACATCATTGTCGTCAATCCATCTATCCTCAGCCAAACGGGTATGCCATTCAATGGTGTATTGACGGCTACCATTCTCGTTTGTTTTTTCAGCAGCCTCATGATGGGTTTGTATGCGAAGAATCCCATCGTTGTGGCGCCCGGCATGGGGTTGAATGCTTTTTTTACTTACTCGGTTGTGCTCGGGATGAAGGTGCCATGGGAAGTGGCATTGGGTGCAGTGTTCTGGTCGGGCATCGTTTTTTTGCTCCTGTCCATATTCCAAATCAGAACCTATATCGTGATGGCCATTCCACGGCAGTTGCGCTATGCCATCTCGGCGGGCATCGGGTTGTTCATCACCCTCATCGGTTTCGTCAATGCCGGATTTTTAGTCTCCAATCCCGCAACCATTATTTCCATTGCTACCCTAACACCTGCAATTCTCACTTTTCTCGCGGGATTGCTCATCACCGCGATCCTGATCATCCGTCAGGTAAAAGGCGCCATCCTGATTGGCATTGTAGCCACTACTTTACTGGCGTATCCGCTTGGCCGCTGGTGGGGGTTGGCTGCAGAGTGCACCACTGGTATCATGGAAAGGAGGATTTTCGGCGCCCGACTTCAGCCTTTTGTTCCGTTTAGACCTGGTACATTCCCTGTCGTGGGGCATGGCGCCAGTGATATTCTCCTTTGTTTTCACCGATATGTCTGATAGCCTGAGCACCTTTGTCGGTTTGTCCGAGGCGTCGGGCATGGTGGATGAGAACGGCGAACCCCGCAACATAAAGCGCGCACTCTTGACAGACGCGGTATCCACCACGCTGGCAGGATTGGTGGGGTCAAGTCCCGGAACAGCATACATTGAATCGGCTGTCGGCATTGAAGCTGGCGGACGAACGGGTTTAACAGCAATTGTCGCCGCCTGTTTGTTTCTCCCTTTTTTGTTTTTAGCACCCCTGTTATCGGTAATACCGGCCATCGCTACTTCGCCGTCGTTGGTACTGGTAGGCGTATTCATGATGCCGCCCGTCATGAAGATCAACTGGAATCAGCTGGATGATGCCATTCCCGCATTTCTCGCCATGGTACTCATCCCGTTTACGTATTCCATTACACAAGGCATTATCTGGGGGTTTTTGAGTTTTACCGCGATCAAATTACTGGCAGGCAAACGCAGCGAAATCACGCCTGCACTGTTGGTGATAGACGTGTTTGTCATTGTCGCCATGTTGCTTCATTGATTAAAAAATCTGTGATGTTTTTGACGAAAAAGCTAACAGGCAGGAAAAGAGAAGACAATGGATGAAAAAAGAAACAGTAGACCGCACCAACGCAACATCAACAAATGGACGGCGAGCACCCATTCGGCAGCGGTGTTTTTGTAAAAGCGAATTTCTTATTGCGGAAATAGTTGTAAATCACCGGTTTCTCTACCTGTACTGACAACATTGGCAATGTGCGTAAAACGCTGGAAAGCGACTTGATTAAGGCGGACATGCCGATCTTGGCTACACACATCAGCTTGGTGGTGAATACCGGAACATTCGATGATCCACTTGGCTTCTTGATTGATGATGAAAGCATTCATTTTCACACTTCCTCTCTTTCTATGTGCAACAGCGGTGATTTTGGCATCTAAAAGGTTAGCGTAAAAAAACAGTTGCGGGTTCAATTTTTTTACCTGTAAAATAAAACGGGCCAAATTGTCCAACCGGTTACAAATTCAATGCGATAACTTCTCCCGCCTTCACTTCCGGCACGATAGTTTATTCTTTCATTAGTTTTTAAGGAACTAATTTTGAACTAAAATAATTAGTTTTTATCCCGCGTTTTTTCGCACACAAAACCTATGGCAAAAGCAAAACCGGCGCAGTTGGAAGACATCGAAACGATTGATGTATTCGGCGCAAGGGAGCACAATCTGAAAAATATAGATATCCGCATTCCCAAAAATAAGTTGGTCGTATTTACGGGGGTCAGTGGCAGCGGTAAATCTTCGCTGGCCTTTGATACCATTTATAATGAAGGACAGCGGCGGTACATGGAAAGTTTCAGCGCTTATGCAAGGCAGTTTATGGGCGATATGGAACGGCCTGATGTGGACAAGATCACCGGGCTTTCGCCCGTAATTTCCATTGAACAAAAAACGACGAATAAAAATCCCCGAAGCACCGTTGGCACCATCACCGAAATTTATGATTTCCTCCGCTTGCTGTATGCGAGCATCGGTGAAGCATATAGCTATAATACGGGGAAAAAAATGGTGAAGTTCAGCGAGGAGGAGATTGTTGAAAACATTTTTGAAAGTTTAAAGATAAAAAAATCACTTTGCTTGCGCCGCTGGTACGAGGGCGAAAAGGTCATTACCGCGAGTTGTTTGAAGACATCCGGAAACGGGGATTCCTGAAAGTGAGGGTTGATGGCGAAGTGATAGACCTTACTGCCAAAATGCAGGTAGACCGCTATAAGATCCATGATATTGAAGTGGTGATTGACCGGTTGCAGTAACCGAAGATATGAGAGTGCGGCTGAGCCAGAGTGTGCAGCAAACGCTTGCAGGTGGGTAAAGACCTGATGTTTTTGCTGGTGAACGATAGCGATAAAGTTGTGCAGTATCAGTAAACAACTGATGTGCGAGGATACCGGCATCAGCTTACGAAGAACCTTCTCCTAATGCATTTTCTTTTAATTCGCCTTATGGCGCCTGCCCAGCCTGCAAAGGATTGGGTACGGTGTATACCAGGTCAGTATGGATGCGGTAATGCCCGACAAAACATTAAGCATCAAGGAAGGCGGCATTGCTCCGCTGGGCGAAGAGCGGGAAGCATATGTATTTCAAGCATGTGCAGCAACTGGCGCAAAAAAACAAAATCAGCCTCGACAAACCCTGAAAGATTTTCGACAAAAGCGTGAATCTGTTTATTGTATGGTAAGGAAGAAGGCGCCAATAGAGGATATTGAACTTGGACTACGATGCACAGCCAATACGACATGTATGCGGACGAATTTGAAGGGGTCTAATCCATGCTGAAGCGATGGTTTGCCGTCAGCAGCACCGATATCATTGCGCGAATGGGTGGAGAAATTTATGGAAATGAAAACCTGTCCAACCTGTAATGGGAGCACAGGTTAAAAAAAGAAAGCCTCTGGTTCAAAATAGACGAAAAAAATATTGCTGAGCTCAGCGACTTGATCTTGATAAGTTGTCGCACTGGTTTGTCGGGATTGAAAAACGACTGAGCAAAAACAAAATACTCATCGCAAAAGATATTCTTAAAGAAATCAGGGAACGGCTGCAGTTTCTGCTCGATGTGGGCTTGACCTATCTCACGTTGAACCGTTCTTCGAAGCACTCTGAGTGGCGGTGAGTCGCAACGCATCAGGCTGGCTACACAGATCGGCTCACAGCTGCAGGGCATCACTTATATCCTGGATGAACCTCGCATTGGTTTGCACCAGCGCGACAACCAACGGCTGATCGACGCGCTGCAAAACCTGCGTGACATTGGCAACAGTGTGCTGGTGGTGGAACACGATAAAGACATCATGCTCGCAGCCGATTACCTGGTGGATATTGGTCCGAAAGCAGGCAAGCATGGCGGCCAGTCGTAGCGCAGGGTACACCCAAACAAGTGCTGAATTCACGGCTCTGAAACCGCGCTTATCTAATTGGTGAAAAAGTCAATTGCCGTGCCCGCAGAAAGAAGAAAAGGCAATGGCAAATCTCTGGAACTGAAAGGCGCCAATGGTAACAACCTGAAGAATGTGAACGTCAAGTTTCCTTTGGGAAAATTCATCGTGATAACCGGCGTGAGCGGCAGCGGAAAATCAACACTTATCAATGAAACTTTGTATCCTTTATTATCGCAGCATTGCTATGAATTCAAAACGCCCGCACTGGATTATAAAGAGATCAAAGGACTGGAACAGATTGATAAAGTGATCGAAATCGACCAATCGCCCATTGGCGTACGCCGCGGAGCAATCCGGCAACCTATTGCGGATTTTTTACCGATATCACGCACTCTTGTTTGCCGCTGTGCCCGAAGCCAAGATCCGGGGATATAATGCCGGCCGGTTTTCCTTCAATGTAAAAAGCGGCCGGTGCGATGTGTGCGAAGGCGGCGGCATGCGCGTGATCGAAATGAATTTTTTGCCCGATGTATATGTGCATTGCGAAAAATGCAATGGCAAACGATATAACCGCGAAACACTGGAAATCCGGTACAAAGGAAAATCCATCAGTGATGTGCTGGATATGACGGTGATGAAGCCGTGAATTTTTTCAGCCCGTGCCTTATATCTACCGGAAAATCAAAGTGCTGCAGGATGTTGGTCTCGGCTATATTACGCTTGGGCAGTCGGCGGTAACCCTCAGTGGCGGAGAGGCGCAACGCGTGAAACTTTCCACCGAGCTGGCGAAAAAAGATACCGGCAAAACTTTTTATATTCTTGATGAACCAACCACCGGGCTGCATTTCGAAGATATCCAACCCTTGCTCGATGTGTTGAATAAACTGGTGGACAGGGGCAATACAGTGTTGGTGATCGAACACAATATGGATGTGATCAAAGTGGCCGATCATATCATCGACCTTGGTCCGGAAGGCGGCGGCGGCGGTGGCAAAATTTTGTTTGACGGCACGCCTGAAGCAATGGTCAACAACAAAGAAAGCCATACGGCAAAATTTGTAAAAGCAGAGTTGAAACTGTAATTGTTTAGCAGATACCAAAGAAAACGGCTGCCTTCCATCAAGAGAGGCAGCCGTTTTCTTATTGATTTCTAAAGCCATTAATACAAGGCTCTTCTCTTTTGACGGAAGCGTTTTACCTTGATGACTCTTTCGCTGACATAATCATCATTGTGACCAAAATTGTAGCTGAAAGAAAAGAACAGCGTGGTATAAGAATCGTTGCGTTCGCCATAACTCCGGGTCTTGCCGGGTTTGGGCAACGTAGGATTCACGCCGCGGTAATACAACTGTTTTGCCAATGCCGCATTGTCTTTTGACAGGTACGAATCGAACGGGCCGGATCGATGTATTTGCCATGTACATCGTCAAGATAATCTGTGAATGTTTTGCGGAATGTGGTGCTGAACGCAACGGATATCTGGTCGTCGAGGCGGTACTTGAAACCAAAGGTCATCGGGATGTACAGTTGGTACAAACTATACTCTTTGCTGTCAGGATATTCGGCAAAACCTTGTCCTTCCAACCGCAGCGGCTGCAGTTCAGCCCATCCGCCGTTGATCTCTGCTTTCGGGTTGAAGTGAAGAACGCCAAAGCCTGCACCCACAAAGGGTTTCAACAATGTTTCGCGGTGAATTTTGTTGATCAGCTGAATGGGATACATTTCACCACTTAGCTGCAGTTCTTCCACGCGGGAACGGAAACTGAGGTTGCGCATGTAACGGCCATAAGACTGCTTGACCTTGCTTTTGATCACACTATCTGCGCCGGTAATGGTGGTGTAGTTGGCTGTCGCTGTGAGCTTGTACCAGCCTTGCGGGTAATAGCTGAACGACAAGCCGAGATGCGGACGAAAGCTGATGCCATTGAGGTCTTTGGAAAACGGTTGTCCTTTGCCACGCGTGCCCCCGAGATCGCCGAGGAAAGCCGTGAGACCGGTGTGCACACTCACTTCGGTAGATTTTGCCCAGGAACTGTATTCTGGTTTTAATCTTTTGTAGTGAAGATTGGCTTGGGAAAAGGAAGACAAACAGACACATAAACAACTGAGGGTGATAATGGTTTTTTTACTCATAAACGTTGGTACTGGATTTTGAAAATTGGATATAACAATGAAGAATGGAAAGAAACCATTCGGTGATTGATTGAATCAACTCATCGCTAAAAAAACAGTACAAAGATTTTGAATAATTGCGTTTTCAAAAATTAATAAGCTTTAATAAGCTTTAATTTTTAAATCCTTTTTTTAAGAAAACCAATTGATCACAACGGTTAAAAATGCAGTTCCATGTGAATGTGTTCGATGCCATCTTCCAGGTACACGTCACTGCTTTGAACAAAGCCAAGACTGCCATAAAACCTCTGCAAATACAGTTGCGCGCCTATTTTGATGGGAGCCGACTGAAACAAGTGCCTGCAGATTTTGATGGCTTCCGTCATCATCGCTTTTCCAAAGCCCTGACCTCTTACAAACGAAGCGTTAGCCACGCGTCCAATCGAAGCCCTGTTGTTATATACGATGTCTTTGGCGATGAGACGGCAACAGGCAGCAAGCTGTTTGTCGTAGTAACAAAACAAGTGAAAGCTCTGTTTGTCTATGCCGTCAATGTCCAGAAACACACAGTTCTGTTCTACGACAAAGACGGTGCTCCGCAATTGTAAGATGTCGTATATCTCGGTGGCGGTCAGTTCGCTAAAATGTTTGAACTGCCATACGATGTCGTTGTTCATGAAGTGGGTATTCTGATTCTGTACCTGCAAACATAAGGCAGCTATCGCTTTTCGTACACACAATATTGCCAGTGTTGCAACTCAAACGACAGTTCTTTCTGAAAGTCAAAGCAGAGTTCTGAAAAAATGTTCCGGTAGGTTCCCTGCAGTTCGTCGTGCGAGATGGTAAAGTGAATGCGGTCTTCATCCGAAAAGTTGAACAACATCAATGCCGTATGGTCACCATCCTTGCAGATATAAGCGACGATTTTATCATCGCGGCCGGTTTCCAGTTTGATGAAGTCGGCTCCGCAATGAAATACCGGGCAACGCTTGCGAAAGGTAAACAATGCCTTGTAAAAGTCGTGCAGTTGGGGTTTGTCGCCGTTCCATTCTATTTCATCTTTGTCAAAAAACTTGAGCCGTTTGTAGTTGGGCAATTCCTGTCCGCCATACAACAGCGGGATGCCGCGCCAGGTGTTGGTAAATACCGCAAATGCTTTGGTGGCGTCGCCATATTTTTCATATTCAGTGCCATTCCAGCTATTTTCATCATGGTTGGTGGTGAACATCAGTTTTTGAGAATGATCGCTGCATTGCGACACGTATTTCATCAGCACACTCATCATTTTTTCTGTCGTCATCCGGTGTTTCACAAGGGCTGCACTGTCTATCATCCATTCCCAGGCATAGGAGGCATCAAATACCTGCAGGTATTCTTCATTGTCCGTTTCCGCCAGCCAGTACATTGGCTTCAGTTGGTCGCAGGCCTGTCTTGCTTCCACCCAAAAATCGAGAGGTACAAGGTGCGCCATGTCGCAGCGAAAGCCATCGATGTTGGCTTCGGTAATCCAGTATTTCATGGCAGCGATCATGGCTTCGCGCATTTCTTTGCTTTCGTAGTTGAGGTCTATCACATCAACCCAGCCATTGGCTTCGGTGAAGTTCCCGTTTGCATCTTTTTTATACCAATCCGGGTATTGTTTTGCCCAGGCATTGTCTATTCCGGTGTGGTTGGCTACCCAGTCAATGATCACTTTCATGTTGCAGTTGTGAGCCGCTGTCACCAGGTTTTTGAAATCGTCGAGTGTGCCGAATTCCGGATTGATGTCGGTATAATCGGACACGGCGTAATAACTGCCAAGACTGCCTTGCCTGCCTTCGAGGCTGATGGGCGTAATGGGCATGAACCACAGGATTTCTACACCCATATCCTGCAAGCGGGGAAGATGCTGTGCAAATGCGTTGAACGTGCCTTCTTTGGTATATTGCCTGGTGTTCACTTCATAAATGTTGGCACTGTTGGCCCAATCCAATTGTTTAAACAACGCGCTCATAGGATATCAAAATTTTTGACGGAAGATGCACTATTATTGTGCCGTTTACATAGTCAACCGAAATATATGGCGAACCGCAATGTGTATAAAAAATTAAGCTTGCTGCAGGCAACTGCCATCAACATGACCGATATGGTGGGCATTGGACCCTTCGTGGTGCTGAGTACAGTGGCCGGCATCATGAACGGACCCGTGGTTTTTATATGCATGGATTGCCGGCGCTGTTTTGTCGTTTACAGATGCCGCCATTTGGAGCGAGCTGGGTGCCGCTTACCCGCTGGCAGGCGGCAGTTATAATTTTTTAAAAGCCGGTTTCGGGAAAAACTGGGGAAGGCTCATGAGCTTTTTGTTTGTGTGGCAAACGATGATACAGGCACCGCTGGTGCTCACGTCGGCATCGCTTGGCTTTGCCAAATATTTTACTTTCCTGATGCCCCTCACGCTGGTGCAAAGCAAACTGGTGAGCGGCGGGCTGATTGTTCTCATCATCTTTTTACTGTACCGGAAAATAGAGACCATCGGGAAAATTACCGTGGCATTGTGGGTAGGCGTGCTGGCAACCATCGCCATCATCATCGCCGGAGGCATTGCGCACGGCAACTTTTTGCAGCCGGTGGCTGACATGAACAACGGACTGACCTTAAACTTTGCTTTTGCCGCCGCGCTCAGCAGTGCAAGTGTGCAAACGGTGTATAGTTACCTGGGATATTACAATGTCTGTCATTTGGGTGGCGATATTACACAACCACAAAAAAACATTCCGCGCAGCATGTTCATTTCAATCAGCGGCATCGCCGTTTTGTACCTGTTGATGAATATCAGCGTAGCCTCAGTATTGCCGTTCGATATCGTTAAAAGCAGCGCATTTGTGGTCAGTGATTTCATCAAAGTGCTGGCTGGTTCTGCTGCCGCCACATTTGTAACGGTGCTGATTTTGTGGGTCGCATTTGCTTCGGTATTTTCTGCCACGCTGGGGTACAGCCGCATACCCTATGCCGCTGCAAAAGATGGCGCTTTCTTTTCGGTATTTGCCAAAGTTCACAAAACAAAAGATTTTCCGTACGTATCCCTGCTTGTACTGGGCGGCATCGCCTTTGTATTCAGCATTGTGTTCAACAACCTGAAAGATGTAATACAAGCCATTTTGGCCATGCGGATCATGGTGCAGTTCATCAGCCAGGCCGTAGGTTTGATTTTGTTGAGCAAACGGAAAGGCCGTCTTTTTTCCCTGGAAAATGCCTTTGTATCCATTGCCCGCCATCATCGCTATCCTGATCTGGATTTGTATTTTTTTGTCCACGGGCATCAAAATGTTGTATGGCATACTCGTGGCGGTGCTTGGAGTCATTGTCTTTTTGGTAAAAGCATTCCTCACCAAAGATTGGCCTTTTGTACATCCGGCTACCAATGATAGCCGATGCATTACTCACTGATGATCCAGATATAAACAGCCAGCAATAAAAGGAAATCCCTGTATTGCCCATAACCAGCCACTCTTCAATTGACAGATCTGTTTGAGAAAAATATCGATTACCAAAAAGACAATTGTTGCTGCGAACAAACGATATAGCAACAAGCTTTTGACTTCAAACGGCTGTTGACTGATGGCTGCGATGAACAGGACAGCCAAGCACAGCAAAACCATCACGGTAAACAACGTGATTCTCCTAAAATAGGTATGGATCATTTTCATGAACATGTTGCTGATAAAACTAAAACATTATCTGTTTATCCATGTCATTCATCGTACATAAGGCTATCGGGAGAAGGAATAATAAATAATGGATTTTTACAATGGCACAAAAATTGGCAAATCGGGAGTAAATATCTTTCTATGAAACTACTTCGATCCTCAATATGGCTATTTGCCGGCATGTTGATTCTCACCAGTATATCTTGCAGCAACATGAATAAAACACAAAAAGGTGCAGCCATTGGTGGGCGGTGGCGCCGTGGTTGGGGGTGTGATTGGTAAGATCTCCGGCAACACTGCGTTTGGTGCTATTATTGGTGCAGCGGTGGGTGGTACTGCCGGTGCCGTGATTGGCAAAAGTATGGATAAGCAAGCCGATGATATTAAAAACACAGTTCCATCGGCAAAAGTAGAGCGCGTTGGCGAAGGCATCATGGTTGAATTTAGTAACAGCGTTTTATATGCGTTTAACAGCTCTGATTTAAATCCCGGATCGGATGCTACCTTAGACGACCTGATCACTGTTCTCAACAAATATCCTGAAACGAATATTGAAGTGCAAGGGCATACCGATAGCACCGGCACGCATGAATACAACCAGGGCTTATCTGAAAGAAGAGCCGCTTCGGTTGCTGATTACCTCGGTCACATGGTATTATTCCGCACGCATTACTACAAAAGGCTTTGGCGAAACTGCTCCTAAATATGATAACGGAACCGCTGAAGGAAGGGCGCAAAACCGCCGCGCCGAATTCCTCATTACAGCCAATGATAAAATGAAGAAGGACGCCCAGAAAGCAATCCAGTCAATAATATTCTATAAGTACAAGATAATTGATAAGCCATGCATGGGTATCCTGTGCATGGCTTTGTTTTTGCCTGTAACTCTCCGCAGCATCTTCGCAATTGGCACCGCCTGTATAAATAAGCATGATTATTGAGATGAGAACCTACACATCATTTATTGATTGGAAATAATCTAGATCATATATATAATTTGCTGATGGAACAAACTATATTAGTTGCGGATGATGAGGAATCGATTGTAGAAGTGGTTTCTCTATTTCTTCAATATAATGGATATAAAACATTAGAGGCGTATGATGCCCAAACTGCTATGGAGTTGGTTGATAAAAAGCCCGACCTGATCATACTGGATGTTTGGTTTGGTGCTGTTGATGGCACTACTTTGTGCCGGTTTTTTAAAGAACAGGAACGCAGTAAAAACATCCCGATCCTGATGTTTAGCGCTGCGCGCGATTTGGAAGTTATACACTCGAAGCCGGCGCCGATGGATACATCGAAAAGCCTTTGATATCAGCGACTTACTGAGGCAAGTGCAAACTTTGCTGGCCAAACAATAAACAAAACTCTTTTACACCTTCGTTTCAGTTTTAATAATTTTTGTTCTTCCGCCTCCTTTTTGCAGGCTGTATCTTCACTGTGCGCATCGTAAACTGCCTCTTCGCAAATCATCTTTTTATCAACTTTATGAAAGCTGGCTTTGTAAATATCTTTGGAAAACCCAATGCAGGCAAAAGTACTTTGCTGAATGCGTTGCTGGGCGAGAAGCTGGCTATCGTATCAGGCAAAGTGCAGACAACGCGGCACCGCATCAAAGGATTTGTCACCGAGCCGGGGAATACCAGGTTATTTTTTCCGACACGCCGGGCATCATTGAGCCCAAATACAAGCTGCATGAACGGATGATGCAAAGCGTGAAAAGTGCCCTCGAAGACGCCGATGTTGCCATCCTGCTGGTAGATGCCAAAGAACCGGTGGAAGAAAGTCACCAGGTATTCTCGACCTTGCGATTGAAAGTACCGGCGATCGTTGCCATCAATAAAATTGACGCTGCCAAAAAAGACGACATTCAAAAAGCCGTTGAATTTTTCAATGCGCAGGCTTATTGTAAACAAACGGTGTTGCTATCGGCAAAAAATGCGGTCAACATCAGCGAACTACTCGATGCCATTGTATCTTATTTGCCCGAAGGGCAACCATTCTATAGCGAAGACGACCTTACCGATCTGCCCACCAAGTTTTTTGTAAGCGAAATGATCCGGGAAAAAATCTACGATTTGTATTCCGATGAAATTCCATACCATGCTGCCGTGCTGGTCAATGAATTCAAAGAAAAACAAACCCTCATTAAGATACAGGCAGATGTGATTGTGCAACGCGAAACACAGAAAGCCATCCTGCTAGGTGAAGGTGGCACCATGATCAAAAAGCTGGGCACGCTAGCCCGTACAGACATTGAAGCGTTTTTGGGACAAAAAATATTCCTGCAATTGTTTGTAAAAGTGCGTCCCAAGTGGCGCGACAACGATCTGCAACTAAAGGAATATGGGTATTTTTGAAAAACCTTTCCAACACATCCCTTTTTGTTATCCCTGATAACCGGATAGCACTCTTTTCCCGGAAAACAAACAAAACCCTCCTTTCCTGTTTTCGCGTTTTATGGCTGCATCGAGTGCGGTTTTTGGTGACAAAGCCTTATATTCTCCTCACTTATAACGTATCGCCTGCAACTTATCGCTTATTTTTGCCGGCTATGAGTTATACACTTGCCATCGTCGGCAGACCCAATGTAGGCAAAAGCACTTTTTTTAACCGCATGCTCGAACAGCGGAAAGCCATTGTAGATGATGTAAGCGGCGTGACGCGCGACCGTCAGTACGGCGTTGCCGACTGGAACGGCAAAACCTTTAATGTAATTGACACCGGCGGTTTTGTGCCGGATTCCGAAGATATATTTGAAAAAGAAATCCGCAAGCAAGTACAAATTGCGATTGACGAAGCCGATTTTATTGTGTTCATGACCGATGCCGCTACCGGTGTTACTGAACTTGATGAAGCTATGGCCGACCTTCTGCGCCGCTCCACCAAACCCGTGTATCTAACAGTAAACAAGGTGGACAACAACAACCGGTTGCTGGAAGCTTCTGAATTTTACAGTCTTGGCTTCGACAATATTTTTTTTCTGAGTAGCATGACGGGCACCGGCACCGGCGAACTGCTGGATGAAATCACGGCACAGATACCGGCAGACATCAAAGAAGAAACGGTAGAAGGTGAAGAAATTGCCGAGATTAAAATCCCCAAATTTGCCATCATTGGTCAGCCTAACGTGGGCAAATCTTCGTTGCTCAACAGCCTCATTGGCGAAGAGCGCACCATTGTAAGCAGCATAGCCGGCACTACGCGGGATACCATTCACACGCATTACAACATGTTTCAGAAAGAGTTTGTGTTGATTGATACTGCGGGTATCCGTAAAAAAAGCAAGGAAAAAGACGATCTTGAGTTTTATTCGATTATCCGTGCCATCAAAGCCATGGATGAAGCTGATGTGTGCCTCCTGCTGCTGGATGCAGAAAAAGGCATTACTGCACAGGATGTCAGTATTTTTTCGCTGGCAACCCGCAAAGGCAAGGGCATTGTGGTATTGGTCAATAAATGGGATCTTGTAGCCAAAGAAACCAATACGGCACGCGATTATGAAAAGCGACTGAAAGAGAAACTGGCTCCGTTTACCGATGTGCCGGTAATTTTTATATCTGTACTGGAGAAAACCCGCATATTTAAAGCCATGGAAGTGGCGCTGGAAGTGTTCCAAAACAAAACGCGTAAAATTGCTACCAGCAAGCTGAACGATGTGATGTTGAAAGCGATAGAAGCTTATCATGCGCCGGTCGTGCGCGGACATTCCATCAAAATCAAATACGTCACGCAGCTGCCGACGATGGTGCCTTCATTTGCATTTTTCACCAATTATCCCGACGACATCAAAACACCTTACCGCAATTATCTGGAAAACCAGTTGCGCCAGCATTTCAACTTTACAGGGGTGCCCGTAAGAATATTCTTCCGGAAAAAATAAGAAAAAAATTAAAAAAACCTTTTTCTCCGATCATTCAGCCTTGTCAACCTTAAATTCCGTTTAAAGTATTGGTTCGACGCGTATGGAACTGATTTTAAGAGCATTTTTGTTATTATATAGATTACCCCAATTCATATAATCATGATGCAATATCCAATTTCATCCAACGAAAGAGAACGCCTCAAACAGCTATACAAGTTTGAAATTTTAGACACCCCCGCTGAAAAAGATTTTGACGATGTCGTTCGGCTTGCCACGCAAATTTGCAACATGCCGTTTTCGTTTATCAACCTGATAGACGCCAACCGTCAGTGGAACAAAGCTGCCTACGGATCGATCCCGAATTCCGAAATGTCGCGCAACAACGCCATTTGCAATTATACCATCGAGCAGGACAATATATTTGAAGTTAAGGATTGCAACCAGGATGAACGGTTCAGCCACATGCCTTACGTGCTAGGACATCCCAATATCTGCTATTACGCCGGTATCCCGCTTACTACCTCTACCGGTTACAAAATCGGTACGCTGTGTATCTGCGATACCGTACCGCGCAACCTTACTACCGATCAGCAGCTTGCGCTGGAAGTATTGTCGCGCCACGTCATCAGCATGCTCGAGTTGCGGGTGCGCAACAAGCAATTGCAGAACATGGCAGAAACACAAAACCGAATTATTTCCATCATTGGTCACGATATCCGCAACCCGTTGTCGTCTTTTCGCGTAATGCTCAATATGCAGCAGGACGAGGCTACGGCGTTTGATGAAGAAGAGCTGAAAGAAATGAATGAGCTGCTGGTTAAGCAACTCGACAATACCATAGACCTGCTGAACAACCTGGTGCAATGGGGCAAATTGCAGATGAAGGTTAAGGAAACCAAACCGCAACAGGTTGACCTGGAATCCATTGCTACCCGCACACTCCGCGATATTGAAATTGCGGCAGCGATGAAAGGAAACATGCTGCACAAGCAAGTGTCGAAAGACATGTATATAGATGGAGACGATGCCGCCATCGAATTTGTGTTGCGAAACCTGTTGTCGAACGCCAACAAGTTTACCGAAAATGGAAAAATCATTGTTGCCTGCGACATTGAAAACGATCGTCCCCGCATCAGCGTTACAGATACCGGCGTGGGGATGAATAATAAACAGATTCACCAGGTGCTTAACGAAACCGGCGCCCTGATCTCAATTGGTACGCACAACGAACGGGGTAGCGGGCTTGGGTTGTCGCTGGTGAGAGAATTTTTAGCGAAACACAACAGTCAGCTGAATATCCAGAGCGCACCCGGCGAAGGCACAACGGTATCATTTCACTTGTAATAACCACAAAAAGTTCCTTTGCAGTTGAAAAGGGTATATGAATTAGCAAGCAGATCAAAATAGAAAAGCCGGATGCAAGTCCGGCTTTTTCGGTTAAAAATTCTACCGTTTCCCATTTTTCTAATAAGGTCCGGTACTGCCATCCCGGGTTTTTATCTTTTTCTTCCCACTGTTCTTTTTTTCATATTCAGCTACAGCTGCGGGCTTCACTTTTTTAGCTGCGGCTGTGCTATCGGCTCCCGCCATTTGCTGCGCCAGCAATTGCTTGTTCTGCGGGGTTTGCAGCTTATCCAGCACGTATTCCTCTGTCTTGTAGATGAGCCCGTTAGTAGGGTCATAATAGGTCCACGTGCCGTGGCGGTAGCTGCTGCCTTCCACCTTAACAATTCGCTGTTCGATTTTGTTAGGATCTTTCAGGTCATACACTTCCACTGTATCGTACGGATAATCGGGGTTCACAGCTCTCCAGCTTTCTTCGCGGATTACGCCAGCCATGCCAAAATACTGGCTTTTGCCGTTTTTGTATCCATATTTAAAGTTTTCAGCTGCCATCAGGTCGCCCTGCAGGCTATATCGTCGCCAGGTTCCTTCTTTTTTGCCATCCGAAAAGACGCCTTCTTCTTCATAACCCTTTTCGCCACGCAGGTCGGGTGTGTGGATCACCCATTTCCCCTGTTTCTGACCGGCAAAATCGGTGCAGTTTAGGGTATCACCTTTTACGCCAATGACATAGGTTTTGCACTGGCTAAAGCCATTGCCCGCCACAAAAAGAAAAATCAGGAAACTAAATCGCAGCATAATCAACCAATTGAGTGCATTCAAAACGTCAATCTGATCCCGGATATTTTTACAGTGCCATGTTATTCTTCATCGCCTTCATAATAAGAGGCGTCTTCGCTGTTGTTGTACACATTAAGCCATTGCTGAGCTACTTCATCGCTCAGGCATTCGATGATATCGAAAATGCAATCTGACTTTTTAACCCATTGCATTTCAACCGTTTCGTTGTATTTCACAACATACATACAATTGTCTGAAACAACTTTTACCTGTATCAGCACAAGGCTTTCATTTTGTTTAAGCTGAACAATATAATAACATTCTTTTTCCAATAGTTCAAACGAATACATAATTCTTCCCTTCTTTTCTGTTTCAAAAAAAATTTAAAATGACAGCTTTTAATCGTGGTAGTAAATAAACCAGTGAAGTGGTTAAAGGGGCAAAAGTATTCATTTTAGCTGTGGAAAACAAAGCCAAAACAAGTTGTAATTACTAACAGGATTAGTAAAAAACGCAACAGTAAAATATTATTTGATATCGAAATAGCTGAATCTCAAATCCTGATCAAACACATGAAAAATGTTTGCATGGATAAGTGATTCAGCTATCTGGCAACGCAGCAATTACATTGAAAGTTGAAAAAAATAACAATTTTCCGCGAACAGAAGTTGGAAACCAACGCGCTCAGCCTTGGACAGGAATGGCGGCAACACAAAAAATTAACAGCCTGCAAATACCAGGTTTTGCAGCAGATTCATTTCGGTAATTTCTTCCGAAATCTGCAACAGGTGGTCAGACAACGGTTTTGACAGGCAATCTTTTACGCAGGAAAACGTGAAGGCACGCTCTTTATCTGCATGATCCAGATATGTGGAAAGCATGTACACAACGAGGTTTTTCCTGGTCATCTCCGGCATTAGTTCGATTTTGTTCAAAACATCCCAACCCGAAATGCCAGGCATGTTGATGTCAAGAAATAAGACCGTTTTGGTTTTGTTTTTTGGCACGTTGTGCACGAGGTAATGAATGCCTTCTTTTACATTGGTAAAACCAACGATGTTCAGATTAAGGGGTTTAAATGCATTTTTTAATGACAGTGCGCAAATGATGTTGTGACAGGAATCATCGTCAATTATAACGATATTGGTCATTGCTTTACTCATGGATATTGGTATTAGATTTTGGTTTTGTAAATTCTGTCCTCATAAAAATTCTACATGTGAATAATTAAAATGGTCAAATATATAATCGTCAATCTGTGGATAAAATTAACCAAAAAGATAAGTGTACAATCTACAAGTGCTTAAATAAACATTAATTCGCGATTAAAGCGAAATAGCATTGCCGATCAATCACTTATCACCGTTGATATACCTTTATTTAGGATCAATTATGATGCTTTATTGACCAATTAAAATATTATTTATACATGTCGGAAATGTATCATGAAACAATTGATTACTCAGATGGGATTTGCTGGTTGTTCTTTTCCCTTTCTTGTGAAACGGGGATAAAAAAAGTCTCAATCGAGACTTGCTTTAGATGCTAAAAAGGTGTTGCAGAATCCAAGCACGGCAATCAGCACAAATGACCATCGCAGGCTCGATGCTTCGGCGATAAAACCAATGGTGGGTGGTCCAAATAAAAAACCCATGAAACCAATGGTGGAAACAGCTGCCAGCGCCATACCGGCCGACATGGTTTTGCTTCTCCCGGCTGCACCATACACCAGCGGTACAATGGACGATACGCCCAAGCCTACCAGCAAAAATCCAAACGTAGCTGCCAAAAGTGTCGGAAATATAACAGCGGTGAGCAGCCCGCCGGCGATCATGACGCCGCTTACCTGCAGGATGGTTTTTTTACCAAAACGGTTGGCCAGCCAGTCGCCGGCAAAACGCCCGGCAGCCATAGCACCCACAGAGGTGGCGTAGCCGAGTGTTACCCATTGTTTTGGCGCATTGACCACCGATTTAAAATATACCCCGCTCCAGTCAAACATTACGCCTTCTGCCACGAGGCTGCAAAATGCAATGACGCCTAGTTTTAGGATAGTGTTGTCGGGCCGGGCAAAAAGGGGTTGCGAAGGGGAAGATGATCCTTCGCCGGGTAGAAGGTTATTGTAAAACAATCCTACCATGAGCAGTGAACAACTGCTGATGATGCAAAAATGATAGAAGGGGGACAGGTTGAGCGAAATGAGCAGCGTACCCACGATGGCACCGGTGAAGCTGGCAAGGCTCCACAACCCATGAAACGAGGCCATGATGGAACGCCCGTACATGGCTTCTACACCCACCGCCTGCGTATTCACCGAGATGTTGAACATGTTGCCCCACAACCCGAATACAAACAGAACGCTTACCAATTGCAGGGTAGTGGATACGAGCCCGATGAAAATGAGCGTAACAGGATACAACAAGGAAGAAAGCAAAATGCCGCTGCGGCTTCCAAATTTGCCCACCAGCCAGCCGGATATTGGCAGGCTCGTCATAAGACCCGCGGGCAGCGCAAACAATACACTGCCCAACTGACCATCAGAGAGTTGCAACGTGGATTTGATGTCGGGAATGCGGCTTGCCCAGGTTGAAAAACACAAACCTTGTATAAAAAAGAAAATGCTGACTGCTATCCTGTAAATGCGTTGGGAAGGTAAATCAAGTGCCAATCTTAATGCCATGCGATTTCAGTTGTTTGTATATGGCAGGCAGGAAAAATTTTTGCAAAAGTAATGATTCTGAAAAAAGCAACAACGAGTAAAGAAGAAAACAATTCAAATGACTGACATTGGGTTAAATCAAATGGGGGTAAGACAAAGGATTTTGCAAATAACACTACAATTTGATGAAACCTTTTGTTGACTGAAGCAAAGCTATACAAAACCTATTTCAACCATATTGTAAACTGAGTTATCTCATCAGGCATTGGTATTGTCAGGATCGCCGGGAAGATATTCGTTGGTGATGCTATAATAGGCTTGCGCTGTACGTTTGCCGGCACGCCCGTCAATCCTCAGGTAAGCACCGTTCATGTTTAGCAGTCGCTGCAATTCCATCGTTTTGGCAAAGGTTCGGTTGGGCATAAACCTGATTTCGGCACCCAGGTTTTTAATGTCAGCCAACCGGCCGATTTGCGTGTTTTCTACCGGGATCAATTGTTTTTCTGCCAGTCGCCTCAGCAGGATGGCACCACCGCATTTTTGTTCATCTTCATAATCAGATGATTTGTAGTGACTGCTGTAGCACCACAGCTTGGATAATTCAAGTTCCTGGTCGTTGCGGCTGTTGTCGTTGATGATCTCGAGGTTGTACAGCATGCCCGCGATGCTCCAGTCGCTCCACCGGTCAAGGTGATAAAACTGGATGACATCTTCTGCGCTTTGTTCCCAGGTAAAGGGCGGCCGCCTTTTTTCGGATACCCGGAGGGAATGTTCAGGGTGCGCCCGGTAAGCGAATCTCCATTGTGAAGATGTACTTTGAAATCACATTCGCAAACAATGCAATGGATGATGCCGGTCATGCACCAGGGAATGCTTTTGTCGGCTGCAAGGGCTTCGTACCGGTCTTTGCCTTTTACGATTTGCTTCACGCAATGATCGACTTCCGCATATTTTTCTTCCAAAATGGTACAGGTGTCAAACATGCGGTGAAGCTTTGCCCGGATTGCAGGTGTGTAGGAGATCGCCATCGAAAAGTTGGTTGCGGGTTTGAAGTCCTCAAATTCAAAGATGGTTTTGATGATCGTTCAATCCCAATGATAAAATGCTTGTTTCTTCACCAACCCGATAGGGTTCATTCAGCATCATTTTTTCTGATCCGGATGGATAGTTGACCAGTTATCCTGATCCATTTTCCCGGTAGGTAACGGTTAAAAATACAGGATTAATCCCTGCTTTTGCATTTTCACTTGCAAAGTTGTTATTCCGGTTATATTTCATCCGGTGTTGCTTCTATTTCCCGCTTGATCGTTTCCAACAAAAGGCTCATTTGTATGACAAATGTTCAAACTATTGACGCGCTGCCTGCTGATGAATGATTATCCGGAACAGATTGTTCACCATGGCTGCCCGGTAAGACGCAAATGAAGTATTCCTTGTATATTTTCAGCCACGATCGTCACTGTCCCATTTGCCTGGGCAGCGGTTCGTGTTTAATCATTTGCTTTTTCCTATACTTGCATACAATTTGTTACTTACTTGCCTTACAAAAACCACTTAATACTTTCATTATGGACGCTGCTATTCAACAAAAAGTAGATACCTGGCTATCCGGAAACTACGACGATCAAACCAAAGACATACTCAAGCAGTTGCTACAGGAAAACCCTGACGAACTCACCGAATCTTTTTACCGCAACCTCGAATTTGGAACCGGCGGTCTGCGCGGCGTCATGGGCGTCGGTACCAACCGGGTTAACAAGTACACCATTGGCATGGCGACACAAGGTTTTGCCAATTACCTGAAAAAAACATACGGCAACGAAGAAATCAAAGTGGTGGTTGGGCACGACAGTCGCAACAACAGCCGCTTTTTTGCCGAAACTACCGCCAACGTATTTGCCGCCAATGGCATTAAAGTCTTTTTGTTCGATTCGTTGCGTCCTACACCTGAAATATCTTTTGCCATCCGGCATTTGGGTTGCCAGGGCGGAGTCATCAACACTGCTTCGCACAATCCGAAAGAATACAACGGCTACAAAGCATACTGGAACGATGGCGGGCAATTGGTGCCGCCACACGATAAAAATGTAATCACCGAAGTAGAAGCCATCAGCAGCGTGGACGAAGTGAAATGGAGCGGTGGTGAAAGCAACATCACCATCATCGGAAAAGAAATGGATGAGGCATACATCAGCATGGTGAAAAGCCTGAGTGTGAACCCGAAAGTGATTGAAAAAGAACACGACCTGAAAATCGTTTATACGCCCATCCACGGCAGCGGCATCAAGCTCGTGCCGCAGGTATTGGCAGCCTTTGGTTTCGATAATGTTACTATCGTTGACGAACAGGCAACACCCGATGGAAATTTCCCGACTGTGGTGTATCCCAACCCCGAAGAAAGCGAAGCCATGAGCATCGGCCTGAAGAAAGCGGAACAAATGAACGCCGACATTTTGCTTGGTACCGATCCCGATGCAGACCGCGTGGGCATTGGCGTAAAAAATCCGAATGGCAAGTGGGTATTGATGAATGGCAATCAGACAGCCGTATTGGCCTGTGCTTATATGATAGAAGCCCGGAAGGCAAATGGGTTGGCCAATCCCAACGACATGGTGATCAAAACCATTGTTACCACTGAATTGATTGACCAGATTGCTACGCAAAACGGAGTGGCTTGTTACAATGTATTGACCGGTTTCAAATGGATAGCCGAATTGATCAAAGAAAAAGAGGGCAAAGAAAACTACATCATCGGTGGCGAAGAAAGCTTCGGGCTGATGGTGGGCGATCAGTTGCGCGACAAAGATGCCATCTCAGCCGTGGCTTTCCTATGCGAAATGGCGGCTTACCTGAAGAACAAAGGACTCACATTGTTCGATAAACTGATCGAGCTGTACAAGCATTATGGTTTTTACTTAGAAAACCTTATCAGCATTACCAAAAAAGGCATGCGCGGCCAGGAAGAAATCGCGGAAATGATGCAAACCTACCGCGACAACCCACCAAAGGAAATCAACGGATCGCCGGTATTGCAACTGCTCGATTACCAGACTCAGAAAGGCAAAAACCTCGTGACAGGCGAGGAGTGGACCATAGAATTGCCAAAGAGCAATGTACTGCAGTTCATTCTTGCCGATGGCACCAAAATTTCTGCACGTCCTAGCGGTACAGAACCCAAAATCAAGTTTTACTTCAGCGTACACACCATACTCGAAAAAGAAGAAGAATACGAAGCCACGCGCACCAAGCTCGAAGACAGGATCAGCAGCATCATCGCAGACATGAAGCTGAAATAAAAAGTAGCTTTCGAAGCAATAACATATCAGAAATGCATCGCCGCAAGACGATGCATTTTTCTTTTTGATCAGGATTTTACAATCTCGAACACCCTTTTTTTATTTCCTTTTTGATAAATGTCATTCCACAGAACTTCCCTTACTTTGCGCGAATTTTCAAAGCAACAATCACGAATTGAAAAAATCATAAATCAACAATTCTACAAACTACCTAATACATACTACTTAATACATCAAATATGAAAGACCTGATTCTTGAAGCCTGGACCAACCGGGAACTGTTGAAAGAAGCAAAATACAGCGATGCTGTTAAAGCCGTGATTGAAGAAGTGGACAAAGGCCGGTTGCGCACCGCTTCGCCTTCAGAAAACGGTTGGGTGGTGAACGAATGGGTAAAGCAAGCCATCTTATTGTATTTTGGCATTCAGCAGATGCAAACCTTTACGTTGCCGCCATTTGAATTTTACGATAAAATGATGCTCAAAAGCAATTACAAAGAACTGGGTGTGCGCGCGGTGCCGCATGCCGTCGCACGTTATGGCGCATACCTAGCTAAAAATGTGGTGCTGATGCCCAGCTATGTCAACATCGGTGCTTATGTGGACGAAGGCACGATGGTAGATACCTGGGCAACGGTGGGCA
Source organism: uncultured Chitinophagaceae bacterium (assembly GCA_963826385.1). Lineage (GTDB taxonomy): Bacteria > Bacteroidota > Bacteroidia > Chitinophagales > Chitinophagaceae > Ilyomonas. The sequence goes on along the minus strand of CAWGWV010000014.1, from coordinate 157,064 downwards.
GCTGCGCACAGATAGGCAAAGGCGTTCACCTGAGCGGAGGTGTGGGTGTTGGCGGAGTGTTGGAGCCATTGCAGGCAAGCCCGGTGATTATTGAAGATGGTTGTTTTTTGGGCAGCCGTTCCATCGTGGTAGAAGGCGTCATCGTAGAAAAAGAAGCCGTATTGGGCGCCAACGTGGTGCTTACCCAATCTACCAAAATCATTGATGTAAGCGGCAGCGAACCGGTGGAATACCGTGGCGTGGTGCCCTCGCGCAGCGTGGTGATTCCCGGTACGTACAACAAAGATTTTCCTGCCGGAAGCTTTGGTGTCAGCTGTGCGCTCATCATCGGCAAACGCAAGCCCAGCACCGATTTGAAAACGAGTCTCAACGATGCGCTGCGCGATTTCAATGTGAGCGTATAAGATTCTTTTTACAACAAATAATGGCAGCCGGTGAAATTGATTCACCGGCTTTTTCATGTCATTTACCGGCTGCTGTCTTTGTCTTTACCTAAATGAACTTTACCCCGGCCCCCTGGCTGGCTATTTTTGCTGTATAAATATAAAAAGATGATGGATGAGCATACCCCGGAAAGAAGAAACAACATGAACGACAACAGCCGGTTTTGGATTGGCGTGTTCCTCGTTGCTGCAGGTACGGTCTTGTTTGCCTCAAAAATGGGGCTCGACGTACCTCACTGGCTGCTGAGTTGGGAAACTTTTTTGATCGCCCTTGGTTTGTTGATTGGTTTCAAAAATAAATTCCGGAACCCCGCTTCTTTTATCCTCATCCTGATAGGCGGCGCATCCTTGCTGGATGATTTTGTACCTGATATGAATGTTGGCAATTATATCTCGCCAATCATCATCATCGTGCTGGGACTTACATTTATATTACGCCCCAAAAAATACAAATCGGGTTGGCGTCGGCCGGATGTAAACAATGCGGATGCATTTGCGCAACCTGCTGCAGGTTACGAAGAGCTGATTGAGATTACAGCCATTTTCGGGGGAGTGAAAAAACGCATTCTCTCTAAAAATTTCCGTGGCGGAGACATTACCGCTTTCATGGGTGGCGCCGAACTCAATCTTTCGCAGTCAGACATTCAGACGTTCGCTGTACTTGACGTATCGGCTGTTTTTGGTGGCGTTAAACTCATCGTTCCGCCAGATTGGGATGTACAGAACAAAGCCACGGCGATTTTCGGAGGACTCGAAGACAAGCGGATGATGCATGCCGGTGTCAGTAACAAAGTGTTGATTATAGACGGCGTAGCGGTTTTTGGCGGCGTAGAAATCCGCAGTTATTAGCCTTTTACTTTTACAATCATCTTCAACGAATCATCATGAACTGGTATGTTGCAAAATTGGTTTACCGCATCATTTATGGCGACGGAATTTCGGATTCACAATTCAGTGAGCAGCTTCGCCTCGTGAAAGCGGTAGATGAGGTGCACGCGTTTACCAAAGCACAGCAGATCGGGCACCGGGAAGAGCAGGGTTTGTACAGTGAAAACAGCCCGTTGATACAATGGCGGTTTATTGATGTTTGCGAATTGATGTTGCTGAGCGAGCTGGCAGACGGAGCTGAAATTGTTTCCACCATTTGCATGGCTGACAATCCCGACCATTACCTGAAGACTGTGCGTCGCCGATCTTCACAACTGCTGGCAGAAAGCTGCGACAAATGCTTTCATCAAAACTGATCATCACATTGGCAACTGCATCTTTTTTCAATCAAAAAACGGTAGCCGGTTTTGCCGGTTGGTCACTACTCTGGGTGGCGTTGCAAACCATTGTTTTGTACCGGTATACCGGCAATTTTTCATCGAGTGTTGTAGATGCAATGGTCAACATGACCTTTACCTCCGCGTTTTGTGTATTGACTGTCAATAATTTCAGGTATTATTTACCAGGTCAAAACCAGTTTTGGTACATTGCTGTCATCAGCATTGCACTGGGTGGAATTGCGACCGGCATCAGCACGTTCCTGTTGCACCTGCTGTTTTGGAAAAGTGAAGATTACCACATCCTCCTCAATCAATCGTGGTTGTTGCGGTTTGCTTTCGCGGCATTGCTCATTGCCTGTTCGGGTGTCGTGAGCCTGCTTTGGTATTCTTTGCAGGAACAAAAAGAAACACAATCACGTACCAATCACGCAGCACAGATGTTGAAAGATGCCGAGCTGTTCAAATTGCGCCAGCAACTGCAACCTCATTTTTTGTTCAACAGCCTCAATTCCATCAGTGCGCTTACCCTGAGCAATGCAACCGAAGCACGGCACATGATACAGCAGTTGTCCGATTTTTTGCGCAGCACCTTGCAGCGAAACGAACACCAGATGATCACGCTGGCAGGAAGAGCTTCATCACCTGTCGTTGTACCTCGACATTGAAAAGGTAAGGTTTGGAAACCGGTTACAAACAAGGTTTTTCTACCGTGAAGAAGACCTGCTGTTGCAACTACCGGCGTTGCTCTTGCAGCCCGCGGTTGAAAATGCCATTAAGTTTGGTTTGTACGATACGCTTGATGAGGTAACCATCGAAATTACGGTGAGCAGGCAACATGACGATTTACAAATTCAAATCAGCAACCCGTTTGATGCCGGAACGTCGCCATCGGCACCAGGTACCGGGTTTGGGTTGGCGTCTATTCGCCGTAGGTTGTACCTGTTGTATGCAAGGCAGGATTTGCTTGCCACCCGCCAGCAACAAGGTATCTTTAGCACCACCATCACCATTCCTGGTTCAACCAAAAAAGAAAGCCATGAAAGCAATCATAATTGACGATGAAATGCTTGCCCGCAGCATTGTAAAAGAATATTTGAAAAGCGATCCGTCAATCGAAGTCGTGCAGGAATGCGGCAACGGGTTTGAAGGCGTCAAAGCAATACAGGAACACGAACCGGACCTCATTTTTCTGGACATACAAATGCCGAAAATCAACGGTTTCGAAATGCTGGAACTCATTGAAAACCCGCCCCCGGTGATCTTTACGACAGCCTTTGATGAATATGCCATCAAAGCTTTTGATACACATGCCATAGACTACCTGCTAAAACCCTTTGACCAGGATCGGTTCAACAGAGCTTTGCAAAAATTCAAAACACAATATGCAGGACAAACAAAGGAAAACGCAGCCAAAGATCTGCTTGAAACTGCTGCACAAAATCCTGCGCAACACAACCGCATCGTGGTAAAAGATGGCAGTAAAATCAGGATCATACAAATTTCGCAGGTGCAATACATGGAAGCGGCAGACGATTATGTAAAAGTGATTTCTACCGATGGCTTTTTTTTAAAAAACAAAACCTTGTCGTATTACGAAAACCTGCTGGCAGCACAACTGTTTGTCCGCATCCACCGTTCGTATTTGGTCAACAGCCAGCTCATCACCCGCATCGATCCGTTTGAAAAAGATAGTCATACTGTGGTGTTGAAAAACGGCACTACTTTACCCGTAAGCAAAAGTGGTTACTTCAGGTTGAAATCGGCACTTGGTATATAAGCCATTTTGCGAAGGCACTCAGGCTAAGATGTACATCCCTCATTGGGTGCCGGAATGTTTTCCAGGAAAACATATATGGATTGCCGGCACCAAGATGTAAATAAATTGTTGGTAACGAATTAAAAGCGGTCTTCCGGGTTAGCTTTTTTTATACTTAGTTTTGACGTACCAATGATGAATCCGCATTTACTTCACCCCTCTCACGGTGCACCCATCGGTGTGTTTGATTCCGGCTATGGCGGGCTAACCGTTATGAAAACGCTGGTGCAAAAACTGCCGCAATACAATTACATTTATTTTGGCGACAATGCCCGCACTCCTTATGGCAACCGGTCTTTTGAAACGGTGTATCATTTTACCCTGCAATGCGTAAAATGGCTGTTTGACAAAGGTTGCCCGCTGGTGATCCTTGCCTGCAATACAGCATCTGCCAAGGCACTGCGCACCATTCAGCAAAACGACCTTCCCAACCTCGATCCATCGCGCCGGGTACTTGGTGTTATACGTCCGACCTCGGAGGTGATCGGCAACTTTTCCCGCAACCGCAAAATTGGGATTCTCGCCACGCAGGGCACAGTGCAATCTGGTTCTTATGTCATCGAAATCAAAAAACTATTTCCCGATTTGCAGGTTTTCCAGGAAGCCTGTCCCATGTGGGTGCCATTGGTAGAAAACAACGAGCACGAACACCACGGCGCCGATTATTTTGTCAAAAAACACATTGACGATCTGATCAAAAAAAACAAGAAAATAGATACGGTCTTACTCGCCTGCACGCATTACCCATTGTTAATGAAGAAGATACGCGAATACATGCCGGTAGATATCAAAGTCATTTCGCAGGGCGCCATTGTAGCCAATAGTCTTGAAGACTACCTAAACCGCCACCCGGAAATCGAAGAAAAGTTGGGAAAATTTGCAACCCGCACGTTTTATACCACCGATTCGGCTGCCGCCTTTGATGCACAGGCAGAAAAGTTTTTTGGTGAGCCTGTCCGCTCAGAATATGTTGAATTATAATTTAGAAGAATATTTGCTTTGAAAAAAACATTTTTTCTTTACTTTTGCAGCCCTTTCACCGGGTAGGCAGTGATGGTGACTGTTGCCGGACTGATTAAACAACAATATTTAAGGCATAGAAATTAGTAAACACATTTTATGAAACGTACATTCCAACCACATAATCGTCGCCGTAAATCAGTACATGGTTTCCGCAAACGCATGCAAACTGCCAACGGACGCAAAGTATTAGCCAGCCGCCGTGAGAAAGGCCGTCACAAACTAACCGTTTCTGACGAGAGAAAACTTAAATAGCCGTTTCCCGCTTTTTTAACCGAAAAGCCGAACCGATAGTACTGAGCCTCCGTAGTGAGGCTTTTTGTTTTTGATAAATATGAAAAAACGGTTTACCTACCGGAAAAAAGAAAAGCTCAAAAGCCGCAAACAGTTGTCTGCACTTTTCGCGGCAAAGCAGTCGTTCCTGCATTTCCCGGTCAAAGTTTTTTACCTGCAGCCGGAAGTGAAAACCGGCGCGCCGGTGAAGGCCGGTGTGGGTGCCAATAGCCGGAATTTTAAAAAAGCGGTGCACCGCAACCTCATTAAACGGCTGCTGCGCGAAGCGTACCGCCTGCACAAATTGCCACTTCACCAGCAATTGATGCAGCAGGAAAAAGAAGTGGTGGTGTTTTTTCTTTATATTGACAAGGTACTTCCGGCTAAAGGTTTGTTAGATACCAAAATGCCTTTCATCATTCGCGAATTAATGAAAAGACTGGATGAAAACATTCCTCAGAATTCTTAGCTATCCGTTTATTCTATTGATCAGGATCTATCAATTGATCATATCGCCCATCCTGGGTCCCAAATGTCGCTTTACACCCACCTGCTCACACTATGCGTTGGGAGCATTTCGCAAATATGGATTGTTCAAAGGATTTTGGTTAACGGTGAAAAGAATAAGCCGCTGCCATCCCTGGGGCGGCAGCGGCTACGATCCGGTTCCGTAGTAGTAAAATGGTTTTCAGCCAATATCTTCAATCTACACTTTTGTTCCGCAATTTATTGATTGGGTGATGGCGGCGCAGCCGTTAAGCTTTGCAGGTGCATCATTGTTTCCCTCACGTCATTGGTCGTATAAAATTTATACACTTCCGGTGCTTTGTCGCCTGTTTGTTCCAACGTGGTCATTGAGTTGAAAGGTCCCACCATGGTGGCATCGAGGTTGTCGGTTATTTTTTCTGCATGACCGGGTAAAATGAAATAATTGCGGTTGGCAGTGCTCACATTGCTGCCTGCCAGCAACTGATTCAGGCTGTCTATGCGGTGTTTCAGGTCTTCCTGCGTAATGGTGTTGGCTTGCGCTTTTGGAGCGCTGTAGTTTTGATAACTGCCAATAATGGTGTCGGTTTTAGCGTTCAGCAAGTAATACCCATTGGCGGGAATGGTGATGGGCTTTGTATTGCCATTTGCCGTAACCTGCAAGGTCAGGTTGCCGTCATCATTAAATTCTACCGTTTGTTCTTCGTGGCTCGTGCCCGATTCTACGGTAATGGTTTTGGCTTCTTTGTCCACTATGGCTTTGCCTTTGGACATGATGAGTACTTTTTTGCTGCCACCATTGCCGCAGGACGTTAATAAGGCAATGCTAACGAAGCAGAATAGGAAATGTTTCATATGTGCACAATAAAAAGCCACCGGAGCTACCGGTGGCGGGTAAACAATGAGGTTTTATTTTTTCGCTGATGCATAAAGCTCAGACACTTTTGCCCAGTTCACGACGTTCCAGAAAGCAGCGAGGTATTCGGGACGGCGGTTTTGGTATTTCAGGTAATACGCATGTTCCCACACGTCAACGCCCAAAATCGGCGTGCCTTTCACGTCGGCTACATCCATTAGCGGGTTGTCCTGGTTGGGAGTGGATGTTACTTCCAGTTTTCCATCTTTTACAATGAGCCATGCCCATCCGCTGCCAAAACGCGTAGCGCCCGCTGCATTGAATTTTTCTTTGAAGGCGTCAAAAGAACCAAATGCACTGTTGATGGCATCGGCCAATTCGCCTGTAGGTGGAGTGCCGCCATTGGTAGCCAGTATTTCCCAGAAGAAAGAGTGGTTCCAATGACCGCCGCCATTGTTGCGGACTGCAGGAGAGATGGTAGCAGCGATTTTCACAATTTCGTCAAGGCTTTTCCCTTCGTGCTCTGTGCCGGCAAGGGCTTTATTCAGGTTGTCCACATAAGCCTGGTGGTGCTTGTCGTGGTGTATGGTCATGGTTTGTGCATCAATATAAGGCTCCAATGCATCGGTCGCATAGGGCAAAGCCGGTAATGTAAATGCCATAATTCGTAGGTGTTTTTTAGTTTGAGAAAAATATTGAAATGCAAATTTAGTAATTGAGGCTGAAAGGATTATGCCAAAATGAGATTCTTCCCTTTTGCGAAAGCCTTTTGCCGGGAGCTGATTTCAGGTAACAAACAGAAAATTGACTACCCATTGAGAGAGACGGATTTGCCATAAAACAAAGAAAACCTACTGTTGCTATCCTTATCAGCAGATTCATAAACAGTAGCTGTTGATAGTCGTTGCACCGGTGCATCCAAGAATTGTAACTTCGGATTATGACAGCCGAAAGCATTATACGTGAACTCGAGAAATTGCCCTTAACAGACAAGCTGTTGGTGATTGAACGCACCTTGAACACAATCAGAACTGAAAGGCAAAAAAGTTTGAAATCAGCGGTTGACAGTTTATATGACGACTACAAAATGATAAAAATCAACCGCATTTATTAAACTAGACAATGAGCCGTTTTTATGAAGCAAGGTGAAATTTGGCCTATTCCTTTGACCCAACAATTGGCTCAGAGTTATAAAAGACAAAACCTGCTATTATCATAAACGACAATGCCTTAGGCAAACTACTACTAAAAATCATCGTGCCACAGAATGAAATGACCGGTAGGAATTGCTCCATGGATGGTAAAAGTTGAACCGGATAGGACAAATAAATTAATGGAAACTTCATCGGCCGACTGTTTTCAAATACGTTTTGTTTCGGAACAACGCTGCATCAGAAGAATTGGGGAGGTTACTACCAGCGCTATGGCAAACTTCCGAAAAGCATTAGCGACGGTGCTGAAGATTGAATAACCACGAACCGCCAATATGAAGTTTGTCGTTTTAGCGTGACGACTCAATGCAACATCAGTCATCGTTATTCTGATCAGCAACAGAATACCGGCACAACGTCAACTCTTTATCCTAAACCGCAAATGAACACGTGCAAATGTTGATCGTTCGCTACTTACTTTTACGCCATGAAACACCAACATTACAAAAATCATGTTCAGTATTATCCACTGCATCACTTCGTGTTGCTGCCGTTGTTGCTGATAGCCATCGGTTATAGCAGTTACAACATCATACATTCGCCGTTCCAGCAGGTCTTTTATGTATGGATTACCATCGTGCTTCTCTTCCTGTTTTGGATAGCTGTCATGTTCCGGCAACATTATGCGTTGGGCAATCAAAACCGAATCGTTAGGCTCGAAATGCGGCTGCGGTATTTCCAGTTGACCGGCAACCGGTTTGAACCATTGGAACAGCAGTTGACATTTGGGCAAATTGCCGCGTTGCGCTTTGCTCCCGATGAAGAACTGACAGCCTTGATTGAACGCGCCATTGCAGAAAAACTGCCAGCTTCTGAGATCAAAAAAGCCATCGTCAACTGGTATCCCGATTACATGCGCGTGTAATGCCCGTATTACTTTTTAGCTCTTCTTAGATTCTTTACAATCTTACGGACATTATCCATCAAACCATCGGTAAACCAACCTGGACTGTCGCCAGTGAACCAGCCAATTGTTCTATTTTCACACCATAATTTTTTGCATGAAATCTATCGTTTTATTCTGTTTCTGTTTTTGTTTGGTAATGGTAACGCAAGCTCAGCTGCTATCTCCGGAACAGTACCTGGGATACAAAGTGGGCACCCAATACACGCCTTGTTATAAAGTAGATGACTATTTTAAATCGGTGGCTGCCGCAAAGCCTGCCATGGTGAAGGTGGAGACCTACGGACACACCAACGAAGGCAGGGAACTGTTGCTGGCTTATGTGGCATTGCCCCAGAATTTGCAACGCCTAGATGACATCCGAAAAAACAACCTTCGCTTGTCAGGTTCGCTGTCTGATAATACACCGGCTCAAACCGACAATGCACCAGCCATCGTATGGCTGAGTTACAATGTACATGGCAACGAAACCTCTTCTTCCGAAGCGGCGATGCTCACGCTGTATGCATTGGTGAGCGACAGCAATGCACAAACCAAACAATGGCTGAAAAACACCGTTGTCATCATGGATCCATGTGTAAATCCCGATGGCCGCGACCGCTACGTCAACTGGTACAAATCGGTGAGGGGGGATACCTACAATCCCGACCCGCAGGCACGTGAACACAGCGAGCCATGGCCAGGTGGCAGAAGCAATCATTACAACTTTGACCTGAACCGCGACTGGGCCTGGCAAACGCAGGTAGAAACCCAGCAGCGGATGAAAAAATACAACGAGTGGTTGCCACAGATTCATGTGGATTACCACGAGCAGGGTCCCAACGCGCCGTATTATTTTGCACCGGCGGCAGAACCTTACCACGAAGTCATCACGCCGTGGCAGCGCGAATTCCAGGTGACGATTGGTAAAAACAACGCGAAGTATTTTGACGCCAACGGCTGGTTGTATTTTACCAAACAGGTGTTCGATTTGTTTTATCCTTCTTATGGCGATACCTATCCCATTTACAACGGCGCCATCGGGATGACGTATGAGCAGGGTGGCGGACCGCGGGTGGTCTCGGGATCAAAAAAGACGATGGGGATACACTAACGTTGGTGGACCGCGCCAACCATCATTTTACCACGGGACTGGCTACCATTGAAATGGCTTCGGCAAATGCCGGCAAACTGCTGACAGAGTACAAACAATTTTTTGCAAATGCTGCCAATGCTGTCAATGCACCTTACAAAACGTATGTGATGACTGCCAAAGACAACAATCAGCTGGCGTTGATGGCAGAATTGCTCAAAAAAAACAACATTGAATATGGAATCACGTCTGCCAAATCGTTCAGGGGATACAATTATCTCACGGGCAAAGACGAAGAGTACAAAGACGAAGGATACCAGCTTGCGGTGTCTGCTTATCAGCCTAGGGGTACACTGGTAAGGGTTTTGTTTGAACCCAAAGCTGTATTGAAAGACTCCAATACGTATGATATTACTGCCTGGTCGCTGCCTTACGTTTACAATGTAAAAGCCTATGGGGTTAAGGAAAAACTTCCGGTGCAAAACAGCTTTGCCACCACGGCAGCATCGCCGGTACAAAGCAGCTATGGTGTTATTATTCCCTACACGTCTTTCAACTCAGGGAAAGCATTGGCATACCTGCTGGCACACAAAGTAAAAGTGCGGTATGCAGCCAAAGCCTTTACATTCAACGGAAAAGTGTATGATCCCGGAACATTGATTGTGCTCAAAGGAAGCAATGTGCCCGACTGGAACACCATTACGAACGAAGCCTGTCGCTTGTTCAGCATCAGGGCAGACAAAGTGGAAACCGGTTTTGTGCAGAAAGGTTCCGACTTTGGTTCTTCCGATGTTCATTTCATTCATGCGCCGCAGGTAGCTTTGATCACCGGCAACCAAACTTCCTCTTTGGGCGCAGGAGAAGTCTGGCATTTTTTTGATAAAGGCATTGATTATCCCATCACGCTCATCAATGCAGACGATTTGCCGCGCACCGACATTTCCAAATACGATGTCCTGATTTTTCCGGATGGCCGATATAGTTTCTTCGGTGACAACAGCCAGTCGAACCAGTTAAAAACCTATGTGCGCGCCGGCGGAAAAATCATCGCCATTCAGGATGCCGTTACTGCCATGTCGAATGGTGACTGGCATATAAAAATGAAAGACAACAAGCCCGATACGGCTGCCGGCAGCAATTATGCATTGTTGAAAAAATATGGCGACCGGCAGCAGGATGAATTGACAGAATTCATTCCCGGCAGCATTTACAAACTGGAAATGGACAATACACATCCGCTTGGCTTTGGTTATCCCGATTATTATTATACGCTGAAGCAAGACACCAATGTGTTCAACTTCTTAACCGACGGATGGAACGTGGGTGTATATAAGAAAGACAGCTATGTAGCTGGTTTTGTGGGCAACAAGGTAAAGCCTGACATCAAGGACGGGCTTGTGTTTGGCGTACAGGACATGGGCAAAGGCAACATTGTGTATCTGGCAGATGATCCGTTGTTCAGGGAGTTTTGGGAAGGTGGCAAATTGCTGTTCAGCAATGCCATCTTTATGGTTGGACAATAAAGCAATGATGGTTTCGTCACAAAACAAATCCGGTAATCATCAAGGTTACCGGATTTGTTGTATCATGACCTGCTTGTTGTTGGTTATGCAGTCGGATCGTTTTTATCATGCCCCTGTTGTTTTACCATTTTGTTGTAAATGCCGAGCAATAAAAAGGGAGCTGCCCATTGCCCTACAAAAAGGCTTTCTTTCTTTTTGGATGTGAACTGTAAAATGGCAGAAGCTGCCATGGAAGCCAATGAAGCCCACAAGAAAATGTCAGACGGCAGTTTGGCTGTTTGTTCTTCGATAGCCGAAGCTACTTTTCCTTCTTTGTGTTCTAGATTAAAATCGGTGTTCATAATTGTTTTGTTTAAACAGTCATAATTCAAGATTCTTGCCAAAGAATTGATTGTGAGCACTCCTGCAGATTGCAGAAGGGAACGCTCAATGCACCAGGCTCGGATAAAAATTTAAAAGACAACAACGGGTTTGTCCTCAAAAAAGCCAACGAATACCTATACTTTTGAAGCATGCAGTTTAGTTTTACTTACCAGAAAAAAAGGGTGCTTCAGGGCTTGCGATATCACTTTATAACCAGGAAAGAAATACGATTGCTGGTGATATTGGTGAATGTGTTTGCGATACTTTCTGCTGCATTGTTTTACACTAAGAAAATACGCCCCGAACCGTTTTTGTTGAGTAGTATTTTATGGCTTTTCCTGATGGTGAGTTTTTGGTACCTGTTGCCATATACCATCTACAAAAGGTCTACTACCTTCAAAGAAAGTTTCACCATTTTCTTTTTTGAAAAACAAGTGCGCTTACAAAATGCGCGCGGCTTTGTAGACTGGAACTGGAGTGAGTTCAACCATTATTTTGAAAGCCCGCATTTCTTTCACCTGTATTTCTCCGAACGGTCATTTTTTCTATTGCCTAAATACAGTCTTGATGAGGAATCTGTGCAGTCCATACGCACGGTGTTGAACCTGCATGTCAAAAAGAAATGACAGCAAAGAAAGGTCGGCAGGTTACCGGATACACAATCATTATGCAGGAAAGTCAAAGACAGGGAAGGCAAGTATTTTACAAGTCTTTTTCCATCTTGTAATGTGGCAACGACACTTCTGTAAATTCTTCGCCCACTTTTTCGTAGCCCAGTTTTTCATAAAAACCAACAGCTGTTTTGCGGGCGTGCATACAGATTCTTTTATAACCCCTGTCGCGGGCGATGTTTTCAGCAAACTGCATCAGGGCTCTTCCCAAACCGTGCCGTTGCAAACCGGAGATTACCGCCATTTGCCGCAATCTTACTTCGTGCGGCTGTGTTTGTGTCAGCAGGCAACAACCTTCTAATTTTCCATCATCATAATAGCAGATGAGGATGTCATCTTTTTCTTTTTCCAGTTCTTCCGGGGAAAAATCAAGACCCAATGGTTTGCGCAGAATGTTGTAGCGCAGTTTCACCATGTCATGGTAGTCGGGAGTGCCGTGATCGATGAGCCTTAATGCCATAGCCGGTGATATTTGGCTTACAAAATAAAAAAGATTTTGGTAGTAGCAATGAGATTCCCAAAAACAGTACAACGAACAAAAGAAATGGCAGCCAACTGATGCTGCCTGCATGGCAGAGGTAAAGTACATCACCACCAGGAAATGCATGAACCACAAAGAAAAACGGGCAGTTACAAAGTCCTCGTTATGCGAAGTAATGGCAAGTGCTCAACATGAATATTGAATTGAGTTTCAAAAAAAAGGAGTTGTTCATTGTTGATTGAACAAAAAGTATATTTTTGCTCCTGTAACTAAAACCATTTACAATGTCAGACATCGCAACAAGAGTTAAAAAAATCATTGTTGACAAATTGGGAGTTGATGAAGCAGAAGTAACCAACGAAGCTTCTTTCACCAACGACTTAGGTGCCGACTCATTAGACACCGTAGAATTGATTATGGAGTTCGAAAAAGAGTTTAATATTTCTATTCCTGACGAACAGGCTGAAACCATCACGACCGTGGGACAGGCAGTTACTTATCTCGAAGAGCACGCAAAGTAAGCACTGACAGTAATTTTTACTTACATAACAAAATCCGCCTTCGGCGCTGATCATCTCAAAAGCGTACAAAAGGCGGATTTATCACTTCAATAAAAACGGGCTTGCACATGCAATTAAAAAGAGTAGTCGTTACAGGTTTGGGTGCGTTAACGCCTTTGGGCAATACCGCTGACGATTACTGGAACAGTTTATTAAACGGTGTTTCGGGTTGTGATTACATTACCTTGTTTGATGCGGCAAAGTTCAGAACCCGCTTTGCATGCGAGGTGAAAAACTTTGAGCCTACTCAATTCCTGGAAAAGAAAGAAGCCCGGAAAGTTGACCGTTTTACGCAATTGGCGTTGGCTGCCAGCGACATGGCTATGGCAGATGCCAACCTGCACAAAGACACACTTGACCCCGACAGGGTAGGTGTCGTGTTTGGCAGTGGTATCGGCGGTCTCACCACCTTCCAGCAGGAAGTGGTTGACTTTGCCAAAGGAGATGGTACCCCGCGTTTCAATCCTTTCTTCATCCCCAAGATGATATTAGACATTGCAGCCGGTCAGATTTCCATGCGTCACAACCTGCGCGGACCCAATTTTGCCGTGGTGAGTGCCTGTGCCAGCAGTACCAATGCCATCATTGATGCATTCAACCTGCTGCGTCTTGGCAAAGCCGACATCATTCTTACCGGTGGCAGTGAAGCTGTCATCAGCGAAGCAGGCGTAGGTGGATTCAATGCCATGAAAGCGATGAGCGAGCGTAATAACGATCCTAAAACGGCCAGCCGCCCTTACGACAAAGACCGTGACGGTTTTGTAATGGGAGAAGCAGCGGCGGTCATTGTACTGGAAACCCTTGAACATGCCCTGGCACGCGGTGCCAAAATCTATTGCGAAATTGCCGGCGGCGGCGCTACTGCCGATGCACATCACATCACTGCACCGCATCCCGAAGGATTGGGCGCACGCAATGTGATGCTCGCTGCCCTCAGCGATGCCGGTATGCTGCCCGAAGAAATTGATTACATCAACACACATGGCACGTCTACACCACTGGGTGACGGCGCCGAAGTAAAAGCAATTCTCAACGTATTTGGCGATCATGCGTATGAACTGAACATCAGTTCTACCAAATCCATGACCGGTCACTGCCTCGGTGCTGCCGGTGCTGTGGAAGCCATCGCTTGTATCAAGAGTGTGCAAAACGACATTGTTCCTCCCACCATTAACCACTTTACAGACGACCCTGAACTGGATCCAAAACTAAATTTCACGTTCAATACCGCTCAAAAGCGTACGGTCAATGCAGCGTTGAGCAATACGTTTGGATTTGGCGGTCACAATGCTGCGGTCATTGTAAAGAAATATGTAGCTTAACGCGGTGCAATATTTTCAAAAGTTTTTTAACAGGTTTGTCAAGCCAAAGAAGCCCACTTTTAATGACCAGTTACGCAATGTGCTGGGGCTAAAGCCTGGTAAAGTATTCCTGTACCAAACAGCACTCAGCCACCGCTCGGTGAAAGAAGGTGCCGACGAAAACAACGAACGGCTGGAGTATCTCGGGGATGCCGTGTTGAGCACCATTGTTGCCGATTATCTCTTTAAACGCTATCCGTACAAAGGCGAAGGCTTCCTGACCGAAATGCGCAGCAAGATGGTGAACCGGCAAAAAATGAACGATGTCGCCATCAAAATGGGCATTAAGAAAATCACCATTTACAACAAGTTCGACAATGCATTGAAAGGTAGCCAGATCTTTGGCAATACCCTCGAAGCATTGGTGGGCGCTATCTACCTTGACAAAGGATACATCGAAACAAAAAACTGGGTATTGAAACGCATGGTGATCCCTCACTTGTATGTGGACGACCTCGAACTGATAGACATCAACCTGAAAAACAAACTCATTGGCTGGGCTACCAAGAATGGTAAGAGTCTTGAATTTGAAACCGTAGAAGAAAAGCTTGAAAACGGGCGCCGTGTATTTACCATTGCCGCTGTTCTGGATGGCGAAAATGTGGCGCAAGGCAAAGGTTTTAATAAAAAAGATGCCAGCCAGGTAGCGGCTCAGCTGGCTATCGAAAAGCTGAAGTTGTAAACCAGTTTCTTTCGCCAATACCAATCATCAATCCTATATCAAGGGTATTTTTCACCCGGTAATACCTGTTTCTATCTATGATTTATCGTAACTGCTTTTTGTTGTGGCTCTGTTTGTTTGCCCGCCTGTCTGTTGTGGCAGCGCAATCGGGTTCTATACATACAAAAGAAGGATTGCCCATTTTGGGTAAAAAACAATTGATCAGCAATTGTCTCCAGTCTTTTCACAAAGCACCATCCGATAGTCTGGCCAGGTTGGTGTGCCAATGCCAGGTAAGCAAACTTGACAACTACTTCACCGCCCGGCAGTACCGGCATCACACATTCAAAGGCGTCATTGATTTGGCTGCCATGATTAAGGAAGACAGCCTCATGAATGCGCAGATAAATGCTTGTTTTAAAGGAACGGGCAACACAATACTGATGCAGGCAGAAGGGTTTGAAGATGAATTTCTTGCTACTTGTAAAGAGAACATTGTAAACAGCACCACCAAAACATTGAGCCCGGATCACATCAGTCAATTTTGCCAATGCCAGCTGCAAATGATCAAAACAAAACGGCTGACGGATGCTGATATGGCAACGTTATCCAATCCCAATTCGCTCCTGTTTTTTGAAACCATGTACACTTGTGGCGATCCTTTCGACAATGCCAGGACAACAACAACAAGCCAATGGAAAGAAACAGCCGCAAATGATGTAAACGGGCCGCCATCCGATACCATTGATGTACTAACCATGAATGGATTGACCTATGTGAAAATGAAAACCGGCAGCCTCGTCCAGTTCTGGCTGTTCGATACCGGTGCGTCTGATTTGCTCATCAATACGGATATGGAAAAAACATTGACGGAAGAAGGCATATTGTCAGGCGAAAACAGTCTTGGTACCGGCGAGTATGAACTGGCAAACGGAACGATTGACACTTGCCGCAAATACAGGATCAACAATATCCGGATCGGGAATTATTGGGTCAACAACGTTACCGTTGCGGTCAGCGATACTGCCCGCCGCATCATCATCGGCAAATCGTTGTTGAACAAATTCAGCAACTGGATACTGGACAACCGAAACAATTATTTGTTGTTGCACAAATAACCTTCAACATTGCTGTTAGAGCCTTTATTCTTCCTGCTGGTTTGCTATTTCAGAATGGCGCCATATACAGCATTCAGCATGTTTCTCCGCACTTCCAGTTTGGATAACAAATTGTTGGCACCACCATCAGGACAAACGCGGTTAGACAAAAAAATGAATAATAAATTTTCTTTTGGATCTGCCCACACGCAGGTGCCTGTAAAGCCAGTATGCCCAAATGTTTGTGGTGAAGCATAAATGGTAGGATACGGGTCGCCGTTGGTCGCATTGTCTTTTTCAGGTTTGTCAAATCCATAACCACGACGGCTGATTTTACTATGGTATCCCGTAAAATCATCAATGGTATGCTTGTCAAAATAATGCTTCCCGTTCCAGCTTCCGCCATTGAGCAACATCAGGTACAATTTTGCCAAATCAAAAGCATTGCTGAACAATCCCGCATGACCAGCTACACCGCCAAACATCGCTGCGCCGGGGTCGTGTACATCGCCCCGCAATATCTGCATCCGGAAGTAAAATTCTTTTTCAGTCGGCGCAATGTCAGACACCGGGGTGAATCTTTCTTTTGGCTTGAACATGGTTGAATACATCCCGAGCGGTTTATAAAATTGCAGGTCGGCATATTTGTCGAGGGGTTGCCCGGTGATTTGTTCCACTACTTTTCCCAAAAAAATAAAATCGTTGTCGCTGTAGATGTATTTGCCACCACTCAGCAGTTTGCTTTGCACGATGCGGCTGTACAACGTGTCTTTCCAATCGCGACGCAGGTACATGTTTTCAGCTACGCGAACCGAATACACGCTATCAGCAACCATTTTATAAAAACCTGGCAGCGGCGATCCCGTAATGGGGTTGATGGTTTCTTTGTAAAAAGGAATGTATGCCACCAATCCAGCCTGGTGAAGCAGGATGTCGGCAATCTTCAGGTGTTCTTTGTTGGTGCCTTTCACCCAGGGCAGGTAGGTGCCGAGTTCTTCGGTGAGCGATAGTTTTTTTTCTTCCACCAGTTTCATCACCGATACTGTTGTCGCTGAGATTTTGGTAACTGAAGCAAGGTCATACACCGTGTTTTCAGTAACAGGTTCCAGGCGATCGTAGTTCAAAAATCCAAAGGTTTTATAATACACCACCCTGCCATTGCGTGCAACCAGCACCTGACATCCGGGAAACGCCTGCGCCCTGATGGCATCATCGGCTATACCGGCAATGGCATCCAATTTCTCCGAACTCAATCCTTCCGATTCGGGGATGTCTACCAGGTGCCGTTCCATAAAATGATAAGGTTGTGCGAATACAGATACTCCAATAACAACCAACCACAAAACAACAATCAAACGTCTCATCATACAATCTACAGTATATGGTTAAAAATACAGGAGGAAGATAGGAAATTCAAGATATTCTTTTCCCCAAAAAAGCTTACCACCCCACTTGTATACCGGCAAAATAATTGCGTTTCGCGGCAGGGTTGTAATACCGGCCGCCAAAGGCATTGATGTCGTTGCCAAGGCTGTAGGTTTCATTAAACAGGTTGTCGGCACCGGCAAACAGGTTGTAACGAATGTGTTTCAAATGCTGTTGGATCCCAACTTTTGCCTGCAGCAAATGATAGCGACCTGCATAAGCAGTAGCGGCATCGTTCAGCGAAATGGAAGATGTATAATTGAAAATCAGGTTGGCGTACAAGCCGTTGCTTGCCGTTGCTTCCATGGTGGTTACATTCACGGTACGCGGCACGCCGGTGATGCGGTTGCCGCTATAATCATTCGTGCCTACCTGGTATTCCAAAAACCTGTACGGCTGGTAAGAAAAGCTGTTGGAGAGTGTAAGTGAAGACAGCAAATGATCATCGTTGCTAATCAACAGTCCCTTCACCCACACTTCAAACCCCTGTTGCCGGGTGCGGCCCGCGTTAACATACCATTCATCTGCTGTCGCAGTACTTCTTCTCACGATGGCATTGCGCAAGCCAAAGGTATACACCGAGGCGTCAAACAGCAGGCGGCTGTGCCACGCGCTGCCCTTGATACCAGCTTCGTAGTTCCAACCGTATTCTGTTTGCAGGCTGTCGTTGAAAGTACCATCAGACGGATGAAATTCTGCGAGGGTAGGTGTAGAAAAACCCTTAGACATTACCGCATACGCGTTCAGTTCATCAACAATGCGGTACAAAGCGCTGATGCGCGGTGCTATCAAATGCGCTGTCTTGTTTTGTTGAAAAAAAGAGTTGGCATCCGACCGGCGGCGATATCGGATGATTTGCCGGTTGTCGCTGATGCCTGCCTGCATTGTCAGCTGACTGTTGACCTCTGTGTTGAGCTGCGTAAACAGCATGTATTGCGTAGCAAACAATTCGTCTTTGTATTGCACCTCGCCTTTTTTCCCGGCATTGTTGTCGTAATTGTCAATCATCGAATGGTTGTGCAGCCATTCTGAGCCGGCGAGCCATTTGTAACGAATTGCATTCCAGTTGCCATGATAGGAAAAAGCGGTGCGAAAACCACTGTTTCCTTCATCCCTTACTTCATAATTGGTGGTAAATGGATTTTTGAAAGAAGTATGGTTGCCGGTTAGCGTGGTGAGGTTGTCAAAGTGTTTGGAAAAAAGTGAAGACAGGCTGATGCCGGCAAAGAGTGTTTTGTTGTAAATGGCATTCTGCTGCAGCACGGCGCGCGGGTAAGCAGTAGTATCGGAATACAATTGCCGCGACGTAAGCCCGCCTGGCGTTTGGTAATATAGGTCTGAATAAAACGTAAGAAAAGACAATTTTTCACCGGGTGAAAGCTGCCAGTTGCCGTCCCATTTCAACACGTCTTTTCGCATAGACGAATGCTGCCGGTAACCATCGCTTTGCTGGTGCACCTGCTGAATGCCGGTTTCCAGTTTGGCATCGGCATACGACCATTTTGCCGACTCGCTAAACAATCCATACGAACCGCCGGTCAAGGAAACCGATGCTTGTTGCTTGGGCGAATAATCGCCGCTGTGCAGGATGACTGCACCACCCGTATTGGCGCCATACAAACTGCTGGCAGGACCTTTGATGATTTCAGCCGATTCGACCTGGCTGATGTCCACCAGGTTCAGGTAGGTATTTCCGCCAGCATCGGTAAGCGGTATGTCGTTCCAGTATA
The DNA here is from genome assembly GCA_963826385.1 of uncultured Chitinophagaceae bacterium. GTDB lineage: Bacteria > Bacteroidota > Bacteroidia > Chitinophagales > Chitinophagaceae > Ilyomonas. Next base: position 137,843 of record CAWGWV010000014.1, on the reverse strand, counting down.
TTTTTACGTTGCGTATGCCGTATGGAGACCGCAACAGGCTGCCACGGATAGAAAGGCGGTAACTGCCGGGCGAACGCTCTTCCATGCGCACACCCGCAACCGTATTGAACACAGGAACCAGCGATACCGGCGCCAACAGTTGCATTTGCCTGTTGCTGATAACAGCAATAGCTGCGGGTGCATCCTGCCAGCGCGATTGTGCGCTGAAAGCCGTAATGGTTACTTCCTGCAACGTTGTACTCCGCAATGAATCTTGCGTTGCCGGCAGGGAGTCCGTAACCTGCGCATTCATGCCACAAGGCATTGCGAATAAAGAAAGGAAAAGCGGGAATAAAGCGTAGTATTTCATGTAAATGATCTCATCAATTGTTGAAAAATGGACAGGTACACCTGCCGGTTGTTTTCTACTGAATAATGTTGTGCTGCAATGCTTATGTTTTTTTCTCCTGCCAGTCGGTAAAAAGCCCGGTTGTGAATAACTGTTTCAAAACAACGAGCCCATTCATCTTCCGTGCTGGCAAACAGGTTGTGACCGTCGTGATTGATGTTTCGGTTGGTTTCCATTGGCGTGGAAATGGTAGGCAAACCACAAGCCATGTATTGAATCAGTTTGAAGCCGCATTTTCCATGATTGAACGGTTCATCCGTTAGCGGCATAATACCTACATCGCAGGTTTTCAGCAAAGCTGCTTCGGTATCTTCCTGCCAATCATACAGCACCGTTTGCAAGCCTGCTAATTTACTTTGAAGCAGCGGGTTAAAACCAATTAACACCAACTGCACATTGTGGCACTGTTGCAACTGCATCAAAACCATTTTCAAACCAAGGACAAAGATACTTGTCGTGGCAGAGCCAATCCAGCCAATGCGAAAGGTTTGGTCGTCTGCTGGCAAGTATGGCGGAGCAGACTGGTAATGCTGCAGGTGAATGCTGGTGGGGATTTCCACCACCTGCTTTGCGTAAGGGCTCAGTTTATTTGTGAGGTACGAACTTCCCGTGATCACCACATTGGCAAGCGACACCAGCCGGAATATTTTAGTGCCGCAAAGGTTTTGGATCAGGCGGTGCGGGCTTTGATCGTAATTGTGAAAAATGGCATCGTCATAATCCAGCACGATTCGTTGTTGGTTTCGCAGCAACCATTTTTCCAGGAAAAAAGGAACATACGGAAACAATTCATATTCAATGAAACAAATGGCGGTATGTTTTACCAAAAGCAATTGTACCAAACGGCGCAGGTAGGCGTACAACACCAGCAGGATGGGCTTTCTGCCGGTCTTGTAAAAAATGGGTAAATAAGATGCCGGGAACAAGGGATAAACCGTGATGGAAAAGCCATTTTGCCGGAGGAAATCATGGTACGCATAACTGCGGTGGCGGCTGCTGGGACCTGCTGTTGTGTGCTTGGTAAAATAAACAATATTGGGCTGGTTCATCCGCATTGCGTTAACTAAAATAGCCTGTAATATACCCTCTTTCCAAAAGAAATCCCGGTGTTGTAACACCGGGACAATTGATTATCAACCATTCTGAATTGGCACCATTCAAATGATGTTGTTCCAAAAAACAGGTTTATTTTTTCAGGTACATCACTTCTTTTACCAAACCAATGGTGCGGGGCACATCGGGGATGTAAGCGGCAGCAAGGTTGGGAGCATAGTGCATCGGGGCATCGGCGCAGGTAATGCGGCGGATGGGCGCATCGAGGTAGTCGAAGCCTTCTTTCTGAATGCGGTAAGCGATTTCAGATGAAACAGAACACATGGGCCATTGTTCTTCAACAATTACGAGGCGATTGGTTTTTTTCACGCTTTCAAGGATGGTCTCCCAGTCGAGCGGGCGGATGGTGCGCAGGTCAACCACTTCGGCACTGATGCCTTCTTTTTCCAATTCGGCTGCGGCGCCCAATGCCACTTTCATCATTTTGCTATACGACACGATGGTAACATCGGAACCCTGGCGTTTTACATCGGCTTTGCCAAGCGGGATATAATATTCTTCTTCCGGAATTTCCATTTTGTCACCATACGAAACTTCACTTTCCATGAACATCACGGGATCTTCTTCGTAGCGGATGGCTTGTTTCATTAAACCTTTGGCATCGTAGCCATTGGAAGGCGACACCACTTTCAAACCTGGAATATTGGCAAAATAACTTTCGTAAGCGGTAGAGTGCTGTGCACCCAATTGACCGGCACTGCCGTTGGGTCCGCGAAACACAATCGGGCAACCAATTTGACCGCCACTCATCGCCAGCATTTTGGAAGCCGTGTTGATGATCTGGTCAAGTGCCAGAACGGCAAAGTTCCAGGTCATGAATTCTACGATGGGGCGCAAACCGTTTTGAGCGGCACCTACAGCCACGGCGGCAAAACCCAGTTCGGTAATCGGAGTGTCTATCACGCGTTTGTCACCAAATTCGGCCAACATTCCCTGGCTCACTTTGTAAGCGCCGTTGTATTCGGCTACTTCTTCACCCATCAGGAATACGCGGTCATCACGTCTCATTTCCTCGCTCATGGCTTCGCGCAGCGCTTCACGGAAAGCAATTTGTCGCATAGTTATTATCTGTTGTTGTGTAGTGTAAAAAAGACGGGCAAAAATAGAGGATTCTCGCTTATAAAAATCAGCAGCCGGATTCTCAGTCGTGTATCATTTTTAATTTGATGAATCGCTGGTCGTGCAATTTGGTTGGATAAATCATTCCTGCAGAAAATTATTTTATTCGGGGAAGAATACAATGGAACCATAAATATCACTGGTTATCCGGCTGACATCAGTATAAAAATTTGTAAGCCTTACAATCCTGAATCCTTTATTTTACAATCGTGAACCGGCTCCCATTCATTTTCCTGCTGCTCATTGCCACCGGCTTGAGCGTTTACCTCCGCAAACTTACGCTTCCGGCGGCGCTGACGGGTGCTGTCGTTGCAATTGTCATTTACACCGGTGCCGGGTGGACGGGCATTGCCATGATGGCGTTGTTTTTTATACTGGGCACTGCCGCAACGTCGTGTCAACTGAAAGCAAAACAAGCTTCTGGCATTGCGGAAATTGGCAATGGAAAACGTAAGGTAAGCCAGGTGCTTGCCAATGCCGGCGTGGCAGCCATTGCGGGAGCGCTCATACAATTGCTGCCCCACTATACTATATTGTTACGGCTGATGCTGGCAGCAGCATTTTCGTCCGCTTCGTCCGATACGCTGTCATCAGAATTGGGCAATGTATATGGCAAACGGTTTTACAACATCCTTTCCTGGAAGCCCGACCATCGGGGGCGCGATGGCGTGGTAAGCCTCGAAGGTACTGCCGCCGGCCTCGCGGGCAGCGTCCTGATTGCAATTGTTTACGTCATAGGCTATGGAAGTGATGCTGGCAGTTTTGCAATGATTGTCCTTGCGGGAACCATTGGAAATTTGTCCGATTCGGTGATGGGCGCGTCATGGGAGCGAAAACAGTATCTGCATAACGACGCGGTGAATTTTTTGAACACCCTCATCGCCGCCTTGTGTGCCCTGTTGCTGTATGAACTTGTCAACTAAAGTTTGCCGGATGATGATTCCATCGGTTGGCTTTTTCATGAGTTATCGATCGCGTTCCGGCGCTGTCTTTTTTTGGGACAAACGATGGCATCCTGCTGCAATCCACTGCCACTGGTTTTGTTTTGGCTTATTTTTAACCACCTGCTATACCAATTCGATTATTTTTGCCCGCCACCATTTTTACCGGCATATACTTACATGAATAACTGCATTGTCAAAACGTTCCTGAGTTTCGCGCTTTTGTTTTCTGTCGCTTCCTCTTTTGCACAAGTTGATTCGTCAGCTGTAGAAACAGTTGAATCGAAAAGTATTTTAAACAAAATAGACCTGAGCAACCGTCCCAACGATCATTTTATGCTGCAGTATGGAATGGATAGCTGGGGTTCTGTTCCCGACAGCATCAACACTTCTGGTTTTTCCCGCCATTTCAATGTGTATGTGATGCTGGACAAACCTTTGAAATCGAGCCAACACATGAGTATCGGTATTGGTTTGGGTATCGGCAGCAGCAATATCTTCTTTGACGATACATATGTCAACATCAAATCGAGCAGTACCCAACTGCCTTTCACCAATGTTGGCGCAAGTGCAGTCAATCACTTCAGTAAGTTTAAGCTCACTACCATTTTTGCCGAATTGCCCGTAGAACTTCGCTATGCCGGCAATCCCGTATCGCCCGACAAAGGTTTCAAAACCGCGTTTGGGTTGAAAGTCGGCACATTGCTGAACGAGCACATCAAAGGTAAAAACGCAATTGATGCCACCGGAAATTCCATCTACGGTACCAAGTACATTGCAAAGAAAGTGTGAAACGCTTTATCAATACTACCCGTGTAGCAGCTACTGCACGCGTAGGTTTTGGCAATATCTCCATTGACGGATCTTACCAGATCACCAATTTCCTGAAGACAGGCGCAGGTCCTTCTATTCGTCCATACTCTATCGGCATTACGCTGAGTGGGATGTAATTGAAAAAGAATGATTTTTTTGCCGCATGGCAATACAAAAAACAAGGATGAAGGTTAATTTATCAATTACTTTGATCCTTGTTTTATTTTAACTCATTCTGGTGTTGAAAGCAGGTTGATGACATTGACTTTTTCGCCAAATCATCGTTCTTTATTCGTTTGGTAAAAGAGAACGTCCTTTCTAAATGGATGTTGATTTTGGCATTGAGTCAATGACGATGCTGCCAAAGACCGTTTGTTATTTTTTTCGATCCGTATCTACTATGGATTTTTTATCGCTCTTCCACAAATCTTTGAACTTCTGGAAATCGCGCGTGTAGCTGAGGCTCACGCCCTGCCGGTTGCGTCTTCCCAATAGCAGACGAGCTGCCGGCTTCCACATTGAGACTGCTGCGATTGAAGATCACGGCGCGTAGTTTCCGGTCTTTGGACAAAATGATTTGCACCGATACATCGGGCAGCCATTGAAAATTGCTGGTTTGCGAAGCTGCAGCACTGCTGATTCCAAAATCGAAGTCGCTGCCAAACGTGATAATCACTTTTCCATCGAGCAGACTTTTATTGATTTTCAGGTTTACCTGCTGACGGTCTAAATTGCCGTTATACGTGCCAAAATAAGAGGAACTGCTGTACGTGGAGGCACCAATGTCGAGCTGCAGATTTTTATCGCCCGTAATCTGGTACAACAAATTGCCCACGATTTTATTGATCTCGGAAGTGAGCTTTTGCGACAATGTATTCAAGCCAAGTGAATAGGCGCTCGTCGAAGTACCGGCTTCGCCATAGGGCGCAAACGATCCAAAGACGATGAGGTAAGTTACCTGTTTGAGCATTTCGGCGTCATCGCTCTGCAAACGGGCAAGAAACAAGTTGAAGTCGTTGTTGTTTTTGATAGCGCTGCCCTGCGGAAAATCGAGGCGGAACGTGATTTTGGGCTGCGTCAGTTTGTCGCGAAGTTGCGCGATCACGTACACATCACCACGATAGCCGGCAATGTCTTTGAAACTGCTGCCGCTGCTTTGGTTGCTCACGAGGTCGTTGATGCTCACGTGCTCGGCGGTGTATTGCGCATCTATGTGAATGTCGGCATTGTAAGGATCGCCATTCCATTCGATGTAGCCATCGGGCAGCAGCTCAAAAGGGCGGCGGAGAAAAGACTGGAAGTTGAAATCGTAGCTTCCTCTTTCTATATTGTATCTGCCTTTCATCGACAGGTTGCCTGTAGCGGGCACCCGTATCTGTAACCTGCCATTGCCGGTAGCTTTGATGATGTCGCCGGTTACCGGGTCGAGAATGACATCTATCTGTGCAAAGTTGTTAGCGGTCAGGTCAAGGTCTACACTCAGGTTGCTTTGGTCGCCGCCCATCCGGTTGCTGTTGCACGCCGTATTGTTTGAACACCACGAAATCGGCTTCTGTAGTTTTGCTGCTGTTGCTGGTCGGAATGAAAATGTGCGTGGTATCGTTAACCGATCCCACAATGTTGAGCTTCATGTTTTCCTGTGGTCCTTTTAGGTTGAGGCTGCCTTTGCCAATGGCATATCCATAAAACTGCTGGTTGTCTTTTGCTGTCGTATTCAGCATCAGCATTTTTTCGGTCGAAATGTCGAAATCAAACTGCATGTTGTTAAAACCGCGTTCGTACAACCTGCCTTTCACCGTACCGGTGCGGTTGCTGCGGTCTTTGATGGTAAACGTGGCCAAAGTCGATGCCGTCGTCTTTGAACAGGAAACGCGCCGAATCGATGGTATAGCGAACCTGTGTATAATTGACAGTGATGCCCGCTTGTTCCACCGACACATCGCCCGACAAATTGATGCCAGCAGTGTTGGTGACAATGGACAAATCACCGGTTGCCAAACCGGTAATGTCGCTGAACAGTGAACTCAAAAACATGTTGACAATGCCAATTTTGGTTTTGTCGAGGTGCATGGCGATGTTTACGCCTGCGTCGGTTGTGTCCTTGATATTGAGCCCGCCATTGACTGTAAAATTGTAAGCTTCGTTGTCTGATCTGGCCGAAAAATCAATGCTGCCGTTGCTGTTGTTGTACGCAGCATTTGCCCTTACAATGCCAATGGAATCGTTGTTGAGCCGAAACTGTTCTGCCCGCAGGTCGGCTTCGACCCGGAAATTGCCGTAAAAATCGCTGAGATAAACTTCACCGTTGGCGACGCCTTCAATGCGGGGTTGCTTCGTAAAAATCGGGGTAAAATCACCGATGTTCACGTCTTTTCAACCGCACCACGAGGCTGTTGCCTTCGCTGCCCTGCGATCGTCGGGCTCCACGGTGATTTCCTGGAAACCCTGTACAAACTTTACGTTTTGCGCACTGGCAAATTGTTTGCGGATCACGATTTCACCTTCTTTTTCCAGGTCCCATTTTTTTTCGTTGATCACAAAAGATGACGGCTGAAAATTGACGCGCACGCCATCGGGCAGGGTATAAACATCGGCGTTCAATTGCGCATCGTTCAGCGTATTGTTGGCGCTTGTTTGCATGTGTACAACCGAATGGTCGTTTTCCGACTGAATGCTCAGTTTGGTATTGGGAAAATAAGTGCTGTCGTTGATCTGCATTTTGGCAACATTCCCGCTGAGGTTGAGTGCTGTAAAATTCCCGGTGCCGTGAAATGCTGCGTTTTCAAGGCTGAATTTGTCGAATCCAAAATCGGGCACGTACCCGACAATTTCAAATTTCCCCGAGTCTTTGGTATTGACACTGCCCGTTAGCTGCACATTGTTGAGCCCGTGAAGTTTTGAATTGATGACCTGTGCGTAATTGTTAAAATCTCGGGTATTGACAGTCACAAAAAAATCCTGGTTTTTGGGCGTTGTTTTGGGTTTGTTGATATAAGACGGGTAATAATGATTGAGGAAAGACTGGAAACTGTTGGGCAAATCGAGAATGTTGTATTGCCCCGAAATCATGATGTCAAATTCATTGCTTTGTGCATACAGTACGCTTTGGTTGGCGCTGTCGTAGTGCGAAGACACCGACAATGAATCGAAACTCAGCCGGTTGGAATCGTGCATCAAAATGGCGTTCAATATTTTGGCGTCGCCGCGAAATTCGTCGATGTTCCTGCCCTGGAAGTTCAGGTCAAACAGGCCGGTGAGCTGAAAATTTTCGTTGGTGAAATGCAATGCTTTCAGGTTCGATGTCGCAAGGTCGCCCAGCACGTTGAATTTTGGTTGCCGTTGCGTCAGGTCGATTTCTACATTACTGGTAAAATCAAAATTGGGATCGCTCACCTTCAGGTCACCATTGAAAAACTTGTTTTGGATGTTGCCGTTGAACGTGATGTTGGAATAATTGTAATTGTTGAAGTCAAACTGGTTAAATGTTCCGTTGATCGATGTCCTGATTTTATTGATGTCGAAAGCTGCTGCCCGAAACCGTACCGTTGAAACTGACAAGACCAATGGAAGAAACATTCAAAAATTTACCAAGGTCAAATTGTTTGCTCACAATTTTGCTGTTGTACCTGGGCTCGCCGCGTGTGGGCAACTGCATGGAAAGATTGGCAGATATGCCACCAATGGCAGTGCTGATGTTGCCGTTGAGCGCAAAATTGTGGTAGTGCCTTTGAAATCGCCGGCATAACGAAAACGACCAAGAGCAGCAATATTAGGACTGCTAATGTTGCCTTATGGAAGGCACAATGGTCGTGAGGTCATTGTACGTCATTTGCACAGCAGCATTGTTCAGCGTGATGATGGTGTTGTTGATGTCGGGCAAACCTTTCATCTGCAGGCCGCCGGCGGTCATACAAATCGCCATTGCTGCGGATAAAGAGATTGGGGATGATGAAATCGGTAACAGTTCCGTAAAAATGACCGCTGATGGCTGCTTTGCGTTTCCAGTTGCGGAGGGAAGGGGCAAAAAAGGCAATGTCGTCACTGCTCACAGACAGAATTTTTGAAATTGGCATCCATCACCACGCTGTCCATGTACGCGCTCATATCTATGTTAAAGTCGTCGTATTTCATTGCGTAATAATTGCCCAGCCTGCTTTTGGGCGTACGCAGGTCAAGGGCGGCAAGTTCCAGTATCTGTGGCGTTAGTTTCAGGTTGGTTTTCAGCCTTTTGACTTCAAAGCCGGAGCGTTCAACCGCCGAGATGTTGATGTTGGCGCGAATGGTATCGGCAAGAAAACTCAGGTTTTCTACGTTGCCGTTGATGTTGGTTACCTGTATATGTTTTCCATCAAAATAAGAATTTACCGGCAGGCTGTCTTTGCGCTCGCTCACAAAAGTGCCGTTGGTAATGTTTATTTTTTTGACCCGTAATTCCAGCCCGCTTGCATTGAAATACATACCAGTGTCAACGATTTTCGGCTTCAGGCTATCGGGGCGGAATCCATCAAAATCGGTAAGTGAAAACAAGGGTTTGTCAAGTTCGATAGAGCCGACAACAAAGCGGTTTTGCGGCAAGTCAACAGAATCGGCCTGCAGCAACAGGCTGCCGGCTTTGATTTGCATCCGCTGCCCGCGCCATTCATCATTTTGAATGAAATTGACATTTTTAAAATCTACTTTTTCCAGCCCCAGCTGAACGGAACTTTTTTGTTTGGTGGATGTGTCTTTTGAAGCAAAATAATCTGCCAGGAAACGATAATTCCAAACAGAATCGGTGCGGTGAAGGTTAATGGTGGCGTCTTCGAAACCCGCATATTTGATTACCAGGTTATCTTTTACAAAAAACCAATCGGTGATGCGCATCTTGATAGCGCCTGCATACAACAACGTATCTTTTTGTTGGTCTTTGATGAGGGTGCCTTCAAGGTTTACTTTATCGAAAAAAGAAAGGCTGATGTGCCGGATGCTGACTTCTGTATGCAGATCTTTCGACAACTTAGCCGTCACTTTATCGAGGAGATAGTTTTGTACAGGCGATGTTTGGATGAGCAGCCAAACCAGCAGCAATAGGGCAAATATTGCCAGCAGCACCCGACCTGTAATGTTTAAAATCTTCTTTACTATCTTCATTTACAGCACTAAAAATAAGTATATCCTGCAAAGCACGGTTGACAAGATGAAAAATTGGCGTCGCACTTCGAAAAAGTTTGTTAAAGGGACGGAAAGTTAGTGAGGTGAAACCTTAAGAAGAAATGTTATCAAAAGGAAGATTGTTCATTGGAGAAATTGATTGCATACAGTGGGTACTGAAGTTCGCATATTGCTGTAAATTCTATACATTCGATGTTCAATCGGTGTATTACTCAAAGCAGAAGATGCTGCAAATGAAGAACGATAGCAAAGTACCTTTGCCCAATTGATTCAACACAAACACCTTTCTATGAAATTCAAACTTATACTCATGCTTTATGGTTAGTGAAAGCAGGTTGTATTGAAGCCTTTATCGCGGCATGGTAAAGTTTTGCCACACCCGTTTTAAAAAAATGCCCGACGAGCTGCCAGCACAGGGAACCTTAATCCAAGGCTCTTCGAACCCATTGATGTTTTATTCGTTCGGACCCTGGGAGTCTCCGGAAGATATTCAGCGGATGCGGCAGAATAAGGAAGTTGCAAAAGACATGGCTCACCTTGTATCCCTGTGCCGCGAAGCAAAGCCGGGTACGTATGTTGAAGTGCATTGAATGCATTTACCTTCCAAAACACATTCGGGACAGCAGGCAACTGATCCTCATCGTCACCTGCTGTATATACAAACAACCATTGCCAACAAATTGCTTGTTGAGAATGGTTGTTTGTATGTGTTAAAACCCTGATTTATTTTTTGGTAAAATCCATTACCACGTAAGCTGTGTTGTTGCCCACTTGCGTTGGTTCACGCAGGGTAAAACCGGTTTTGCTCACATTGCTCAGTTCGAGGCGGTAACCATCAGATACTTTTCGGGCTTTGGTGGCATCAATGTGTTTGAGTTCAAAATACTGAACGTCGTTGCTTTTCTGGATGCTCCAATGAATGGGGCGCGCGCCGGCAGTGCAATCTGCACTTTCCTGTATGGTATAAGTGGCGTTGCCGCTTTCGGTTAAAAACCATTCGCTGCCCGGCAAACAACTGCTGCTGACGTCGTCGAACAAGGTGATTTTATAATCGGTTGGATTGTTCATTCCTTCAAGGCGCACATTGGACAATACCCATTGCCCGTTGAGATTCACACCCTGCACCTTATGGCGAACGCAGGAAGAAGCGAGGCAAACAACTGCGATACTAACGATTGACATCCATTGTTTCATAAACAATTTTTTTTGCCATAAGTGCAATAGAGATGCCAAAGTACACTTCCTACCAATCTGTGCGGGCAGATGGAGAGATTTGCAGATCCACAAAGTCTTTTTGCAGGTATTTGAAATAGCCGGTGATGGCAATCATTGCCGCATTGTCGGTACAATATTGAAATGCGGGAATAAAGGTTTTCCAGCCATGTTTTTTTCCATATTCGTTCAGTGCGTTCCGCAAGCCGCTGTTGGCGCTGACGCCGCCTGCAATACACACCTGCGTAATGCCCGTTTGCTGCACGGCTTTCTTCACTTTTTTCATCAGGATTTTTACAATTGTGTGTTGGATGGAGGCACACAAATCGGCCATGTTTTCTTCAGCAAATTGCGGATGGGTTACTTTTTCTTTTTGCAAAAAATACAATACCGATGTTTTGAAACCACTGAAGCTAAAGTTTAAACCAGGTATCTGCGGCTCAGCGAAGGCAAATCTTTGTGCATTTCCTTTTGCCGCCCATTTGTCGATCATCGGGCCGCCGGGGTAAGGTAATCCTAAAATTTTCGCCGACTTGTCAAACGCTTCTCCTGCTGCATCGTCTATTGTTTCACCCAGTATCTGCAGGTCGGATGGCGAATTTGCCAATACAATTTGGGTATGTCCGCCACTGACGGTGAGGCACAGAAACGGAAACGAGGGTTTGGGATCTTCGATCAGGTTCGCCAATACATGCGCCTGCATGTGGTGAACGGCAATGAGCGGTTTTTGCAACACCAAAGACAATGATTTTGCAAACTGTGCGCCTACCAGCAAACTGCCGATGAGACCCGGCGACTGTGTAAACGCGATGGCATCTACATCTCGCAGCGTGCAGTGTGCTGTTGACAAAGCAGCATCCACCACCGGCACAATGTTTTGCATGTGCGCACGGCTCGCTAGTTCGGGCACTACGCCACCATATTGCTCGTGGATAGTTTGCGTGGCAATGTGATTGGATAGAATGATCCCGTCGGTACAAATGGATGCACTTGTTTCATCGCAGGAAGATTCGATCGCAAGAATGGTAATGCTCAATAGAAACCGTATTTGAGCCGCAAAAGTAAAGCATCCATAGCATTGGCGATACTGGATTAGCGTGTGGCTTGTACAGTAAGATAAGACAGGGATTTTGTGAAACAAGGATTCCGTTTACTTCCGGGAAAATCATCAAATCGGAATAGAATGTTTAATACATTTTTGCAGTGTGAAGGTTAGAAATCGCATTTCTCAGTAAGAATGAAATTGTTTGCGCAGCCAATCACCGGGCGGATTCTCAACAACAAAAATCATTGCCTGATTGCGAGGTGTAAGCGTATGAGGCTAACAATCATCAAATTTTTAGCTGGTAATCAGCCGCTTCTTTATTCTATTTGTTCTAATACATTCCTGTGGACATGGAAAAATCATTTTCAATACAGCCGAAAAATTTAATTTGGCCATGTTGTTTTTTATTTAGCTTTACAGACGATTGTGCTACTGTGAAACTGAACTGACCGGACTTCCACGACCCTTTATCTAATCAAACAAAACAAATTCCCCCGCTTCCATTTAACCATAAATACATAAACCATGAAAAAAAACAGTGTTCTCCTCTGCGCTTGCCTGCTTCTTTTTTTAGCTTCCTGTAAAAAAGATTTTACTGACCAACAAAACAAATTATCTCCCGAAACTGCTGACAAAACCATGAACGTAGCCGCTGCCAATGGCTATGAATTCAAAGCCAATGAAGTACTTGTCAAATTCAAAACCGGTATGGCACAAGACGCCCGGAACAATGCCATGGCGGTAGTAGGTGGTACCGTAAAGCGACACCTGCTGAGTGAAGCCATGAAACATGCCGGCGATAATGAAGGTGTGTATGTACTGCGCATTCCCGGTGAAGTTCCCGATGCCGTTGCCAAGCTGAAGAGCATCAAAGACATTGTGTATGCCGAACCCAATTACCGCTATACACACCAGGCTGAGTCTAACGACCCGTATTTTACCTCCGGTAATTTGTGGGGCATGTATGGTGACATGTCTACACCTGCCAACCAGTATGGTAGCCAGGCTGCCGAAGCATGGGCAAAAAACTATACAGGTAAAGCCACTGTGGTTGTGGGCGTGATAGACGAAGGTGCAATGTATAACCATGAAGACCTACAGGCTAATTTTCCAGCCAATCCTTTTGATCCCATTGATGGCATTGACAATGATGGCAATGGCTACATCGATGATGCTCATGGTTGGGATTTTTATTACGGCGACAATTCAACATTTGATGGCACCGTTGACGATCATGGTACACACGTTTCCGGAACCATTGGTGCCAAAGGTGGCAATGGCATTGGCGTTGCCGGTGTCAATTGGACGGTCAGCATGTTTTCTGCCAAGTTTTTAGGACCCTTCGGCGGTTATACAGACGATGCAGTACTTGCTTGTGATTACATCACCGACATGAAAACAAGGCACAACCTGCGGCTCGTAGCCACTAACAATTCCTGGGGCGGCGGCGGCTATTCACAGGCTTTGAAAGATGCAATTGACCGTTCCGGTGCCGCAAATATTCTCTTCGTGGCAGCCGCTGGAAATTATACTACCAACACTGATGTGACACCACAGTATCCCGGCAGTTACACCAGCGACAACATCATCTGTGTGGCATCGATTACCAGCAGTGGTGGCATCAGCTATTTTTCCAACTACGGCGCTACCAGTGTTGACATTGGCGCTCCGGGTTCCGGCATTTATTCTACACTTCCCGGTTCCGGTGGTACCTCTACTTATGGATCTTATGACGGTACGTCTATGGCAACACCACATGTAACCGGTGCAGTCGCTTTGATTTCTTCTGTTTATCCCAGGGCTGACGCAGCAACCATCAAAGCTGCCATCCTGAGCAATGCAAAACCCACAGCTTCGCTGAGCGGCAAATGTGTAACAGGAGGAAGACTTGATCTTTCCAATCTTTAATGACAGATAGCTATTGTTAAGAAAGCCGCAGTTCAACTGGCGGCTTTTTTTATTCCCCATAACGGTCAACATTCTCAAGATGAATGTTATTTCTTCCGGATCAGTAGTTGTCCTGAACTCTCATTCTTAAAGTATGTTGTTGTTGAAGTTACGGGTTGAAATAAGACCAATGATGCTATTGCTGATATCACATATTCATGCGATGCTGAAAATATGCTGAACGCATAACTTTGTAAACAAACGGCAACAGAATGATCAAGATTTTGATATACGAAGATATTCCGGAACTCAGAGAAACATTGGAGCTCTTGCTGAACAATACAGAAGGCTTTGAAGTGGTGGGCGCTTTTGACAACTGCGAAACGACGACGACCGACATTGCTGTTCTGAAGCCCGATGTGATCCTGATGGACATAGACATGCCGGGATGCACGGGCATTGAAGGCGTAAAATGCATTCGTGCAGTGAACCAGGACGTGAAAATTCTCATGCAGACTGTATTTGACGACAATAGGAATGTATTTGAAGCCATCAAAGCCGGCGCCAATGGATATACGCTGAAAAAAACGTCTCCCCTCAAACTGATCGAATACATCAAAGACGCTTATGAAGGTGGTGCACCCATGAATGCTTCCATAGCCACGCAGGTACTGAAAATGTTTGCTGCGCAACATCCAACTACCGGTACGCACTACAATTTGTCGGAACGCGAAAAAGAAGTGTTGCAATTGTTGGTGGATGGCAACAGCTACAAAATGGTTGCCTACGACATGAAAATTTCCATAGATACCGTGCGAAGCCACATCCGGAACATTTATGACAAACTGCACGTGAATTCCAAAAGCGAAGCCGTTGCCAAAGCATTGAAAGACAAGATTGTCTGAACCCAGCAATGTTCAGTCCTGATCATACACACCTATAATATGAAACCCTGTGCATCAAAGAAATTGACAGGGAAGCTAGTTGGTTCAAAAAACGGAATCAATTAAAAAAATCAACCGCTTGATATTCGAAAGTCCCAATTTCTTCCTGTTTTCGGGATAACGGGCTCAATGTTGAGAATCTGTCCTTGGTCATCAACTAATTTGATTGCAACCAAACAAACCCAAACCCGGCAAGTGCAATGTCTTTCTCCATTATCTTAATGTCATTGCCCGATGAAAATAACGGGTTCCGGAACCACTGTTCTTCAAGCGTGACCTGCTGCTGTTCGCTGCTCATATTGTGTAATACCAACAATTTTTTCCCTGCCATTGGTAACGAATGCCGATAACGCGGGGTGAATGAACATGCAGTATTTCCCAGCTTACAAAAAACTGATTTCCGGGTGCTGTTTGTGGATGGCAATGGCACTTTTGATAAAGGCTAGCAAGGACTTGTTTTCTTCTTGTTCCATCGCCACGTTCAACCGATGATACGTGTAATTAGCGGTGTTGATCACGGGTTGTAAGGTGACAGCCGCCGTGGAAAAACCGGCATTGCGGCTGTTGTCCCATTGCATAGGTGTACGGACGCTTTCGCACTCGTTCAGGGCAATGTTGTCGCCCATCCCAATTTATCTTCGCCATAACAGATCACCGGGGCGCTTGGCAACGAGAGCAACAGGCTGTAAGCCATTTTCTCTATCACAAGGTTGTTCAGCATGGGTGCCAGCCGGCGGCGTATACCCCCATTTTGTACAACTGCATGTTTTCATCCGGACCCATTCTGTCAAATGCTTTTTGCCGGTCTTTTTTCGACACCCTGCCCAAATTTTTTTCATCATGATTCCGGAGAAATTGGACCCATTGCGAAGACAGCGTGAGGTTTTTCGTTTGTTCCAAAGATTCGATTAAGGGTGTTGCATCACCGGTCGCCAGGGCGTAAAACAAATGTTGATTCACAAAAAAATTAAACATCATGTTGCTGCGCTTGCCGTTTTCATCGTAGTAGTCTTTGTTCTTTTCAGGTTCTACGTCGGCTTACCACAGGAGGATGGCATCTTTCCGCAACGATTGCACAGAGTTGCGCATGTCTTTAATCAGCTCCAGTTGCGGCTCAAACTCATCGCCCCAGGTTTCGGGTACTTCAATCACAAACGGAACGGCATCCATCCGAAAACCTGCCATGCCTTTATTCATCCAGAAACGGATGATGTTGCGCACTTCTGCCTGCACTTCATAGTTCTGCATATTGAGGTCGGGCTGAAACTTGTAAAAGCGGTGGTAATAATACTCTTTGGCAATGCTGTCGTAAGACCAGATTTCTTTTTGAACACCGGGAAATACCATGCCTATCTCATAATTTCCGGGCTTTTCTTTGCTCCACATACCATTGGTTATAGCGGGAAGTAGTGTCTTTTTCTGCTTCTACAAACCATTTGCATTTGTTTGAGGTGTGGTTGACAACAATATACATGATCAAAGGATCTGACTATCTTCGGTTGCCTGCATAAAGGCTGTAAAATCCTGACCAGTGCCCAATCGCTCGTCGATGGCGTAATAGCCTGAGATGACGTAGCTGTCATCCAGGTTGGACGTATGTTGAAAAAGCGCCAGCCAGATAACGGTGAAACCAAGCGAGTCAACATAAGGTAGCTTTTGCGTCAGCCCGTTGAATTCATCAATGCCGTCCCCATACCAATCTATGTATTTTCAACATGCACATTCAACCTCACGCTTTGTTTGTTCCACCAGGTAGCTACAAAGTCGGCAGGCGTTTCTTGAATCACTGTCTGCGGGTTGTTATTGTTTTCTTTCGAAGAAAAAATAAACTGCTGCCACCAGGAGGAGGCAAAATATGTCGATAGGAATGGGTAAGTTTTTTTCATGAGCAATGGAAAGTCGGGTGAAGAAAATGACGACTTCAGCCAAAATCCAAATCAATGGCCATGATAAATTACTCTCCCGCAGGGGTGCTTTTCTTTGCAACCATTCTATACGATGTCCTTTAAATTTCATCATCTATGGCTTAAATGTTGCGTTAGGTTCAATCATAATTCTTTGCCATGCCAACTACCAATGATACAGCCTCATTGCCATCCAAAACCATTGTCATTACAGGTGCATCCAGCGGCGTTGGCCGGGCGGCAGCGCTGGAGTTTGCCAAGCACAAAGCCACGCTCGTATTGGCAGCCCGCGGTGAAGAAGCATTGTACAGCGCAGCAGAAGAATGCAGGGAGTGGGGTGCCAATGCCATTGCCGTTGTCACCGATGTCACCGATGCAGTGGCAGTAAAAAACCTTGCCAGGGCAGCGGTTGAATTTGGAGGAAAAATAGATGTGTGGGTCAACAATGCGGGGATATTGGCAGCCGGCGATTTTGACAAAACACCGGTCCAGGTTCATACGCAGGTAATTGAAACCAACCTCATTGGGTATGTGCATGGCGCACATGCAGTGTTACCATATTTTATTGCGCAGGGTTATGGCACACTCATCAACAACATTTCTGTTGGCGGCTGGGTGCCGGTACCGTTTGGTGTTGGGTATTCGGCAAGCAAATATGGCATCCGCGGGTTTTCGGAAGCGCTGCGTGGCGAGCTGGCAAAATATGCTGACATTCATGTCTGCGATTTGTTTCCGGCCTTCCTCGACACACCCGGTACACAACATGCCGGCAACTATACCGGCGTAGTATTGAGGCCCGCGCCACCAGTATATGACCCGCAAAAAGTTGCCAAAGCCATGGTGAAACTAGCATTGAACCCAAAAGACGGAACCACCATTGGCGCGGTAGCAACTTTGTTGCGGCTGGCGCATTTTGTATCACCAAAATTAACGCGCAACGTAACGGCGCTGTTCATGAAAACCTATTTCAATGCAGCAGACAATGTACCCGTCACGAGCGGAAATGTTTTCGAGCCGGTGACATACGGAACCAGCATTTACGGTGGCTGGAATTCGCCGGCAGATGCCGAAATCCGGATGAAACGTCTTACACTTGCCGGTTTGTTGTTTGCCGGTGTTACGACCGGTTTGTGGATCATGAACCGGCGGGGTCACAAAGCCACTCGGGCGGCGAAAACGAAATGAAAAACTGATGTTGAGCTATTGAAGTTATAGCCAAGTCAAATATTTGTGATAAACTGATGAACTAAGAATCAAAGCTCCGATGGCGGGAAATTATTGAAGCAGGAAAATGGTAAAGAGGATCTTTAGACGCATATCATTTGAATATCATTGTCGAGCAGAATTTACCAGCGACTACTGCGCTGATGGATCTTAACTATCATTGTTTTACAATTATTCAGCTCTCTCGGATCTAATTCACCTATCGTATCAGTTTAACACAAAAATTGCGCTCCCCAAGAACTCTGCAAATTGATTAGATTGATTGAATATCAAATTATACGCGCCAATATTGCACAGTCACCAATCGTGTCAATCTCTTACAAATATTACAATCCTGTGAAGCTGATTGCACTCAGACAAAATCAATCTACTAACACTACACTCTGTTGGAATTCTGTCAATTGATCTAAATCAATCATCGTTTTACATTGATGGGGCACAATTATCTGGTGAGAGTGATGAATGACGGAATAAACCGTATCAAAACAGCATTCCTTCAAATCCTTTTAATGTTTTCGCAATCGTTATCGGTTGTTTTTTTAAAAAAAACCAAAGTTCTGTAGTTCAATTCTCTCTGGCAGTGGATGATATCGCTGATATTCAAAAAAGCAAAGCCGTAAACAGTAGAAATAGGATTGTTTGTGAGGCTATACCAAGGTGTTGAAGATTGGGAAACAGGACATCAAATTTTTGTGATAACTCTTCTTTTGACACTTCGCTTTGGTATCCGTATACTGAATTGTCACCTGTTGTCACTGTAAAATATTTGGTGTTAGAAGTACACAAATAACACATTCTTACACCAGGATATTCTGCGTAACGGTCTGGCCGTCGAGCATGCGGATGATGCGGTGGCTGTAGCGGGCATCGTGTTCGCTGTGTGTTACCATGATGATGGTCGTACCTTGTTCATTCAGTTCCGTAAGTAGTTCCATCACTTCGTTGCCGTTGTTGCTGTCGAGGTTGCCCGTCGGTTCATCGGCGAGTATCAGCTTTGGATTGTTGACGACAGCGCGGGCAACGGCGACGCGTTGCTGCTGACCACCCGACAATTGTTGCGGGTAATGGTTGCGGCGGTGCATGATCTGCACTTTGTCTAACACCTGTTCTACCCGTTTTTTGCGCTCAGCAGGTTTTACTCCGGTATAAATCAGCGGCAGTTCTACGTTTTCATATACTGTGAGTTCGTCAATCAGGTTGAAACTCTGGAACACAAACCCAATGTTGTGTTTGCGCAGTTCGGCACGTTTGCGTTCGTTGAAATGAGCCACTTCGATGCCGTTGAAAACGAAGCTGCCTTTGTCTGGATCGTCCAGCAGACCGAGAATGTTGAGCAGGGTAGATTTGCCGCAACCGGATGGTCCCATGATGGCGACAAATTCGCCTTCTTTCACTTCGATGGTCAGTTTGTTGAGGGCTACCGTTTCCACTTCTTCGGTGCGATATACTTTCTCCAGTTCTGTTATTTTAATCATGGTTGTGCGTTTTAAGCTTTCAGCAGCCAGCAATCAGCCATCAGCATCCGGCGATTTGAATGGTAATTTTGATTTGAAAAAATTGAGTTGTCAAAGTAAAGGGTGAATCATTTGTTCTCCAGCACCAGTTCCTGCATCTTGTCGTAGTTGTCGTAGCTGCTTGTCACTACTTTGTCGCCTGGTAGCAAGCCGCCCAGCACTTCATAATAATCGGTGTTTTGCCTTCCCAGTTGAATGTCTTTGCGCATGGCCATTTTCCCGTCAGGGCTTACTTTAAAAATCCAGTTGCCACCGGTCGCCCCATAAAAACCACCTTTGGGCACCAGTATTGCCTGTGTTTCATCGCTCAGCGCCAGCAATATCTGAAGCGTTTGTCCACGGCGGATGCCCTGCGGCACCTCACCTTCAAATTCCATGTCCACCTGGAAACGACCGTTGATTACCTGCGTATAGACTTTTTTGATGGTCAGGGTATAATTCTTATTGGCAAACGCAAACGTTCCCTGCAGCCCGTTGTAAACCTGCGAGATATAATGCTCATCAATGTCGGCGCGCACTTTAAAGCCACTCAGCACATCTATCTGGCCCAGGCGTTCGCCTTTGTTTTTACTTTGCCCGATTTCGGCATCAAGCGATGTCAGTTGACCGTCAACTGGTGCGCGAACAATAAGGTCGCCTACTTTTTGCCGCATCACCGCAAGGGCGTTCTGCGAACCACGATACGACTGTTCTGCCTGTGCCAGTTGCTGCCTGGTAGAAGCACTGTCCTGGTTCAATAATTTTTCAGACAACTTCTTTTTTGCCACCTGGTAGTTGTATTGATTCACTGCTTTCTGGTATTCCTGCAGACCCGATGGCTTTCTGGTCGTACAAACGCTGGTCAAGTTTGTAAACGCGTTCCGCTTCTTTCAGTTCGTTTTCAACATCCGTCATCTGGTTGAGCTTGGTGGTGGTGTTTTGCAGTGCCGCGTTGCGTGCAATCTGCATTTGCGTCAGCAGGTTGTAAACCGATGTTTCCTGGTTCACAAGGCTTAGTTCGAGGTCGGTGTTCGACAGACGCATGATGGGTTGTCCCTTGGTCATGATGGCACCATCTTCCACGTATTTTTCTTCCACCCGTCCGCCTTCCATAGCATCAAGATATATGGTGGAAATGGGAAGCACCACGCCGTTCACCGGAATGGTTACCTGGAACGGACCTTTGCTTACTTCGCTGATGGAGATGCGGCCTGTATCAACATTCAGCTTGGCGCCACCCGAGGTAAAGTAAATGCTGCCGGCAATCAGCAGTACCAACGCAGCAATACCTGCTATCGTTAATATTTTCCGGGTCGTCCATTTCTTTTTTTGTATTGCTCTGTCCACGGTTTGTTCTTTTAAATGCTGAAGCCGGTGTTGGGTACTGGTTATCTGAATGTGATGGAAAGTAAGTTGATGATGCTGAAATCATCTGCGCGAAAAGATGTGGCTGCTTGTGATGGTGCGCACTCCTCTTTTACTGTTACTGCGGCGTTCGACGCCTGGTATTTGGCAATGCAGACAATGATGGCAAAAGCGATGATATTTAAAGCGATCATTTTTTTCATTTTCAACATATATAGTTCGATTTTGATGGTTTGTTAATACTCCGGAATGCTGATGCCGGGTAAATGAGCACGTAACGTAAACCGATGCCATTGTTGAAAGCTTGGTGCCAACTGAAAACGTTATTGAAAATCAATGGTTTGTTTATCGAATCAGAGGCAATTACTGTTCGCATTTGTACAACGACTGTCCGGTTTTGATACAGGTGATATTGACCTGTACTTTTTGATTGCCGGCAGACATCCTTGTATTGTTATCCGGCAATCGTTGGCAAAGAATACAGATGCAACACGCCAAAATACCGGATAAAAAATGCCGGCTGAAACAACCGGCATTTTTTAGTAACTTCTACAGCAAAATTTTAATCCTTCATTTTACCGGATTTCTTGAGGTACCGAATGGTTACATAATACCCGATGAGAATGATCATTGTGAAGCCAAACAACTTGTTGCGCAGCGATTCATCGCCGCCCGTGATCTGCGGGTATTTGAAAAAGAGGATGAGTGCGATACCTGTGAGCCATACAAACTGCGTATTGTATTCTTTCAACAGCCAGCGGCGCCAGTTGAAGGTAAAGCCGCTCAGCGTTTGGGACAAGCCTCTGAAATTGGGAAACCAGCGGTTTACATGACTGCAATATTGATTGAAGGCTTCGCCAAATTTGCCCCGCAAAAAATTTTCTTCGGCCAGCACGATGGCGTGATAGATGAAAAAGAAAAATGGCATCACAACCAACACGTAAATCATGGAATTGGATAATATGCCCACGCCCAGCAGCATCAACACATTGCCCACATACAGCGGGTTGCGGCAATGGCTGAAAATGCCTTCAGTCACCAGGTTTTCTGCGTAAATATTTCGGTTTTTGCCTCCGCGGATGATATACACGAGCCCGATTGTCATGCCGCGGATGATCTGACCTGTAAATGTTACCAACAACCCGATGACAACCGGCCAAATCCAGTACTGTTCTCCAAACACACTTCCCCGAACAACAGGGGCGATGGCAGGAACAGCAGCAGGTACAGGAAGACAAACAGGAAGTTCCGGTACTTAAAAAAGAAGTTTCCGATAGCGATCATGCCTTATTTTTTTGCAATAATACCAGCAAAGTTGTACCACTTGAAAAATATTTCGTGGTGGCTAAATCCGGCTTCTTTCAGCAACAGGATATTTTCACTCATTTTGTAAGGTATCAACACATTTTCCAGCGCTTCGCGTTTTTGCGAAATCTCATTTTCGCTGTAGTGATGGCGGCGCTTCATTTCGTAATAGTATTCGATGAAATGCCGGTTGAACAGGCTTTCTTCCGCCAGTATTTTTTCTACCAGATATCAAAACGCCGCCGGGCTGCAAGCCATTGTAAATGTCTTTCAACAAGCGTTCGCGGTACAACGGGCGCACAAACTGCAGTGTGAGGCAAAGTACCACCACGCTGGCATTTTCGATGTGCAATGGCTGTGCAAGATCGGCTTGCTGTAGTTCGTATGGGCGTGTCACGCTGGCAGCCTGCAATTTGGTATCGCATTTTTGCAACATTTCGCCCGAATCGTCAATGCCTACAAACTTCACCTGCGGCGACACATGCGGATCAATGGACAAAAACGTAGCACCGGTAGAACAGCCAAGGTCATATACGCTCGTGCCGTCTTTGGCATGCGTTCCGGCAAGTTCGCCGATCATGCGCTGCATCTCGTCGTAGAAGGGCACCGACCTGTTGACCATGTCATCAAATACGTTTACAACAGTGGTGTTGAATTTAAAATCGGAAGGTTTGGTGATGTCTTTGAAAACTTCGTCTTTATTCACAGGTAGCATTTTTGATTGGAGAAAATGGCAGGCAAAGATAATTATCACAACATCAGTACAACAACAAAAATTCCGGGATCTATTCACTGCTTGAGGTTGAGTAGCAAGCCGGCATCGATTGCATTTCCCTTTATCCGGTAAAACCATCGCTTCACACTACCTAACCGCCATTTGCATCAATGACCACATTTTTTGTAACGTTTCAGTAAGTTTGTACGTTATAGACCACAATTGACTGACAATCCTCTATTTAACCTAACATACCATGAGCTTACGAAAATGTTCTGTTCTTGCTGTAGATGATGATACCGATGTATTGATCGCCGTAAGGATGCTGCTGAAAAACGAAGTTCAGAAAATTGTGGTTGAAAAAAATCCTGAAAACATTCCCGCCCTGTTGAAAGACCAGCATTTTGACCTGCTGTTGCTCGATATGAATTTCAAATCAAGCATCAATACCGGCAATGAAGGATTGTACTGGCTAAAACGGGTGAAAACCTTGAAGCCTTTCCTGCAGGTGGTGATGATCACCGCCTATGCCGACATTGACCTTGCCGTGCGATCACTGAAAGAAGGTGCATTTGATTTCATGGTAAAACCCTGGCACAACGAAAAGCTGCTGGCTACCATTGCCGATGCGCTGGAAAAAAACAACAAACAACAACGCGCCGAATCGCGCCAGCACAAAGACAGCATCATTGGCACCGAATTGCTGGGCGAAAGCGAAGTGATGCAGGATATTTTTTACAAAATATCCAAGATTGCACCGACCGATGCCAATATCCTGATATTAGGTGAAAACGGCACCGGCAAAGACCTCATTGCCAAAGCCATTCACCAGAAATCGCTGCGGGCTAAGCACCCTTATGTAAAAGTAGATGTTGGCGCACTCACCGACAGCCTGTTTGAAAGCGAATTGTTTGGTCATAAAAAAGGTGCATTTACCGATGCGCGTGAAGACCGTGAAGGACGCTTTGAATCTGCCAACGGCGGCACTTTGTTTCTTGATGAAATCGGCAACATTTCACTGACACAACAAGCCAAATTGCTGACCGTTTTGCAAAACCGCACTGTAACAAGACTGGGCACCAACCAGTCATTGCCCATTGACATCCGCCTCATTTGTGCCACCAATGTAACGCTGGCCGACCTTGCGAACGAAAACCGTTTTCGCAAAGACCTGATTTACCGCATCAATACCGTCGAAATCACTGTTCCGCCGTTGCGCAAGCGAAAGGAAGACATCCTGATGCTGGCGAAACATTTTGCCAATGTGTATGCCAGCAAATACATGAAGCCGGCGATGGAATTTGATAAGCTGGCAGAAGAAAAACTGCAATCGTACCATTATCCCGGCAACGTGCGCGAACTGCAATACACCATTGAGCGGGCCGTAATCATGAGCGAAGGAGAAGTGCTGCAGGGCAAAGACCTGATTTTCTCACCCATTGAATCGGCGTCGGAAACGGTGCCCGCCGGTGAAGCCGATACGCAACCTCAGCCACCTTGAAAAAAACACCATTCTGCGCGTGATTGAAAAGCACGGCGGCAACATCACCAAAGCTGCCAAAGAACTGGGATTAACGCGCACCGCTCTCTACAGAAGACTTAGCAAATATGACATATAAAAAATACGAGCTTAGTATCCTTGCCCGGGTCGTCATTATGTTTGCCGTGCTCTGTGCCGAGTCGTATTTTGTCGTAAGTGGACAGTATGTGTATGCCGTTATCCTGTCGCCGGTAGTCATTATGCAGGTCATTAATTTTTACCTGTTTCACAAGCGGGCGCAGCGCGAAGTGGAAGAGTTTGTAGAAGCCATTCATTACCGTGATTTTTCAAGGCATTTCAACGTGAAGATGGCGCCTGCCGGCTTGCAGCCGCTGCGCAATGGATTCAATGAAATTAATTTCGCATTCAAACAAATTTCACGCGAAAAAGAAACGCAATACCAGTATTTGCAAAAGTTGCTGGAGCTGGTCAATACAGGCATCCTGTCGTTTGATACCGATGATGGCAAAGTGATCTGGATGAATGAAGCCCTCAAAAATTTGTTGCAGATTCCCTACCTGCGCACGGTGGAGTCGCTGGACAAACGTGAACCGGCATTGACGTCACAGATACTGGACCTGAAGCCCGGCGAGACGCTCATTACCGAAGCGCATCCCGAAAATACAACCATCAAAATCCTGCTGTCTGCCACTGGTTTTGAAACAGAAGGACGGCGTTACAAACTCATTGCTTTTCAAAACATCAACGATGCGCTCGACGAAACGGAAAACAATGCCTGGCAAAAACTCCTCCGTGTCCTCACGCACGAAATCATGAATTCGGTGGCGCCCATTTCTTCGCTGGCAGGCATGATGAAAGAAAGGCTGGAACAATCTATGCCGCTGCTCACGAATGCCAATGGATCGGTGGAAGACTTGCAAACGGGAATTGATACCATCCGGCGCAGAAGTGAAAACCTGCTGAAGTTTGTGGATACTTACCGTAACCTGAACAAAATTCAAACACTGTCAGTTAGCACTGTCTATGTTCGGGACGTGTTTGAAAATCTCTATCAATTGATGGAGCCAACGCTGGAAGCCAAACGCATCGAGCTGGACATCATCTTGAAAGATACGGGGCTGCAACTGGAAGCAGATATCAACCTCGTAGAGCAGGTGCTCATCAACCTTGTCATCAACGCCATTGATGCCGTGAAGGAAAAGCCCAATCCTGTTATCTCGCTCGTCGGTACTGTGAACAGCCAACAGAAAGTGATCATCAAAGTATCGGACAACGGCAACGGGATGGATAAAGAAGTGCTGGACAAAATTTTCGTTCCCTTTTTCACCACCAAAAAAAACGGCAGTGGCATCGGGCTCAGTTTGTGCAAACAAATCATGCAGCTTCACAAAGGTTCCGTGGCGGTGCAAAGTGCAGTGGGAGAGGGAACGACGTTTACGTTGCAGTTTTAGGAGATTGTATTATGTAGTATGTATTAGGTAGGAAAAGGTATTTCGTATGATGATTTGAAGTTATGAATTCAATGTATAGTCAAATACAGTGAGCATTTCAATACATAACAAAAATGAATTTCAATATGCCACCAAACAAAGATTCCCATACTTACTACATAATACCTAATACATACTACATAATACTTACTGCCTAATACAACAAGATTCTAACAGCTTTTGTTTCGCCATTTCTCTGTAGTGTTTCATTTTTGCAGGATGAAGCGTTTGAAATGTTTTTTGTCTTTGTTGACGATGTGTGTTGTTCCCGTTGCCTACAGCCAATATTATTACAACGACATCATTGCGCTACAGCAATCGCAGAATCAATACGAAGCTTTGCAGAAAAACAATATCAAACAGGTTACGGCAGCTTCTTTCAATGGCAATAGGCCCGATGAAAATTTCAAGCTGGAACAACGGGTCAGTGCCCGCAGCATTACCATCACTTCGAGCGATCCTTCTTCCGGCGACCTGCTGACCATTAACACGTACAACAATGGCAAGCTGGTGCATACCACAGACAGCAGTGCCAATGTAATGACGGTAATCAATTACGCTTACGATGCTAACGGCAACATCACAAACATCCGTTCTACCACCGATGATGCATTTATGAACAGTCATTCTACCGAAACACACTTGTGGTCTTATCGCGACAACCTTCCTGCACAGATGTTGCGCATCAAAGACAACACCGATACAACAATGGTGACCTTTGCTTACGAAGGCAACAACGTGGCGCAGGAAACCTGGAAACGGAAAGGAAAGACTGCCGAAAATTATTACTATTACTACGATGACAACAACAGGATTACGGATATCGTCCGCTTTAATCCGCGGGTCAACAAAATGTTACCCGACTTTGTATTTGCCTATGACGAAGCCGGCCGATTGTCGCAGATGACGCAAGTGCCCAATGGCAGCAGCGATTACCTCATCTGGAAATACATCTATAACAACAAAGGGTTAAAAGACCGCGAACTGCTTTACAGCAAACAAAAACAACTCGTTGGCCGAATCGAGTACAGTTATCAATAACGAATGGGAGCTGGAAATCTTTACCGGAGAAGTTGCCTGAAAGATGTTTTAAATTCATGATTGCACCGGTGCCTGCGACATGAACAACGCTTTCAGCTCGAGCGCGTCGTCGGGTTTCATTTTACCGCCCAATATCAATCTCACCTGCCGGCGGCGCAGCGCACTTTCATACAACACCTGTTCTTCTTTGGTTTCGGGAAGCACCGGCGGCACGGGTCTTGGCTTGCCCTGTTCGTCAAGTGCCACAAACGTAAAATAGGCTTCGTTGCTTTCGTATTGGTGTTCATAATCCTGTCCCCACACGCGGATGTAGATTTCCATTGACGTGTTAAATGCTCGGGTAAGCTTGGCTTCTATGTGCACAAGGTTGCCCAGTTTGATGGGCGTTTTAAAGCTCAGGTTGTCCACGCTCGCCGTCATGCTCGGGCCTTTGCAATGCTTACCGGCTGCCATGGCAGCAGCAATGTCCATCCAGTACATCAGTCGGCCGCCCATGAGGTTGCCGTAGGTGTTGGTATCGTTGGGCAAAACAATTTCATTCATTACCGTAAAACTTTCCATTACACGAAGTCCATCCATGACGATTGATTTGTCGCGAAGATACGCATCGAACCCCGCAGCAGCTGATTTATGGATTGCTTACGGCAACCAAAGCGATGGTGAGAAGTTCATTTGATAATTTCCGTAAGATAAATTGATTGAAAACATGCTCAACACCAGGTTGAAAACCTGATTTTACCGGAAACTTCGTCAATGGAAATAGGATGTACAATTCGTATTGGATATGCTAGGACATCAGGTTAATTGCCATTGTTTTGCTCGTACAATTGTGCCCGGTAGTTTGTATCGGGGAAATTTTTATCAGTAGATAAAACTCAAATTATTGTTAGAAGGTGCAACTTCATTATGATTGAAGATTCTGGGGATGTCAACATTCCTTAGTCTTCCTTGTCCATCATTTCGGGTTCAAACAGGTAACGGAATTTTCCCATCAGGTGAAAGGTAATGATAATGTGGACGAGCAACAAGAGGCTCAACACCAGGAAATAGTTGATGAAAGTACCGGTAGCGGCTTTCAGTTCTTCCATCGTTACACCGTTGGGCAGGTTGCCCTGCATCTGCATTTGCTTCATGCCTTCGTCAAGCAGGGATGGGTTTGATTTTACCGCCAGGAACACCATCGTCGCCACCAGGTAAAAAGCCATGGTGATGATGCCGTTGATACGGATCCAGTCGCGCAAAACGGTTTTCACCCGCTTGTTGGGGTCTATGCCCTTGGTTAAAAACTGAAAACTGGCAATGATATAGATGACCATGCAGGCATTGAGAAACACACTCACGAGCATGGATGGATTTCCCAATGCAGTGAGCAGGCTTAGCAAACAAAGAATACCGAAAAAAATAGCGACAGGCAGCAGTATAAAAGACAGGATTTTATAAACCAATAGTTCAACCTTCATAATGCGCAAATGTAAGTATTGAATTTGTTGCATGCAGGAAAAGCAACAGTGTTGATGGGTATAAAGACAACAAATGAAACCAATCATCCTATCCCGTCCGTTATTCGTTTGACTGAGCGGCAACGGAAAAGAAAGGATGAGGTATGAGAAATGAGATTATTGACAACCAAGCACCAACCTTTTGATACAACAATTATTGTTGCTGTGCGGCAAAACCTTCCGGTATCAGGTCTTCGGGTTCTTCCTGGCTTTGCAGGTTCAGCGGTACGTTGTTCATGTCTTCAAACACATGGCCGTCTTCGTAACTCACGGAAACAAAAACACTCAGCTTTTGCTTCGCAGTACCTTTGAATGTACCTTTTACAGGGCTACAATCTTTGAAATCCCTGCCCACCGCCAGCTTCACGTGACGATTGGTGACCCACACATTGTTGGTCGGGTCTATGCCTGCCCAGCCATATTGCGGTAGCCAGGCTTCCACCCAGGCGTGGGTGGCACCTTCGCCACGCATGCCGTCTTTGTTGGGGCAAATATAACCGCTCACATACCTGCCGGGAATGTTGAGGGTGCGCAATACCTGCAGCATGACGTGTGCAAAATCCTGGCAAACTCCCGCCTGGGTCTGTAAAATTTCGTTGACCGTTGTCTGAACAGTCGTGATGCCTTTTACGTATTTAAAGTTATCATAAATGTAATGGGAGCACTGTTCTACCGTTTGTGCTACGGGATTGATGGGACTGTGTATTTGCTGAATGATGTTGTCAATAGCATTTTCGTTGGTAATGAAGTCGGGCGTTGCCAGTTCCAGCAACTGCAGATTTTCATCTGTTTCGTAGTGCAGGTCGCCAAAGGTTCCCGCGCGGTTGATGCTGACTTCGGCTGTGCCCAAAGTGCGCACAATGAGCTTGCTTTCAATGGTGAGCAAAGTGTGCGGGGCAATGAGGCTGAACACACCCACTTTGTTTTTCCAATAATCAAAAAACGTTTGGATACTGGGATGGCCGGTGATGTTCAGGTCGTGGTGCAGCACTTCCTGGCCGGCAAACTGGTAAGGATAAATCTTGATTTCGTTGTGACTTTCCTTTACCGGGCGATTGTACTCGTAGCGCGTGGTGTGATGTATTTTGAATACCGACATTTTGCTCAATTAATGATAAGAGAAAAAGTATTGTGCAAGTTGCGTGCTAAAGACCGACAGGTCGTTTTGTATGTCTGTGAGAAAGTCTTTCAGATTCTCGTTGAGCAAGCTCTCCGGTTCGGTATATTTCACCCTGCTGTACAGCCGTCCAAAGCTGTTGATGATCGCCCTGTTTTCGGGAGTGGTCTCACTGGCAGGCATCACTTTTTGCAGGTAAATGTTGATGCGACTTAGTGAATACAGGATCGAGCGGGTAAAGTTTTCGTTCAGCACCACCTGGTGCAAAATGTTGTAATTGTATTGATTGCTCGTATAGGTTTTCAGGTGTAGTTCGTAACCCGACAATGCCAGCAACAGGTAGCGCCATTGCAGCAGGTCAGATGGTTTGTTCACTTCATAATTGAGCAGGGTGAGCTGGTTTTGCAATACATGGATGGAGTGAAAACAACGTTCAATGTATTTCCCGAGGCTCATGAAGTTCCAGCCCGTACCGCGCGGCATGGTGAGGTCAATGATGCCGGCAAACAACACCGAATGCCGCGTCAGGTTTTCCATTACTTCCAGCGCCTGGTTGCTGCTCAGCTTGCTGGCGAGCACGGGCTGGTTGATGTAATGATACAACTGGTTTACTTCTTCCCAGGTTTCCTTCGTAATGTGGTCCTGTACGCCGCGGGCATTCTCACGGGCGCGCTGCACGATGATTTTAAGCGAATTGAAATTTTCGGTATCAAGGATCACTTTGTGTAAAACTGCCGGCATGTCTTTTTCCAGCAGTTCGATTTCTTCATCTTTCAGGTACGTTGAAATCTGCAGCACGGTTCGCCAGTTTTGGGGTGCGTTTACCCCTTTGTCAAGCGATAAAATGTAATGAACGGTGAGTAACCGCGACAAGCTATCGGTGCGCTCCATGTAGCGGTTCAGCCAGAATAAAGAATCTGCTATTCTGCTCAGCATATTTGTCATGAGAATGGTATTGTTGAATAGCTCCAGTTGTCAGCTTTCAGCCATTGGTTAGTAATCTGTTTTCTGTGACACAATGAGAGAATATCCCGGTGCTGTTTGTTTTGAAAATCTATTTCTACATAGATTTCTCACCGCGCTTAATCTATCACCCAGGTATCTTTACTGCCGCCGCCCTGAGATGAATTGACCACCAGCGAGCCTTCGCGCAGCGCAACGCGCGTAAGACCACCCGGAACGATGGTGATGCCATCTGATCCATACAAGGCATAGGGACGAAGATCTACGTGCCGTGGCTGCAGTTTTCCATTGATGAAGCAGGGCACGGTAGAAAGTTTGATGATGGGCTGCGCAATAAAACTGCGCGGGTCTTTTTCTATTTCCACTTTCGCTTTCTGCCATTCTGCATCCTGTACTGTATTGCCCATCACCATGCCGTAGCCACCGCTTTGGTTGGTGCGTTTCACCACCATGTTGTGGATGTTGGAAAATACAAATTCCCGTTCGTCCCGGTTTTGCAGCTGGTATGTTGGAACGTTGTCTAGTATCGGGTCTTCGTTCAGGTAATATTTGATCATGGCGGGAACGTAAGCGTAAATGGCTTTGTCGTCTGCCACACCATTGCCCACGGCATTGGCGATGGCGACATTTCCTTTTCGATAAGCATCCATCAATCCCGGAACGCCCAATACACTCGTTGGATGAAATATCAGCGGGTCAAGGTATTCGTCGTCAATGCGGCGGTAAATGACGTGTACGCGGCTGAGTCCCTGTGTTGTTTTCATGAACACGTTGTGATTGTCCACCACGAGGTCGCGCCCTTCTACCAGCGGGATACCCATTTGCCGGGCCAAAAATGTATGTTCGTAATAAGCCGAATTGTAGATGCCGGGTGTCAGCAGCACCACCCGCGGATTGTGTACCTGCGGAGGCGCAAGCGACAGCAACAACTTGTGGAGCAGGATGGGATAGTTGTTGATGAGCCGGACCGAGTTGTTGGCAAACATATCCGGGAACAGGCGTTTGGTGATTTCGCGGTTCTCCAGCATGTATGATACGCCGGATGGCGTACGCAGGTTGTCTTCCAAAATGTAAAACTTGCCGTCGGCACCCCGAATCAGATCGATGCCCGAAATGTGTACATAGATGTCGTGTGCCACCTTGATGCTGTGCACCTCGCGTGTGTAATGCGGGCAGGAGGCAATGAGCTTGGCGGGAATTACGCGGTCTTTCAGGATCTGCTGCTCATTGTAAATGTCTTTCAAAAACATGTTAAGCGCTTTGAGCCGCTGTTTGATACCGTTTTCAATGTTTTGCCATTCGCTGCTGGTAATGATGCGCGGAATTATGTCGAAAGGAAAAATGCGCTCGATGCCAGCATTGTCGGCATACACGGTAAATGTAATGCCCTGGTTCATGAACAGTTCGCCCGCCAGCTTGTCTTTGTGATGCATCGAAAGCAGGTCGAGCTGCTGCAGGGCGTTCACAATTTTCGAATAGGGTTCGCGTATTTCCAGAACGTTGCTCATTTCGTCATAGAAGCCTTGCGAAACCGAATATTCACTGAACAATGTTTCCAAACTCATAAGTTGCCGGTTATAGTCTTGAAAAAATCTTGATTCATTATTCTTACAAGCAACAGATTGTAGAATGTTGGAAAAATAGGTAAATTTTTATTTAGTTTGAAAATTAGACGGTAAAACGACAAAACTATTGCCCGTTTTTGGGAGTTTCGTCAGCATAGAATATTTTATAATAATTGAAAGCGCGGTTGTTTCATAGAACGGAACATCAACATTGACTGATTGCAACAGCTTCTGAAGATTGTGAAGTTTACTTTCATTTAATAGAATACACCGGGTATTGCGCAAACCAGAACAAAGCGCATGAGTCACCTACACAGGTTTTGATAATTCATCTACTGCTACATGGTAATGCGGGTCTTCTATTATATTAACATCTATCACCGCATGTGCGTTGTGCAGCAGCCGCCGGCAGTCTTCACTCAGGTGTTTCAAATGAAGGGTTTTGTTAAGCTTGCCGTACCGTTCCGTCAGCTTGTTCAGCGCTTCTATACCACTCATGTCCATCACTTTGCAATCTTTGAAGTCAATCACCACCAGGTCAGGATCGTTGGCAACATCAAATTTTTCATTGAATGCGGTTACCGAACCAAAAAACAGGGGTCCGTACATTTCATAGTGTTTTACACCTTGCTCATCTATGTATTTGCGTGCCCTTGTTCGCTTCGCACTTTCCCATGCAAACACGAGCGCCGATATCACAACACCAATCAATACTGCCAAGGCAAGGTTGTGCAGCAAAACAGTAATGGCTGCGACAAGGATGCCCACAATGATGTCGTGTTTTGGCATTTTACCAATCATTGTAAAGCTCGCCCATTCAAACGTACCGATGGCTACCATGATCATTACGCCGGTTAACGCTGCCATGGGTAATTTTTCGATGAGGCCGGCGCCAAACATGACAAACACCAGCAACATTACCGATGCCACGATGCCCGAAAGCCGCGCCCGCGCGCCAGAAGAAATGTTGATGAGGCTTTGCCCGATCATGGCACAACCACCCATGCCGGAGAAGAACCCGGTCACGATATTGGCAGCGCCCTGCGCTACTGCTTCTTTGTTGCCTCGCCCGCGGGTGCCCGTAATTTCATCGATCAGGTTCAGCGTCAGCAGGCTTTCTATCAACCCAACGCCGGCAACAATGAGGGAATAAGGAAAAATCAATTGCAATGTGTTCCACGAAAAAGAAACCGCTGGGATATGAAAGGGTGGAAAACCACCTTGAATAGAAGCCACATCGCCTACCGTGCGCGTATCGATTCCCAAGCCGATGACCAACGCCGATACCAGCAGGATGGCTGCCAGCGAAGCAGGAAATACCTTGGTAAGTTTTGGCAATCCCCAGATCACAATCATCGTTAGCAAAACCAATCCCAGCATGAGCATTAGGGTAGTTCCCTGCATCCAGTGGAGGTTTCCCGCTGCATCAGCCACCTTGAATTGGTCAAGTTGTGCCATGAATATAATGATGGCCAACCCGTTGACAAATCCAAACATAACAGGGTGGGGTACAAGCCGGATAAATTTTCCCAACCGAAACAAACCGGCTGTCACCTGTATCAAGCCAGCCAGCAGGACAGCAGCAAACACATATTCCACGCCGTGAGATTTGGCAAGTGCTGCAATAACCACGGCTACAGCGCCGGTAGCGCCTGAAATCATCCCTGCGCCCCCGAACAAGGAAGTGATGAGCCCAATGGTAAAGGCAGCATACAAGCCTGTCAGGGGCGACAAGCCGGCAATGAATGCAAACGCAATGGCTTCTGGAATAAGGGCTAGTGCGACCGTTAATCCCGAAAGGATTTCAGTTTTAAAATTGACTCGCTGGGACAGGTCGAACAACTTCAGGTATTGTTTCATCCAATGATTTTTAAAAGTAACAGTAATTATTGCTACCGCAACAGGTGCGGCAGCAGGTTAACATTTGCCAACTAAGCGGAAGGTCAGGGTGGAGTAAACGGGGATGACAAATCCGGTGGTTGTCAATCATGAGCGCGGCAAATCTAAAGAAAGTAGCCCAACGAAAATCATTACCGCATTGGATGGTCATTGTTTTGGCTTGCTGCCTACATTTGCAGCATGATCAGTTACGACAATAAACGATGGATCGGAGTATTCAGCATCAGGAGATCGGAAACGCTGAGAAGGCTCATGCCGCTGATGCTGGCAATTGCGCTTTACACCAGTATTGTGGTTATTATAGAAGACAACTGGCTGCACCTGGAAGAAGACCACAACCTGAGAAATATTCCGGCTATGCACAGCCTTCTCAGTTTTGCCATTTCGATGCTGCTGGTTTTTCGTACCAATACAGCTTATGACCGGTGGTGGGAAGGACGAAAATTGTGGGGCGCTCTTGTAAACAACAGTCGCAACCTTGCCGTAAAAATCAATATTTTTTTGCCGCAGGATATGAATAATGAGCGCGACATTTTCAGGCGTGTTGATTCCGATGTTTGCCATGTTTTTGCGCAGGCATTTGCAATCTGACCAAACAAAGTGGGAACTGGATGAGCATTCGCATCCTGAACTTCCCGCTTTTGATTCGCAAAAGCATCTGCCGAGCCAATTGGTTTCGGCCATGTGGTTTAGGATTAATAATTACTACCGCGATAAGTGGATTACGGGAGATCAGCTCATTGTTCTCAATGCTGAAATGCAATCGTTTCTCGACATTACAGGCGCGTGTGAACGCATCAGAAATACACCAATTCCTTTTTCCTATAGTTCATTTATCAAAAAGTTTATCCTTATTTATGTTGCCACGCTTCCTTTTGGCTATGCCCTCACGTTGGGTTATTATGCCATTCCTGTGGTAACATTTATCTTTTATGTGTTGGGAAGTCTTGAAATGATTGCAGAAGAAATAGAAGAGCCTTTTGGTAAAGACGATAACGATTTGCCCATGCAGCGAATAGTGGAAACCATAAAAAAAAGCGTAGAAGAAATCTTGTAATTCTTCCACGCTTTTTTGAAAAATCAACAACAGCAGTTTCTCTTTAATCTTTTGTTCGATTTTTATTATTTAATTATACAAGGGATTCTGCTGCAGTTCTGCCAGATCTTCATTTGCATAATTTTTTATCACATTGTAAAGTGTATCTCGCTCTACGGGTTCGCGGCTCACCTGCCTGATCATGGCAACAAGTTGTGCCGTAGAAAGGGCAGGGGTTTGCTCTTCGCTGCCCGCCATTGAGTAGATTTTGGTGGTATCGTCAATAGTGCCATCAAGATCGTTCACACCAAATGAAAGTGAGAGTTGCGCATTCTGCCGTCCCAGCATTGGCCAGTAAGCTTTCAGGTGCGGAAAATTATCCATGTACAGCCGCGCAACTGCATACAGCTTCATGTCTTCAGACACAAATGCTTCTTTCACATTGCTCATATCGTTGTTCTTGTTTCTGAATTTCAACGGGATAAATGTATTGAATCCACCTGTTTCGTCCTGCAGGCTGCGCAACCGTTCCATATGGTCTACACGGTGCCATGGCTTTTCAATATGTCCATACAGCATCGTCGCATTGCTGTGCATACCCAAGTTGGTGCGCTGCACGGTGTATGGCGAGCCAGCCATCAGCGTCTACTTTATCGGCACAGATTTGTTGCCGGATGTCGGGATGAAAAATTTCGGCACCGCCACCGGGCATCGAATCGAGTCCAGCTTCGTGCAACATCTTCATGCCTTCTTCCACCGATACTTTTGCTTTGCGAAACATATAATCCAGTTCTACTGCAGTATATCCTTTGATGTGCAATTCGGGGCGGTGAGCTTTGATTTGCTGCATCAGTTCAATAAAAAATTTCAGGTTCAGCTTTGGGTGCACGCCGCCTACAATATGCACTTCCGTTACCGGTTTTCCATCATAGCTTCTTACGATGTCCATCATCTGCGCGTAGCTTAGTTCCCAGCCTTCTTCACGGTGTGCATACAGGCGGCTATAAGCGCAAAACGCACACGAAAACACGCAGACGTTGGTCGGTTCAATATGAAAATTCCGGTTGAAATAAGTAATGTTGCCGTGCTTTTGTTCTCTTACCCAATTGGCAGAGCGCCGGCAAAGGGCAGGGATGCTTTTTCAAAAAGCAGAACGCCTTCGTCAAAACTGATGCGCTTCGCCTTCCAGTATTTTGTAGCCAATATTTTTCAGTTCCGCGTCTTTTTCATTCTCTATCAGCCGGTCTATGTCCTGTTTATAAGTCGCCACCATTTTCAATATTGTGTTTGTGTGCAAAGTTATAGCTCAGCTCTGCGGCTCGTTTTATTGTCAGGCTAATAAATATCTTATTTGTGTTAAAATTGAAAATGCGTATTTTACGCAGTCCATCAACAATTGCGTAATGATGCATGTTGGAATACTGCTTTGCAACTTTACGTTAGTGGATGTCTTTTTTGTATTACATACTATTGTGGTCATTTAGTGAGTTTATCACACATACGAAATTCACGTTTATCAAAACGATCCTTTATATGCGTTTTGCTGCCTTTGTGTTGTTTGCGATGCTGCTGTTGGCTGGCAATGCTGCATGGGCGCAGGCATGGCAATGCATGTCATTGCAAAAGACAGCGTTGTTGCCAAAAAGAAACGGAATATTTTTCAGTCAGCTCATCCGTGATTATTTCCAAAAAGCATCCCGGATACATCTTCGCATCCGCCAATTGCACCTTCGCTCATTGTAAATGCCGAAAAATCTTACAAACCTTTTGAAGGTAAAATCATCCGCCATATCGATGTATCGCAGTTTGGTTTTGGAAAAGGATTTACCGATACTTCGCGGCAAAGCAAATACTTTGGAACGCGGCTGCTCAACAATCTTCACCGCAACACCCGAGCCTGGCAGGTGCGCAACAATTTGTTCATCCAGGAAAATACGCCGCTGAACACGTATGTGTTTTCGGAAAATGAACGGTACCTGCGCTCGCTCGACTACATACAGGATGCGCGTGTATTGGTAAAGGAAGTACCCGGAAGCCCCGATTCAGTTGACCTGCAGGTTGTCACCAAAGATTTGTTTAGTATTGGCGGATCTCTGAGTAACGTGTCTCCTCATAAATATAAGGGCCAGATTTCGGAAGACAATTTGTTTGGAACGGGTCAGAAGAGTGCAGGTGATAGGTTTGTATGAAAAATTCGCGAAATCCCAATTTTGGCTATTCTGTGTTGTACAACATCAACAACATCAAGCACAGTTTTGTCAATGCAACGTTTATTTACAGCCAGATCGGACCAAATATCAACCGCAGCCGCCGCAACGAACATGCTTTCCTGGTGCAGCTCGATCATCCGCTTACCTCGGCATATAGTCGGTTTGCGGGCGCATTTACCGGTGGTACCAACCAGTCGAGTAAATAGTTACCTGGAGCCCGACAGTACTTTTACCAGTATAAATATAACATTGTAGATGGCTGGGTGGGGTATAATATTGGAGTGAAACAATTGCTCTGACCAATAACAAGATGCGTGACAGGAAATTTGTGAGTTTCCGCTATTTCAAAAACAATTTTACGCAGTTGCCCGATCAGATTGGTAATCATTTTAACCAAAAATACAACGACAAGCAAGGCGCAATCGGGCAGTTCACTTTTTTCAAACAAAACTTCTACAAAACCAACTATATCTATGGCTTTGGAACCACGGAGGACGTTCCTACCGGATATAATGTCGCCATCACATCGGGCTGGTACCAGCAGCTTGAACTTTCGCGCGCATATGCCGGTATAGATGCCAATTTTTACCGCTTTTCCCGAAAGGGCGATTTTATCCAGTACTTTTTCAGAACAGGAGGCTTTGTGAATAAAGGCAAGACTGAAGATGCCGGTGTTCTGCATGGGCACCAGCGTTTTCAGCCGGTTGTACATCTTCCGCAATTTCAAAATGCGGCAATACATGCGGCTGAGTTATACAAAGCAAATCAACCGCATACACTCGATCAGTTGAAAATCAACAATCCCTTTGGCATCCGCTATTTCGGATCCGACTCGGCATTGGGCGATCGCCGAATCAGTCTGCATGGTGAAACGTTTACATTTTTCAAGTACAAACTCTTTGGCTTCCAGTTTTCGCCTTTTGTTTTCCAGGATGTTTCGGTGCTTACGCCCGAACAAAAACGACTGGAATAAATCAAGATTGTATTGGGGTTTTGGCGGCGGTGTTCGCACCCGCAACGAAAACCTGTTGTTTGGGACCATGGAAATGCGGTTTGTATATTTTCCAAAACAAATTCACGGTCTGCAGCCTTTCAAATTTACATCAACCATTAACCTCCGGTTCCGATATAATACATCGTTATGTGCGCGCGCCCGATCTTATCCAGCTAAATGCTGATTATTCGAACAGTATATTTTAAATACGGAGTTGCAATTGACATTCCACTGTGCGTCAGCAGTTTCAACATTTTCCCGATCAAGAACATGCGGGTATCCGGATTATTATTACAAATCGATTTCAACAAAAATATTTACATCTACAGCAACAAAATGGATGGTAATATATTACCATCCTTTTTCAATACTTTTAATTATAACAGCGACACTTTCCCATTTCCCTAAGAAATGAACGTGAGAAGCTACTGCATGATGCATATGCCTGAATTCTACATACACAACGCCATGTTCCTGGCAAGCCTGCTTGATGATTTTGCTGATGGCAGGGTAATGAATGTGTGAGATTTTGGGAAACAAATGATGTTCGATCTGGAAATTCAATCCGCCTACATACCAGGAAATCAATTGGTTGCGTGTGCAAAATTTGCTGTTGTTTTCAATTGGTGAATTGCCCATTCATCTTCCAGTTTATGCGTTTCCACGTCAGGAACCGGGAACTCGGTGTGCTCAACAGTATGCGCCAAGTTGAAATACGATGCTGATGGTAAATCCAACACAAACCGTAAAAATGGTATAACCAATCAGCCAGTCAATAACGCCCACTTCGAAAATGGGCAACACGATAAACAAACCGTAATGCAGCAATCTTGAACGACCAAAATGCAATGTGATCTCTTGGTGTCATTTTTTTCAGGGGAATGTCACCAATCTTTTTTGGTAAAATATTTACGGTAGTCGCTCAGCATCGTCCAGTACAAATGCAGAAACGCATAAAATATCCAGAAATACATATGCTGATACTTATGAATTTTGTAATGTTTTTGGGTAGGTGCCATTCTCAATATTGGCTTTGCATCTATATCATCGTCTATGCCATCAATATTTGCATATGCATGGTGAATCACATTGTGTTTCATGTTCCACATAAACTGGCTGGCACCAACAAACTCTGCCATGTTTGCCGCGAGTTTATTCAACCATTTGGTATTTGCTGAAACTGCCATGACCACCATCGTGCATCATATTGAAACCAATAGCTGCCGTTGTAAAACCCAGTACAGCACTTAATAGCAATGCCCAAGGCCAATGAGGTGTAAAAAATACAAGGGTTACATAAGTAGAAATAAGCGTAACAACTAAAAAAAGGCCTTGTGTAAATAGCCGCCAGCCGCCGGTTGTGTCTTTTCCGGTGGAGGCAAAATACTGGTTAATTCTTTTCTTCAGCTCTACGTGAAAAGATGGTGTTGTGTGTGCAAACTTGGGTGTCATTGTAAATTTATTCTATGTTGGTGCATTGATGGAAATATTGGCAATCGCAGATCGGTGGTACTAGCGATTATTAGGTAACGTTTTGAATGATGTGATCAAAACTTCGTGATGCCAATCATTTTTTGTGTGATATATCCCTCTGCAAACGTAACGCCAATCCTTTTTCCAAACATCAGCGCCCGAGCCCTGATGACGTCTATAAAGTCAGGATTGGAGATATATGTAGCTGGTTCACTGCTGTCAGTTGTGTTAAACTGCGTAGTATAACAAAGATGGCTTTCAGTTTTTGCTCAAAATGAGCGGAAATGTCAAAGACAAAATCTGGCTTCAGGTACCGGTCCTGTATATAATGAAATACATTGGCCGGGCGCCAGTGTTCCTGTGGTTCCCCATTGAAGTCTGTTTCTATCCTGTCGCAGGCCCGATAAAAAAGCAGCGTCTGCAACCAGTTTTGAACTTCTGCCGTGGTCGGGGTGACTGTCTTCCGGTGCGCCGCACAGCACGACCTGCGGCTGATATTTTCGGATGGCAACAATTACTTTCCGAATATTTTCTTCATTGTGGTCAAAAAATCCATCTGCGCATGTCGAGGTTTTCGCGGGCGTGAACACCCATACCGCTGCTGCATTGGCGGCTTCCTGTGTGCGGATATCAGCGGTACCGCGGGTACCCAATTCACCACGGGTTAAATCGACCACCGCTACTTTTTTTCCTTCTGCTATCGCTGCGATGAATGTGCCGCCGCAACCCAATTCCAAATCGTCCGGATGAACACCAAACGCCAGAATATCTACTTTCATGAACTGCAAAAATACTAGGAGCCCCCAAGTAAACTTACGCTGTTTGTGAATTGGGTAAATATTAATGAATTGCAAAAACAGGAAGCAAACTCCCGGTGCATTTTTATTGTTTAATCATGACCTGCCGGCGAACGCTACCATACATGCGTTCTACATCCTGTACAATGGATTCCATTGCGCGGTCGT
Organism: uncultured Chitinophagaceae bacterium; assembly: GCA_963826385.1. GTDB lineage: Bacteria > Bacteroidota > Bacteroidia > Chitinophagales > Chitinophagaceae > Ilyomonas. The sequence continues at coordinate 97,471 of CAWGWV010000014.1, read as the reverse complement.
TTCCCTGTGGGTCGTATTGCTGTTTCAGGTTGCCGCCGACTACAACGGCAATGGTTTGCCAAAAGCCGGCTGAAAAGCCGCCTTTGTATTCTTCTATGATTTCGTAGCAGTTGTTGCCGGTTTGCCGGTAAATAAGTTTCATTAACACTTTTCCCTGGTAAACAGAAAGTTGCGTGAGTTTGTCGGCAAATTCTTTTTTGAGATCTTTTTCGCGGGAGCGGATGATTTCTTTCCGTCTTCTTTTTATCGGTTTCGTTGGCGAGCCTTGCGTTGATTTCATTCATCACCTGGCTGGCTTTTACAGCGTAAGGATAAGTAACATACACCGCATTACGCAGGCGGGTCCATTGCGCAGCCATCTTGCGGCTTTTTGCCGTTTCTTTGGTAAATACATACGCAGATGGCAGCCACGAGCAGGGAATGGTATCACCATTGGCTTCGATACAGGCATCTACCTTAATGGTATCGTGAATGCCATGTCCATTTTGCGCAAGGCTGCTTTTCTGTAAGAGAAATACGCAAAAGAAAGCAGTAATGATTCGGTATGTGAACGATAGAATGCACTCTGGTAAAAATAAGTAGATTTTATGTTGTTTATACGCAAAGAGGCTGCGGGGTAACAACAAATTGCTGTTATGGTTTTTGTAAAATAGGCAGAACCGGTTTACACATGATGCCTTTACTTCTGTAGTAATACCGGGTAACAACAAAAGCGCCGCTTGCATTACTGCAAGCGGCGCTTTGTTATGTCAAACCGTAAACGGTTATTCAAATTTCAGATCCAGACCTAAGCCTCTCAGTTCATGAACCAATACGTTGAATGATTCCGGAATGCCGGCTTTCGGGATGTTTTCACCTTTTACAATGGCTTCATAAGTCTTTGCACGACCGATGATGTCATCAGACTTGATGGTTAAGCAGTTCCTGCAAAATGTTGGAGGCACCATAGGCTTCGAGTGCCCACACTTCCATTTCACCAAAACGCTGACCACCAAACTGTGCTTTACCACCCAGCGGCTGCTGTGTAATCAAGCTGTAGGGTCCGATGGAACGTGCGTGCATCTTGTCATCGACCATGTGGTGCAGCTTGATCATGTAGATCACGCCAACGGTGGCTTTCTGGTGGAAGCGTTCGCCCGTTTCGCCGTCAAACAAATGCGTGTGACCCATGGAAGGAATGCCTGCCGTGGTGCAGTATTCTTCAATTTCTTCCGGTGTGGCACCATCAAAAATCGGCGTTGCAAATTTTACACCCAGCTTTTTGCCCGTCCATCCAAGGATGGTTTCGTAAATCTGCCCGAGGTTCATACGGCTTGGTACGCCCAATGGGTTCAGTACGATGTCTACCGGTGTTCCGTCTTCCATAAACGGCATGTCTTCGGCACGTACAATTTTGGCAACGATGCCTTTGTTACCATGTCGACCCGCCATTTTATCACCCACTTTCAGCTTACGCTTAACAGCAAGATATACTTTGGCCAGTTTCAACACACCGGCTGGCAATTCATCACCAATTGAAATGTTGAACTTTTCGCGTTTGTAACGACCGAGTTCTTCATTGTATTTGATGTTGTAGTTGTGCAACAACACGTTGATCTGGTTGTCAATGACCGCATCACCGGTCCAGCCAAGCGGGTTTACGTTCTGGTAGTCGATGGAAGCCAGGTTTTTGGGATTGAATTTGGCGCTTTTGCCAATCAGCATTTCACCAAAGTTGTTGCTCACACCGGCAGAAGATTTTTCTTTCAATACCAGTTGCAGTTTTTCGAGCAACAGGTTTTTCAGGTCTTCTTCGTTTTTCTCGTGAACCTTTTCAACTTTTTCAAGTTGGGCTTTTTCACGGATTTTGCCGTTTTTATCTTTCTTGGCACGCTGGAACAATTTCTTGTCGATTACCACACCCTCGGTACCATTCGGTGCTTTCAGGGAAGCATCTTTGGCGTCGCCTGCTTTGTCGCCAAAAATGGCGCGCAGCAGTTTTTCTTCCGGTGTTGGGTCGCTTTCGCCTTTGGGTGTAATTTTACCAATCAAAATATCACCTTCCCGAACCTGTGCACCAATGCGGATGATGCCATGTTCATCCAAATCTTTTGTGGCTTCTTCAGAAACGTTGGGAATATCTGAGGTCAGTTCTTCTTCACCCAATTTTGTATCGCGCACTTCCAGCTCATATTCTTCAATGTGTATGGAAGTAAACAAATCTTCGCGCACCACTTTTTCGTTAATTACGATAGCATCTTCAAAGTTGTAACCTTTCCATGGCATGAATGCCACCTGCAGGTTGCGACCGAGTGCCAGTTCGCCATCTTTCGTTGCGTACCCTTCGGTTAAGAAATCGCCTTTTACCACTTTCTGTCCTTTCTTCACAGCAGGACGAAGGTTGATGGAAGTCGATTGGTTGGTTTTGATAAATTTTGTGAGTTCGTACACAATCAAATCATCTTCAAAGCTGACCAATCGGTCAGAATCGTTGCGGTTGTAGCGAACATGAATTTCTTTTGCATCCACAAATTCTACCACACCATTGCCATCGGCATGTATCTGGATACGGGCATCGCGGGCTGCTTTGCCTTCCAGACCGGTACCAACAATTGGTGCTTGTGGCAAAATGAGGGGAACAGCCTGACGTTGCATGTTGGAACCCATCAGTGCACGGTTGGCATCATCATGTTCCAGGAATGGAATGAGTGAAGCACTCAAACCTACAATCTGGTTGGGCGCTACGTCCATGTACTGAACGTCGTTTCTTTCCAGGATAGGGAAATCGCCGGTTTCGCGGCTGATGATTTTTTCTTCCAGGAAGTTTCCTTTATCGTCAATAACCGTATTGCTCTGGGCAATTTTGGCACTGTCTTCTTCTTCTGCGCTCAGGAACTTCAGGTTGTCAAGATCCACTTTTCCTTCATGTCACGCGGTGATAAGGCGTTTCGATGAAGCCCATATCGTTGATTTTCGCGTGAACGCAAAGCGTAGAAATCAAACCGATGTTGGGTCCTTCCGGCGTTTCGATGGTACACAAGCGGCCATAGTGGCTATAGTGTACGTCACGAACTTCAAATCCGGCGCGTTCGCGGCTCAAGCCACCGGGTCCGAGTGCGGAAATACGGCGTTTGTGCGTGATTTCGGAAAGCGGGTTGGTCTGGTCGAGGAACTGGCTGAGCTGCGATGTACCAAAGAACGAATTGATAACAGAAGAAAGGGTACGCGCGTTGATCAGGTCAACCGGCGTAAATACTTCATTGTCCCTAACGTTCATTCTTTCACGGATGGTACGTGCCATACGGGCCAAACCTACACCAAACTGAGCATACAATTGCTCGCCTACGGTACGTACGCGGCGGTTGCTCAGGTGATCAATGTCATCAATTTCGGCTTTGCCATTGGTAAGGCGCACGAGGTATTTGATGATTTCGATGATGTCTTCTTTGGTCAACACTTTATTTTCCAGCTTTTGTGTTACGCCCAGTTTGCGGTTGATCTTGTAACGGCCAACTTCACCGAGGTCATAACGCTTGTCGCTGAAAAACAGTTTGTCAATGATGCCGCGGGCAGTTTCATTGTCGGGTGCATCAGCACCGCGCAACTGGCGGTAGATGTGCTGAACGGCTTCCAGCTCACTGTTGGAAGTGTCTTTATTCAACGTGTTGTAGATGATGGCATAATCGCCACCAACGTCTTCACGCTGTACGAATACGCTTTTCGATTCTACTTCGGCAATGGTATCAATGGCATCTTCATCCAGGATGGTGTCGCGTTCCATCAGGATCTCGTTACGCTCAATGGAAACCACTTCGCCGGTATCTTCATCCACAAAATCTTCTACCCAGGTGCGCAATACGCGGGCAGCCAGTTTTTTGCCGATGTGTTTTTGCAATGATTTTTTGTCGGCAGGTACTTCGGTCGCCATGCCAAACAATTCGAGGATGTCTTTATCGGTTTCGAAACCAATGGAACGCAGCAGCGTAGTTACCGGGAACTTCTTCTTACGGTCAATGTACGCATACATCACGTTGTTGATGTCGGTGGCAAATTCCATCCACGCACCTTTGAAAGGAATAACGCGGGCAGAATAAATCTTCGTGCCGTTCGGGTGAATGGACTGACCGAAGAATACGCCGGGTGAACGGTGAAGCTGTGACACCACCACACGTTCTGCGCCGTTGATCACAAACGTACCACGCGGCGTCATGTAAGGAATGTTTCCGAGAAACACATCCTGAACGATGGTCTGGAAATCTACGTGTTCTTCATCGTTACAGCTCAGGCGAAGTTTCGCTTTCAGCGGAACGGCGTAAGTAAGACCACGTTCCATACATTCTTCAATGGTGTAACGCGGGGGATCAATAAAATAATCAAGGAATTCAAGCACGAAAATGTTTCTCGTGTCGGTAATCGGAAAGTTTTCCTTGAAAACGCGGAACAAACCTTCTACGTTGCGTTTATCCGGCGTGGTCTCCAACTGGAAAAATTCCCTGAAAGATTGTAGCTGAATGTCTAATAAATCAGGCGTTTCAGCAAGGTGTTTGGTTTTACCGAAGCTGACCCTGTTTTGAACTTGTGTTGATGACATATCTGAATTTAACCGGTTTTTTGCTTAAATATTCCTTTCACATTCAGGCAAACATGAAAGGCTCAATGCATTGTAAATAAGAGAATCATGTTTAAGATGCGCATCTGTGATTCTCTTCTAATAGCTATTGCAAATTTAAAAGGAGGGCAAAATTACACATAAGATAGCAAACTCAAAAACAAATTTATAAGGGTTTTTTCTGGTTTAACAAAATTTGACAATTGAATTATAAAATATTTTTCAGCCGTGAGTGGTATTGCCACTGCTTTTGCTGCGGGGTTTGTGCGCTTCCAGTGGGTGCGTCAGATCTGTGGTTTCCAGTTTTCCCAAAATCCAGTCGCCCACTTTTTTGCCCTGCACCATCCCTTGCTGAATGGCATCGGTGAAATGGATGCCGCCGTAAAACCGTGAAATGGCTGCTTCCTGCGCGGCTTCGTTGAAAGATGCAAAGTGGCGTGCCGGCAGACCATACCGCATTTCCACCGTATCGGTAAATGGAACATCCTCCCCGATAAAATGAGATAACAACGTGGCAGAAGTGGTAGAAATACAGGAATGTCCGCTCAGGTATTCAGGGAATGGCGGCGTTTGCAACAAGGGTTTCCATTGTACATCGATCAACTGCCGGATGGCAGTTTCAGGACGAATGCGGTTGCTGCGGTATTTTTCATCCCAGCACGCCAGAAAACTGTCCATGATTCCCATGGAAACAATGGTATGAATGAGCATGGTTTCATTGAATGTCTTGTGGTTTTGCTTGCAAACCAATCCTGTAATGCCAATCCAATGCGCACCGGGAGAAATTTTTTTCAGCCCCACCTGCAGGTGACCATCATCCTGTACGGCAAAAGGATTGCAATCCCAATACAAAGCGATTTCCCGGTTTTCCCGGCTCAGGCTGTCAGGTGATTGCCGGTAACAGGCATAGGCCAGTTTGTAAAAAGCCGACTGTTTCTCTTTGGAATATGGCACAGGTGGTGGCACCGGGAACTGGCTGGCCGAATCGATAAAAAATGGGCGAATGGTATTGAAGTAAGGTTCTACTGCAGGCAGGTATGCGGGCGGTGTCGGGTACCAATGTCCTTCCTGCTGCAAGGGCGTATAACGCGCATGGCTGCTGATTTTGTTGTAGCGGTCTTTTTTGGCATACGCCAAGATTGCTTTGCTGATGGAATCAGCATATTGCTCTGAAGCCCGGATCATGTCTTCTGAATAACCATTCAGGCGGCAGGTGTCTAACAATGACTGCAGGTACTGCTCCAATTCTTTGCCCGATGGCTGCAGCTTGCCTGCAGTTTTTAGCATGGATAAAATCGCCGCCAGCCGGTAATCGTATCCGGAAAGAGATGCAGGTATTTGAATGTCGGGGAAATCATGAATCAAACCGTGCAGCGACTGGAATGTTGAATCGTTCTGTGAAACAATCTGATAACCCGCCAGGCAGGTATAGCTAAAAAAGCGAGCCGCGAGCGGCGGATTGGTGATGTCGTGAATCATCAGCTCACTCATCGCGCCGGTTATTTTCCCGATTTCTTCGCCGTCCAATTCTTTTGGGTGATGAACAGTGCCTTTGCAACCAAAAAAAATGAAAACAATGAATGCGTAGCGTATGATTTTCATGAATGGCATATTTGATACGAACCGGCACACTGGTAGTTGCCTTTCCTTACTGTACTGCATACGCTGCGGGCTTCGATTGATTGATGCCAAACAACAACGTATCCCCAAGGTTCACAACACTTCTTACATCGCCCCTCAAGTGCAAAACCTGACTCGTGTTGCGGAACATAGGTAAATTTTCCGCTGCCGGTTCCCTGCAGCAATACGCCAAAGTTAGCATCATATTTACCAAACCGTAAACGGGCTTTGTTAATATTTCCGCAGAACAACAGATCACGGATACCATCTTTGTTATAATCCAATGGCGTGATGGTAAATACCGGTGAAGCCTGCACCTGCATGGGCAACGGCTTCCGTTGAAATGTTCCATTGTCGCCCATTTCAAAGTAAACCGTCGCCAGGCAATTGGCGGTAAGGTGACCGGCATCTTTCAGTTCATCGCTGCTAAACAAATCGGTGATGGTCTGGTCGGCATAACCGGCATAATTGGTATATCTCGTGCGCATACCGCTCATTTGATCGAGCAGTTCATCACGCGTAACATACGGGTAACTTTTTCCCTGGATATAAAAACTAAGGATGGGATCGATAGAACCATCATCGTCAAAATCCTTGTAATACAATTCAGCAGGCTGTTTGTCAGTTGCCTTGCATTGTGTATTCAACCCCTGGTTGCCAACAACAAGATCGGGTTTGCCATCACCATTTAGGTCGGTTACCAGCAGTGTATTCCACCAACCACGGCAAGAGCCTGAAAAATATTGTTCTGTACGATTGTTCAATTTGCCTTTTTCATTGAGATAAACTGAAATGGGCATCCATTCACCAACAACAATCAAATCCTCTTGTTTGTCTCCATTCATATCGACCCACGCCGCATCAGTGATCATGCCAGCTGTTTGTAATGCCGGCGCCAGCTGTTGGGTTACATTGGTGAAATGACCTTTGCCATCGTTCAATAACAGGTAGCTTTGAGGCGTAACGGGATATTGACCGGGAATCACGCGGCTGCCGACAAACAAATCGGGATTGCCATCTCCATTTACATCGGAAGATCGCACACAACTTTTACTCGTTAGCATCGTTGGCAATGCAGCCATTTCTTTGGTAAAATTTCCTTTGCCATCATTCAGGTACAACCGGTCCTGCAACAGCGGGTCTGATGATTCAAACAGATCATAGCCGCCGCTGGCTACATACAGATCTGCAAACCCATCTTTGTTGGCATCAACAAACAAGGCTGCTGCATCACTGCTGGCTTTGTCGGCTTCCAAAGCTGGTTGTTTGCTTTCCCGGTATGTTTTGTTGTTTTGTTGAACAAACAATTGGGCAGCAACGCCTGGTTCGGCACCGATAAACAAATCAAGCAAACCATCACCATTTACATCTCCCTGTGCCATACACGGGCCTGAAAATGACAGTGGGTTCAACATGAGCGGTTGCCGCTTGAAATCATTGATGTTGTTGTGTGCCTGTTCCATTGCAATGGGAGAGGATATCTCTGCAAACAACGGTTGTACCTGTTCTCTGAGCAGGCGCAGCAGTTGCCGCATTTTTTTCTGTCAGTTCAATGGTTTTGTTCGCGGCAATCTTTGTCAGGGTCTGCATTTTTCCGCTCAGCCAAATGACGCGAAGTGAATCTACTACGGCGCTGTTGCCCAACCCAAAATGTACAACCGGTGATACGGACGACTGAAAACCACGTCCCGGCATCTGTTCGGCAAACTGTTGCTTGTCTTTGGTATAAACATACAATTTGGCACCAATGCCCTGCGTGTTGTTGCCTTCGCCTGCCAGCTTGATTTGTAAGAAATGGTTTGCTGTTTTATCGGAAATGTTGTGGTAAATAAAGGCAGGTTTGTTGATGTTGTTGATCACCAGATCAAGCGCGCCATCGTTGTCAAGATCGGCATAAGCAGCGCCGTTGCTGTTGGATGGCAGATTGAATCCCCAGTCTTTGCTGACATTGCTGAATGTCAGGTCACCATTGTTTTTGAAAAGGTAATTGACCACATCACTCGCCGGCATTTTTTCCACCAGTTCCAGTACGTTCTGCCGGCGGATGTCACCGCTGTTGTTCTGGATGTAATCGTTCATGTATTTCAAAAAATCCATGTTGGTATAATCGCGCATATAACCATTGGTCACAAACAAATCTTTCCATCCATCATTGTTATAATCTGCCAGTAACGCCGCCCAGCTCCAGTCGGTATTCGACAAACCCGCCAATTGCCCGATTTCGCTGAAGGTGCCATTGCCATTGTTCATCTGCAGCATATTGCGCATATACTGGTAGTAAAACCCGCTGCTGAGCATCAGGTCATATTTTTCATAATTGTCTGGTGCCATCAGCATTTTCTGCCGGTGGTTGTCTTCGGGCAACATATCGAGCGAAAAAATATCGGGCAAGCCATCGTTGTTGATGTCTGCCACATCGTTGCCCATCCCGAAATGCGTGGTATGTCCCAATGCCGTTTGTTTCTGATCGGTAAATGTGCCGTCGTCATTATTGATGTACAAATAATCGGGCACCGTATAATCGTTGCAGATATAGATATCCGGCCAGCCGTCACCATTGAAATCAGAGATACCGGCACCAAGTCTATACGTAAGTCTTGAGCTGCTGATGTGTGACTGCTGCTGTAACATTGGTAAAATGGTTGTTGTCGTTGCGGTACAATTTTATGCCAATGACCGGATCGGTTGTTTTCAATTCTTCAGCAGTGGTAATGGCATCCAAAACCGGCAATGAATTGGGGTTGTGATTGAGCAGCAACATATCCAGATCGCCATCTCTGTCAAATCGAAAAAATACGCCTGCGTGCTGAATGATGAATCTGCCAAACCGTATTCTGCAGCTCTTTCGGAAAAGTGGGAATGCCCGCTTCATCGTTTCCGTTATTGATAAACAATTGATTGACACCGCTTTTGTGCAGGCAGTTTTCCCGAATAGCAAACGTAAATATCCAGTTTTCCATCACCATTTACATCAGCCATGGTTACACCGGTTTTCCACGGACCATACCGACCGGCTACATCCGCAGTTTCGGTAATGTCTTCAAACTTCATGTTGCCTTTGTTCAGGTACAGTTTGTTGTCCACTGCATTGCCGGAAAAATAAAGATCCTGCAGGCCATCGCCGTTTACATCGCCTACAGCTACGCCGCCGCCGTTGTAAAAATATTCGTACATGAGCACGTTCATGTTGAGGCTTTCCTTCACTTCATTGTTGAAATCAATATTTGTCTGGTCTGGCGGCAGCAATTTAAACACGGGGTCGTCGTGTGTAGCGTCGCTGTCTTCGTTGCCAGAACAGGAAGAAACGCACAGTGATAACAGCAGGATTGCTATGGCTGCAATGAAAGATGAATTGATGAAACGTAACAAAGAAAAAAGATTAGACGGGAAAGATATAAAACTTAAAAACTATGCCGGTAAGTACCGGCATAGTTTTTAAAAAGATTAAGATTCAATATGATGGTTCAATCGCTATTGTTCATAGCCCGGGTTTTGAACCAATAACCCATTCCGGTTCATTTCATCGCGGCTGATGGGGCGGAAATACATTTTATCCACCCACGCACGGTTTTCCAAAGCATTTACTTCGGTAGGCGTATAAGTGTAGGTATATTTTGTTTCATCATGAACATAGGGCGAACTTGCTGTTTGTCCCGATTTTAATTTCCCCACCACGTTAATGTACACTGTTTTTCTGCCCAATGTAGTTGGGGCAATCATCCAGCGGCGTGCATCGTGGTAACGCTGTTCTTCGTATGCCATTTCAACGCGGCGTTCATTGCGGTATTCCTGCCGCAAAGCATCGCCGGTAGAAGTAATGGCGGGCATACCGGCACGGAAACGGATTTTGTTCAGCCAGAGTTCGGCCTCAGTCATCCTGACCCAGTTCGATGCACGCTTCTACATAGTTGAAAACAGCTTCAGTGTAACGGAAGAACGGCCACGGAATGTATTGACGCGTGTTGTTGTCAACAATGGCAGGATCCGGATCTACAAACTTTCGCATGTAATAGCCCGTCCAGCTACCGTTCCAGTTTTCAATCGAGCTTTGCCGCGTGTCTAAACCTGGGAATGAAATTGCCGGGTGTAGTTTCATACTGACCGGTCTGAATTTCGTTTGCCGGATCTACGTCGCCGGAGATTTTGCTGCGGGGTTTCCAGGGAGCACCATCGTACAGAATGGTTGCATAAAACCGAGGGTCGCGGTTATCGTAAGGCTGTGCTTTTTCTTCCGGATCGCTCCAGCTGAATTTGGAACCATCCATCATTTCGTAGTCATCCACCAGTTCCTGTATCGGTGTATTGCCAGCCCAGTTGTGATACCCGTTGGGACCGTTGGCAAGCCTACATAAATGCCTGCATATTCATCTTTTTGCGGATCAAAATCACGCTGAAACAGCAATTCCACTGCTGCAGATGCATCTACACCCGGCGCTTTGCTGCCGCCACCCATGGCAATGGAGATGTAGTTCTGCGTTGCTTCTGTTGGGCTCACCGGTGCCGTGTAATCGAGCCGGTAACCGCCGCCGCCATTGTCAAGTACGGCTTTGGCAGCGTCTTTGGCAGCCTGCCAGCGGGCAGCGCGGTCGCCGCTGATGTATCCCAAAAATTCGGGATTGGTATATCCGCTGATGGCTGTTGATTTAGCTTTGGCAGTTGGTATGTCGTGCAGGTCGCTTGCCGCATACAGCAACACTCTTGATTTCAAGGCCAATGCTGCGATTTTAGTAGCGCGTCCTTTGCCCAGACCAGATTTGCCTTCCAGCATCATGGCGGCACTGTCGCAGTCTCCGACAATGAAGTTGACACATTCTTCATACGTATTGCGTGGAATGGAATAGTCGTCGCCCAAACCATAGGTTTTGGAGATCAACGGAATGGCACCATAATAGCGCAACAGTTGTTGATAGTAATAACCGCGCAGAAAGTGTACTTCCCCCTGTAACCGCTCGTTTAGTTGTGCATCATCAAATGTGGCGACAGCAAGGTTTTCAAGGGCACTGTTGCTGCCCTTATTTTTTTATACATCACATTCCAGTCGTAGGTCGAGCTTACCCAGCCGGTGTTGGACGGACTCAGCAACCCTTCGTTGATGGTGTTGATGCCACGGCCGGCATGGGTAAAGATGGATTCGTCTGATAAAGAAGCAAGCATTTGTTCTTCAAAGCCACCCATGCCCAATCCCTGTGTATTCTGATCGTTGTACACCCCATTGACAAATGCGGTGGCGAGGGCGCCGTCGTTCCAAACGAGGTTAGAAGAAACCTGGTCGAGCGGCTGCGTGTCGAGGAAATCCTTTTTACAGGAAGTCACCATTCCTGTAAGGAGTAAGATGCTAAATAATGAACCTGTTATTTTTTTCATGTACAATCGTTTTAAAATGTGATTCTTACACCGGTGTTGATAACCCTTGATTGTGGATAATACTGACCGCTGCTGTTGGTAGATTCCGGATCATAAATTTTCATTTTGTCCCAGGTTACCAGGTTGAACGCGTTGAGATACACCCGGAAATTGCTGATACCGGCTCTTTTCATAACATTGGGGTTCACGTTGTAACCAATTTCAATGTTTTTCAAACGGATATAATTACTGCTTCTCAGCCAGTAAGTATTGTTTCCATAACCGCCACCCGTATAGTAAGTGTCGCCCCTGTTGGCAAGACGCGGATCTGTGCTGCTTGGGTTTTCAACACTCCAGCGGTGCGTCCAGGAATAATCGAGGTAGTTGCCGATATCGCCAGACTCGGTGCCGATATACAGCAAGCCACCTGCTGCGCCCTGGAACAAGGCAGAAAGATCGAAGTTTTTGTACCGCAGGTTGATGTTCAAACCACCGGTAAACCTTGGGTCCCTGTTTTTATCAAGCCTGATCTGGTCGTCGGCATTGATTTTTCCATCGGGTCCCAACACCGGATTGCCATTGGCATCGCGGCCACCAATGTCTTTGAACTTCATGTCGCCTGGACGAAGTTGATTGGTAATGCCGCTGTAGTCAATCGTATTTTTGTCAATTTCTGCCTGGTCAATGAATACGCCGTCATACTCGTAAGAGAGAAAGTTGGCACCGCCGCTGCCAAAGCCATGACCGGTAGCGCGTTGCCAGTAGGGTGCGCCGGGTGCTTCGTCGTAAAACAGGATCTTGTTTTTAGCATATCCGCCGTTGACACTCACGGAGTAAGTGAAATCTTTGGTGGTATTGGTATATCCAACGCTGAATTCCCAGCCTTTGTTGGCTACCTGTCCAAAGTTGACCGGCGGCAAAGTAATGCCGGCGCTTGCAGGTGTAGAGCCGTTGCGTTGCCAGAGAATGTCGGTTCTTTTGTTATAAAAATAATCGAACGAAAAGTTGATCTTGTTGTGCAGCATGGCGCCTTCCAAACCTACATCGGAGTTGTTGGCTCTTTCCCAGGTAAAGTTGGGATTTGCGAGGCGGGTTTCATACAAAATCTTCTGAACCTGGTCGTTAAGAATATAGGTAGAGAAACCATAGGTTGACAGGTATTGGTATTCCTGTAAATTTCCACCAAAGTATACCTGGTCGTTACCCATCTGGCCATAAGAGCCTCTCAGCTTCAGGTAATTGATGAAATCAATTTTCTTGAAGAAATTTTCCTGAGAGATGTTCCAGCCAACAAGGATACCGGGGAAGAAACCAAACCGTGAATTGCTGGGGAAGATGTAAGAACCATCATATCGCCACAAAAATTCTGCGAGGTATTTTTCCTTGTAGTTGTAAGCGACACGGCCAAAATAACTCAAACGGGCACGCTCGTAAGCGCCGCCGGTATTGTCTTTTTGCAGGTCGCCACCCACAAACAACTGGTCGAGGGCAGGAGAGATGAAGTAACGGCGGAAAGCGCTGAAGTTGTCGCTGCTCACGGTTTCACGTGTTACGGCAGCCAGCAGGTTGATGGTGTGGTCACCAACTTTTTTATCGTAATTCAACATACCGCCAAGCAGGATGTTGAGCGCCGTGGTGTTGGCCAATCGCAACCGCGGATCGGTATAGGTTGACCTAACGGTTTTGGTGAGCAATGGCGTTACGCCATCTGCTTCGTAAGAGGAATGATCCCAGAAATAAAGATACCACGGTGTTTGCCAGATTTTCCGGTTAAAGAACGATTTATCGGCAGAAGCGGTACCGCTCAGTTTCAGACCTTCAATACCTGGAATGTTGATTTCGATTTTTCCGTTGGTTTGAAAATAATCGCGTTTGTCATGATCATAACCTGTTTGATTGGTTGTGATCACGATTGGGTTCTGACCATTTTCAATGTCGGGACCTGGCAGACCATTGGGCCAAATTTCTGGCTCTGTTGGTTTGCCACGCATCAGCATTCTGAACACAGAACCGGCACTTTCGGTAGGGAAGTAGCGGTATTCTTCACGTCCATTGATACCCAGCGTGATGTTGATGTATTTGTTCACTTTTACATCCAGGTTCAGGCGCATGTCATACTGCTTATAACCGGTAGCAGAATTTTTGTAAATGCCATCCTGGTTGGTGTAACCCACAGAGGCGAGGTACTTTACATTCTCTGAACCACCGCTCACCTGTACGTTGTGTTTTGACTGCGGAGCCCAGGTTCTCAACGCATCGCCATACCAGTCGGTATTGGGATGACCCCAGGGGTCAGAACCGTCTGCATATTTTTCGATATCGGCAGGTTTGTAAGCTGCATCAACCGTAGCGCCGTTGTCGGTACGGGTATATGAACCCGTAGTTTTGAAAGCTTCCCATGCAGCACCCCACTGTGCAGAAGGGATACTGTTGAACAGTACGAGCTCGTTGTTGGCTGTAGCATATTGCACAGCATCCATCAGCGAGGGAAGGCGTGTAGGCTGTGCCCAACCCTGGTTAAAATCGTAAGACAAAATAGGTTTGCCACTCTTGCCGCGCTTGGTGGTAATGAGGATAACTCCATTGGCGGCTCTGGCTCCGTAAATGGCGGCAGATGCGTCTTTCAACACCGAGAAGGTTTCAATGTCTGCCGGGTTGATGCGGTCTAAACCACCCACACGGTCGGGAATGCCATCAATAACGATAAGGGCAGAACTGTTTCCCAACGTATTGGTACCCCTGATCTGGATAGCAGAACCATCGTAACCAGGTTCGCCGGTTGATTGAATGGTTGTAACACCCGGCAGTCGGCCGGCAAGTGAGTTGGACAAATTGACAACCGGCGATTTTTGCAATTCAGAACCCTTTACCTGTGCTACGGCACCGGTAACGGTAACTTTCTTTTGCGTGCCGTAACCCACCACCACTACGTTGTCGAGTTGTGAGGTTTCACCTGCTTTCAGTGACACCTGGATAAAATCTTTTGAACCCACCGTGACTTCCTGGTTCTGGTAGCCAATATTCGATATGACCAGTACCGATTGACGGTTGGGCACACGGATAAGAAATTCGCCTTTTTCATTGGAAGACACCCCAATGGTGGTTCCTTTCACCAACACAGAAGCACCGGCCAACGCCTCTGAATTTTCATTGGTAATTTTCCCATTTACAGCAATGTTTTGTGCAAATGCAGTTGTTGTCAAAATCAGGAGTAGCATCAAAGTTGACACACCCTTTCGACTGAAGGTTAAAGCTCGCATCATTAATAAAATTTTTGTTAGATAAGAACAAGCAGCACTTTTTTGTTGATCGGATTAAAAGTAATGTCCATGGCAAAGGGGCATATCAATAGATATGCATTCAAAGTGTAATCGTTTACATTTTTCTCGTATTATGTGTATTTAGGTTAAAGAATAAAATAAGCAATAAATGATCGTTATTGTGACTACAATCGTCAGTTGAAAAATGGCGTTTATCAATCCTCAGCAAATCGTAATAATTGTTAAAATTAGTCTTAAAATTTAAATTAACACTTCTTGTACAGCTATTTTTTTTCAAGGTATTTTTAATCAATGTATTGGATGATTTAAAAGTTGTCTCCTTTGCCTGTTTATTTCACAATATGAAAAAAGAAAGTGACTCAAACAGATGGTTTGTTGTTACTGTAACCTTATTCCCTTTGGTTTTTTGTTGATTGCATCTCCTCATACAATGGAACTATCATTCGCCTGGGCGAAGGTTGATTTCCTGACTGATTAATCTATGTTATGATCAGCCATCATGTCGCATCACGTTTACCAAATTTTTACTGCTGCCCGCTACCTTCGACAGTTGACATAACAATGAGCGATACAAAGTTTCTTTCCCACCATTACATTTGCTTTTTTTCAGAAATTATTCTTTGTGGTTATGAGTTTTTTAGAAGTGAGGGGCATTAGCAAACAACAACACGGCAATGCGATTGTAAAAGAAGCAAACCTTTCTTTAAGGCAATATCAAAAAATTGCGATTGCCGGTGAAACCGGTTCGGGAAAAAGTACATTGCTGAAGATCATTGCCGGTCTGATACAGCCTGATGCGGGAGAAATCGTACTGGAAGACCAGCGGGTAGAAGGACCACTTGAAAAACTGTTGCCCGGTCATCCGGATATCGCATATTTGTCACAGCATTTTGAATTGCGCAACAATTATACAATCCTAGAAGAACTGGATTACCTGAATAAACGAAGCAAGGAGGAAGCATATGCCTTGTACAAAGTGTGTCGCATCGACCACCTGTTGCATCGCAGGACCAACGAGGTGAGTGGCGGTGAAAAACAGCGCATATCGCTAGCACGGCTGCTGTTGTCTTCACCTAAACTGCTGTTGCTCGACGAGCCTTACTCCAATCTCGATAACATACACAAACAGGTGTTGAAAAATGTGGTGCACGACATTGGGGAACAATTGCAAATTACCTGTATGCTCGTTTCACACGATCCGGACGATGTATTGTCGTGGGCAGATGAAATCATGGTACTCAAAGATGGAATGATGGTTCAGCAGGGTGCCCCCTCGGAGATTTACAATCAACCGGCAAATGAGTATGTTGCTTCATTGTTCGGTACTTACAACCTGTTGAGCCAGCAGTTGTATTATTCGTTTACGGGGGTTATGGTGAAAGGTGCGGCAGAGAAAAAAATCTTCATTCGTCCCGAGCAAATACTTGTAAATGCGGCTCATTCCAAATCCATACCTGCCACCATCAGGCGGATCATATATTTTGGCAATGCGCTGGAAGCCGATGTATTGCTGCCGGGAAATGAATCCATAAGAGTAAGAACCCACCTGCGTAAACTCACCGTAGGCGAAACGGTTTCTTTATCGCTTTGGTACGAAAAAACATGGTTGCTATAGTTTTTTTCTGAAAAAAACCTATTCACTGAGTGAGCTTGGTGTTTTAAAACATCAAGCTTCACAATACCAGTTGGTTAAACAATGTATCAAGGGTTTCCCTCGCATCTGAACACATCCCCGGATGCACTTTCGACGTTTGCACCACGGTACTGCGGGCTGCGATCAGCCAGCGAAATCGTGATGCAATGGGCAAAGCCGCAATGGCCCCGCCTTCTTTGCTGCCATTACAAACTTTCTGAAACGCCTGCAAGCGCGGAAGCAAATCACACAGGTCAAAAACTTCGCACAAGGCGCGCAACCTGCCTTCGTCAACGTTGAATTTTAAATCCAAAAACCGTTCGGCCGGGCAGTAGAGGATCACGCCGACATTCATGAATTCTTCCCTTTCCACGCGCGGTACCACACGAATCACCGCGTACTCAAACAAGTGCTTTTCTTTCATGCTGTGCGACAGTTAAAAATTGGGAAGAATGAGCAATGCGGTTGACCAAAAAATTGACATATACATCCCGTTTTTGTTCAACCGTTTCTTCGTTTGGTGAAGCCTCTGACAGCCATTCGACGGGTACAAGATTCACCACATCGCGGATGCAATCTGCCGTTAACCGGTTGCGGAAATCTTCATCCACTGCTTCCAGCATTGATGCATACGGAAGCAATACGTGATCTTTTACCTGTGCAAATGGCCGGGTGCTTTGTGCTTCACTGTTGTCCCATGAATGATGGAAATATAACGATGCACCATGATCTATCAGCCAGAGTTCGTGATGCCAGGACAGCATATTGGTGTTTCGAACCGTGCGGTCCACATTGGTAACAAGACAATCAAGCCAGACAATGGCGGAAGCAAGCCAGGGATCAACTTCATTCACCACCGGGTCGAAGGTGATAGCCCCACTCAGGTAGTGCAAGCCAAGATTCAATCCTGTACTGGCTTTCAGCAGATCCTGAATTTCTTCGTCGGGTTCGCTGCGGCCAAAATCGGCACACAATTCTGCCAGTACAATTTCAGGAATTTTCAAGCCAAGGATGCGTGCAATTTCACCGCACACCAGTTCTGCAATCAATACTTTGATGCCCTGACCTGCTCCCCTGAATTTTAATACATACAAAAACCCGTCGTCTGCTTCCACGATGGCTGGCAATGATCCGCCTTCGCGCAGCGGCGTCACATACCGCGTTACCTGTACTGTTCTGATCTGCGGAGAACAATTGATCATAACTTCTGTTTTATCCGATTTCCTGGATCATCAGTGCCCATGATCGGGATAAGAAATCCCGTTATGGCAAATGATCAGGAAAAGACGATGGACAAATAAAAATGAATCTTTTGGAAAGAATCAAATCCGATGTGAAGGATGTGATTATCCCAATGATTACTATTGCATAGCGGTAAAGAAAAAACCGGCGATCGTGCCGGTTCTCCTGTGATTATTTTTTGGGAGGCAATGTCACCCAGTTGTGACCGTCTCTTGCAATCAGGGCTTCAGCATCTTCTGGTCCCCAGCTATCCGGTGCGTAGTTGGGAAAGGAGGCGGGTTGCCGTGCGCCCCAGGCTTCGATGATGGGCGTTACGGCTTTCCAGCTTGCTTCTACCTGGTCTGCACGTAAAAACTGTGTCGCGTTGCCTTCCATTGCGTCGAGCAGCAGGGTTTCATACGCTTCCGGCTGTTGCTTGCTGTCTTCGCTGTAGCTATACACCATGTCCACGGGACTCAGGATCATGCTTTGACCGGGACGTTTGCTTTGAAAGCGAAGCCGGATGTCCATTTCCGGTTGTATGCTGATGGTGAGACGGTTGCGACGCCAGGTTTCGGCAGCTTCTTCGGGAAACGCATAGTGTGGCGCCGGTTTGAATATGACGTTGATTACTGTTGTTTTCTGGTGCAGGTATTTGCCGGTGCGTACATAAAACGGCACATTTTCCCAGCGCCAATTGTCAATGTAAAACTTCACGGCGGCAAAGGTTTCGATGGTCGATTCGGGATCTACATTTTTTTCTTCGCGGTAGCCCTGCACTTTTTCACCTTTCATCCATCCGCCGGTGTATTGTCCTCTCACTGCCATCTCGTTCACTTCGCCTTTGCTGATTTGCCGGATGGCGTTCAGCACATCTACTTTTTTGTTGCGGATTTCGTTGGCATTGAATGAAACCGGTGGTTCCATGGCCACCATGCACAGCAATTGCAGAATGTGGTTTTGCACCATGTCGCGCAATGCACCGCTTTGTTCGTAATACCCGCCGCGGTCTTCTACGCCAACAGTTTCGGCTGCAGTGATTTGCACATGGTCAATGTATTTGTTGTTCCACAATGGTTCGAGCAACGCATTGGCAAAACGAAGTGCCAAAATATTCTGAACCGTTTCTTTACCAAGGTAATGGTCTATGCGGTAAATCTGGTCTTCGGTAAACATGCTGTTCAGCAGGCGGTTCAGTTCGCGCGCACTTTCAAGATCGTGACCAAAGGGTTTTTCCACGATGATGCGGGTGCTGTCTTGTGGCAGGTTGAGGTCAGCAATCTTTTTGGCAATATCGGGTACAAGTTGCGGGGCAACAGCCATGTAAAACAGGATGTTGATTTGCGCCAGGTTCCATTCTTCTGTTTTCTGCCGGATGAAGTTGTCGATTTTGTCAAAATGCTCGTCTTTTTCAGCATCCATCTGCAGGTAGTGGTTGCGTTTGGAAAACTCCTGCCATTTGCCGTTGCCATCGTCTTTTCTTCGCGAAAATTCTTTGATTCCCTGCAGCAGGTGTTCATTGTATTTGACGTCATCGTACGGACTTCTGCCCATGCCTGCAATGGCAAATTGTTCTGGCATAAAACCGTCGAGATACAAATTGTACAAAGCGGGGGTCAGCTTGCGGTTATTGAGGTCGCCGCTGCCACCAAATATAAACAGGATGGTGGGAGACAGGCGTTTGTTCTTAGTTGCCATGAAAGTGTTTTATCGTTAACGTTTGAGAGACTCCTTCAGATGATTGCCGGTTGCTGTTTTTGAAAACAACACGATCTTGTATCTGTCCGCAGGACTTTTTTTATAGATGTTTCATCGCTGAAGGCAGTGTTGAATCTGATCAACTGCGATGGCTTACACCGATGCATCTTCCTTACTTTGCCAGCCGGTATGAAAGGTGCCCGGCATGTCGATGCGCTGATAGGTGTGTGCGCCAAAGAAGTCACGCTGCGCCTGTATCAGGTTGGTCGGCAAGTAGGCCGTGGTATAAGCATCGAAATATGACAATGCACTCATCAGCCCGCCGGTGCCGATGTTGATGTCCACAGCTGCTTTCACTACTTCACGAATGCTTTGCTCTTTGCTGATGATGATGTCTGCAATGCCTTTGTCGAGTAAAATATTGGGCAACTGGTTTTCGCTGTTTTTGAATGCATCGTACAGGTTGTTGAGCAACAAGGAACGGATAATGCAGCCGCCGCGCCAGATTTTTACCACGTCGTGCAGCGGAATGTCCATGTCGAGCGCGCGTGATGCCTGGTACAACATTGACAAACCTTGCGCATAACAAATGATCATTCCAAAATAGAGCGCATCACCCAACTGGTTGATAAATGTTTCTTTGTCGAGACCGGTTGGGTGAACATTATTTTTATACAGTTTCGCGGCTTCCACGCGCTCCTCTTTGAAAGAAGAAATGGTGCGGAACGATACCGCGGTATCTATCGTAGGCACAGCAACCGGCAAATCCATGGCATCCTGCGAGGTCCATTTACCGGTGCCTTTGCTGCCTGCTTTGTCAAGGATCAGGTCAAGGAGCCGCTTGCCGGAATCCTCGTTCTGATCGTCTTCCTGCAGGAAAATATCGCGGGTAATTTCAATGAGAAACGATTGCAGTTCGCCTTCGTTCCATTTTTTGAAAACTTCATGCAGTTCATCGTTGCTCAGCCCGGCGCCGCGTTTCAGCAGGTCATACACTTCGCTGATCATTTGCATGAACGCATATTCAATACCGTTGTGTACCATTTTTACATAATGTCCGGCTGCGTCTTTACCCATGTATGCGGTACAGGGAGCACCATCAACTTTGGCAGCAATGGCTTCGAGCAGGGGTTGCACGTGTTTGTAGGCTTCCATGTTTCCGCCGGGCATCATGCTGGGTCCGGTGCGGGCTCCATGCTCACCACCCGAAACGCCCATTCCCATGAAATTGATGCCTTTAGGAGACAAGTATTTTACCCGTCTCAAGCGTATCGGTATAATGTGAGTTGCCACCATCAATCACCACATCGCCATCTTCGAGCAGCGGGATGAGGCTTTCGATCACGTTGTCAACGGGGTTGCCGGCAGGCACCAGCATCATGAGTTTGCGGGGTTTTTTCAACTGCGCGACCAGGTCTTCCAATGTATTCACGGCTTTCACCACGTCTTTTTCACCAGCGCCTTCTTCCAACGCTTTTCCTTTCTGAATGTCTTTGTCAAAACCAATGACACTGAAGTTGTGTCCGGCCATATTGAGAAGGAGGTTACTGCCCATAACACCCAAACCTATCATACCGAAATCGTACTGAGTATTTTCCATACGGAACAAAATTTTTGGATTGCAAAGATAGAAGTAAAGATGAGTGAAGCATCATCTTCAACGAATTAGCCCGCAGATGTTGGGTGGAAATTGTGGGAGATGTTGTAATCAATCACCCTCAACTGGTGCCGCTGATGTGTTAATGAAGTAAACACAACCGTCATTCCGGAAACACTTTTTTTATTTTTCCAGATGAAAAATTACCAATGGACAAATAAAGATTTTAAAAACCGGGTATCATCGCCCGGTGATACTGTCCATAAAAAAGCGCAATCCCTGGTGATGACAATTGCGCCGTTGATGAAAAAATATGGGGGTTCTTTTTATTCTACAATCCTGAGTTTTGCATAGTTGAGCATGATCTTTTTTTCACCGTTGTGTTCAAATTTTACCGTTGCTACCGGGTTGTGTGCGCTGCCTTCCATTTTAATCACTTCACCGAAGCCAAATTTTTGATGCTCTACTTTTTGTCCCTGCTGCAGCCCGGTGGTATCACTAGGCACAAAGTCGGGTGAAGGAACATGGGCAATGGTTTGTTGTTTGGGCGCTACGGGCAGGTAAGATGGTTTGCTGCTTTCGGGTTTACGTTCGGGGGCGGGTCCCATGCCGCGGTGCATGCGCTGAAAGGCGCTGCCCATATTGCTGAGACCACTGTTGTTGCGGGCACCTCCACCCGAAAAAGTTCTGTCTAAAAACTGTTCGGGCATCTCTTCTAAAAACCGGCTGGGCTCGTTTTGTACAAGGTTGCCAAAGCGATACCGGCTATTGGCATACGTGAGCCACAAACGGTCTTTGGCGCGCGTGACGGCGACATAAAACAACCGGCGTTCTTCTTCCAGTTCTTCGCGGGTATTGATGCTCATGGCACTGGGAAACAGCGTTTCTTCGATGCCACCGACAAACACACATCCAAACTCGAGGCCTTTGGCAGCGTGAATGGTCATCAATTTTACTACATCGGCATTTTCCTTGTCGTCATCGGCATCGGTGAGCAATGTAATTTGTTGCAGGTAAGCACCCAGTCCTTTGTCGCCTACTTCACCTTCTTCATTGGACGGGCTTTCTGTCCATTCCTTGATGGAGTTGAGCAATTCCTGTATGTTCTCATAACGGGCAAGTCCTTCAGTGGTTTTGTCGTTGAATAGTTCTTTTACAATGCCGGTGTGTTTACCGATTTGCTGTGCCACCACAATAGGCATCATTGGTTTGCAGCATGCTCTGGAAATATTTGATCATCGTCGCGAAGTTCTGGATCACCTCGAGCGTACCGGCACGGAAACCAAACTCACCGGCTCTTTCCAGCACATTGAACATGCTGATGTTGTTGTCGTTCGCAAAGATAACTGCCTTTTCAACGGTCGTTTTGCCAATGCCACGCGCCGGATAGTTGATGATGCGTTTGAGCGCTTCCTCGTCTCTCGGATTGGCAATCACGCGCAGGTATGCCAAAAAGTCTTTGATTTCTTTTCGCTGGTAAAAACTAACACCACCATAAATGCGGTAGGGAATGCCCATGCGGCGGAGGCTTTCTTCAAAAGCACGGCTTTGCGCATTGGTGCGGTATAGAATGGCGAAATCGCTGTTGTGGTAATGGTTGCGAAGCTTTTGTTCCTGTATGCTGTCGGCAACAAATTTGCCTTCGTCATTATCCGTCATGGTGCGAACGAGCTTTATTTTTCACCTTCCTTGTTGTCGGTCCACAATACTTTGGGAATTTGACCTTTGTTATTTTTTATCACTTCGTTTGCAACATTCAGTATGCTTTGGCTGCTGCGATAATTTTGCTCCAGCTTCACCACTTTTACATCATCGTAGTCTTTCTGAAACTGCAGAATATTTTCGATGGTTGCGCCGCGAAAGCTATAAATACTTTGCGCATCGTCGCCCACCACGCAAATGTTTTCGTGAATGGCAGCCAGCAGTTTGCTGATCTGGTACTGCACCGGGTTGGTATCCTGGTACTCGTCTATAAGTATGTATTTAAACTTGTTCTGGTATTTGTACAATACTTCCGGAACAGTATTCAGCAATTCGTACATTTTAAGGAACAAGATCGTCAAAATCCATCGCGCCGTTTTTAAAACAACGGGCTGCATAAGCTTTGTAGATCAGCCCGATGGCCGGACGGTTGGCGCGTGCGTCTTCCTGCTGCAGGTAATAATCGTGTAGCATATTCCGCCGGACCCACCAGTGCATTTTTAGCCGATGAAATGCGGTTGTGAACCACGTTTGGCTTGTAATGTTTATCGTCTAAATTCAGTTCGTTGATCACGGTTTTCATTACCGAACGGCTATCGTCGGTATCATAAATAGTAAAGCTGCGCGGATAGCCGATTCTGTCGGCTTCGGTGCGCAGGATGCGTGCAAATACGCTATGGAAAGTACCGACGTATAAGTTGCGCGCTTCGCTGCCGCCCAGCATTCTGCCGATACGTTCCTTCATTTCGGCTGCAGCTTTATTGGTAAACGTTAGTGCGAGTATGTTGAAAGCATCCACATTGTGTTTGCCCATGAGCCAGGCAATGCGTGTAGTAAGCACTTTTGTTTTACCACTGCCTGCACCGGCTACAATCATCAGCGGGCCGGTTACGTGAGTAACCGCTTCTCGTTGCGGCTCGTTCAATCCCTTCAGTAAATCTTCTATAGGCATAAGTTACAAAGGTAAGGAGGTAGGTTTTGTATTGGAAAGAGGAATGGTGAATGTTGATAGAATTTTTACTAGCCATCTGTAGTCATCCGCTTTACGAAAATTGTTTCTGACTGGACATGGATACAAAATGCCAGTATATGGTTATGATATTGTTTATGGCTGTATAGAAGGTAAATGCGCAATGACAAATCGTTAACTGAAACCGCTGCTTTGCAAGTATAAATTAAGAATCAGTTTGGATAAGATTTGGTTAACTCATCAGACGAAAGAAAAACATGATGCTTATCCATGCTATTTCTTTGTGGTTCAACAAATTCTCTTTTATGAAAACAACACTTTTGCTTTCTTTTCTTGTATTGATTCTTACTTCTGTTTCGCATGCGCAAATGGAAAAAGGCAGGATACAAATCGGCGGAAATATTGGTATTAGTCATCAGCAGGAAAAGAATACAGCCGGTACTGATTTCAAAAGCCACCAATGCATTTGTCTCGCCTTCCATTGGTACTTTTTACAAAAGGAATAAACTGGCCGGATTGTATCTCAATTATGGCTATTCTGAATATTCAAACATTTCACCATCTGTCATCCGCAGTTATGGCGGAGGTGTTTTTCTGAGACAATATCAGCCTGTGATCAACAAACTGTATATTCTGTTTGATGAACGCGCAGGTTACAATTATCAGTTTGGGAAAAGCAATACGAATACGTTTAACGGGTTCAATCTTAACGCTTCCGTGCAGGCAGGAATGGCATATGACATTGCCAAAAAAATGCAATTGGAACTATTGATAAGCAATTTATTGTATGCAAATTATACACACACCAACCGGTCTGAAAATTATAATATCGGTACCAGCCTGGAAGGCAATTCATTCACCGGTATTACACTTGGTTTTCGCTTTTACCTGAAATAAGGATTATTGTTTTGATAAACGGTTTTTTTATAAATCAAAAAAGGCAAAACACAGTTCGTTTTGCCTTTTGCATTTTTACTTATCGATTCTAAAAAATCAGGTGCTTTTTGTTTTTTATTTTTTCGTTTGTGAGTTCCGCAACCATGATTACGCCTTGCATTTCTTTAATAGATGTTACAAGTTGATTACACTGGTTGGAAGTCTGCCGACTCGTTTTTGATAAGCCACAAAAAATCCATATGCCGGAATTCGGGCAACAGAAATTCGCCATCATGACTGTTTTGATAAATGTAATGCGACACAAAGCTGTTTCGCACATTGTGCTCATACACTCTGAAATAATAGCTCCTGTCTTTGCGGCGAAGGTGCACTTCAATTTCCGGGTTGAGCCTGAAACGAAAATTAAAGGAATTGTTGATATGCCAGCAAAACTGATAATTTTTTGTAGTTGCAGTAATGCCAACAAACGGGTGTCTTCAAAAAAGTCATCGGTCAACATCTCCAGATCAAGACATAGTTTCGTCATGGTTGTCATAACTTTTAGTTAGCCAGAATAAGTAGTCGTTAACAAATATAAAAAAAGCACTGTCCAAAAAGACAGTGCTTGATAAAATGATGAGTCTAATATATTAACGCACATTGCCCCAGAAGCAATGGTGAACGATAGTGCTAACCAACTGCCCAGGCTTTATCGCCTTTTTTATAGTCTACATCGCCATCATATCGACCGGGAACCGGCAGGTAACGCAACGCTTTGGTGCCACCAACTTCGCTGGTAAAATAGCCCCACAATGGTCAGCTGTTTCATCAGGCTGAAATAATGATTTGCGTCGCCTCCTTTCCTGTTTTTGTTATAGTCCCTTGCTTCTCCATCCAGCGAAACCAAAAGTCGTGCTTTTGGTTGGCAGCCAGTTCCGTGAAAGATTTGTCGAATTTTTTCTTGCTGGCGTCGTTCAGTTTGCTGATGCCTTCAGTGAATGTTTTCTGATCGTTTTCATTGTAACAATCTGTCACGATCACTTTCATAAATTCACCAATCTTGGCTTCCTTCGCTCCGGGCGAAGCTGCCGTAGTCGGTAATATCGTATCGCCTACTTCGTCAAGAAATGTGATGTCCTCTGCAGTGAAGAGACCTTCTTTTTTACCGGTGGTTTTACACCCGGTTAAAAAAGCTTCAGAACCTACCAGTGTACCGCCTACCAGCAATGCAATGGATGATAAAGCCCGTCTTCTGTCCATAATTTTTTATAATTAAAAAGTAAGAAGTATTATTTTACAGTTAAATGTTTCCTTTCTTCAGTTCGCTAACAGCATAATCGGCAGCGCGGGCAGTAAATGCCATATAGCTCAACGATGGGTTTACACAGTTGGCACTTGTCATAAAGGCACCATCCGTTACAAACACGTTAGGAGCATCCCATATCTGGTTCCATTTGTTTACCACCGATGTTTTAGGATCTTTACCCATGCGGGCAGTTCCCATTTCGTGAATACCACGGCCGAGGTACGGCATCATGGTCGTATCCTTTCACATCTTTCACACCCATAGAAGTCAGCATTTCCATCGCATCATCTTTGATGTCTTTGCGCATCTTCATTTCATTTTCCTTCAGTTCCACATCAAACGACAATACATTCAAGACCCCATTTGTCTTTCGTGTTGATTTGTCGAGGGTTACTTTGTTTTCATGATAAGGCAATGTTTCACCAAATCCACCAAGCCCCATTGTCCAGATACCCGGTTCGGTGAGCGCGTCTTTGTATTCGCCGCCGATCTGCATTTCAGGAATATCGCGGTTCCAATCCTGGCGGCTTGCACCACCCTGGTAACCAAAACCACGCTTGTAATCTCTTGTAATCGCCAAACAGGTTGCGGTACTGTGGAATGTATACGCCATTTGCACGGCGACCGTAATAATATTTATCTTCATATCCTTCTACAGTGCCACTTGCACCCACATTGAGGTGATGGTCCATTACGTTATGACCCAATTCTCCGCTGCTGCTGCCCAAGCCGTCGGGCCAAACATCTGTTGCTGAATTCATCAAGACCCACGCACTGTTGAAATGCAGAAGCATTGAGGAATACAATCTTGGAATTGTAAGTATATGTTTTGTTTGTTTCTGCATCCAGTACTTCTACACCGGTTGCCCGTTTGTTGTCTTTGTCATACAGCACTTTGGTAACGATTGACCACGGACGAAGCGTGAGATTTCTAGTCTCCATGGCAGCAGGCAAAGTAGAAGACTGCGTGCTGAAATATGCGCCAAACGGGCACCCGAGCCAGCATTTGTTCCTGTACTGGCAATTGGTGCGACCGGGTAGCGGTTCTGTAATGTTGGCAGTACGGCCAATGAACATCGAACGCTTTGCCTTTGTAATATTCTTTCAACCGTGGCTGCATCGCTTTTTCCACTACGTTCAATTCCATTGGTGGCATAAACTGCCATCGGGCAATTGCGGTACATTTTCTTTTGAACCGCTTACACCAATGAATTTTTCTACTTTATCGTACCACGGAGCAATTTCTGCATATCGGATTGGCCAATCAATGGCAATGCCTTCTTTGGCGTTGGCTTCAAAGGAATGGTCGCTCCAGCGGTAGCTTTGTCTGCCCCACATCAGCGAACGTCCGCCTACATGATAGCCACGAAACCAGTCGAAACGTTTGACTTCGGTATAAGGGCTTTCTTTCTCATTTACCCAATAATCAAGGTTGGTTTCATTCAAAGGATAATCGCGATTCAACACAGGATAATCTTTGATCATCTGCTGGGTTTTGCTGCCGCGATGAGGAAAATCCCAGGGTGCTTTGGCTGCATTCACATAATCTTTCACATGTTCTATGTTTCTGCCGCGCTCCAGCATGAGCACTTTCAATCCTTTTTCGGCAAGTTCTTTCGCAGCCCATCCGCCGCTGATGCCCGAACCCACAACGATTGCATCAAATACATTATCAGCCATTATGTTTTACGTTTTATATTGAAATTGATTTCTCTGCAGTTAGTCGCAGGTTTATTTTCAACGGTACTCCTTACCAACGAGGATGCATAGAAGCGGTGACTATTATACATCACAGATTTGCACACAGGCTCGCAGTGATGCCAGCTTATCTTTTTTAGCGGGGATAAATTCCTGTGCTACGTATCCTTTAAAGCCGGTGGCTACAATGGCTTTCATAATGGCAGGATAATACAATTCCTGCGATTCGTCTATTTCATTGCGGCCCGGAACACCACCGGTATGATAATGCGCAAAATAAGGATGCCGCTCATTGATGGTGGCGATTACATCACCTTCATCTATCTGCATGTGGTAGATATCGTACAACAATTTGAAATGGTCAGAACCCAAACGTTTGCAGAGTTCTGCGCCCCATTTGCTGTTGTCGCACATATAGTCTTTGTGGTTCACCTTGCTGTTGAGCAGTTCCATTACCAGCACAACGCCTTTTTTTTCTGCGAGGCTTACCAGTGGTTGCAATCCTTTCACACAATTGTTCAGCCCCGTTTCATCATCCATGCCACGGCGGCTGCCACTAAAACAAATGAGATTTTTGTAACCAGCTTCTGACACCAACCCGATGTGCTCGGTGTAATTTTTTTGAAGCTGACTGTGGTATTGCGGATCGTTGAAACCTTCGGTGAGACTGATTTCAGCACCATTGCACATTGCCGAATCGAGTCCATATTTTTTGAGTGTCGGCCAATTTTTCGGCCCCACGAGGTCTATTGCTTTCAAACCAATTTCTTTGCCTGCGGCACACAGTTCGTCCAGCGGAATGTCGTTGTAGCACCATCGGCAGGCCGAATGGTTGATGTTTCCTTTTAAAGCCAATCTATGATGTTTTGATGTTTTGGAAAACGAGGACAAAATGGTTTCACCTGTAGCAAGGGCAGCGGAGCCGGCAAGTAAATTTTTGATTGCAGATCTTCTGTTGGAGCTCATAATTTATAGCAAATCGGTAGGCAATTTTCTAATACGGGATAAATGTAGAGAAAAATTGAATTACACTTATTTATTTGTTCGCTAAATTTTTTGAGCTTTGATATTTTATCAATTTATAAACTTGTCGCACGGGATTATTTACATTCTTCATTGCTTTACATTTGCTTTGTCCTGTTTCTGCCACCATCAAGTGAAGATTGCTGTTGACGATTGATTGCATGGTTGTCCTGGCGGTCGCATACATTTTTTCCTGCAGTCTATTATTTTTAATAAAACACTCTCTATGAAAAGAAAACTCAGAATGGGTATGGTAGGCGGCGGTAAAGACGCATTTATCGGAGCCGTTCACCGCATTGCCGCCAATATGGATGGATTGATTGAACTGAGTGCCGGCGCACTGAGTGAGCATCCTGACATTGCCAGAGAATCCGGTCACATGCTATTTCTTCCCGAAGACCGGATATATACCAGTTATGAAGAAATGATCAAAGCGGAAGCCGCACTGCCAGAAGACAAACGCATTGATTTTGTGACCATTGTAACGCCCAATTTTGTGCATTTTGCTCCCGCCATGATGGCGTTGGAACATGGCTTTAACGTAGTGATTGAAAAGCCCATCACTTTTACGCTCGACGAAGCCAAACAGCTGAAGCAAAAGATAGAAGAAACCGGTAAAACATTGTGTCTCACTCATACCTACAGCGGCTACCCGATGGTAAAACAAGCCCGCCAAATGGTGCGTGAAGGCGTACTGGGCAACATCCGGAAAGTAGTGGTACAATACCCGCAGGGTTGGCTTAGCCGCCTCACCGAGCGCGAAGGCAATGCGCAGGCATCTTGGCGTACCGACCCGAAAAAAAGCGGCAAAGCAGGTGCCATGGGCGATATTGGAACGCACGCTGCCCACCTCGCCGAATACATTACGGGTTTGAAAATCACGCAGCTATGTGCCGACCTGAACATTATGGTGGAAGGCAGGCGGCTGGATGACGACGGCAATGTGCTGCTTCGGTTTGAAAACGGTGCCGCCGGTGTGCTGGTAGCTTCGCAGGTGGCTGCCGGTGAAGAAAATGCACTCAACATCAGTGTGTATGGTGAAAATGGCGGTTTGCAATGGGCTCAGATGGAACCCAACTCGCTGGTCGCCAAATGGCTAGATAAACCAATGGAAATCTACCGTACCGGCACACCGTGGGTTGGCTCTTATGCCAAATTCAACAGCCGGGTTCCCGGCGGTCACCCGGAAGGTTACCTGGAAGCATTTGGCAACATCTACCGCAACTTCGCCCTGACCTTATCGGCGTCTATTGAAGGCTCGACGCCACCGCAGGAAGCACTCGATTTTCCGGGCATCGAAGATGGTATCCGCGGCATGGCCTTTATTGACAACGTCGTGTTGTCGGCGCAAAGCGAAACCAAGTGGACCCCACATACGGTGTAGCGAAATCATATCAGCTGAGGAATCATTGCATCCGGCTGTTTGTAACAATGCAACAATTCCGATTGCTCTATCATTAACTATAAAGAAGGATTGAATATACCAACATCAATCCTTCTTCTTTCTTGATCTAAGACCCCGTTGATCTCCAGGCAGAAAAAACAGTGCAAATTTCCCAGATCCATGGTTTCACCGAATTCGTTTGTTCTTCACGACCATCATTCAAACTGTCTTTCTTTTGAAGTTAACCAAGCATGACAGCATCGTTGAGATAGTTAATCTCATTAGCTTGCGAAGATTGATTTGTTTAGTTATGTTCTGATTGCCATGTGCAGTATAAATGTTTTCACCAACCTGGTTTTTCGTAACTTTCATCAATCGCTTACCTTTATTTCCCTACCCAAAAGCTATTACCTTGACTCACCTACAGGCAAATGCTGTTACGGCTACCCATGAATTAGAATGGTTTTCAGCTATTGTTGCCGCCCGAGGGCTCATCTCTTTCAACAACGATCGCAGTCAGCCGCCGGTGGATACGATTTTGCCGCCCGGTATTGCCAATGATCCTTCGCCTTATGCTAACCTGATACGGGAATGCGATATGTCGGCTGCCGAGCGGTTTGTACTCATTCTATCCCTCGTCCCACACCTGCAGCCCGAACTGCTGGACATGCTGCTGATGAAAAGTGAAACGACCGGTCATCCATTCACCCAATTGGGCGGCAAAAAAAGTGACAATGGCGTTCATCTGCCCACAGGCGAAACGGCAGTTTTCCTGTTTGCCGGCAACGATTTGCAACAGCGTTTTCAGCTGCTGCACCTGTTTGAAGACACCCATTTTTTCGCTGCGCAACATTTGCTTTCCCTGCAGCCTGTATTGCCATACGAACCGCGCCTCAGCGGTTTGCTCACGCCTACAGCAGAATGCCTTGCCTTGCTTACCACCGGCAATACTTACCAGCCATCACTTTCGGCTCATTTCCCTGCCAAACGACTTACCACTGCATTGGAATGGAACGACCTGGTGGTATCTGCCGAAGTAGAACAAGGTTTGGTTGACATCAAACACTGGCTGCTATATGGTCATACCATGTTGCATACCTGGGGATTCAACGCGAAAGTGAAACCCGGAATGCGCGTATTGTTTTCAGGCGTGCCGGGCACCGGCAAAACACTAACGGCAGCTTTGTTGGGCAAACATGCCGGCATGGATGTGTACCGGGTAGATTTGTCCTTGGTGGTTTCCAAATACATTGGCGAAACAGAGAAGAACCTGTCAGGCGTTTTCCGCATGGCGGAACACAAAAAATGGATCTTGTTTTTTGATGAAGCGGATGCTTTGTTTGGCAAACGCACTGCGACTGCCAGCGCGCACGACCGATATGCCAACCAGGAAGTATCGTACCTGCTGCAACGCATTGAAGACTATGCAGGAATGGTGATCCTGGCTACCAATCAAAAAGGCAACCTGGACGATGCTTTTGCCCGCCGCTTTGAAGTGATGATTGATTTTCAAAAGCCGGACGAAGCTCAGCGGCTGCAGTTGTGGCAAAACGCATTTACACCACCTTGTACCTTGGCACCGGAAGTAAGCCTGCCTGTGCTTGCAGCCAGCCACGCCATTACCGGTGCTGGCATCATAAATGTACTGCGCTACTGCAGCCTGCAGGCTTTGAGCCGCGGCAACACAGTGGTTACGTTGGCTGATATAAGACAAGGCATCCGGAAAGAAATGCACAAGGAAGGCAAACTGGTTTTTTAAGACCTGTGCGCAAAATATAGTATTGGCTTTCGCAATAAGCGTCAGTTGATACGCGAAAAAATCCTTTTTTGTATTTACCTCTTTCTCAGTAGATTTGATTGTCCGCTCACCTATCTATACCTGGCTGATGAAAACTACCGCCACCCTGCCACACGAAGCCATGAACAAGGCTGCCGGGGATACTTCCGGAAAACAGACATTGAATCCGCTGCAACTCAAATCTGACCCTACTGCTTTGACATCGTCCGTATTGCAAAATCCTTTGTCGGGAAATGCAGCCGGGCAAAATCCGCTGCAGGCTTTTGGAAAAAATCATACGGCAACCAACCCGCCCTTGCAGAGGCAGGCAAACAATACCGGTTTGCCCGATCGCCTGAAATCCGGCGTGGAAGCGCTCTCCGGTTACCATTTGGATGATGTGCAGGTGCATTATCATTCTGCCAAACCTGCACAGCTCAATGCCTATGCATTTGCACAGGGAACAGACATTCACGTTGCACCGGGACAGGAAAAATACCTGCCGCACGAAGCCTGGCATGTGGTGCAGCAAAAACAGGGTCGTGTACAGACCACCAGACAGTTAAAAGGCGGTGTAAACGTAAATGATGAGCAAAACCTGGAAAGGGAAGCGGATGAGATGGGAGAAAGGGCGATGAGTATTAGACTAACAGAAAACGATAATTGTGAAAACTCTGATTTTTCACGCAAAGATGATTCCCCGGCTGAGCCCGGTGATTCAAAGAGCTGTTGGGTTTGAATTCGAATCTGGGTATAAAATTGAAAAAAAAACGAATAACATTTGGGGAAAACTCAATAAAGGTGAAGTTGTGAAAGTTTATGACAATGACATCAAATTAACTGCTGATGATAACAGTGGTGGATTTTCGGCTATCGAAATCGTATTAGACCCGCCGGTTCAGGAAACTGAACCGAAAAAGTTTTCAAAAGCGCTATCCACTTTCGTAAAATTGGGAACATCACTTCACGCAATAAAACCTAAAGCAGTACGTGTACCTGTTGGATTTGATCAAATAATGGGATTGAATGGCAGTTCAAATTATCGTGTAAACCCAATTGGAATGGATTTGTAGGAAATCCTCAGATTACAGGTGGCATACGATATGATAAATTGATCACCTTTCTTGAACAAACCGTATTTAATTCCAACATCCTCAATTCTTTTACAGCAGCTAAGTCACATGTTGTTTATAACAAAGATCAACGTAATGATACCATTCCTATTACCGGCGCAAAACGGGAAGTTAAACAAATCGGGGGTAGCGAGCAATTGATGGGATTGGTGGCTTTGTTGGGTATGTATCTAAGAAAAGGCTCTAAAAATGGTGGATCTGGTAATACATTGCTTAATTACGCGAAGTTGATTTCTAGTGCTTTTATGGCAAGAACCGATTTTGGAACCATGTTTTTTAAACTTCCTTATCCCGATATTAAAAGATTTATATCTGATCGTTTATCATTTGTAACCTTGGTGCTTGATGCTGCAGGTTTGAACGGTACAGAAAATGTAAAAGTTTTCGAACGGGGTATACGAAAGAGTGAAGATAGAAATGATCCTGACTATACTGTTGACCTAACAAATTCAGTCAATGAATTGAAAATAACCAGAAAGGAATGGCTTCTGCAAATTACAATGGGGAATGATTTGATAAGTAGTTCTGCCATGCCACATTTAAGCCACATTTTCATGGGTTTAGGTGTCCTGGGACATCGTATGGATAAAGTGGGCAAAGATCTATCTCCCCAAAGCGAAAAAGATAAAAGATCCGGAATCATTGTTGAATTGCGTGACATGTATAAAGATAAGCTACCCCAAGAATTTGCTTCAATAGCTCAGGATATCTTTGATTATATTGTTGCTATGAACAATGATAAAGCTTAATCATCATCTTTGCAATCTAATGAAATGCTTTTATCCATTTCTCCTTACCACTCCACAATCACCAACCGTGCCATCCAGGGTAGTTTTACCAACTGCACAGTCCAAGGCAGGCGATCCACCAACACATCATACGGTTCCCGTTTGATTTGAAGCCGCCAGTTGCCATCACGGCCGCTAAGGATGCCTTCGCGGTGCAGATAGGCTTGCCGCAAGCCATGTACCGATAGATGTGTCCAACCTTCACCACCGTTTTTAATAACGGCATTCAAAAAGTGTTCGGCCATCACTGTTTCCTCATCCGTAATCGTCCATTGCGTTGGCAGTGGTTGCTGTAGCGGGATGCCGCAAAGCAATTTGTTGAGCGGTAGTTGTGCTTCAAAAGTTTCCTCTGTGTGCCCGGTAACCAGATATTCCAGCAGCAGGCACCCACGGATGGCTTGTGATTCGCCGGTAAAAGCCTTTTCATTTGTCAGATCGAGGTTTAAAAAAAAGCGTTCCAGGAATGGCCACAGCAATACCAAGCCTGCATTGTGAATGTACAATTTGTCAACCTGAAAGATTGGGTGTGAAGCAATGTTGTCTTTGGTAAACATGGCTGCTGTTTTCATCCTGTTGACTTTCCCTGATGCTTCCAACAGTTGGATAGACGCCCCTTTTTTGGGAAACTTCGCAGTGATGATGTCCTGCTGACCGTTGAATTTTTCACCAACGGCAGCGTTGTATTGGTGAAATGCAACTATAGTATTCAATACTCCATCACTGCGTTTGATGCTTTTGAAGAAGTGCAGGAGTGAAGCATGGTTGGTAGATTCAGCTGACAGTTCAATGAACAGGTGCCCGGCTTTTTCAAACAGCCTGGTTGCTGTAAATTCAGATGTGGCAGCAATGGCATGGTACCAACTATACCACCAAAATTCCTGCAATTGCGCTGCGTTCAAACGCTGCTCGAACAATTTAAACAACGGTTCTGTTTGCGACAAAACAAAAGAAAGACGTTGCCCGGTGATCCATTCCGCCACTTCTGCCAACAATACCGGGTTTGCTGAGAACACCAATCGTTGTATTGGCTGATCTTCCTGCAACAGCAGGGTAAGTACATGCCGGAAACCCGGAAGCTGATGCCGGAGCGCAGAATGAAAAGATTGTTCAAAATAGGTGGTGGTGGTTTCCTTCGCCCACCACGGAAACACGCCGGTTTGCAAAAAGTACAATACAAGGGCTTCTTCTGTATGCGGTTCATCCTGATGAGAAGCCGTTGTTGTGGCTCGTTTTGTTGTGCTGTTATCCGCAGCAGTTGTTGGGCGTATGTTGGTTAGGTTTTCTGCCAATGCCTCACCGAATTTTTGCGTCAGCATTTCTTCGAGCCGGCTTGCCGGAATGCGGCCAACATCAATTTCCATCCGGTCGATTACGAGGGTGCCGGTGCTCTTGTTTGCGGTGAGCAACTCATCAAGCACCGGCAATAAGGATTGCCTGAAAATATGTGAAACTTTGTTTTGAATGGCCACGCGATCAAGGTTCCGTGACAGGTGCAGCTCGATGATTTGTGTTTGTATGATGTGTTTTGTATCCGACACGGGCGATTAGTTTACCGGGATTTTGATGTTGCCGATCTCTGCTTCCTGCCGCGTGGTGGCTTTAATGGCCAATACATTGAACATAGTGGTTTGCTCCACGGTCCCGGCGGGCAATTGAACATCGGTACCCGTAAATTCTCCAATCACCAGATCTGTTTCTACCACAGCCTTGCCGATTCCATGATTGCGGTGGTGAAATACAGGATTACCAATGTTGGTGAATGTTTTGTCCTTGTTTACCTTTCGCAACTGGTACAGGATGCCGGGTTGCGTGTTGGAAACGACAATCGTGGCTGTTTCTCCTGCTTTGATCTTGCCTTCTCCCACGCTGAGTATTTTGTCTTTGTCGGGTTTTACCGGTACAAATAAGGTACGAGTCAATGTTTTCTGCAAACCGGAATCGTTTTTTTTCACCAATATGTTTAGTGTAAGGTCTTCCGTCAGGTTGTTTAAGGGCAATTGGATGGTGCCGTTATTGCCCGGCATCCAATCGCTGAGCAGGGAGCCGATGAGCGGTGACTTTTGTAACACATCATCGTCAATGTACTTGCATTGTAAACAATACGATGCAGTTGCCTGCGTATTGTGAATGATGATGTTGATACCACCTTTGTAATCGGCAACCTGCGGTGCGTCGAGACTCACATCCAACGTGGTGTTGGGTAAAATATTGATGGCCAATCGTGCATCGAGAAAAGCACTGTCCTGGGTATGCGCGTTGGTGGCTTTGATAGTTAAAAGAATATCTTCGGTCAGTTGGATATTGGACACAACAGCCAAATTGCCCCCATCATTACTGTTTGTTTTTTCACTGAATGCTTGATTGCCCATTTCATCAAACAACTGGTATTCGGTGCCGCTTTGAGCGCCTTCAATCATTAGGGTAATGTATGTTCCGTATTCAAATACATCGTTGCTTCTTACTCCCAATTTCGTGTTGATGCCAATGCGTACCGATATGGTTTGATAAAACTTGTTCGAAAGCCCTGTAATCGGGTTAAATGCTTCGATGCTCAGCAGGTATTTGTCGCGGGTCAGTCGACCGGTAGTGAGCAGGAGCAGGCCATCTGTTCCTGTATTTGGTTCCTCTTCTTTGTTTTCATTCATCAAATTGCCCTGTTCGTCCCAAATTTTATAGACAACATCGGATTGGCTATACAAAAGACAGATGACTGCCCGTTCGTTGTATTGAATGATCAGCTCCGCAGCTTTATCCGGAATGATGATGGGTATGTCGGCCAGCGGGTAAGTGCTGATGCCGAGGGGCAACATATCAATAAGGCTGTTGCGGCTAGCTCTCCAAGCCATCCTGTCTTGTTTGAGTCGTGCCATTGCAACCGCAGGAGAAGTGGCAGGAGGCTGTTCAGCAGTCGGTTGCGGGTAAATTTCTTCGGTAAACCGTTTGTAAAAATGTTCAAACCGCAACATTGCCGTAGTAAGCCAGCTTACATACACGGTAAGATGTACCGGCGTTTCTTCCCGAACCGTATTTTCAACAAACTCGCGGAAAGATTCATTGGCAAACCGACCGGTACCACCAGGAAATACAAACGTCATCTGCAAAGAAAAAATATCCTTTGACCCGTTGGTGATCGTCCATCTGCCGGTGTCTTCCCCTACAAACGGCTGATGGATCGTAAACGTATCTTCACCCGTTACAACGATGTGATAATAAGAACCGTCATAGTATTTTGAGCCGGTAATGCTGATGTCTGCGCCACTGCTCAGTCCATGTGCCGGTGCGGTACATGAAGTACTGTTGGCATCCATCGGGTTGGTGGAAAATTGGCGGATGTATTTGCTGTACACCAGCAATGCATCATTGGGTGCTGCGGCATATCGCCTCCATTGCGGTGGCTTGCTGTGGACTGTTTCTTTCGCTGGTTTTTTCCCTTTTTTTACATCACTGTTGTTGTCTCCGTTGGTGCCAGCAAACGGAGCATCAATGCGGAATCGATCTGTGGACAACCAGGTTACACGGTATCGACCGTTGTAAAAATCCGATTCGCTGATGACGATTTCTTCCCCATTGAGCAAGCGGTGACCCAGCGCGACACAGGTGGTGTGTGTGTCGCCGCCATCTTCAAAGCTTTCAATTTTGTTGGTGGTCGCATAAGAAATCAAAACGTTGTTGTCTTCCTCAACAGGGCGAAGCAGCAAATGCTCCAGCAGGTAATATCTTTCTACGTTTCGGTCGGAAAAATGCCAGGTAACAGGCAAAAGACCGATTTTGGCGGCAATTCTTTTTTCAAGCCCGGAAACATTATCGGTTTCCGGGTCCGGTATCATGAAATTAAAAGCTTTTCCCCGGTTGTTGCTAATGGCAGGATAATTTGCCAAAAATTGCCGCTTGCTTTCTATTAGTTTGTCCGCCGCCGCTGTCGCAGCCACGCTCGTGGCAGCCGAATGACTGTCGGCGGTATTGAACGGATGCTCAACGCTTTTTTCGTGCATCGAATAAGCAGAAAGGCTTTCCCCAAAACGGGAAATGAGGTGGTTGAGCAACCGGTTTTGCCGTTCCTGTGCTACGTTGTCGGTTTCGATAGAGGCAGCAATTCTTTCGTCGCTGCCGGCAACGAGGATGTTGCTTGCACCGGGAACAAGTTGTTGCAAAGGCTGGTAAAAATAAGTAGGCGAAAAAGAGTTGGTGAAAGAGAATAAATTTTTAAGGTGCGCAGCCTGCGCATGGTAATTGGCCAAAATTTGTTCAAAAAAGAGCAGGTAAGCTTTCAATTGTGTTGCCGCTGCTTTTCTTGATGGGGATGCAGATTCGGGCAAACCACTTTCGCCAATGCCATATACCATCGGGAAATGGTGTTGAATGGAATAATACTCATCAAGCGGGTAATAGTCACCCGGTTCGGGCACGACATCCCTTTCGCGAAGTGGCAATGCCGGGTAGGCATGTGCCTTCATCAATTTTAGGTAATGTGCCTTGATCTTATCCGGGTTGGTTGACACTGCCACGCCGTTTTTCTTAAAAACCAGTTTATCGGATAGCCAGGGTCCATTGGTTTCTCCCATATCGAGGGCTGGAGTTTTGTTGCCGGCCAGTTGTAAATACCAGTTTTGCCCGCTGTTGGTTATATCGCCGGAAGTATTGGCGTAAATGCTGACATTGCTTACCCGCAACACACCCGGTTCGTCCATCATTTCGCGAATGATATCGGAGGTATGCAATTCGGTTTTGGTGCTGATGTCGTTGAGTTCATCATCATCAATAAACCCGTGGAGCAGGGCTGGACCGTTGAATATTTCGTCTATGGTTTTTCCTTTTGCCAACATTTCCGCCAGGGTGTAAAACCGGACTGCCGGTGTAATGAAGCGGGATATGTTTGCCAGCATACGGGCAGCCGTTAGGTTGATGTCCTCGGTTTGACCAATTTCAACAATTCCCGATACCGCGATGTATTGTGGTGCCAGCAAGGTAACCTGTTGATAATCTTCACAAAGATTGCGGCTGTTGTGCAGGCGGTTGATCACGGTGTCTTTGCTGCTGTTGGTAGCGCTGTCAACAGATACATTGTACAATCCTTTGATCACCAATGATTCACCATTGCTTTGACTGGCGGATAATCGCAGGGTATTGTTAGCCGGAAAAAAATACAATGGCAGGTATGCATCAGTCTTTTTTTCGATCCAGGCGTTGCTCACCCCCTCAATGTCCAGCAATAGTTTTTTAAAATCAGTAGGTGTTACCGGGTTGGTCGTGAGCACGGTGGCGGGACTATACAGGCTGTCGTAAGTTTTGCCATCCGGTGTCGTGAGTAAATCTTTGATATCCAGGTTAAACCGGTTGCTGATGTCGGTTATGGCATAGCACAGCAAATCGAGGATGGTGATGCCGGGGTCGTGCGTATTGTGGTCGGTCCAGCTGTGGGCAGCCAATCGTTGAATCCATTGAATGCCTTCGCTGCGCAACCGTCTGAAATCGGCGGCCGGCTGCTTTGGCGGATCGGTAGAAATGGTAGTGGCGGGATGGCTGTTGTAGGTATCCATAGGAAAACGGTGAGGAAATGGCTAAAATGGCAAGCGGATGATGTTGATTAGAATTGCAACAATGGGCTACGCAAGGATGAAAAAGAAGCGCTGATGGTTTTTATTTCTTCTTTCAGTTGCTGGATTTGTTTGTTCAACTCCTGTATGGCACTAATGCCGAGCGTGAATATCTCATCATAATTCAATGACCGGAAATCCTCGACCGCTTTTCCATAAACAAAAATGGATTCTACTGTTCCCGGCCAGCCGGGAACGATGAATGTTTTTTCATCAATCACCTGTACCGGTTTTTCAACGGTGCCATGCTCCCTGCTGATCAGCCTAACCACATCGTCGCTTGTTAACTGATGCGATGTTTCCATTTTGACAGTCAATTCATCACCATTCATTTCTGTGAATATTGCCAGGGCATAAATATCCGGAACAAACTCGGGCAGGGTGTTTACTGCCTGCGGAAACACCGCTTCTACGTCCTGTGCGATGAACCCTTTCTTTTTGCCACTTCCTTTTTCTGCAACATCCTTGTACGTATAGTTGGTAACTTTCAGCTGGTCAATGATGTGCAGGTCTTCTAAGCTGTTTGAAAGGCTATCGAAATTTTTGATCCGTTGGTCAGAAAATGCATTGAACTCGGGTCCGATGATTCTGTTGTCGGCATAAATGGAAGCTGTAAAAACTTCTTTGCGAGGTGAATAATTCCCCTCGAATTTATCTGAAGTTGTACGACCAAAAGCTTTATAGTTATTTATTTCATTGAAGTCCTTGCCACCACCTTTTACTTCCAGCCTGGCACGTGGTGTTAGTGTGCCGATACCCACATTGCCGGACGGCATCAATGCGATGTGATCGTCTGTGTCATTGGACACTCCAATTTCCAGAATCGTATTATCCCGGATTATATTGTTGTTTTTGTCGTAACCTGCCTGATATCTAATCCAGGCAGTGTCACCACTTCCACCAGCAGGGTCACCACTAAAGTAAATGCCATTGTCGTTTGTATTCCCATTGGAAGGTCTGATGGCTCCATCTACTAACAA
Source organism: uncultured Chitinophagaceae bacterium (assembly GCA_963826385.1). Classification (GTDB taxonomy): domain Bacteria; phylum Bacteroidota; class Bacteroidia; order Chitinophagales; family Chitinophagaceae; genus Ilyomonas. Next base: position 57,260 of record CAWGWV010000014.1, on the reverse strand, counting down.
ATGTCCGTTACCTACATGAAGCTTTTCTTGTGGTGTTAGTGTGCCGATGCCCACATTGCCGGACGCCATCAATGCTATGTGATCGTCTGTATCATTGGATACACCAATTTCCAGCACTGTATTATCGAATATAATGTTTCCATTTTCATTCAGTACTCCGTGATACCGTATCCAGGCGGTGTCACCACTTCCACCAGCAGGGTCACCGCTAAAGTAAATGCCATTGTCTTTGGTTTCTCCATTGGAAGGTCTGATGGCTCCCTCTACTGTCAAATTCCCGTTAGCTACATGAAGCTTTTCCTGTGGGTTACTTGTTCCAATGCCAACATTGCCATTGCTATCGTTGATGAACAAGGCATTTGGCGAGGTCGCATTGCCAATGCTCAAACCACTTGTGTTGTTGTTGAGGGCAGGGCTGCGCAAACCAAACTTCCAGGCAGCATCGCTGTCGCTGAATTTTTTATAAAAGTGCAATACCTGCTGATTGCCGCCCTCATCAGGTTGTGCCTGCAGGGATACCGGTTGCAGACCTATGCGGCGTATGCTGTCTTCCTGCTGTATCAATGCAGAATCAATCAGGTCGGCAAAGTCGCTTTGCTTTGGAATTGCGTTGGTAACAAAATAACTTTTTAGCGTGTTTCTGTTTGACATAGATTGGTTTTACAGGTTATTGATTTTTTGTTGTTTTGCCATCACGAAAAGAGATATTGCCTGGCTTACCCTGCCGCAGCTTATCCGATTCTAAAATCCAGTTCAATCTTCATGTATCCGATTCCACGGTAGTTGTCGGCTTTGTATTCCCGGATGACATCTATCTCGTGCCTGGGAGCAGACACCAGTATTTCTCCCGGCTGTGTGGCTTGCACATAATATTCACCATTGGCATCCGGAGATTTCTCGACGAAGCCTATGTCCCCGGTTTTTTTGGTAAACAGGTGGATGTCTGATGCATAGGCGATATAGGGTTGTTCGGCTACAAAATTGATGATGACATCGGCATCCAGCCGGGTGTCTAAGTAAATTTCAGCTCCTTCATCATACGCCCATGGCGCGAGGTATCGCGTGAGGTCGTTTTCCAGTTTGGCAAGAAAAAAATTTTCACTGTAGCCTTCTTTGATTTTTACAGCGATGCGCAATTTGACCTGGATGTAAGTAGGATTTTTTACCATGATGATTGCCCAGGCAGGTGCCCGTTGCGACAGGTATTGCCGGATATCGGCAATCATTTGCGAGGAAGCTTTTGGTTCAAACGGGTTAAAGGGTAGTTTGCCTTTGATGTCGGGGATAACGATCAATTCTACGGAGCCGGGTTCCCCTCCCGGTACACATTTTACCTTGTAGATACCGGGAAATTGTTCCAGTACAAGGTGTTCATAATCCCACATGGTCAGCGCCCGGTTTTTATGGCGCAGCCGCTCGCTTACGCGTTTGTAAAACTGTTTGTCTTCTTCGGCTGGTTTGCCTTTGGTAGAAGAATACGGCTGACTGATGCTGTTGATTTCCGGCATCTCCGTTACCGTTCGTTTAATGCTGCCGGGCGGCATCAGGTTTCGATAGTGGTCGGGTGCATTGTTATCATCGCGAAACACCACTTTGATGCCCTGCGCATGAATGGATACCGTATCGGGGATGGCTTCGGTATTATTGAGTACGGAAGCCCGCAACCAGTACAGGCTTTCGTTGAGCAAGGTATTGTGGCAGGTAACGCCGGCAGGTATTGCCAATTCCACAATGCCGGTATTGCGCAGCCCGTTGGTAGAATCGGCAATGAAGCTGGTGCCTTGTAGCGGCAGCCAGGTATTGTTGCCCAGCACACTCCAGAATATTTCCGGCTTTTCCAGTTCGGGGTCGGCGCTGCCTTCGGCCAATTGAAAGAAAAGCGACAGGTTTTGCGGCGCATTTATATGGCTCATACCAATATACAATTCGCCGGCATATTGATAGTGCGGAAGAAAATTCACCGGTTCTGTCACTTGTATGCCGGATGAAGCAGAAGCGTCGTGCAGTTTGGTGTAGCCAAACGTGTGGATGTGGAACAGCGTGGTTTCTGACGCATTGGTCCATGTACCGGTATCGAGTTCTGCCGCGCTTTCATAATCGACCATAAACGATGTTAGCTTCGGGGTATAAGGTGGCGGCAGGGGCATTGCATTTTTGCCAAGGTTGTTGAAAGCTTGCCTCGTAAGCAAATGGGGATAAGCTTGGTGCCCGAAGTCGGGCGATTGTAGCTGCAGGACAAAATACCTTTCCTGGTTGATAACTTCTTCTGCTGAAGAGAATGGTAGATAAGAAAGCCCGATCACATCAGTCGATTCTACGTGAGGTGTGGTCGCATCACCGTTGAGATCTTTTTCATTGAAGAGGTGTAAGCCAGGTTTGATTAGCCGAACAAAACCATCATCAATACATTTTAAGTCGGCTGTAAAGGAAAGGTTCGTCAAGTCAGATAACAGAAGAGAACTATAATCCTGGTAATACACCTTAAAATCAGCAGGTGCATTCATCCACTTAAAATGCAGGGTTAGTTGTTGGAGGGGTTTGCTGCTGAACTCAGGGTGCGAAAAATAAAAATGACTGCCGGCTTCCGGGGAATATCCGAAAGGTTCAAAAGGCTTTTTGTAGTTGATGATGGCATCATCGTTTTGCAGGGAAAGCACAGTTAGCCGGGAGACTTTTACCAGCAGGTTAATTTTTTTTACCAGCAGGTCCTTGATCCATCCGTAATTCTCTCCTGCCGCACCGTCCATGATGTTTTGATTGAGAACCAATCCCAACACGGGGTCTTTGCTTTGTATGTTCATGGGAAGCCGGGCTACTGCAGGCGCTACAATAGCAGGATCGGTGTCTGCAAGATCTATTTGCACCAATAGTTGCAGGTACCGAATCTCCGATTCGATTACCTGTTGAAACGAAAAACGATATTGTGAAGCTGGTAGCAGCCACCAACCGTTAGACGAACTGAGGTAAAGAGAAAAAGGAAATGGCAGTGTTTCCGGGGCAGAAAAATTGGTTGTTTTAAACAGGATGGTTAGGGTAATGGACCTGAAACCTTCCTGCAACAGCAACAAAGGAGAGGAAAGGGCAAAACCAATGCTTGCCGGGCGGGTATGGGAGCGGTTGTGTACTGCCGGCTTGCCAAACGTAGGAAGGTAAGATGCTAATTGTTGCTCATCTCCCGGGGATGAAGCAGCAGCTTGAGCATCGTCCACCGCTAAGGCTTTGTCCCAGGTAATCAACTGTGGTTCCTGCAACACCAGCGTTTCTTCCGGCAGTGCCTTCGTAGCTGTTTCAGAATGGGCGGTTGCGGTAAGTGGTTTATAAGACCTGATTTTTTTACTGTATGCTACCTGCAGATAATAGGCAACCTGTTTCCAGCCGGCAGTAGTTGTATGGTGATTGTCTAAGATAAATGTCAGTTCATCGTAATTCAAATAAAGATGATTGACCAGGTATTGGGCGATTTCTAAATTGCCGAAAGCCTCTTTGCTGATTTTTATCAACGTATCCAAATCTACCGGCTGGTTCCGAAAATAAGGTAACGGGTCACCGGGATTGGGATCGCCAAGTGCCAGTTGAAACATGTTTAGCAATCGTTCCTGGTAGGTACTGCCATTGACCTGCAACAATGTGGTCAGTTTTTTACCCGAAAAAAACGTTTTGATTTTCTTAACCACAGCCTGGCTGATGATGGAATCTTTTTCTGTTACATACACCAGGTCTTTGTCTTCCGCGTCTTGCCCGGCGAACAGCGTGGTACCTTTTGGCAGCCACCATTCTTTTACCTCGTCAGCCAGTTCAATGATGATGTTTGCCTCATCGGGTACGGGACCTTTGGGCGTAAGTCCCAACACGTTGTAATAATAAAAATCAAGGTGCTGTTTGGTAAACCCGTTGATCTGTTCTTTGATATGAGTCAACAATTGAAGAAAGCTGATAAACAAGACAACATGCGGGCGCGACAAATGTTGAAGGGTAGCTTCATCGCCGGTGAATGTTTCCGGGCTTTCTATGTACCGGCGCAACGTGGCAACATCAATCCCATCCAGGAAAGCACGCCAGGTGCCGGCGGGCTGATTGTTTTCGTCAAAAAATTGTAGTTCCCCGGCATATTGCTGTGCAAACTGAATCCAGTCTTCAAGGGTTCGTTCTTCGACCGGAAAAGACGCGGGCGCAAGCGTGGCTTTGTAGCGCTGTGCCTGACCTGTTCCGTCCCGTTGCAATATTTTTTCCGATAACATCCTGTTGCTCATATGACGATCCGGTTTATTGTTTATGCCACCTTGAATTTCTTATTGAAGGAAACAAACCTGCCGTTGCCAGGATATTGAGGTGTCGCATCGGTCATTGTATTACCCGATGGCAATACCTGCTGTGCCGGAACCTGCACTTCGAAAACAGCAACAAACTGGCTTCCTTGCAGAATGATTTGCTTGCCGCCGCTTTTGGTTTTTTGGGAAACCTGATCGTTGTTAAGGATGTTGATTTTCAGGGTTCCTGTACCGGGAATGGTATATAACGGCGTTGTATAGACGCAACCCGGCAGTTGCAGTTGAGATTCATCGCCCCGCAGGCATATTTTTTTATTCGTTACCACCGTTAGACCGGTTCCCATCATCTTACCCGGGCGTATGGCTACTACCGCTGCACCAAAATTGGGCATAAACATGACGAGGTCTCCTTCCATGACAGCATAATCGGGCATCGTGATTTCGTTTTTTACATTAGTTATTGGCTTCCAACAGGTAAAACGGATACACCAGGTTGTAGCGGTTGTTGGTAGTCCGGATGGTATAATGAATGGAAATGAGCAACAGCCCGGCTTCCGTAGTGCTTTGAATAATGTCAACTGCGTTGGCTTCAATTCTCGGTTCGTGTAGCAGGATGGCATCTTCGATTAAACCGGTAAGGCCATTGATCAGCGCCTGGTCCACTTCTTCAAACAGGTAACGCGACAGTTCGCAGCCATAGGAGGAAAACATTATCCGTTCATTCAGCGCGGTGCCAAATAAAATGGTCAGGCTTTGCCTGATGTCTTCTTCACCCCACACCATGCCCACCTCTGCGCCCGAGGCGAAAAATTGAGGAGGGAAACTCCATCCTTTGCCCAAAAATGTTTCATCGACTGTTGCCATTGCTGTTGATTATCAGATTGAAAATTGAAGAACCATTACCCTGCTGCCATGCCATTAACCGATTTGGCAACGAATGGTGCCTCTTCTAATGTGGCGGTGACGCGTTGTTTAGACATGCCATTCAGTTGTTCCTGTGCCTGGCTGTGTATGTTGTGTATCAATTCGTGAACCCGGTAATAAGGCATGTTGCCCAACGCTTCCAGGATCAGGTTCAATTCGTTGACTGTCAATTTCGTGTTGATTGATTCCATTGTTTATCAATTGTGAGGTTACTGTCAGGTGATGTCAATAGAACTGCCTTGTATATTAACTTTTTTCATCGCCTTCACTTTGATGGAAGCGATGGTGTTGATGCTTATATCTTTCTCGCTTTTTAGTGCGATGCTATCAGCCTCTAATTTAATAGAGCCTTTGGCTTGGATGTTTACATCTTTTGCGCTGTTTAGTGTGATGCCATCAGAATTGAGTTCTATGCTGTTGTTGTTTACATCTTTAATGTGAATCGTTTTGTCTTCATCGTTGATGGTAATGACATTTTTATCGGATGTTTGAATGATAAGCCGTTTTTTGTCTTCATCGAACACTATCCTGATTCCTCCCTTGATGAAGATGCCTTTTTCAGCGTTTTTAAGGGTAGGTAACAGCGGTGATTTGTTCGCTTTGCTGTGCACCGAACCAAGAATGACGGGTTGCCGCGGATCATCGTTCAAAAAGCCGAGTATTACTTCGTCGCCCGGATCGGGTTGAAAGAAGGTGCCTGTTTCTTTTCCCGCCGAAAGCGTTGCCAACCTCGACCATAGAATGCCATCGGCGGGGTGTATGGAGGGGACTTTTACTTTTACTTTGTAAGGTTCTTTTGCTTTTTCATTTTCATTCCGAATAGCTACTACGCCCAAATGTAACCCATTGACACCCGGTAACAGTCCGGCTGCCTGCGTAGCCGATACATCGGGTTGAGACGAAAAAAGTTTGGCAGATAGACCAAACTGAATGTCGGTTACCCAGCCATTGGAATCGTTATACTGGCGAACGCCTGTTACCAGGTTTTTGCCCGAAAACCGTTTGCCCACGCCTGATAATGCCACGATATCGCCTACCTCAATGGCTGCATCGCCGGGAATTTTCAATCGTCCTTTCATTAGCGACAGCCGGCTTCTCATCATCATGCCATTAGCCAACGATTTGATTTCCGCTTCCTGCAAGCTGGTTGTGCTGATTTGTATATTTTGATTTCCGCTGACTTCTTTTCCAATATATTGAGGATTCCAATTGCCCTGCAGCAGGAAAAAGTCTTGTGCTTTTTGTGGTGGGTTCGGTTCTCGTTGCTGGTTGATGTCCCAGGTAGAGCTGCTGATACCGGCATACTGCTGACTGCCGTCGGCTTCCAGTTAGCATTCAATGATTTCATCTATTCCCAGTCGGAAAGTTCTCTTGGCAGCACCTGCGAAGCTGGGCTTTTTGACAGTGACAGCACCTTCTTTCACAGACACCAACATGCCATTGGCTTCTGCCCGGCAAAGTATAAAGTCCCAATCGGTAGCATCGTATTGCACCATTTCATTGTGATGTAATGTCGTAAGATCTGTTTGGAGTTTTAGCTGGTTTTCCGAAAGGATTTTGCTGAAGATGTTATGATCACAACAGTTTTCATACAGCTTGCTTTTTCTCCCCATCGTCAGTCTCATGGCAACGTCATTCATTTCTACCAACAGGGTACTGCCACGATCGGTTATTTGCAGGCTTTGTTTCATTACAATGCCTTTAAATATGGTGATGGCTCTTTGGTTAGATGAAGTGTTGCTGTTGTGTACTTTTATTTCAATATCGCGTCCGGGCGCAAAGCTGTCGCTTTCACTAAGGGGATATTTCTGGCTCGCGGTATTGCCATCCGCAAATTTCAATTCTGCATACGGTATGCGGTTGTACTCGGTTTTTACCTCCATATACAACAATTCATATCGTTCACTAATGAGTTCCAAATCGCTAAAAACGAATACAGCCATACGACCAATGTTTTATTTGTTTACAGGCGGGAAATACAGTTCTTGTCCCGGTGTAAGAACCCTGAAATTGAGCAGCTTGTTTGCTTTGGCTACCTCGAGATAACAATCGGGCGTTCCATACACCGCTTCGCACAGCATGGGCAATGTATCATGTGTTTTTACCGTGATGGAATGTGTGAGATCGGGGGAAGTAAGATTGCTCTTTTTCAGTCCTTTTTCCGTATCGGTATCGGTTGTAAACTCCGTTTGCAGTTCGGCGCGCAACGGGTTGCCGCTTTGGTCAAAAAGGGTATAGTTGACGGTAACACTATCGAGCCGGCAGGCGAAATTAAGTTTTCCCCAAATGATCTTGAGATAGCGTGGCTCATGGATATTGCCATCGAGATCGGCCGTATTTTTCAAAAATTCCTGCACGGTTGCATATACATCTTTTCGTGAAATGAGTGTCTGCAATCCAAACTCTGCCACGCCTGTTCCATCAATGATGAGCGTAAGTGAGAGTTTTGCCGGCTTGCTTAAGATATACCGGCTTGCTTTCACGTTGGAGTTGATGCCTTGAATCGAGCTGTACTCGTTCACGTACTCCATTGTATAAGAGGCCGGGTTAAACATTACTTTCAAAGTAGAGATGGGCACACCGATGCGGCGCTTGTTTCCATACATCTCAATGGTCAATTTCTCCAGTTTGAACAGTTTGAGCAATTCCATCGTTAACGGGTTTGACTTTGTTTGATGATTCTAAGCACCTGGTTCACGCATTCCTGTATCAATTGCTGATGTTGTAACGCCACGGACTCGGGGGAAGCTTGTTGTTTCGCTTCATCGTTTTCTGTAATGATGGCTTTGATCACCAATTCTCTGATTTCTACTGCCATTGTTTATAATTGAATTGTTTGAAATCGTGTAAATGCCAGCTCCATAGTTTCAATAACGACTGCATTGGCATCGGCATCAAAAGCAGCTACTGACCATTTTACGGGATAAGCTTTCATAAACAGCCAGCTGGCTAGCGGGAAACTGGTTTCACTGAACAATGTTATGATCACATTCGACGTGGCGAACCTGAACAACGAAAGCGCAGCATTGAATTCTACCTGCAATGGGGAAACCACCGCAATACCTCTCTCCAGCACGAGGTTTTTATAATTGATTCCCGTGGGCAATCGCTGGGTAAACAGGTTTTGACCGCCTTCTGTAACCGGGTCGGTATTGATTTCAGCATCCAGTCCCATCACTTTCTGAAAACGGAAATCAATGGGGTTGGGCGCTACACCCGTGGCAAAAAAGAAAACGCCAAACCGGTGGCTGAGCGGCGGCATTGGGTTTACAAAATTCATTATATCCATAAGGCATCTTTATAAATATTCCATAAGTATATCCTGCGCCGATACTTCCATCGTTTCGATGGCCACACGATTATCGTCGGCATTGAAAAGTGGCGCTTCCAGTTTCAGCGGCAATGCCTTGCTGATCTTCCAGCGAACAATGGCTTCCCCTTTTTCATTGCACAGATCAATGTAGATATCTTTTACATGAGTGCCTGTCAACCATTCGCTGCCTGTAAACCATTGATACAATTGATCGCGCCTGGCCACCACGCCGCGCTTCAACGTGATCAATATTTCGTTCTGTTGTCCACGAACAATGCCGGGACCCATCAGGTAGCTAAACCCATGTTTATAAACTACTTTTTCATAGCTTTTTGTTAGACCCGACACTTCGGAAAACGCAACGGTTTCATCATCCAGCGTTACTTTGTAATTGTAGGCGGGCAACGGATAGGAAGCTTTGATGTCTTCGGGGGAAAGTGACATGGGCAAGTCATTGAAATGTGGGAAACCCTTGGCGGGAACGAACTGTAACGGCGGAAAAAGCTACCGGCTGTTTAGCCTTCGCTCATCTCCAGGCTATCGGCTGTCAGTTCCATCGATTCAATGGCTACCTGGCTTTCAGAAGCATTGAACGAGGGCGCAGAAAGCTTGGTGGGAAAGGCATTGATCGCCTTCCATCGTACTACCGAATTTCCTTTTTCATCGCAGAGGTGCACCGTGATGTCTTTCTTTTGTACCTGGTTCAATTGTATCGCCGACATCCAGTTGTACAACGAGCTCATGCTGTTTGATTTTACAAATCCTTTTTTCATGGTCAGGTTGATCAGTTGCGGAATGCCGGGCATCACCATGGTATGAGGGCCTACTTTTCCGGCTACTGCGTAGCTTTCGTTGTAGGTAATTTTTTCAATCGCCAATTCCAAACCCGATACTTCTGAAAAGGCAACCGTGGTGCTGTCAATATCTACCCGGTAGTTGTAGGCTGGCAATGGATAGTCGGTTGCAATCTGCTCTTTGAGAAATGCCATACGTTGTTGTTTTTAAAGTTGATGAAATGGATGGTCGGAAAGGTTAGGATTCCTGTAGTTTGTGCGAAAAGCGTAAAATGATAAACTCTGCGGGGCGCACGGCTGCGATGCCAATCTCCACGATCATTTTGCCGTCCAGAATATCCTGCGCTGTCATGGTATTGTTAAGCCCGATATTCACATAGTAAGCCGATTTGGTGGTGGCGCCTGCCAGTGCACCTTGCTGCCACAAGCCATACAGGAAGCTTTCGATCATGCCTTTCACCTTTAGCCAGGTAGACGCATCGTTGGGTTCAAATACCGCAAAGGCTGATGCTTTTTTAGCCGATTCTTCGATCATGAGAAACAGCCTTCTCACCGGTATGTAGCGCCATTCGGGGTTGCTGCTATCGAGCGTACGGGCACCCCAGATGAGTGTCCCTTTTCCCGTAAAACTGCGAATGGCGTTGATGGACTTTCCGCCACCACTTTTATCGACATTCATGTTTTCCTGTGCGTTGCTGCTGATTTTAATGGTAGGGCCAATCACTGCATTCAGGCTGACGTTTGCCGGCGCCTTCCAGACACCACGCGTTCTGTCGGTCATGCAATAAACACCGGCTACCGCTGCAGATGCAGGAAGCACCAGCCGGAGTTTGCCAAGCGCCTGCCGGATGTTGTTGTAAAAAGTTGGCTGTAATTGTTTGATGCTGTCTAACGACGTTGTGTCAGTTGCATCAAAACTGGTGGATTCGAGGGTTTCCACAACTTTGTCTTTTTCTTTGACTGCGATTGTAAAGTTGGCTTTTATGTTGTCATCGGCTGTTTTCCAAGATTCTGCAATGTCCTTTGCTTTCGTACTTTTTGGGACACTGATTTTCAGAATACCAGTGTCGAGGGCAAACGAAATGTTGCTGTTGCTATCAGCTACGGTAATGGCAACACCCGGCTTTTGGTCATTCGTAACAGGTTTCAGGCTGGAAATGTCCAACCCGCTTTTGGAAATGATTTTAGGCGTAACACTGGGATTGATGAACACATTTTTTTCGTTGATTACATAGTTGATGGACGTCATCAGGAAAGGGAAATAAGCAGCGCCATAACTCAGGTTTGTCATCCCGATACCATTGCGGAATTCTGAAATGCCGTCGGATGACGCAGGCAGGATATCAAATATGCAAAACCGGTCCTGCAATGCGGCGCATTGTGCGAGGGCTTCCTGGCAAACTTCATAATAGTCAGTGCTGCCCAGCGTCGTGGCTTCTGATAGAACAATGAGGGTAGGCTCATCTTCTTTTTTCAGCTCATTGAGGCCAGCCAAAAAGTCAGCTTTGTTTTTTTGTGTATATGCTCCCAACGATACGATGTAACAATCGCTGCCCCCGTTTTTAAAATACAAATCAAGCAGGTAATACAGCTTGTGCGTTTTGTTGGCATCATCTTTAACGGTGGTGGTAATCTCTCCATTCGAATCTGTCATCACGGTAACATTCACCGGGGCGGGACTTTTGAATTTCGAAGTGAATTCCAGGAAGGATGTGATTCGTGTGGGTTGCAGCTTCCTGTCATCTGTACCGGTATATCCGATAAATGCCGGGATGGCAGTAGAAACTTCGGCAATGGAAGGCGGGAGGGTAGATATTTCTTCTACATAAACATCGGGGGTGTTGTAAACAGGCATGCGAACGTGTTTTAAGTTGGTATAATTGGTTGTATTTGACAACGTGGACGGGGAAGTGAGGCAATCATTCTGTGCTGGCGCAATGATCATTGTTGCTGTTGACCGTCAGGTGCTGTTTCTTTAGCAATAATCACTGATCATCTGGAGCTTTGTACAGGGTGGTTTCAATGGTTTTGTTATCCTTTTTTTCCTGGTGTTGGTTGATAATTGTATAATTGGTTTTTACCATTTTCACCGGCGAGGTAACGGTGGTGACGTCACGATAGATCAGTACGCCCATCTTGTAAATGGCAGAAGGACGATAAGTGGTCCGCAGAGTATTCCAGAGTTCATTGCGTTGGCTAACCGGCAGCGTAACCAGTTCTATCGCAACCTTATTGATTGTTTCGGGTAATGCAGGAGCATTGGCATGGTCAAGAACAGGATTTCTTTGAAAATAAGACAGGATCAGCGAGAGAAACTGTAGTGATTGTTCATAATCAGAAAAGCTGGATACGAATAATACATAAACATTGATGCCAATCGAAGACATCAATCCAGTTTGGATGCCGTTTTGTACAATGCCTTCAAAACGGTTTGCCTGCCGAAAGATTTTTTCTTCCTCCACATTGATCAAGACCGGCACAACGCTGTTGTTTGGAAAAACAATCGGGTCCAACTTGTTGCCATCAAGGAACGCAACATGGCTGGCATCAGACAGCGTGATTTCCCTGAAATATTCATTCAGCTTGTTTTTAATAATGACTAAAACATCATTGATCATACAACAGCTTTTGTTACGCAATACCTGCAACCGGCAGAGATTTATGAAAAATGCACAGCCAACAATTTTACTGAGTACTAACCCGGAAGAATGATAGAAAAACGGATATTTAATTGAAAAGAATGAGGATCAGTTTGTTGATACAAATTAATACAATGACATATAGGAAACAAAAATTATTCAATCTGTTATAAAGATAATGTATTTTGATGTGTAAGATATTAATTTGCAATTGTCTGAATGATGGTTGCTGATCATGACGGTTGTACTTTCTATTGTCATCCTGACAAATGATAATGGTCTTGAATACGTATTTTATCCCCTGTGACTTGATATTCAATTCTGAAGTGATGGGAAACATTGTGAAAACTGATCCTTGATCACAATGAAAAAAGACATGAAATAAGATCAGCAGTCAATTCGTTGAAAAGTCTTCCCGCTTTCTAATTCACTTCAAATTTATATTTGTACACTTTGCAGGCATTTCCAGGTCGTCAACGAATACCGGCGTTGCAGAATCATAACTTTATGAAAGAAAAACTAAAAGCCTTTGTCAAAAGTCAGCCATTGTTGGTGAAATTGTTCCGCACGGTCAACCAGGGACATATTTTTACCCCAACCATCACCAAAAGCATAAAAGGGAGCGGAAACAAACTGGAGTTTGATCCATCGGTGCTGTTTGTCGATTGTAAAATTACCATCAACGGCAACAACAACGAAGTCATCATCAAAGACACCTGCATGCTGGTAAACGTTGCCTTTACCATCACCGGCAACAACAACAAAATTGTCATCGAAAGAAATGTATCGTATGCCGAAGGCGGCGCCTGTTGGATAGAAGACGAACATTGCGAAATACACGTAGGAGAAAATACGTCGTTTATCAGCACCGATATTGCTGTGACCGAACCCTTTTCAAAAGTAATCATCGGCAACAATTGCCTGTTTGCTTTTGATGTGGACATCCGCACCGGCGATTCGCACTCGATTCTGGACTTGCACACCCGCAAGCGCATCAACTATGCGCAGGACGTTGTCATCGGCAATCATGTGTGGGTGGGTGCGCATGTATCCATTTTGAAAGGAACCAACATTGCGGATGATTGCATCGTTGCCACCCGGGCACTCGTCACCAAAAAATTTGAAAAAGAACATGTGCTGATCGGCGGTAGTCCCGCCGTTATCATCAAAGAAGATGTGACCTGGGAGCAGGAAAGAATCTACGAAAAATAAAGTTTCATTTCCTTTGTTATAGACAAAACAAATGTATATGGTTGGCAGGTATCTGCATTAGATTGATCAATGGACAAACAATTGATCTCATAAAGCGATACTTCAAATCTTTTTGGTCAATGGTCATAAAATGTAGCAACTGATGATCTTCAAATGTTTCCGTAAACAGCAGGTTGATGTCAACAGGTAAAATCCGTACAATTCGTTTTCGAAGATTGCATTCACCCGATTTGTTGCCCTATGTGCACCGCCTTTCAAAAATCCATAAATTGCGGTTTCAATAACACCACTATTTCAGCAAATAAACGCTTGACATTATGACAACGATCAAAGGACCGGGCATTTTCCTTGCACAATTTGCCGGCGATCTGCCGCCTTTCAATTCATTGCAGTCTATTTGCGAATGGGCAAAAAACCTTGGCTATACCGGTGTACAGATTCCTACCTGGGTTAGTTCTTTCATCGACCTGCAAAAAGCGGCAGAAAGCAAGACCTACGCCGATGAAATCAAGGGCATCGTAAACGAGGCCGGCTTGGAAATTACCGAGTTGTCTTCTCACCTGCACGGGCAGCTGGTAGCCGTACACCCGGCTTACGATGCTTTGTTTGATGGCTTTGCACCCGAACAATACCGCAACAATCCGAAAGCACGTACCGAGTGGGCAGTTCAACAATTGAAATATGCGGCCAAAGCTTCGCAAAATTTGGGTTTGGAAGCGCATGCTACATTTAGTGGTGCATTGCTTTGGCACACTGTATATCCTTGGCCGCAACGCCCCGGCGGATTGGTAGAAACCGGTTTTGACGAACTGGCAAAACGCTGGATCCGATCCTGGATGTATTTGAAGAAAACGGCATTGATCTCTGCTACGAAATTCATCCCGGCGAAGACCTTCATGACGGTGAAACCTTCGAAATGTTTTTAGAGCATGTCAACAATCATCCGCGGGCTTGTCTTGCTCTACGATCCATCGCATTTGTGTTGCAATGCCTCGATTACCTTACTTACATTGACTATTACCATGAACGCATCAAAATGTTTCATGTAAAAGATGCCGAATTTAACCCAACCGGAAAACAAGGTGTATATGGCGGTTACCAAAACTGGGTGAACCGTGCGGGCCGTTTCCGTTCGTTGGGCGACGGGCAGGTTGATTTCAAAAGCATCTTCAGCAAGTTGTCGCAATACGATTACAAAGGCTGGGCAGTACTGGAGTGGGAGTGTGCCATCAAAAACGCGGAAGACGGCGCAAGAGAAGGCGCACCGTTTATACAAAGACCACATCATTCATGTAACGGAGAAAGCGTTTGATGATTTTGCTTCTACGGGCAACAATGAAGATTTTAACCGTTTGGTATTAGGATTGCAATAGCTGTGGAAAAGGCATCTGTTATGAAAAAAATCATCCTGACAACAAGCATTTTATCTGGTGTAGGCATTTTGAGTTGTAAAAACAATGAAACGCACGATCCGGCAGAAGATTCCACCAACACAGAGTGTCGAGTACCACACCCATTGAACGATAACAATGTGAACAATCCCCGTGCGCTGAACCAGAGTAATGAATTTGAACAGGGTGCGGTATTGGTGGCAAACAATGACTGCAAAACCTGCCATGCAATCGACACCAAAATTGTGGGACCTTCCTATAACGATATTGCCAACAAATATGAAAACAGTGAGGGTTACCGCGATGAATTGGCATATAAAATTGTAAGGGGTGGATCATGGCCGCTGGGGCAACGTCCCCATGACTGCACATCAAAACATTACCATTCCCGACGCGCAGCAAATGGCAGGATATATTTTATCGCTGAAAACAAAATAAATTTCCTGTTACGGAAAAAGACACCGGGCAGCATTGTTTCGCACTTCGCAAATGATGCTGCCTTTTTAATGACTAAACAGACGATTTTCATGAATAAAGCGCCAGTGTTGAATGCATTGTACTTGCGGGCGGCTTGGGTACGCGGTTGCAGGGAATATTGCCGGGCAGTCCAAATGTTTGGCACCGGTAAATGGCAGGCCATTTATCACTCACCTGGTAGATTACCTGTTGAAGCAGGGGATCGAAAAATTGATTGTTTCACTCGGTTATCAACATGAGCTGGTAATAAAATATCTTCAGCAGCAATATGCTCATTTGTCCATTGATTACGTAATCGAAAGCGAACCATTGGGAACCGGCGGTGCCATTACAAAGAGCATGCAGGCTGCGGTTTCTCAACATGTGTTTGTAGTGAATGGTGATACATTATGTTCACACACATGTTTCCAGCATTGCTACATAACTTTCGCCACAGGAGCAGCATTGTACGCTATCCGTTACGTATATGGAGGATTGCCGGAAGATATGGTTCGGTACGCATAGGCAGATCATCATTGAGTCATTGCCTTTGCCGAAAAACAGCCCAACACCCAGGTTATGTCAATGCCGGATGTGTATGGTTGCAGTAAAGCCGTTTTTGCAAAAACAGTTACCCTCTGTATGTTCTTTTGAAAAGGATTACCTGCAAATTTTTTATGGGGAAAATAAGATGTTTGTGTGCCGTTGCAGATGGCTATTTTATTGATATTGGAATTCCAGAAGATTATGAACGGGCACAAAAGAATTCGCTCAATTTTGCAATTAGCAGACATTTATTTAGAAGCGAATATAACACTCGATCATCAACATTGATACTAACTGGACATTTTTTTAGATCGCGATGGTGTCATCAATGAAGAACGGCAAGGCTATTATGTTCTGCACCGGGGCGAGTTTTTCATGTACAGGAAAATGCTGCAACAGCATTGAAAACACTTGTCAGATATTTTTCCCGTACCATTGTGTGTTACCAATCAGAAAGGCGTAGGAAAGGCCTGATGTCGCTGGACGATCTTGATGATGTTCACCTCTATATGACTGATGCCTGGTCGACAGTAGGTGGCGGAAGTATCGATCAAGATATTTTTCTGCACTGATCTCGATGACAACAGCCCGAACCGCAAACCAAACCATGGCATGGCTTTGCAGGCAAAAGAACAATTCCCGGACATTGATTTTTCCAAAAGCCTGATTGCCGGCAACAAATTATCAGACATGCAGTTTGGTCGAAACGCAGGAATGTATACCGTTTTTATTGCCACCACCAACCCTGAAACACCGTTTCCACATCCATTGATTGATGCGCGGTTCAATACCTTGTTTGCACTTTCCGAAGCCGTCAGAAACGCAATCAACCCATCAGGCTGGTTAATCTGTGCGTACTGCAGAAGCATGATCGTTTTCGCATCCTTGATCTCACCGTTGTGCATCATCGAAATTGCTTCCTCAAATGGCAGTTCCAATACTTCCAGTTCTTCGGTTTCATCGGCGCCGCCGCCTTCATTTTCCTTCATCTCTTTTGTATATGCTGCCACAAAAAAATACAGAATTTCTGTCACTGAACCGGGCGACATGTATGCTTCGAAAATCTTTTTTACCTCCGATAGCTTATAGCCGGTTTCTTCTTCCGTTTCTTTCCGGATGCAGTCTTCCGGGTTGTCGTTGTCCAATAGACCGGCGCAGGCTTCTATCATCATTCCGCTCTCGTTTCCATTTACATAGGTCGGCATTCTGAATTGCCGTGTCAGGATCACGTGTTGTGTTTCTTTGTTGTAAAGAAGGATGGTGGCGCCATTGCCGCGATCGTATGCTTCGCGCTGTTGCGATTGCCAGGTACCATCTTTTTTCAGGTAATCGAACGTGATTTTTTTTAACGTGTACCAATTGTCAGACAGGATTTCGGTTTCCAGGTTTTTGATGTGATCGTTCATGTGGGTAAAATTAGGCAATAGTGGTTTTTGGAAAGACAAAAAAAGTCCGCCTGTAGAAACAGGCGGACTTACTTACTAAACCAACTAAAAACTATCATTAATCAGCTGTTGCCAGCTTACTGATCTATTATTCTTCTGCATCTGCGCCAACGGGCACAGCTGCCGTAACGGCTACACCATTGTTTTGCGCTTCGGCTATTTTCGCTCTTATTTTACCTTCAATTTCATTTGCCAGTCCTTCGTTGTCCTGCAGCAAAGTCTTCACCGCTTCCCTGCCCTGACCCAGCTTGTTGCCGCTATAGCTAAACCAGCTACCGCTTTTGTTCACAATGCCAAGTTCAACGCCCATGTCAATAATTTCGCCTACCTTACTAATGCCTTCTCCAAAAATGATGTCAAATTCGGCTGAGCGGAACGGAGGCGCTACCTTGTTTTTTACCACTTTCACTTTCACGTGGTTGCCTATGGCTTCGTCACCATCTTTGATTTGCGCCGAGCGGCGGATATCCAGCCGAACGGAAGCATAGAATTTCAGTGCGTTACCACCGGTTGTGGTTTCAGGATTGCCAAACATGACGCCTATTTTTTCGCGAAGCTGGTTGATGAAAATACAAATGGTATTGGTCTTGCTGATGGTCGCCGTTAACTTGCGCAACGCCTGGCTCATCAACCGTGCCTGCAAACCCATTTTGCTGTCGCCCATTTCGCCTTCCAGTTCTCCTTTGGGTACCAGTGCCGCCACGGAATCAATTACAACTACATCCAATGCACCGGAGAGAATCAGACGGTCAGCAATTTCGAGTGCCTGTTCGCCATAATCGGGTTGAGAAATGAGCAGGTTGTCGATGTCTACACCCAATTTTTGTGCGTAAGCACTGTCAAACGCATGTTCAGCATCGATAATGGCGCAGATGCCACCTTTCTTTTGCGCTTCGGCAATTACATGGGTAGCGATGGTGGTTTTACCACTCGATTCCGGTCCATATATTTCAATAACCCTGCCTTTTGGCAAACCGCCGATCCCAAGATGCAACGTCCAGACCGATGGAACCTGTAGAAATGACTTCGTTAAGCCGTTCCGGTTTTTCGTTCATCATCATTACGCTGCCTTTACCAAAGTCTTTGTCTATCTTGTCAATAGTTAGTTTAAGAGCTTTCAGTTTATCTGTGTTACTCATGTAGTTGTTTTCTTTTGAATTGTAAATTTAATCAGCATGTAAATGTACAACAATTAACTTTTATGCCTAACTATTTTTAGCAGATTAATTGTTAATAAATTGAATTAAATAGGGGAATGCATAGCAAAACTTAATCTATTGAAATAACGAATGTATAATAGAATGATTTTAATTAATATATTTCTAAAGAGTTTTAGGTCAATAAATTTATCAATTATTGTATTTGTATACGGTCAAATATTTATATAGGTTCGTTGTCCGGTTTTCTTCAAATGATACCTATCTTTCTCGCTGGTGAAAAATAATATCATAATCATTTGGAAGCGGCTTTGCAGGGCTGGCGGCTGCCTGTTGTATGGCAAAGCCGGCTGGCAGGTTACGGTACTGGAAAAACATGACATCCGGGCGGCGTGCGAGACAGCTAAAGCTGGAGGGATTCACGTTTGACATGGGGCCAAGCTGGTACTGGATGCCCGATGTATTTGAGCGTTTTTTCGGTTTGTTTGATAAAAAAGTGTCGGATTATTACCATCTTGAACGATTGGATCCGTCGTACCGCGTGTATTTTACCGGCGATGTGATGGACATTCCAGCGGGTTACGATGCATTGAAGCTGATGTTTGAAAAGCTGGAAACCGGCAGCGGTAAACAACTTGACCAATTTATGCGCGAAGCCGCGTATAAATACGCGTCGGCATCAACAAGCTGGTCTATAAACCCGCGTTTGTCGGTACTGGAATACCTGGACTGGGACATTATCAAAGGCATCTTTCAGCTCGATCGTGTTCCAATCCATGAAATCGCACGTGGCAAAGCATTTTAATGACCCCCGGCTACGCGAACTGCTGGAATTCCCGGTTTTGTTTTTGGGTGCATTGCCCAAAGACATTCCTGCCTTGTACAGCCTGATGAACTATGCCGATATCAAAGGCGGAACCTGGTATCCGGAAGGCGGAATGTACAGCATCGTGAAAGCATTGCATAGCCTGGCGGAAACACTTGGTGTGCAGTTCCTGTTTGAGCAAAATGCACAGCGCATCATTGTGGAAAATGGATTGGCAACCGGGGTGGAAACCGATAAGCAAACCTTTGCAGCAGATGCCATAATCAGTGCGGCCGATTATCACTTTACTGAAACAAAACTGTTGGCTTCCTCAATTCCGTAATTATTCAGATACATACTGGAAAAACAGGGTTATGGCGCCGGGTAGCTTGTTGTATTATATTGGACTGGATAAAAAACTATCGGGGTTGACGCATCATTCCCTCTTTTTTGATGCATCGTTCGAGCAGCACGGCAAGCAGATTTATGAAACAAAAGAATGGGCGACCGATCCGTTGTTTTATGTAAGTGCTACTTCTGTCACCGACGATACCACTGCACCGGCGGGTTGCGAAAATTTGTTTTTCCTCATTCCTGAAGCTGCCGGGTTAACAGGCGATACTGAAGAATTGCGTGAGTATTATTTTTCACTCATCCTGTCACGTTTTGAAAATCGAATTGGCCAGACTGTTAAAAATCACATTGTTGTTAAAAAAACTTTTGCCCACAGCAATTTTATAGAAGAGTACAATGCTTTTAAAGGCAATGCCTACGGGCTTGCCAATACGCTGAAACAAACAGCCATATTGAAACCTTCGTGCCGCAATAAGAAAGTAAGCAACCTGTTTTATGCAGGTCAGCTCACTGTTCCCGGGCCGGGTGTTCCGCCTTCCCTGATTAGTGGCGAAATTGTTGCAAAAGAAGTCTTATACACATTTCACAACCGGGATTTGTGAATGCAAACACGAGTGTCACAATGAATCTTTTTTACCAGGTAAGTCATGCTTGCAGTAAACTGACAACAGAAACCTACAGCACTTCTTTTTCATCAGCCATCCGGTTATTGCACAGCGACCTGCAAACACCTATACACAACATTTATGGTTTTGTTCGTTTTGCCGACGAAATTGTAGATACATTTCATGCTTATCAAAAGGATATTTTGCTGGCAGAATTTAAGAAAGATACGTTTACTGCCATTGACAGGGGCATCAGCCTGAATCCCATCCTGCAAAGCTTCCAGGAAACCGTCCGGCAATACTACATTTCACCCGATCTCATCACTGCATTTTTTACCAGCATGGAAATGGACCTGGATCAAACCAGTTACAACCAGTTGACTTATGATGAATACATCTATGGTAGTGCGCAGGTAGTAGGTTTGATGTGCCTGCACGTATTTTGTGATGGCGATAAAGACATGTACCGTCACCTGCAACCTTTTGCGGAGAGCCTTG
This sequence comes from uncultured Chitinophagaceae bacterium, assembly GCA_963826385.1. GTDB lineage: Bacteria > Bacteroidota > Bacteroidia > Chitinophagales > Chitinophagaceae > Ilyomonas. Next base: position 36,853 of record CAWGWV010000014.1, on the reverse strand, counting down.
GTGCGGCGTTTCAAAAGGTGAATTTTCTGCGCGACATGAAGGCCGATTACAAACAACTGAACCGCACCTATTTTCCGGGCTGCGATTTTGATAATTTTTCACTGCCGGACAAAAGTGCTATTGAAGCCGATATTCAGCTTGATTTTGACAAAGCTTTTGAAGGCATCCGCCAACTACCGCTGAAAGCGCGGTTTGGCGTGTACGTGGCGTACAAATACTACCTGTGTTTGTTTCAAAAAATTAAAAAGCTGCATCCCAGGACGGTGACCGAACAACGGGTACGCATTCCCAATTATGGCAAGGTCATGATACTGGCAAAAGCATCTGTGCGCAACCGGTTGAACATTTTGTAAACCATACTGTGGAATGGTTGCTGTGTGGTGAGCGCAACCGGTATGATCATTTGCCTGTAATAAAACAACAGTTTCCACTAAGGAGTTGATTTGTCCTGCAGGCTGATGTTTTCTTCATTGTCCCAGTTTGCCCGGATGTTGATTTTGTTACCAACCTTTGGTAACGATGGATTGTACAACTTCCGGTTGTCTTTTTTCAACATAACTGCCGGCATCCCACACACCATTCCGATTGGCATCATACAACATCCTCAATTCGTATTCTCCCGGCAATATGAATTTTTTGAACCATTCATAATTGGTCAACGGTACCGCTTGCACAATCTTGTCATTCTGTACCAATTGCAAAACCGGGTGTTTGGAAGTATCAAGATTTTGAAACCGTATCCGGATGCTGCCATAATCGGATTCGCGCAGGGTAACAAATGAAAGGGTGTCATTTTTCGCCAACATTCGTCCGGCAGAATCGGAAACAGCATCCTGTTCGATGACCAGTTTGTAAGGTGTATTTTCTTTCCACGGAAAGGTGAGCATCAGCTTGTTGAAAACAGTATCGGGAATGATTTGCAACCCGGGTAAAGGAGAAAAACTGGTATCTGTAAAGTGAAATTTACCCGTATCAAATTGCTGCAACGTATCACTGAAAGTAAGCTCAAGGTTTTTGAGGAAATCCTGCTTCCCGTTTTCGAGACTGGTAGTCATTTTCAATGTACTGTCAACGGGTTTTTTCTCTTTGCCGGTAGCTTTGTTGGTAGAAGTAGAAAGATATTTACCGGAATTGGCACCCTGGTTTTTCGTGGTTGCCTTGTTTTCCTGGTAAGCATACAGCACAATGGGAGTGGGGCTGCTGTCTTTTACAAAAACCGGGTTGCTGGCAAAGGCAAACAGCTTGGTACTGTCGTCGTAACGTTTTGTATAATCGTTGGGCACCACGAACACATTGAACGTATCTGCTGGGAAGGTTGTAAAACCTGAAATTTCCTTTTCCATCCAGCTTTGCATAATAGCGGGGAGCATTTTTTCAATGGCACTGATCTGCCAGGTTGTTGTGCAGCACCACCAGCAACGTAGTGTCAGCTTTTGCCACTTTGCTGCCAGTTTCACATTGCCACGCAATAGCATTGTCGTCAAGCTTGTTGACCCGGTCGAAAACACATAGCTAAATTTTTGTCGATTTCCCTCGTTGACATCTTTTAGGGCGTTACCAAAATTGATGGTATAAGTGGTGTTGGGTTCAAGACGTGTCTTTTAATTTGATGTTCACCGTGCGGAGTTTGCTTTCTATAACCGGCTGGTTTTAGGATTGGGCCAAACCACAACGTTTTCCTGCGCGTTTTCGACGGTTACATATTCATCAAATTCGAGTGTGATTTTGTTGTTGGTAAAACCTGTAGCGGAATCGGCATGGAGAAGCTTTTATAACAGCGGTGGCAATGTATCTCTGGGACCGCCGGTGGGCGGAACAATATTGGCGCACGAACTGCCAAATGCCGCCAACCAGCAAAAGCAAGGCAACAACAGGAACACTAAGCGTAAAACATCGGTTCATGTAAAATGATCAATAGCTGCAAACATAGCCTGTTTAGAAAACTGCAGGGGAGAAGATTGTTATTTTTACAATAATTTGGGTAGAAAAGCTGTAAAGGCTTGCATGCAAGCCTTTACAGCTTAATGATTCATCCGTCAATGCTTTGGGTATAGAAAAATGAGTATTGAAGTAAACAGGCGTTGACTGACGAGTATTTAATGTCGGTAGCAATTACATCCGGTCGTCGATAGCAGTGCACAAAGCAGTGAATATTTCGTCAACGCTGCCTTCCCCTTTTATGATGACCACTTTGTCCTGTTCCTGATAATGGTCGGCTACCGTGGTGGTTTTTTTGTTGTATTCAATAATCCGTTCACGTATCACCAGTTCATTTACGTCATCGGCGCGCCCGCTTGTGAGACCACGATTGAGCAAACGGCTCACAAGTTCCTCTTCGCCAACTTCGAGTGCCAGCACCAATGCAATTTCTGTTTTGTGAAACGTCAACAGTTTGTCAAGTGCTTCTGCCTGTGCTTCTGTTCGCGGAAATCCATCAAACAAAAATCCCGGCACATTGGGAATTGCTTCCAGTGCAGAACTGATCATGCCAATCACCACTTCGTCGGGCACCAGAATGCCATTGTCCATAAAACTTTTAGCTTCCATTCCCAGTGGTGTTTTGGCGGCTATTTCGCTGCGCAGCAAATCACCGGTACTCAGGTGTTTCAACCCGTATTTTTGTACGTTAATTTCTGACTTTGAGTTCCTTTACCACTTCCCGGAGGTCCAAACAGAATTACATTAAACATTCTGAAATATAAATTGATGATGTGACAAATATAAGGAGCAGCGAATTAAGTGGTGGAATTAATAGCGCATTTGCCCATACACGCAGTAATTCAGGAATAAATTCGTTACTAGAACTTACCTTCTACAATTTGGTTTCTGCATCAAAGTGCCTTTTGACTAGTTGTAGGAAATTGCATTAACAGATGCAACTTGCTGCTTGGCAATTGTGATGCGATACATCGCAGAAAAAGCCGCTGTAAAAACAACGGCCGTACACAAAAGAAAAAAACTTTTTAATGTTATAAATCGGATGATTCCAGTTCTTTAGGTATATGAACAGTTACTGTTTGCGTAGCGCTTCCACGAAGAAAAGTGATGGATACATCGTCGCCGAATTTCACTGCATCCATTTCCTGTTTGATTTCTTTTACAGACTTTACTGGTCTTTCCATTAGATAGCAGTGATCATATCTTTTTCCTGTAAACCTGCTTTTGCTGCCACTGATTCTTCATCGTCCATATCTGTTATTGTCACACCGTTGCCAGCTTCCGTATCCTGAATGCAAACCCAGGCGAGGTTTATTATTGTTCCAGTGAAAAATTGAAATTCTTCATCAATGGCACGGTCATTAACCCTCATATCCTCGTTGTTGAAAAAAATCCATTTGTTTATTTTCTTCCAGTATGGCTGTAGTGGTTGTTGCTTATTATTTCTTTTATAAATGAATGGAAATTTTGTCTTTCGCTTTGTAGTTGCCAATAGTCTCTACAAGGTCTTCCGCACCAGCAATCGTTGTTTTATCTATTTTCATTATCACGTCGCCTTCTTTCAAACCTGCTTTTTCGGCAGGGCTACCTTTGGTCACTTCGCCACTACTGCACCTTCGTTATCACCCGAGGCAGACACACCTAGAAATGCATCGTTTCCACTTCTTCTAAACTCCCTGATGATCATTTTAGCGCCGCCGCGTGGAGGCATTGGCGGACGGTGCTACGCCAGCAACCGGCGTGCACATTGATTGACGAAATGTGCAAGTTGGGGTTAGTCGATTCAATAATTTCGATGTCTTTGTTATGGATATTCATCAATTGGTTTTCCATTTACCGTTACGCTGTCACCATCAATCACGATGGTTGATTTTTTCTTTTACATCACCTTTTTTTCGAATAATGATATTCTCTGTTTTTTCCGATCCCGGCGGCATAGCGGGACTGGTGGCACCGGTGGCGGTGTTTGTTGACCAAAAGCTGCAGACCACACAAAACCATGAGAAACATGAACGGAATATTGCTTTTTTCATAATATGATATTTAAGTACGAAATGTTTAGTAGATTCAAAATTAGAATTTTCTCATATACGAAATCTTTCGGAAATGTTAAAAGCATGATTTTTTCAAATGAAGAAATGTTGCAGCAACACTGTTTTTCTGATGGTGCAGAAAAACAACGCTGGCTTACACCTTTAGTTTGAAAAAAGAGAAATTTTCAAACATTATTGTTTGGAAAGATTAATCCCATGAATTTGGCATCTATAAAGTTGTCATTTTATAAAAATGCATTTTCCAATGTCACAACGATTCCGTCGATTTTTTGGTTGTTTCATTAACACAGGCAGTAAAATCAGATTCGTCAATGTGCCGACTACCAATGTAATGAGGTGAGCCAGCCCAATCCCGCGTGTGCCGCCAAACTCGCTGAAACAAAAAATTATAAACCCTGCAATCAGCACGAGTGATGTATAAATAATACTGATCCCCGTGTGTCTGATGGTTTTGACAAAGTTGCATTTACACTGTTTTGATACAACTGGCAACTCCTGTTTATAATTGATCAAAAACCGGATTGTGACATCAATGGCAATGCCAAGTGCTACGCTGAACACCAATACGGTAGAGGGTTTCAGCGCTACGCCGGCCCAGCCCATTACACCGGCAGTCACCACCAGCGGCACGAGGTTCGGAATGAGGGAACACAACAAGATGCGCAGCGATTTGAACAAATAAATCATGCACAAGGCAATGAGGCAAAAGGCATACAGAATGCTTTCCTTCAGCCCGTTGATGATAAAACGTAGTGCCTTCGAGAAACGTAACACCCGCGCCGGTAAACGTTACGTTGTAATGAGCCGTATCGAATAAAGCTGATCGGCATGTTGCTGCAAGCTATCCAGCAATATGGGAAGTTGCCGGCTGCCAATGTCTTTCATGTTCACGCTGATGCGCGCCACTTGTTTATTGCTGTCAATGTAACTGCTGAGCAGGCTGGCTCGCAGCGTTGTTACCGGCATAAGCCGATGCTTTGTTCGGCTCTTTTATGTAGTCGCCCATCAGCGGAATGTCAAACTCTGTGGGAATGGCATATTGGCTGCTGTCACCATCATAAAACGCCTGTTTTACAAATTTCAATCCTTCCACTAACGACAATGGTCTTGCCGTTACCGGTTGCGCAGCGATGTATGCAGAAAACTGGTCTATTTTTTCAATTGGTTTCAGGTTGACCGGAACAAGCCTCTTTTCTGTTTTGTATCGACCGTGATCTCAAGCGGCATTACGCCATTGAAATTTTGCTCAAACCATTTCAGGTCGGTATAGATCACGTCGGTTTTGGGAAGATCATCTACAATAAAGCCTTCGCTTTTAAGCCGGAAAATACCGGCAATGGCAAACATGATGCACAGCGGCCGTAATGGCATATACCCAGCCACTTTTGTGAAAGGTGATGTATTCAATCTTGCTCAATACCAGCTTCGAGGAAAGGGTTGTTCAGGTACTTAACTTCCCTGGTTTTGGGCAGTGCAGATAACTTAGAACAGCCGGAATAAATATAAGCGAGATTACAAACAAAGCCATTACATTAATGCCGCTGACAATGCCAAATTCTTTCAGCAGATCGCTGCTTGTGAGCGCAAACACTGCAAAGCCAATGGCAGCAGCAATGTTGCAAAACAGCGTAACGATACCCATCTTTCCAACCATATTTATGAGGGCTGATTTTTTATCTCTTGTTTCCAGGAAATGAAGAGTGGTATTTGTTTAAAAAGTAGATGCAATTGGGAATGCCGATCACGACTATAAGCGGCGGGATGAGCGCCGTGAGCAACGTGATTTTGTAACCGAAAAATACCATCGTCGCCAGACTCCAAACCACGCCCATGCCCACAACCAGCAGGCTCATGAGCATGGCACTCAGCGACCTGAAAAACAACAGCAGTGTGATGGCAGACAGCACAAACGAACCCAGCAGGAAATAGTTCAGTTCCCTGGAGATTTTGTTGGCAACCACGGTGCGGATATACGGCAGTCCGCTCACATGCACATCGGTTTCCGGTATTGAGTTTCAAAAGTGTTCACCTGTTCCATAACCCGGTTTACCAGGGCTGTTCTGGCTTTGCTGTTCGCACTGTCTTTATTCAGTTGAACGCCATCAGGTAACTGTGCGAAGCTAGGGTTGTAAAGCAGACTGTTGGTAAAATGGAAGATTTTCAAACACCGCACGTCGCTGTCAGCAGCGCCTGTTGCTGCGAATATGGATAATGAAAAATCGTTGTGTTTGCAACGTTTCGCAGCGAATCATTTTTTATGAGGTCGACAGCTTCCGGCACACTCAGCAGGCTTCCACACCGGGTATTGTTTGATGTGCCGGTGTAGTGCTGCGGCTTCGTTAAACGACTTCAAACGATAAAAATCTGCCAGACTGCAAACCCAGCACCATGGTGTTGCCACTTTGCCCAAACTGCTTGATGAATTGTTGATTCTCAATGTATTTGGTATTGTCGGTGGGAATGGCTTTGGAAAATTCATAGCTCATCTGCACGTTGCTGGCAACGAATGCCATCACGCCGGTGAGAAGAATCAACAAACACAACAACAATAGTCTGTACCTGAGAATAAATTTTCCTAACTGAAACCACATATGCTGGCAAATTGAAATGAATGACCGGCTGCAAATCGCTGCAAAAGGTTAGCGGGAAGTAACCTGTTTTTTGTCCCCAGAATCAGGCGCGAAAGTATTCAAGGCTTTAAAATGAACAAAGAATTGTTTGCTGCTGGCGGTGGTTGCCCGGCAAAGTAAGATGGTTTCGTAAACAAATGCAGGCTTTATGTGCAGCCTGCCGGTACAAAAGTCCTGGTTGATTAGTGATTTTTCCCTGTTGACGTAAACCCATCTTTTTTGGAATCTGGAGCAGGCAAGTTTGCGTGGTAAGAGATGAAACATTCCCAAATAACAACGCCTATGAATAATACTGCCATCGTGAAAGTGCAGATCATCATCCGGCAACTGATGCTGGTTGTCTTGGCTGCATTTGTAGATCCTGCCATTACCACCAAATTCTGGATTACACATGCTGATGGACCATTGGAAGAAAACAAAACCGTTACCTGGCATTGGGAAATGTATAGTGTCTAAGACCGTATCTTCACAAAATACTTGATTCCAAATCAGTTGATTTCGACTGATTGGGGCGAACCGCCCACCACGGTTGATTGCCACTTTACCAGGCTTGCAGACATGCAACCTGTGTGTTGATAAAAAAAATGGGTTTAAACAAAGCTGAACGCAGCCATCGCACCGCAGGAGAACCTGTGTGTTGATCAAAAAAAATGGGTTTAAACAAAAGGGCGATGAACTGATTTCGGTGATCAAAAACAGTACCGCTGGTTTTACTACGGTGCTCGATGATGGAAAGGCTTATCTTGAACATGACATCGAACCAAACCTGGTTCGCGATAAATTTCCCAACCCGTGGAATCAGCATAAGGAAAACCTGGCCTTTAATCGTTATCGCACTCTCAATAATTAATGAACCACGCCAATCTTCTTTGTCATTAAATAATGCCAAGGGGTGAATTGTGATTACTTTCACAGTGCTCAGAAAAAGTTTGTAACTCAAAAGTCTTATATTCTATACTTGGTTCAATTGAGGCTTGCAGCATGCAAATCAATGGAATGTGTATTAGATAATTTAAAAAAAATGAACGATTGTTTGTAACCAAAAAAGATGTGCTTATGAAGAAATTTAAATTTACAACCGGGGATATTTTTGGCGGATTGACAGCCGGCGTTGTTGCGCTTGCCGCTTGCCCTTGCTTTTGGCGTACAGTCGGGCATGGGTGCCGCTGCAGGTTTGTATGGCGCCATTTGCATTGGATTACTTTGCTTCCATATTTGGTGGTACTCCCAGCCAAATCAGCGGTCCTACCGGACCCATGACGGTAGTAACCACTACGACGGTAGCTACATTTATTGCCATTACCGGCAACCTTGCAAAGCGCTATTCGGCGCATTGGTAGCCTGCTTTGTGCTTGCTGGTATTTTGCAGATTATCATGGGCATCAGCAGCATTGGCTCGCTGATAAAATACATTCCTTATCCTGTGGTATCAGGTTTTATGAGTGGCATTGGGATCATCATCATTTTGCTGCAGATATTTCCCGCGTTGGGGCAGGCATCGCCGCCAGAACACGCTGGCTGTGGTGAAAAGTATTGGTTCAGTATATTTATCGGGTATTAACTGTGTGGGCAATGCTTGTATGGCGTGCTTACCATTCTTGATCATTTATGCGTTTCCCGTATGTCAATCCAAAAAAATACCCGGTTCCCTCGGTAGCTTTAATACGTCGTGACTACGCTGGCTGTATTTACTACAAAGAGAAGTGCCAACTATCGGTGTCTATTCCGCAACGGCATACCGCAGTTCCGGTTTGAATGATATTTTCTCGGTTCCTTCCTAACTTGTATTATACCATTTTTGAAGCCGCTATTACGCTTGCGGGTTTGGGTGCTATTGATTCGTTGCTTGACATCAGTTGTTGCCGATAATGTTACCAAATCTAAACACAACAGTAATCGTGAACTCATTGGACAAGGCATCGGTAACAGTATTGCCGGGTTTGTTTGGCGGCATACCGGGTGCTGGCGCCACCATGCGTACCATTGGTCAACATTCGTTCGGGTGGCAGAAACCGCATTTCGGGTGTCATGCACATGCCATGGTGTTGCTGGCAGTTTTGCTGGGCGTGGGCAAATATGCCGCGCTCATTCCAAAATCGGTGCTCGCAGGCATTTTCATCACCGTCGGCATCGGGATACTGGATTACAAAGGCTTTCGGCATTTGCTTCAAAGTCCCGCGTCCCGATGCCGTCATCATGATTATCGTATTGTTTGTTACTGTGTTTCTTGACTTGCTCGTTGCCGTAGCCATCGGTATGGTGATGGCTTCGTTGTTATTTATGAAGAAAATGGGCGATATGGTAGAAGCAGGAAAGTAAAGTTTCGGAAGTGGATGAGCATTTAAAAGGCAATGGCTATCAGGATTGATGAAATTCCGGCTTCGTTAAAAGAAAAGGTAGTGGTTACGCATATCAACGGTCCTTTGTTTTTCGGATTTGCTTCTTCATTCCAGGAAATGATCCGACCATTGGCAAATCTTCAATATGTAGTGATACGCATGGAGAATGTTTCTTTTATAGATCAAACGGGTTTGTATGCACTCGAAGATGCGGTATTGTCGCTCGAACAAAAGAATGTAAATGTTTTGCTGACGGGATTGCAGGAACAGCCGAAACACATGATGAAGCGCATTCAGCTTATCAACGGCCTCATCAAGGAAGACGACATTTTCGAAAATTTTGAAGAATGTATTGCGTGGCTGGGGAACAAAGTGAAATAAAGATGGTTCTTCAAAAATCAGAACAGCAAAACCAACCACTTAATATTAATCGTGTAACAAGATAGCCGGTGACAATACCGGCTATCTTGTTTTATATCAACATTGCTATCAATGTTGTACATCAACCTGGTTCATTCCGAATCAACAACATGCCGGCGATCGGGTTGCTAATTGCTGTTGTCTCTTCAATACCTGTATTTTTATTGCAGATATTATCTCTTTTTATGTTTTCACCAACGACTTTCCGATAGACTTTTATCTTTACGAAAAGATTGCTGATATGAATGTTTCACTCAAGGTTTCTGCTGTTGACTTGTACTGTTTTTTCTTTTTTTGCCAAAGCCAATATTCATTTGTCGGTATTGTTCCAGGACAATATGGTATTGCAACGCGACAAGCCATGCGTCCATTTGGGGAACGGCTGATAAAGGTGAAAAAATTCACTCCACATTCAACGAGACATTCCTATACGGCCACAGCCGGCAAAGATGGCAAATGGAAAATTACGCTGCCTGCCACACGCTGCCGGCGGTCCCTTTGAACTGGTGTTAAAAGGAAAAAATGAAATTACGTTAACAATGTACTGTTTGGTGATGTGTGGATATGCGGCGGACAAAGCAACATGCAATTTCATGTAAATGAGCTGGCTAAAAAAGAAGCCGACAGTACGCGCGACAACAATTCTCTTATCCGCATTTTTACAGCCGGTATCACATCTGATTATGTGCCGCAGGATACACTGAAAAGCGGAGAATGGAAAGTGGCGTCCGTGAAAGCATTCAAAGTTTTTCGGCTGTTGCTTTTTTCTTTGGAAGATATATACAGGAACACATAGGCATTCCTGTAGGGCTTATCAGCGACAACCTTGGCGCCACGGCGGCTGAAGCAATGGATGAGCAACGAAGCCATCAGCCAGTTTCCTCAATTCGATACTTATTACAATCAATATCTTGCACCCCGGCAAATCTTTTGCGCAGCTCACAGCCGCAGTTCCAGGAAAAGAAACAATCGCTTGACAAACAAATTAATTCAGCAGAAGATCCGGGATTTGCCCAGCAATGGTATAACAACAATACCGACACAAGTGACTGGAAAACCATGAACCTGCCTGCTTATTGGGAAGACGCCGGTTTGCCGGATTATGATGGTTCGGTTTGGTTTAAAAAATCTTTGATTTACCGGCAGATTTCAACCATCAGCGACCGTTTCATATCTCGCTGGGCGAGGTAGATGATTACGATATGGTTTGGGTAAACGGCGTAAAGACTTGGCGAAGGTTATGGCAACCTCAATCTGCGCGATTATATTGTACCCGATTCTGTGTTGCAACCTACCAAAACAATGTAATCACTGTCCGCGTATTTGATGCCGGCAACAAAGGAGGCATGTATAATTTTTACTGGTTTCCGCAGTGGAGAGGCAGATGGCTCTTCAAACCCGGCATGCAAACAGATGCTTCAAAAATTTTGAAACCAACCGTTGTAAATTCAAATGTATATGGTTCACCTTCCATTTTGTACAACGGCAATATTGCACCCTTGAAAGGGCTTGCAATCAAAGGCGCCATCTGGTACCAGGGCGAGGCAAATGCGGGCAGGGCAGAAGAATACAGCAAATTGTTTCCTGCAATGATACAAGACTGGCGCAAACAATTTGGTCAGGGCGATTTTCCCTTCTTCTTTGTGCAACTGGCAAATTACAATGACGAACCATTGCAACCGGGTGGCAGCGACTGGGCAGAAGTGCGCGAATCACAGGCAGCGGCATTGCAGTTGCCCAACACCGGCATGGCATCAGCCATCGATCTTGGTGAGGCAAACGATATTCACCCCAAAAACAAGCTGGACGTAGGCACCCGCCTGGCTCTTGCCGCTATGAAAGTTGCCTATGGTCAGGATTCTACGCATGTACATCCGATGTATACATCTTTCAAGAGAGAAAACGACAGCATCATCATCCAGTTTACAGATCCGGTGATCTCAAACGACAAGTATGGATATGTTCGCGGATTTACGATTGCCGGTGCTGACAGTGTTTTTCATTGGGCTCAGGCTTATGTGCGAAACGGCGAAGTGGTTGTTTATCATCCAGGCTTGAAACAGCCTTTGGCAGTGCGCTATGCATGGCAAAACAATCCCGGTATCTTGAATCTGTATAACAAGGAAGGCTTGCCACTGGTGCCATTCCGGACCGACAACTGGAAAGGGATAACAGCCGGCAGGAAATTTTCGTTTGACGAATAATGGCTGCTTTATTCCTACTACTGAACACATCAATATTGGCCTGTTTGCAAACCACATATATCTGTTATTTGTTTTGGAACGCAACGTCGTGTGTCAAAATAAAAAATTAAATACTAGAGCAGAGAAAAAGAAAACAATGATATTTGCGCCATTGAATCTTGAACTCATATTCTTTTATTAATATGGCGAGAATTATTGGAGTAGCGAATCAGAAAGGCGGTGTAGGAAAAACAACGTCTGCCATAAACCTGGCAGCCAGCTTTGCTGTGCTTGAATATAAAACGTTGCTGGTAGATGCCGATCCGCAGGCTAACAGCACCACCGGTGTTGGCTTTGACCTGCACAACGTGACCCACAGTCTTTATGATTGCATGGTGAATGGAGAGCCTGCCGGCGAAGTGATTTTGAAAACAGAAATACCAAATCTTGATCTTATACCATCGCACATTGACCTTGTAGGTGCTGAAATTGAAATGATCAATTACCCCAACCGCGAAATGGTTATGCGGGGAATGATAGATGCCATAAAAGATAATTACGATTTTATCATCATTGATTGTTCACCTTCGTTGGGGTTGATTACTGTAAATGCACTAACAGCCGCCACCAGCGTGATTGTGCCGGTGCAATGCGAGTTTTTTGCACTGGAAGGTCTTGGCAAATTGTTGAACACCATCAAAATTGTGCAAAGCCGTTTGAATCCATCGCTGCAGATTGAAGGCATTCTGATGACGATGTATGATGGCAGACTCAGGCTGTGCAACCAGGTGGTGAGCGAAGTAAGAAGACATTTTGATGAAATGGTATTTACCACCATCATTCATCGCAATACACGGCTGAGTGAAGCACCAAGCTTTGGCAAACCTGTAATTCTTGTACGACTCCGACAGCAAAGGCGCCATCAACTACCTGAACCTTGCTAAAGAAGTGTTGCAGAAAAATAATCTTACCAAAATTACACAGGAAGAAAGAATCATGGAATAAGAAGTACATGATTTTTCATTGCTTCACCAACATCTGATCACAATCTGACTGTACAGATAACTTACATTTGACGATGGCTACAGTAAAACCACATAAAGATGCGTTGGGCAAAGGTATCCGTTCGCTTGTTACAAAACATAGATGCCGATCTGAAAACCACAGCCGGCAGCTTGAAAAGCAATGTTGTGGAACAGGCAACTTCGGTGCTGCGCGTGCCACTCGAAGACATCATACCCAATCCAAAAAATCCCCGTAAAGATTTTGATGAACAATCGCTGCATGAACTTGCTGCTTCGTTCAAAACTTTGATGTGGTTCAGCCCATTACGGTATCGCAAAATAGGTCACAACAAATACCAGCTGATAGCCGGCGAACGGAGGTTTAAAGCCGCAGCCAATTGCCGGTTTGACCGATATTCCCGCTTATATAAGGCAAACCAATGATGCCGAAGCTTCTGGAGCTTGCCCTGCTCGAAAACCTGCAGCGTGAAGATCTGAACGCCATTGAAATTTCGCTTAGCTATAAGCGCATGATGGATGAGCTGAACTATACGCAGGAACAGGTGGCCGAACGCATGGGCAAAGAAAGAAGCACGGTGGCCAATTATGTCCGCCTGTTGAAACTGCCGCCCGATATTCAGCTTGCAGTTCGCAACGGCGCATCTCCATGGGACATGCGCGTGCGCTCATCAATATTGATACCATTGACAGGCAATTGTTTGTGTTTCACGAAATACAGGATAAAGGCACTGAGTGTGAGGCAAACAGAAGAACTGGTACGCAACCTCTATAAGGACAATGAGAAAGCTGTTAAAACTGCCGTAAAACATCCGCTGCTTCCCGCATACAAAAGAATAGAAGATACTTTAGCTTCTCATTTCGGAACAAAAGTAAAGCTGGCACACAACAAGCAGGGTTTTGGAAGCATCAATATCGAATATTATTCGCTTGATGAACTGAACAACCTGCTGCAGATGATGAATGTGCAGGCGAGTTAATACCTATATGCGGTTTACCTGATTTTTATATTATTGGTTTTCTTTTTCATTGCTCCTGGCAGATGTTTTGCGCAGCAGGATACTACTGGTCTGCCCGTTACAGTTACGCCTTTATTCACCGACACGAATCATGTAATGCTCAAAGGCGATACCTCGCAGATTGTGATTACCGATACTGCCGGTGCACCAGCAAAGAAAAGCACGATCCCGCGAAAAGCCACGTTCCGGTCTGCCGTATTGCCGGGCTGGGGACAGGCCTACAACCACGAATATTGGAAAATTCCTATTGTATATGGCGCACTGGCAGTTCCGGCTACCTTGTATGTGTACAACAATACCTATTACAAAAGGATGAAGTTTGCCTACGAAGCTGTTTATGCGGCAACGTTGCCGACTGTTAAAGATAGTTCGATGCTACGCGATGTCAGTTCAACCGTAAAAACAAAAGCGGTAATTATTTCAGCTTGTCTACCTATCAGTCTTACCGCAATTCTTTTAAAAGAAACAAAGATTACAGCTTCTTTGGTTTTTCATTTTGTGGGGTGTTAATGTTGCCGACGCAACTGTATTTGGTCATCTTAAAGACTTTGATGTAAGTGATGATTTGAGTCTTCATATCCAGCCTCAATACCTTCCGGTTAACACATACGGCAGGACTTGAGCCTGGTATTCAATTTCAAACGGCAGCCACCGCGCAAACCTGCCCTTTATTTAAACGATAACTATATGAAAATTGCACTTGATTGGTTACGGCAAAATGGGAAAAGCCATTGAAGAAATTGCAGTAAAAAAACGGTCATGAAATTGTGCTGAAAATCAACAGCCGCAACTCTGCTGAAATGATTACTGCCAACCTGCAAAAAGCCGATGTTGCCATTGAATTTACTTCGCCTCACAGTGCTGTACAAAACATCAAAAAATGCCTTGATGCAGGCTTGCCGGTAGTGAGTGGCTCTACAGGCTGGCTGCAGCAATGGGATGAAATAAAGCAATATTGCGAAGCAGAAAAATGGCGCATTTCTGTATGCCAGCAATTTCAGTATTGGCGTCAATCTTTTTTTTGAACTCAATACTTACCTCGCTAAACTAATGTCAGCTTATGAAGAATATGATGTAATGATTGAAGAAATTCATCATACACAGAAAAAAGATGCACCGAGCGGCACGGCTATTACGCTTGCTGAACAGATTATGCAGCACGTTCACAAAACAGCAATGGGTAAACCACGAATAAGCACTGCACAGTGAAGATATCCAGATCACGAGTGTCGCACAGATCCTGCGCCGGGCACACATGTCATCAAATACAAAAGCGATATTGACGATATCGATATTATTCACACCGCGCACAACCGCAAAGGATTTGCATCGGGAGCCGTGATGGCTGCTGCTTTTTTACACGATAAAAAAGGCGTGTTTACAATGAAAGATGTATTGGGATTGTAAACAATTTCGAATCTTATTTTACTGCCTGATTTCTATAATGATGTTCATTCGTTGCGTCCATCGTTGTTGATGATGTGAATGGCTTTGGAATAATTTTACATTGGTTACGTCTTCTTCTACAGAATGAAGTTGAGCAAACACGACTTTCGGCAAAGGCAGACGTGGCGGTGCTACAGGTGCTTCGGTATTTACCATAACACCCGGTGTTTCTGAAATTGTAAAAATAGAGGGTGGGGGTGGTGGCGTAAGCCTGCTTACGGTTGTAAGTCTGCCGCTTTTTTGAGGTCGCTTTCCAAACTAACTTTCATTATCCATTGCTGCTCTTTTTCCCTGGCTTTGCGTTCTTTTGTATCCCGCATTGTTTAGGGTGGTGTCACATTTCAGACCCCGAAATGCGAGGCTATCGAATATTTGCTGAAATATGTCTTCGCTAATGGCCGCAAAGTCGCCGGCTGAAAGGATAAAAACTTCTATTATCGCTGTAAGTGGAAACTAACGCGTTCGTTCTTCTGGTTTATGGCAGCTAACTGCGCCTTCAGCTGCAGCCAGCTTAGCTTTTGCAGCTTTTAGTTTGACTTTTTCAACAGTCATCGCATCAAGTACGGAATGTATGATAAACGCAGAATCGGGCAAAAATCAGTTCATTGCCTGCAGCGACTGCCAGTCAAACAAAGCCAGGCTTGTTGCCGCTACTTGCTTTGCATCTTCCATCACTTTCTTCCAGGTTAATGGTTTGAATTTCTTTATCAATGTCCGGAGCTATTTGCTGAATCCGCTGTGCGGGATTCGCGCATGGCGTTCATTGTAATACTGTCTGGTTGTACAATCTCTGTTACCACGTTTGATTTATCCGCATGATGAGGCACAGAAGTAGATAATAAAGGGAAAGCATCTTCCAATAACGGATGAAAAGTTGGCACCTGATCAGCTGCTGTTGCTGGTGTTTTGTTAGAAACTGCTTTGTCAGCACGCCGTTTGTTGCTGATGATATGTATGTGCGGAAGGTTGTAACCAGGCAACAGTCAGTAACAGAGCGGTTATCAGCGCAAGTGCAGCAGCATGATGTTTATAGCTGAAATGTTGTTCGCCGGGCTGCACCATCCGTTTTACGCGCTGTAACAATTCACCGTCTTTTGCTGAGATGCGGCATTCATCTGCAAAGCCGCCTGTTGTTTGCAGGTAAGCAATGCGAACGAGCGCATCGGCATACATGGCAGCATTGTATTGGTGGTTGCAGCACCTGTCATCGCAGCAATTTTCTCTTTCTTTCTGTATTTGCCTGCTTAGCAAGCGTGTGAAAGGATTGAAAAACAAAACGATTTCGAGTGACACTGACCAAAAGATTGATGATATAATCTGATCGTTTGATGTGTGCCAGTTCGTGTAGCAAAACAGCTTCCATCTGCTCGGCTAGACAGAATGATTGATGCCGGCAAGCAGGCAACAAAATGATGGGCTTTAAATAACCAATGGTAAGCGGGCTGACGGCAGTGGCAGAAACATACAGCTTACTCTCTGCAATACACCGCATACGGTCAGCCATTCCATTTACAAAATTCTGCCATTTGCTGTCGCCGGCGGCAAATCCGTTTGTTGCCAGTTGTCTTGTACATCGGAAATTAAGAATCCATTTAACAGCAAGCAACGTCAGCAACTACGAGGTAGGCAACGACAAATAAGGCAGAATGGCTTCTGCATTTGATAAAAAGAGAGCAGCCATTCGTTGCCATTGGGGTATCTGCGTGTAAACTACCGCATTATTGCGTAAACATTGATTGCTGCATCTGCAGAAGCCGCAACTGCATGTTGGTAATAAAACTCGATAGGTGTTACAAACCATACAAAGCCTGCCATCTGCGCACAAAGAGCGGTAACATATTTTATGTGCGACGATTGCTTTGCGATGCTGTTTACCAAATTGGCAATCAGCCACAGCAAAGCTACCTGCCACAAACTATTGGCAATGGCATAGCCCAGCGCCTCAAAAAAGGCATTTGTAGGTAAGAAGACATGAGTTATTGTTTTTTAAAGTTATCAAGCAACTTCTGCAGTTCGTCGAGCTCGTCTGCCGATGGCGCTTTTGTGCCCAACGCCTGCATCACCAGTTGCGTAGCCGATCCGCCAAACAAGCGAATTCACCATTTTATCCACCAATTGTTTCTGGGTATTTTCTTTTGAAACAATGGGTTCATAAATATGGGTTTTGCTCGAATCATCCCGCTTCACCAAGCCTTTTTCAAACATGATCTGCATCAGCTTCAGCGTAGTGGTATAACCGCAATCTTTAAAAACACTCAATGGTTTCGTGCACTTCACGTACGGTTGCTTTTTTCTTATCCCACAACACCCGCAATATTTCCAGTTCACTTTCTGTGGGTTTTAATATTTTCTGATTCACTCATCTTACGATTATTTTCGTAGTGCAATTTAAAACAAGATTTTGTAATCTGTGTTAAAAGAATGTTTTATCAGGAAACAGTGTGAGTTAATGTAGAATGCTCTGCAAACGACAATGTTATAGCAACAGGTTGTCTATCAGCCTCACACCACCTAAATAAGCAGCAGCTAGAATGACCAGTTTTGCCGGATTTGTTGATCTAGCTGACATGGGGCAACAACGTTTCTGCATCGGCTATTTTGAGATAATCGCATCTTGTAAATCCATGCTTCAGTATCATTGTTTCCAGGCTTCCTGTTCCGAAACAGTTGCTATTGGTTGGTTGGATATGTGTTCTTTGACATGATAGTAAAGCTTTGTAGAGTGCAGACGCATTTATTTGTCTTCTTTACTGAGGCGCATATTGCGGCTGCTCATGGCCAGCCCGCTTTGCTTCGCGGATGGTTGGATGAACAAGAATATCAATCGGGTAATTGTTAATTACCATCAGCTTTTTGATAACCATGCATTGCTGATAATCTTTCTGACCAAAATAAGCACGTGTGCGGCATAACGATCGAAAACAGGCGGTGCACCACCTGGCAAACGCCCTGGAAATGCCCAGGACGGTATTCACCTTCAAACACGCTTTCAAGACTTCCAAGTTCGATAATGATGTGTAGATTTCGTGCCGGCGGATACATTTCGTCTACCGATGGCAAAAAGAAAATATCCGTGTTTGCCTTCGTCAATTGTAAAATATCGGACTCGATGGTAACAGGATATTTGTGGAAATCGGTGATATCGTTGAACTGTGTTGGGTTTACAAAAATGCTGCAAACAGTAATGTCATTTTGTTGGCGGCTGGCTCTAATCAGCGACAGATGCCCGCTGTGCAGGGCGCCCATGGTGGGCACAAAGCCAATGACTGTGCCCTGTTTTTTTTGCTGATCTATTGCTGTATGTCTGTTTGTCGTTTTGTATAAAATCATAAAAAGGCTGCAATAAAAAAAGCGCAAATTGAGTGAAAAGACAGTAAACTGCCAACAGTATTATGTATGAAAAGGAAGGCTAGCGTAAAGGAAAATAAAAGATGAAAAAGTAAAATGGAAAAGGAAGTAAAAGCGATGTAACAGCATGTGCATAAAAAAAGCGCAGAATGTATATTCTGCGCTTTTCATTAATTGTTACAAATGATAAAAAGTTCATGTTCGGATTTCTCACCACAAAACGCTTTTAGCAGCCTGTGACGACCGGTCACTTTTTTGTGCTCAACAATATCAAGCACTTCATTTGTTACGATAAAAGCGTTGAAAGATTCAATGTAGGGAAACAGTTTTTTCATATTTTGTTTCTCAGTCTCAATGTCTTCAACACTCAAGATACAATCTTTTGGCTTAAGCAATATCAATTCCCTTTCCATGACCCTTTTGTTTAATTAACGGATACTAAATTGATACCAAATGTATAGATAAGTTTATATGGTGGAAAACTGTGTTAATTATTTTAATTGTTTATTAAGGATGAATGTGGAAATACCTGTTCATCTTAAGTTTGTAACGATTCTATGGCACAAAATGAAGCCACCCGGCAACTGCGGAAATATCTCAACAGTCAAAATCTGTACACCAGCATCCGGATGACGGCGGCTGCGCTTATCCCTGCCTTTATATTGTATCATTACGACTTGTTGCTCAGCGCCATTTCGCTTTACCGTTGGGTGCTATTTTCACCGGTTTTACCGATAGCCCGGGACCACTTCATCACCGGCGCAACAGCCTATGTAATCTCCATTGTTCCTCAATTTTTTTGTGATTCTGATAGCAGGCGCATTCAATGCCTATTCCGCCGTTTGTCATTGATTGCCATTGTTGTATTTGGGATGTTTTTTTCCCTCATTGCAGTATATGGAAGCACGGGCTGCCGCCATCGGGCTAAATGCATTGCTTGTGTTTATTCTTAATATCGATGGGCATTTTCTGGCTCCGGCACAGCACTTACACGAGGCATTGCTTGTTTGCAGCCGGTGGTATTTGGTACACACTGTTAACTCTTGTTTCCTATAACCTCGTCCTTACAAACTGATTCAACAATTGCTTGGCGAATGCATGATCGAAACAGCCGGTTATCTGCAGATTAAAGGCGATTTTATACACGGTCACACAGATTATTCCGGCTTTATACAACCAGCTTATCCACTACCAGGTAAGCATCAGGCAGATGCAGGATGAGCTGCGCGAAATCATGTTCAAAACACGCAGCATTGTGGCAGAATCATACGGTAAAAAGCCGCGTGCTGATGTCGGTGTTTCTTGATAGTATTGACCTGATGGAACGCATTATGACTTCGCAATACGATTATGAAGAACTTCACCAAAAATTTGACGCATCAGGACATTTTGCAAACCGTTGGGAAACAGATTCATTTCTTTCGGGCGAGCTGCACGAAGTGGGGCTGGCATTGCAAAGTGGTTTTCCTGCTTCGAGCCAGCGTGACCTGGATGCATTGCAAGCAGAACAGTATGAATCTTTTTTGTAGTTACGCAAAGAAACGGTCTGAATGAGAATACCATTGAAGATTTTATTGCCCTGCGGCAGATACTGTACAGCCTGCAGGACATTACTGAACGCATCAAACGACTGCGACTCAGCACGTATTACGATCAGAACATCAGCAAAGAATATAACAACACAGTTGACCTTGAACAATTCATTTCGCACAGCAACATTGATCCTCGGCTTGCTGCTCAGCAACATGTCTTTAAAATCTTCTTTGTTCCGGCATGCCGTAAGGCTTACGATTGGTTTGCTGATGGGGTATACCATTTCACTTGTTTTTTCCGTTGGGACATGGATACTGGATATTGCTAACCATTGCGGTTATCATTAAACCTGCCTACAGCATTACCCGAAAGCGCAACATTCAACGCGTGGCAGGCACTGTAACCGGTGCGGTGTTGGGTTTTGGCATTGCTGTATTTTGGTAAATGATACCACCGTTTTGTTTATTGCAATGATTGTTACCATGGTCATTGCTTATAGGTTTTTACGGCTCAATTATTTTATTGGCAGTGCGGGCATTACTTTGTATGTATTGATCAGTTTCAACTTTTTAGTGCAGCCGGATTTCAACACGCCCTTACTGACCGGCTGATTGATACGCTGATCGGCTCGGCTATTGCCTGGCCCATTTCCATCTTTGTATTGCCCAACTGGGAACGCGAGCATATCGATGAACATATAGAAACAGCATTGGCAGCCAACCGGCATTATTTCTTACACGGTTGCACAATCATTTTTAGGAAAACCTGTTGATGAAACGGCATTTTTAAACTCCACCGGAAAGAAGCGTTTGTAGCACTTGCAAACTTGTCTGACACGTTTCAGCGAATGTTGAGTGAACCCAAAAACCAGGCAGGAAAAAATGCAGCAATATCACCAGTTTGTCGCCACCAGCCATACGCTCACTTCGTATATCGCTTCGTTGTCTTATTATGCACAACGAACCGGCAACAAATATGCGTCAGAAGAATTTATTCCGCTGGTGCAACAGATCGACAAGCAGTTCCAGGTAGCCGATAGATGTACTCGCGCATCATCAAACGGTTTCCGCTGCGCAAATCAAGCCTGCCTTGCCAGCCAGCAAAAAAGTGCAGGAACTGCTGGCAATGCGCCGCCGTGAGCTGACCGCCGGTGAAGCCGAAATGGAAACCACTGTTCGCAAAACCTTGTCGGATCTCAAAACCATCAATGATCAGTTTGAGTTAATCAGTACCGTAACCGTCGATGAAGTGCGGATACTGGAAAAACTTACCGAATAAGTTTCCTTTGATTTTTCCCTTTTTAAATCTTCCAGAACAGGTGACTGTTCTTTCCGCCGGATGTCTTATCTGTTTTGTAAAAATTTTCACATAAAACAATACATTTGCCACAGCTGAATTATGATCGCATTTGTAAGAGGAAACTTTATTATTAAATCGCCGGCACAGGTTATTGTGGATGTGAATGGTGTGGGATATGAATTGCAAATCAGTCTCAATACGTATTCTGCCATCAGCAACAGCAAAAGCGGGCAGCTGGCTACCTATCTGCACATTACCGAAAACAGCCAGACGTTGTTTGGCTTTCATGAAGCGGCAGAGAAAGATCTTTTTTTGCAACTCATCAGTGTATCGGGCGTTGGTGCGTCTACGGCGCGGATGATGCTGTCGGGAATGAGGCCTGACGAAATTATAAAAGCCATCCTGCAGGGCAATGCGAGGCAACTGGAAGCTGATGAAAGGGATTGGCCGAAAAACTGCCGAACGGCTGTACTGGAACTAAAAGACAAATTGGGCAAGCATTCCACAAGTTCCGCAGAGGCTTTTGTACCGGCAAACAATACTATTGAACAAGATACGTTAAATGCATTAACATCCCTGGGCATTGCGCGACCCGCCGCAGAAGCAGCGCTGAAAAAAGCAATCAAAACGGTACCCGGGGAGGTGAGTCTTGAAGAATTAATCCGGTTATCACTTAAAAATATGTAGGCGTATAAGATAAATTCTACTTCAACAAGAGAGCTAACTGACATTGGCGAAGATAATTTTATTTAATCGGTTTTATTTGCTGGCTTATCGGGCATTGGTTTGCAGCTACATGTTTGCTGGCACAAACCGCCGACAGCTACGCGCAAGCCCCCAAGAGATACGCTTCATTATCCGCTTAAAGACCGGCGTGGCGACAGGTTTACCTACCGGAACAACAATCCGTTCAATCTGAGCGATACGGGCATTGTAAAAGCAAAATATTGAATACGATCCTGTAACCAAGCAATATTACATCATTGAAAAAATCGGTAATACCTACTACCGCAAGCCTACCTATTTTACCTACGATGAGTTCTGGCAATTGCAAAACCAGCAGGCGGAACGAAATTATTTTAAGGAACGTTCGCAAACTCTTTGCTACCTGAACCGCAAAGCACATCGGCCGCCCATGCAGGTGTACAACACGTTGTTCGACCGCATTTTTGGCATTAGATACCAGCGGGCTTAAAAGTGTCCATCAAACCACAGGGCAATGTGGATCTGCGGCTGGGTTACCAGGGACAAAACATCAAAAACCCAACCTTATCGGAACGGGCACGCCGCAATGGTGGTTTCGATTTTGATATGGATGCCAACCTCAATGTACTTGCCAATATTGGCAACAAATTGAAACTGCCCATCAGTTATAATACACTCGCCAATTTCGATTTTCAAAACCAGCTCAAACTCGATTATAAGGGAAAAGACGATGAAATCCTGAAATCCATTGAAGCGGGTAACATGTCGTTTCAAACCAAAGGCACGCTGATGAGCAGTGTGCAAAGTTTGTTTGGGTTAAAAACACAACTGCAGTTTGGACGATTGTACTTTACTGCTGCATTGGCCAGCGAACGTTCGCAACGGCAGTCACTCACACTTCAGGGCGGCGGCTTATCGCAGCAAATCATCAAAAAAATGGATGATTACGATGAGAACCGCAACTTCTTGATGGGTCAATATTTTAGAACACACTACAACCGCACCATGGCAAATCTGCCGGTGGTCAACAGCCAGGTGCAGATACTGCGGCTTGAAGTATGGATTACCAACCGTACCGGTACCACCACCAGCGCGCGAACGGTTGTTGGTTTGATGGATTTAGGCGAAAACTCGCCATACAATCCAAACGTGCATTCACTAACCACCGATTCGCTGCCGCAAAACGGCGCGAACGATTTGTATTCATTTCTTAACCTCCAATCCGAAGCCAACCGCGTTGCCTTCCTCGCATCAACAGCATTCTTGTTGCCAAAGGATTGAAACCGGTGGAAGATTTTGAAAAAACATTTGCCCGCCAGCTAACGCCCAACGAATATTATTTCAACCGCCAGGCTGGATTTATTTCGTTGTACCAGCAATTGCAGCCCGATGAAGTATTGGGTGTTGCGTATCAATATTCCTACAACGGAAAAGTATTCCAGGTAGGTGAATTTTCGCAGGATGTAGCGGTAGATTCTACGCAGGGTGTTCAAAAAGTTTTGTTCCTCAAATTACTGAAAGCCACTTCGCAGCGTGTCAATCTTCCTATCTGGGATTTGATGATGAAAAATGTGTATTCGCTTGGATGTAAGCGGATTGAGCCGCGAAGATTTCAAACTGAATGTGTTTTATGAAGAGCCCAGCGGCGGGTTAAAACGTTACCTGCCCGAAAGCAGTGAGGCCGTTTCTGGCACCTCGTTGCTCACGCATCCTGAATCTCGACCGGCTCAATAACCGCAACGATCCATCGCCTGACGGTCAGTACGATTATGTGGACAGTTTTACCGTTTTGTCGCAGCAGGGGAAAATCATTTTCCCGGTGCTGGAACCTTTTGGCAAAGACCTTGAAAACCTGGCTTTCAGCGACCAGCCACGCCGACATCAAGCAGAAATATATTTACTACCAGCTCTACGATTCCATAAAAGCCATTGCGCAAACCTATGCCAACCTCAACCGCTACATGGTGCAGGGAACCGTGAAAGGCAGTTCCAACACTGATATTTATCTCGGCGGTTTCAATATTCCGCAAGGCTCTGTAACGGTTACGGCGGGCGGGCAGGCATTGCTGGAAAATACCGATTTTATTGTTGATTATAATCTCGGAACGCTGAAAATCATTAACCAGGCTATCGTCAATTCCGGTGTGCCGGTGAATGTTTCTTTTGAAAACAATGCAACGTATGGCATTCAGCAACGCAGCTTTATCGGCTTGCGGGCAGATTATCTTGTCAACGATAAATTAACACTGGGCGCAACCATGGAGCGCATCAGCGAGCGGCCTTATTTCACCAAAATGAATTATGGCGAAGATCCCATCAACAATGCCATGTATGGTGTTGATTTCAACTACCGTTCAGAACTGCCTGGGCTTAACACGCTTGCTGGACAAAATTCCTTTTTACACCACTACGGCCACCAGTACGATAAATGCTTATGGCGAAGCGGCTACCTTGAAACCAGGACATCCGGCGCAAATAGGCAAAGGTGGCAATGGACTCATTTACATTGATGATTTTGAAGGCAGCACCAGCAATGTAGATTTGCGATACCCGATGGTGTCGTGGGCAATGGCATCAACACCGCAGGGAACCACACGTTTTCCCGAAGCTTCGCTCAACAACGACCTTGCCTATGGAAAAAACAGGGCAAGACTTGCCTGGTACAATATCGAGCCGGTTCTGCAGGATAAAAACAGCCCGAGCAATCCGCTGCGCAGAGATCTCAACGCACTGAGCGATCCGCAGGTAAGAACTGTATATACCAATGAACTGTTCCCGCAACGCACCACCAACATCACCGATGTGCAAAGCACGACGTTTGATCTGGCGTATTATCCCACGGAACCGGGACAATACAATTACGAAACGCAGCCCTTCGGAAATTACTGCCAATGGCAGGCTGCTGAACCCGCAAAAACGTTGGGGCGGCATTATGCGCAGCATCGACCAGACCGATTTTGAAACCGGCAATGTGCAGTTTATTGAATTCTGGATTCAGGATCCGTTTATCAAAAAACCAAACAGCAGCGGCGGAAAATTGTTCATCAATCTTGGTAACATCAGCGAAGATGTATTGAAAGACGGTCGCCGGTTTTATGAAAACGGGCTGAGCACACCAACCAGCCGGCATGCCGTAGATACCACGTTCGGTTTGGGGAAAAACGCCTGTGAATCCCATACAGGTCACCAATGCATTTAGCAACGATCCACAGGATCGTCCTTACCAGGATGTTGGTTTTGATGGCTTGGCCGATGATTCTGAAAGAATAGTACGAAGCGAATATCTTGCTGAACTTGCTACCAATTTTGGCGCAACTTCTCACTTTTTACCAGCGTGCCAGCCAGGATCCTTCAAATGACAATTACATCTGGTATCGCGATTCCCGGTACGATGCCAACAATACAGGCATTTTAGGCAGGTATAAATATTACAACAACCAGCAGGGAAATTCGCCGGTATCTTCTGCCAGTTCTTTGTATTCTTCAGCGGCAACTTTGTATCCCGACAATGAAGATCTGAACCGGGACAATACACTTGAACGAAACAGAAGAATATTACGAATACGAAATAGACCTGAAACCGGGGATGGATGTCGGGTTGACAAAGTACATCACCGATAAGCGGGTAATAACTCCCAAACTTGCCAATGGCACTTCATCGGCAGAAAACTGGTATTTGTTCCGGGTGCCCATCAATGAGTTTACAGCTAAAATTGGCAACATCCCAGATTTTAAATCCATTCGGTTCATCCGTATGTACATGACGGGTTTTGAAGATTCGGTAGTGATGCGTTTTGCATCGCTGGATCTGGTTCGCAACCAATGGAGAAACTTTAAATACGAACTTGATACTACGGGTTCCTACACGCAGTTGTCCACCAATACCAATACAACATTTGATGTACTGGCGGTAAACCTGGAAGAAAACAGTGCCCGTTCGCCTGTGCCTTATAAAATTCCGCCGGGCATCGAACGTGTACAAACGCTAAGCAACAACGGTATTAACCTCTTGCAGAATGAACAATCCATGAGTCTTGCGTATTCAAAACCTGCGCCGATGGACAATCGCGCGCCGTATTCAAAACATTGAACCTCGACATGCGGCAATATGGAAAACTGTCTATGTTTCTGCATGCCGAATCGTTTGGCATTGACAATTTACAAAATGGACAAATTAATGCGGTGATACGTATTGGTCAGGATTTCCTGAACAACTACTATGAAATCAAAATTCCACTACAGATCACGCAATTTGGCACGTCCGATCCAGCACTTATTTGGCCGGATTCCAACAACCTCGACTTTTCGCTAAGCGAACTGATTAACTTGAAACTTCGGCGAAACACCGGCGCGCAGCACATCGGCATCTATTTACCGCGAACAAGATTGGCGAACAAAACATTTTCGGTTTTGGGCAATCCCAACCTCGGCGAAGTACGAGGCTTTTTGATTGGGGTTGAAAATCCAGCCGATGGCAATACCAATACAATCAGCACAGAAGTGTGGGTTAATGAATTGCGCTTTCTGAACTGGATGAAAAGGGCGGTTATGCAGCTCTCGGCAGGGTAGATATGCAGCTTGCCGATTTGGGAACGTTGTCCGTTTCTGCCAATACATATTCGCAAGGTTGGGGCGGCATTGGAGCAACGCGTAAATGAACGTGCCCGCAATAACATGCTGCAATACGATGCTGCGCTCAATATTGATGCCGGCAGATTGTTGCCTCATAAATTAGGCATCACTATTCCTGTGTATGCAAGTATCAACAAAACGATTCTAACACCGGAATACGATCCGTACGATCTGGATGTGAAATATAAGTACAAGCTTGCAAACACAAGCAATAAAGATTCGATTAAGCGATGTCGCGCTGGACCAGACCACTATTAAAACACTCAATTTTACCAATGTGCGGTTTGCACAGCCAACAGCCAATGCAAAGCTGTGGAGCCTGAGTAATTTAGATTTCAGTTATTCGTTTACTCAAATCACGCAAACTACGCCCATCATTGATCTTAAACAAACTAACAAAGCAAAGGGCAGGTTTGGGCTACACGTACAACAGTCCCGCCCATTATAAAGAACCGTTTAAACGGCTGATCCGCAACAAAAGCCCGTGGTTTGCACTCGTCGCGCGATTTCAATTATAACTTCAACCCTTCGCTGCTAAGTTTCAGGGCAGATGTTGACCGGCAATTTGGGCAATATGTGCCGCGCATTGTAAATACGTACGATAGCAAAGTAGAAAGGGTAGATACCACGTACGATAAATATTTCACTTTCGACCGGTATTACAATGCCCGGTGGGATTTAACACGCAGCCTGAACTTTGATTTCAGCGCAACCAATTTTGCCCGGGTTGATGAACCATATGGCAAAATCAATACGCCAGCTAAACGAGATTCGGTAAGGCACAACTTCTGGGATGGCGGTCGCAATACATTGTACCAGCAAAGAGCAACCGTCAGTTACAATTTGCCGCTGAGCAAACTGCCTTTTGCCGACTGGATCACAGCACGATACAATTACTACCACCAATTATAACTGGATTGGCGCCAGTTTGCTGGCCGTGAAATCTTGGGCAATACGCTAGAAAATGGTCAGCAAAACAGCTTTAATGGCGAATTTGATTTTTCACGGTTATATGCCAAATCGCGGTTCCTGAATGCGGTAAATACACCGGCAGCGCCACAAAGCGCCAAGCAACGCACACGGCAGCAGAAGAAGCCAAAGCTCAAAAAACCGCCGACAGCAGCCAGCGTACCCGTGCTGAAGTAACGTGAAAGATTGAAAGGAAGAAAGAAGAAACTTGCCCTGCGCACCTGGCGCCGGCAAAAAAGAGATGCCCGCAAAGCCGCACGGCAAGCGAGTTTGAACGAACCGTTGGAAGTGAGTGGTTTAGCACGCACCGGCGGCGGCTGCTGACCATGGTGAAACGAGCTTCGGTTAACTACAGCGAAAACTATTACAGCCGTGTGCCCGGTTATACCGATACCAGCCGCATTTTGGGAAACAATTTCAATACGATGCAGCCGGGGCTTGATTATGTATTTGGACGACAACCCGACTCCAACTGGCTGAACAGAAAAGCAGCAGCAAGGCGTGATTACAAGGGATTCTACATTTAACCTGATGTACCGCCAAACGTTTGAGCAACGCATGAGCATTACAGGACAACTGGAACCCATTCCTGAGTTTATCGTTGACATAAATATTGATAAATCTTTCAATAAAGACTATACAGAACTGTTTAAAGACACTACAGGAACCGGCAACAATTTCGGTCACCTAAGCCCGTATGCAAGTGGTGGTTTCAGTGTATCGTACATCAGTTACAAAACCTTGTTTTCAGTAAGCACAATCCAACCGAGATATCAGGCATATTTACCAAATTTGAAGATTACCGTTCAGTGATTTCACAACGGCTGGCAGGCAACAACAAGTATTACGATGGAACCATTACAGCAGATGGCTATGCAAACGGGTATGGTCGCAACTCGCAGGATGTGCTGATACCGGCGTTTATTGCCGCATATACGGGTAAAAATCCGAATGATGTGGCACTGATCAACCAGAACAATACGAGCATCAGGAAAAATCCATTCAGCGGCATCAAACCGTTGCCCAACTGGCGCGTAACGTATACCGGGTTGTCGAAAATTCCGGCGCTGGCAAGTATATTTTCCAACATTTCCATCACGCATGGATACAACGGTCAATTGAGCATGAACAGCTTTAACAGCGCACTCAATTTTTACGATCCGTTTCACTATGGAACGCCGGGATTCATTGATCCGTGTCGAACAATTTTGTTCCGTTTTTCCTGGTGCCAAATATCACCATTTCAGAGCAGTTTAGCCCGCTGATTGGTTTTGATGTAACAACGATTAACCAAACCAATCTGAATTTTCAATACAAACGAAGCCGGCAGTTGAGTCTGAGTTTGGTAGATTACCAATTGAGTGAAGTGAACAGCACCGAGTTTGTGTTTGGTGCCAGCATCCGGAAGAAAAATGTGAACCTGCCGTTTAAACTGCCGGGTTTCAAAAAGCTGGATCCGCAGCAAAACGGCACCGGCAACGATCTGAACATCCGGCTTGATTTTTCGATTCGCGATGATGCGCAAAGCAACAGCCGTATCGATTTCCCGACAGCGTACAGCACGGGTGGTCAAAAGGTAATCAGCATTCAGCCTTCTATTGATTATGTGCTGAACAACCGCATCAACCTGCAGTTGTATTTCGATCAGCAACGCACCATTCCGTATATTTCAACTTCTGCGCCGATCACCAATACGAGAGCTGGTTTGCAGATTCGGATTTCGCTGGCACAATAAACAAAACCGATGTCTTCTGTAACTGGTTAAACCAACATCTGTTCAATTGTTTTAAAGCAGCCAAAATGATATCGATTTGGAAATTGAGAAAATATTGGTGCAAATTGAGTATCGTTGAAACATTAGAATGGATTCGTGCAAAACCAATACATTTGTATTTACGTTTATACTGTAGATAATAGGTTGTTCTGCAGATTGATGAGATTGAATGAATTCCTCTTTGTATGCACTTAAACCGAATTGTTCGTCACTTGTAAAACTGGTAAGCTTTGATCGTTAACGATTTGAAAATCATCTAATTATGCTATTAGATCTGTTTAAACAGTACGTACCCTGGTTGATGCAATGGTTATTGCTTTTTTTGTCTGGCTTGCTGTTAAAAATCATCAACGTGCTACATAATATCCGTTATAGCGGGCGCATTTCTGAAATCATTGACCGGCGCCGGAACGTGGTCATTTGCACCATTATCAGTAGCATCTTATTCATCTTGGTGCTCATTAACCTACTTGCCTGATTGTTTTCCGGGAAAAAACGATCTTTTGACGTAAGTTTTCAAATTTTTCGTCATCAAACCGGCATTGACCGATGTTTTTTCAGCTTATTCAGATCATACCCCTCCTCAATCTTTGATTGCATGAAGCCACTTGAAACGCATCCCTGCTTTTCCACACAATGTGCGTTGTTTTTTTATTCTCTTTCCTTTATACAGATACTTGGTTAAAAGTTGTGATTCCGGTAGGTTTGTGAACCACGACTATTTACGAATTATGGCGAACAGAATAAAGAAAAAAGCTGAACCGGCACCGCCAAAACCCGAAGAACTTAAGCCGGAAGAGAAGAGCAACTTTACCATACAGGAAATTGTGAAAGACGACCGCACCCGCAAAATATCGGGCGCCATCAGCCTTCTCATTTGTATTTTTCTATTTATTGCGTTCACATCTTACCTTTTTTCCTGGCAGCAGGATCAGGACAAAGTACAGCAATTCGGCAGTCCATATTTTCAGCACCGACTGATGTGCGCGTCAGCAACCTGATGGGTGTGCTGGGTGCTTATACAGCCTATAACATCATAAATTACGGTTTTGGAATAGCTGCATATCTGCTGTGTACTTTCTTTTTTGTAGCGGGCGTCAATTTCTTGTTTGGTAAAAAAGTATTCAGCCTTCTACGCAATCTCAAATATATGCTTGTCGGGTTGGTTGGTAATCAGTGTCACACTTGCTTTTTTTGTCACACGGCAGTACTTTTTCATGGGGCGGTGCTTTGGGCGAACTGCTGGAACAATGGCTTGTGAAATGGATTGGCAACGTCGGCACCGGCGCACTGCTGTCGTTTGTAGCGTTTTTGCCTATGTCATTTGGCGGTTCAATCCTTCGTTTAAATTGCCGGAAACAACTAAAAAGTCATCCGGATGCACCGCTCCAGTCGTTGCGGGATGAAATGGAAGAAGAACTGTTTGAACCGCAGCCAAAACGCCGTTGCCCGCCGGCCCGTGTCTTGCCGAACAACCAATTGCGGAACCTCCGGCATTGAATACATTGAAAGCCCAATGGGAAAGGAATTACTGTGGTGATGCCCAAACCCGCAACCGTTGCCGATGCATGAACTGAATTACTCTGGTGGAAAGAACGACCGAACCAATAACCCGCGGTTCGTGCTGCGATATGAATGATACAGACGAAACGGAAGAACACGGAAGAAACGGAATCAATGATAGAATGAAGTTGCCGGTAGATGAAAATTGATAGAATTACTTTTCTTACAATGCAATCCAGCAATGAACCTGAATTTATCGTCAACGATTTGATCAGCCGATGATCATATCATTATCGGATGATGAAGACTGCCAGGTAGATGAACTGCCCACATTTTACCAGCCGGCACCAAAACGCAACGCTAATAACCAGTATCAAAAGAAACCCTGCCGGACCAACCGTCTCTGGAAATCAAAGAAGCGCTTGACAATGAAACAGCGGAAGAAGCCATTGCTCGTTGCTGCCAATGTGCCGCCATCGCCTGCTGCACACAAACATGATACGATCCGGCGCTTGATCTGAACGATTATAAGTTTCCCACGCTCGATTTGCTGGAAACACACGGCAGCGAAAAAATAGTGCACGACGCTGAAGAACTGGAAGCCAACAAAAACCAGATCATTGAAACGCTCAAAAACTACGATATCGCCATTCAGCGCATTGCCGCCACGGTAGGCCCAACCGTTACGTTGTATGAAATTGTACCTGCGCCAGGCGTGCGCATCAGCCGCATCAAAAACCTGGAAGACGACATTGCGTTAAGCCTTGCCGCGCTTGGCATCCGCATCATCGCGCCGATTCCCGGCAAAGGCACCATTGGTATAGAAGTGCCCAATGTGCGCAAAACGGTGGTGAGCATGAAAACGCTTGCTCGCTTCGGACAAATTTCAAAACAACACTTTTTCGCTACCCATTGCCATTGGTAAAAAAATAGACAACGAAAACTTTATTGTTGACCTTGCCAGTATGCCACACTTGCTGATGGCAGGCGCTACAGGACAAGGTAAATCGGTAGGTATCAATACACTGCTGGTTTCACTCTTTACAAAAAACATCCATCGCAGCTAAAATTTGTATTGGTCGATCCAAAAAAAGTAGAGCTGAGTCTGTACCGCGTGATTGAAAAACATTTTCTTGCCAAACTGCCCGGTGAAGAAGAATCCATCATCACCGATACCAAAAAAGTGATCTATACCCTGAATGCGTTGTGCATTGAAATGGATAACCGCTACGATCTGCTGAAAGAAGCCGGTTGCCGCAACATTAAGGAATACAATGAAAAATTTGTCAGCCGCAGGCTAAACCCGCAGAAAGGGCACCAGTTTTTGCCATTTATCGTATTGGTGGTCGATGAGTTTGCCGACCTGATCATGACGGCTGGCAAAGAAGTGGAAATGCCGATTGCGCGGTTGGCGCAGCTGGCCCGTGCTGTGGGTATTCACCTGATCATTGCCACGCAACGGCCCTTCTGTGAACATTATTACGGGAACCATCAAAGCCAACTTCCCGGCACGTATTGCTTTTAAAGTGTCCAGCAAAATAGACAGCCGCACCATTCTTGATGCGGGCGGTGCAGAACAGCTGATTGGTAAAGGCGATATGCTCATCAGTTATAACGGTGAAATCACGCGGTTGCAATGCGCTTTTGTAGATACACCCGAAGTAGAAAAAGTAGCTGAATTTATTGGCTACCAGGAAAATTTTCCTGAACAGTATTACCTGCCCGAATTTGAAGATGAAAAAGAACTGGCGGGAAAAGATTTCGATGCCGGCGACCGTGATGCCTTGTTTGAAGATGCGGCGAAACTGATCGTAGCCAACCAGATTGGAAGCACATCATTGATTCAACGAAAAATGAAGCTTGGGATACAATCGCGCCGGCAGGCTGATGGATCAGCTGGAAGCGGCAGGAATTGTGGGTAAAAATGCCGGCAGCAAAGCGAGAGAAGTGCTGGTAAAAACCGACAGTGAACTGTTTGAAATCCTGGAAACCATCATGTAATACAAACGACTTTTACTTTACAAACAATCAACAGGACGAATGCTCATTTGCCTGTTGATTTTTTTTTATCATGAACAGGTGAATGGGGTAAAATTGGTGCGCCTTCTTTCCCAATCTTTTTTCTTCGTTAAACCAATGCTTTACAAACCCATCTTGGGGTAAATCAATTGTATGAAGAAAACATTTTGTTTGCTGTTGCTCTGCATGGTGTGTATAGCGGCCGATGCACAGGTTCATGGAAAAGTGATTGTCGAGCCGTTCGGGACGTGGCCGCTACCGGGGTGGCATTGGAAACACGCGGGTACGTGGTAGCTTTCAGCAGCCGCCTGCCATGCGAAAACACCAAAGCCGGAAAACAGCTGCTTTTGAACCCAGCGTGAACCTGAGTGTTGGCTATGGTTTTCCCAATCTTGACAACCAGTATTTTGCCAATTTCACCGACTACCACAAAGGCTCCATTGCGAACCAACCCGGTCCTTTTACAGGTGCCATTGATTACCAGTTTAGCCGCTACCTGAGCATCGGCGTGATGGGGACGTATGGAAAAGTATCGCAGTCGTATTTCCTGCATGACAATACCACAACCACCCCGGATTTGTCGGGCAATTACGAAAACTGGAGCCTGCTCCTGAACGTGGTTACATACCTGCCGACAAGATCAAAAGCAATATCGCCATACCTGCGCACCGCTATCGGTTACAACAACTGGGAACAGGATTATACAGATGTAAATGGAGTAAAAACAATGGGCGTGGAAGCGCCTACGCAACTGGCTTACCAGGCTTCGCTCGGTGCAAAATTAAACCTGTCGCCGCGGGCCGGTATTTTCCTTGAAGGGGGCTATGGAAAATACATTGCGAGTGGAGGATTGGCGTTGAAGTTTTAAGAGAATGGATGCAAGGGAAATGCAATGTTCAAATTGCCAGAACGCCGTTCCTTTTCCTGTACCGGTTCCGTTGAGTAAATGATGGGCAGCGATCATTTTGACCTTCATCGCATGCGCTTCAGATAACCCGGCTTCCGTTGATTGATTGTTGTTTTTGTGTAGTTTGTAGGATAGGAGTATAATGACTGCCTGTTTGGAGCAAACAAGTTTCAGATGATGATTGACTGTATTGTATTCATTTACTTGTTGGAATAACTGTTGGGGATAGGTGCTGATGCAACGGGAGAGAGGGTCAGGCAGTGCGTCGCTTTCTCAGTTTCAAATCGTGTTGAACAAATTCGTTGGCAAGTGTCAAGGCATCTGCTTCTTCACTCAGGAGCTTTGTTTTTAACCACCTGCCCAACTTCAAGATCAGTTGTATTTCTTCTGAACTGTAATGCCAGCGCAGGTTGTTGCAGGTGGCACAACTGGTAAATAATTGTTCTCTGCATGCAAGCCCCCGGTGATGTGTGACTTTACATGATCGGCATGAAAGGTGGTGAGCTCTGTGCCGCAGACATGACAGCGGCTATCGGTTTTGGCGAGGATCCGTTGCCGCTGATTGTTTGTAAGGGCAATCCGTTTGTTGCCCGGTAGTTTGTTTGCTCTTCGCTGGTCTCTTAACTGAGCGATCAGTTTCATCAATCCCTTGCCGGTTTTGATGCTGCGGAGAAACTTGAGTTCTTGCGGGGTGTTCATGTTGAACGGTTGGGTTTTATAGTGTGGTAAAATTACCTGCACAAGTGTAGCGCAATGTGGTCAATGTTCAGCGATTGCACGTGCTTCTACTTCCGGGTTTGGAAAGTTAACAAATCAACCACTTAACCAACATTTTTATAAGGGCATTTTTGCAACCGTCGTTGACTTTCCTGGGAACAAATAAAAGTTTATGATTGGAACGATAACAGCCCGTTCTTTGATCGTTCCGTGATCCGGCTGAAGAACTGCTGCAATTACAGCATATGTATTTCAATGTTTAATCCGATTGGCTGCTGAAGCAGGAAAGCTTCCACCTGATTGTCTGTACAAAATGGCTCTATTGATATTCACCGCTTTAATTCAAAGACCCATCGAACTAACTACCGGGTAACAGGCTGTTTTGTTTTTCTGATTTTTTTTGGAAAAGAAAATATCTAAAGAAAGTTGCGAAAGAAAAGATGTGAGAGCTAATCAGATTGCTTCGTGTCTCGCAAAGACGCAAGCACCTGCTGAAACGATGCCAACGCACTCTCCAAATTCTCCGCTATCTCCTCCGCCAATACATCAGGATCAGGAAGATTATCTAAGTCAGCAAGTGATTTATCTTTTAGCCAGGTAATGTCTAAAGATGTTTTATCACGGGCAACAATCTCATCATAAGCAAACTTCCTCCACCTGCCTTCAGGATTATCAACAGCATGATAAGTCTCAACACGCTTATGCCTGTTAGAAGAATTATAACAAGTAATAAACTCCTGCAGATCGCTCAGCTTTAGCGGGTTCTTTTTAAGCGTATGGTGGATGTTGGTGCGGTAGTCGTAGAACCAGATCTCTTTTGTCCAGGGGTCTTTGCTGCTGGGTTTGTTGTCGAAGAAGATGACGTTTGCTTTTACGCCGTTGGCATAAAAGATACCGGTGGGCAAACGAAGGATGGTATGAACATCTGTTGTTTCCAACAGCTTCTTACGAACCGTCTCTCCTGCACCGCCTTCAAACAATACATTGTCCGGAACAACTACTGCTGCCATGCCGCCCGACTTTAGCATGGAGCGGATGTGCTGAACGAAGTTCAGTTGCTTGTTGCTGGTGGTTGCCCAGAAGTCCTGGCGACTGTAGGTGAGGTCTTCTTTTTCCTGTTCGCCTTCTTCGTTGGTAAAGGTTTGACTGCTCTTTTTACCAAACGGCGGATTGGCTAATACATAATCATAACGAACATCAGTAGGTGCAATCAATGCATCTGCGGGTGAAATATTGTTATCGCTGTCTATATCGCCAATGTTGTGCAGGAACAGGTTCATCAGTGCAAGCCTTCTTGTGCCTGCCACTATCTCGTTGCCATAAAATGTATTGAACTTCAGAAACCGCTTTTGTTCTTTATCTAAATCGTAGTGCTGCTTATCAGCAATAAAATCGTACGCCGCTAAAAAGAAACCACCCGTACCACATGCAGGGTCTGCAATGGTGCGCATCGGTTCGGGACGAACACATTCTACCATTGCCCTTATGAGTGCACGTGGCGTAAAGTACTGACCGGCGCCGCTCTTGGTATCTTCCGCATTCTTCTCCAGCAGGCTTTCATAAATGTCGCCCTTCACATCTGCACCCATCATTACCCAGTTCTCGTGGTCTATCAGGTCTACCAGTTTGTACAGCTTGGCAGGGTCCTGTATCTTATTCTGGCTCTTGGTAAATATCTGCCCGAGTATGCCTTTCTCTTTACCCAACTCACGAAGCGTGATGGAGTAATGAACCTCCAGCTCTGCACCACGCAAACCCGTTAAGCTTTGCCAATTGTATGCTGCCGGAACACCCAGCGTACGGTTGTAAGGAGGCTTGCTATATTCATCTGCCATTTTTAAAAACAGCAGGTAAGTTAACTGTTCAAGATAATCTCCATATCCAACGCCGTCGTCTCTTAACGTGTTACAGAAACTCCATACTTTGCGATACTATCTGGTTCGTGCTCATTTCTTTTCTTGTCTGAACTGTGATTTTTTTGAATGTGATTAATGATTGATGGACTATGATTTCTTTTCTTAGCATGGTTTCATTCAATCACTCTTTTAAACTCTAAGCTTTTTGCGCCGAAATTAACTAGTAAACCAATGGCTAAACCATAGCTTCAAGATAATTGATTGCTTGTGCAAGATGTACGTCTTCCAAATGAATTAATGCTTTCAATTCAAGCATTACCTTGCCTTCTACAAAAAAGTCAACCCGCCTGTTCCTATGTTTTCATCTTTATAAAAAATATCCATTTCATGTTCCCTGCTAAATGATATATCCTGCCTTTGAACTCAATTGCTAATGCCCTTTGATAAATCACTTCCTGGAACCATTTCCAAGTATCCTATGTACCTCCATACAACAACCAATAATTTTGGAAGTCAACTCACTTTCCGGATACTTTTCGT